>CAVRFP010000007.1:0-21413 GCA_963720405.1 uncultured Chitinophagaceae bacterium
GCCTATTTTTATTGCCAAATCCATATTGGCGCAACCAAACAACATTGCTTCATAAGAGTTGCAAAACCAATTGATATAAGCCAAAATATAGAAATTTCACTTTCTACCTCTACATCAATCTCCATAAAGCAGGTTATTTTAAAAACCCATTCAGTTTAAATATCGGGGTTGGTGTTACATTGACTATTTTTGAAATTTGCTACAATAAACAACATGACTTTAAAATCTCTTTATAAACAAAACCAATTTTTCTTCCTGGGATATTTTTTATTTCTCGTCATTGGAATTTTTGTGTTGACTTTTTATTCAAAAGCAGATGGATTTATTTTAATGAACCCATTGCATTCTAAGGCGCTCGATCAATTTTTTATTTTATTCACTTATGTTGGCGATGGCTTTTTTATGGTGATACTGGCCATTGTTTTATTTCTCCTGAAAAGAAAATTTTTGGCTCTTATGGTCTTCAGCAGTTTTGCAGTATCCGGTATCGCAGCACAGGTTTTAAAATACTTTATTATTGAACCGCGCCCGGCACTTCTTTTGGAGAAAACCAATTATCCCTATTTTATTGAAGAAATAACTTTGCATAATTTCCATTCATTTCCCTCGGGCCATACGGCATCTATATTTGCGCTGGCAGCGGTTCTTTCATTTGCCATAAAGAGTAAAAAGTTTTCACTTTTATTTTTGTTGATTGCAGCTTTGGTGGGTTACAGCCGCATGTATCTCGGGCAACACTTTATGGATGATGTGTTCGCCGGTTCCGTTATCGGAGTGCTTTCTTCTATTATTTGTTGGATTTATTTTGAAAAAGGGTTTAAGAGAATATTGAAAATAAAAACCGTTAACGATGAAAGCAAACCTGTAATCGGTTTATAAAAAAAAACAGTTGCCGGCGTGCTGCCAACAACTGTTAACGGATTTTAGATTCAATTAAAACCTGGAATTATTTCGGAATTATTTTACCAGTTGCTCAACCGGATTCCAATATTATATGGCCTGAAATCCAAACTATTTTGGAAAATAGATTTAGGGCTATAGGAACCATACAATCGTACCGGGCCAAGGCCAAGTTCGCCGATATATGAGAATTTCCATTTATCAAGATCATAATCGCCACGGTTTTTATGCTTTCCACGTTCACCGCTTATTTGCTTATTGCGGCTGCTGTACAAATAGCCGGCGCTTACACCGGCGCTCAGGCTTATTCCTTTGTCCGAATAATCTTTATTAGTACGGAAATTCAACATTAAAGGAACAGTAACATAATCCGCTGCCAGCTTGTTTTTGGAAAAACTTATTGAATCACGGAATACAAATGGATGTTGAATATTTTGCACAGAATTATAAGGATTTGTGCCCCCTTCATTTAAACTTACGTTAGATTTAAAACGATAGTTATTTAATTCAACGCCCAAGCCATATTTAAGATTTACATAATGTTTCACAAGGTTGAGCCTTTGCATAAAAAACCAGATGTTTACATTCACTGACTTCACCGTTTTTAGCCTGAAATCATTTTCAACTAAATCAGGTGATCCTGGCTTGTTAACAATAAATCCATTTGAGGTAGCGCTTCCATAATTGGTTTTATCTATCCAATTGGCAAAACCTAAATCCACAATAAATGAGGAAGTGCTGATATTATTATTTTGCTTTTGTTTGCGGCGGTTACCAACAGTAACGGTTACATGCTTTTTTTCGTTCGATTCACCTTTTTTCAAAATGATCATTCCCCCAATACGGATGGTATCATTTTTTCTTTCAACCTGAACAGAATCTTTCTGCGCGAAGGAAGATGCACTTGCAAAAATTACACTAAGAAGTAGAATTGTCTTTTTCATTTTATTATTTATGAGGTAAGGATTAAATTTATTTTTATTATTATTTTGAAGCAATTTGTTTGTCTTCGCCTGAAAGTAAACGCCCTATGGGATTGGTTCTTTCAACGATGCGTTTTACCTTTTTTAAGAAGCCGCCGACTTTTGTTTTATTAAACTCATCGGCTTTTACATTATAGAAAATATAATTTTCATCGTTGCTGTTATTATCAATCGTGTAAGATGCATTTTGTGCATAAGACACTGGCTGCTCCATAGGTTGAATCAACCTATCAACATGTTCATTCTGATTAGTTTGTCTTAAAAATGTTGTTGCAATAATTCTATCAGGATTTTCTGCAATTGGAACCGAAGCGGCCAAAATTTCGCGGCTGTCTTTTTTAAGCGGAATTGCTTTTTCTTCCGTAGGAATCATTTTATTAGGAACTGTTTTTACAACTGCATTTTTTATTTTGTCCGGCACTATTTTTCTTTCATTTTCTTTTGAATCTTTTTCTTTATTTTCCGCTACTTCATTTTTTGTTGCGGGAACAGGAATTTCATTTTTTGAATCACCAGTGTTTTCTGAATTTATTTTTGGCGCATTAACTTCAGGTAATTGAATATTTCCTTGCTCAAACGCTACTGCCCGAATTCCTTCTTTTTTATTGAAATAAGAAATGGTAATCCAAAATCCAAATCCAAGGAAAACCGCCGCCGCCATAGAACGCCACAGGATAAGAGGAATTACTTTACCATCCTTTTCTTTTCTGTATAATTGTTTTTTATCCGGAAAAATAATTGCAGCGTCAGCATCTAATTTGGCTTTGCCAATTAATTCAAAATCAATTTTAAACCGGGAATTCAGGTTTGACAAATTTTTCAGTTATATTCTTTTGCTCCTCAGAAAGCTCATTATCATGATATAAAACAAAAACCTCTTCGTAATTATTTTCATTGATAAAAGAAGACAATTCATTTTTCATTAAAAAAGATTTGTCTGCCATGCTCACTTTTTCATCAGGGATGTTGATAGTGAGTTTTATCATGTTGAATTCTTCTTCCAGGTCCGTGTTTTCCTGCACAAATAATTCTACTTCATTCTTTTCTTTTTGCGATAATTCATTATCTGCATAGAGTAAAAAATATTCTTCGTAATTATTTCTGTTGATGTTCATGGTTAGATCACATTTTCGGGTTTCACTAAATAACTTTTCAACTGTATTCTCGCACGGTGTAAATATACTTTTACCTGGCTCACACTCAACATAGTAATGGTGGCGATTTCATCATAAGTATATCCCTCGTAATCTTTAAGCAAAACCAGGCTACGCTGTGTTTCACTCAATCGGTATAAGGCTTCATTCAATACTTTTTTTACATTGTGTTGTGGTTCATTTGTTGTTGCTTTTGAAAACGAAAAATCATCCTGAATTTTTACTCTTTTATTTTTTCGTATCAAGTCAATCATTTGATGATAGGCTACGGTAAATAAGTAAGATTTACATCGATCATTTTCTACTTTTTCCCGGTTGATCCATAGTTTTTCAAATGATGATTGCACTACATCCTTTGAATCATCTTCATGCCTTAAATTTTTCACGATAAACCGGTACACATTATCTGCATACAAATTCACACATTCATTAAATTCTTTTTCAGTCATACAATCAAGAGTAAAAATTTATTACATCCGCTGGTTTGTAAGTTATACGCATTACCGTTTCAAATAGTTACATGTGTTAAAAATAATTTTAAGGATTCTTCCCAAATTTTTGGCAAAGGTTCAATTTTTAAGGTAAATTTTATCGTTTTCATAGTAGGTTTGTGGCAATAAAACAGAAAATATGAATCAAAATTTTGCAACCAGAATAGGAAAAGAGCTGGAAGAAATAAAATCCGCAGGGCTTTTTAAAAATGAAAGGATAATTACCAGCGAACAAGGCGCAGAAATTGAAGTAGGCGGCAAAATGGTTTTAAATTTTTGCGCTAATAATTATCTTGGCTTATCTTCTCATCCCAAAGTAATTGAAGCGGCAAAAAAAGATATTGACGAACGCGGCTATGGATTAAGCAGCGTGCGTTTCATTTGCGGCACGCAGGATATTCATAAAGAACTGGAGAAAAAAATTGCTGAATTTTTAGGTACGGAAGATACCATTCTATATGCGGCTGTTTTGATGCAAACGGCGGAGTTTTTGAACCATTATTTGGTGAACAGGATGCCATTATTTCTGATGCATTAAATCATGCGAGCATTATTGATGGCGTTCGTTTATGCAAAGCACAGCGATTCCGGTATGAGCATAATAATATGGAGGATCTGGAAAATAAATTAAAAGAAAGCCAGCATTTCGGAGCAGGATTATTGTTACTGATGGCTCTTTCAGCATGGATGGAACTATTGCGCAGCTTGATAAAATTTGTGACCTGGCAGATAAATATGATGCCATTGTTATGATTGATGAATGCCATTCAACAGGTTTTTTAGGAAAAACCGGAAGAGGCACGCATGAATACCGCGGTGTAATGGGAAGGATAGATATTATTACCGGAACATTAGGAAAAGCGCTTGGTGGCGCAAGCGGCGGATTTACAACCGGCAAAAAAGAAATTATTGAAATGCTGCGCCAGCGCAGCCGTCCTTATCTTATTCAGCAATACAGTGGCGCCAAGCATTGTAGGCGCTTCCATTGCTGTTTTTGATATGCTGAGTGAAACAACAGAGCTGCGTGATAAACTGGAATATAATACCAAATATTTCAGAAAAAAAATGACTGAAGCAGGATTTGATATCAAACCCGGCGATCATCCGATTGTACCAATTATGTTGTACGATGCCGTGCTGGCACAAAATTTTGCAGCCAAATTATTGGAAGAAGGTATTTATGTTATTGGATTTTTCTTTCCTGTAGTTGCAAAAGGGCAGGCGAGAATCCGTGTGCAATTAAGTGCTGCGCATGAACAAAAACATTTGGATAAAGCGATTGAAGCTTTTACAAAAGTTGGGAAAGAGTTGGGAGTGTTGAAGTAGCCGGTCAAAAAGAAAGCGGGGAAAGCCAAAATATAGTTTTTAGCAATTTTAAAAATTTTAAGAACGGTGATCAATTTAAAAGAGTAATAATAAACTCAGTTCCTTCACCTTCTTTTGTTTCCACTTTTATTTCTCCGCCATGTGCTTTAACAATATCATAGCTTAATGATAAACCCAATCCTGTTCCCTGTCCTGTTGGTTTGGTGGTAAAGAATGGTTGAAAGATTTTATCAACTACTTTTTGAGGAATGCCATTGCCATTATCTTTTACTTTTATTTCAATTTTATCATTCATTTTTTTTGTACTTACTGAAACAGTTGGTTCATAGGCTATCATTTGAGACTTGACAGTCTTTTTTCTTTTCATTTACTGCATAAAATGCATTGTTGAATAAGATTCAATAATACTCTTCCAATATCCTGCGGAATAATATTTATTTTTCCAATGCTTTCATCAAAATCTGTTTTCAATGTCTGCATTGAATGATTTGTCTTTTGCCCGCAAGCCATGATAAGCCAGTCGCAAATATTCATCTGCCAAAGCATTAATATCTGTTGGTTCTTTTTGCCCTGTGCTGCTTCGTGAATGTTGCAGCATTCCTTTTACAATGGCATCGGCACGTTTGCCATGATGATTTATTTTTTCTTCATTTTCTTTAATATCATTTGCTAATGCATTTTCTATCTTCATCACTATTTGCCTTTTTCAATTTCTTCTTTCAATTCATCAATCAATTCTGTATTTACTTCAGAAAAATTATTTACAAAGTTTAACGGGTTTTGAATTTCATGTGCAATGCCTGCAGTGAGTTCACCAAGCGAAGCCATTTTTTCTGATTGTATCAATTGTGCCTGCGTTGATTTTAATTCGCTTAATGTAGTGTTTAAACTATTATTTGCTTCGACAGTGAAATGTTTGATTCATCCAGTTCCTTCGCGTCAGCGAAAGATCATCTACCATTTTATTAAAAGCACGGCCTAATTCACCGATCTCATCCTTTCCAGCCTTTTGTACCCGTGTGTAAGATCGCCTTTTCCAACCTTGTGTTGCAGCATTTCGCAAAGCCTTTACCGGCACTGAAATACTTCTTGAGAGCCAAAATCCGATCAGAATACCAATTAATAAAACTATTCCACTTACTACCAATGAAGTGATGCGGATTTTTCTTTGACTTTCAACAATTTCTTTTGTGGTAAAAGCAAGCATGACTGAACCCGACATTACGGACGTAACAAATGGAGCACTGTTTTACAATCATTGAATCGCTGGAATTAATTTGCTTCTGGATGTTTGATTTTCAGGGAAAGTTTTAAAAACAGAAAGTTTCACTTTATAATTTGTATGATCGTCATTCCAGGCAGTATCATTTTGAAGCATGCTCACAAATTTTAAACGCGGATCATCTTTTACAAATTCCATCGCTGTTTGTACGCCTTCAAAGTTTTGTTCTGTAATGCAATTTTTACTCCCAGAGCAACGGTATTGGCAAGATTTTGAACTTCATCACTGTAGTTTTTTATTAATAATTTTCCTTGCTGTGCAGGAAAATAATAAAGTGTAAAAAAGGTAAACATTAAAACAATACTGAGAACGGTAAGCCAGATTTTTGTTTTAAGATTGAGGAGCATATTTTAGTACCCTTTATTGACGGATTTTAGGAAATTATTAACATTGAATTATTGAATTATTCAGAGGCATGTCAGACATTAGCACATTAGCAGAAATCGCCACTATAATTTTTTCCCTTCCACCTGCACAGTTTTAATTTCATCATTGGCAGCTACCTGGTCCACAATACCAATAGCACCCGGGTTTTGAGCAACAAAATTTTCTAATTCACTTGCAGAATTAAAAAAATTAGGCGCAGCAGCTTTTCCCTGGAATACCAGTGCCAGCCAAAATTTATTCAATTCATCAGAACTCATTCCATATATCGTTTCAGAAGTGTTTTTTCCGGCTGCAGTATTTGTCTTCATTAGTGCAATAGTGATTTTAGTACCACTGCGCCAGCGTTGTTGTTCGCCCATGAAAATGGATTTTAACTCAGAAAAATTTAAGGTAGAAGGCGCGCCTTTTTGGTTGCTGATAACCGTAAGGGATGAAGTTTGTGATTTAGCAGTGAATACAAAAAAGTAACAGTATTACAAAAAAGAATTTTGTAAAATGTAATGAATTATATCGTATTTTTTTTTTCATTTTTCATAATTAAAATCCTACAGCAAATTGTGCGGTGATTTTATTAGTGTTTCCTTCGAGTTCTGTATGCTGATGTTGAAATTCCAACTTTACAACAGCCAGGTAATTGATCTGGTAACGCAATCCGGCGATAACAGAAGTGGTATTGTTTTTATTAAAATAAATTTCTCCGTTTTGATATTGAAGATCATCGAGCCGGATGTAAGGAATTAATTTTTCCGTAACCTTATATCCTGTATACAGATAAGCAGCAAGTGTATTTTTAGAACCGGTTGTATCGGTTTTATTAATGCCAAGTGTACCTTCAGTAAGCAGTTCAAATTTATTACCAAAATATGCAATCGAACCGGTAAAAAGATTTTGATTTACTTTCCAGCCAATTACTTTCCCATTACGTTTGCGCCTTTTGAAACTGCATCATTATACTATGAAACACCAAGGTACAGGTTATCTACAGGTTTTATATGAACTGCTGCTGTAATTGATTTGCGCTTATCATTATCAGGGACGGGCGATGAACCCAGACCATTACCAATCACTACATCATAACCGAATCTAAGTTTTCCAAAATCGTGTCCCTGGAAACTTATGCCGGTTGTATGCAATGGAATTATTTCTGCGTCAAAAAATAATGGCCTTTCAATGGTTGGATAAAAAACCCGGCCGTGATGATATGTGTTATTCCAGTAATTTATCGGTGTATGAATTTTTCCGAGAATAAGATTGTTGTTGCCGTGAAAATTGTATTTGATAATGAGCCGCTCAATGCTTACCGAAAAATCTGTGGATGAAGAGGGTGTAAATTTAAAAACACTTTCTCCGAGAAAAGAGATACGGTCAGTAAGTTCAGAAGTGATAAAAAGATCCTGTTCATCAAAACCAAAAGAAGCCTTCCATTTTGATACGAAGTAAGTACATCAGCAAAGCCTTTTATTTGGGTGATTTTGAGCGATGAGGATAAAGAAAAAAATACGAAACTAACGGCAATAAACAAATGGCTGTTGTTTTTTTGGATATCATAAATATTTACTGAAATAATTTTATGAATGAAACTGCCGCAATTGAAGTCTAAAATTGGTTAAAGAATTTTACAAAATAAAAATAATTTAGATGGCTGAAAATTATAGAGGCAACATGATCACAAACTCGCTCCCTTCACCTTTATAGGATTAATTTGATTTACCTGATTTTATCAGTTATACCGGTAATTGAATAATAAATTCACTTCCTTCTCCTTCTTTTCTTTCCACTTTTATTTCACCACCATGTGCTTTTATAATATCATAAGCTAAGACTCAAACCCAATCCTGTTCCTTGCCCTGTTGGTTTGGTTGTAAAGAATGGTTGAAAGATTTTATCAATTATGTTTTGCGGAATGCCATTGCCATTATCGCTTACTCTTATTTCAACCTTATCATTTACTTTTTTTGTTTGAACTGAAACAGTCGGTTCATAACTCTATCGAGTCCTGAACGTCTGAGTCTTTTTCTTTTCATTCACTGCATAAAATGCATTGTTAAATAAGATTCAGTAACACTCTTCCAATATCCTGCGGAACGATATTTATTTTTCCAATGCTTTCATCAAAATCTGTTTTAAATGTCTGCATTAAAAGTTTTGTCTTTTGCACGCAAGACCATGATAAGCTCAATCGTAAATATTCATCAGCACAAAGCATTAATATCTGTTGGTTCTTTTTGTCCCGTGCTTGCTTCTTGAATGTTGCAGCATTCCTTTTACAATAGCATCTGCACGTTTGCCATGATGATTTATTTTTTCTTCATTTTCTTTTATATCATTTGCAATTGCTTTTACTTCATCATATATTTCCTTTATCAATTTCATCTTTCAATTCATCAATCAATTCATTATTTACTTCAGAAAAATTATTCACGAAGTTTAACGGGTTTTGTATTTCATGTGCAATGCCTGCAGTGAGTTCTCCAAGCGAAGCCATTTTTTCTGATTGAATCAGTTGTGCCTGTGCCTGTTTTAAATCAACCAATGTTTTTTCTACTTGTTGCTTTGGCTGATTCAAGTTTATTAAAATCTTCATAGCGGGCATAGGCAGTAGAGAATGCATCAGCAACTGATTGAACCAATTTTATTTCATCATCATCTCAACGGCGTTGTATTGCCTACATACAACATGCCCTGCAAAAAAGGAAGGAAATGTAAATAAAACCGCGGCAGGCGATGTGCTTTAAAATATTGTTCCTCAGATGCGATAGCTCCTTGTTGTACCAGTACTCGGCTATCCACTTTGCAAAGTCAGCTTCATCCCAATGATCTTATAAATTTTTTTTTTATGCCAATGGCTATCACCTTTCCAATATTCTCCGGGGTATTGTATGGCAGATGAAATGCAGCAATTGCTTTTCCGTCGGGAGTTGAAAGAAATGTAGTGAATTTGTTGCTATGTTCATCCATAATAAAAACACCGCAGCGAATAAATGGAACACCGAGTATGGTTAGTTCATTCCAGATTAATGGAGTGATTCTTTCCAGATCTTGTAGTACGCATGGAAGCGATTTCTGCACGAATACGATCAAGCGATGCCTGCTTTACTGCTTCTCTTGCATTGGCTTCTGATTTTTGTAATTCAATATATCGCCTGAATGTAAGATCAATAATTGTTGCAAATCGTTTTAAAATTTTTATTTCTGCTTCATTATAATGGTTTTTCTGACCACGCATATAAACAACCAACGAGAAAGAAGAAAAGTACCGTATTGTCTTTGGTTCTCGGTGTGCTAATCGGCGAAGACATTTGCTGGCCTGATTAATAATTCTAATACGATTTTAATTAGTTCGCCCTGCAAATCCGGAAAATATTCTTCATTGCTGCATCCAATGAATCATATATTTTCAAGTACCGGATGGTCCTGATAATTTAGCCCATCCAACAATGAAAGACTATCTCCATCGCAGAGGAGGTGGCAGATATAAATTGACCTTTGTGATTCTTTATTAACAAACCAACACCACATCGAATGGGATTAATACCGAGCTTTCTTAATTCGGTAAACACTACTGGCGGGTAGCTGACAGGTCATTGCTGTTATGCATGGCCATTGCCTTGCCACGCACTCTTTCAGTGCTGCTTCAATCTGCTTCTCTTGCCTGTGCTTCTGCTTTTTGCAGATCGAGAAAACGGGTATGCTTGTTCAAAAACTTTTGCGAACCGTTTTAAAATTTCATTGGCCTCTTTTCAAAAAAACCTGTCGGTCTGATCATTTCAAAAAATACTGGAATGTTTTGTAACAGCAAAAGAAAAACCAGGATCAGGTTATTGCACACAATTCATTTATTCTCTGGTCCAGTGCTGAAATCAGTGTCACGTCAAAAGTTTAATGAAATAATTTTCTTTTCTTACCGGAAAGTTCGATAATGTAAGCTCTTTTTCTTTGCACCTTCACAATCTTTAAAAATGATTGTCAAAATGGATGGTAATCTTTAAATACATCATTCAATTGTTCAGGTCTCCTAAGCCTGCAGTAAATATTTTGATCCTGGTGAAAATGTAATTTGAAATACCCCTAGTTCATTTCAATATTAAGATCACTAACTCTTTAAACAACCGTTGCTACCACTTCTTTACCTCGTCACTGTTGTGCATGGCCAAAGATCGGGAACGCACTCTTTCCAATGCAGCTTCTATCTGTGCTTCTCTTGCCTGTGCTTCTGCTTTTTGCAGATCAAGAAAACGGGTATAGGTTTGTTGGAATACTTTTCCAAAACGCATCAGTATATTATTCTCTTCATCTGTATAAGGAATACCTGAAAAATTCTCAATGTACAGGCCAACATTATCTAACAATACAGTTGATGCTGGCAAGGCCGGGCAACTAAAATAAAATTCCTTTGTTTCCTCCGGCAATCCCGGGACATACTCAAAAAGCTTTTGATAAAATTTGTTTTTTTCTTCAAAATTCAGGTTGGTGGCAAAGAAATCCACTCCTTTTTCTTTTGCTTCATTAAAACGATTGTAATACACAGAATCAAAATAAGGAATTGTTACCTGAGAAGGAACCCCGAGCTGGTCAGCTATCCAGATATCATAATCATCCCTTGCCTTATAATCCATAACAAATCCTGTATGTTCAATATGGATATTTAAGTGAACGAATTGTTCATATACAACCTGGATTACCTCTTTGAGCTCTTCACTTTTTTGCATGGCCATGGTCCTGCTTCTCACTCTTTCCAATGCTGCTTCTATCTGTGCTTCTCTTGCCTGTGCTTCTGCTTTTTGCAGATCAAGAAAACGGGTATAGGTCTGTTCAAAAACTTTTGCGAAGCGTTTAAAAACATCATGTGATTCAGGAACGGGTTCGTAATGAACGGCAAATTACCCTGGGAAAAATTAGCGACATGATGTATTTGAAAGGTGGGAAGTGTGAACCCGGCTTTTGAAAACCATCTATTACTTCTTTAAAACAGGCAGTGTAAGCATATAATTATAATGTGCTGCCAATTCTTCTCCGCTTACTTCCTCGACATGAAAAGTTTCTCCTTTTTGCCGTGAGTCGTAAAAGCGGATAAAAGTAGGGCTTTCCGTAAGGGTATCCGGAATGATGGCTGAATAAACCGTCTTCACTGCTCATCCATGCAGTGCAAATTTTATCTTCCTTATCCCATATAATGTAACCGCAGCTTCATGCAGGTACGCCTAATGCCTTTACTTGCTGAAATAATACATTGGCTGTTTCCGGCAGTTCATCACTTTTTTGCATGGCCATTGTTCTTGCACGCACTCTTTCCAATGCCAGTTCAATTTGTGCTTCTCTTCTTTGGGCTTCTGCCTGTTTTAAATCATTAAAACGAGTATAGGTGAGATTGAATACATCCGCAAAACGTTTCATCACTTTTTTTGCTTCATCGGGAAAAGGAGTTTCCCGGAAAGCAAATATGCCACCAGCCTGGAATGTAGCAAGAAAATAATATTGCCGAAGGCCTTCATTTCTTATTACCAAGGATTGTGAATCGGGTAATATAAAATTAGAAGACACTTGTGTTTTGTAATAATTGGTTAAGTCTTCTCCCTCTAATACATAAGAATAATCTTCCTGTTTCAGCCATGCATCCAGTCCCCCCTGCAACAAAGGATGACTGTCCATTGATTCGTCACCTGATATTTGTACAGGGATATTCTTGTCTGTGGTAGCTGCCCAAACCTTTACACTTCGGGTTTCTTTATTACCAATTCCAATTCCACATCGCAACATTCCCATGTTTAATTTATCCAATTCTTCAAAAATAATTGCAACAGCATTTGCCAAATCTTCGCTCTTTTGCATAGCCATTGCTTTTGACTTACTCTTTCTAATGCCGCTTCTATTTGTGCTTCCCGTGCCTGTGCTTCTGCTTTGGTAATATCAATGTATCTCTGATAAGTACGCTGAAAACATTTCTGAATCGTTTGAGCAGATCCCGTTTTTTTTCACCAATGGAATTTAAAGTTGAAATTCCGATAGCGCCAGTGCCAATTGAATAAAAGTAATAGTAGAGAGATTCGGCATTTTCCAGTCTTGGGTCGTCTTTTTCTCCATTTCTTTTCCTGGCCTCTATCCATTCTTTCAATTCTTTGCCTGTAAGGATTGTTTCTGAAAAAGCATCATTGGCGCTTCTCACTTGGTTTAATTGCTTCGCAATAAAGGGATGTGCACTGTAAAATACAGTTGTAATGCTTTTTCCCATTTCATCTGAAAAGTCATAGTTAAGAAATGAACTTTTTTTATCATCATGGATATTAATCATTGCATTTCTTAATTCGCTAAATTCTAATTTTTGAAGTTCATGAAATAGTATTTCACAAATACTTAGTAAATCGTCGGCCTTGTTCATGCTCATGGCAACTGTTCTTACTCTTCAAGCGAAGATTCAATTTCCAGTTCGCGGTTTTGCGCGTCTAATTCGGAAGCAGTTATTTCTAGTTCTTTGTCAGCATCTTTTAATGATTTTAAAACAGCATCCTTTTCACCGGGGAATAAACTCTTGTCCTGCTCAATGATATTCAATATACTTTTAGATGTTGGTTCATTTGTTTTTTCTGTTTTCAAAAAATGAAAAAACTACTTTTTGGCTTATTTCGTTTTATTTTCTGTGGAAAACTTTCCTGCTTCAAAGAGTTTTTCAAAAAAACTATTCTTTACCTGCCGTCGGCATCAGACCTAATTGCGTCATAAAATCCAGGTTATCAAAAAAATCTCTTTCTTCTGCAATTTTTCCATTGGCCATCCGCACAAGTGTAGTGCCGTCAATATTTACGGTTTTATCCGTTGCGGGAATTCCAAAAAATATGCCCGTATGAGTTCCTTTAAAGTTCCAGTATTTTACCAGTTTATCGCCCTGCCCAAAAACATCTTTGATAGTGAATGTTATTTTTGAGAAGCCTGTAAGAAAGTTGGCATAGTAGGCCCTGGCACTGTCAATACCAACAATATTTTTAGGGCTGGCGTGCATGACAACATCTTTTGTAAAATTGGTATCGTTAAACATGTCTAATCTTCCTTTGTTCATGATTTCATCCCATGTGTGAGTATAGGCTTTAATGTTGGCTTCAACCGGGTCTGCCTTTTTGGAAGTAGAACAAGCTGTGAATAATAAAGCTGCAAACGATATCGCAATAATAAAATTATTTCGAAGTGTTGTTGGTTGGTTCATGTTGGTTAATTTTTTATGTTGTGTTCTTTAACAGCTACCACCTTTAAAATATGTGACAAAGACTTTAAAGAATTATCTTGAAAAAAAGATTTTTAAAATGGGAAGCAGGAAGCTTAAAGGGTTTTAAAAGGTTGGATATACTAAACTAGATGAAATTTATAAAATTTCGAGGAATCTGTCTAATTTTACTAGTCGATTTCACAACGAAACACCATTCGCAATTTTTAAGATGAACTTTCAAATGGTAAACTAAGAATCCCAAATAATTTTAATGACTGAAGCCGCATCTACCTTTAAAGCGAAAAGCACCATCAAAAGCGCTGACTTAGAACATCGCCAAAAAATCAATTTTAACATTGGAAAATACAATGCAGTGGTACCCATAGGGAAAGCTGCAATTTTCAGACAATAATTTAGTAAAAGAAAGAGCTAAAAATATAAAATGGCGTGCATTAGAAACGCTCGATCAGCACCTGGAAGAATTTGAAATGCATTTTACTACACGGGGCGGAAAAGTGATCTGGGCGCAAAACTCACAGGAAGCCTTAGACGAAATTCTCAATATCTGCAAAGAAAAAAATTGCAAATCTATTGTGAAAAGCAAAAGCATGGTTACGGAAGAAATTCATTTGAATTCTTTTTTGCAGGAAAATGGGATTGAAAGCATAGAAACTGATTTGGGCGAGTATATTCAGCAATTGGATGGCGAGCCTCCTTATCATATTGTAACCCCCGCGATGCACAAAAGCAAAGAAGACGTTGCCAGGCTTTTTGCGGATAAATTAGGCACTCCGTCCAAACTTACGCCTGTGGAACTAACGCAGGTAGCAAGAGAAAAATTAAGAGGAAAATATGTACAGGCCGAAATAGGAATTACCGGTGCCAACTTTATCATCAGCGATATTGGGGGCATTGCCATTACTGAAAATGAAGGCAACGGCAGACTAAGTACTGCCTGGCCAAAAACGCATATTGCCATTGTTGGAATTGAAAAAATGATTCCGTCTATTACAGATCTTGCTTTGATGTGGCCATTACTATCTACTTATGGAACCGGCCAGAAAGTTACGGTCTACAGCAGCATTATTACCGGTCCAAAACAACCAGGCGAAACAGATGGCCCGGATGAGATGTATGTTATTTTGCTCGATAATAACCGCTCCAATATTTTGGCTAATCCCGTGCAACGCGAAAGTCTATATTGCATTCGATGTGGCGCTTGCCTGAATGTGTGCCCCGTTTATAAAAATATTGGAGGACATAGTTATGGCACCACTTACAGCGGGCCGATTGGAAGTGTGATTTCTCCGAATTTGAACGGCTTGAAAGAATATAAACATTTGAGTTATGCCTCTTCTTTGTGCGGCGCGTGCACCGAAGTTTGCCCGGTAAAAATTAATCTTCATCAACTGTTGCTGGATAACCGGAAAGAAAGCGTGGAACAGGGAATGACAACCTTCTCAGAAAAAATGGCCTGGAAGATATGGAAAACAGCCTCTTTAAAAAGAAGCATGATGAACATGGGCAGCGGAGGATTAAAAACCAAAATCGTAAATACCTTATTTAAAGATTGGAATAAACATCATGAGCCGCTTCATTTCAGTAAAAAGACTTTTAATGAAATGTGGAAGGATAAAGAAAGATTGAAATAGCTTTTGCAGGAAGCTACGATTGTATAGCCTGGTCGATATAACTTATTCCCAAAAATTTTTCAAATCCACATTCACACTGCAATCTGTTGAAAGAAAAAAAGTATACGGATTTTCCAGAGAAAAACGCTGAAGTTCATACTTTGAATTTGAAAGAGCATAAATTTCTACGGACTCTTTCTCATGATCAACGATTAGATAGTATTTTATACCAAACTTTTCATAGATGGAAAACTTGCTAACCCGATCTTTCAGCGCAGTAGACTCGGACAAAATTTCTACCACTAAAACAGGAGGAAAATCAACAAAATTTTTATCAACGGCGCCACAAATAATTGAAGCGTCAGGTTGTAGAACGGTATCTTCTTCTACTTTTACATCCACAAAATTGTAAACCTTCAATGTTTACATTTTGATTTTTTTATGGCGCCCCTTAGTTCTGAAAGAATATTAACGGCAACCCATTGATGCCTTGGCGAAGGTGCCGGGCTCATCGCAAAAGGAATTCCTTCAATCAATTCCCACCGTCCTTCCCAATTGCAAAATCTTTGTAGGTGAAATATGTGAAAGTTTTACTGCACTCATTGAATAAAGATAATTATTTTTTTCTGCAAGTAAACCCGAGGTACAGGTACGTTACACCGTTAGGGAACAGAGCCTCATTCCACTTTCCGCTGACGGTTAATCAATGCTTAAAATGCCGCAGGCCGGTAATTACCATTGCCAGGTTATTTTGTTTGCAATATTCAATTGAATCTTTATCACGTATAGAACCACCAGGTTGAATAAAAGCTGTGATACCTGCAGCATGTGCAATTTTTACACAATCATCAAACGGAAAAAATGCATCACTGGCCAGTACGGCATTCTGCAAATCAAAATTAAATTGCTTTGCTTTTTCAATCGCTTGTCGCAATGCATCAATGCGTGAGTTTGTCCGCAACCTTTCCCAATGAGTTGTTTATTTTTTACGAGGGCAATCGCATTGCTTTTTAAATGCTTGCAAACAAGATTGGCAAAAATCAGATCTTCTTTTTCTCTTCAGTTGAATCTCTTCCGCCTGCTTCTTTCCATTCGGTAAAATTGCCTTCATCATTATCCTGGATCAACAAGCCGTTTAATAAAGATTTAGATTGTTGTTTTGCCTGCGGAAATTTTTTCAATTTTAAAATATATCCGGTTCTTTTTTGATTGCAAAACTGCAAGCGCATCTTCATCAAAAGAAGGTGCAATCAACACTTCAAAAAATAAATTTCAATAGCATCAGCAGTTGCTTTATCAATTGAGTCATTTGAAACCAGCACGCCGCCAAAAGCACTTTCAGGATCGCCGGCCAGTGCTGCCCCCAAGCTTCTTTTACGTTGTTTCTTTGAGCAATGCCACAAACATTGGTATGTTTGATAATTGCAAATGTAGTTTTTCCGGATTTTTTCCTTCTTCAAATTCATTAATTAATTGCATTGCTGCATCTACATCTACAAGGTTATTGTACGAAAGTTCTTTGCCATGCAATTGTTCAAATATCTCGTTTATATTTCCGAGAAAAATCCCTGCTGGTGCGGGTTTTCGCCATAGCGCAATGTTTTCTTTTCTGTTGAAAATGGATTTACAAATTGAGTTTTATTAAAATAATTGGAAATAGCAATATCATAACCTGTACAAACATCAAATGCTTTTGCTGCAAATTCTTTTCGTTGTTCTAAAGTGGTTTCCGCATTTTTTTCTCTTAAAATATTTTTCCAGCAGTTGGTAATCGTCTTTATCTGCAATAACCACTACACTTTAAAATTTTTTGCTGCAGCACGAATCATCGAAGGTCCGCCAATATCAATTTTTTCAATGATTGGCTTTTTCATCGCTGGTAGATTTTACTGTTTCTTCAAAAGGATATAGATCAACAATCACCAGATCAATTTCAGGAATATTGTATTGCTTCATTTCCTTCAAATCCTTCTCAACATCACTTCTTGCCAAAATGCCACCAAACACAGCTGGATGAAGGGTTTTAACTCTTCCGCCCAAAATAGAAGGATAACCGGTAAGCGATTCAACGGCGATACATTTGCCACCACTGTCTTCAATAAATTTTTGAGTGCCGCCTGTACTATAAATTGTAATGTTGATGTTGTTGCAACAGGTGGAACAAGCTTCTGCAATCCCTCTTTATAAAAAACAGAAATTAAGGCCGACTTGATTTTTTTTTGCATGGTCTGCATGGGAAAATGATTCTTTAAAGATTGGTTACAAAAGCACCCTGTTCTGGAACTGAATGAAAGCGCAAATGTAATTCTTCACAATCTTTTTTCCATTTTTCAATTTTCCACAGGCTGTTAGAAGCATCGAAGATGTAATAATCACAATCAAATGTTTGGGTAAGACTGGACATATTTAATTGCGGATTTTTTGAAACAATTATATAATCCATTTTAATTTTTGGGGTCGGAGAATTATATTTTATTGCAGTGTCTACCACCAAAAGTTTTTTGTTATAAAACTGGTAGAAATTATTTTTTTGATACAATACCCTTGGTAATGTGGAACTATTTTTCAACATAAACGAAATGCGGGCCGGCTTGAGGTTATAGTCGTAAAGGAGACGGTCGTTAATTACTTCCGGGTCGCCTGCAAAACGATGTTGCAGGCCACCAATAAAATCAATAGCGGAATGTTTTGCAATATTGTATACAACGATCTTTTTTTGAGTTTGAAACTGCCAGTTTTTAAATGCAATCATTAAACCAAAAACACACCATCCGGCAAGGGCAAGGTTTAATGCGCGCTTGTTTTTTCTTTATAAGCCAATAAAGAATTGTTGCCGAAATAAAATACAAAACAATCGTTTCTGATAACGATAGTAACAGCCCGTTCCATAAAGCGAACGGTATTGCATCAACTACTAAAACGGAATGGTTTAACAGCCAAACCACGCCCCAAACCAATTTGCCCAAATAAGCGGCCACAAACGATATCGGGGAAAAAGCCAGCACTGCAATGCAACCCCACAGCGCAATTGTAGAAAGAGGAATAGCTATCGAATTCAGATAGTAAAAACAACAAAGGAAACTGGTGAAAATAGTAAATGCAAACCGGCAATGTGAATAAGTTGCGCCGCCAGTGAAACGGAGGCCAGTTCCCATGCTGCATTTAATATTTTATTTTTAAAATAACACCACTTGTAAATATATTTTGAGTAACCACAATTCCTAAAACAGCGAGATAAGAAAGCTGAAAGCCCACATCCCACAAGCGTGTATGGATCGTAACACAACAGCACAAACGCAGAGATGGCCAGCGAATTATAGACCGAATTTTTTTTATCAAACGAATCTCCGATCGCAATAAAAGAAAACATTACCGACGCGCGCAATACAGATGCCGGTGCGCCGGTAAGAAAAGAAAAAAACCATAAGCAAAACAAAATTGAAAAAAGCCGTATTACTTTGGATCTTTTCGAAAACGGAATTTTTCCGGAAATCCAAAGCAGCAGATAATAAATTAACCCCAGGTGCATGCCTGAAATGGCAATCAAATGCACCACGCCAACATTGCTGTAAGCCTGTACCAAATCTTTATCAAGATCAATTCTATATCCGATTAACAGCGCTTCGCCAGTGCAGCTTCGTCGGTGCCACCAATAAATTTTTGCAGGGTATTTAATACGTAATCCCGGCTTTTGAAAATAATACTTTGCCACAGGTGCGCTTTCTTTTTCTTTTCAGCAAAATCCATTCATTCTGGTTTTAAATATACTGGTGAAATATTTGTTGAAAAGCACAGTATTGTGCATAGTCAGAACCCCGCCGGATTACCTGAATTCTTTACACTTTGCAAAGGCTTTTTAAAACAATTTGATCCCCATACTTAGTGATTGGGAAGAGGATTCTTTACTTAGATAAATCAAAATGTTCCTTCGGTTTTAACCGCTTTTCCGTTGCTAATAACCAATTGAACAGCTGCCAGCGCTTTAAACGACTTAGGGCTTTTTCTACCGGCGGTTCATTAATAGTGGCCACCATAATCGCAGGCATCCTTACTTTTTCCATACCACCGGGCATGATTACGCACATCTTTTTGCCAGGTAATAAACACTCCGAAGACAACCATGAAACGGAAAGAATAATGCCCTGCGATGGCCTCAATTGATAACGCCTTGCCTCAGGCGAAACGTCGAATAATAAAAAGGCAATCAATAAAATAATGGCGGTGACAATAATGTACGATGCGAAATCTTGCAAAAAAATTCAAAAACGATACCGGCCATTAATGGCAATACCGAATCTTAAAACAGGCGCTTTTTTCCAAATATGAAATTGATGGCTCCTGACATCTGGCAATCGTTAATTGAAATTACCGGTTTGCAAAAAACTCAAAAAATCAAGCTGGACACGAAAAAAAATAATATTTTGAAGATTACAGTTTTAATAAATATTCTTATGGTATTGTTTAGATTTGTAAAACATCCAGTAAGATCTGCAATGCTGCGATCAATCGCATGTAAAATCACAATTCACTTTATTTAGTCAGGCGTCCTTATTAATAAGAAATCAAAATGCAATTTGAAAAGGCTTATTCTTTCTTAATTGAAAAGTTGGAAAAAGAATTACCGGAATATCTGCGTTATCATAACGCAGCGCATACCAAAGACGTTTTAAGAGCCGCTGAGGAATTGGCGAAGGCAGAAAACGTTTTTGGTGAAGACCTGGTGCTTTTAAAAACGAGACTGGGACTGTTTCACGATGCGGGCTTTTTGGAAACTTATTCGGAGTACAAGCCATTTCCTGCGAAAATGGCAAGAGCGTGGCTGCCGCAGTTTGATTATTCCAGAAATTGAAGAAATTGTGAGTCTTAGCTGTTAGTTACCAAAATGCCGCGATGCCAGAAGAATAAACTGAAGAAATACTTTGTGATGCAGATCTGTACTATTTGGCAACGGACCAGTTTTTTGTTACGGCCGATAAATTGTATACTGAATTGCATGCAGCAGGTTTTGTAAAAGACCAGGAAGACTGGCGGGAATCCGAAATTAAATTTTTAAAGTCGCAACGTTGTTTTACGGACACGGCCAAAAAGAAATTAAGTTTAAAGCTCAAGAAATCGCTTCTCCGAATTAGAAGTAAGAGCCCAAAAGCACAAAAAGGATAAGAAGATAGCGAACCTCGATTGGTTGGGAGACGTATTGTTACTGGGCATTGGTGTAGGATTGGCAGGCTTTGCTTTAAAAGGCTTTTTGGTTCCCAACGGATTTTTTGATGGCGGAATTACAGGTATTGCTCTTTTAATTCATGAGATATACAATTTTCAAATTGCGTATGTTTTATGCTCGGCCAATTTGCCTTTTATCGTTATGTGCGTGTATGCGGTTAATTTTTAGTTGCGCGCTCAAAACGTTTTTTTGCATTTTATTGCTCGGCCTCTGTTTGCTTTATGTACCTTATCCTATTATCACCTCAGATAAAAACCTGGTGTCTATTTTCGGCGGTTTCTTTCTTGGCGCAGGTATTGGGTTGACGATGCGCGCAGGCTGTGCTATCGACGGAATTGAAGTACTTGCCTTGTACACGTGGCGGCGTACCAGCTTTACCATCAGTGAAATAATACTTGCATTAAATATTTCTGATTTTTGCTATGAGCGACTTTGCGTTTCTGGAATAGAAGTGGCCTTATATTCTATGCTTACTTATTTTACTGCAACTAAAACCATCGATTATGTTATTGAAGGGCTTCAGGCGTATATTGGAGTTACCATTATTTCGGGCAAAAGCAAAATCATTAAAGACCGTTAGTAAACGAAATCGGTCGCGGCATTACGATATATAAAGGCGAAAGAGGATTTCTGCCGGGCAAGTTCGATTTACATAGTGATTGCGATATTATTTTTACCGTAATTACAGGGCTGGAAATACGAAAGCTAAAAAATCTTGTTCACGAAATAGATCCACGCTCATTTTTTATTGCAAATTCGATTAAGGAGGGTTCCGGCGGAATTATTAAGCGCAGGCATATTCATTAAAAGATTTATCAAAAATTTGTACATTTTGGCTTTCCT
>CAVRFP010000008.1:0-166637 GCA_963720405.1 uncultured Chitinophagaceae bacterium
GAAATTTTAATTCAATAGCTTTCCTTAATCATCCATAATGATTGGGTATAACTTGCGGTAAATGAAACGGATTTTAAAATTCAGTACACCAATTTTATCCTTTGGAAGCCATTGCCTCGCTATAGGAGTCATAATATTCCCTGTGCTCAGATAGTTTTCCATCTCTAAAATAAAATGCCATGGCCCAGTCTCCGGAATATGGATTACCTGTTTTCTTCGATTTTGCGTCCCAGTGGCCAAGGGCAACTACCTTATCGCCTTCTCCGATAAGTTCTTTAACCTCAAATTGGGGGAAATCCTTGTTTGCATAAATAAGCCTGAAAAATTCTTCTACTCCTTTTTTTCCGTTGTAGACCTGTGCATATGGAAGTACGTCTGTGGGGCCGGGACAGGTCCATTTTATATCATCGGTAACAAGGTCGAGGATAGCGGGAACATTACCCTTGCCGAAATTGTCATAAAGAGCCTGGACCATTTCTTTGTTTGAACTTACTGTTGTTTCCATTTTTATTGATTTTATTGTTTGAAATAAATTACAGAATAACGCCTTGCCGGACGAGCAGGTATTGCATTCCTTTAACCATCACTATTGTACAAAAGGTAAATAGTGCTAGAAATGCCCAGCCCTTATTCGTCCGCCCATTTTTTGGCAAGCCTCCATGTAATTTGAGAAGTAGTCAATAAAAAATAGCTACAGTAATTTTTGGTTTATAAAAAAACCCGGGAGTAATTAATAAAATTAATTCAAATTTTCTCAAGACAAACAAATTTTATTAAGCGGAGTTTATGGTCTTTTTATTTTTTATTAAAAGTACCGATTTATTGTTGTTGCTGAACCGATAAAGACATCTAAGGATAGCGGGGAAAGCCAAAATATAGAAAATCGTATTTTATTTCAATTTCCATTTTTAATGCCATGATGAAAATCTCCGGGTATTTTGGTCATTAATATTCTCCCGGAACAGATCTATCTGATCAACATCACACTGCCCTTTTTTGTTTCAGGCGCCGAGCCGGCCAATTGATAATTGCAGATCCATACAAAAGCTTCACTGTGCTGCGATGATTTGTTTAGCGCACCGTTCCAGCCTTTTGCAACTTCTGTAGTTTCAAAAACCTTTTGCCCGAAACGATTATATACTACCAACCGGTAACTTATTACATTGCCAAAAAGCAGCGGCTTGAACACATCATTCTTACCATCATTATTGGGTGTAAAAGCATTGGGAATATAAAAGCCCTGCATACAATCTTTTAAGGATACGGTGATAGATTCTTTACCCGTGCAATTATTATTATCAGTAACCTGAAGCCAGTAAACGCCGTGCTTATCTACTGTTAGAGAAGAGGCATATGAATGGTTGCTCCATAAATATTTTTCAAAACCTTGTTTTGCTTGCAGCACCAGCGTTGCGTAAGAACAGATAGACGTATCGCGTGGCAAAAACCCGGATGGCGAAGGAAGTAATTGAGTGAGGAAAGTGGTATCAGTTCCCTTACAATTATTTTCGTCCCTGACAGTTACATAATAAGTGCCGGGCTTATTGATCAACAACGTTTTTTTATTGCTGCCGTCATTCCATAAATAGGAAGTAAAATTACCTGCATCCAACAACCGGGTGTCGCCGGAACATAAACTATTATTGTGATCAAGCGCCACCACAGGATTAGAAAATACTTTTATTACTTCCACCGTATCCATAGAATGGCAGCCTTCTTCCGAGATGGCATCAACGAAATACCTGCCTGCGGTTTTCACAATTAGGAAAGGATCGCGCGAACCATTGCTCCAGGTATAAGATGAAAAATAATTGCCCGCCTTAAAAATCACACTATCTCCCAAACAAAAACTGGTATCCCTTCCAAGATTGATCGGCATGGAATGATTTACTTTCACATACACCGTATCATACGCGAAGCAGCCGGGCGTTTTCTCCGCTTTTACGGTATAAACCGTATCGGTTAAAGGATTGGCAATTACATCAGGCGAAGTAGTGGAACTAAGATGATAATCCGGTAGCCATTGATAATTCAGGAAACCGGGAGTGGCATGTAATTGAATGGTATCGTTATTGCATTTTGTTCGGTTGAATCCCGCATCGAAAGAAATTGGCGGATGCGGATTCACCAGGATGGTATCACTGTACATTCCACCACAGGCATCGGTGGTTGTTACAAAATATTTACCGGCTTGTGTAACCGTGAAAACAGAATCTGTTGAACCGTTTTGCCACAGATAAGAAGAAAATCCTTTTCGGGCATTTAGTAAGATCGTGTTTCCTGTGCATATTGTCGTATCAGGGCCCAAGTCAAGCGCCGGTACGGATGATGTTACGTTAATGTGCACGGTGTCACTAATTAATTTACATCCCGATAATGTGGCCACTAGTGTATAAGTTCCTGTGCCGGGAAACCGGACAGAAAGCGTGCTGTCATTCAAGATCGTTTGAACGGCTAAGTCATTATTGATCGCCCAGGTAACAGTTGCAGTACACTCTTTATTTCTCCTGGCAATAAATTGTGCCGTATTCGTATTACATAAATCGGTTTTACCTATGATAGCAACCGTATTGCAGGTACTTGTATTTTGACAAACCTCAACCAAATCATACGTGTAATCTGAAACCAGCATTGGCGTTGGCAAAAGAGTAATGAAAGAAGTATCAACCGGTATCATGGAAGAAACGCTTTTTTCAAAATCAACATTTGTTATGCTCAATGGAAAATCGGAAGACGGACAATTGAATAGTTTTCCCATTTTATCAGTTCTCGACAATAACAAAGGCCAGCTACTGCCCGCGGTTGCTATAGGAATCCCGAAACCTAACAGCGTTAATCCTTCCGGCATATTGCAATACACTTTCGGCCTGTATTTTATCGAGCTATTAAAAATGCTCCACTCCACCTGGTCGTCTTTGCTCATAGCAAAGGAGTAGCTTCCGGCAGTGGTTTCGTCTCCCCATGCGCAATAATAGCTGCCATCTGGTTCCACCGCTAAAACAGGTACCACATTTTGCCAAAGTTCATTCAGATCGTAAGATTTGATCACATTCAGGTTGTTATCCAGGCGCATGATAAGTGAATGAGGAGAGTAAAGGGGGGCATATCTTCTTCCGAGAACTATATACCCGTTGTTATACTTATAAATTTTATCTAAAAAAGTGGGGTTGTATGCATTTTTATAGGCATTGGTGCTAAGGACATTGCCGCTCACTCCATCAAAGCAAAGAATGGTAGCTACACCACCGTCCATCCAACCCGGAACAAAGACCTTATTGTCCAATACATCCATCGTAAAAAAGTTACAATCATAGTGGAGGATAGATCGGGTCCATACAATCGTAGACAGATCAGGAGACAGGCAAGCAACCGCGTAAGCATTGCCACTAGATGCCATCTGATCCTTTAAGAGTACTATTTTTTTATTATCCGCAAGCACGCCAATGCTTATGCAATACATGCCGGGATAAACATTATTCATCAACTTTGACGTCAATACATTGCCGCCTGCATCTAACAACCCAATACCGGAACCATCTGTGCTAACGAAATAATTTCCACTGCTATCCATCGTGGCAAAAGCAAAACCTGTGTAACCGGCAATTTCAGGACATTGATATTGTTTATCCCAGGTAGGGTTCCCATTCACATCAGTTGTATGCAGCACCAGGTGAAAGTTCCTTGATTCGCCGAAATAAAGTCCCCCGGAATTAAGGCGCCCCAAAGAATATCCAACGCCACTGCCTTCGGACTCATAACTTTTTACAAATTGAGAAACAGTGCAGGATTGCGCGCCCGCATTCATAGAAAATATAAGACAAATGAGAAGATAGAGCAGGCATGAAAGGACAGGCGCGCGATTTTGCAGGGATTGCTTTGTTTTCTAAATCATGGTTTCTCATTTGCAGTTAAAGCCGGAAAATTAATTAAAATTGGAATAACAAATTTTAAACGAAATTTTGGGGTGGTTATTTGATTTTCTTAAAAAGCTACGCAAAGTCTAACCGCCTGCAGCCAGGTCTTTTTTTGTGTTTTCAGTCGTCGCTTTTAAAAAACCAGGGAGACCATTTTTTATTTGCCCTAAAACCGTTGATTTTTTTCTTTACCAGCTTGCCGTTTTTGATGTTATACAACTTCTCGCTTTTAAAAAATAATTTGATAGGATAATTCTGTAGATTTTGTCTACCGGATGAAAGCCCCATGCTTGCATATTGGTCCGGTGTTAATCGCTCAGGTGTTTCGTCTACTGATAGTATTAATTTGTCAGCTGAAGTGCCATCATTGTTTTTATAGCTTATTGTGTCATACGTCGGAATCATGTGAAAATAAATTGTGTCATTATCCATAGACCATGTCCCTTTTGTCCAGCTGGATACGAGGTCAAAATGCCAGGTGTATTTAAAAGTGCCGTCAGCGTTAAGTTGAATTCGGCTACCAAAGTGGTCGCGATAATTCCCGACGATTTTATCTTGACCGAACGAACAAAATGAAAGTCGTCAGTAAAAATATTGTTGTCAAAATCTTCATGGTAGTTTTGGGCTTCTAAGCCTTTGGCGATTTGGCCACGCATTTATAATTTTTAGTCCCGTAGCAGAAGGCGATTGATCACCACCCAACTCTTTTTATTCACCTATTTTCCCGGATTGCTTAACGTTACAGGCTGAAGCCGGTATGCATCAACGGGCCTTCCGTTTTGTTGCGCCGGGATCCATTTTGGCCCATTTTCTATCGCTTCTACCACTAGTTTAGCAAGCTTCGATTTTTTCATAGTAGTTGCTTCCACTTCACTGGTGCGGCCGTGCTTGTCAACGATAAATTTTACAATGCAGGTTCCAACATCTCTTTTTGTTAAACCCGACATATTATCCTGGAGGTACTTTGAAATATATTTTACCCAGGCTGCCGGGCCACCGGGGAATGAAGCTTCTACTTCAACTTTAGTGAAGGCTTTATCGTCAATGTGCAAAGTATCGGAGTCTGTGCTGGCTTGTGCATACGAATTGCTAAAGCAAAACAAAGCGGCTAACAGAAAAGTAATTTTAAAAAGGGATTTCATTTAGTTGGTTTTGGTTATGATAAGAAAGAACAATAGTAGGAAAAAATAAATAATGTAGCTAAATAAGGGGATGAATTATAGCGGCGTTACCCGCATAGTTGCATAAGTGATTTTATAGTTTTGATGATTTTTTGAGAGGCTTGTGTGGAGGGTCTTTTTTTTGTGAATTTATGGATACACTGCTGTCTTAAGTTTAGTAACTCAGGACAGCAGCCTTTTTTGTTCTGAACATTAAGTATAGCGAGGGGAGTTACAAATCAGGCCACAGTGACAGCAGCTCTTTTTTATTCTGAACATTAACGATAGCGGGCGACTTAAAAAACTTTATTTCATTCTACTTTTTTTTCTCAATGAAATCTGTTCTAAAACTAAAGGCATATTCAACCAAGTTATCTTTATTTTTATTGGCAGTATGACACGCATTGTTTGTCCATTAATTCTTCTTTATATTCTATTTTTTTAGACCAAGCACTGGCTTCAATTGGTATAAGCGGACGTGAGCTCCAACCTCCATACACTGGCAAAAACGGGGACATATGTTGTGATAAGAGGTCGGAGATTTAAGTCTTTCAAAACTCCTGTTGCTGTATATGTTTTTTTGCCCACTAGAACGATAAGGAAATGGCACTTATTGATTTTTGCTTTTATTAGGTCTTCCCACTCTTTTTGCGGCAAATGCGTTTTTGAAGACCAGTCAGCTATGTTGAACGGTGTTCGTGAGTTTTTTGCTTGTCCAGCAAAATATAATTTTTCTCCGCTGTTGTTGTCGTAGTCGAAACTGATAAAAGCTCGTGGATCCGCCATGTTAGTTTTGATTTTTATGTCTTGTTTATACTGTAAGGTTCGCATTCCCCAACACGCTAAATTACCTGTATAATACGATAAATATTAAAAAGAAATTGCATTTGAAAAAAATAGCTGATGCAACACATTTTTTATGATCATCAGCACAGCCCAATTTGTAACGATCTTAATACATTCGTCTTCAATTGAATAAATGGATTCATCCTATTATTTTCATACATATACCTGTTTCTGAAGAAAGCAGTAATATCATAGCCACATAAGCAATTTTATAGATTTCGATGATTTTTTAAAGAAGTCTGAAGGAAGTCTTTTTTTGTGAATTAGGTGACTGGTGTTCTATTACTTCGTTATTATTCTACTAATAGCATCGCTTGGCATTGTCGGCGAAGAATCCTCCTTCAAAAGACCTGTGTCAGACCTGCTGAAAAGAGATTGTAAAATAAGTTTTTTATCGTCGTTTTCACTTCAGTATCTTTTGTAAGTGTTAAGTAAAAAAATGTTAATGTATGTCGTTCTTCTGCATCTCTTGCTAAATGAAATGAGCTAAACATGTTCTTTGTAAAGCTTTAAGTGTGTATGCAATAAGTGAAATGAAGATTTATAATATTATTGACCATCTTACAATCGCTGTCGAATTGTCTTTGAATACATTCTTAAATATCCATTCGGGAGCAGTAATTAATATAGCTGCAAGGAATATCGAGACAACAATGACAATAGCTAATATTGTATTTCTAGCTATTCGCCCCTGCTTATAATAATTGGTTGATTTAGCCTGCCAGTATCTTGCAGGTTTTTCTAGCTTTAGTTTTGCTTCATAAGTATGTTCTAACTTTTGAATAGTTTCCTTTTTCTCTGAATACCATTTTTCCCAGTCTTCGGACTTAGCCTTGTTGAACCATTCTGTAAAAAGAGTGTCTTTGTCCTCCTTTAATTTGTGCTATTTTGGTTGTGAATTCTGTATATGAGTCATTAGTTTTTCTTAAATGCTCAACTATAGTTTCTTCTGATTCTGATAGGTAAGTTTGAAAGTCATTTTTGAGTTTGGATAAAGATTTTTGTTCAGTGTCAATACGTTTAGAAATTCCCGTCTTGTCCTTCATCGTAAACTCATAAGCTAGTATTGCACCAAAAAGATTTTCTTTGCTATTATTGTTGTAATTATTTGTTCCTAAAAGAAAATTGTAAGCACCTTGAAAATAGCTTGGAGTTTCTTTATAAACTTTAATTAAGAATTCAGTTTCAGGCGAATTGAACGATAGTGGTCTTTGGTTAGTATTGTTTATTCGATTTTTAACGTTCGACCAATAGCTGTTTAAATAAGGAGTTTCTTGCGCTGTGTAATTGGTGACAAATTCAACAATTTTAGTTTTAACGTCACTAAAGTATATTAGACTATGTGAAAGCTCATTAGGAACAACATCTTTCAATTTTTCCCATCCATTAATTTGTTGATTTACGAATTCATAAATTGCACTAACGCCAGTAAGAGGTTGAACGAAATTGGAATACGGAAAATTAAATGTCTCTTGAATATTCTTAAACCATTCAAAATCCTTTGCTTCTGCAATTTTGGTTTTTAATTCTGAGTTTGTCATTTTAGTTAAAATTATTATGGTGTTGCTTTGGTTTACACTTGCTACAACGACCAGGCTTGCTGATATTTGGAATTTATAATGTTCAGTCTGGAATTGGAACTCAATCCAATTACTATAATCAAGACAACAACTAAAGCTCAATAAAATTATATCTGCTGAACTCGGCTGATAACAAACAAAAAGATGAAGATTTATTCGTCTGCCAGCATAGCAGCAACGCTTATGGGAATGCATTCCTGCATGTTAATCCTGTATTGGCTATAGATTTTATCCTGCGTTAATATGGTCGTCTACAACATTGACAAACATTTTGTGAATTAATTGGTCCTGTGAAAAGTCCTTTTTCAAGTTTTCCCGTTGGACCTGTAAAATCACCGTCATTCAAAGACTTTATTTTATTGTTGAAGATATAGTCAAGGATTTCTTTTTGTTAGAGCTTCTGTCAACGTATTGTACCAAGCTAAAAATTTCTGTACCATTTTATCTATTTTTATTGTTGAGTGTTACCACATAATTGACAATCGCCTTTTTTATATTTCCAAGGTGAAGAGTTACATATTGGACAAGTAATTGTAAAGTTTCCTGGGGCAAATTCTTTAAGTGCTGCTCGGTAAGTTTCTTTTCTACCATCTTCAGAAATTTTAGAAAAACTGTCGTTGTCTTGAGTGTCAATTTCTGAAACATATTTGTAAAACCAATTTAGTTCAGTATCGCTAAGGTTTGATAAACTGTCGCATTCATTTGCGATGTAAATATTATTTTTCATTCCTAATTTATGGATGATAACGTTGTCGTTAACTTTCCAAATTAGCGAAAGAATTGAGACTGCAATTAATACAAGAGAAAGTATAAAGCTGATTACGTTGATTAAGTTTTCGTAGCCGGTCCCCTTTGAAATATAAAGAGCAATTATAAATAACAATGGAACAACAATTGTCAATACAAGTATTGTGTTGTTTATTGCTTCATATTTCCATTTGCTTTTTCTGTGGAGAATTTTAGCGGAAAGAGCATTCAGTTTGGTTTGGTCTATTTTGCTTGTCATAGATGATGTAAGATTACAGCCAACGCCGGTATTTATGTTATTATTCGCAATAATATGAAAAAATTATCATTCGTATCAATACAACATCTTTCCTACTATTTGCTAATATCAGGTTCTTATAATAAACCATTGGTTAACTATTCTCTTTGCTATAATTCGCAAAAATGTCAATTGCTTCAAATAATTCCAATCCTATACCTTGTGTAAGTTGTTCCAGTTCCGTCATACTGTGCGTTAGAAATATGGAAACAGTTTTTTTTATTGGGTCTGCAGACCACCAGCCACCATAGGCGCCCGGCCAGCCAACCGAGCCAACGGAGCCTGCACAAGGCATTGATCCATATTTGCTTTCTTTCATTTCTTTGAAAGCCATTTTTTGAGGGTACGGTTTCAAGATTTACGAAACTGCCTGATGAGACAAGAAACTTAGCCGCGTTGTTTAGAATTTCAATGTAATTATCCCTGTAACTTATATTTTTCAATAATTGACTGGCGTTGATCGTGGAACCAGGTTACACCAAACTTTTTGTCGAGTGCTGCGATTCTGTTGGCAATTGCAGGTGCTGTAGGAGTGAGATTATTCGTCATCATGTCCGGAATGATTTTATGAAACAACTCTTCCAGGTAATCTTCAAAGTTTTGATTGAAAAAGCAATCAATAAATCTTAAAGGCTTATCGGATGCATTCCAGAATGAATGAATGATGCGTCTTGGCCGAAAGTTCCAGCCGCCTGCTTCTACTTCGTATAGCTTATCACCAATCATTACGGTTGCTGTTCCTTCCAATACATACATCAGCTCGTCTAAACTTTCATGCATATGCGGAGATGGGCCCATTTGCCGGGGACCTACTGCAACTTCAACATTTGAAATTTGTTTACCGGTCTGGTCTGCATGGATGATGGTACGAATATCTACATTGCCAACTCCGGGCATAAGTGGTTCCCGGGGTGGGACATAGAAAGGCTGTAAAAGATTTTCGGTGTTATCATTTTGTGCAGAAGCAAAATTCGGCAGGTTGAGAAGCGAAAACCCTAATGCACCGGCTGAAAGGAAGTTTCGACGTTTCATAAAATGCTCTTTTTAAATTGTGAAAAATAGTTGTAACAAACTTACTTACAACTCCCAGCGCTATAGTGGTAAAAAAGTGACATTTTAGGTTAGGTAAGAAAATCCGAAACTGCGTTCGGGGGCAGTTAGTTCTAATTCATATAAAGCGCACGGGGTAAGATTGGTAAATTCTTTGAAATCTTTTACCATGTGCTGATAGTCGTAATAATTACACGAAATAGCGATGAACAACCAATCGTATTCCGGGTGGCGGTTTTTCATTCGATAGGCGTTATCAAAGCGAATGATGCGTTGCACGGTTTTGGCGCTTATCCCTATTCTTTCTTCAAATTTTCTGATAAACTGTCTTACACTTAAACAAGATTGACCGGCAAGCCAGTCGATTGAAATATTTCCATTGCAAAACATAAAATCAGCGGCTTTATCAATGGGATGAAAATCGTCTTTTATCTTTTTTATCCGGCTTTCAATAAAACTTTCTATTAGGGTTATCATTTGCGGCAGGTCGTCCAGCTCTTTTAAATGGTTACAAACTGAGGCTATCTCATTGCCCCAAATAGCTTCTGCATCCATAAATGTATTGGTAAGCTCATTCAATGGGAACCTGAGCAATTGGTACAAGGCCGCAGGTTGTAATATGGCTTTTATTGCTAAGAAATCGTTTCCCGCATGCCGGTGAACAGGAATGGTGTGCATTCCATTAATGATGCATTGCGGGTAAGGGTGTACGTTAGTAAGATCTAAATATTGAAATCTCTGTGAATCCTTAATATAAAAAGTAATGCAATGTTCCGGTCTTGGATAATGATGCTTTATTGGAGGAGTTATTGTTTTATCAAAAACAAAACGAAATACCTGGTACTTCCGTACATACTTTTGCAATGTAGCATTGGGTAATATGTCCTGGATAAGTACAGGTATCATTTTATGTCAATTGAACTTACAAAATCTCAAAATCTCACTTTACGTTTTCTGCCGACGTTTAAAGCTATGTAGCGGTATTCGAAAATCGTCTAAGTGTAAGTCTGGCTATTCGCTAATACTTACTGAATCATATATTATCACCTTTGATACCACCTCTTTGAAGTCGTTAAAAAATTTGCTGTGTAACGGACTTTTAAGATAGTTTTCTTTATCTTTTTTACTATCAAAAAAAGCCAGGTATGAAAATGTATAAGTCGCATCTGTGGCACTAGCTTCAAAATCAACATCACTAATAGAAGGATAGCCAATATGCAGAAATTTTACCTCTTTGATAGTCTTAAGTTGCTGCAGTGATTTAAGTACATTGAAATAAATTTCTTTGTTGTCTTTATCTTTAAGCCAAAAGAAGACATGATGTGCAAAAGGAACTTCAACAGTAAATTTATTTTTTGTGTTGAAAGAAAATCCAGCCAATAGAACAGATGATTGTTGCAAAAATTTGCGGCGGTTTTGTTTCATAATTTTCTCTTTAAATAAAGAGAATCAAGTTACGAATATTAAAATAAAAAACGATACGTGTTGTAGGGAAAAACTGAAAAAAGATATGAACACCGGACTAAAAATTAGCAGTCATTGTATATTTTTCGCGAATAAAAAACCACTACCATTCACTTTCACCAGCATCCATTAGCAGTTTCATAAATGCCTGAAGTAGATCCGGCTTTTTATTAAAAAAATATTAATTGTTTTTTTGAAATTACAATTGATCCAATTGCATAAAAACAACTTTCTCATTCTTCAGGCAGTGGCAATAAAAATTGAGTAAAAGCATAGCGTGGAAAGCCAAAATATAGAAAATCGTATTTTATTTCAATTTCCATTTTTAATGCGATGACGAAAATCGCCCGGTATTTTTGGTTTCGGATATTCTCCCGGAACAGAAATGTCTGATGAACAAATTCCGGTTATTTTTTGTCTTTTTTCAATAAAATTATATTCAAAGTCAAGCCGAAAACAGCAACTGCGGCTATCAGATAGTTATAAACAAGGATATCGCTTTGAATAACTTTTTTAAGATTCATTATCATATTTATCAAACTATAAACACCTCCTCCAATCCAAAAGCCTATCCCATATTTTAGTGTTTCTTTGTTCATTTTTTACCTCCATTCTGGTTAATGTTTATTTACGATTTCTAAAATAAAGACCAAATATCAAAGCCAACAATAATACAATGAATATAGTTAATCCTGGTTGATGCTGAGGGTGTGCTACCATGTTCAGATATATAGCCAATCCCTCAATGATAATAATAAGAACAACTGTTAATGCAAGATTGGGTTTCTTTATCATTGCCTTTTTTTAGAAGTTAGGATACAATTGGCTTTAATGCTTGTAATTATGTTCAAACGTAACTGTATAAAAAAGTAGCAAGCATTATATTTTCACCGCTCCTTATTATTCACCAGCATCCATTTAGCAGTTTCATAAATGCCGGAAGTAAGCTCTGAAAGCTTATTCATTACAGAGTCTTTTCGGGCTGTGGATATGGATAGATAATTAGAGTTGAGTGGCAGCAGTTCTTCTTTATTGATCCGGATGTTTTTTACAAAGAAATAATCGTTGGTAACCACGCCGATCTTGCCTTCATCATGGTGGATGATAAAGGCGGCATCCATTTTATTTTTGGTGTTTAAAAGATCGCGGCCTAATGTAGTATTGGTATAAGATTGATGAACCATGCCGGCTACAGTGGGCAACACATCAATTTGTGAAACCACTTCATGGCGCGTTTGCGGCGTTAGCAATTCGGGCGCATAAAATAAAAGCGGCACGTGCTCGTCACTCAGACGGCCTAAATTTAGTTTGTCGGGATAGATGGCGGATGTTTCACCTTCCACGCCATGATCGCCCACAAAAACGAAAATGGTATTGTTGAACCAGGGTTGCTTTTTTGATTCTTCTATTAACTTTTTAAAGCAATAATCGGTATAACAAAAAGATTGAAATTCTTTAAGAGATTCGAACCCGTATTTGAGAAGTGTATCTTCCGGCACTACGCGCCTTACAAAATCGGAATCTTCTTCAGGGATGCTGTAGGGGCGGTGGTTGTCGGCAGTTTGTACCACGGCAAAAAATGGTTTTTTTTCTTTCGAAAAAACACCTGTTGCCTCCATGAAAAGATTTTTATCGCTGATGCCCCAAACATTCAGTGGCAGGGATTTATAAGATCCTTCCTGGTAAATTTTTACGCCGTGAATATTTTTTACCAGTCCTTCAAAATTATTGAAATCACTGCTGCCGCCTAAGAAATAATATTTGTCATAATCTTCAAAATCGTTGATGATGGTATGCTGGTTGATGGCCTCGGGATTACGCGTAGAGAATTTGGAAAGCTGCACATCCGGAATACCTGTGAGCGTTGCAAACACGCCCCGCGCGGTACCGAAAGTGGGCGTAAAGCACCGGTTGAAAAACACGCCGCTGTCGCACAGCGCTTTAAAATAGGGAGTGGTGTTTAGCGGATTGCCGCTCATGCTGCTCTTAAACATGCTGAAGCTTTCACAGATCACCAAAACGATATTGGGCCTGCTTTCCAGCGATTTGCTGTTGGGTAGTATCTCTCTTGCGTAATTTTCGTCCGAAATATTTTTAGCATCCAGCTGTAGAAAATCGGCAATCACCGGAAAATATTTTTTCGTCTGTGCATCATTAAAAGCGGGCCTGCGAAACTGGAGCGTGGTGAAAAAGTTTTGCAATGGATTAAGCGCTACATACGATTTAAAATTGTCGTTCAATTCAAAAGCGTCGTTCCATTTTATGGGCTTGAATGAAAACACGCCATACAGGCACCACGCCAAAAACACGATGGCGCCTACATGCCACCGCTTTTTATAGATCATGTTTTCCTGCAGGTTTCGCTTGGTGGTAAGAACATGCGTATGCTTAAAAAGCCTCGACATCAATACAACCGAAATAACCAGCGCCGTAATGATCCACACCATCGGGTAACTTTGCCAGAGCATCTTGAAAGGATATCACCGGATCTTCAGCGAAGTTTAACGCGCTTGCATTAATGCGGGTATGGTTGTAGCTGAAGTTTCCAAAATCAGCGCCAAAAAAAAACAATACAATTAAAGTAGCGGTCGCTAAATAATACGACCACCATTTTTTATTTCTTTCTGAATAGAATGGTGAAAATTTGGTGTACACAGAAAGCACGGCAATGGGCAGCAAGATCATGGAGATCCATTTTGCATCGAACCGGAATCCAAGCCAGAAAGAGGGAAGCAGCGATGCGAGGGTTACGTTTGATGGCATAAACAGGAACACGGTAGAAACCCGGAAGATGGTAAAGATCAACAAATAAATAAGCCAAAGCATCAGCAACCATTGAATGGTTAAGGGAATGGTTCTTGGAATTTTTGCGCGAACGATCATGGTTGAAAGTAATTACCAAACGGTTTATTTTTTAACGGCTGCGTCCGATTTTTTATTATTGAGCAGCATGTAACGTGCCGTTTCATAATAGGCCTGGGAAAGGGTTTGTAGCGATTTTTTATCTTGTTCGATAGCCGGTGATGCCGCTAAAGGTTTATTGTCTTTTGAAGAGCGAAAATCTACTTTTTGGCTTATCAGGTTGTGCACGTAGCAATAATCATCGGTAACCACGCCGATCTGTTTAATGTTGGGATCGAATAAAAATGCTGAATTTTTAAAACGTGCCCCGCTAGCAACCGTATCAAACAAATTTTTTCCCATCGTAGTGTTTACAAATGAAATATTGGCCAGCGCAGAAACGGAAGGAAGAAGATCAACCTGCGAGCAGGTGCTGCTGATGCGTTGCGGTTTTAATAACGCCGGTGCATAAAAAAGCAGCGGCACATGCTGGGTGGTTAATCCATCTATTTCCCATGCCTGCGGAAACATATCGCCGGCATCGCCGCGGATGCCATGGTCGCCCACAAAAACAAAAATGGTATTATTAAAGTAAGCTTCTTTTTTTGCAGCTTCTATAAATTTTTGAAAGCTGAAATCGGTATAGCGAAATGCATTCAGCTCGTCGTTGCTGTAAAAGCCAAACTTTTTTAATGAATCTAACGGATGATTTACGAGCGTAAACTCTTTCTTATCTTCTTCAGGAATGGTGTACGGCCGGTGGTTGTCTGCTGTTTGAATAACAGCGATGAAAGGCTTTTGCTGTTCCTTCAAAACATTGTTCGCTTCCAGGAATAACCGCTTATCACTGATGCCCCACACGTCAACTGTTTTAGCTTTAAAATTTTCTTCCTCGTACATATTAAGTCCCGCAATATTGTTGGTAAGCAATCCCCTGATGTTGGCCCAGCTTAAGCTTCCGCCGATGAAATAAAATTTTTCGTAGCCCTTGTAATCATTAATAATAGAATGCTGGTCTACATAAGCAGGATTGCGGCTGGATGTATTTGGATACTCCACATCGGGTATGCCCGTGATCACTGCCCACACGCCACGCGCTGTTCCATAAGAAGGTGTAAAGCATCGATCGAAGAAAATTCCCTGTTGGCACATTTCATTAAAGTAGGGCGTGGTGTTCAGCGGGTTTCCATACATGCTGCTTTTGTAAGCGCTGAAGCTTTCGCAGATCACTATCACCACATTGGGTGTTTTGTTGGCCGCAGGCGCCTCATGAAATCTTTTGTAGTTTAAAGAAACGCTGTCCGGTTGCGGTACATTAAGATATTGCGCCATCAGGGGATATAACGCTTTTACTTTTTCGCGATCGTAGGTTGAGTTTCTGAATTCCAGCGTACTCAAAAAACTTTGAATGGGGTTTAAAGAAAGATTGGCTTTAAAATCGTCATTGAGTGAAAAGGCATCGCTCCAGCGCAATGGGTACTGGTTCAATCTTCCAAAAATACCAATGCCTAAAATAACGGCGAATAAAGAACCCAATACAATTTTGGTGATGTTAGTTCCCGTATAAGAAGTGTTTTTAATTTTTCTAAACCATACGATCACCCACCAATATATTAAAGCAGTAAATACAATGATTAAGATGATCAGCGTTACAACCGGATAAGTTTGCCAAACCATGCTCATCGAAATTTTTGCATCCTGCGTGTAGTTCATTACGCTGGCGTTCAGTCGCTGGTGCAGGTAATCGAAGTGCTCAAAATCAATAGCATAAAGGAATACAAGAGAAACCGCAATAGCGAAAAAGTAGATTTTATAGATTTTTGCGGAGACTTTATTTTCAAAAGGGTTACAATTTTTTGTTGCAAAAAGCCAAACCAAAATAAGCGCGAATAAACATCCCACCAGCGCCAGTATAGAAAAAGAAGCATGACCCTTTTTCATAAAAAGCAGGAGCAGCCCCATAATAACCAGGGCGAAAATCACCTGCACAATACTACCCGTTGTTAGCCGTTTATGATCATTGTATTTTAAATGTAAGTTGCCGAGTAGAAATGGAAAAAGAACAATGCCGCAAACTATTCTTGTATCAAAATGCAAACCCAGTAAAAAGGCATTTAACGAATTGGAGAATGAATAACCGGCCGGCTGATAATGAAAAAAAAACACGAACCTCATAACCGTCATAAAAACCAGGAAGATAATCGCCGTGAAAAACATCCATTTAATAAGACGCGGAAAATTCGTAGTTTTCATTCAAAATAGTTAAATAGTGTATCCAAAGCTGGCCGGAGAAAACCGGTAATAAGGCAAATGTAAATATTTACCTACGTTTTTTAATCAATGGTTATTTTTGTAGAAATGAGTTTATTGAAAATATACATGGATAATTTTTTACCCAGTTCAATACGACAATTTGATTACAACCTGTTCTTCAAAATGAACGGCCGCTGGCATAATCCTTTTTTTGATTTTGTTCTTCCTTTTATCCGGGAGCCGTTTGTATGGATGCCGCTCTATTTTTTTATGGTGCTGTTTGTGGTCATTAATTTTAAAGGAAAGGGCTGGCTGTGGGTTTTATTCTTTTTGCTGAATGTAATGCTAAGCGATTACGTAAGCAGCTCAATCATCAAAGAAAATTTTATTCGCCTGCGGCCTTGCCGCGATCCAATGCTGGCAGACAGAGTAAGGTTCCTGGTAAGCTACTGCCCGTCGAGTTCGAGTTTTACGTCGTCGCATGCGGCCAATCATTTTGCCGCGGCAATGTTTATATTTACAACCTTTAAAAAAGCAGTTAGTCCAAAATGGGCTTTTCTTTTTTTATGGGCTTTTGCTATTTCCTACGCGCAGGTATATGTTGGGGTTCATTTCCCTTTTGATATATTTTGCGGGGCAATAGTAGGAGTTATTCTTGGGTATATTCCGGCAAAGATCTTCAACAATAAAATTGGGTTGGAGCTGCCAAACCGAAAAATGCAATTATGATCGAACTTTTTATTTTATTCTTTCTGATTCTTTTGAACGCATTCATTGTAATGTGCGAAATGGCTTTGGTTTCAGCAAAAAAATCGCGGCTGGAAGGAACCGCTGCCAAGGGCGATATAAAGTCGAAGACTGCGCTTGAGCTCAAGGAAAACCCGGATATCTTTTTATCTACCACACAAATTTATATTACGCTCATTGCCATCTTAACGGGTGTGTATTCCGGCGAAAGATTTGGAGTTTACCTGCAGCCGTATTTGGAGAAGATCGACTTTTTACATCACTATGCGGCCACGGTTTCCACAGTGGTGATTGTAATCATCGTTACGTTTTTATCTATTCTTTTTGGCGAGCTGGTTCCTAAGCGCATTGCCATTATGAACCCGGAGAAGATTGCCAAGCAGGTAGCAAGGCCGATAAAAATTCTTAGCTCGATCTCTTATCCGCTGGTGTGGCTGCTAAGCTCATTAAGCTCGGGAATTTTTAAATTGTTTAATATTAAGCAACATTCAGACAGCCACGTTACTGAAGAGGAAATTAAGGCCATGATTAATGAAGGAAGTGAATTGGGCGCTATTGAAGAAGAAGAAAAGGATATTATAGAAAGAGTGTTTCACCTGGGCGACAGAAATATCACTTCGCTGATGACGCATCGAACGGATATTGTTTGGTTCGATATTAATGAAAGCCGCGAGTCGGTGAAAGAAAAAATTAAAGAGTTTCAACATTCGGTGTACCCGGTTTGTAAAGAAACGATCGATGATATTGAAGGCATTGTTTATGTAAAAGATCTTTATCTGCGGCAGGATGCGCCGCTGTCTGAAATGGTGAGAAAAGCGTTGTTTGTTCCTGAAAATAATTCTGCTTACCAGGTTCTTGAGAAAATAAAAAATACTAAAATCCATTACGCATTTATTGTGGATGAATACGGCAGCCTGCAGGGAATGATTACCGTTAAAGACATTTTAAAAGCAATAGTAGGAGAGATGCCCGAGGAAGAAGATGACGAATATGTAATTGTTGAGCGCAAAGATGGAAGCTATCTTATCGACGGGCAGATTCAGTTTTACGATTTCCTCACAAAATTTAATAAGACGGTTTGGATTAATGAAGGTGAAAACGAGTTTGATACGCTGGCCGGATTTATTCTTCACGAGCTAAAACGCATTCCGTCCGTTGGCGATACGTTTGAATGGCGTGGCTTTGATTTTGAAATTGTTGATATGGACGGGCAGCGTATTGATAAAGTGATCGTAAAAATTTCTGCTGAAATCAGGGAAGAAATGGAAGACTGATCAGAAATCAAAGCTTATTTTAGAATCAGGATTTACCAGTTGCCTGCTTTTTCGTTTACCCTTTACTGTTACATGCACAATGTTGGTTTGTTCGGGTTTGTATTCAAACAGCAAATCATTAACAACGGAGATCGTTTTATTTACTAAAACATTATTTACCTGGAAATAACATTCAACGCCTTCTTCATTTTTTTCGTAGCCAACAAATTGCAAAGCGCCCGGCTTCCCATCAATAGAAATTAAAAGGTGTTTTCCTATATAATCGCTTATATGAGCATTCATTGCCGCTTTATTCGCGGGGTTTAGCAAATCGATATGATCTTTATAATGCATGCGCAGCGTCTTCTCAAAATCATCAGTAAAAATTTTACAGGAAACTTCCAGGATTTTTTCTTTCGCATTTTCATCAATCTGGGTAACGCTTACATAAAATGGATGCCTGTTAACTTCTTTGCTTTTTACAAAGCCCGAATTAAAAATTCCAATGCAGCATAATAATCCGGATAAAAAAAGAATCTTTGAAAGTTTCATCGGTTAAAGTTAATAGTCTTATTTTGGCCGCAAAAGTCAGTTTTATTTTTAAAAATTATTTGTGAATTTTTATGATGGATGATATCAATCTTTTCTTTAGTCTTGGTTGGGAACATATTATTAGTATTAACGCCCTTGATCATATTCTTTTTGTAACTGCTTTATCTGCAATTTATGTTTTTAAGGATTGGAAAAAAGTGCTGGTGTTGGTTACCGCATTTACCATTGGGCATTCACTCACACTGGCTTTGAGCGTTTATGATGTGATCCGGGTGAATGATCACCTGGTGGAATTTTTGATTCCGGTCACCATTTTAATTACCGGTGTTTTTAACCTGTTTCAAAAAGACTTTACTCCAAAATCCCTGCAGCTTAATTATTTTTTCGCTTTGTTTTTTGGATTGATCCATGGAATGGGATTCGCCAACAGCATCCGGTTTATGCTAGCAAAAAATCAAAGTATCGGCTTGCCGTTGTTAAGTTTTAATGTGGGCCTGGAGGCAGGACAAATTGTTATTGTTTTTTTTATTCTGCTAATCGGGTACCTGTTTATTGATGTGTTGAAGGCTCCGCGAAAAGTATGGGTGTATATACTTTCTTTGACGGCGATTGTTTTTGCGGTAAAAATGATTGTTGAAAGAATTTAATTGACTAATTACACGAATTTTATGTCACTAATTACACGAATTGATTTCACTAATTACACGAATTATTTCACTGATTACACGAATTGATTTCACCAATTACACGAATTACACTAATTACACGAATTAACTAATTACACGAATTAACTAATTAACCAATTAACCAATTAACCAATAAACTAATCAGTATAGCCCAGTTTTTTTATTAACTCTTCCGGCAGTCGCGGCAATTTCCTGCGTTCTATTAAAAAGGTAGAAAGTCCTGCAATGTCTTTGAAGATATAATGTTTCTGCATTGCGCCTTCAAGATAGCCGCTGCCACTGGTGTTGCCGGTTCCCATGCGCATGCCGATCATTCTGCGAACCATATCGATGTGTTTGTGACGCCAGTTACTAAGCTGGTGATCTATTTCTATTAGTGCATCCAGTATTTGATAAGAAGTCTGGAACACCGGAAAATCCCTGTAAAGCATAATAAATAACGCTGCGCGCATTGCTGAAGAAGAAAGTGCGGGCTTTGCAGGTAATGTATCTTCAGGCAAATTATTTTTATTTTCAAAAAAGATGAAATCGAAATCGTTTATTTTATTGACTTCTCTTTCGTTCAATCCATTTTTATAAATATTGCGGTAATCATTCCAGAAAGGGTGCATATTGTTGGCCGCCGGAAATTGCTGCGGGTAGTTTTTCCATAATTCTTTTTCAAAAAATGGAATTCTTTCTAACCAGTTATTGATGAGTGATAAAAGGTTGGTGGCCTTTTCTGTTTCATTTATTTTCTTGAAATCCTCTTTATCAAATCCACCCTCATTGGTTCTTTTATAATAGTCTTTGTTAAAGCGGTTGTCCATCTGCAGGCCAAGCGTGGCTTCTATCAGGCGGAACTGCACACTTTGAAAGCCGGATGCCGGAATCAGCAGGTTCCTGAATTCCAGGAAGTCCAAAGGCGTCATCGTATCCAGCAAAGTGATCTGCCGGGTAAGCAATTCAAGAATTTTAATTACACGGTTTAACCGGTGCCTTACCAGGTTTAGATCTTCTGAATTATCATCAATTTTTTCTTTGCTGAAAACATGCAAAACAAAATCCAGCTCAAACAATATTTGCTTAAACCACAACTCATACGCCTGGTGAATGATAATAAAAAGCATTTCATCATGGGCCGGTACATTACCTTCTTTGGCGCTTTCCAGTTGTTGCGCGTTAAGCAATTTTTCCAATTGGAGGTAATCATTATAATACATTGCCTTTTGTTCCATAGCCTTTTTTTTCAGAATTTCAAATGTAAACGAATCCGTTTTATTTGAGTTATTAATATGGTAATGAATATATTTATCTTTATTTTTAGCGTACTCTTTCGACCGGATTAACATTGCCAAAAAAATATTTATGAAAAGAAATAACTACACGGCTGCATTAATTATTGTTATTACGATTTCCTGTTTTTCATGCAGCCCAAAATTTACACCAATCACTAACACCGGCGCTGCGGCCACTGCTTTTGCGCATCCATCCTGGAGCAGCCAAACAAATATTTATGAAGTAAATGTGAGGCAATATTCGCCGGAAGGCACTTTTAAAGCTTTCGAAAAAAGCCTGCCCCGGCTGAAAAAAATGGGTGTTGAAATTTTATGGTTCATGCCCATCACGCCAATAGGTATCGAAGGCAGAAAGGAAAACGAATCGCAGCTGGGAAGCTATTATTCTGTAAGAGATTATAAGGGAGTGAACCCTGAATTTGGATCGATGGACGATTGGAAAGATTTGGTGAACGCGGCGCACAGCATGGGTTTTAAAGTAATCACAGATTGGGTGCCCAACCACAGCTCACCTGATAATCCATGGATGAAAAGCCATCCCGATTTTTATGAAAAAGATAAAAATGGAAATGCGGTTATTCCGTTTGACTGGACCGATACAAGAAAATTAAATTATGCCAATCGTGAGCTGAGAGATACCATGATTGATGTGATGAAATGGTGGATCACTAACACGGGCATTGATGGTTTCCGGTGCGACCATGCCGATGGTCCGCCTGAAGATTTTTGGAAAGAATGTATTGCAGAGCTTAAAAAAAGTGAAAGATGTTTTTATGCTGGCAGAAAGTGAGAAGGCGCAATTGCATTACACGGGTTTTGATGCCACTTATGGCTGGACCGAAATGTGGGCCACCGTGGATGTAGCGAAGGGAAAGCATTCTGTGCATTATTTAGATTCTGTGCTTAATCATAGTATTTCAACTTTTCCTAAAAATGCTTACCGTGTTTATTTTACAACCAATCATGATGAGAATAGCTGGAACGGAACGGAGTTTGAAAAATATGGAGATGCCTACAAAGCCTTTGCGGTTTTCTCTCAAACCTTTTACCAAAGCATTCCTTTAATTTATAGCGGCCAGGAAATTCCCAACAAAAGGCGGTTGAAGTTTTTTGTAAAAGATCCGATCGTTTGGGATAAATATGAGATGGCCCCTTTTTATGATACGCTTCTTCATCTTCGTGAGGCCAATACTGCATTGGCTGCGGATGCTTCTTATAAAAAATTAGCGAGTGCGAATGATGATGCCATTTTCGCTTTTATTCGCCAGAATGGAAAACATAAGATTGCGGTGGTTTTAAATCTTTCTGACCAGCCACAACATTTCACCATTAAGGAAAAGGAAATTTATGGAAAAGTAAAAAATGTATTTTCAGGCAGCAAGGAAAAATTAGCTGAAAACCATGTGTATAGTATGGCGCCGTGGGGATATTTGGTGTATGAATATTAAATGGAAAGAGCGTTTAAGTTGCCATTAACTCAATCTGAAATAAAAATCTAAGGGTAACTTTATGATTATAATTGAAGAATATGGATGAAGTAGCTATTTTAAAAAAACAGGTTAAGAAATATATAGATGCTGCTGATGAAAAAGTGGTAAAGTGGTGCATGCGATAATTTCAGCAAAGCTTCCACCGGCGTCAAGCGATATCAAAGGCTTCTAGCGTTTTACGAATATCATCAAATGCCTGGGAAGGGGACATGAAGTTTATGTATATTGATGACATGAAGTTTAAAAATAATCGCCTTTTCTGTACCGTTAAAAAGACGCAATTATTTTCAGGCAAATGTTTCGGCCCATGTTATACATTCCTGAAGATTGATCTGCAGACCGGGTGAAATATTCAAAATATTTTAACCGGCTCAAATGCGAATGATAAGCTTTGTCAAAGAGGTTATTCAACTGAATTTGAAATTGAATCGTTTTTGTTTTTGATGCCAACACTTCTGCCGACATGCCTGCATTGATGAGCGTATAGGCCGGCGTAGCGGTTTCGGTATTGTTCAGTCCTAAGTAATTATTTTGTGCAGCATGAGATTCCAATTCAATTTTTGCCGAAAGAACCGGTATTTTTTTTGAGGTTGTTTCAATTTTCTGTGAAATGCTGCTCAGTAAATTAGCCGGTGGAATCAGTGATAAATATTCCCCATTGATGCCCTTATTTTTATAAATGCTTTTCCGGTTAAAACCATACACCACCGAAAAGCTGTTGTCCAAACGAAAGCCCTTTATTTTTTCTGGTTGAAAACTGAGCCAGGCCTCCATTCCATAAAGCTGTGCCGAGGCCTGTTGATACTGGAACGTTTTATTTCCCTGTGCATCAATAATTGAATTTCCATTTTCATCAGCAAGCATCGATAGATAGATATAGTTTTGGATATGATTATTAAAAACGCTTATTTCTGCAGAAATATTTTTAAAATTGCCTATTAGTCCAAGGTCTTCCTGCAAAGAAAATTCGGATTGAAAATTTTTGTTGCCCAGGTAAATGATGTGCGCTCCCGGATCAAGTCCGTTGGAAGCCATTTCGGTTATGTTGGGCGCCCTGTAACCTTTGGCTATGTTCGCTTTCAGGCTGATTTGCGTAGAAAGCCGGTAAGTTACCCCTGCACTCGCCGATAAATTGGCAAAGGTATTTTCAAAAGCAGCAAATTGTAATGTCGCGCCGGCCGTATCCAATGATGGCAGGCGTTGATCAAAGCCCGTGATTGCATTGGTGGTTATGTAAAAATCATTCCACTTTATCCTGCGGATATCATACCGGATGCCGCCGCTTACTGTCCATTTTTTTTGTTTCCATTTTGCAAAAAGAAAGATTCCTCCTTCTTCCAGGTGATAATCCGGAATGGGAAAATCCGTAGCATCTTTGTTTTTATTATTCTGTAACATTCCGTTGATGCCAAGGGTGGATTCAACATTTGCAAAACGTGGCGCGTTGTACCGTATTCCGTAATTAAGTGTATTCAGATGAATATTCAATCCGGGTTGTTTGGGCAAAGTGGGATGAGAGAATTCCCTGCGGATGTTTTGTTGCAATGCCATAAGAATATCAATATCACCTTTCCCTATTTCAAAAAAAGTATGATTGTATAACCGCAGGTGCTGAATATGCTGATGCAGGGGCGAAAGCTGATAAGACTTCAACCTATTATTTGAAACTACAGGCCTCGTGAGAATATCATCTTCATCTCCTTCATTTGCCTGCCGGGTAAATTTCCGCGATGCTGAATCACGGCTGCCATCAGGAATGCCTTGTAAATTTTCATAGAAGGTAAAATTAAAATGAGCATAATTTTTATGGCTTTTGAATCCAAGGAGTGCCGATAAATTTTTTTCCTCAAACCCTGTATTATAAACCCTTCCATCAATTGCATTGCGGTAATTTTTAGCAATCCTGAAGGAACCGGCAAGCGCCCATAAAAAGTGTTCATTATTGTAATGGAATCTCAGCCCATTTCCAATTAAATTATTATTGGTTTCATAACCGGAGGTAAATTTTCCATGTACCTTTTTATCATCGCTGCGCGGAACATAGGGAAACAGGCTCACTACACCGGCCAGCGCATCCGAGCCATACAGCAGGCTGGCTGGCCCTTTGATCACTTCTGCTTTTTCAATGTTATAAGCGTCTGTTTCTATACCATGCTCATCTCCCCATTGCTGGCCTTCCTGCCTCACACCGTCATATAATGTCAGCACGCGGTTATAGCCAAGCCCACGAATAAATGGCTTTGAAATGTTGGGGCCGGTTTTAACGGCATTTAATCCCGGCACATTTTTTACCAAAACATCAATGATATTGCTTTCATTGGTTTGTTCGATTGCTTTAGATGAAACCCGGGAAATTGAAATTGGATTTTCCCGTATCAGCGTTGCTTTTGATACGCCTGTTATCACCACCGCATCCAAAGGCTGTTCATATGCGGCCAGATAAAATAAGTATTCATTTTTTTCAGGCGATAGCCATGCGGTGTCAGTTATATATCCTGCGGCGGAAATAATTATTTTTTGTTGAAGTATTGAACCAGGAATTTCTAATTTAAAATTTCCATTTTCATCTGAAACCACGCCGGAGTTGAAATTGACCAATTGCAGGCTGCCAAATCTGATATTGTTTTTTGTAACAGCATCTTTTATCTTTCCGGATATGACGCGGCTTTGCGTATTGGCTGTTGCTGTCCAGCAAATTAGCATCAGAAAGAGTCCGGTTTTCATATCAGGGGTTTTATAAATTTGAGTCGCAAAAATAATAAGTTAGGTTAGTCTAACAAAATTTTTGCTTAAATTCTTTTTATTTTCGCAGTCATGCTGTCACATACTGAAGAAAATTATTTAAAGGCTTTGTTTCATCTCACCTCGGAAAGTGCTGATAAAACAGAAACCGGCACCAATGAACTGGCGGCAACACTTCATGTGAAGCCTGCTTCTGTAAATGACATGCTTAAAAAATTGAAGGAGAAAAAGCTAATCAGTTATGAGAAATACGGCAAAATTACTCTTACCGGTTCCGGTAAAAAACAGGCTATAGAAGTAGTTCGGAAACACCGGCTGTGGGAAACTTTTTTATACAGGAAATTAGAATTTACCTGGGATGAAGTGCATGAAGTTGCTGAACAGCTTGAACACATCCATTCTCCGAAACTGATAGAAAAGCTGGAACATTTTTTAAACTATCCGGCAATCGATCCGCACGGCGATGCCATACCCAACGCAAAGGGAGAACTGGTGGTTCAAAAACGAAAAAACCTGTCACAAGTCGCGGTTGGCAAGACCTGTAAAATCACCTCTGTAAAGGATGGTAGTGCTTCCTTTTTGCAGCTGGTTGTCAAAACCGGGTTAGAATTAAACAGTAAAATAAAGGTGCTCAGCCGCCAGGAATTTGATGGGAGCATGGAAATTGAGGTCAGCGGTAAAAAATCCAGCGTCAGCCAAAAGTTTGCTGAAAATATTTATGTGGTGTAATAAATCTTAAGTTAGTTAAAAGCGATCAGCGGGTTAAGCGATTATATAGATTTTTGCAATTTTTCCTCAACAGACTGATAAAGGTTGCCAACCTTGATTGGAGTTTTAAGGTTGGCAACCCTGTGCTAAAAAATTTTCCTCAACGGATTAATTTTTATATTTGGTAATGCAAAAATATATTCAGCTAATCATTGGAATCATCATCGGGCTGGTGTTAGGTTTACTGATCGGTAAACAGGTTTTTGTGTCACCACCACAAAATAATTCTCCTGCAACTGTCACCACACATTCACCTGCATCGCCTGAAGTGGCCACAGGTAAGAATTTGCAGCAAAAAGACAGTGGGACCGTCATTCCGCAAAAAGTATATGATGTCCTGAAATATATACGCGCCAACCACCATGCGATGCCCGGATATGTTGGCGGACGGGTGTTTACAAATCGCGAAAAAATTGTTCCGGTGACGGATGCACAGGGAAATCCGATTCAATACCAGGAGTGGGATGTAAACCCAAAAATTCAGGGCCAGAACCGCGGTGCGGAGCGCATTCTCACCGGTAGCGATGGCCGTGCGTGGTACACCAGCGATCATTATCAAACCTTCACTGAAATCAAATAATATGAGCCACCTGTATCATGTGCCGGAAAGCTATTTCCAGGAAAACAATATCCGTTATGTGTTTATAGACGGTAATACCTGTAAAGACCTTCAAAGCGGTTATAAAACGCTGCAGCAGCAACTTTCTTTTCCGGATTATTTTGGTAACAATTTAGATGCGCTGGAAGAAATGATGTCGGACCTCGATTGGATCTCTGAAGACAAAATCAAAATAATTATTCTAAATGTTGAAGACCTGTTTGACAAAACTCCTGAAAAGAAAAAAGATTTTTTAGAAGTGCTTAATTCATCTGCAGACAAGGTCGAAATTATTTATTTGGAGCAACCAAAAAACAGGTAATTGAAGTATATGGATGAAGGAGCTATTTTAAAAAGGCAGGTGAAAAAATACATAGAAGCTGCTGATGAAAAAGTGGTAAAAATGGTACATGTGATGTTGGAAGTAAATGCAGAAAATGATTGCGGGAATATTTGTCTGAAGATCTGAAAAAAGAGATTAAAGCCGGGAAAGATTAAGCCGTAATACAAAAGCTATATAAGCCTAAAAGTAGAAATTAGCATTTTATAAAAATCTATCTACAAAATTTCCCGAAGAGTCCGTATTGTAACTGCAAAAATGTTTAAAAAGAAATGCAATCAGTATAACAATTTAACCATATAACAACGCAACTCCTACTTCACCATTCCCTTTATTTCCTGCAATTTCAGCAACGCTTCCACCGGCGTCAAACGGTTGATATCAACGGCTTCCAGCGTTTTACGAATATCATCAAACGCCTGTGAATGCGCATCGAAAATACTCAGCTGCATTTGCGGCGCATTTAATTGCCGCAGATTTTCTTTGATGCTTTTTTTGCTCTTTTTTACACTCTTCACCAGAAGCAGGTTTCATCCAAAGGATCCACATGTTTTGATTCTAATTGCAATAAAATTTCATTGGCCCTGTCAATAAGTGAAGGCGGCATTCCCGCCATTTTTGCCACATGAATACCAAAGCTGTGAATGCTTCCGCCGGGTGCCAGTTTTCTTAAAAAAATAATTTTATTGCCCGCTTCTTTATTGGTGATATGAAAATTTTTTACGCGATCAAATTTATTTTCCAGTTCATTCAGTTCATGGTAATGTGTGGCAAATAAAGTTTTGGGCGCATGCGCAGAATGATGCAGATATTCAACAATGCTCCACGCAATGGAAATGCCATCATAAGTGGAAGTGCCTCTTCCGATTTCATCAAGCAGAATTAAACTGCGCGGCGTGATATTATTGATAATGCTGGCCGTTTCATTCATCTCCACCATGAACGTGCTTTCGCCGCTGCTGAGGTTATCACTGGCGCCGACTCTTGTAAAAATTTTATCCGTGCGCGGAATCCTGGCTACTTCCGCCGGAACAAAACTTCCCATATGCGCCATCAAGGTAATCAGCGCGGCCTGCCGGAGTATGGCACTTTTACCACTCATGTTGGGGCCTGTCAGAATAATCATCTGTTGCGATTGCGGATCTAAAAAAATATCATTGGTAATATAGCTTTCTCCCTGCGGCAAATTTCTTTCGATCACCGGGTGACGGCTGTCTTTTAGATCCAGCTCATGTCCTTCATGCAGCAATGGTTTTTTATAATTGTAATGCATCGCATTGTTGGCAAAACAGATCAGGCAATCGAGCACGGCCAGCACATGTCCGTTCATTTGCATGGGCGCAATATAATCCTGCAATTCATTCAGTAATTGTTCAAAGATCTGTTGCTCCAGTTGAAGAATTTTATCTTCAGCACCCATGATTTTTTCTTCATATTCTTTCAGTTCGGGCGTGATGTATCTTTCCGCATTGGTAAGTGTTTGCTTTCTGATCCAGTTATCCGGCACTTTATCTTTATGGGTATTCGTTACTTCCAGGTAATAACCAAACACATTATTGAAGCCGATTTTTAAAGAAGAAATACCTGTGAGCTCTGCTTCTTTTTGCTGAAGTTTTAATAAGTGTTCTTTTCCATGCGTAGAAATATTTTTCAGTTCATCCAATTCTTCATTCACTCCTTTGGCAATGATATTTCCTTTGGAAGCCGCGATGGGCGGGTTTTCTATGATCTCTTTAAATATTTTTTCAGAAATATATTTACAGGGATTCAATGAATCGCCCAATCTTTTTAAATATTCATTGGTGGAGGTATCGCAGAGTTCTTTTATCTGCTCTACCATCTTTAAGCCTTTCGCAATATGCAGTACTTCGCTCGGATTTATTTTTTTTAAAGGTATTTTGCTTACCAGCCTTTCTATATCGCCGGCCTGTTTAATGTATTGGCTGATCTTTGTTTTTTCTTCCGGCGACTTGATAAAATATTCCACCAGGTCCAGCCTTTCTTCAATTTTCGGGATCTCTGTAAGCGGCATCAGCATCCAGCGTTTCAGCAACCGGGCACCCATTGGTGAAACCGTATTATCCAATACTTTCAGTAAAGAATTATTGCTGTCTGCTCCGCCCAATAATTCAAGATTTCGGATGGTAAATTTATCCATCCACAAATAATCTTCTTTGTCAATTCTTTGCAAAGAAGTGATATGCTGCAAATGCGGATGCTCGGTATCTTTTAAATAATGCAGGATGGCGCCGGCTGCAATAATTCCCACGTTTAGATCTTCAACACCAAATCCTTTAAGGCTATGCGTTCCAAAATGTTTTAACAAAGTTTCTTTCGCATAAGATTCGCTGAAGATCCATTCATCAAGTGTATAGGTATAAAATTTACTGCCGAAATAATTTTTAAAATTCTTTTGTTGCTGGCGCTGAAAAATTACTTCAGCGGGATTAAGGCTTTGCAATAATTTATCGGCATATTCCTTATCACCTTCGGCAATAAAAAATTCACCGGTGGAAATATCCAAAAAAGAGATGCCTACTTTTTCATCGATAAAATGAATGCCGCATAAAAAATTATTATTGTTGTGCTCGAGCAGTTTATCGTTGGTGGCCACGCCCGGCGTGATCAGTTCTGTAACGCCACGTTTCACAATTCCTTTTACCAGTTTGGGATCTTCCAGCTGATCACAAATCGCTACCCGATATCCTGCTTTTACTAATTTATGCAAATAAGTATCCAGCGCATGATGCGGAAAGCCTGCAAGCTCCAGCGCGGTTGCCGATGCGCTGTTTCTTTTGGTTAAGGTGATTCCCAAAATCCGCGAAGCAGTGATGGCATCCTGGCCGAATGTTTCATAAAAATCGCCCACACGAAAAAGCAATATCGCATCAGGATATTTAGCCTTGATGGCATTGTGCTGTTTCATTAAAGGAGTATCCGGAGAGGCCATTTGGAATTAAGAATTACAAATTAAAAATTACGAATTACGCATCCAATTGGCCAATTAGCTAATTAGCTAATTAGCCAATTGGCGAATTAAACTATTTTTGCAAATTAATGTCCTTTTGATGAGAAAACTGAGTATGGATGAATTGAACCGGAAAACGGTTGATGAATTTAAGGATGCGCAGAAATTTCCGGTGGTGGTAATTTTAGAAAATATTCGCAGCGCTTATAATGTGGGAAGTGTGTTTCGCACCGCAGATGCATTTTTAATTGAATCAGTTATCATTACCGGCTATACAGCAAAACCCCCTCATAAAGAAATCACTAAAACCGCACTGGGCGCACAGGATTCAGTAGATTGGCAATATTTTTCCACAACAAAAGATGCCATTGAGTATCTTAAAAAAAATCAATATAAAATATATGCCGTAGAGCAGGTAGCCGGGAGCATGTCTTTGGAAAATCTGGCCAGCCTTTCTGCTGAAAAAATTGCTTTTATTTTTGGAAACGAGGTTTCCGGGGTTGACCAGGAAATTATTTCGTTGTGTGATGGAAGTATTGAAATTCCTCAATTTGGCATGAAACATTCTTTGAATATTTCTGTGGCTGCGGGAATTGTTTTGTGGGAAGTGGTGCGAGACCTCATAAACACAAAGAAAGAAAACACACCTGAACTCTGAAAGCGGGAATAAAAAAAATTTTACATGGAAACCAGTATAGAAGAAGTAAGATCAAAATCATTTAAAGGTGCTAAAGGCGCTTCCAGAGTTGGAATAAAAAATTATTTATCCCTTGTAACATTTGCCCATACCATTTTCGCGATGCCTTTTGCATTGATCGGTTTTTTTTATGGATTGAAAATGGTTCATTATGAATTGTACAAACCATGGTGGCTGTTATTTTTCCTCGTGATCTTATGCATGGTCTTTGCGCGAAGCGCCGCGATGGGATTTAACCGCTGGCTCGATGCAGATCATGACGCAAAAAATCCGCGGACATTGATTCGTGAGATTCCGAGCGGCGTGATTTCCAAAAGAAATGCGTTGATCTTTGTGATCTTCAATTGCATCGCCTTTATCGTTACCACTTATTTCATCAATGCACTGTGCCTGGTTTTATCGCCTGTTGCTTTATTTGTGATTCTTTTTTATAGTTATACAAAAAGATTTACACCGTTGTGCCATTTGGTGCTGGGACTGGGTTTGAGTCTTGCGCCTATTGGAGCTTATATTGCGGTGACCGGGCAATTTGCATTAGTGCCGGTTTTGTTTTCTTTTTCAGTGTTATTTTGGGTAAGTGGCTTTGATATTATTTATGCTTTGCAGGATGAAGCGTTTGATAAAGAAAATAATTTGCGTTCCATTCCTGCATGGCTGGGAACCGTGAAGGCTTTGCGGGTGAGTGAAATTTTGCATTTTTTGTCAACGATCGCAATAATAATTGCAGGAATGATCGGGCATTTTTCGTGGCTGTATTGGGCAGGAGTGCTGATCTTTGGTTTCTTTCTTTATCATCAGCATACCTTAGTGAAACCAAAGGATCTGAGTAAAGTGAACCGGGCCTTTTTTTCATCCAACGGAATTGCTTCAGTTGCCTTTTGTGTGTTTGTATTACTGGATATTTTTCTCTTCTAAACCCCTACAACCCTAAACTCTAAACCCTACAACCTCTAAACCCTCAACTCATCCAAGTGTCCCGCATTCTCTGCATCGATTATGGAAAAAAGCGTACAGGCATTGCCGTTACAGACCCTTTGCAAATCATTGCAACCGGTTTAACGACGGTTGATTCCCATGAATTAATTCCATTTCTGAAAAAATATTTTTTGCAGGAAGATGTTGAATTGATTGTTATTGGTGAGCCTAAAAACTTAGATGATTCAGATACCCATGCAACACCGCTGGTGAAAGAAATTATTAAAAAACTACAAAAAGAGTTTCCTCAGCTTCCCATAAAAACCGTTGATGAAAGATATACTTCCAAAATGGCCAAACAGGCCATGCTGGATATGGGCATGAAGAAAAAGGATCGCCGAAATAAAAGAACTGTTGATGAAATAGCTGCTACGATTATGTTGCAGGAATATATGCAAAGTTTCTCGTGACATGACAGTAGTACTACGCCAATAAAAATATTTTTCAATAAATTAATGCTTTTCTATTGAAACAGTAATTGGTGTATTCGCGGAACCACTTTCAGATATTGCCTTCAAACTCAACTTCAACAGTGTTGCCCATCCTTCCACCCAATTCAAACAACAAACCGGTTTAACACCGTCTTTTTTTAAGGAAATTAAAAAACAAAAGGCTGGGGTTTTGTGTGTGGAGCCAATGGTATGCTTTAGCAAAAAACCAGTTGCCTCATGCTTTATTATTAATTTGTGTCAACTCCCTTTGCCCACTCAGGCAATTCTTTTGATTTCTGTATCGGGTCTTTATTTATGTTTCCATAAGTAATATTAAAATACCTGGCTCTATAATAATTATGCTTTTTTGCAACAATAAAGTTGGGAAAGCTTGAAATGTATTCGTTGTACTCTCGTGTTATCGAATTATATTTCGATACGTCGCTATTTAATTTAATGCTGAAATCCAAAACCTGATTTTGATTTAGAAAATGAGTCATAATAAACTCATTTATTTTGTACTCATAAAATACTAAGTCAAGGTTGTTTTCTTTTTTGTTTCTTTCACGAATTGAATTTTGTAACCAATATTTTAAACTGTCTGAGTTTGAAGTTAAAATGTTTAATAAACTGTCACGAGTTGATAAGTCGGTTTTGAAATTATTCCAGAGCGCTGTCACATTTTTATTTTTTTGGTTTAAATTGTCGGACACACTTTTTTGGTAAAAATAAAAAGCTATGAATATAATTACTGAAAACGGGAGAACTATAATTGTCAAGGGTTTAAGCAGTCGCATATTTGCAGTTAATGTATTTCTGTTTTGAATTAAAAGCGTCATTAAAAAATATCAGCCAACGCGCTAATTTATGTTATAAGCATCAACTACACAAAGGTGCTGCATATGATTATCAATTGTCTAGCGATATAAATTTTGTATTCTGATCTTAATTCTATTTTATCACGAGTTAGTTAGTTATAATATCAAGTTGCAAACACGAATAAAATCTAAAAATCTACATTTTCACTTCCCCACCGTGCAAAAATGATATAACTGTCATAAACAAACGAAAATGATTGAACTTAATGTGCTCAATTGCATCCCAGTTCGTTTTGTTGTTGGAGCGGCCCCAACAAAAGATTGATGACTTGCACGATAGCCCTGCTACTACCTAATGCGAATGTAAGTTGCAGTATAGTCAAGCGTTTTTTGTGTTAAATGAAATACCTCCTCTTTCTTTCATCTCGAAATATTGTCCATGTATTAACTTTGGAATTTGCCTCACATATTGTTTGTATCCGATTGATTTAAAATAAATGGAACCTTGTTGCGTGTCAATCGTCCAATCAAATTCTGTGTCCACGTTTATAAAGTCAGCGTTCTTTGGTTTTTGCGGATTGTCCCGACTAATTTCATCAATATCGATACCACCCGAAATTGCGTCCATTTGAAATTCCACGTCATAAACATTTTCAAAAACAAGTGTGCATGGTGATACCCAAAACTTGAACGTCTCTCCGATCTGCCTCCCTTAAAAATATAATCGATGTCAAAAAATAATTGAAAATTTTCACCAAAAGAAATTGCAAAAAGTTTACAGTCATGCCAACCCATATTTTCAATGTCGTGGTCTGTCCAAAGAGATTTTTCTAATTGATATGCTTTCGCGGATTGTGTCATTAAATATTGCAGTTTGAGGTTAATGGCTTTGTGTTTGTGAGGCAATAGCGAACATTAAGCTTAAATACTCACAAATGCCAAATTAATAACTAAAGTTGAGAGTTCGATATCAAGCAGTCATGACACAAAATCCATGTTGCCTATGTTTTATTTTGTTAACGATGTCTGATCAAACCAATTTTACTGCTGTCTGTAATTCTCACTTGTGGAAACAAGTCGTCGTTTGTATTAGGTATCCCATCTTGTCCGGATGAAAAGAGAGAATATTTGTCTCCAATCCTCTCATAATTATAATATACCGTTCCTTTCAAATTCATGCCTTGGGCAGCGTCGTTGATTGGTGCTAGTCTATCATCTACTTGAAGCTGTTCTAATCTGTCAGGATATTGACCGTGTGTCAATTTATAGTATTCAATGTTTTTTACTAAACTATTCAGTTGCATTTGGGAAATATCTTCAAATCCTTTTTTGAAAATTGAAGCATGCGTAGCTGCGTAAAAAAGACTTGAATAAATAAGAACCGTCCAAATGATACCTGCTGCGCCGATTATGGAAAGCCATTTGTCTTTGTACTTCAAAAGCCCATAAAGCAAAAGTCCTAAGCCAACGAAGGCACCAACTAATGGAATTAAGCAAAGAAGTCCTAATAGGTAAGGTGGTTTTGATTTTGTCGGGATAGTAGTTGTTTCCATTATTATTTTGTAGTACAGGTCGCTGAACAATTACAGGCAACGCGCTAATTTATATTATCACATGCAACTATACAAAAATATATTACATATTATGCTTATTATTTGTGATACACATTTTATCTGGTCTGAATACAATCTGTTTTTACAAATATTTTTTATAAAATGCTGTTCCTAGCTCTATTTTATTATGAGTTAGTTTGGTTATAGATAACAACTTACAAACACCTACAAAAATCCCCAAAATCTACATTTTCGCTTTCCCCGCCTCCCAAAAAACGATATAACGTTCATGCCTAAACGAAAGTGAAAACTTATTCCCCATCTCTATAAATCTTCCCGTCTTTCATAACGAAAACCACTTTACGGATGTCATGAATGTTCACCGAAGGATCGCCCTGAACGGCAATGATATCGGCCAGTAAGCCCTTTTTTATTCTGCCTATTTTGTCGGCATAACCGAAAACATCGGCGTTTACGGAGGTGGAAGATCTTAAGACATCGGCTGGCTTCATGCCGTAGTCTGCCATCAGTTCCATTTCCCTGGCATTGTCGCCGTGTGGGAAGACACCTACATCTCCGCCCATGCAAATGGTCACGCCGGCTTTAAGCGCGGCCTGGAAGCTTTTTCTTTTAGCTGTAATGCCTGCGGGTTCGGGATCGATGCCTTTCTTCCAGCCACGGTATTGTGCAATGGCATCGCCGGCGGCAAGGGTGGGGCATAGGGCAATTCCTTTTTTAGCCATCATGCTGAATGTTTCTTCATCGCCTGCATCGCCGTGCTCTATGGAATGCACCCCGGCTTCAATGGACCTGCGCATGCCTTCAACAGAGGTTGCATGCACGGTGACATACCTGCCGCCGCTTGCAGCAATGGCCACGGCTGCCGCCAGTTCATCAGTTGTGAAAGCGGGAGCAACTTTGCCACCCAGGCCCCAGCGATAATCTTCATAAATTTTTATCACATCTGCGCCCTTGCTCATCTGCAGGCGCACTTCTTTTTCAAGCTCTTCGCGGTTGCCGGCTTCAGCAGCGCCCTGCGGCAGGTCGAGGTCTGCATTTCCGAAGTTGGGTTGATAGGTTCCTTTGGCAACAATGGCTCTTGTCGCAATGATCATGCGTGGCCCGGGAACAACGCCTTTTTCAATGGCGGTCTTCAGGCCTGCATCGTCATACATCGCGCCTTCAGTTCCCAAATCGCGGACGGTGGTAAATCCTGCCATCAGTGTGGCTTTGGCGTGTGTCACAGCTCTTGCGGTTCTTTCGGCACGGCTTTCTTTGAGCACCTGGTCGGTCCAGTTAACTTCATTATATGGATGCAGGAATAAATGCGAATGTCCTTCAATCAACCCGGGAAGTAAGGTCGTGCCTTTTAAGTCAATCACGCGGGTATTTGCCGGCAGCTTAAACTTCATTGGGCCGGCCGCTTCTATTTGATTTCCCTTTACTAAAACCACCCAGTCTGTATGCATGGTTTCTCCGTCAAACACCCGGTCAGCGCGCAAAAGATACAGGGAATCATTTTGGCCGGAAGCCCACAGCGAGGCTAGTAAGAATGTGCAATAGCAAATTATTTTCATCCACGAAAGATAGGAAATTTGATAAACCTTAGAAGCCCGCGGGTAAATAAACAATGATGAAAGAACGGCGAATGCCCTACATACATGTTTCGGTTTTCTTAATAAACACGAACACTAAGTGAACGTTCCGGTTATTTTTCGCCATCAATTGGGAAAAATTCACTTATAGTAAAAACTGAAAAATCTACATTTTCGCTTGTCTCTCGACTTGTCTCTCCTCCGTTACGTCTCACAAATGTTTTTTAACACAAAGACACAAAGAATACGAAGGTTTTTTTTCTGCGAAAAAATATAAAAATATCATTAACGTTTTCCGGAATGTTGAATTAAAAGATTTGATTTTAGTTTCATTTCCCTCCGTATACAGGAAACTTGCTGTGCTCTCCGTAATTCTCGAATTTGTTCTATATTTTTTAAGAACTCCATATCCTTTTCAGAGATAACAAAATCCACTTCTGCATTGGTTTTCATGTGCTCCGGATTGGCGGTCTTGGGTAGTGGAAGCAGGTCAAGCTGTAAGCAGTAACGAATAGCCAATTGAGAAACAGAAACATTGTATTTTTCTGCAATTGTTTTTACTTCTTCGTTCTTGAATAGTTCTCCGTGTCCAAATGGAGAATAAGCCTCTACAAGAATGCCTTTTTCATTACAGTATTCAATCAGTTCTTTGGGTGTATTGCTGATGTGTGCCAATATCTGGTTTACCATTGGATTTACAGAACAGGAATTAAGAATGTTATCGATGTCTGCTTTTTGAAAGTTTGAAAGACCAATGGCACGAAGTTTACCGGCTTTATAGGCTTCTTCAAGTGCTCTCCATGCTTCACGGTTTCCTTCAAAGTAAGGTTCGCTTGCACGGAATTTTGCCCACGGCTTTGGGCTGTGAATAATCATTAGGTCAATGTAGTCAAGTCCTAATTTTTTAAGAGAACCGTCAATTGATGCAACGGCTTCTTTGTAGGACTTTATTTCTGCGGCAAGTTTTGTGGTCACAAACATATTTTCTCTGTTCACACCACACGCTCTAATTCCCTCTCCAACACCACTTTCGTTCCCGTATGCCTGCGCTGTATCAATATGCCGGTAACCAAGCTTTGCCGCATCCTTCACTGCCTGTACAACATCCTTATTATTTATGAACCATGTCCCCAAACCAAGTTTTGGGATTTTAACGCCATTAGATAGCGTATAAGTTTCTTCTAAAACTGTAATTACAACCACTTTACCTTTGATATTATTTTCCATAATCGTATATTTTTAATTTAGTTAATTACTGATTAGCAATAATCTTCGACAATACTTTTTCTGCTACTTCTGCCTGTTGCTTTCCGATGTGTTTTTCTACCAGCGAAAAGACCTGCTTCAACTGGCTTTCTGTAAGTCCGGTATTTATCCCCACTGCTAAATGAAACTCAAGCTGTGATGCTACACCTTCCAATGCGGAAAGCACTGAAATAGTCGCTAATTCCCGTTGTTGGTAAGTGAGTACATCACGACTGAATATATCGGCAAAAAGATGTTCTTTTAAAAAGGTATCAATGGCTGGCGCAAAGGCATTAGCTCCGGTCTTTGGTCCTTTTTCTTCCCGTCCTGTAAGTGTTTGCAAGGTTTTCTTCCCGGTTTCGTATTTGTTTTCAGTAGCGGTAATTGCAGAAGCCTCTTTGCCTTCCACATCTGTTATGCCTTTGGCTTTTCTTTCTTCCACTACACTCATAAAAGTATTTATAGCGTTAAGGCTTCGTGGGAAACCGCAATAGGCATAGAGCTGTACCAATACCTCTTTTATTTCGTTGATGGTAAGCCCGGCATCAAGCCCGGTATTTAATTGTGTTTTTAACTGCTCTAAATTGCCCACGGCTGTCAGTGCCGAAATGCTTACAATACTTTGCTGCTGCGCATTTAAAGATTGGTTTGTTTTGATGTTATTTTGTGCATTCATTGTATTCATGCTTAATGTTAGAAGAAGTAATAGAAGCGATTTTATAATCTTGCTCATGCCATTCATAATTTCTGTTTTATTTTTTTGTGGCAGTGTTGTATTCTTCATCCGTTACAGGCTGTAACCATTGCACAATACCTTTCTCCGTCTTTGGTAAAATGTATATCTGTTGCAAACCTGTATCGGGGCTTGCTCCATGCCAATGCAATACATTGGGCGGGCATTTAATAACATCCCCCTTTTTTATTGTTCGCCGGGGTTGTCCCTTTTCCTGATAGTAACCTACACCATCGGTAATAATCAAGATTTGTCCTGCTGGGTGGGTATGCCAATTGCTTCTGGCTCCCGGTTCAAAATACACATTCCCGACAACGGTGTTGTATATGCTGTCATTTGCAACCAAGCCGGTATTCCAGGCTTTGCCTGTGAAGTTTTCAGAAGGTCCTAACTCACCCCTGGGAAAGATGCCTTCTACCTGGTCTTTATTTGTGCTCATGCTTGTTTGTTGTTTACATCCGGTATATAACAGCCCGACAAATGCCACTGTGATAATTAATTGAACTTTTCTAATTTTCATAAAATATTTTTTACTTCTATTTTAAATGTTGTGTAAAGAATGATGTTAGTTTATTGAATGGAATGAGATCCGTTTTATCATATAAGTCTACTGACCTGCATTCGGAATGATAACTAATTCTTTGGGTCAAAGCCAACTTTTACATTTCCTGAACCCAGGGCAGTGGCTAAACCAGAAGGGTTATCTACACGTGCCAAGCCTGGTATAGCTATATGATGTTGAAAACGTTTTATAAAAAAGCACTAACGTATTTGATCCATAAAGCATCAAATCTCCGGCATGGATCGTTCCGGGATTGGAAGCGTTAACTGGTAGATCATTAGTTAAATCAAAATACTTTTCATTGCCATTCAGCTCATTCATGTTGATGCTCATGGGCAACTTTGTCTTTGAATGCAGTTGCCGTTGCATTGTTCTGAAGTGTTGCAGTGAAAACATGAGTGCCGATTGTTATTTTCATTTTCATAGTGTCTGTATTTGCAGTGAGTGTTTGAAGTTGTTTATCAGGTTCTATCGCATTATTATTTTTACAGGCAAACAATTGAATGCAGATATTAAACTCATTATTAAAATGTGATGTGATTTTCATAATGATAATTTTTAATCAAATATTTTTAATGTGTTTTGCCGGTATGCCACCCACAACAGTGTTTGCAGGAACATCTTTAGAAACAACTGCACCTGCTGCCACCACGGCATTTTCACCAATCGTTACACCAGGAAGTATGGTTGCACCTGCACCAATCCATGCATTTTTTTTGATGTGAATATGTCCGGGAACAAGTGATTGTCTGTCGTTGGGGTTAAGTGGATGTCCTTCGGATAACAGACTTACTTTTGGGGCAATCAATACATCGTCTTCAATGGTAATTCCTCCTAGGTCAAGGAAAACACAATCAAAGTTTATAAATACGTTTTTACCGATTTTGGTATTCTTTCCGTAGTTGATATACAACGGTGTAAATACGGCAACGCTTTCGTCAATCTCTGAACCTGTGATTTGGCTTAGTAAGTCCCTTATTTCTGCCGGATCAGAAGAGTTGTTCAGCTGAACCAATAACTTCTTCGTAGCAAAAGAAGCATCCCGCAGTTTAAAGGCTTCAGGGTCATTGGAGGAGATGGCTTCACCGTTTCTTAGCCGTTCAAAAATGTCTTTGTTGTGCTGATTTGGTAACATACCACAAAGGTCTTACAATCAATAGCCCTGCTGGTAACGATTTTCAAACCAATAATTAAGAATTTCAAACTTCTTGTAACCTTAATGCCTTTGGATTAGTACCTGTGAGTTTTTTGAAGAAGTTGTTGAAGTAGGTAGTGTATTCAAAACCAAGAGCATAGGCTATATCAGCAATGTTCCAATTTGTGTGTTGCAACAGTGCTTTTGCTTCGCTGATGATACGTTCAGAAATATGGGCGGTCGTGGGCTTGCCCGTCACTTCTTTCACCGCACGGTTCAGGTAATTAGCATGTACATTCAAATTTTTTGCATAGTCCTGTGCTGTCTTTAATTGAAGCGGTTTTTGGGTGTCTTCAATCGGAAATTGCCTTTCCAAAAGTTCTAAAAAAACAGATGTAATCCGGGATGAAGCATTTCTATATTGGTCAAAATTTTCCGAAGGCTGTAATTTCAATGCCTCGTGAATAATCAGATTAATATAGTTACGGATCAGGTCGTCTTTATAAACATAATCGGTCTTTTGTTCCTCAATCATTTTTTGAAAAAGGGTGCTCAAAAACTCTCGTTGTTGCTCTGTAATTTTTAAAATTGGTGTACCACCTATCTTAAATAATGGTGAATGTTGCAGGCTTTCAGAACGTTCAGACTTTAAAAACTCTTCTGAAAATAAACAAGTGTAACCGACATAGCTTGTTGAGATTGTTTCCCACGAATAAGGTATGTGTGGGTTGCCAAAAAACAAGACAGTTCCTTCTGCATCAAAACTTTTGTCGGCATAGTGAATGATACTCTTTCCTGTCGTCAGGCAAATTTTATAAAAGTCCTTTCTGCTATAGATACGTGTAGCATTTCCATCGCTTTCTATTTGGAAAACATTAAACCCCTTTAGCTTTAATTCATTATTGAAGGCTGAAACAGAACGTGTATTCTTGTTTTGCATAGAGCAAAGTTAAGATATTCAATCTTTAAGTACAACCGTAAAAAACCCGCTCTTGAAGCGGGTTTTAGTATTTGCAAAAATAATGTCGGGATGACTGGATTCGAACCAGCGGCCTCTTCGTCCCGAACGAAGCGCGCTACCGGGCTGCGCTACATCCCGAATGACTTGCACAAATTTAAAAAGAGCCCGTTATTATTTAGTAAATATTTTTAACGGGCTTTCTTAATTTCTTCCGATAAAAGATTTTTTTGGCGATGTGCGCCATGGTTATTCTATCCTTTTTTAAAACTATCCTTTAACGTAACGGTTCTGTTAAATACTACAGCGCCCGGCTTGGAATCTTTATCTACACAAAAATATCCGTTGCGCATAAATTGAAAATGGGCGCCGGTTTCAGCATTTTGAAGGAATGGTTCGATAAATGCGTTTTTTAATATTTGTAAGGAATCCGGGTTGATATATTCTTTAAAATCGCCTTCTTCCATGGCCGGATTTTCTACTTTAAATAAATGATTGTATAATCTCACTTCGGCATTCACTGCATCACGCGCGTTAAGCCAATGAATCGTTCCTTTTACTTTTAATTCGCTGGTATCATGCCCGCTTTTGCTTTCAGGCAAATAGGTGCAATGGATTTCAGTGATTTCCCCATTTTCATCTTTTATAAAACTTTCGCATTTGATGATGTAGGCGCTTTTTAACCGCACCATCTGTCCGGGTGCAAGCCTGAACCATTTCTTTACCGGCACTTCCATAAAATCTTCCTTCTCAATCCACAATTCTTTAGAGAAAGTTACTGTTCTGTGTGTTGTCCGGATCGTTGGGTAAATTTTCGGTGATCAATTCTTCCGTTTTGCCTTCTTCATAATTGTCTATGATCAGCTTTACCGGGTTCAGCACTGCCATTACACGATGCGCAGTGGCATTCAATTCTTCCCTGATACAAAACTCAAGCAGGCTGATGTCAATGAGGTTATCGCGTTTGGCAACACCGATTTTATCACAAAAAGTTCGTATGCTGGAAGGCGTATAGCCTTTTCTTCTGAACGCAGAAATAGTGGGCATCCGTGGATCATCCCATCCTGAGACATATCCTTCATTTACCAGTTGTAATAATTTGCGTTTACTCATCACTGTATAGGTCATGTTAAGGCGGGCAAATTCATATTGATGCGATGGAAAAATTTCCAGGTTTTCAATAAACCAATCGTATAAAGGCCGGTGCGGAATAAATTCCAACGTGCAAATACTGTGGGTTATATTTTCGATGCTATCGCTTTGCCCGTGGGCAAAATCATACATCGGGATAAATGCACCACTTATCGCCCGTGCGGTGATGATGTGCATGTTTGATGCGGTACATGATCGGATCACGCATGTGCATGTTGATCGCCGCCATATCAATTTTTGCACGCAATACTTTTTCTCCATCTTTGAATGTGCCATTTTTCATTTGCTCAAAAAGAAGCAGATTTTCTTCAACACTCCTGTTGCGGTATTCATTTTCTATTCCGGGTTCCGTTGGAGTGCCTTTTTCTGACGGCAATTTTTTCGGCGCTGCTGTCGTCAACATACGCAAGCCCTTTATGGATCAGCTTTACAGCAAATTCATAGAGCTCATCAAAATAATCACTGGCATATAATTCATTGGCCCAGTTAAAGCCAAGCCATTTGACATCTTCCTTGATGCTGTCAACATATTCGGTGTCTTCCGTTACAGGATTGGTATCATCAAAACGAAGGTTGGTTTGGCCATTGTATTTCTGGCCAATCCAAAATTCAGGCAAATGCTTTTTGCATGGCCAATATGCAGATAGCCATTTGGCTCCGGGGGAAAGCGGGTTAAAATACTTTTATACTTTCCTTCCTGTAAGATCTTTTCAACAATTTCTTCTATAAAGTTCAGGCTGCGGCCTGCAGATCGTCCGGCCTCCCCTAAATCTCCTCCAGGGGAGGGGACTTTTGGAGTCTGCGGATTCGAAGAGTTATTATTTTTATTTTCAGTATTTTATTTCCATTCGTAATTCGTAATTCGTAATTTTTAATTCATCAATTCATTCCATACTTTGCTCAATCAATTCTGCAATATCAAGCACTTTTACCGTTTCTTCTTTTTCATTTATTTTAACGCCATCAGTCAGCATCGTCATGCAAAACGGGCAGTTGGAGGCAATAATGCCGGCGCCTGTTTCAATGGCTTCTTTGGTTCTTTCTGTATTAATGCGGACGGTGCCTTTTTCTTCTTCTTTAAACATTTGTGCACCACCTGCACCGCAGCATAAGCCATTGCTTTTGCAGCGTTTCATTTCTACCAATTCTACATCCAGGGCTTCCAAAACTTTACGCGGCGCTTCATAAATATTATTGGCGCGGCCAAGGTAACAACTATCGTGATAGGTGATTTTTTTTCCTTTAAATACTCCATCTTCTTTCATTTTTATTTTTCCTTCATCAATCAGTTGCTGCAAAAATGTAGCATGATGAATCACTTCATAATTACCACCCAATACAGGATATTCATTTTTTAAAATATTAAAACAATGCGGGCAGGCAGTTACAATTTTTTTTATTCCATATCCATTCAAAACCTGAATATTCTGATAAGCCATCATCTGGAATAAAAATTCATTTCCTGCACGCCTTGCAGGATCGCCGGTGCACATTTCTTCTTTACCAAGAATGGCATAATTAATTCCAACTTTATTTAAAATGGTTGCAAATGCTTTGGTAATTTTTTGTGCACGCTGGTCAAAACTGCCCGCGCAGCCTACCCAAAATAGAATTTCAGGAGCTTTATTTTCCGCCATCATTTCCGCCATCGTTGGTATATGCATGCTGCGTTTTTTATGCGGCTAAAATACAACAAACAATTTTGATGAAAGACAACAGGTTCTATCGTTTAAACTTATTTTTGCTAACTCTGAAAAAATGAATTTGATTAAAAAAATAAAAAACTGGGAACAATGGCCCTTTAAGGTTTTATACGCACCGATAGTTCCTGTTTGGCTTTGGTACATTATTCGCGCGCGATCAGTTTGGTTTTTTACGCCCAGCAACCCAAAGCTTACTTTCGGCGGTATGGAAGGCGAGCCAAAAAAAGAAATGCACGACTTGCTTCCTGTTCATCTTTGCCCGGTTTATTTTAATGTAAAGCCTTCTGATGATTTTGCTGCAATTAAACAACAAATGGCACTTAAAGGAATCAATTACCCTGTGATAGTAAAGCCGGAAGTAGGAGGGCAGGGAATTTTATTTAGAAAAATTGATGATGAAGCGCATTTAAAAGAATACCACACCAAAATTCCGGTGGAATATTTTATACAGGAATTTATTGATTACCCAGTGGAAGTAAGCCTGTTTTATTACCGCTATCCGTTTGAAAAAAAAGGCTGCATCAGCGGATTTTTACAAAAGGTGCCCATGCGCGTTACCGGCGATGGCACAGCACACCCTGAAGGAATTGATTCTTCTCAATTCAAAATCAAAAAAAAGATTGGAAACACTCAGGCATAAGCATGAAAAAAATTTTGATAAAATCATTGAAAAGGGAGAAAACTATATTTTGAGTTATGCGGCCAATCACAACCGTGGCGCGCATTTCATAGATTTAAGTAAGCATATAAATGACGACCTGGTTGCATTGCTCGATGATATCAGCCACGGTGTAAACGATTTTTTTTACGGGCGGTACGATATCATGTGCAAATCTATTGAAGATTTAAAGAAAGGAAAGAATTTTGTAATATTGGAATACAATGGCTGTGGCGCAGAGCCCAATCATTTTTACGATACCGGATATACACTTACCCAGGCCTGGAAAGAAATTTTAAAGCATTGGAAAGTTCTTTACGAGTATCAGCAGTTACAACCACAGGCAGGGAGTTCCTTACTGGCCTTTAATGAAAGGGATGCGCTTTTTATCGGACACAAAAAAATATTATAAAATTATTCGTGAGGCGGATAAAAACATATCCTGGATGAAAACATTGCTTCTCTCTTAAAAAATAAAACTATGCGGTTAAAAAATCTATTGGTGTTGATGTTTATTTCTGCTTCGCTAACAGCACAAAATTATAAGCCTGTAGATACAGGAAGTAAAGTTCACTTTATAATTAAAAATTTTGGTATTGATACCGGCGGGGAATTAAAGGGCTTAAAAGGCGACATTATTTTTTTGCCCGAAGATTTATCAAAATCAAAATTTGATGTTTCGGTATCGGCATCCACGGTAGATACGGACAATGAGAGCAGGGATAAACATTTAAGGAGCGATGAGTATTTTGATGTTGAAAAATATCCCGACATCAGAATTACTGCAACAAAAATTGAGAAGACGAACAAAACCAATACGGGGTATTATTATTTCACTGGAAATATCATCATGCATGGTGTTACAAAAGCAATTTCTTTTCCCTTCCAGGTAACAAAAATAAAGGACGACTATCTGTTCACCGGCGAATTTGTAATTGACCGTTTGGATTTTGGCGTTGGCGAAAAGAGCGCTGTCTTAAGCAATAAAGTAAATGTAAGTTTATCTGTTTTAGCTAAAAAGAGTTAACGATTTATGGGCCTTGTAAAAGTTTTTTTTTGGGGAATGATGGTGAGCTTTTTAGGCTCGTTGCCATTGGGCACCTTAAATGTGGCCGCAATGCAGATAAGCGTTCAGGAAAGTATTACAAACGCTATTTATTTTTCACTTGGCTCCCTGCTGGTTGAAATGATCTATGTAAGAATTTCACTGGTGGGCATTAACTGGATAAGAAAGCAAAAGAAGATTATTCCGCTGGATGGAATGGATTACGCTCGCGATTGTTGTTGCGCTGGCAGTAGGAAGTTTTATTGCTGCTGCGCAACCGCATCATGCAAAAAATGTGATGCTCAATAATAACGTACATCGCTTTCTGCTGGGGGTTATGCTAAGCGCCATCAGCCCAATGCAGATACCGTTTTGGTTTGGATGGAGCACCATACTTTTTACTAAAAATATTTTACAGCCAAAAAGTTCTTACTATAATTTATACATCGTCGGCATTGGGCTGGGAACGCTGATGGGAAATTGTGTTTTTATTTTTGGCGGAAAATATATTGTTGAAAAACTAAACACCAATGAAAATTTACTGAACTGGATCATCGGGGGAATTTTTGCGCTAACCGCTATAATATTGCTTATAAAAATTCTGTTGCATAAAGATGCAGCGAAAAAATTGGATACACTCGGCACAGAAAGTCCAACCGCTGCTGAGCAATTGGTAGAATGAGGTTAAACGAAAGTTTCGTTTGGGTTTATTCGCGGAGATTTTTTAAGTTTATAAAAAAAATCAATTTTCTATAAAATGGCTTTTCAGAGATATTAAATTGTAAACGGCCTTACAAAAATCTTAAATCAGTTGCGTATCATCTTTGCCATATTGCTTTTTCTTCTTACGCTGTTTGCCTTCGTGTACATCGCTGATGAGATGGTGCTGGAAAAAGAAAACAAATTTGATGTCACTGTTTCCAACGATCTTACTTCGTATCATTCGGCCGCGGCAACAAAGGTTATGACCGGACTTACTTTTTTTGGCTCGCAGTTCTTTTTATTGCCCGCTTATGTTTTAGTTATTGTTTTTTGCTGGTTTAAAAACAGGAAAAGGCTCGCCATTAATGTTACCGTGGTCGGGCTAACAAGTACAGGCGTATTATTTCTGTTAAAGAGTATTTTCCAGCGAACGCGCCCGTTAGATCCGCTGATACAGCACGTGGCAGGATTTAGTTTTCCCAGCGGCCATTCGTTTTCGGCATTTACATTTTATGGATTGATAGCCTATCTTTTATGGCAAACCAAAATTTCCAGGGCCTGGAAAATAACGGCAACCATCTTTCTTTTTTTACTGGCTACCGCCGTCGCATTCAGCAGGGTTTATCTCCGTGTTCATTTTGCCAGTGATGTTATTGCAGGGTTTTGTCTGAGTGTTGTTTGGCTTATTTTATCTTTCTGGCTTTTGGGCAGAAAAAAATCGCCTGCCGAAAAAGAGGCGTCTTCTTCATAAACGGGTTCCATCAATTTCAACATTTATTAAGGGAAACATTCCTTGTTTACAATTTCATATAAGCCAAAATGTAGTAAATTCTTAATTTAACAGTTTAAAGCATTAACATAGATCAATAACGGTTGTAAACGCATCTACTTCCGGGTGCATTGATTTATCTTTGCAGGTATAATTTTTATTTATGTTAGATACAATTGAAGACGCGATTGAAGATATAAAACAGGGGAAATTAATTATTGTTGTTGATGATGAAGACCGCGAGAATGAAGGAGATTTTATCACTTCGGCAAAAAATGTAACGCCTGATGTGATCAATTTTATGAGCAAGTATGGCCGCGGATTGATCTGTATGCCCATTACCGAGCAGCGTTGTGATGAGCTTAAGCTTGATCTGATGGTAAATAATAATACCGCATTGCATGCTACGCCTTTTACAGTAAGTGTAGATCTGTTGGGCCATGGATGCACCACCGGCATTTCGGCCCACGACCGCGCAAAAACGGTGCAAGCCATTTTAAATCCAAAAACTAATCCTGAAGAGCTTGGAAGGCCGGGCCACATTTTTCCTTTACGCGCAAAAAACGGAGGTGTTTTAAGAAGAACCGGCCATACAGAGGCTACTGTCGACCTGGCCAAGTTAGCAGGGCATGGCGAGGCGGGTGTTCTTGTAGAAATAATGAATGAAGATGGTACGATGGCGCGCCTGCCGCAATTGCGTGTAATCGCTGACAAGCATAACTTGAAACTGGTTTCTATAAAAGACTTGATTGCTTACCGCTTAAAACAGGAATCGCTGATAAGAGAAGAAGTGCGTGTAAACATGCCTACCAAATATGGTATGTTTGAACTGATCACTTACACGCAATTAAATACGGGAGAAGTACACATGGCCCTAAAAAAGGGAGATTGGGAAAAAGATGAAGCGGTATTGGTGAGAGTGCATTCCAGTTGTATGACGGGCGATATATTGGGTTCGCTTCGCTGCGATTGTGGTGATCAGTTGCATGCCGCCATGAAGATGGTTGAGGCCGAAGGAAAAGGATTGGTGTTGTATATGAACCAGGAAGGCCGCGGCATTGGATTGCTCAACAAATTAAAAGCTTATAAACTGCAGGAAGAAGGAATGGACACTGTTGAAGCCAACCTGTCGCTCGGCTTTTCTATGGATGAAAGAGATTATGGTGTTGGCGCGCAAATTTTAAGAGAATTGAATATTTCCAAGATTCGCCTCATCAGCAATAATCCTAAAAAACGGGCAGGTTTGCTTGGGTATGGTCTTGAGATTGTGGATACTGTTCCGATAGAAGTCGTTCCTAATAAACATAACGAAAAATACCTGAAGACCAAACGCGACAAGATGGGCCATAAAATATTGGCAAAATAGTTTTTTGGTTGGCCGCGTTATTAAATTGGCGTTCTGTTTAGAAAATAGATTTTCTACTTTTTGGATTATATGATATTGTTGGTAAAGACGATTTCTTCTGCAATTATCTATTACATTTTTATAAAATATTGTAGAATCCATGCAACAGTAATCTTCTGCATGCCATTTTTAAAGAAATCTTTTTAGCAGATAGTTTGAAAAAATTCGGGTTGTTACTATTGGTTAAATAAATAAAACAAGGCTGTTTCAAAATCGGCAAAGAAGTTGAGTACGAAACAGTACATCAAAAAAATATTTTATGAAGCCAATTATTATTCTGTCAATGGTAGTGTTTGCATTTGCAGCGTGCAACAATCCAAACTCAAAGTCAACTACTAAAGATTCAACATCGGTAATTTCAACTCCCAACACCGGCGGTGTTAGCACCGGCGCAGAAGGAACTGACACAGGTCATAGTCCTTTAACCAATGCTACCAGCGGCTCAACGTCCGGTACTTCAGGAAAAGAAGATACCACTTTAAGAAATGGAAGTAATGGTTTAAATAATTCGCTAAACCAATCCGACTCTACCCATAAATTAAAAAGAAAATAGAGAAATCTATATAATCGCTTTTATAAAGTGATCATTTCTTTTGAATGGTACGCCTGCGGCGTTTTTCATTGGTAAAAAATTCGGTAAAACTGTCAAAGTCTTTCCTGTATGAAAGTTGTATACCTGTGCGGTTGCGGCGGGTTACACCGGCTATATCACCCAGATCGGCATCGCTTCTGTTAAAGCCAATTACCCTTAATCTTCCTTCCGGAGTTATTAAATATTCAAAGGAAACATCAGGCGTAAATAAAAAGTTTGAATTGGAATTATTTAATTGCTGGCCGAGGCGATAATCAACATTTCCGCCAACGGTTACCAGCAACTTATTATTAAGAAATGCAGTTTTCAATCCAAAGTTTCCTACGTTTTGAATTTCGTTGGCAACCGTTCCTTTTTGAAAATTAAAGTCGGCTGTATTGATATTCGTATAAAGATTTACTGAATTAGTGTTCAGTAATTTTTGAAGCCAGGAGTTTAATGAAGACGACAAGGTGGCCGACAATAATTGGCCCACGCTTCGGGTTACAAAGTTGGCCGTATTGTTACTGGTAAGCAATCCCTGGTCGGTACTCATAAATGTATTAAACAACAAAAGCGATGTAACCTGCTTATTCAATTCGTTTTTATCAGCCTCATATCTTGTCTTTAAAAATTCGTTGGCGATCGGATCCGATTTTAAAGGATTATCAAACGGAAACTGAAATTCAAACTCCGGTCTCGGATCTTTTAATGTACCTCTTAATTTGAAAATGATATCAACATCTCCTTTCGTATTTTTAAAGCCGGTGCTGGTGGGAATATTATTCAGGCTTACATTATCTGCCCTGTAAATGGCGTCCACATTGAGGATTGCTAAATACGGATCGCCCTGCCATTCGATGTAGCCTTGTTGTAAATTAAAAGGTGTTTTTAAAAAAGTTTGAAAATTAAACGTGTATTCGCCCTGCTCCACATCATATCTTCCGCGTATCGTTAACGGATCCCTGGTGCCCGCAGTAATATTCAGTTTGCCGCTGCCCTGTGCTTTAATTACATCTCCGGTTGCGGCATCCAGTATCACATCAATTTTTACAAACGGGTTTGCCGTAAGTTCCATATCCACCTTGATATTGGAATTTTTATTGGCCTTTAAATCCGCTTTCATCTCGCGGCCAAACCTGATAAATTCAATATAATCGAGCGTGCCGGTTTCAGCAGTTTCGCCGGTGGGTAAATAGATATGGCTGCTGTCGGTTGGCTCTCCTGAAATACTCATGCGCATATCTGTTGCAAACCCGTTGAGCGATAACTCTGCGCGGCCCACTACGTTGCCGTAAAATTGTTTATTGTCGCGGGCGGTAGTGTTCAGCAGTACAAATTTAGACGGCCCGTTTCCAACAGGATCTGTTTTTAAATGTAATTCGTTGAAGAAGAAATTATCAAAGAAGCTGTGATAAATTTTGCCGCTTAATGTTGCCGTATGATTGAGCGTATCTTTTATTTTCATGGTACCGAAATCAATTTCATCAGGGTTAAAATTGATAACGGAATTATTATTTAGAATGTAGCGGCATCGCGTATAATCTACCGTCATGGTGGTACTGTCTAGCCTGACGCTTCCGGTTAATTTGGGCTCAGATGCTTTGCCCGAGATGGCCAAAGATCCTGTAGCTCTTCCGTAAATACGGCTAAAAATTCCGTTGAGGTATTTTTCAAGAATATGAATTTGCGAATTATTAAAAACCACCGAGCCACTTAACTGGCTTGCAGAAGTATCTTTAGTGTTATAGCCAAAATTGGCGATGAAATTATAAGGCTCATTGTTGGAAACAGCATTTACGCTAAAACTGCCCGGGCCTGAAAGGTACTCTCCACTGGCATTAAGCACGCCAATGGAATCGTTTTCAAAATAAAATTTATTAATTTTTGTATCAAACTCCACGGCGAGCTTTCCAAAAGGATCGGTGATGTGAATGTTTCCATTCATCAACCCGTTTACAGACGGAGTTTTCATAAACAAAGGTGTAAAATCTTCTATAATGAGATTTTGCACGGCGATTATCACATCGTTGCTGTTGCTGATTTCAGAAGGTTGCGTGGAGATAAGGATTTCCTGGCCGTTTTGAGAAAACTTGATATCACTTGCCATCAGCATTTTATTACTTAATTCCAGCTCGCCATTTTTTTCAATGTTCCATTGTTTTTGATTGATGGTAAATGTGGATGGATTAAAAGTAAGTTTAAAACCATTTTTTTTGGTTTGAATACGGGCCGAAAGATCCGCCGCACTTAAGGCTTTGTTGGCGGTTGCATTGATGGTTACATCAGAAATATCGTTGGCAGCAACAATTTTTAATTTGGTGCCCGGCGAGTGCAAGCTGTCGTTAATTACCACATCGTCAATCTCTCCATTTAAGGTCAATGTATCCTGCGTGCCGCGGCCGGTAAAATGTATGTTATTAAAACTGATATTGCTGTAATTAAATTGTGGAACATCGGCCTGTAGGTTCAATGTATTTTCAGCGATGTTGATATTGCCGATCACAATAGAGTTATTTAGACCGGTTATTTTTTTATTAAATAAGTTGATATAATCACTTACTTCTTTTGTCTTTATCAGGAAAGTAAAATCCTGGTTTTCGATTTTTCTGACTGGCTTTTTAATATAAACCGGGTAATATTTATTCAGGAAAAGTTGAAAAGCATCGGGCAGATCAAGAATTTTAAAAACACCGTTAATACTGGCATCCAGTTGATTTGTCTGAAGCGTTAATAATTTTTGTCCGTTGAACACTGAAGAGTTGATCGTTAATGAATCGAAAGAAAGGCGCTGCCCGTTATCCAGCAAAACCGCATTATACAATTTGGCCGAGCCCAAAAAATTGTCGATGTTATTGCCGGTAAAATCAAGCTGAAATTTTCCCACCAGCGAAACGCTGTCGTTGGTAAACCCCAAATTTTTTAAATTCAGCGTGCTTACATCCGCATCCACGTTAAAGCTGCGGATCTTTTCTGCTGAAATTAATGGATCCCACCAGGGTATCTATTTTTATATTGGCATCGTTGATGCTGGCGGTTCCGGTAAAAAGTTTTTTTCGTATCTCGCCGTGCGCGATAATATTCGTGTAGGTATAATTATTAAATGAAAGCCGGCTTATTTTACCATCAATGCCGAGATTAATATCATTGGCATTAAAACCTTTTCCGTTTATTTTTCCATCAAAAGCAACGTTACCGATCTGGCTGTTTTCTATAAATTTTCCTAATTGAAAATTGGAGGTAGAAATGGTTCCCTGGTAAATGGCCTGCGCATTTTCAGGAACCTTCATATGCACGTCGGCCTGCAAAATGCCTATATCGGTGGTAAGGTTTCCATAGGCCACAAAATCGCGGATATAGCCTGTATAGCTTCCCGCAAATTTTATGTTGCCAAAAGCGCTTAAACGTGGGTTGGTAATATCTTTCAGCGAAGGGATGAGCCGCGCTAGCTCATTATAGTTGGTTCGTAATTCTCTTGATCTGAAATCGATAAAAGTCTGATTCAATATCCGGCAAACCCTTTAGGCTGATATCTCCATCAAGATAATTGCTTTCTCCCGCGCGGATGATCATTTTTTGTGCACTAAGGTTATCTACTTTTCCTTTGGCATTTCCGTTCAGAGAAAAAACTGTTTTCCACGATGCGTGTTTCCGGCGCAAAGTAGGCAAGATCATCGCTATCGAGCACGCTGTTTACAAAGCGACCTTCCAATCTTACTGCGTTCACAAATTCCAGCATATCGTCGTTAAACGAATTATAATGCATGGCAAAATAATCTTTCAGATGGCTTTTAGCAGTGATGAGGTCAAGGTTATTGAACTCCATCATTTTTGGAGTAAACTTATAATCGGTGCTTAATTTTTTGATTACAAAACCGCCGCGGTCTTTTGTTGAAAGTGTGATGTTGGCCTTAAGTGTGTCGCCGGTAAAATCGATGTTTTTGCAAACGCCGTTTATCTCCGAAAGCACGATATGTCTTTCATCAAATTCGTTGTAGGCCGCAGAAGTTTTGCCTTCTCTTTCGATGGCTACTGCGCCGTCTTTCAGGGTAATATTATTGGCCGTAATGTGCCACCCATCAGGGTTCCACTGCAATCCGGAAAGTTCATCTGCGTTGGTAATGCTGTTTATGGTAGTTTTTGGCGGTCGTTTGCCGGTATAATCATATTGCGAAAAAACGGGCTTGTCTATTGTAATGGTTCCGATCTGTATTTTCTTATTTTCCAAATCAAAGCGGTCGGCCCTTAAATTCAATTGGTTTAAAGACACGAGCATATTTTCGCCGCGCCATTCATCCTGCTGCCATATTTTTATGCGTTTTAAATTAATCACTTTCAGATCCAGGTGTACCACATCTTTTGAAGTATCTGTTTTAGCGGCCGGGCTCGAAAAATAATCGGCAAGAAACTGGTAATTCCAAACTGAATCGGTTCGGTTCAGGTTGATGATCGCATCATCAAGACCGATGTACTTCAATACAATATTTTCTTTAAAGAAAAACCAATCGGTGATGCTTACCCGCGCGGCGCCCGCATAAAGCAAGGTGTCTTTTTTATGATCCAGCACCAGCAAGCCCTGGAGCGACATTTTATCAAAAAGCTCCAGATCAACATGCCTTATCGAAACTTTTGTTTTGAGGTTCTTGGAAAGTGTTTTGGCAACGCGGTGAATGATAAAATTCTGAAAAAAACTGGTTTGCAGCAGCATCCATAGCACGAGTATCAGTACCAAAACGCCCAGCAAAACCTTCAGAGATATTTTATACGCTTTTTTCAGGAAAATAAAAATTAGTGGCAAAAATAAACAATGCCACGCGTTACTCAAATTTGAATAACGTTAAATATGACAAGGAAAACAGGCGTTGGGAAATAAATGGGAAGTTATAAATTAGCCGCGCCATATGGGTTTGGTTATGGCATCATTGCCCGATATTTATTTTTTCTCCGTATAAAATTCCCATCCTTTGGCAATAGATTTTTTACCAACGATGCCTGCGATTATTATCGCCAGCAATATCGGGTAATAGGTAAACAATGAAACCACCGGCAAAGCCAAAAAAGCAACGGAAAGAAAGTTGGTGGGAAGCAGCAATAAGCCGATGCCTGTTAATACAATCATTATAATGGTATAGGGTAGCCAGGTCTTTATAACATTATTGACCTTTTGTACCGAATGGATATCGCCTACAGCAATAGCCATAACTTTCTTTTTATGCAGTTGAAGATAAACACTATCGCTGGTCAAACTAAAAATTGAGCCGGAATAGGATTTTGAATTGCGCATCTTAATATGCAGCGAACTGCCGATAGCATATTTTTTTACCTTGGTACCTTTTTTCGCGATCAGGCGAAATGATTGGTTACTTCCTTTAACGGGAATAATTACAGATCCTTGCGATGGAGCTGAAAGAAAAAAAGAAATAATAAACAGTAGGGATGCTAATTTCATAATGCGGGTAAATGTATTGTAATTTTTTTGTGAAATGAAATCACAAACGACGATCATGCCGGCAACGGTTCCTTCAGCGATGCTTCTTTAATCCCAGGCATTAAACCATGATATTAACAGCCTGTGAATTATTTAAATTTCCTTCTTTTCATCATATGTATTAATATCGCATCTTCAAATCCATTGAAAACTAAAACTAACTACCAAATGAAACGACTAACTGCCGTTGTATTCTTATTTACAACGATCTCTCTTTCTGCGCAATCAAAATTATCGGTCTTTAAATCTTCTAATTCCATTAAGCCTGATATTGAAAAAGTAGTGCATGATTATTTTAATAATTTTGAAAACTTAAAAGGCGACACACTTGCGCAAAACGCCAGCATCATTGAGTTTGCCAGCAAAATTGCTCCCGCCGGATCTTCAGATGCCTCTATCACCAATTATAAAACTCCAAAGACTTATAGCTGGCAAGCCACCATGTTTAGAACAGAAGAATTTAAAGAAGCCGTTTCAAAATACAAGCAATATTACCGCCAGCTAAACGGCGCAACGTTTGTTTTTTCTAATGAAACTTCTTACAGGGTATCCGGACAATATGATACGCCGGAGGAAGAACGCGCTTTTGCTTCCAGCATTTTGGAGGTCGGCAGCTTTGATCGCAATATGAAGCATTTTAAAATTGAGATCGGTTTAAACTATGCTTTCCCGGAGTGGGTTGTAAGGATTATGGTGTATGAAAAAATAGCCGATGAAGATATGAGGCCGTCATCAAATTACACGAGGTGATGTATTCTATTTGAATTTAGAATCGTTATCCTTGCTTCCTGCAATTTTATATTTAGACCTATAAGGTTTTTAAAACCTTATAGGAATGATATCTGAGAAAAGCCAAAAAGTAGATTTTCATCTTTCGTGAAGATGAACGATTTCTACTTTTTGGCTTGTTTGAAAGATCATTAAAACCTCTTCAAACATTTTTGTTGAAAAGAGATTGATATAAGCCAAAAAGTAGATTTCTGAAATTTGATTGAGGAAATTCTTAATAGCCGGCCGCGCCATCATCGCCTCTCGAATCGGCAACAGCAGTGATTGTTTTTCCATTCACCATAATTACTTCTGTGCGGCCAATGCTGTTTCTATAAGCAATTTTGTAGCCCATTTCTTTTAGTTGCTCTATTACATTTTTATCAAAACTTTTTTCAACGGCAATCTCATCGGGCAGCCATTGATGATGAAATTTGGGAAAGTTTACCGCGTCTTGTGGCGTCATTTTAAAATCGATGATATCAACAATGGTTTGATAAACACTTGTCGGTATAGTTGTACCACCCGGTGTGCCTACTAAAATCCATGGCTGATTATTTTTTAAAACGATAGTGGGTGTCATACTGCTTAGCATTCTTTTGCCTGGGGCAATGGCGTTCGCTTCCTGGCCCACAGCGCCAAACATATTTGGAACGCCCGGCTTTACACTAAAATCATCCATTTCGTTGTTTAACAAAAAGCCTGCACCAGCCACCACCAAACCGCTTCCATAGCCACCATTTAATGTGGTAGTTACAGACACCGCGTTCCCATCTTTATCCAGCACATTAAAATGGGTGGTTTGGTCGCTTTCTTTTACATATCCTTCTTTGGTATCCTTGCTATTGCCCGCTTTTGAAGGATCGTAATCACTCATTCTTTCCTTCAGGTATTCATCGCTTACCAAGGTTTTTACCGGCACTTTTACAAAATCCGGATCGCCCAGATATTTTGCCCTGTCTGCAAAGGCGCGCCTTTCCACTTCCGTCATCAGCTGTACGGAAGCAAGTGTTCCATATTTCATTTGATCGATATTTTTCAATGCGCCCATCTTGAGCATTTGTTCAAGAATAATTCCGCCGCTGCTGGGCAATGGCATGGTAACAACCGAGTTACCCTTGTAATCAAAAACGATTGGCTCGCGTGTTTTGGCCTGGTAATTTTTCAGATCATTTTCGGTGATAATGCCACCATCTTTTTTCATTTGTTTTACTATCAGCTTTGCTGTTTCGCCTTCATAAAATCCTTTGGCACCAAAGTCTCTGTATTCTTTTTAAAGTGTTGGCAAGATCTTTTTGAACCAGCGTGTCGCCCGTTTTCCAGGGCATATGTTTTACAAAAACCGGAAGTACACTGTTCATCTTTATAAAATCTTTCCTGGCGTTATTCAATCCTGAGGCTTCGCCGGGTGCAAGCACAAAGCCTTTTTCTGCCAGGTCGATCGCCGGCTGAATTAATTTTTTAAAGGGAAGCTTTGCATATTTCATGCACTCAAAAATTCCGGCAACAGAACCCGGCACGCCCGATGCGAGCGCACTGTTTTGTGATAAGTTCATTTGAGGATTTCCATTGGAGTCGAGATACATATCGCGTGAAGCGCCTGCAGGCGCCACCTCGCGGTAATCGATAGAAATATTCTGCCCGTTTTTTAAATGGATAACTGTAAATCCGCCGCCACCGATATTTCCGGCGCTTGGATGCACCACGGCCAATGCCAGTTGCGTTGCGATCGCGGCATCAACAGCATTACCGCCCTGCTTTAAAATAGATACGCCCACCTCGCTCGCCAAAGGGCTTGCAGAAACTACCGCGCCTCTTGTACAATCAACGCTCTTATTCGTTTTAAAATGATAGGCATTTATTTTTTGCTGTGCAAAACACGAAGAAATAAGTAAGCAAAAGATCACAAGCAAAAAAGGATACGGTGTTTTTTTCATATGGAAAGTTTATTCGAATGTAAGTTTTTTTAAACGATCTTATCGCTGTTGTTTAACTTGAAAAATACAGGAGGTAACCGATTATAAAAAGCCTTTATTTTACAAATTTACATTGTGTTACATTCGTGAATTAATATTTTATAAGATGCGTAATTATTTTTTGCTGCTTGTTTTCCTTGCGTTTTCAGTTAAAGCTGTTTGCCAGCCTCCAAAAGCATACAGTTCTTCTCAAATTTTTGAACAGATAAAGAAGCTTAATGTATTGGGTTCGGTACTGTATGTTGCCGCTCATCCCGATGATGAAAACACAAGGCTGCTGGCTTATCTGGCCAACGAAAAATTATACCGTACCGGCTATTTAAGCATCACCAGGGGTGATGGGGGTCAAAATTTGATCGGCAATGAGCAAGGCGTGGAATTAGGATTGATAAGAACCCAGGAGCTTTTATCTGCCAGAAGAATTGATGGCGCCGAACAATTTTTTACGCGTGCATTTGATTTTGGCTTTACAAAAAGCCCGGTGGAAACCTTTCAGTTTTGGGATAAAGAAAAAATATTGAGCGATGTGGTTTGGGTCATCAGGAAATTTCAGCCGGATGTAATCATCACCCGCTTTCCAACAACAGGCGAGGGCGGTCATGGACAACATACTGCTTCTGCGATCCTTGCCGGCGAAGCGTTTGAAGCCGCGGCTGATCCAACAAAATTTCCGGAGCAATTTAAATACGGTGTAAAGCCATGGCAGGCAAAAAGATTGCTGTGGAACACATTTAATTTCGGAAGTGTAAATACCGAAAGGCCCGACCAGTTTAAAGTTGATGCCGGTGGCTATAATTCGTTGCTGGGTAAAAGCTATGGAGAAATTGCCGCTGAAAGCCGCAGCCAGCATAAGAGCCAGGGATTCGGCGTACCATCTTCAAGAGGAAGCCAGCTGGAATATTTTAAAACGATAAAAGGAGATGCTCCTCAAAAAGATTTGATGGATGGGGTTACCACCAATTGGGAAAGAGTGAATGGAGGCGCGTTTCAGTCGGCGCTGACAGAGGTTATCAAATCGTATTCATTTCAGCAACCGCAAAACTCTGTACCCGCGCTTTTAAAAATTTATAACGACCTGAAAAAATCCGGCGAAGGCTATTGGCGAGATGAAAAGCTGAAAGAAATGGAACTGGTTATAAAAGAATGCATGGGACTTTATCTTGAGGCAACAACCAATTCAATGTATGCAGTGCAGGGCGATTCGCTGCGTATTAATTTGTCTTTCGATAATCGGGTAGGCAATACCGTTAGTATATCTTCTGTTAAAATAAGAGACAATGAATTTGCGCTAAGCAACCAGTTGCCGGTTAATGAAAACGTGAATCAGTCAGTGTCGGTTCTCATTCCGGGGAATGCAAAAATTTCGCAGCCTTATTGGTTGGAAGAGCCAATGACGAAAGGCAGCTACGTTGTAAAAGACCAGGCTCTCGATCGGAAAGCCATCGAACGATCCGGAGTCTGCGCAAATAACAGTGAACATCAGCGGAACGACAATTATTTATAGCATTCCCATTCAATATAAAACCAATGATCCTGTAAAGGGAGAAGAGTTTCAGCCGCTGTTTATTATTCCGAAAGTGGAGTTAAAGTCGGATCCAGAAGTTGCGTTATCAATCAACAATGCACCGGTAAAAATAGAGGTGTCTGCTGTTGAAAATGGTGGCGCTAAAAGTGGGTTTAATATAAAGACCAATTTGGTTAATGTTGTTGAAACAAGTAAAGGAAGCGATCAATTGTATCATATAAAAAATACGGAAAAGAGCAGTGCAGAAACCATTCAATGGTCGGCAATCGCTGGCAGCAATGTATATGATTCTTATAAAAAATTAATCCAGTACGATCATATTCCCAATGTAATTTATTTTCCAAAGGCCGAATCCAGGCTGGTGGCGGTGGATTTGAAAACTGCGGGAAAACGGGTAGGATACATCCCCGGTGCAGGCGATAAAATTCCTGAGGCGTTACAAAAAATGGGGTATGAAGTAACCTCGCTTTCTCAAAAAGATATCACTGCTGCCAATCTTAAACAATTTGATGCGATCGTTACTGGTGTAAGGGCTTACAATATTTATGAGTGGCTTAATAACTGCTTATGATGTTTTGATGAATTATGTAAAAGACGGCGGCGTTTTGTTGGTTCAATATAATACCAACAATAACATTGGCCCGGTGAAAGCGAAGATTGGACCGTATCCATTTACGATTTCGAGAAACAGGGTTACGGATGAAAATGCCGAAGTTACTTTTCTTCAGCCGCAAAACCGGTTAATGAGTTATCCGAATAAAATCACCGGGAAAGATTTTGAAAACTGGATTCAGGAGCGCAGCACTTATCACGCAGTTGATTTTGACAAAAACTATAAAGCTTTATTTTCAATGCATGATGAAGGTGAATCTGCGCAACCCGGAAGCCTCATTTACACAGATTATGGCAAAGGAAGGTTTGTATATTGCGGCCTTGTTTTATTCAGGGAATTACCGGCCGGCGTTCCGGGTGCATACCGGTTGTTCGCGAACTTAATTGCAAAACCGGTAGCGCCATAAATTTAAAAAGGATCATGATGCAACCCGCTGAAAAAAAATATTGGAACCGTTTGTATTTTATCGTGCTGGTACTTTTGATTGCCCAGATTATTTTCTATTATTTCATCACCAAACATTTTCAATAACATAATACGCTTTCTGTTCTTACTTACGAATCGTAAGAGCTTTTAAAATAAATTTCTACAGATATGAGTGTGCAGGATTGGGTGGTGCTTATTGTAACACTTTGCGGAATTATTATTTACGGAGTGTATAAAAGCAGGTCGACCAAAAATCTTGATGGATATTTTTTAAGTAACCGCGATATGCCATGGTACCTTGTGCTGCTGAGCATCATGGGTACGCAGGCAAGCGCCATTACATTTTTAAGCGCACCCGGACAAGCCTACACCGATGGAATGCGCTTTGTTCAATATTATTTTGGACTGCCTCTTGCGATGATTGTTATATGCATTGTATTTGTGCCGGTTTTTAATAAATTAAAAGTTTATACCGCGTATGAATTTTTAGAGAACAGGTTCGATTTAAAAACAAGAACGCTCACCTCTTTTCTTTTTCAGATTTCGCGCGGATTATCTACCGGCATCAGTATTTATGCACCGTCATTAATTTTAAGCTCTTTGCTTGGCTGGAATATTTATTACACCAACATTATCATGGGCGGCCTGCTCATCATTTACACGGTTACAGGCGGAGCGAGGGCTGTAGCACATACACAAAAACTTCAGCTGCTGATTATTATTTTGGGGATGACTATTGCCGGATACTTGGTGGTTCGTTTTATGCCATCCGAGGTTGGATTTTTAGATGCGTTGCACATTGGCGGCAAGCAGGGAAAGATGAACATTATTACCAGCGGCGTTACCGAAAAAGGTTTCGACTGGAAAGATAAATACAACATTTGGAGCGGCATTATCGGCGGCTTTTTTTTAGCGCTGTCTTATTTTGGAACCGACCAAAGCCAGGTGGGACGCTATCTTACTGCACAAAACAACCGGCAGGGAAAATTGGGATTGTTGATGAATGGAATTGTAAAAGTGCCGATGCAATTCTTAATACTGATGCTGGGTGTGCTGGTATTTGCATTTTATCAATTTAACAAAGCGCCCATCCATTTCAATGAAACGCAGACAGCGCGCGCCCATGCTACCGCTTTCAAAAGCGAATTACAGCAAATTGAAACTGCTTATGCAACAATTTCGCCAACAGATAATGCACAAAAATCTAAATTAAAAAATGAATATTCAGCTGTTTTGAAAAAGGCATTGCCCGGTGAAGATGTAAATGATACCAATTTTATCTTTCTGCGGTTTGTGATTGATTATTTACCAAAAGGACTTGTTGGATTATTGATTGCAGTAATATTCCTGGCTGCATGGGGAAGCATCGCGGCTGCGCTCAATGCGCTGGCAGCTTGCACGGTGGTTGATTTTCATAAAAGATTTTTGAAGAAAGAACTTACCCAAAAGGAAGATTACCGGATCTCTAAATTTTACACCTTTTGCTGGGGAATATTCTGCATATTGGTGGCGCAGTTTGCCAGCAATCTCGGCAACAGCTTAATCGAAACTGTAAATATTTTAGGGTCGCTTTTTTATGGCGTGATACTGGGCATTTTTATGGTGGCTTTTTGGTTCAGGTACATAAAAGCCAATGCGCTGTTTTATGCTTCAGTGGTTGCTGAAGTGCTGGTGATAGCAATTTATAAGGCAGATGTAATTTCTTTCTTATGGCTTAATGCCATCGGTGCAGTGCTGGTAATTGTGATCGGGTTTTTATTTCAGCTATTTATCAAAACGAATCCGGGAAAAGTTAAGTTGTCTTAAACCACAAAAGCCAAAAAGTAGTTTTTACACTTTTGTTGCCAGCCCTGAAGGGGCGAAATCTGTCAACGTCGGGTGAAGCCCGGCGCGGATCTGTTAGCCAGGCCTTATCAAAATAAAAACAGGAAACAAAACATCAGCTTGCTGAGATTCTGTTTCCTGTAAAAAATTACCGGTCTGACGGTCTCCGTCTGACCGGCATGTGATGGTCTCCCGTCTGACCGGCGTGTGATGGTCTCCGTCTGACCGGTATAGTAAAATCTACTTTATCGCTTTTATCAACTTTTCATTCAGCAAAATATAATCGCTGCTTCCTGCTTCTTTTGATAAGGCGAGAGATTGTTGAGCGGTTGCCAGCGCGCCTTTTTTATCTCCCAGCTCGCTTTGAATTTTTGCTTTGTAATACACCATATAAAACGGAGGTTTACCGCTTTCTTTAATTGCGGCATCTATCATTTCAAGCGCTTTGGTTTTATTATTATCCATGTCGCTATAAAATTGTGCAGCTTGCCAGTAAGGTTTTTTATCTGATGAAAGAGCTGCTTCCAGTTGAGCCCTTATCTTATCTTTGATGTTGGCTTTTATGGGAACGTTCAATGCTAAATTATCCCACATCAGCGATAGCGTACAGCTTTCGGCGGCAACATCTGAAAACTGCATGGTAAACGATTCTACTTTGTTTGCGAGTTTAGTTGATTTTATATTTACCCTGAAAACATCTTCACTTTCTTTGTAGCCACTCACGCCGGAATTATTAAATCCTTTGTTCAAAATAAATGTCCATTCTCCATTTTTATGGGGGATCGTATAAATTGCATAACTGCCTGAATCTACCTGATGGCCTAAGATTTCCACCGGATCATTGAACCTGATCTTTGTAGCAGCATTAGCACCTGTGCGCCATAAAGAATCGAAAAGTACCACATTGCCAAACACATTTCTTCCTTTCAATGCAGGCCTGCTATAGGTGAGCTCAATGGAAGAAAGGCCGAAATCCTGTTTGATAAATTGAGTAGGAGAGGGCGCCGGCATTTTTACCTGCGCGAAGCTTGCTGTTAAAAAGGCACTCAATATAAAGGTGCTGAAAATTTTTTTCATTACAAATAATTTGATTAACGATGAAGATAATCAAAAAATTTGTTTGCTGTTTACTGTTTCAGAAATATAACAATGAAGCGCGGAAAGTTATTGATCGAAAAGGAAAATCATCAGTCAAAATAGATCTTCACCGTTTGATAAAGAAGCCTGTTTTGCATGTATTGCGTTTGTGAATTGCTTTTTTCTGTAAATCCTTCGAGGCCGAAAAGACCTGCTGCATTTCCTTTATTGATGGCTATTTCAAGATAGTTGGCAGAATTGAATAAAGCTAGTTTTTCGCTTTCATGAACATCGGCATAAGTCTCGCTGATTTTGTCAATTACTTCATCGCGCTTAAAAACTATTTTAAAGCTTCGCCCGCGTCGCTGCTCTTCAAATTCTTCTTTGGTGATATTGATGATCACGTTTTCAAAATTATCTATAAAGATGATTTGACCTTCAATATATTTGGGGCCAAGCAGTGGCCGAAGCGGATTTTTTACTTCGATGGAAATACCGGGATCTCCAATTTCTTCCATTGCTTTGCCATCTAAGATTTGCTGAAATGCTTCTCCAAAAACGCGTGCGCAGTATAGCGTATTTTTTGGCTGGGAAGCCGGCAACGGAAGCGCCACAATTTTTTCGGGCGTTTCTTCAAGTATCATCGTGATTAATCCGTTATCGGCGCAGCCAATAAATTGATGATGATGTTGGATAAATAACAAATGTTCAGGCCGGCGATCAAATAAATTTACAAGCACAATATGAAATGTTTGCGGGGGAAAATTTTTTATCGCATTGCGGCAAACATAGGCTGCCTGCGGATAATTGAACGGTGAAAGCTCGTGTGAAATATCAACAATATTAAACGCAGGATTGGTGTGAAGCAATTGTCCTTTAACTGCACCGGTTAAAAAATCCTGTCGCCCGATATCTGATGTAAGTGTTATTAAAGCCATTTAAATTTAATTCTGTTGTGCATCTTCCCGCAAACAAATTCTTTTTTTGAGAACATAAATTGTTCAAAGATTATGTTTAATCCGGCATCCGTTTTCATCTAAACTAAGTAAACAAAAGAGAAAACCGGTTTTTTATTTTAATCAATCACCTCAAAACTTATTTTATCAATTTACCATTTTTGAAAAAGAATTTCCTGGTGAGCTTGTCTGTAAGTGCGGGGAAAAACCTATTCATAAAAACAGTTTGCTTGCCGGTAAAAGTAAGTACCATTGTGCGTTTTCGTTTATCAATCGCATTGGCAATATGCCGGGCGCATTCTTCTGCGGTCATTAACTTGCTTTCATCCAGCGGCGACTCGCCCTGAGGCATCGCATCCTTATTTAACGCCGCGTTCCTGATGTTGGATTTGGTAAAGCCCGGGCAAACCCACATTACATTTACACCGGTTTCCAGCAACTCGGTGCGTAAAGCCTCAAGCCAGCCATTAACCGCGAATTTGCTGGCGCTGTAGCCACTTCTCCCCGGTAAGCCACGGAAGCCCGCCACCGACGATACGCCAACGATGGTTCCTTTATTTTGTAAAATTGAATCGAGCGCAAATTTGGTACAGTACACCGTTCCCCAAAAATTAACATCCATTAATCTCTTCAGCGTGTTAAGGTCCACATCTTTAAACAACGCTCTCATAGAGAGTCCGGCGTTATTGATCAGTACATCAATTCCATTAAATTCTTCGATCGTTTTATCAATAAAATTTTTGCAATCTTCTTCTTTGCTTACGTCTGCAACTATTGTAAGTAGCGGTTTTCCGGCAAATGTGTTTTTTAGCTCATCCAATTTTTCTATCGTGCGCGAGCAGGTGGCCACTTTGGCGCCTCTTTGTAAAAATTCTTCTACCAGTGCCCTCCCAATTCCGTCGGTTCCGCCCGTGATGGCGATAACTTTGTTTGTAAACATTAATTTTTTCGATTTGAGCAAAAATAGGAGAGAAGAAGGTTTAAGAAAAGAAAACTTTAATGAAGATGGCAACCTGGTGTGCAGATAATTCAATATATAAAATTGATCAATGATAAGAAGAGCAATGGCTTCTTAATTTTTAAAAATTACAGCGGCATCGTAAAAGCGTAGGCAGTTATTGAGATCGGTACCAAGTTTTGTAAATTACTATCTTTAAAATACAATTGTTGCCAATGGTGAAGAATAAAGCATCCATCTACAGTGCTTTGCTGGCCGATATACTGATAGCCATCACCAAATTTGCGGCCGGCGCCCACACCAACAGCTCGTCCATGATTTCGGAAGGAATACATTCACTCGTAGATACAGTGAATCAACTTTTACTTTTATACGGGTTAAAAAGAAGCAAAAAACCGCCCGACAAGTATCGCCCCTTCGGTTATGGAAAGGAATTGTACTTCTGGTCATTCGTTGTATCAATTCTTATTTTTGGTATTGGGTGGCGGACTTTCTATTTACCAGGGCATATTGCATATCAGCCATGCTGAGCCCTTAGGCAATCCGGCCTGGAATTATGCCGTGCTGGGCTTTTCATTTATTTTTGATGGTGGTTCATTTGTAATTGCCCTTAAGGGATTTAATGAAGCAAGGCGTGGGCAGGCTTTTTGGCCGGCCGTAATAAAGAGTAAAGATCCATCAAGCTTTTTGGTGTTGTTTGAAGATGGCGCCGCGGTACTGGGATTGATTATCGTATTTATTTTGATGGTTTGCAGCCACACTTTTAACCTCCCTTTCCTGGATGGAGTTGCCTCTATACTGGTAGGATTGTTACTGGTTTTTTCTTCAATTATATTGGCAAGGGAAAGCAGAAGCCTGCTGATGGGCGAGGGGATAGCGCCGGAAACGCAACAAAAAATAAAAACGCTGGCAGAAAGTGATGCTGCAGTACTAAAAGTAACCAATATATTATCTACCTATGAAGCCCCCGATGAGGTGGTACTTATGTTGATCGTTATCTTTAAGCCGGATCTTGATACGGGGGAAATCACTGATGCGATAGAAAGGATCCGTAAAGCAATCAAACAAAAATTTGTGCTTATTGAATTTGTGCTGATACAACCCCAGGCTTCTCTCATTGCTAAAAAATAACAATTTTTCGATTGTAAGCGATCCGTGATGCGGGTTTGTTGAAAGCTAATCTATGATGAGATTGCCACGTCGCCATTTACATTTTTGCTAAAGAATTAAAAATTAACAAGTTCTCGCAAAAACGTACACGGTGGACTTATTCGCCTTTAGCAATGAGATTGCCACCATTTACATTTTGCAAATAATTAAAATTTGCCGAAGGGCTCCTCTCAAAAACGTAACAATGGACTTTGCGGAAAGAATCGGAATTAGAAAATGGTGCCGCCAGCCCCAACGGGGCGAAATACATTAACATAGGGCATCGCCCTATGCAACACAAAACATCGCCCCAAAAAAGAACGAATAAAAATTAGAAGTTTACGTGAAAAGTAAAAAATCTACAAAATGGCTTGTCTCAGCGGGCAGCTTAGCTCGAATTTTTAATAGCAGGTTTGAAGCTTTAGCTGATATTTTAGCTGCTTAATCATCCGGGCAATCCGCTATTTAAGTACATCTCTAACAACTCCGGGCCGCGCAGCGATCGCTAACCGAATTGAGGTTTGGTAAAGTCCGGGATTACCAAAGTTCCGAATTTGTTCCCCTGGCACAAGCACGGCAAAAAGTTACAAATCTTCTATAATATCCCTGTAGCCTCTGCCAATGGGAATTGATACGCCATTTACCTCCACCATGTCGGCTGTGTAAGATTCTATCCTGTTCTTTGCAACGATAAAAGACCGGTGAATCCTTTGGAAAAGATTGATCGGCAGCAGCGCTTCTAATTCATGTGTTCTCATTTTCGACAGGTATTCTTTTTTTGTGGTAACAATTTTTACATATTCACGCTGACTTTCTATATAAACAATTTCCGAGAACAATATCTTCACTTTCTTTCGCTCTGCATTGAGGAACATAAAATCTTTTATTTCGCCGGATTCCGTAGTAATATCCTTCGTTTTCTGTGCAGATTTTACTTTGTTAACAGCAATTAAAAAGCGCTCAAACTCAAACGGCTTTAAGAGGTAGTCTGTTACATTTAAATCAAATCCTTCCACGGCGTATTGGTGATATGCAGTGGTAATAATTACGGCCGGGGCCTGTGTAAGTGTCTTTAAAAAAGCCATGCCCTTTAGCTTAGGCAGATGAATGTCTAAAAAAATAAGTTGAGTATCATTATTCCGCAGCCAATCAGTAGCGAATATAGCATCCTTAAATGTGGCTTGTAATTGCAGAAACGGGATCTGCAAAATATAATCAGACAAAACCTTAACGGCCAATGGCTCATCTTCTATTATAATACAATTTATTTTAGACATGGCTCGACAAATTTATTTTTAAAATAGCTGTAAAAACTGATGCATTTTGTTGCGCAGACAGATCATAAGTTGTATAAAGCAGTTCCAGTTGGCGTCGCAGATTGGACAGGCCGATATTTTCTTTTAGCGTGGCTTCGGCCGGTGATGCTTCAGCAGAGTTTTTAATAATAAAAGTCAGGTGCCGTTGTTTCACTGAAAGATGAATGTCAATAAAAGGCTGACTCCTTGTTTCAGAAATACCATGTTTGAATGCATTTTCAACTAATGGCATCAGCAGCAGGGGCGGCAAGGCTTGCTTCATGTCTTCAACGTTATAGTTAAAGTTAATCCGTAAAGACTCATCATAACGTAATTTTTCAAGTGCAATGTAATCGTTGATGATTTTCAATTCCTGCTCTAATGCTATGTATTGTCCGCCGGTTTCATACAACATGAAACGTAACATTTTCGAAAGGCGTAAAATGGATTCCGGGGCCAGCTCACTTTTATCTCTTGCCAGCGAATAAATATTATTTAAAGTGTTGAATAAAAAATGCGGATTTGTTTGTGATCTTAAATAGTTGAGCTCAGCTTCCTGTTTTTCAATTCGCAATTGTTGCTCTGCCTGTTTTAATTTAGTATACTGGTAAAGGTGCCGCGCGATCCCCGAAAAGAAAACGGCGCCGGCACTATAGGCCATCTGATTCTGGAGCGCAGCATCTATCGAGGGAAATACTTTCAATGTTTGGTAAACATGTAATTGTATTCCCAACGAGCGCCAGGAATAGGAGCCATAAGAATATAAGATCATATATACCCATAACAGTAAAATCCCCAGGAGAATATTGTAAATGAGGGCTTTTCTTTTTTTTAATACAAAAGGAATGGTATATTCAAAAAGTATAAAATTGAGCGTAATAACATACACTACTCCCCAAACATTATTGCCTGCCACAGAAAAAAATCTGCCCGGATGGCTTCCTAAAGAACTGAATAACCCCAGGAAAAAATAACCAACCCCAACCCATACATAAAAAATAACCAGCTTTCTGTTGATACGTTTTTTCATTTTGTGAGATAAATATCGGCAAATATTTCCCTTTTCTTTTTGCAATCTATAGAACCGGCTGTGTGGTAAACCAACGACGGGTAAGCGTCAATCAACTTTGAATGAATTAGGATCACCGGTAAGAAGCGTGTCACTTCCTGACATTCATTTAGAAGGCATTTGTGTGATTGAGTCCGTAATGCAGAATTATCGCACAATATGGCAATTGACTGTTTAACAGTGTTTGTCTGCAATAACCTGTTGTTTATAGACAATGGTCTTCAGTGCTTTCTCAAATTAGATACTCTTGCATAAGAATTAAAATCAATCTTTCACATTAAATTTTAAATAAAAAACTATCATGAAAAAGTTCATTACTTCGATGGTGATTATGGTTACTGCTGTAATTGCAAATGCTCAATCGCCAGACTATGCAGCAGCCAACTGGAAAACAAAGTTATTAGATAACCCGCAGGAAATAACGATTGCTCCTCCACCCGGCATTGTTCAATCCAAAGAGGAGTTGCATGCGATCAGGCAAAGAATGGCGAAGCTCGATGATAAGCAACTCCGGGAAATAAAATACTGGAATGCCGGGGCCCCCTCTTACCGGTGGAACCAGATTGCCCCTAAATTGATCTACCAGAAAATGAGTGCATTGCTGCGCACGCCAACAGCCTGGATGAATATTGCAATTTATGATGCAACAATTTTGGCCTGGAGAGAAAAAATAAAATACAAAAGAAGCCGGCCGCATGATTTAGACCGTTCTCTAAATCCTGTTATCAACGATCCGCAAACGTATTCTTATCCATGCGAGCATACAGTAACCGCAGCGGCCGCCGCTTATGTGCTTGCCTATTTTTTTCCTGAAAAAACGGATTCGATTTTGCAACTGGCGCATGCTGCTTCACAGTCGCGTATTAATGCAGGCGTTCAATTTCCGAGCGATACTGAAGCCGGTTGGTCGCTCGGCGAGCAGGTTGCTAAAAAAATTATAGAAAAAGCAAAGCATGATGGTGCAACTACTGTTTGGAATGGTGTAATGAATAAAGATCCCAAAAAATGGACCGGTAAATATGCTTTTGGAATTACGCTTACTTCCTTATCGCCTATCCTCATGCGTTCAGCGGATCAATTCAGGCCCGCTGCTCCTCCTGATTTTGAAGCCGATATGCAGGAATTGAAAAATTTCAAACAAACTTTTAAATCTGCTTCACTTGCCTATTATTGGGCAAACAATGGTGGTTATGATTTTTGGTCTGACCTCGCTGGTGAAAAAATGTTTGAATACCGCATGTCTGATGATGCGCCGGCCGCCGCACGCATTTATGCCATATTACATACCGCCTATCATGATGCTACTATAGCGATCTTTGATGCCAAATATGCTTATTGGGGGATAAGGCCAGACCAGTATGATACCACTTACAAGCCGCTGATATCAACGCCGCCTTTTCCGGGTTATCCATCAGGTCACGCGATGGGAGCTTCCACGTCGGCCTCGGTGTTGGAATATTTTTTTCCAGCCGATGCGAAAGAGTTTCAGCAATTGGCTAAAGATTGTGCGGACTCACGCTTTTATGCAGGAATCCATTTTCGCACAGATAATGAAACCGGAACCAGGATGGGTGAAAAGATTGGAAAATACATTGTTGAATGCATGGATGAAGTAATAAACATTTTTAAAAATAAAAAGGCCCGGTCCAATAGACATTTAGTGCTGACAAGATTTTTACAAATCGACTTACACAGAAAATTAAGATTGAACAAATGAATTCAAACAATAAGTTAGCACGGATTGCAGGACTTCTTTACCTGGTAATGATCATCGCAGGCGGTTTCGCTGAAGTATTCGTTAGGGAAGGATTAACCGTTTCAGGTGATGCAGTGACCACTGCACATAATATCCTGATCAATGAACAAATGTATCGTTTGGGATTTGTTGCTGATCTTTTAACTCTTATCGCTGGTACGGTTGTGTCTCTCATTTTCTATATCCTGTTTAAGCCGGTAAACAAGAACCTCGCTATACTTGCGTTAATATTCTCCATCACAGCGGGCGCAGTTATGGCGATAAACCTGCTCAATCAACTTGCACCTCTACTGCTGTTGCATCATACCAGTTATCTGAAAGCCTTTTCGATTGATCAGTTGCAGACACTTTCACTTTTTTTTCTCAATTTGCAGGAGCAAGGGTATGGCATCAGCCTTTTATTATTCGCTTTTTATTTTCCAATTACCGGGTACCTTGTTTATAAATCAGATTTTCTCCCCCGGATTTTGGGCATTCTTTATGCGGTGGCAGGGCTGGGTTATCTAACAAATAGTCTGGCGATGTTTCTTTCTCCTCACTTAGCTGCGCATCTTTTTCCCTATGTATTAGTTCCCGCTTTTATCGGAGAAGTTTCTATGAGCCTATGGCTTTTATTTAAAGGGGTAAAAGTTGAAAGAACATAATGGATTCAAAATTAAAAACAATAAAAATGTCTGCAGACTGAAGACTTTTTAAATAATGATGAGATTGCCACGCCACCATTTGCATTTTTGCAAACAATTAAAATTAACCTAACTGCTAGCAAAGACGTACACGGCGGACTTATTCGCCTTTGTTAATGAGATTGCCACGTCACCATTTGCATTTTTGCAAATAATTAAAATAACCCAAACTCCTCGTAAAAACGGAACATTAGAGTTTGCGGAAAAAATCGGAATTAGAAAATGGTGCCGCCAGCCCCAACGGGGCGAAATACATTAAAATAGGGTATCGCCCTATGCAACACAAGGTATCGCCCTATGCAACACAAGGTATCGCCCTATGCAACACAAGGTATCGCCCTATGCAACACAAGGTATCGCCCTATGCAGCACAAAGTGTCGCCTATGCAACATAGTGTATGGATAGTGTATGGATAAAGCATAGATAGTGTATGGATAGAGTATAGGATCTTAATTCAGCGGGGAATAAATTTTTTATAGAGATCATCAAGGCGGTTGAAACCCCAAATCTTTGCCCCAAAAAAAGAACTAATAAAAATTAGGACTTTACGCAAAAGTCAAAAATCTACAAAATGGCTTGTCTCACCGGGCCGCTTATCAATAAAAAAAGGCTGTCTGAAATTAATCTTAGACAGCCTTTTGATTATCAAGTGAACTGGCTGGGACTCGAACCCAGGACCCCATCATTAAAAGTGATGTGCTCTACCAACTGAGCTACCAATTCTCTTTATTAAACAGGTCTTACAAATAAATTGGTGACGTGTGTTTTTTAAAGGAGTGCAAAAATAAGGCAAAAACATATTGAACCAAAGTTTAAAAGAAGAAAATGGAAATTTTTTTAAAATTAAGCTTTCAAAACGGTTGTGGATTTAAATCATATTGTGTATAATTGTTATGAAATTAATTCTGCTTTCCAATATTTTAAGGAAATATTCTCCCGCCCTAATTACCACCATTTATTGAGTTTGTATTTTATAATTGTTTAAATCAGTTTAAGATGAACAACAGTTTATTGCCCTTCGGCAACGCCATATCTGGCCAAACTAATTCGATAAAACCCGGCAGCCAAAAAAAGAAGACAGCGTTTTATTTCAGGTATTTATTAATTACTGCATTATTTTATACGGCAGATTTTGGCGAGGCAAAATCAAAACCACACGAAATTAAACCGGTTGCCCGCAAATGTATTGCTGCGAATGCTTTAGAATATGCGGAAGGTGATTACCGGCCCTTGGTAAATAACACTGATTTTTCAAAAGGAGGAAGCAGTCCTTATCAATGGGAAACCTTTGTATCTGGCTCATGGGTGCCAACATCTGTTTCACCGCAGAGTATAAAGCCTTTAAGGATCATCATCGACAAGACCGGAATTAATGGCGCTGCAAGCGCTTCAAATAGTTACAATGATATTGTTATTGCTAATGGGGGCGAGCTGATAATAACCGACAAAGCGTTACTGCCCTCGAGTGATTTCCTGAATGGCAACAAAACATTGGAAATACAAGGCGGAGGAAAACTAATTATTACCGGCGACATTAAATTATCGAAAACTACTTTTTGGCTTATAAGAAATGGCGGCTCGCTCATCCTCGATCATAATAATATTTCAAATAGCCATCCCATGTGGAACGGCGTTGAAGGCTTTGAAGCTGGATCAACCGTTACTATCAAAAATTGGAAATGGACCGCTTCTTTTAATGAGAAAAGCCTCATTGAAGATGCAAACATCATTTCAAACAACATTAACGGGTATAAGTTTGGCAATTTAATTCTCGACATCAACCCAACTTCTGTTTGGACAATGATTAGTGGATCAACCGGTATTATCAATCTTTGTGAGAATGATCTTTACATCAATAACGCCTCTTCAAATTTTATCACGGGAGCTTCTAATGAAACCGGCATAAACGGTTTTGTTGTGAATGGAAATATGGTTATCAATAAAGGGCCATTTGGTTTCGGATCAAGCTTTAGTGGAGGTAATTTTAACCACCAGTTTATTATCAATGGAACTTTTGAATGCAAGGGCAGCAGTGCATTGAAAATACATCATACCGCAGCATCGATGCCTGCTACGTTTTAAATGGATTCGTAACATTTAAAAACAATGTGACGATTGCTCCAATCAGTGAATTCATTCACCAATGATGCGGCTCTGACTTACAACTCAACCAATTAAAAGAATGTATATAAATTTAGACGGGGGCACTCTTTTAAACCCTTTATACCTGGATGTTGCGCCACCACTCACAGCAATCAGCATCAACATAAAACCTGACAGTTACGTACAATTGAAGGGCCATGATTTAGATACGCGAAGCACCACAGGCAATACCGCGGTAACTACAGTTGAAACCGGCGCCACTTTGGATTTTGGCTGGGCACCCGATGGTATTACGCCTTTGGTTATCAAAAAGAATGTAACCGGAGGAACGAATAATTTTGTGACACAACAAGGAAGTATTTTAAAAATAACTTCTCCTGATGGTATTAGTGTAACAACCGCTGCAGGAAATGTACAGTATACCACCGGCACCAATAAAACATTTGCTCCTCTTGCTACTTTTTGGTATACAGGTAAAACGAATCAGGTAACCGGCGACGGGTTAAGCAATACAGGGAATGCAAGACAAATTATAATTGATATGGCTGATAATAACTTATCGACTACATTAACACTGCCATTCTCTCTTACTAATGCAACAACGATAAGTTCCACAGGTGGAAAGTTAGACATACGAAAAGGTCAATTCCTGGAAACGACGGCGGCTTATGTGAAGGGCGTAACAAATGAAAACGGCTCAGGAACTTTATACATGTCACCCGGCACTTTGTACAGGATCTCTTCATTATCTTCTGCGGATGTTCAGCCAAACATTCCGAGAATGTCCGGCGTTTCATTCCCTTATAAGCTCGATGGAGGAACTATTGAGTTGAGTGCGGCAGGCGATCAAACGCTTCGTGGTAACAAGGCATACAGAAACTTAACGTTTGCCAACAGCGGAGTAAAGACGGTGTCTTCTGCACCCACTTCAATAACAGGGACCATTTTAATAAAAGACGATGCTGTCTTAAACGTAGCCGCTAACGCCATGGGCGGCGCAGGCACCAACCTGGCAATGATCGGAAATTCCAAATATATTACTGCCGGGGTATTAACAAAGCCCGATGCGCAGGGCACGTATACTTTGGGCCCGGGAACTACAATTGAATTCACTAACTCCAACAATGTAACGCTGCAACAAATAAGGCTGGGACTTAGTTCTGAAAATCCGATTATGTACAATCATATTATCATAAGTGGCAACAACGTTGGCAATACATCGTTGGCATCTACGCCGATTATGATGCAAAGTGGAAGTTCATTCAGGGTAACAGGCACTGGAGTTTTCAGACATTATAACATCAACGGTTTTTCGGGCGCTGTAAATACATGCATAACAGATTTACCAACTGTTTACCTTGATGAAGGGTCTTCGATAGATTACAACAGGCCGGACGGAAACAATCAAAATATCAGTAATAATGTGGCCTATAAAAATTTGTTGCTTTCGGGCGCTGGCAACAAGATAGCTCCTGCGGGTAATTTGCTGATCGAGGGCAACTTTATTAAATCAGGCAGCGCCGATTTTATACACAATAATGGAACAGCAATCTTTAGCGGTTCTGCGCTCCAAAATGTTTCGGGCAGCCTTCCTGAAATCTTATTTAATAATCTAACTATTAATACAGTTAACGGTGTTTCCGTTAACAGCAATATCTCGATCTATAAACAATTGTTGTTAGGCTCCGCCGCAAAACTGATATTAAACACAGGCAACATTACGCTGCGGTCTGATAAAAATAACACGGCCAACGTGGCTAAAATTCCTGCCAACACCACCATCACTTACAACGCCGGGCTCTTTGTGGTAGAGCGTTATATCAATTCAGGATTAAAAATAAACGGGCAGCATTCAAAGTCATGGCAATTCTTGTCTGCGCCCGCTTTCGGCGAAAGTATTCTTTCTACATGGCAGGAAAATAAATCTGCCGTCAGTAACTATGGAACATGGATCACCAACAATGATATCGCAGGCTGGAGCGCTCAGGGCTTCGATGGTTATTCAATCGCTCCCTCCATGAAATCGTATAATTCAATTAATAATACGTGGACCGGAATTCCGAATACCAGCATCAATCTGGAAAACGCACTGGGCTATATGCTCTTCGTAAGAGGAGACAGGACTGTTACTACAACTGGCCAGGACGCTAAACCAACCACATTAAGGGCGCGTGGAAAATTGTATGCGCCACAACCCGGTTTTTCGCCGTCAGCCAATTTCGGTTAGGCCTAACAGTTATGAATCGATTGGAAATCCTTATGCCTCACGCATTGACCTTGAATACATGTTCGACAACGATTTAATAAGCGGTGTGGATGATTCGTTTTATACCTGGGATCCCACGCTCAGCGGATCTTATGGCGTTGGCGGATACCAGACAATTTCCAAAAATTTAGGCTATAAGCCCGTACCCGGAATTCCCGGAAACACAACACAGTATTATGATCCGGCGGTGAAAGCGAACTTTATAGAATCGGGACAGGCATTTTTTGTGCACAACAGTTCCGGCACTAATGGCATGGTAAGTTTTAACGAAAACTGCAAAGCAAGCGGCAGCCGGCTGGTAAACAGGGAATTCAATGAAGACGCATCTAAACAGTTTTTAAGAACTTATTTATATACGGAAGATGATGATATGGCTGATGGAAATGCGGTAGTTTTTGGTGATAATTTTTCTAATGCGATCGATTACAATGATGCGCTGAAAATTTTGAATGGTGGCGAAAATTTTGGGTTGTTTAGAGAAGAAAAGATCATCGCTGTGGAAGCGAGACAGCGCATCAACACCACCGATACACTATTTTATTATTTCAATAATTTGAAGAGGCAAAATTATCGTTTGCGGTTCTTTGCTGAAAATATGCGCAATGAATTTGATGTAACACTCGTTGATCGGTTTCTTAACAGCAAAAAGCCTGTAAGCTTTTATGACAGCAGTTTTCACAGTTTTTCAATAACCAGTGAAGCGGCTTCGGAGCTGGCAGACAGGTTTATGCTGCTATTGACCAGGAGAGTTGCTCTTCCTTTATCGGTTACTGCTTTCAAAGCTTTTTTACAAAACACAATCGTCAGTCTGCGCTGGCAGATAGAAAATGAAAACAATCTGAGCAATTATATTCTTGAACGATCGCCCGATGGCATCCATTTTCTTGTTGCGAACGAACAGGTGGCAAAAAATCAATCGTTTGGAGATTACACCTGGCGTGATACAAAACCTTACAAAGGCCTCAATTATTACCGGTTAAAGATTGTGGATGTTGACGGGCAAATCAGTTTCAGCGAAATAATAAAAGTGTATTTTAAAAAAGAGAATCCATCTATTAAAATATTTTCTAACCCTGTAAAAGACGGAATTATAAAGTTGCAATTCATTAACCAGCCGGATGGACATTATCGTGTGAGCATCTTTAATTCGCTGGGACAATTAATTGCCTCTAAAGAGATCGATCATGTTGCGGATGAATCTTTAAAAAGTTTTCCGTTAGAAAATCGAATAGCCAAAGGAATTTACTTCATAGAAATAAATAAACCATCCAACGAAAAATATGTGAGCAGAATAAGGATTAATTAGTATCTCATCCATAAAAAAATAAAAATTCTATATTTTGGCTTTTGTGGCGATCAAAAAATTCTCCTGTTTTTTTTAACATCTGCACTTTTACTTTCAACGTAAATTTGGGAAACGATAAACATGAAAATCTTTATAAGTTTTTTATTTTTCGCCGCCATGGCGTCGACGTTCGTTTCCTGCGCACAGCAATCACCGGCAGAAAAAGTTACAAAAAACGCCCCCGCCAATTTATCAAAATACAGCCACGCCACCTTTGCTGCCGGATGTTTCTGGCATGAAGAGGCTTTGTTTGAAAGCGTCAAAGGCGTGCAGGAAGCGATATCTGGGTACGCGGGCGGCACGCAAAAAAATCCGTCATACGAGTCCATTGAAGCCGGCAATACAGGCTACGCCGAAAGTGTAACCGTTTATTATGATCCCTCAGTCATTTCTTATGAAACCTTGTTAAAAGTTTATTTTGCCGGCCAGGATCCCACTCAAAAAAATGGCCAGTCGCCCGACTTTGGGCCTCAATATCGTTCCATTGCGTTTTATGAAAACAGTTCGGAAAAAACGCAGATAGACGATTATATTAAACAGTTAAATGCTTCAAAAAAATACAACGCGCCGATTGCGGTGCAGGTAATGCCTTTAAATAAATTTTGGCCTGCCGAAGACTACCATCAAAATTATGTTGCCAACAATCCCAATAGCAGGTATGTTCAAAATGTGTCAATTCCCGAAATAAAAGAATTTCAGAAACAATATCCTGAGTTAGTGAAAAAGGGGCATTTCTTCTAACAGAAACATCTGTAAATAAAAATTCCTGCAGCGATCGGTGCAGGAATTTTTATTTAGTGGAGCCGCAGGGAATCGAACCCTGGTCCAAACATATCCGCCATAAGCCTTCTACATGTTTAGTTTCACATTATTTGTCGGGAAAAAGCAGGGGTAAAACAAACCAACCTTTTCCGTAGCTGAATGATCTTAAACAATTGGCACAGCCTTCAATTGTAGCAGCCCGTTTTATTTTGAGTCGGCGGAAGAGCGTGGCAACAGGCCTGGCCAGCTCAACGGCCCTAATGGAAGCTAATCTATCGATTAAGCAGCCATGGCATACTGAGTATTGCCAATTAGAGTTTTCGTATTCATATTAAAGTGCTAATTACGCAACGCACTACATGCTTATACTTACAAAGAACTATGCTGTCAAAACCGGTCGGCCCCGGGGATAGTGAGCCTGCAAATTTACAAATAATAATTACGAATTACGAATTAGGAATTAGAAATACGGATTACGAATTGTGAAATTTATATAAGCCAAATTGTAGAAATTTTAGAAGTAACATCGGTTGATCAGTGACAAATCAAAATCTAAAATGGCAATTCAAAAAATCATAAATCATAAAACCTATTTTTACAAACTTTTAAGAAAATACGATTCATGGAACCTTCGCAAATTTTATCAGCAACGATCGGATGAATTAAACGCGCAGTTAAAAATATTAAGACAAAGAAAATCTTCGTTTGCATGGCTGCGCCTCGGTGCGGTTATCGCTATCATTGCGGCTTTTTATGTATTATTTTCTCTCGGATTTATTTATGTTGCTATTGCCACAATAATATTGCTTGTTGTTTTTACCAGGTTGATTTATGCCGATCTTAACAATCAATATAAAATAGATCATGCAACCCGTTTGCTACAAATAAATGAAGATGAATTAAAATACATCGCCGGCAATTATTATGAATTCGATGATGGCAGCCGTCATATTTCCAAAGATCATCCTTATGCCAACGATCTCGATATTTTCGGCCGGGCATCCTTGTTTCAATATATTAATCGCACCACATCAGAGCCGGGAAACACTCAACTGGCCAGATTTTTTAAAATATCCATCGCCAATTGAACATATTGCCGAAACGCAAATTGCAGTAAAAGAGCTGTCGCAAAAAACAATATGGATGCAGGATTTGCAAGCCTTCGGCAGAAAAAATCAAATTACTTTTTCCACTAAAAACCGGTTGAGCGGATGGATGAAAGAGCCTTCGGTTTTTATTCAATTTAAAGCATGGAAATGGCTTCGGTATTTGTTGCCGGTGATCATATTATCAATTGTTGTTTTGTACATTTTTGATGTTGTTGGCAATCCGGTTTTTTACGGAGGATTGTTGGCGTTCGCGGTTCTTGCTTATCAGCTCAATAAAATTCTTGCGCCGCTGCACGAAAAATTATCGAAGATTGCCAGCGAGTTAAATACGCTGGCGGAAAGCATTGCGCACATTGAAAAGGAAAAGTTCGAAAGTCCTTTATTGCAGCAATTACAGTCAGATTTTACAAAAAATAATAAGCGCGCCTCTGAAGATATTTTCATGATAAAAAAAATATTGGATAAGCTCGATCTTCGGTACAACCTTGTTATTTCGGCGCCCTTAAACATTTTACTTCTCTGGAATTTACAACAGGTGCTTGATCTTGAAAAATGGAAATCAGTGCAGCAAAACAATATCGATCAATGGTTTAATGCCCTCGCCAATTTTGAAGCGCTGGCAAGTTTTGGCACTTTATATTTTAATCAGCCCGAATGGATCTTTCCCGACATTGTTCCTCATTATTTTGAAATCGAAGGAAAAGATATTGGTCACCCGTTAATTCCGGAACCAAGGCGCGTCAACAATTTTATCGACATTGCCGGCAACTCAGAACTCATGCTGGTAACGGGTTCTAACATGGCGGGCAAAAGCACCTATCTAAGAAGTATTGGAGTAAATGTGGTGCTGGCAATGGCGGGCGCACCGGTTTGTGCTACTCAATTTAAAGTGTCGCACGTGCAAGTTGATCAGCAGCATGCGCATTGCCGATAATCTTGAAGAAAGCACTTCTACTTTTTATGCCGAATTAAAAAAGCTAAAAACAATTATAGAAAAAGTAAATGCCGGAGAAAGAGTTTTTATTCTGCTTGACGAAATTTTACGAGGCACTAATTCATTGGATCGCCACACCGGATCTAAAGCATTGATTAAGCAATTAATAAAACATAAAGCCGCTGCAATTATTGCTACGCACGATCTTGAACTGGCAGACCTCAAAAATGAATATCCTGAAAACATTCTCAATTATCATTTTGATGTGCAGGTAAGCAATGAAGAATTATATTTTGATTATCTGCTGAAACCCGGTGTTTGCAATAGTTTGAACGCTTCTATCTTAATGAAGAAGATCGGGATTGAAGTTGATTAAGCAAGAAGCAGAGCGATTACAATTCCGGATTCGCATAAGCGAAAAAGTAGATTTTACCGATTTTAAAATATCATTTCAGCCAAACATTTTTTCTTCGATAATTAAATTATCAAAATCTATATAATCGCTTTTCACAATTGCATTAGAAAACTTTAGAGATGCCTTTTTCAAAAAATCCCCAGAACGGCTTTTTAGGCTCCATGTATTTTAATCCAAATGCTCTGATGCTTTTTACTTTGATATAGTCTATTGCTTGCTCAATGGAATCAGTTACCAAATAGAGATGCTCATCCTGTTGTGAAATTGTTCCGGCGGCAGCCATTATTTTATTGTGATCAAGTATCTTCTGATAAAATTCCCGATCGAAGATGATGATGGGGAAAGACTGTATTTTTTTAGTTTGAACAAGGGTAAGCGCTTCATAAAATTCGTCGAGTGTACCAAAGCCACCGGGCATTACTACAAAGGCGTATGAATACTTTATCAATAACATTTTCCGGATAAAAAAATATTTGATATCAACCCACTTATCGAGATAAGGATTATGCTTTTGCTCGTGCGGCAGCACTATATTGCAGCCCACGCTTTTGCCGCCAACGTCCCTGGCGCCGCGGTTGGCCGCTTCCATTATGCCGGGGCCGCCGCCCGTCATAATCGTAAAACCAAGCTCAGCAATTTTGCCGGAAAGCTCTCTTGTTTGTTGGTAAAAAATATGATCTTCTTTAAATCGGGCAGAGCCGAAAACGGTAACACAAGGGCCAACAAAATGCAGCGCACGAAACCCTTTTATAAATTCAGCAAAAACGCTAACCGTATATTTAAAATCTTTCCAGCGGCTTTGGGGGCCGTCAAAAAATTGAATCTCTTTTTTTGTTGCAGTGTTTTGTTCTTTAAAAACGGTGTGGCTCTTTTTATTCATTGAAGAAATTTTTTTCTTCAAACTTAAATGATTTGATGCTTCTTAAGCAACTATTTTAGAGGTTAATTAAAATTAACAAAAACTATAAAATGGCTTTTGTGGCAACGGTAAAATCAATTGGTGATGAATAAGCGTTTATACATTACTGTTATTGCACGTCAGTGATGCAAAGGCAATGAAAAATAAAAGGTAGAACCCTTGCCCTCTTTGCTTTCTACCCAAACGTGGCCATGATGCGCCTGTATGATGTGCCGGCAAAGGTAAAGACCGAGGCCGATTCCTTCAATATCCCTGGTTTTTTCTACCCGAAAGAAGCGCTCAAACACATAAGGTATTTGCTCTTTTGAAATACCCAACCCTTCGTCCTTTACAGAAACGGTGAGCGTATTTTCGTCATGCTCAATGGCAATAGTTACTTCGGTTTGACCGTTGGAATATTTAATGCCATTACTAAGATAATTGGTGATTACCTGTATCAGCCGGTAGCGGTCGCCATATACTTTTACATTGCCATCGCCGATTACGTTGATGTGATAAGCTGGCTGTAATACTTCTACCGTATCGATCGCTTCTTTGATAATTTCTGAAAAATTAAAAACGCTTAATTCCATTTGCAGGTAGCCGGAGTTAACCTTAGTTGCATCGTACAATTCGGCGATAAGCCGTTGCAGGCGCGCTACATTGTTCTTGCTTCTTTCAAGCGTATCTGCAATTAATGCAAAGTTGTCGTCTTTTAATGCTTCGCTCATCAGTTCGTTGCAAAGGATCACATTCGATAAAGGGTTTCTAAGCTCGTGAGCTACAAATCCCATCACATCCTCGCGCTCGCGTTCCAGTTGTTTGTAAATGGTGATGTCGTGTATAATCAGCAATACATGGCTAAAGGCCGGATCTTGTATAGGAGTGCAGCTCACATCAAATATCCTCGTTTCGCCAGCCGGCGTGTCAATCTCTATTTGCTTGTTGGAGAAGCCGCTTTTTGTATTGATCGCATTGTCGAGAAATTTCTGCAACTCGTCGTTATCATCGTATCGCTTTATCAGATCTCCAAAGTTTAAATTGGTTAACTCGGGCACACCATATTTAAAGAGATGGATAAATGCGTTGTTGTATTTTATGATCTGTTTTGTTTCGTCCAAAACAATTACCACATCTTCAATAGAACTGAGGATTCGTTCATTAAAATCATTAAGACGGCCCATCGCCAGCTCCGATTCTTTACCCTGATGAATGTTTTGAAGCACCTTTAAAATTACTGCATCGCCATCGCTGTTTTTTACCAGCACGGATTCTCCCGAAACCCAGGTGGTAGAGCCGTCCCTATTAACTAAATAATTATTATCGAACGATTGGCCTTGCTTAAAACTTCTGAAAATTCTTTTTGTGGCTTTCCTGTCTTCTGATCTTTTTTTGTAAATAAAATGGCTGCATTTTTTCCAATAATATCGGCTTCGGTATAACCAAATGTAAATTCAAAACTGGGGCTGATTGCCATGATAATTCCGTTGGCATCCATCACCAGCACGCAATTTTGCTTCGCACGATCAAAAAGCGATTCGAAAAATCTAAAGCCCGCGTAAGGTTTAAGTTTAGCAGTCATAACTGAGGATTAAAGCCACATAAATAAGTATAGCCAAAAACCGTAGCGCATCAATTTTTTCGGGCAACAAGTTTCTATTTACAATTTACTACAAACCATTTAAATGAAATCAATTAATTAAATGGAAAAAATTAATTAAATGAAGTTAATTGATTGACCAATCGCTGTATTGGTGATTATTTTATGGTAAACGAATGATAAAATGTTTACATGCAGCATTGGTTAAGCATGAATTGATTTTGCAGGACTTATTGGTCCGGACAACTTAATTGCCTGTTGGCAGCGGTTAAGGTTTGGCAAAAGCAAAGATGGAATGTTATTTAATTGTTGATCAACACAGTGCGGTATTTTTTGCACGCTTTTTGAGCACAAAGAGTTATGCCCAGAATATTAATAGTTGATGATGATGAAGACCTGCTTTCCGTGGTGAAATCTTTACTGCACAAAAAAGGTTTTTCCGTTTCGGTTTATTCGGATTGGGATAACGCGTGGGAGGCTATTAAATCGTATGATCCGCAGTTAATATTGTTAGACGTTTTTCTAAATGGCGTTGACGGGCTCGAAATTTGCAAGAGATTAAAGACCTCAACCTATACGCGTCACATTCCTATTATTATATTTTCTTCTTATCCGCGTGTCGCCGAAACCGCTGTTGCGGAATTTGGCGCTGACGATTTTTTAGCCAAACCTTTTGAGGTGAATGAACTAGTAAAGAAAATACATAAAGTATTATCCAGTAAACACGAATCGGTATAACCAATCCGGATAGTTAAGAAATTTGTTTCGAAAGAAAACTTTCAATGGTGCTGCATGGTACAAAAAAAGGCTTGTCGGTTATCACGAGATTTAAGGTTTGTCCGTTCACGGAGTAATCTCCTTTAATCGTATTTCCAAAAACAGTTACTTCAAAATTGCCGGAAGTATCGTCGCCATTAAAAATGCCGTTCTGGCTTTCCACCGCTGATCTTGCTTTTGCCACCGCCAGGTTTGCCGGCTCGCTGAAATTCAAATTAATATTACATGCCATAAATCGTTATTACCCAATTTTAAAAATGATGTTTGATGTGTAGAAATGATTACTCACGGTTCAGTTTATTAAGCAAACTTCCTGCCTAAAACTAATATATGGGTTTATCTTTTTTATTGATCCACTCTATAAAAATTTTTTGGGCATTTTCTCTCCCGACATTTATTGAAGGAATTTTTCTTTGATGAATGTGCCTGTTAATCTCTTCATAAATCATTTCGTCGTCGAAGCCGATGTCTGCTGCGTCCTTCCTTGTGTTGGCAAAATAGATCACGTCAGGGCGTGCCCAATAAATGGCTCCAAGGCACATTGGGCAAGGCTCGCAGGATGTATAAATTTCACATCCATCCAGCTGAAATGTACCAAGATTATCACAAGCATCTCTGATAGCCACAATTTCGGCATGTGCCGTCGGATCGTTAGTCCCGATAACTTTATTGTTTCCCCGGCCAACAATTTCATTATTTTTTACAACGATGCACCCGAATGGACCGCCTTCATTTTTTTGCAGCGCCAAATCCGAAAGAGCGATGGCTTCCTGCATAAACTTCTCTTCTCTTGTCATAATTGTAAAGGTAGAAATTATTCATCCCTAATCTGAAAACTAACCAACCAATATTTATAAAAAAGCCCCAAACCAAAAAACTAAGGCTGATTTTTTATGTAGGCATTTGATGAGATATAGGCCTGCCCTGTATAATTTTTTTACAATTTTGTGCGCCACAATTACAAAGAAAGCTTTCCATTTCGTTATTCAGAAACGTTGTATAATCCAGCGTAAGTTCCTCAGCTTGCGATATGTCTTTTATGGCAACCACATTCAGTCCCTTATATTGCGTATTGGGATTGCAGGAATGATTTTGCGGCGCCCATTCCGAGGGAACTTCATCCCAAATAATATACACATCATCATTTATGGGATAAGCATATTTTCTAAAATTATTTATTTCATCCTCATCCCAATTTTCGGCTACATATCTTTTAGTTACGAGCCGGTGCGCCTTCTCTTCACTTTTAAAAATAACTTCACCAGCGGCAATTGCTCTTACAGCATAAATTCCGTATCCTGAAATTGCGTTTCCTTTCAAAAAATATTTTTTTTGCTTTTGACGATGCCTGTAAAGGCCTTCCGAAATTATTTTTTGCAGAAATTCTTTTTTGCCACCGGCATCATTCAATAAAATATAATCCGCAGAGCCTTCATATCCATCTTCATAAAAAACGGAACAGGTAAAATTGATTTCAAGAAAATAAATTTCATTGGAGTCGTTTACCCTGAAATCCAGGCGCGCATAACCTACGCCATTAAACGCTTTGAATATTTTTGAGGCAGCCTGCTTTAATTTTTTTGCAAGCGTTTCGTCGCTGCAGGGAATGTTGCATTCTTTATGGAGCTCCGAAGTTTTAAGCGAATAGGTTTTAAACTTTTTTCCTTCGGGAAATACAAATTCCAGCGGTTCATAAACCGAGCAGCTATTGCCTTCGGTGGCGTCTTTAACAACAAGAACGGTAAACTCGCGTCCTGCGATGTATTCCTCCACCAAAACCTCTTCATAATCATTTAACAAAACATGTATTTTTTGCCCGAGCGCCTCTTCATTGACTACGATCGACTGATCATCGATGCCCAGGCTGTCGCCAGCTTTGGCAGGTTTTACAAAAAGCGGAAAATCGATGTTTTGGCTTATATCGCCGGGCTTTATCTCTTCTTTAATTATCTGATAAGCCGGCGTGTTTACGTTGCACGTATACGCAACATATTTCATTAGCTCTTTTGGCGGATCGTAAGTAATGGCGTTGGCCCCGGTGTAAGGAAGATTAAGAAGCTCAAGTGAATGAATTACATCGATCGACGGAACCGACCAATCGAGGTAGCCTTCGCAAAGGTTTACAAAAATGTCATACTTGTTTTTCTTTAGATGCCTGAGTTGCTGGTAGGTTGTAAGCTTGTTTAAAAAAACATGGTCAACCTGGTCGCCGGGAAGCAGGGCGGATAAGTTTCTTGGCGGATCATAGTTTTTATAATCCACATCGCTGGTGGAATAATCGGGTTGCAATACGCAAACTTTAACCATATCGTTTTTGGAGATTTTAAAATTCAGCCATTATATCAACTCCAATTGTTTTGCCAATTTCGGCGGAGCCGATGCCTTTTTTGTTTGTGCATCTTTGAGGATTGCAGCAATAAGCGACGCAAATGAGTTTCCGGAAAGCCTGAGGATGGCACCGATCGAAGTAAAGTCTTCATCTTCTGACAACCCGCATTGCGCATTTACTTCCAGCACATACAATTTGCCGGTTTGTTCGTCCATTCTAACATCTACGCGACAGTAGCCTTTTCCTTTCAAAGCTCTGTACGCATCAAAACTTATCTTACAAATCCGTTGCAGCAGCGATGTATCAGGCGTATAATAATTATAAAAATCTTCATCGTCTTTTACAGGCGATTCGTTTTCGTACATTTCCCACAAGCGGTCGAACGATAAAAACTTTTCGTGAGGTGGTAATGAAGCATTGAACACCCTTTCTACGGGCAGATAAATTTTACAATCTTTTGGCGATAATCCGTTGCCAACAATAAGTGTGGTAAACTCCGGCCCATCAATAAACTGTTCTGCTATAATGCCGCCATCTGCCAGATTCCAGCCATGATATCCTGCCTGCAGTTTTTCATATTGCATCTCCAGCTCTCTGGTATTTTTTACCACAGAACGAATTCCTACGCCCAGGCTGCCACCGGAAATTGCGGGCTTTACAATCACCGGATTTCCTAGAGCTTCAAAAATAAATGGATCATTTTTATTTTGTTCCGTAATTATTTTCCACGGAGCGGTAGGAATATTTTTTAGGTCAAATACCTGCTTCATGTTTATTTTAGACGTGGTGATCTTATAAAAATATTCGTCGGCGCCCGTAAAGCAAAGTCCGCTTTTCTTTAAATATTTTATTACATTAATGCCCGGCGCGCTGTTAATATCATCGCCATCGCACAGGTTAAGCACCACCGTATTTTTAGTTGTTGAAAATTCTTTAATTCTGTCAATGATCCATTGGTAATTATGGTTAGTAACCTGTTGCCATTTCCATTCGATGTTCAGCTGTTTAAAGGCGTTGGTATATTCGGCGATACTTTGCGTAAAGTCGTAATAGTAATCAAGGTTCTCATTATTGGTTTCTACAAAAGGGGCTAAAACCCAAACAAAAATATCATGTGCAAATGGAAACGTAAGTTTTGGGTTCATCTTTGGCGTTGTACTTTTTTACGGGTTCAAACTGTTTAACTTTTGTAAAATGAAATCAGTGAATTGATGTTTAGCAATAATCTGCGGCGATAAAAAAAATGCGCCTTTTATTTGGTGGAGACAATCGTGCGATCCGCAACAACAAGTAAAAGGAGACTTGCATCATCCATTCTGTAGACGGATAAAAAAATTGTAGCTCATCTCCTTCAGCAATATATTTCAGCGCTTTTATTTGAAACAGCGAAGTATCTAAAAAAATATTCGGATTACAGGAATGGTTAATAAATTTAAACACCTCGGGCGTCATAATAATGTGTGTGTTGTCGCCCGTTTGAACCGTGTATTTATTGGGGACGGAGAAAATTTCTAATGCGGCAAAGGTTGCCAAAACATCGCCCGCGTTATAAGCTGTTGTTGAATGCAATGATTTTTCGCCTGTGTCATTATTTTCAAAAAGTGCAGCAAATCCGTGTTGCGAAATGCAGGTTAGGCGCGGCAAAGAAAGGTTGTAAGCATTCATTGAAAATAAGTGAAAGATGGTCGATGTAAATTTCTTATCTAAAGTATTCTAAAATAAAATTGGAATGTAAATGCGCGGTTCAAAACTTATTCACAAATGTGCATTGTGAAAACGATTTTTCGAGGCGAAAAATTTTGAGATACCGCAACCTGGTTTTTGCCTTGCGGTAAAACCGGTTAAAAGACTCTCGTAAAAATTACAAACAATTTTGAAACGCATTATCTTTATAAAACAAAGAATTGATTTTACCTAAATAGAAAATAATGGAGACCGAAAAAATTCTTTCTATCGATATAGGAGGCTCTCACATAAAAGCTACCGTATTAAACAGCGACGGGCAATTTCTGGAAGATTATCAAAGACAAGAAACTCCAAAACCCCCAACACCGGATAAAGTGATGGCATTGATAGAGGAATTGATAAAACCCCTGGGCAGCTTCGATAAGATTACGGCCGGTTTTCCGGGATATATAAAAGACGGCGTTGTAAAAACAGCGCCAAAGCTTGGCAACGATGTTTGGAAAGATTATGCCACTCGCTAAAAAACTGGAACAATATTTAGGCAAACCCGCACTCGTTGTAAATGATGCGGATCTGCAGGCGCTGGCGCTAACATCGGGAAAGGGATTTGAAATAGTAATTACGCTTGGCACCGGCTTTGGATCTGCCTTAATGAAAAACGGATTGTTATTGCCGCATCTTGAAATGTCGCAACACCCGTTTACCAAACGCAAAACTTACAACGATTACATCGGCGAAGCTGCGTTGCTTAAAGTTGGCGGGCAAAGATGGAACAGAAGAATGAGCAAGGTTATTAAAACGCTAAAAACGGTTTTTAATTATGATCACCTGTTTATAAGCGGCGGCAACGCACGATTGATCACTATTAAGCTTGATGACAACATAAGCATTGAAGATAATAAAGATGGCATAAAAGGCGGCGCGGTTCTGTGGAAACAACAGCAGTCGTCTATGATGAATGAACACAGTTTCAATCAAAATACCAATCAAATGAAAAATGTTAGTCTATGAAAATTGGCATCGCATCAGATCATGGCGGATTTGAATTAAAAAACATTCTGCGGCTGTTTTTAACAGGAAAGGGTTTTGAGGTGGAAGACTTTGGCGCTTTTACACTAAATGTAGCCGATGATTATCCTGATTTTGTAGTTCCGCTGGCACTGGCCGTGGCACATAAAAAAGTAGATCGTGGTATTGCAGTTTGCGGAAGCGGGGTAGGCGCTGCTATTGCTGCCAACAAAATTGCCGGTGTAAGGGCAGCGCTTATTAACGATTATTTTTCTGCACACCAGGGCGTGGAAGATGATGATATGAATTTGATGTGCCTTGGCGGAAGAGTTACGGGCTTTGCAGCTGCCCAGGAACTGGTTACTTCTTTTTTAAACGCTCAATTTTCAGGATTAGAACGCCATGTAAGGCGTATAAAAAAAGTGCAGTTGCTTGAAACAAAGCCGGCTAATTCCATTTAACTTCGGGCGCTAAATTACCAGGCTAAATATGAGTAATCAATACAAAGTTTTATTTTCTGATATTGGGGGAGTGCTTTTGAGCAATGGATGGCCACATCAGGCGCGTATGGCGGCGGCTGCCAAGTTTGGCATCGACTATGAAGAAATGAATTTCCTGCATCAGTTTGTTTTCAACATTTTTGAGATGGGAAAAATTTCGCTTGATGTTTACCTCGATACGGTAGTGTTCAATGTGAAAAGAGATTTCTCAAGAAATGAATTTAAGGAGTTTATGTTCGCTTCTTCAACCCAGCTTCCCGATACGCTTTCGTGGCTTATTGAATGGAAAAAGAAGCATTCAAATATTAAAGTGATTTCTATTAATAATGAAGCAAGGGAATTAAATCAGCATCGCATTAATACGTTCAACCTGCATGCATTTTTTGATGCTTTTGTATCATCCTGCGAAGTTGGAATGCGCAAACCCGATCCGGAAATGTTTAAACTGGCCATAGGAATTGCACAGGTTAAGCCGGAAGAGTGCCTTTATTTTGATGATCAGCCTTTGCTTGCAGAAGCCGCGGGGAAAACCGGCATCAACGCACATCATCATGAAAGCCTCGGTGGTATGAAGCGTTTTCTTGCTTCGGTGGGTTTATAATTTGCCAATTATTTTTTGCCAAGCCAGAGCAATGCATCAATTATAAATTGATCCTGTAATTTATTGTTGAATGTAGATGATAATGTTTCATTGGTTTTATTTTCATAATCAATATCATTATGGCCCATGTTCATATAAACCATTTTATAGTTTTTGTTAGTCCAGGCCACCGGATAATAACCTGAATGCCAGATTTCATTTTGCTTTGGACCGGTGCCAAGCGGAAACGATGATTCATCAATCGATAGCAATATTTTTATAGCTGAATTTTTGCGCAGATCATTCTGCCATTTGTACCATTCGTTGGGCGAAGATTTAAATGTTTCGGGTAAATGTTGGGTGGCTGCAAAACTCCTGTCTTCCACCCGTAAAACGGCTGCTGTAGGCCGCCATGTATTACTTACATAAGAACCTGAGCCTAAAAACTGGTTGTGGTACCAATCCCAGTTTTGCGGGTAATCAGACGGTGTTAACGCAAACGCTGCGAAATGAAATCCCATCCAGGCGCCGCCGTTGTCCATAAATTTTTTAAAGGCAATTCTTTGCGCCTCTTCTTCCGGCCTTGTATCTAAGAAAATTACCACATCGTAATGCGAAAGAAATTGGTCGTTTAAATTATTCCAATCGTTGGTGCTGTCATAAGCGAAATTGTAGATTTTCGCGATTTTAGGAAACCAATTATTGGCTTCGTGTACAAAGCTTATATGGGCCGCATCGTGTTGGGCGGTATAAAAAGCAATTACTTTAAATTTTGGCGAGTCGCTTTGTGCGCAGACTGTATTTATCTGGCAAGCAAAGATCAATGCAAAGCCAAACAAAATTAAAATTTTATGACGCAACATAGACATGGCTGATAAAACTAAGGATAATTGATGAACCCGCGGGTAGATGTTTCATCAATTGTTTTATTAAAAAATTTCTTTAAATAGACAATACCATCCCCAGCAAAACAAGGCAGCCCAATAAAATTAATGCGATGAGAATGTAAATGATAAGTTTGGATTTTTCCATATCTAATGAACTGCGGTATTGAAAACGTAGATTTCCAAATTTTCGCTCATAAATTATACCATTTGAAATATAGAAAGTTATAATAATTAGCGGATTTTTCAACAATCAATGAAATAAATGGCATCAAAAAAAAATCCCGTCACCTTGCGGATAACGGGATTTATAACAAATGAAAAACAAATTATGCGTTGTCTTCTTCTTCTTTATCGGAAGCTTCAGCTTTAGATTCTTCGCTTTCTTCTACCTTCTTTGCAGCCGGTGCTTTTTTTGCGGTGGCTTGTTCAGCAGGTTCTGCGGTTTTTGCTTTTGCTTCTGCTACTTCCTGGTTCGATTCATTGTCCATTTTCTTTTTAAGATCGGCCAATACACCAAGATCACCTAAAGTGGTTTTTTCAACTTTGCTTTGAATATTCTTCACTGCTTTTTTAGTTGATTCAGCATCTGCTCTCTTTTCTTTTAACTGAGCGTCTTTTTCTTCAGCTTTTTCTTTTTCCCAGATGCGGCTATGGCTAAGGATGATCTTTTTATCGTTGCGGTCAAATTCAATAACCATAAACGGAGCAATTTCATCAACGCCAATTACTTTTTCATCTTCGCGGCGAAGGTGGCGTGCCGGAGCAAATCCTTCTAAACCGTATGGAAGCTGAACTGTTGCACCTTTGTCATCTTTACGGGTAACGGTTCCTTCATGAATACTTCCAACAGGGAAAGTTTCTTCCAAAGAATTCCATGGATCTTCTTCAATTTGTTTATGTCCTAATTGAAGTTTGCGGTTTTCTTTATCGATGCTCATGATGATCACATCAATGCTTTCGCCAACTTTAGTGTACTCATTAGGATTATTGAAGCGTTTCAGCCAGCTAAGGTCGCTGATGTGAATCATGCCGCCGATGCCGGGAGAAAGTTCTACAAACACGCCGTAAGGGGTGATGTTTTTCACCAATCCTTTGTGCTTGCTTCCTTCAGGGTATTGCGCTTCAATTGTGTGCCATGGGTCTTCTGTCATTTGTTTGATAGAAAGGCTCATTTTGCGGTCTTCTTTGCTAAGTGTTACCACTTTTGCTTCGTATTCATCGCCTAATTTGAAAAATTCTTTCGCGTTGATGGGTGTATTTGCCCATGTAATTTCACTTACGTGAACCAGGCCTTCTACGCCAGGGAAAATTTCAAGGAATGCACCGTAATCTTCAATATTTACCACTTTTCCTTTTACGATTTCGCCTTCTTTAATTGTTTCCGGCAAAGTATCCCACGGATGCGGAGTTAATTGTTTCAAGCCTAAGCTGATACGTTTTTTATCATCATCAAAATCAAGTACTACAACGTTAAGTTTTTGATCCAGTTTCAATACTTCACTTGGATGATTGATACGTCCCCAGCTGATATCAGTAATATATAACAAGCCGTCTAAGCCGCCAAGGTCGAGGAATGCACCGAAATCGGTGATATTTTTGATAGTTCCTTCAAGCACTTGTCCTTTTTCAAGCTTACCGATAATTTCAGCGCGTTGTTGTTCGATGTCGCTTTCGATAAGCGCTTTATGAGAAACAACGGCATTTTTAATGGCTTCATTAATTTTAACCACTTTAAACTCCATTGTTTTTCCAACAAACTGATCGTAATCTGTAACCGGTTTAACGTCGATTTGAGATCCGGGCAAGAAAGTTTCCATTCCGAATACGTCAACGATAAGTCCGCCTTTGGTTTTGCTGGTAACAAGTCCGGTAACAATTTCACCGGTTTTGTGCATTTCCACGATTCTTTCCCATGCACGGGTAGTACGAGCCTGTTTGCGGCTGAGGTGAAGATTGCCATCTTTGTCTTCTTTTTCGGCAACCATTACTTCCACTTCGTCTCCAACTTTTAGGTTTGGCATGTCGCGGAATTCATTCAGACCTACAAGGCCATCACTTTTAAAGCCAATGTTAACAACAACGTCTGTTTTTGTGAGGGCTACCACTGTTCCGGTAACCATTTCATTGTCATTGATTTGCTTAAAAGTTTTGTCGTAAACTTCGTCGTATTTTTCTCTTTCAGACTTGTTGTACGAGCTTACATTTCTTTTGTCAACGCTCCAGTCAAAATCGTCATGCGCGGTTGCAAGTGCTTCCTGCTGAATTTCAAGATCTGTAGGTTGAGGTTCGGACGCAGCTACTGTTGAGGCTGTTTCGGGAAAATCGGGGAATGAACTGTTTTGAGCATTTTCCGTTGTTACTTCTGCGGAATTGGTTTCCGTATTTTGTGTATCCATTGTTTGGTAACAGGTAATTTTGTTATTGCTGTAGCCCGGCGAAAGCCAGGTTCCTGCTTATCAGCATTTGATTTTAAAAAATAAATTGTATGAATTTCCGTGTCCGGAATTTCGGACGGCAAAGGTAGGCAAAACAAGCTGAAATATAGAAAAAGACGTTCGAAAAACGGAAAACTGGGATTCCAAAACAAAAAAGCATAGAATCGCTTCCACACTTTTCAATTGTCAGAATAAATAGGTACGCGTGATCTATTTCACCTCGTTTACGATTGTTCTGGCTCTTCCCCTGGAAATATAGATCTGAAAACCGACATTTAAATCGACCGTGCTACTGGTTGTCTGATTTCCGAATCCAACAATTCCGTTATACTTAAGCAAAGTTTCCAGTCCAATATTAGGTGTAATAAAGTACGCATATCCGGGCCCGATCCCTAATCCTAAACCGTTTGTACTTGTACTGTGTGTATTAGTTCCCTCAATCCCAACATTTCCTTCAAAGAACAAACGTCCATGTTTCAAAACGTTTGTTTTGGGATCATTGATATAATATCTCGCTAATGCGCCAACGCCATATGTCGTAACGGTGCTCTGGTCTTTTGCTGTAGTAAGGCCAAAATTGATATACGCGCCTAATGCAACGTTATCTCTTATAAAAAAGCCGACTTTAGGATCTAAAGTCACATTAAAATATCCGCCACTACCAAAGTGTAAACCGGCAATATCACCGCCGACCAATAAGTTGCCTTTTTGGATTTGCGCATTTGATTTGTTGGAAACAATTAACGCGCTTATAAGTAGAATGCCTGCTATCTTTTTCATAATTTTTTTTTGTTGAAACCGCCATAAAATTCATGCCATAGATTGACTGCTGTTATTAATAGTTAATTGTAAATTGCAAACCGATTGCATGTTTAAAAAACCCATAAATGAAGCGTTGGATAAAAAGTTTGCAGCAAACTCACCTAGCAAAATCGGTAGTGTATTTTTTAGTAGGAATTGTAAGTTACCCCGGGCTTGTGCTCGTTAACAGCCTGAAGATAAGTGGTACAGATAATTTAAAAAACCTGCCGCGCAGAAATGTGCTGTTTGTGAGTAACCATCAAACTTATTTTGCCGATGTAATTACTTTCCTTCATATTTTTTGCGCCGTAAAATGGAGGAAGCGTAACCGTTTGGGTATACCATTTTATTTATTGAATCCATTTACGCGCGTGTATTTTGTGGCGGCCGCAGAAACGATGAAAAGTACCTGGATAAGCCGGATTTTTACCTGGGCCGGAGCAATAACCGTAAAACGCACCTGGCGCGCCGAAGGTAAAGAAGTTCAGCGAGGGCTCGATCCGGGCGATACCAGGAAAATATCCAAGGCGCTGGAAAATAATTGGGTGATCACTTTTCCGCAGGGAACCACAAAACCTTTTGCACCAGGCAGAAAAGGCACGGCTTTTATCATAAAGCATCATAAGCCGATTGTAATTCCGGTGGTTATCAACGGATTTTGGAGGGCATTTAATAAGAAAGGCCTCAAATTTAAAAAGAAAGGATCGATCCTGAGTGTACGTTTTAAAGAGCCTCTTCAATTAACTTATGAAGAAACCATTGAGGAAATACTGGAAAAAGTGATGGATGCCATCGAGCAAAGTCACAAATTTATGATGCGCAGCAAACATCATTTAATTACAGCGTTGGATAAGTAGTGCTTAAAGGGACGAATTTTTGAATGGTTATATTGTTGGATTGTTAGATTGCTATAAGTGGTAAGTTCTGACTTATAAGTAATGAATATCCTAAACCTCCCAAACTCTAAACTAATTAACCAATTAACTAATTAACCAATCAACCAATTAACCTAAACTAATTAACCAATTACCCCAAATCAACCTTTCATAAAATACGCCTTCAGTTCAGAAGCTTCGCCGGGAGCCATTTTTCCACCGAGGATAAGCCTTAGCTGGCGGCGGCGTAACGCACTTTCATAAAGTCTTAATTCATCTTCCGATTGTGGCTCTAGTTGAGGCACTTTACGCGGTTTGCTATTTGGATCGAGTGAAACAAAAGTGTAATAGGCTTCGTTGCTTTTATAACGGTATTGCTGTATAATATCTTCGCCCCAAACATTCATGTGCACTTCCATGCTGGTGTTAAACGCGCGGGTTACCTTGGCTTCTATGTGTACTACATTTCCAAGTTTTATCGGGTTGGTAAAGGATATATTATCAACAGAAGCGGTTACTACAGGCGAACTGCAATGCTTGCTGCCGGAAAGAGCAGCGGCTATATCCATCCAGTACATCAATCTTCCACCCATTAAATTTCCAAATAAATTGGTATCATTGGGCAACACAAGCTCTGTCATTATAACTAAACTTTCGGCGGCTGTTTTTGAACTCATCGAAAAAAATTTTTGCAAATATACAATGGCTGATTAGCTTATTTGCTAATTTGCCAATTATAACAGAATTTCACGGCCCAATTTTATAAGATGAAGATTTCCTTCGATGACACCGAAACTGCATTTGCTTACAAAACCGATAAAGGACTTAAAAATGCTAATTTTCTTTTCACTTCAATGGGAAAACCATGGCTGGTAAAAGCCGGATTGCGGCTTACTCCACTTGCACTTAAATTAGGATTACCTGTAAAAGGATTGATAAGAAAAACCATTTTTAACCAGTTTGTCGGCGGTGAAACGTTGGAAAAAACATCCGGCGTTGCTGAGAAATTAGGACAATTTCATGTGCAGGTGATCCTGGATTATGGTGTTGAAGGAAAAGAAGGCGAGGAAAATTTCGATCATGCAAGGGATGAATTTATTAAAGTAATTCAATACGCCGCCACCCAGCGAAATATTCCATTCATGAGTGTGAAGCTTACCGGTTTTGCACGGTTTGCGCTGCTCGAAAAATTACATTCCCAGGTAACGTATGATGATGCCGTTCAGGGCAAGATTGCTGTTGATACGCTAACTGAAGCTGAAAAAAGAGAATGGCAAAAAATAATTGTCCGGCTTGACAGAATTTGCGAAACAGCCAGGCGTTGCAATATCGGCGTATTGATCGATGCCGAAGAATCCTGGATCCAAAATCCGGTAGATGCGCTCACCATGCAGATGATGCAAAAATTCAACATCGAAAAGGCATACGTATATAATACTGCTCAGCTTTACAGGAACGACCGGCTTCAATTTGTAAAAGACTGCGCTCAATTTTCAAAAGAAAATCAATTTAAATTGGGAATGAAACTGGTTCGCGGGGCGTATATGGAAAAAGAACGTGCGCGCGCAGCAGAATTGAATTATCCATCACCCATAAATGAAACCAAGCAGGCAACAGACAATGAATACAACGCAAGCCTTGAGTTTTGTATCAATCCTGTGAACAATGTTTACACAATTGTTGGCTCGCATAATGAATACAGCAATTTGTATGCTGCGGAGTTGCTTCAAAATTTTGGCCTTCCTCTAAATTACAACCACGTTCATTTTTCACAATTGTATGGAATGAGCGATAACATTACTTTTAACCTGGCCAAAGCCGGTTGCTCTGTAAGCAAGTATTTGCCGTTTGGGCCAATTAAAGATGTAATTCCTTATTTGATGCGCCGCGCGCAGGAAAACTCTTCTGTTAGCGGGCAAACCGGCAGAGAATTAAATCTTATTAGGAAAGAAATAAAACGCAGACAAGCCAAAATGTAGTTTTTAGCAATCCGAATTGAGAACGTTTGCTTTCTCAGATAAAGTCGCCATTCGTTTTCCTCGAAGGAATACTACTCCCCAAATAGAAAATCAACTACATATTTTGGGGATAAAAAGGTAACCACCTTTGTCAGCTATATGGTAAAAAAAATTATCTTTGATAGAATTAACTAACTCTATGAGAAGAAAATTTCTTACCGGAATTTTGTTGTGTGTTCCTGTGTTTGCCTTTAGTCAAAATAAGATCATCCTTTCACAAAAAACTGTGCATCCTATAAAAATCGACGGTGATGCTGATGATGTTGCCTGGTCTGATATTTCACCCATTTCCGATTTCATCACTTCTTTTCCGGCTTTTGGCCAAACACCCAGCCGCGAAACCAAGGTTAAAATTACCTATGATAACACGGCAGTTTATGTGCTTGCATATTTATATGATGAGCCCGAAAACATTAAGAAACAACTTACATCGCGCGACGACCTCAACTTTAAAAATACCGATGTTTTTACCGTTGGGCTGGATACTTATAACGATAAGCAAAACGGTTTTCAATTTCAGGTTAGCGCCGCGGGCGTTCAGGCCGATGCCAAAATTTCAACGGTTGACGATTTAACCTGGGATGCGGTTTGGGAAAGCAAAGTAAGTCTTAAAAAAGATGGCTGGGTTGCAGAAATAAAAATCCCGTTCAGCGCAATCAGGTTTTCAAAAAATCCGGTGCAAACGTGGGGAATTCAATTTACGAGGTTTAGAAGAATTACCAATGAAACTTTTACCTGGAGTCCGAACAATCCCGATATCAGCGGAACAATAAACAAATGGGGCCAATGGCAGAATCTGCAGAATATAACTCCGCCATTGCGCTTGTCGTTTCTTCCCTATATTTCAGGCGGAGTAAAGGTTTCGCCGGTTGGAAATACCAGGGTTACTGAGTATTTAACCAGCGGGGGAATGGATGTAAAATATGGCATCAATGAAAGTTTTACGCTCGACCTTACCCTAATTCCGGATTTTGCACAGGTTCAGTCAGATAATATTGTTTTAAATCTTAGTCCGTTTGATATTAAGTTTGAAGATTTCCGTCCTTTCTTTACAGAAGGCACCGAACTGTTTAATAAAGCCGGAATATTTTATTCGAGAAGAATCGGAGCGGCGCCGTCCGGCTCGTACAACGTTTTAGGAATGGCGGCTGCAAATTCCAATTATGAGATCATAAAAAATCCGGGCATTACAAGGTTGTATAATGCCACAAAATTTTCCGGCCGAACCAAAAGCAATTTAGGAATCGGCATCTTTAATGCCCTCACCGCACCAATGCATGCGGAATTGAAAGATCGCGCCGGCGATTCAATCATTAAAATCTCAACGGAGCCGTTAACCAACTATAACATTATTGTGCTTGACCAGGCTTTAAAAAACCGTTCTTCAATTACCTTTACCAACACCAATGTTTTAAGAAAAGGAAACAGCCGCAATGCAAATGTGTCGGCTTTGGATATTTCCTTATTTGATAAGGAGAACCGCCATCAACTTTTTATAGATGGAATTTACAGTAACATTTGGGGCAGTAATGGAAATTATGATGGCTTCAATGCAGACGCCCGTTATCGAAAAGTAAGCGGCAAACTGCAATATGTTTTTGCCGCAACTGCCATGTCTGACACCTACGATCCAAACGATCTGGGCTTCTTAAAAAATAACAACCAGGTTACTTATGCGAGCGATTGGAGCTATTTGGTAAATAAGCCAACCAAATCTTTTTTAGTTCAGCGCTACTCTCTCGGAGCAACCAACATGTATTTGTACAAGCCGTTTCAATGGCAAAATTTAGCAATTAATTCAACTGCATTTTTGCTGATGAAAAACTTTTGGGATGTGACCGCTCAAATGCAGGTTCAACCACTTTGGTCAAATGATTTTTATGAATTGCGCACACCCGGAAAACTTTTAAAACGTCCCCCGGTTTATTATTTATATATCATGGGAAGCACGGACAGCCGAAAGAAATTTTTTGTAAACTATGATATTTCCGGCGCTGAAAGCCCGCTGCCGCATGATCCTTATTATGGAGGAACATTAGGCATGCGTTACCGCTTCAGCGATAAACTTCAGGTGGCAACGGAGGCACACGCTGAAATTGATCATGGTAATTACGGCTATGCGTTTCGCGACGCAGTTACTGCCCAGCCGGTGCTCGGGGAAAGAGCAGTAAAAAGTAATTATACGATACTGCAATCAGATTATAATTTTAAGCCAACGATGCATTTTACGGTTAGGCTCAGGCATTACTGGAGCCGCGTAGATTACCTGCATTTTTACGACGTAAAGCCTGATGGATATTGGACAGAACGCACTTTTGCGCCAGGCAACAATTTTAATTTCAACAGCTTTAATGTAGACATGTTTTATACCTGGGATTTTTTGCTCGGCAGCCGTATTATACTTTCATGGAAGAACGCCCTTGGCGCAGATGTATATTTGGATGGCACTCAAAACCGGACTTACGTAAAAAACTTCAGCCGGGTTTTTGATTACCCGCATTCCAACGAAGTAAACCTGAAAGTGGTTTATTATGTTGATTACCTCTCGCTAAGAAATAATAATAAGAATTTGGCAAAAAAATAAAACTAAGGAAATCACAATCCTGAATAATAGTCATAACCCCGTTCGTACCAGTAATCCGGTGGCCGCTGATCGCTGAAATATAAAGTGCCGATCCGTTTTAAGCTTTTAATTCCATACTTAACAGGTATGATTAAACGCAGAGGATATCCCTGGTCCAATGGCAACGGTTTCCCGTTTAATTCGTAACATAATAAGGTTTGCGGATGCATCATGCTTGGCATATCAATACCTACATAATATTCTCTATCGGGCGTAACCAATCCTGCATATCGCATTTTCGTTTGTGCATCAAGGTTATACTTTTTTGCAAAGTCGCTGAACTTCACGCCGGCCCAATCGGTAATCTGGCTCCAGCCTTCAATACATTTAAAATTAAAGACCAGTTCAGTTTTTGGCAGCGCTTTAATATCGTTAAGTGCAATCAGCAATGTATCTCCTGGATGCCGTACTACTTGTAATTTCCATGAGGCAGTGTCAAAATTGCTTTTTAAACCGATGTCTCCATTTACTCTGGCCTTTTTTACTGCAGCTGCGCGCGGGTAGGTTGGAGCGAGGTGGTTGTCTTTTAAAAAGGTTGAAAAGAAAGTTTCATTTAGCTCCAGTGCTTTTCGCAATGGCTTTGGAGCTTCGGCTATTTCCGGTTGCCTGTGAATCCATTTCCAAATGAATATTGCGGAAAAAATAAACACAAGAAATACGATAAAAGAAATGATTGTCTTGTTTCTTAATTTTTTGGAAGAGATCCATATTTCTTTCGGCTCATTCATCGGTGCTGATGTTTAGATCATTTTCAAATTCGGTATTTGCTGATGAGTTGTATTTCATTTGCGGGAGTTGTTGCGCTATCAGCAGAATCATCATTTTCTACATTTTGGCTTTCGTGGATAACTGCATTTTGTGTAACGAATACGTTTTTTTCTAACGGTAAAACGAATAGTCCCGTAACCATACTTTGAAAATTATTCCAACCGGCAAGGATCACCTGAACTACGTGCACCACAAAAAATAACGTAAATAAAATGGTCAGCGTAAAATGCTCTATTCGCGCCCACTCGTAACCGCCCAGCATTGAAGTTAATGTATGAAACTGAATGGGTTTATAAATGGAAAGGCCTGTTAGCAAAGAACCAAGGCCCATAAAGATCACAACTGTATAAGCAATCCTTTGCGCTGCATTGTATTTTTTTTGCGGCGGCGCGGCTTTTCTTAAATGAAGATCGTGCAGTACAACAAGCAACGACTCTTTTAATGATTTTTTGTTGGGAAATATAAAGCGCCATTGCCCTGAAAAAACCAGGTACAAAACATAAATGAAACCGTTTATAGCAAACAGCCACATAAATACAAAATGTAGGCTCATTCCTTCGGCAAGGCGAAACGGAATGTGAAGCGCTTTATAAAATGAGTCGGGGAAAAATTTTAAAATAGTTTTATCACCCCAGCCAATTTTATAAACATCGTTGGCCCAATAAATAAGCATCCCGCTCCAAATCATTATTCCGAGAATCGGAAAATTAATCCAGTGAAACCAACGGATGGCAAGTGGATGTTTTTTTTCAACTTTTTTTATCATTGAATTGGGGCGATCGTACGCATACGAAATTAGCCTTTATAAAGTTCATCAAAAACTATAAAATGGCTTATCACAAGTTTGTCTGAATTATTTTTTTGGCGATTAGTTGGTAACTTGCAGCAGTTGCTTTTCAGTAAAAAAATTATACGATCTAAAAATATTTTATGGGAGTTTGGCGGCAAATTGGAGAATATTTATGGCTTGTAAAGAAAGATCCGGATGCACCTAAATCCAAATGGATCGGCTATATGCATTTCATCAACCGGCTTTCAATTTTGCTTTTTTTATTGGCGATGATCATACTTATCATTCAGATGTTGAGAAGATAAAACGCGATTTTTCAGCGCAATAATTAGTGCAATTCGTGCAGCTAATTCGTGTTCTGCTTTTCAATTACAAAATCAAAAATTTTTTAGCGGCGATAATTATTCTCGTAATTCAACTGCCAGGACGATAAAGCGTGATTATTCAGCGTAATAATTAGTGTAATTCGTGCGGTTAATTCGTGTTCTGCTTAATTACAAAATCATAAATAATTTTTGCGGCGTTAAAAGAGGCATTTCCGCCCCTGGAAAGCAATTCTTTTAATTGGTGATAATCATTTTGCAATTGCTCCTTTTTTTCAGGATCAAACAACAGTTTTTTTAATTCCGCTGTTATTTTTTCAGGCGTAAGATCGTACTGGATCAATTCTTTCACCACTTCTTTGTTCATGATCAGATTAACGAGGCAGATATATTTTAATTTCACCAGTCGCCGCGCAATTTCATAAGAAATTTTCCCAGCCTTGTAGCAAACAATTTCAGGCACACCAAATAATGCAGTTTCCAGGGTGGCTGTTCCGGACGTTACCAAAGCAGCAGAAGATTGCATTAATACATTATAGGTGTTATTGGCAACAACTTTTACATTCGGATAGTCTTTGATGAAATCTTCGTAAAAATGATCATCGATAGCAGGCGCTTTGGCAACAATGAAAGAATAATCCGGAAAATTTTTTGTCGCATCAAGCATTACAGGAAGCTTGGCTTTTATTTCCTGCTGACGGCTTCCGGGCAAAAGAGCAATGGTATGCGGAGAAGGTTTTAATTCGGGATGTTGCTTTTTATAATCTTCGATAACGGCTACCAGCGGATGGCCAACATAATCCACCGGGTAGTGCCAGCGATCAAAAAATTGTTTTTCAAAAGGAAGTATCACGATCATTTTATCGACGTACTTCTTAATTGCTTTTACGCGGTTTTCTTTCCATGCCCAAACCTGCGGCGATATATAAAACACGGTTTTGTAATTATTTTGCTTCGTCCATTTTGCCATACGAAGATTAAAGCCGGGGTAATCTATGAGTATTACCACATCAGGCTGAAAAGCCAAAATATCGTTTTTAGCGAATTTAAAATTCCTGAAAATGGCCGGAAGATTTTTGATCACCTCAGCAAAACCCATAAAGGCAAGTTCCTTGTAATGCTTTACCAGCGTGGCTCCTGTAGCTTCCATTTTATCGCCGCCCCAGCATCGGATGCTTCGCGTGCGCATCTAATTTTTGCAATTCTTTTATAAGATTGCTGCCGTGTAAATCGCCCGAAGCTTCGCCTGCTATGATGTAGTATTTCATTATGTACCAAGTATGGTTATGACGCTCAACGCTAAATGCTGAACGCCTAATCCTTCCAAACTTCCCTCAACCCTCAACTCCTCAACCCTCAACTCTTCCTTACCAATATTTAAACGCCAGTGCAATGATTGCGTAAACTACCGTGATTAAAAAAATTCCTTTGGCTGTTTTATCGCGATGACCATTAATATAGATAGTGAAAAGAACGGCGTTTGCCATTAACGAAACACTTATCGAAACCGATATTAAGTTGGGATTAAACTTCATCCACTGGAACATTTCTGTAAGAGTAAGTCCTTTAAATTTTACCAGTTTATAGAGCAGGAATCCAATCATCGGAGCAATAAAACCCAGGGCAAGCCCAAAAATAAAATTGTCTTTTTTGAAGATCATAATATGTCCCAGGTTTTTTCAAGTTCCTTTTTTAATGCATAGTTGGTAAGATCGAACTGCACGGGAACAACGCTTACAAAATTATGTTCCAGCGCCCACACGTCGGTATCTTCGCCGGTATCAAAATTTTTAAATTCGCCTGTAAGCCAATAATATTTTTTGCCATGCGGATCAAGACGCTCGTCAAAATCTTCATCGTATTTGGCGTAGGCTTGTTTGCAAACCTTTATGCCATTCATCAGTTCCAGCGGCATTGCAGGAATATTTACATTCAACAAAAGATGCTTATTCATTTTTGTTTGCAGTAAGCTTTTTACAATTTTATGAACATAAAATTTAGCGGCGGAAAAATCTGCTTCAAAGCGATAATCCAGCAACGAAAACCCAACAGACGGGATGCTTTCAATTGAAGCTTCCATCGCCGCACTCATGGTTCCGGAATAGATTACATTAATTGAATGGTTGGCGCCATGATTAATGCCGCTAAGACAGATATCCGGTTTTCTATGTAAAATTTTATCAACAGCAAGTTTTACGCAATCTACAGGCGTGCCGCTCGTTTGCCACGATTCTACACCCTCAAACATATCTTCCACTTTGCTCAGTCTTAAAGGAACACCAATGGTAATTGCATGTCCCATTCCGCTCTGGGGCTTGTCCGGAGCAACCACTACTACTTCGCCCAAATCCTTTACGGCTTCTACCAAACTGCGTATACCCGGCGCTGTTATACCATCATCATTCGTCACTAATATTATCGGTCGTTCTTTTATATCGGTCATTTATTTACTTTCTCTTTAATAATTTAATTATAAAATTTTATTTTTTTTATCAGAACCATCTGAACAATGGTCTTGCCACAGCTTCTCTAAAGGGCCACGGAATAGCAATTAAAATAAGGAGCAATGCAATCCCAAAAAATATAAGGGTCTTTTTAAATTTAGCCTGGGAGGTAACCGCCTTCTTTACAGAAATTCTGCCGGCATGAACCAATATCCATGCAATGATCATTAACAAGCTATGTTCCATTGTAAAAAAGCGCGTGGTTGGGTCTTTCATGCTTTCGCCAATATGTTTTAGCTGATCAAACCAAACGCCGGTAAAATAAAGAATGAGCCCGATCAATAATTGGATGTCCATCCCCAGCATAAAAAAGAAATTGCTTTTTCCATCGCCGGCGGTGTATTCCCTTTTTGATGTCAGCCCGCTAATGGCGCTTATCAACGTAAATAATCCAAATAAAAGAATAAGCCAACGCACTAAATTGTGCAATACAAGCAGTGTTTGCATATTAAATTTTTTTTGCAAAAATAAGGGTTAAAAGGCAGATGCAGGCAGGTAACACGGATCGTAAAATGCGAGCAATAATTGAAACCAGCGTTTAAATTTCTTACTATAAATCATAAATAAAAAAATGGATTAAGACATAAAGAAGAACCGATTAACGCGCTTCCGATGCAAGTTTTGGGCGATTCATTCTTCTCCTCAACAATCGATTTTTGTTTGCTGAAAGATTTACAGCAACTTTTTCTTAAAAGCGTTGTAAGTTAAATTTTTTAATTTGTGATAAGCGAAAAAGTAGTTTTTTAACTTTTAATAAAAAGTACTTCTATGTTTAAAGATGCTACACCGGAAGAAATAGATAAAGTGATGAACGACGCCTGGCGGGCCTTTCACTTGTACAGAAAAATGCCGCTAACAGTGCGTGCCCAATTTATGAATACCATCGCCGGAGAATTGCAAACCCGAAGCGAAGACCTGGTTGCCATGGCGATGACGGAAACCAATTTACCTCAACAAAGATTACAGGGCGAACTGGCGCGAACTATTTTTCAATTGCATGATTATGGAGCCGCAAGCGAGCGTGGCAACTGGCTGGAAGCCAGGATTGATACAGCTTTGCCGGATAAGACGCCACCAAAGCCGGATATAAGAAAAATGTTGGTCCCATTAGGACCGGTTGTAGTGTTCGGTTCCAGCAATTTTCCTTTTGCTTATTCCACTGCTGGCGGTGATACGGCATGTGCTTTTGCGGCAGGTTGCCCGGTAGTGATAAAGGCGCATCCGGCGCATGCCCAAACATCGGAACTAGTTGCTGACGCAATTTTTGCTGCGTCAGGTAAATGCAGGATGCCACCCGGAATTTTTGCACATGTGCACGGAACGGGCTTTGAAGTAGGGCAGGCTTTGGTAACCCATAAACGCACTGCGGCTGTGGGGTTTACAGGATCGCTCGCAGGAGGTAAGCAATTATTTGACTGGGGCAACCAACGAAAAGTTCCCATTCCTGTATTTGCAGAAATGGGCAGCATTAACCCGGTTTTTCTGTTGCCACAAAAGTTAAAACAGTCGGCAGATGAGATTGCAAAAACGTATGCAGCTTCCATCACGCTGGGAGTGGGGCAGTTTTGTACCAACCCGGGATTGATCATCGGAATTGAAAGCGATGAACTGAAAAGTTTTGTTGAAGTTCTTGGAAAAGAAATCAGGAAAGTGGCGCCCGCAAAAATGCTGCATCCCGGAATTGCAAAATCTTTCTTTGAAAAAAGGGAAACTGCACTTCATCAAAATAATGTTGAAACGGTTGCTGTCGCCGACATTCAAAATAAAGAAAATGAAGGCAGGCCAACTATTGCTACAACAACTGCACAAACATTTTTGGATAACACCGGTTTTACACCAGGAAGTCTTCGGTCCTTATTCGTTGGTGATCCGTTGCAGCAACATGAATGAAATGATTGAAGTGGCGAAGAACATGGAAGGGCAGTTAACATCAACATTAATGGCAACCGATACTGATTTGGCAAACAATGATGAGTTGATTGAAGAAGTTAAAAACATTTGCGGACGATTTATATTAAACAGTGTTCCAACGGGCGTGGAGGTTTGCCTTAGCATGCAGCATGGTGGCCCGTTTCCGGCTACAACCGATTCAAGATTTACTTCAGTTGGTGCGGATGGAATAAAGCGTTTTGCGCGCCCCGTGGCTTATCAAAATTGGGACAATCAATTTTTGCCAGACGAATTAAAGAATGAAAATCCGTTAAATATCTGGAGAACCGTAAACAATCAACTTACAAAAGATGCTTTAAAATAATCCTTTCAACTAGAAAATGAATTTCATACCTAAGATTTAAAAGAAGCACTTCTTCTTTCAATTGCTGAAATCCTGATCCTTAAATATTGTTGTAAAAAAACCGGGTAAACATTGTAGATAATATTAGTGATGGTTATCACCACGGCCCACCAATATTGACGAAGGTGCAATGCGTAAATAGTCGTCAAAAGGAAAAATATAAAGCCAATAAAATGGAATTTTTCAAACATCAAAGATGAACTTGAAAATTGCCTGATTGTAGATTGTTTGCGCGTGATCACTTTAAAATCAGGATATTTTTTTTTAACCAGGTTGTTGACGATGTCGCCGTTCTGCGTAAATTTTTTTATAAATTTTATCCCGATCTTTTGATATGTTTTTCCGGATTTGCCAATATGCAGCTTTCTGAAAAATGATTTGGAAAGAAAAACGCCGGTCAGGCTTATCGCTAAAAAAATGTAAAGCCATTTTAGCGGCATCAGCTTATAACAAAAAATAAAGATGGGCGCAACGCAAATGGTTGTCCACACCAGGTTTGCTGTTATATTGTAAAAAGACCGGCGTTTTAAAATTTCATTATCCCGGGTCATAAGTTGATTTCATATAACTCAAAATATAGTTTTTTGTGTTTTGATTGATCGGCGTTTAAGAGGAAAAAGAAATTGGATTTTGCTCTACATCCATTGCTCATCAGCGCTGGGACCATAGCTTCCCGGAATTGGAATATCCAGCAAACGCAGGTACACGCCGAGTTGCGCCCGATGATGAATTGTTTGGCTGAACGCATGTCGCGCGCTTTCATATTTTGTCATTTTAGATAAAACATGTTCGCCGTTTCTTATCGTCCAATATTGAGTCAGGTCTTCTTCTTTTGCCTGGCTTAATGCTTGTTTTCCCATCTCGTATGATTTTTCAAAAAGTGCTAACAATTCTTCTGAATTGCTTACAGCCGCAGGCTGATAGGGTGTTGCTGCAAAATCAATCCCATCGGTTTTTAAAGCGATGTCAACCCAGCCCGGTAATTCTGCGATATGAACCGAAAGGCTTCGCATCGTCATACTTTTTTCGTGCGGCTTCCAATCTAATTTGTCAATAGGAACCAGCTTCAAAAATTTGCGGGTTGTATTGGCCTCGTCTGAAAATTCTTTCAATAATAAAGGAATGATTTCCATGTTGTAAATTTTATAAGATGAAGAAAAAAGTTTAGATGATTGTATTTTTTAACGCGCAGCCGAAATTAAACAATTCAGTTTTCGTGATAAAAAAATAATTGATAAATGGTTGGTATATCAGTATTTAAAAATCTACAAAATGGCTTTTCACAATACTTTATCGGATTCGATGATGGCGATGGTTGATATTATCGGCTGCAAATATTATTTTTGACGAATTGCCTTTTTCAATCGCCAAAAAACGTTTATGAAAAAAACTTTGATTCCATTTATCGCCGCTGTTGTTAGTTTAAGTGCCTGCCGCGAGCAAGTTAAAGAATATGATAATTCGCTGCCTGCGGCGCAACCGGTTTCTACCGTGGCTTTGCCTGCTTGCGGATTCAGCCGCTATGCCTGTGCAGCAAAATCAGCCCAATGCCAACGTCAAATCGCCGAATACCGCAGCGCTTAACCCGGAACATGGCATGCCGGGACACCGGTGCGATATTGCTGTGGGCGCGCCGTTGAATTCGCCTTCTCAATCGATACAGCAAAATGCTCCGGCGCCCGCTATTTCGCAGCCGGCGCAGCCTGCCAATTTGGGTGGTGCCGTTACTGTAAATCCACCGCACGGGCAACCGGGCCACGATTGCGCGATTCCGGTTGGCCAGCCTTTAAAAGGTTAATAGATAAATTCGGATAATTATTTAGCCGGCGTGATCACAATGTTGCGATAATCTACCGGTCCATGATCGCCCTGGATCAGCAATGGACCTGCTTCACCTTCTTTACTATCAATAGCGCCGCCGGTGATGCCTGGTATTTCGCGGTTGCAGATGATCATCTTACCATTGGCAACAACAGTTACCATTCTGCCAACGAGGGTAATATCGTAAGATTGCCATTCTCCGGCGCTTTTGGCAACCATTTCGCTTGGTGCTATAAATCCATAAATGGCTCCCAGCTGATCTTTCTGCGGTTCCAGGCCTTTGCTGTCTGCAACCTGAACTTCATATCGTCCGCGCAAATAAACGCCGCTGTTGCTTCCTTTGGGATACCGGAATTCGATGTGTAATTTAAAATCCGTGAAGCTTTCATCGGTAACCAGGTTAGAGCCTGAGTGCGGACTGCGTAAAATTCCGCCTTCTGCCTTCCATTGGTTTGGCCCCATGGTATGCCATCCTTTGAGATCTTTGCCATTAAACAGCGTGATAGGTTTTCCCCAAACAGGTGCTTTATCGCGGCGCAGAGAAGGCGCGCGAACGGCAGTCCAGCTGTGGCTTTTACCATCAGCGGTAGTCATGGTGCCTGATAATTTATCGCCATCCAATATACCTTCAAATGTAATATCATTGTTTTCTGCTTCCCATTGCGGGGGAATTGTAAAACTCATCTTGCCATCGGTAAAATTTACTTTTGAAATGGGGCGCGCGCTTCCTGACGGTCCTACATAATAGCCGATAAGCCGGTGGGTGCCTGAATGATCAATTTCAAGCCACGAAGGCAATGCTTTCCCGGATTCATCGATGGTAATATCCCAGCGCCCCTGTATAGAAGCCGTATCCGGCCGCGTATAAGTTGTTTCATTTGATTTGGCATTGGCCGATACAGATACGATTAGCATGAGTGGCATAATCAGCCGGCGTAAAACGTTCTTCATGATTTTTATTTTTTATTTTATTGAATTGATGTGAATGAAATGATGGTTTCATCAACTAATATACAATTAATCTGCATTACACCGTCGAGCCCAAAAAAATTACCTTTCACAATTGATAAAATTACTGTTGTAAGAATTTGCGTTTAGGCATGATGGTTAGAATGATGTTTGTCGTGTCTTTTTCTGAAAAACTAAAATATAGTTTTTATCGATTTTCTATAAAATGGCTTTCCTGATTGCGCAATTTTATGGTGCTTACCTCGAATCCCATTTAAACCGTTTAATTCCAAGAAACGAAAATGCCAGCGCATAAACTATAGTCGCGAACAATGCCATTGAGGTCTGGCTGTTCCAGGTGGCCGGTTCCATGCTTGCTGCAAGGATGGTTTTAACAGTGCCAAAGGGCGACCAATGCACCATCGATTTTAACTGATCTCCAAACATTCCAAGCTCGCCAAACATTCCAAGCATGATGAAGGCAATATAAATAAGCCGCGTGGTGGAGTTAACGGTTTCAGCGTTTTTTACAAGTCCTACAATTAATTGTCCCAGCCCAAGGTACAGCGCGCCACCAATAAACGATGTAATAAAAGTGAGCACATAACCTGCAGGCGAAAGGGTGATTTTATCATAATTATGGCCAACAATAAACACCAGCAGCGTAAGCAAAGCGATCATGGCTAATTGCACAATTAACCTGCTAAGCATAATAAAAAAAGTAGGCACCGGGGTAACTCTCAACCGTTGAAAAACTCCTTTATCACGATCGCGGGCAATAGAAATTGCGTAGCCCATAATTCCGATGGCCGTAAGCCCGATGGTGAGCGAAATGGACAATGCAAACGCAGCGCCCACTTTATCAATGATTCCCTTCCAGGAAATTAAAATGATCACCGGAACCAATAAGGCCATAATCACCGAGCGGCGATTGCGCCACTGAGTAGTAAAATCGGCGCGAAGCAATGAAGCTAATGCAGCAGCGGGTTTGGGAATGTTGGGATTCATCTTTTAATTTTTTTTATGACCGAACAGCGCGGCCTGTGAGGCCGATAAATACGTCTTCCAAAGTTATTTTTCCTTTTCTTGATACGCTTATTACATTGGGGTCTTGCCGGTGACGATCAATTAAAGTTTGTGGCGCATCAATCTCAATTACGCTTCCATGATCGATAATGGCAATGCGATCGCAAACGGCTTCTGCTTCCTCCATAGAATGCGTGGTAAGCAATACGCCATGTCCTTTTTCCCGTATGGCTTCGATGCGTTCCCAAAGCTGGCGGCGTGATTGAGGATCTAATCCTGAGGTGGGTTCATCAAGCAAAACCAGGATCGGATTGTGAATGGTTGCAATCACCAAAGAAACCCGTTGCTGCTGGCCGCCCGATAATTTTCCGAAAGGCTTTGATGCCGAATCTTCCAAGCTTTATATCCTGCAGAATTAAATTTAATTTTTCGGCATCGAGCGAAACGCCGTAAATGCCTGCATACAGCTTAATGATTTCTTTAATCGTTAGCTCGGGCTGAAAGCTTGTTGACTGCAATTGCACGCCCAGGTTGGCTCTTGCGAATAATGGCTTCTTTTGAATATCATATCCGGCGATGGAAATATTTCCGGATTGAGGTTTTAAAAGTCCTTCAATAGCGCTGAGCGTGCTGGTTTTGCCAGCGCCATTCGGACCTAAAAAGCCAAATATTTCTCCCGCATGTACTTTAAAGGAAACGTTCTTCACTGCCTGAAAATTTTGATACCAAACATTTAGTCCTTCTACTTCAAGAATAGCAGAAGCGTTATTATCAATCGTCATATTTAGATCTGGTATTAGCGGTTTTGTATTTTTATTTGATGTTGCGCCGGCCTGCAAATAAAATTTATTTTTAAGATGGATAAAAGTAATCAAAAAGAAAAAAGAATTAGATATTTTGGTTGAAAGGCAAATCGAAACCTGTAAATAGATCACTTTTTCCGATAAAAAAAGCCCTCATAAAGAAGGCTTTTAAAATATGCTGGAAGCATAGTTGAAGATTTACTTCTTTTCAAAAATAAGAGATCTCCCGTCCGGTAATTGAATAGTATAAACGCCGGCGCTTAAAGCAGGCAAAGTTATTGGTTGTGATTGCTGGTAAATTTTACCGGCAAATACCATTTTTCCGGCTGCATCAATCAGCTTAAACGGAATTGCGGCTGAAACATTTTTTCCATAGTTAAGTGTAAACGAATTTCCAACAACCGGGTTGGGATACAGCGATAAAGTGGCTGATTCATTTACGGCAACTTTTTTTATTGATAAGATTTTCTGCCGGCCATCAATATCCACCTGCGTGAGGCGATAAAAATTATTGCCGCTTAACGGATGTGCATCTGTATACTCATAATTTACAAGCCCGGCGGATGCATCGTTTCCTGCAATTTTTGCCAAAGGCATGAAATCGGTGCCATTACTGCTTCTGTCAGTAAGAAAATAAGCATTGTTCACTTCGCTTGCTGTGCTCCATTTTAGAAGTACTGTTTTGTCCTTTTGTAACAAGGCATCAAACGATAAAAGATTCACGGGTAATACAGTTCTGAAATTTACCGCATTGATATTGTCCACACCAATACCTCGCTTAAAAAAATAACTTCCATCTGTTTGTACAGAGAAGGCAGTAATGCCTTTGAAGGCCGGTATTGCCGAAACATCAAAATTAACCAGGAGCCCGCCTGAAGTGGCTGCAGTTACCGTTTTTAAAAGAACCGCTCCGGATACAATTACGCCATTCCTATACCCAATCAACCGAACGATCTGTGAAGTTCCCGTGCTGAAGCTGTCAATGGTGATATCAACCGCATTAAGGTCAAAATAGCTTTTATCGTTGGAGGAAATTTGTATTGAACCGAGGTTGGTTGCCGGGTTCAGATTGTAAGCATGAAGCATGGCCGACTGGCCATTAATTGGTTCGATACTTATGCCGCTTTCCGGTAAGCTTGATGATGCAAATAGTCTTGCATCATAACCGGCAACATTTAAAGCGACGAGCCCACCGCCGCCTGCGGATTTTAGCCCGGTTAAGTCTACGGGAGTTCCGCTATAAAGATCATCAAAAGTGGTTACGCCAGATATGGGTGGTGCCTGTGTGTATAGAGGGCTTGCCCTGGAAACCGTTAAAGACAATGAAGAGTAAATAATAGCCAGAGTGATAAAAACACAATATTTCATAAAATAGGTTTTGGTTATGGAGTGCTTATGAATAAATTACCTCAAAGCTATAGGTTCTTAGTGAAAGTGTTGCAGATAAAACGGAACGAAAAAGGAATAATAAAATTGTGTGGTTTTTACTTTTTTTATGATTCGATACCGGAGTGCCCGCTCAATAAAAATCCCGAAATCTATAAAATGGCTTATGTGACTGGGTTCGGGCACCGCTATTTTCTTTTTAAGCGGGTGAATGTTTATGAGATAAAATCTCTTTGTATACTTTATCAAATTGATGCCCTACTACGTCATAACTAAATTTGTCCCGCGCTGCATCGGCGACCTTTTGCCTGTCGAATAAATGCATCTCATTTAGCAGTCGATTCATAGCATTCAATAAATCGTTTTTGTTTTCTGATGGTATTAAAATGCCGTTATCACTGTTGATCACTTCCCTGATTCCGCCCACATCAGTAGAAATAACGGGCAATCCACAGGTTAGCGCTTCTAAAATTACGCAAGGCAAATTCTCATACCGGCTAAACATGATCATTGCATCCGCATTTCTCAAATGCTCAGCCACGTTTTGATAATTGATCTGACCAATAAAAAAAATACACTTGTTGGTTAAGCCGCGATCTTCTGCCCATTTAAGAATGTGGTCTGATGCAGGGCCAACCAGGTACAATTCAAAATCCTGCCGGGCCTGATACAGCTTTTCAGTTACTTCTAATATGCCTTCAATGTTTTTATGATATCCCAAAGTGGAAACGTGTATTAATCTTGTCTTGCTGTTTTTGTGTTGTAAATCCGGGTAGAAGCGGGTTGTATCCACTACGTTTGGAATCACCCGGAAAGGTATTTCGCCAAGCAACGCATTCATTTTTTCGCCAAGATCTGTAGTAACGGGTAAGGCATACACGCAATTGGTGTAAACCTTCCTGGAAAGAAATTTATAAAGCCAGGATTGTTGCTGGTAGCCGTGTTTTCTTTCCTTGTAATAGCCCGTCCAATTCTCGCTCAGCACATAAGGTAGCTGGTATTTTTTCTTTAACCACCAGGCAAAAATTCCGGATTTCATCAGCACGTTTAAATGCACGATGTCAGGCATTCCGTAATCATCCAGGATCATTTTAAAAATGCGTCGGTGAAGGATGAAACTGCAGCGGTTAGAATGTAATTTTTCAACCCAACTGATTTTTGATCCTGAATAAGGATAATAAGCTTTATAGGAAATCAAGTTACCGGCGACGCTCTTTTCAATCTCAGTTTTACCGTTTTTTATGCCGGGATCTTTTACTACATAAATCACAAACACCTGGTTAAAAAGACTGATTGATTTTGCATGCCTTTCAATAAAATCACCGTCAAACGGATCAACCCTGCCCGGATACCAACTGGCAAGAAATAATACTTTAGCCATTCACGAAAAGTTTATCACGAAATATATTTTTCAGGCCTGCAATATCTTGTTTTCTTATCAATAATAATTCTTTAAAATTCCATCCCGATTGTTTGGAAAAAACCAGGAGCGAGCAAAATCCGCTAAACATATATCCGATACAACTGGCCACCGCCGCGCCTTTTATACCAAATTTTGGCACTAATAAAAAGTCGCCTGAAAGAATAATGGCAAAACAGAAAAACGATATTTTTAAATTGATATCCTGCCGGTTGATGCCCGCAAAAAAAGCAGCCAAAACGGTGTTGATGGAAAAAACAATCACTCCCGGTAATAAGATAACAAAAGGCAACACGGTGCCGGAGAATGATTGACCAAAAACGATTGGAATGAGCAAAGGGCTTGCAACGGCAAGCAGCAGCCCGATGAGTACATAACCATTAAACAACACACGCAATATGATTTTTACTTTTTGGCTTAGCAGCTCTGAAGAAGTTACGGCAAACGGTACGATAACCGCAGCGATCGTCATGGGCAACATCCATAATACCTGGTTAAGTTTTGAAGCCAATGCATAAAGTCCAAGTTCTTCTTTGTTTTGAAACACATCAATAAACCAGTAATCCATGCGGTAAGCCAAAAACTGGAAAAGATTGCCAAAGAAAGCAATGCCGGCGTACGTAAATAATTTTTTGCTTTGGCTGAATTTTAAAAAAGAAAATTGCAGCCTGTAATTTATTTTTTTTAATAGAATTGAAGCGGTTAAGACAGATTGAAGAACCGTGAGTAGAATATAAATTTTAACGATGAACACGGTGTGCTCAAAACTGAAAGCATTTTTGTTGGAAAGCAAGATGCCAAAAACGATTACAAAAATTACGTTGGTGACCGCTGTCAAAATATTCAGTGTATCAAACCATTTGTAGCCCGAAAATATAGCGGATAAATATCCATTTAATAAAATAGATAAAAGATAAACGCTTCCCCATAACGAAAGGCCGCTGAAAGAGCTGTCAACATAAAATGAAAAGCCAAAAATAGAGTGAAAAAGCTTTTCCGAAGCCAGGATCAATATCAACTGAATGATCAAAATAACCACAACCGTATTAAAGATCGATGCGGGCGAAAATTCGTTTTTTGCCGTATAATAAATCAGCCCGGAATTAAAACTAAAACTGATCACCAATGCAATCACTGAAGTATTGGCAATGAATAAAGAATAAAATCCATTGCCTTCTGTTCCTAACAACCGTACCAATAATACAGTTGCAGTAAATGACAACAAGACATTCAGGCCTTTGAATAGAATGTTTTTTACTAATTCTTTTTTAAAATTCATTTGAGGCCAAATTTGATACATTAATTTAACAATTGAAAGTTTATCGGTGTCAATTGAGAAGTTGAGCCAACTTTTTAATTGAAATTAACCGGGGCGTAACCACTTTAAATCCCGTATTAAATGCATCACAATAAATCCTTAATTGCGTGCCCTTTTGTTACCTTTGCAGCGTTTTTAAATAATTTTATTTTAATGAAGAATATAAGAAATTTTTGTATTATAGCCCACATCGATCACGGCAAAAGTACGCTGGCCGACCGGCTGCTGGAATTTACGCATACCGTGAGCGATCGCGACATGCAGGCACAGGTTTTGGACAATATGGATTTGGAGCGTGAGAAAGGAATTACCATCAAAAGCCATGCGATTCAGATCAATTATAAATACCAGGGCACAGAATATATTTTAAACTTAATTGATACTCCCGGTCACGTAGATTTCAGTTATGAAGTAAGCCGCGCACTAGCTGCATGTGAAGGTGCATTGCTGCTGGTAGACGCCACACAGGGTATACAGGCTCAAACCATTTCTAATTTATATCTTGCTATTGATAACGACCTGGAGATAATTCCGGTGCTCAATAAAATAGATATGGACGGCGCGATGATTGCCGAAGTAGAAGATCAGATCATAGATTTAATTGGCTGCAAACATGAAGATATTTTGCATGCCAGCGCAAAAACCGGCGTGGGCGTTGAAGATATTTTGGCCGCCATTATTAACAGAATTCCGGCTCCGACAGGTGATGCAGACGCGCCTTTACAGGCTTTGATATTCGATAGTGTTTTTAATAGCTTCCGTGGTATTATTGTTTATTACCGCATTTTTAACGGAACGCTCAAAAAAGGTGATAAAATTAAATTCTCCAATACGGGGAAAGAATATTCGGCAGATGAAGTTGGCATTTTAAAAATCGGGATGACGCCTAAAAATGAAGTAAGGGCAGGTGACGTAGGTTATGTAATCACAGGTATTAAAAATGCAAAAGAAGTAAAAGTTGGCGATACGATTACTACCACAAATAATCCATGTAAAGAATCGATACAAGGTTTTGAAGAAGTAAAGCCGATGGTTTTTGCGGGCATATTTCCTATCAATACCGATGAATTTGAAGAGTTGAGGGATTGCATGGAGAAACTTCAGTTGAATGATGCTTCGCTTACTTTTGAGCTGGAAACTTCGCAAGCGCTGGGCTTCGGTTTCCGATGCGGATTTCTTGGAATGCTTCATATGGAAATTATCCAGGAGCGCCTCGAAAGAGAATTTAACCAATCGGTAATTACTACGGTTCCCAACGTAAGCTTTATCGCACATACCACTAAAGGCGAAACAATCATAGTAAACAATCCTACGCAAATGCCCGACCCGAGCAGGATTGAAACAATTGAAGAGCCATATATTAAAGCGCAGATCATTACAAAGCCAGATTATATTGGCAACATTATGACGCTTTGTATCGCCAAAAGAGGAAACCTCATTAACCAGGGATATTTAACGCCAACCCGCGTAGAACTTACATTTGAAATGCCGCTTACTGAAATCGTTTTTGATTTTTACGACAGGCTCAAAAGTGTTACCCGCGGGTATGCATCTTTCGATTATCATCCTATAGGCTATCGTGCAAGCGATATTGTGAAGATGGATATTTTATTAAACGGCGAAAAGGTAGATGCCCTGAGTTCATTAATACATCGCAGCCGTGCACAGGATTTTGGAAGAAAACTTTGTGAAAAGCTGAAGGATCTTGTTCCGCGCCAACAATTTCAGATTGCGATCCAGGCTGCTATTGGCGCTAAAGTAGTCTCCCGCGAAAACATAAGCGCTATCCGCAAAGATGTTACCGCAAAATGCTATGGCGGTGATATCAGCCGAAAGAGAAAATTATTGGAAAAACAGAAAGAAGGTAAAAAGAGAATGAAGCAGATTGGAAATGTGGAAGTTCCGCAGGAAGCATTTTTGGCGGTGTTGAAATTGGATGAATAAATAAAAATCCTTAATTTTTCCAAAAAATACAATATGTCTTCAATCGCTTTAAATAAAGAAATGAATATTGAAGTAAAAGTACGTCTGATCAGTAAAGGCACCGATGAGCCGGTTTGCGGAAACGGGTTCTCTGTAAGATTGTATGATAAGGATGTTTTTAATGATGATTTTCTGGGAGAAAGCATACCTGATGAGGAAGGAGTTGCCAAATTTCTGTTTTCGCAAGGTGATTTTTCAGACGTGTCGGACCTTGATAAAAAGCCGGATTTCTACTTTTTGGTTTATCACAATAATAGAGAAATCTTTAAAAGCAAAGTGATGTCCAATCTGGATCTTACTAACGTTGAGGAGTTTGTAATGAAAGAAGGCGAAGTGGTTGACCTCGGAACCTTTTTAATAGATACCGAAAACCATTAATCTTTTTTCTTCGATTTTTTTACAGGGGCTTTTTGTGTAACAGGTGGCTTTGCTTCATCATAATTGCCATCGCCTTCATCCGTGTTTTCGGGCATGCGCTGACTTAATTTTGATTCATCAATTGTTCCTTTTGCGTCCCTGATAGGTTGTGGCACGGGTTCTTTGCCCTCGGGTGTTTTTTGATCAAATACTTTTTGAATGTGCACCCATTTTCCATCTTTCCATTTTAGTCCTTCATAATCGCCATCGGGGATATAAGTATATTTTTTATTTGGCTCGCCCGTTTCTGAAATCAGGTGCTCATAAATAATCATGTCCATTTCCGGATCGTAAGTAAGCCGTGGGCTTGCATTTTTTTTATATTCCATCACATACCTTGCGAAAGATTGTTTGCTCAAGCTGTTGTCCTGGAAACTGAAAAATGAGCCGCCAAAAATTGGCTCGCCATCTTTAAATGTAAGTACTTCAATAATTTTTCTGTTGCTGTTCAGATTGTTTTCATCATAACCAAGCAATGTATAATAATTGTTGCCAAAGGCTTTCTTTTCAATCACTTTATAATAAACAGCTCCAATCCAGTTTAAATTATTGGCGATCGTATCCTGGATGTTTTGAGTAGCACTTGTCTTATCGATCAGGGGAAAAAGCTTAAGCGATCCATCGCGTGTGCGCATTTGAATGGCGCCATGCTGCCGAACCTCATCATCATTCAACACCAATTGCCATGTAAATATTTTAAATGAACTGTCCTTAGGAACCAGCTTGGAAACAGTGATCAGCGAATCGAACGGATAATAAAATGAATTGGAAACTTTTAAGGCGCGTACAAACATTTTGGTAAATTGGCTGTCTGCAGCAAATCTTTCTTCGGCAGTGCGGCCCTGGATCATATTAATTGCAAACGATTTTATAGAATCTTCTTTTTTCTGTAGTTCTTTTCGCTGGGATGAAGAGAGGGCCTGTGCAAAACAAGCGTTTCCTAAAACAATAAAAGAAATTAAAAAAAAGAATAGCTTATTCATTAAAAAAGTTTGGACAAAGAAAACTTTAATTCATTTAATTTATTGTTAACCGGGAAATATTTAACTAAGAGTTTAGATGGTTGAGGGTTGAGAGTTGAGGGTTTAGGGAGTTTAGATGGTTTAGATGGTTGAGGAATCAATGAGCCGGTACTTATAACTTACCACTTATAACTTCAGACCAATGCTTTCGCCACCGAAATTAAATCCTTAAAAACCAAATCAATCAGTGGATCGTTTACATCAACATCTTTGCGGGTTGTCGGTAAAAAAATATTAATGGCAACACCCAGGTTTCGGCCAAAATTCATATCGCTTAATGTGTTGCCAATCATGATACTTTTAGCAAGATTGATTTCGGGAAAATCTTTAATTGCCTGCAAACCCATGCCAGGATTGGGTTTTCGGTTAGGACTCTCCATATCGGCGCAAAAATAAATTTTATCGATTCTGCCGCCGGCATCTTCTATTTCCTGCAGCATGTTTTTATGGATCACATGAAGGTCTTTTAATTTGGTTAGCCCTTTTGCAACTCCTCTCTGATTGGTAACCATCACAATAATACCGAATTTTTTATTGAAGATTTTAAAAGCATCTTTTACACCTTCATAAAACTTAAATTCATCCCAGGTATGAATATAATCCAAATGTTTTTCATCATTCACAACACCGTCTCTGTCGATAAAGAGCGTCCACGATTGGTCTATATTTTCCAGGTTACAATTTTTCAATGGTTAATGTCAGTTTCATTTTTTAATTCGGTCTGTGCCCTTTCATAATCTTCCGGAATGCCAATATCAATAAAATATTCATCCTGCACACTTCCATATAATTTGGGTTGGGCTTGATTAAAACTGTTCACATTCTTTTCAAGATAATCTTTCTCAAAAGAAAATTTTTCAGGAAGATCTTCTTTTAAAAATGAGGCAACATTCAATGCGTAAACTCCGCCGTTAATTAATCCTGATTGATAAAACTGTTTTTCTTTAAATGATCTTACAGAGCTATCCTCATTAAGTTCAACAACGCCATAACGGTCGAAATCTTTCATCGGCTTCAAAGCCAAAGTGCACGCGCTTTTTTTCTCTGCATGAAATTTACCTAGCGCAGGAAACATCAATTTTATAAAGCGTATCGCCATTGCAAACAATTACATTTTCTCCGGAGGCCTTGCTGCATGCGAGTTTAATGGCTCCGCCGGTGCCTAATGGCTCGTCTTCGACAGAGATCGTGTAATCTAACCCTGAATAATTTTCCTTTAAATAATTATCGATCTTTTCGTGCAGGTAACCTACACTGAAAATAAATTTTTCAATGCCTTGCTTTTGCAAATAAGATATCAAAAAACTACAAAATGGCTTTCCTGAAACGGGTGCCATGCACTTAGGCATATCGGCAACAACTGAACGCAATCTTGTTCCAAGGCCGCCTGCAAGAATGATGGCTTCCTTAATCATTGGTATCAGCAAAATAAATTTCTTCTACGAGCTGGCAAATAATATGTCCGAGCGTAATGTGGCTTTCCTGGATGCGCGGTGTATCATCGGAAGGAATGTTAATCAAAAAATCAGAAAGACTTTTTAATTTTCCGCCGGAAGCGCCGGTAAACGCAATGGTTGTCATGCCTTTTTCTTTTGCTACTTCAAATGCGTTGACGATATTTTTGCTGTTGCCGGACGTGCTTAAGCCAACCAGTACATCGCCTTCGTGGCCAATGCCTTTCAGCAACCTGGAATAGATCACTTCATAGCTGTAATCGTTTGCCACAGCGGTTAAATAAGAAGTGTTGCAATGCAAAGCTTCTGCAGGAAGTGCATCTCTGTCTGTATAAAACCTTCCACTGAATTCTGCTGCAAGATGCTGGGCATCGGAAGCGCTGCCACCATTTCCGCAAAACAACACCTTTTTCCCTTTTTCAAAAGCGGTCACAATTACATTTACACAATCTTGCAGGGTTTGCAAAATCTTATCGTCTGCAAGAATGTTTGTTTTTACATCGATCGATGATTGAATAATATTTTTTATTTTATCCATGTTGATTTTTTTAAATGAAGTTAGACCGGAAATTTTAAATTTTAAGCCGACCACGTCGTTAACCCATATTTTGTGAATGTATAATTCTTAACTTCTCCGCCAAAGGTTTTCAATTTTTCCACCACCGCATGATGCGTATTTCCCGGGCAATAAAATATCATAAACCCGCCGCCGCCTGCGCCGCTTATTTTTCCACCGGTTGCGCCGGCATCTTTGGCAGCTTCATAAATTTCTTCAATGCGGCTGTTGCTGATATTGTGTGCCATTTTTCGTTTTTGTTGAAAGCCAAAATCCAGTATTTCACCAAATTCACTAAGCTTTCCTTTAAGCAAAGCTTCCTTCATCATGCGGGCCTGTTCTTTCAGTTGATGCATGGCCTCAATGCTCTTCTCATTTTTGCTATTTACATTCTTCACCTGCTCGTTAATGATGGAAGCGCTTTCGCGGCTGGTGGAAGTAAAATATAACACCAAATTATTTTCCAACTCATGCAGGTATTGCGACCTGATGCGCAATGGATTTACAATCACTTTATCATCTTCATAAAATTCCATAAAATTTACACCGCCAAACATTGCGGCATATTGATCCTGTTTGCCGCCCGTTAGTTTCAGATCTTCGCGTTCTATCTGGTATGCATAATGCGCAATGTCATAATCGCCCAACGGAAGTTTAAGCCATTCTACAAATGCACCGATTATTGCCACAACTAAAGTGGATGAAGTGCCAAGACCCGACCCGGCGGGCGCATCTACAAATGTTGATAATCTGAAACCTGTTGGCGGTATTCCAAAGTCTTTTTGAATGCGGTTGTAAACTCCTTTTAAAAGATCGAGCGTTCCATTAATCGGCAGCTCCAGAGTCCATTCAAAAGATTGTTCTTCTTTTCTGTCTAATGCCTGTACGATGATTTTTTTTTCGATGAGAGGCTCAATATTTGCATAGGCAAAAAGAGAAATGGTTGCATTTAAAATGGCGCCTCCAAATTGATCACTGTAGGGACTCACATCTGTTCCTCCACCTGCAAGGCCAATGCGCAAAGGCGCTTTACTTCTATAGATCATCCTGGTTTATTTAATTCGTCTTAAAATTTTTTGGGCAACTTCTTTTTTATTAAATAGTAAGAATTGCATCCGTCATTACTTTCCAGCTTAGCTTGGCTTTTTCTTCACGAAGTTGAGGCAAAAAAAAGTTTTCTCCCAATTCAAAATATTCAACGATTTTTTTAGCAATACTTTCTGCATTTGGTTCTGCAATCAATCCCACTTTTTTATCAGGAACCAATGAGGGTAAGCCGCCAACATTGGTAACGATCATCGGTTTTTCAAAATGATAGGCGAGGGGAGTTACACCGCTTTGCGTGGCGCTGCGGTAAGGTTGTACCACGCAATCTGCGGCGCATAAATAATATTTTACTTCACTGTCGGAAATAAAATGAGTATGCAGAATAAGACTGTCTTTTATCGCGGGATCATTTAATAATTCATGATAATTTTTTTCGTCTTCATAAAATTCGCCGGCTATTAATAATTTTAAATGTTGAATGTTGGATGTTGAGTTTAAAATTTTCATCGCTTCCAATAAAATATCCAGACCTTTATATTTCCTGATGAATCCAAAAAATAAAATCACCTTTTCATCCTGGTTTATGCCCAGTTTTTTTCTTGCTTCTTCTTTGCTGATGATCTCTCCAAAATTATCATACAATGGATGTGGCACAAACTGCGCGGGTTTGGTTTTGGCAAAATGCTTAAGGTCTGCAAGCACTTTCTTACTCATGGTAATAAAACCATCAATGGGTTTTATAAAATATTTGGTAAAGATTTTGCCGCCAGGCATTTTTTCGTGCGGAAAAATATTATCTGCAATGCAAACGACTTTAGTGTGATTATTTTTCTTTACTCTTCTTAAAATGGTTCCAAGGCATGGCCCCATAAATGGAAGCCAATATCTTACTACAATAATATCGGGTTTCAATCTTTTTAATTCATTGCCAACAGAAATCCAGTTTAGCGGGTTTATCGAATTTATTTTTACTTTAATGTTGATATTTTCCGGCGCCGGCTCTGAAGAGTATTGCGTTGTTCCCGGAAAAAGAAACGAAGGATATTGATAAGAAAAAGTATAAATCGTTGTATCAAAGCCCTGGTCGGTAAATTCCTTTGCCAGCCGTTCATCATAAGATGCCAGGCCACCGCGCAACGGATGCGCCGGGCCGATGATGATGATCTTCGCCTGACTATTCTTAGTAGTTGTCGGAATCTCCAAAGGAGAAGGAACTATTCCGGTTAAAGGTTCAGGCATCAGTATTGTCTGCTTAAAATAATTTGAAAGTGTGCAGGTTCAAAATTAGCTAATTAGCACATCAGCGAATTGGCTAATTAATTTTTTCTTCAATTAAATAATGATTTCTTTCCGGGCCATTCCTGGAAATTAATTCACCTAAGAAACCTGCGAGAAATAATTGTGAGCCGATGATCATTGCAACAAGCGCTATATAAAATAAAGGCCTTTGTGTCATCCCGGTTTCATCAAAAAAGAATTTGCTGATGGTTAAATAAAGAAAAACCACAAAGCCGAATACAAAAGATAAGGTTCCCCACAATCCAAAAAAGTGCATGGGATTTTTTCTGAATTTTCCCACAAACATAATGGAAGCCAAATCCAAAAAGCCATTTACAAAACGATTCAGCCCAAATTTGGTAACACCATATTTTCTGGGCCGGTGCTCCACTACTTTTTCTCCAAATTTTTTAAAGCCTGCCCATTTCGCAAGCAAAGGAATATAGCGATGCATTTCGCCATAAACTTCTATGCTTTTTACCACTTTATTTTTATAGGCTTTTAGTCCGCAATTAAAATCGTGCAAATAAATACCACTGGCTTTTCTTGTGGCTGCATTAAATAATTTTGAAGGAATATTTTTTGATAGTGTGCTGTCGTATCTTTTTTTCTTCCAGCCGCTTACTATGTCGTAATCTTCATTCAGCACCATTTTGCGCAGTTCCGGTATTTCATCCGGGCTATCCTGCAAATCGGCATCCATGGTAATTACTACTCTCACCTTTGGCCATTTTAAAGCCTTCATTTAATGCGGCGCTTTTGCCATAATTGCGCTGGAACTTTAATCCTTTTACCAGCGTATTTTTATCATGAAGTTGTTGAATGACATTCCATGAATTATCAGTGCTGCCATCATCCACCATAATAATTTCATAACTGAAATTATTTTCATCCATCACGCGTTTTATCCATGCCTCCAGTTCCGGCAAAGATTCTGCTTCATTATAAAGGGGAACTATTACTGAAACATCCATTATTGGCCTATTTGATTGATATCGCCCGCAAAATGGTTGGGTTCTTTTTTAGTAATTGCAGCGCCTATGAGCGAACACACTGCTCCGAAAAAAAGATAACTAACCAATGTGCCACCAATCAGAAATACCATAAAAAACTTTTTGGTCATTTCGATGCCTGCATTAATTTGCTCCTGCGTTAAATTATTTTTTTCCTGCATTGATTTGCGCGCTTCGTCGATTGCTTTTTCTTTAAAGTCGGGGAAAAGTAATACAAAAATGATCACATAAATAACCATTATCGCTGTTACCAGCGCGGAAACTTTAAAACCATGCGCGAAGTAGTTTCCAAACGTGGAATTATGATTTATTTGTTTGCCATACGACATAACGGACCAGATAATTCCTGCAATAAAAATTACCCATCCAAGCCATTGCAGGGGGCCGTTTGCTTTAAGATTCAAAAAATAAGTTGCTAACGCAAGCACAACAAGGATCAAACCAATAACGGTTCCTTTTGTTGAAGTAGATGTAACGGGTTGTTGCATGATAATTATTTGTTCAAAAATAGCTTGTCTTTATTAATAATCCCAATCACTCTTCCTTTTAATGTTTTTCCAACAAAAGCATTGTTGCTGCATTTGGATAAAATCTGTTTTTCTTCAAATAAATATTCATCTCCTTCAACAAAAAGTGTAAGGCTTGCCGGTTGGCGCTCCGCAATGAGCGGTACAGGTAATTTAAAAATATTACGGATATTTTCCGTCTGCATTTTTACAAAAGTTGTTGCATCGATTCCGCAAAGGCCCGCGGCGCCAAAAACACTTTCCAAACCTTCCATCCCATTTTTTGCATATTCAAATTCGCAAACTTTGTTATCCCAATCCTGTGGCAGATGATGTGAAGCGATAAAATCAACAACACCTTCTTTAATTCCCTCGCGCAGTGCATCGCGATCGTCACTGGTTCTTAGTGGCGGGTTTACTTTTAAATTGGTATCGTAATCAGCCAAATCATCTTCACAAAAAAACAAATGATATGGCGTAACAGAACAACTCACATGTAATTCTTCTTTTTTTGCCGCAGCAATTAATTCCAGCGATTTTCGGGTAGAGATACCTGTGAAATGTATTTTAGAATTGGTATATCTTGCCAACTCTATATCTCTCGCTATCATTAGCTCTTCAGACAAAGCAGGTTTGCCCGGCAATCCCAATCTTACAGAAACGGCTCCTTCATTCATTAGTCCGTGAGTGCCAATATTTTTATCATCAGGCAATTGAATAATTGTTGCATCAATTGCAAGAATATATTCCAGCGCTTTTTGTAAAATACCGGAAGATTGTACAGGATTCAATCCGTCAGAAAAAGCGATTGCTCCTGTATGATACATGTCATATAATTCACTCAGCTCTTTTCCTTCAGCATTTTTTGTGATTGATCCTACAGGATGAATATTTACAGAAAGTGATTTTCCTTTTTGAACCAGGTATTCAACCTGGCTCTTGTTACTTACTACCGGCTGTGTATTCGGAATCAGCATTACATCTGTAAAGCCTCCTGCGGCCGCAGCATTGGCGCCGCTTTCAAGCGTTTCTTTATATTCCTGGCCGGGATCACAAAAGTTAGCAAAGCAATCCATCCATCCACAGGAAACCGATAAATTTTTTATTTCTATTATTTTTTCTGCAGTGGAATTAAGATCAGCGCCTATTTTGGAAATGATGCCATCCTCAATAAAAATATCCTGAATTTTTCCGTGAAATGGAGAAGAAGGAGAAAGTAAAGTTGCGTTTTTTATTAAAACCTTCATTAGGTTTAGATCAAAATTTAGTTGCGCTAAGGTAAAAGGAAATTTTTAAATTGATCAGGAAGAATCTATAATAGTATTTCATATAAGCCATTTTATAGCTTTTACAATTTTGCCTCAGGGTGCTTTGGTTTCATGCCGTTTTCCGCTTATCAAAAACATCATTGGAATAAATGATTGCGGCCAGTGAAAACTTTGTTTATGCGGACAGCTCCCGCCGGGTATTATCATCAAAAGGATGGAAGACCAACCGCCATGAACTATCTTCATATAAGTGATTTTATAGCTTTTACGCTTTTGCTTCAAAATTTGTTTACACGTTTTCCGCTCATCAAAAAGTTGGTAAGAAAAACAGCCATCTAATTACATATTATTTAAACATCGTTATCTTCGATTAAACCGACTTCCATTCTATTTTATCGAATAATATTAATTTACTGAATTCGTTGCTTATGAAACTAGTTTTCCTGTTCTTGTTTTTCGCGTTTTCATTTGGCTTTCGCGGTTTCTCACAAGGGCTTAGTGATGATTCTGCTTCTATCAACCAGAAAATTAAGCAGAGTATTCAGTTGTATGATAATTACATGGGTGCGCAGTCAGCCATTTTTAATGGTCCCGATTATTTACCTCTTAATTTTAAAAAAGAAGGTATTCCGTTTTTTGAGGTTGATTCGATGGCAACCGGTTGGGTTGGTTACGAAGGCAGAATATATGAGCCGATGCATATTCAATACGATGTAGCGAGAAACCACGTGGTTATTTTAAATTATGATAAAAGAGGACGAATTATATTAAACAATGAACTGGTCGACAGTTTCCAGCTTTTAAATCATCGGTTTCTCAGGCTGCAGGCAAATTCCGCGCAAAACCTTGGCACCACCGGTTTCTATGATCTTTTATACAACGGAAAGACGAAAGTGCTGGCCAGCAGAAAAAAAGCTTTTAGAGAAGTGATCAAGGATAATGAGGTTATACGCGTTTTCGTTAAACAAGACAGGCATTTTGTTTTTAAGGGTGATAAATATTACCTGGTAAATAACAAAAAAGACGTTTTTCGCCTATTTGATGATAAGAAGCACGAAATAAAAGCAGCCATGCGCCAGCAAAAAATCAAGTTCCGCAGAAGCAATTTTGAAGAAGCACTTTTGATGGCCGCCAAAATTTATGATCAACACTAATGGATTAATATGAAGAATAAAATACGGTTATTATTTGTTTCAATTTTACTATTTCTTTCTTTTGGGTTGTTTGCACAGGAAGCATCCAACGATTTGATAACGGCAGAATTTAACCACTCGTCGTTTGGGCAGTTTGCCAAAAAAATTGAAGCCCAGGTACCTTATCATTTTTATTTTGATGAAGTGCAGCTTGATAGCTTTGAGATCAATTTATCGGTATCAAAAGCGCACTTGCCAGCTGTGTTAGACAGGGTATTTAATAACACCGATTTTTACTTTTTGATCGATAAGCAAAATAATATATTCATTACAAAGGGCGCTGCGATAGCTGTAGATCCGGCCAATGGTTTTATCACGGGTAAAAAAGAAATTGCTGCAATTGCGCCGGAAAAAATGAATAATGATTATGTGCGCCCGGTAAAAAAGACGGTACAGGAAATTTCTATCGAAAATAAATTATTTGAGATCGGACTCAAAGTAAACGATGTTCCAAAAGGAAATGTAAACCTGGCAGGATATATCCGCGACGGATTAACCGGCGAAGCAGTTACCGGCGCGTTAATATATGTAGAGCGGCCGCACATACAGGTTTCAAGCGATCAGTTTGGTTATTACTCAATTATTTTATCAGCTGGCAGGCATACACTTAACGTAATTGCGCCGGGCATGTTTGATGCAAAGCGCCAGTTGATGCTTTATTCAGATGGTAAGTTCAATGTTGAGATGGATCAAAAAGTTTTGAAATTAAAAGAAGTGCGTGTAGAAGTTGGCAAAGAAAAGAATGTCCGAAGCACCATGATGGGCACTAATAAACTGGACATTGCAGCGATGAAGCAAATACCAACCGCATTTGGCGAAGTAGATGTGCTAAGGGCGGTGCTTAGTTTGCCGGGAGTAAAATCTGTGGGAGAAGCGAGCACCGGCCTTAATGTAAGAGGCGGCGCTACCGATCAAAATCTTATCCTGTTTAACGGTGCTAATATTTATAATCCTTCACATCTCTTTGGTTTCTTTTCCGCTTTTGATCCGGATGTAATTAAAGATGTTACTCTGTATAAGAGCAGCATTCCCGCAAATTTCGGTGGAAGAATATCATCTGTATTAGATATTACCTCGCTCGATGGAAACGATAAAAAGATCCACGGCTCTGCAGGTATTGGACCGCTTACAGGCAAGCTTACGCTGGAGGGGCCGTTGGTAAAAGATCGTACCACTTTTGTGGCGGGTGTACGGGCTACTTATTCTAATTGGTTGTTTAAAGTTTTACCGGCAGAATACGAAAAGAGCCGCGCTTCTTTTGAAGACGCAACAATTCATATAAGCCATAAAGTAGATAATAAGAATAATATTTACATTAATGGATATATCAGCGGCGATAAATTTAATTTGAACAGCGATACCACTTATCAATATCAAAATAAGAATGCCAACATTAAATGGAAGCATAATTTTAATAACCGGTTCTATAGTGTGTTGGCTGCTGGTATCGACCACTACGATTACAATGTGGAAAGCAATGGCAATCCAGTAAATGCTTACAAGCTTGCCTATACTATCAATCAGTATAAAGCGAATTTAGACTTCAGTTATTTTTTAAATAACCAGCATAAACTTTCTTTTGGGATAAGCAGTTTAATGTACAATGTGCATGCAGGCTCATTTAGTCCTGCGGGTAAAGAATCTCTTGTTGTTGCAGATACAATTGAAGCGGAGCACGCTTTGGAAAGCGCGGTTTACGTATCCGATCAATATAATATTACTTCGAATCTTTCTTTGGAAGGAGGCGTCCGGTTCTCGGTGTATAATTATCTCGGAGCGCATAACGTTGCTGTTTATGCACCTGGTTTGCCGAGGAAAGAAGACAATCTGATACGGACAAATTATTATCCCGCAGGAAAAATAATCAATACTTATGGCGGCCCGGAATACAGGCTTTCTGCGAGATATTCCATTTCTGATAATTCATCATTAAAAGCATCTTACAATACGCTGCAGCAGTATGTTCACATGTTGTCCAACACCACATCCATTTCGCCGACGGATATTTGGAAACTGAGTGATCCGAATATAAAGCCACAGCAGGGAAGCCAGGTTTCGCTTGGTTTTTATAAAAATTTCAAATCAAATACTATCGAAACTTCGGTTGAGGTGTATTATAAATGGATAAAACATTATTTGGATTATAAGAGCGGTGCACAGCTAATTATGAACCATCATATCGAAACAGATGTGTTCAACACGAAAGGAAAATCTTACGGAGTAGAATTGCTGGTTAAAAAAGCTACCGGCAAATTAAACGGATGGGCAAGCTATACCTATTCGCGCTCGCTGATAAAGCAAGATGATCCAATTGCCGGAGAGCAGATCAATAACGGAGACTTTTACCCAAGCAATTTTGATCAGCCTCACAATGCCACCGTTATTAGCAATTACAGGCTCACTCATCGTTTCAGCGTATCACTCAACGTAACTTATAGTACCGGGCGACCGATAACATTGCCCATCGCAGTTTATGATTATGCAGGCTCTGCAAGATTGTTGTATTCAGATAGAAATGGCTATCGCATTCCGGATTATTTCCGGTCAGATCTTTCTGTAAATCTTGATGGCAATCATAAAGTGAAACAAATAACCCACAATTCATGGACGTTGGGCGTGTATAACTGGATGGCCCGAAAAAATGCATATTCAGTTTATTTTGTTTCGCAAAATGGTACTATTAAAGGATATAAGTTATCCATCTTCGGCACTGCTATTCCATTCATCACTTATAATATTCGTTTTTAAGATGAAAAAATATTTTTCCCTGAAAATGATCGTTTGCTCTATTGCCGTTTTAACATTGGCCAAATGCAAAGTTCCCTACGATCCGCCTCTAAAATCTACCAAAGTTAATTACCTGGTTGTTGAAGGTTATATTGATGGAGCCGCCCCAACCACTATCAAATTGAGTCGCACGAGGCAACTTTCTTCCGGTGATACAGCAGCTACAAAAGTGGAAACGCGCGCACAGGTATTTGTAGAGGATGAACATCAAAACCAATACGGCTTATCTGAAACAGGCAATGGCGTATATGTCAGCAATGGTGTTCTAAATTTAAACCCCGCGTTTCAATATCGCCTTCATATTTTCACGGTAGAAGGAAAAGAGTATTTATCAGACCTGGTGCCTTTTAAAATTTCGCCGCCAATTGATGATATTGGGCTGAAAATTAAAGATGGCGGAGCGCAAATCTATGTAAGCACTCACGATCAGAATAATAACACAAAATATTATCGCTGGGAATACGATGAAACGTGGGAGTTTCATACAACCTATAGCACGATGCTTCGATATGATGCTGATAGTAATAAGGTATATCCGAGAACAGACCAGGTTCGTGTTTGCTGGAGCACCGCAAAACTTAATAGGATTTTGCTGGGCTCGTCGGCAAAATTATCCGGCGATGTAATCAATGAAGCGCCATTGGTATATATTCCGGAACATCATAAAAGACTAAGTGTTTTATACAGCATCCTTGTGAAGCAATACGCCCTCGATGTAACAGGTTATAATTATTGGGAAGCCATGAAAACCAATACAGAAAGTGTAGGCTCCATCTTCGACCCTCAGCCAAACCAAACCGTTGGTAACATTCATTGTACTTCCGATGCCGCTGAGGTGGTGGTGGGTTACATCAGCGCCGGAAATTCTTATACTAAAAGAGTATTTATTCCCAATAGCGCAGTGCCTGCCGATTGGAATGTCTATCCGGCTTGCAGCACTTATTCTGTTACGGAAGACAGTTTAGTATACTATTTTGTAAACGGCGGCCTTTCGCCCATCGCCGAATCCATAACGCCCACGCGGAAAAAGATATACTTGTCTTCCGAAATTGAATGTGTGGATTGCACTATCAGCGGATCTAATATTAAACCTTCCTACTGGCCATAAAAATTTTGAAATGCGATCATTGACCTTATCTAAAAAATTATTTTTTTTCGTTTACATATTCCTGGGTTTATGTGTTTTCGGACTTGAGTCTTTCGGGCAATCGCCGGCATTGGCGGAAATACAGGCAAGCTATACAACTTATGAGCAGCAAGGCATACGGGAAAAAATGTATGTGCATACAGATCGCCAGGTGTATGTAAGCGGCGAAATTATATGGTTTAAAGCTTACCTCGCAAATGCGGAAAATAACCGGCCACTGGGAGTAAGCAAAGTGTCCTATGTTGAATTGGTCAACAAAGCCAATCAGCCTGTACTGCAGGGAAAAATCGCCATGAAAGAAGGATCGGGAAACGGTTCTTTTTTACTTCCTGCTTCTATCGCTTCGGGCAACTATATTTTGAGGGCTTATACCAACTGGATGAAGAATTTTTCACCGGATTATTTTTTCGAGAAAAAGATCAGCATCATTAATTCTTCAGCAAACATCGATTCATCTTCCAATCGCGGCAAGGTTGCTTACAACATTGATTTTTTTCCGGAGGGCGGAAATCTTGTAACGGGCCTGGAAAGTAAGATCGCTTTTAAAGCGGTCGACAATAAAAATAACGGAGCAGAATGTGAAGGCGTTATCATCAACGAGATGAAAGATACGGTAGCGACTTTTGCAACGCTTCGATTTGGAATGGGACGTTTTTCACTGAAACCGGAAAGTGGAAAGCAGTATACAGCAATCGCTAATTTCAAAGATGGATCTTCACTAAAAAAAGAATTGCCGCAAATATACAGCAACGGATATGTGATGCAGTTAAATGAGGCGGATCTTAATAATTTACGTGTTTCAATAAGCGCAAATGGAAACTATCTTTCCCGCAATATGTATGTAGTTGTGCAAAGCCGCGGCCATATTGATGTTGCAAGATCGGTGCCTATCGAAAATAATAACGCTGTTTGTGTTATCAATAAGAATGAATTAAAAGAAGGTGTTTCTATCATTACCGTTTTTGATGAAAATAAAACACCGCTTTGCGAGCGGCTTTATTTCAGCCGGCCCAAAAATAAAATGGTGATTTCTGCAAAAGCAGACAAAGCAACTTATGAAACGAGGAGCAAAGTGATTGTAAATGTTTCTACCGATGACCAAAATAAAAATCCCTTAACCGGCAATTTATCTGCGTCCGTTTATCGTTTGGGGAATATAGATGACTCCAGCCGCGAAAACATTTTTAATTATTTCTGGCTTACATCCAATCTGCGGGGCTTTATAGAAGATCCTGGTTATTATTTCGCAGCTGAAAATGCAGAGACTGGTGAAGCGTTGGAAAACCTGCTGCTGGCACAAGGTTGGAGAAAATTTAATTGGGACGACGTGTTACAAAATAAAAAACCTTCTTTTACTTATGTGCCTGAATTTGCCGGCCATATCATCACCGGAAAAGTGATCAATGCTGCCACAAAAAAACCGGCTTCTGATGTGCAGGTGTATCTTTCTGTGCCCGGAAAGCGTATCCAATTGCGCGGCTGCAAAAGCGATGCACAAGGTCTCGTTCATTTTGATATGAAAGATTTTTTTGGAGCAAGCCAATTGGTAATGCAAACGAATGAAGACAACGACAGTGTTTATCACCTGGAAATATTTAGTCCGTTTTTTGAAAAATTTTCGCAAAGCGTTCCTCCCGGTTTAAATATTTCTTCAACGGTAAAAAATGTGCTGGCCGCGCGGCATTTTAATGTAGCGATTCAGAACACCTATCATCAAAGCCGGCTACAGGAAATGAGCGCACCCGTTGTTGATACCATTCCGTTTTTTAGGAAGCCATATAAAACTTACGTGTTAAGCGACTATACACGATTTGTAACAATGGAAGAAGTGATGCGCGAATATGTGGCCGAAGTTAATGTGAGAAGAAACGGTTCGAAGTTCCGCCTTGCTACATTTAACAGTCCTGCTTTTGAAACAAAAACTGTGCAGGTAGCTGAACAGGTTTTCAGCGGTAATCCGTTGGTATTGTTAGATGGAGTGCCTGTATTTGATATCAATAAGATCATAGCTTACGACCCGCTAAAAGTTTATAAGCTCGATATAGTAGCGGAAAAATATCACCTGGGAACTATTACTGCCGAAGGTATTCTGAGTTACACAACATACAATGGCCGTCTTGAAGATCTGGCGCTTAATCCAAATGATCTTGTGCTGGATTATGAAGGCTTGCAGCAGCAACGCGTTTTTTATTCACCTCAATATGAAAATGCTTCACAACGGGCGGGGCGTTTGCCAGACTTTAGAAACGTATTGTTTTGGAATCCTGATGTAAAAACAAACAGCAATGGCAAGGGAGCAATTTCTTTTTACACCGGCGATATTCCAGGCCGTTATGTGGTAGTATTACAGGGGCTTGCCTCCAATGGCAATGCAGGAAATTACAGCACTACGTTTGATGTAATGAGATAAGCCAAAATATAGTTTTTCCCTTATCTGATGCCGTGCAATTTCTTTCGAAAATGAAAGCGTTGTTGGCTCTACCACTCCCTGTCACTCTCGCCATTTAAAATATCCATGATGAACAAATGCTTGTTTTCATAATAGTCGGGCACAGTACTGCCTCTGCTGTTATTAACAGGCCTGAAGTTAAAATCGTGAAATACGGAGGCCTTGTTTTCATTAAGGTGCTCCATAAACTCCTTGCCATAATTCAACAGGATCGTGGTAAAATAATAAGTTGATTCAAAGCCTTTGCTCGCCATATCATTAGGCTTTATGCGGTACAATTGAAAATACTTATCGTTTAAAAAATTGGAGAAAGCATTTGCCTTTACATCGTAATGAGGCGTTGTATACTTAATAGGAAAATCGGTAAACGCATCTTTTTTATAAAGACTTCTAAAGCCGTCCCAGTTAGGCATCCCAATCAAAATAAGCGGGTTGGTTTTTTGGATCGGGTAACACGCTTCAGCAAGTTTGCGCGCAAAAGTTTCGTCCAGGCTGGCACCGATTATTACGGTAGGTTTTGTTGTATCGATAAGATTCTTTAATCCATAAGAAGAAATAGAGCTATCGAGCATGATTTGTCTTATTTTCAAAAGCGGTTTGCCATCAACCGAATTGATTGCTCTGAAATAGTCATCAATGCGATTATCGTTTTTCTTCTTTACAAGAAATATATTATCCGTTCCATGTTTTTGAAGGATATAACTAAATATTCCTTCGCAATGCGCCTTTAAAGTTGAATTAACAATAATGGTATAGGGATTTTGTTTAATGCCGCCATCGTTTGGATAAGTTACGGAAACAAAGGGAATGCTTTTTTGCACCGCGATCTGCGCTAACTGGCTGTAATCGGCCTCTTTCACTGAACCAATGATCAGATCAATGCTATCTAATTTTCCATTTCTTGCCAGCGTTGTTATCGGTTCTTTAATTGATTTGGAATCATACACATAGGCCTGGAGCCGCCTGCCGTTTAGCGATAGCGTATCAAGCGCAATTTGCGCGCCCTGAACAAAATCAACGCCCGGCATAATAAATTTTGGAATTGATTTTTGAGCGGTTAGTTGTCCGTTCGAAAATACAGAATCAAGGTATAATGGTGCAAAAATGGCCACTCTGTAAACTTTTCCATTATCGTAACGAGCCTGCGCAATTGATTTTTGTTTTCCTATAAAAAGAGCAAGAACAACAAACAATAAAATGAGTTTCTTCATATTGACTTCGCGATTAAAGCATTTAAATTGTGCGGCAAAATGTTGTCCTGTGTTTATCTTTATCGTAATTGATAATTTATTGCTGCTTTTATTCCCACTCAATGGTAGCAGGTGGCTTGCTGCTGATGTCATACACCACGCGATTAATTCCTCTTACGTTATTGATGATCTCGTTAGATACATAAGCCAAAAATTCATAGGGCAAATGAGCCCAATCGGCCGTCATTCCATCTACTGAAGTTACCGCGCGAAGCGCTACCGTAAATTCATAGGTTCGTTCATCACCCATTACACCAACACTTTTTACCGGCAATAAGATGGCACCCGCCTGCCAAACGGTTGCATATAAATCGAACTTCTTTAATGCATCGGTATAGATCGCATCTGCATTTTGCAATAATTGTACCTTTTCTTCTGTAACTTCTCCTAAAATTCTTATCGCAAGTCCGGGCCCCGGAAACGGATGCCGGTTTAGCAGCGATGCAGGTAATCCCAACTCTGCGCCCACTTTTCTTACCTCATCTTTAAACAAAGAGCGAAGAGGCTCTACCAGGCTCAGTTTCATGAAATCCGGAAGGCCGCCTACGTTATGGTGCGATTTAATGGTAACTGACGGGCCGTGAACAGAAATGGATTCTATCACGTCAGGATAAATAGTTCCCTGGCCAAGAAATTTGATGTCTTTAATCTTATGTGCTTCCTCGTCAAAAATATCAATGAAGCCTTTGCCTATTATTTTTCTTTTGGTTTCCGGATCGGGATGGCCGGCAAGCTTTGTGTAAAAATGCTCTTTTGCGTCTACGCCTTTAATGTTAAGTCCGATACTTTTGCACGATTCAAGCACTTGCTCAAATTCATTTTTTCTAAGTACGCCATTGTCTACAAAAATGCCATAAAGATTTTTCCCAATGGCCCGGTGGATCAGCGTTGCAGCAACGGTAGAATCTACTCCGCCGCTCAAGGCCATGATCACTTTATTATCGCCAATAGTTTCTTTAATTGAAGCAATCGTGTCGTTGATAAAATGCGCCGGCGTCCAGTCCTGGCTGCAATTACAAATGTTGATAAGAAAATTTTTAATAATTTTTTTGCCTTCGGCAGAATGATAAACTTCCGGGTGAAACTGCAAACCGTAAATATTATTTTTCTCCGTTTCGTTGCTGAACGCGGCCACCGGAATGTTATGGGTAGACGCAGAAATGGAAAAATTATCCGGCAGTTTTTTAATCGTATCACTGTGGCTCATCCAAACATCAGAATCATTTTTTACATCGGCCAGCAGATCATTTGATTTAACGATCTGCAGCTTTGAGCGGCCATATTCGCGCTTGTCACTTTTCTCTACTACGCCGCCCGCCAGTTTTGCGATTAGTTGAGCGCCATAACAAATACCGAGCAAGGGTACTTTATCGGCAATCGATTTTATATCAACTGATGGGGCGTCATTTTCATTTACGGAAAATGGAGAGCCGGAAAGGATCACACCTTTTAACGCCGGGGTGTATTCAATTTCTTTATTAAAAGGAATTATCTCGCAATAAACGTTGGCTTCGCGAACGGCGCGGGCTATCAATTGAGTATATTGGGAACCGAAATCAAGGATTAAAATTTTTTGAGTCATTTGCTGCGAAGGTAAAAAGTTTATTGAAGTTTGTAAATTGCACGCAAACAAAATACAATGAAAAAATTTACTATTATCTTATTAGCTTCAATAAGTGTTATTTCTTGCAATGTTATTTCGGGAAATGTTATCTCAGGAAATGGCAATGTTCGTGAAGAAAACCGGAATGTGCCTGAGTTCAACACAGTACGTTCATCGGGCTCTATCGATGTCGAAATTAAAATGGGCGATGCTTATTCAGTTTTAGTGGAAAATGATGAAAACCTGCTGCCATACGTTATTACCAATGTTGATAATGGTGTTTTATCCATTCGTTATAAAGACAATTATTCCATCAACAACGATCATGCAAAGGTTACTGTAACGGCGCCTTCTCTTAATAAAATCATTACCTCGGGTTCCGGCAACATCGAAGCGATTGGAACCATAAAAAATGCGTCAAATATAGATTTTAGCTTATCTGGATCCGGCGATGTGGAAGCAGATGTAGATGCACCGTCAATAAAGGTTTCGGGTTCCGGCTCAGGCAATTTAAAATTATCAGGACGCACTAAAGATTTCGATTGCAAAATGAGCGGCAGCGGCGATGTGAATTGCCCGAACCTCAAAAGTGAAAATGCCAATATTAAAATTTCGGGCAGTGGCAATGCGAGAGTATTCGCCAGCGTGAGCATCACCGGGCGCAGCAGTGGCAGCGGCGATATTCGTTATTCAGGAAATCCTCAAACAACCGATGTACATGCATCCGGAAGCGGATCCATTGAAGCGCAAAAATAAAAACCTGAAAATCTATATAATGGCTTTCATAGCCATCTTGTTAAACCATTTTTTGATAGTGTTTATTTAATACTTGCGTACACCATCGATTCAATAAGTTTACCGAGGCTGCCATGACTATTAGGCGTTTGTTGGGTCATTATTAACACGACCAGGTTTTCCTTGGGATCCGCCCAGTAAGTAGTGCCAAAATATCCGCCCCACGAAAAGCTTCCTTTGTTACGCGCGTTTCTGTTGGCATCTTTTTCACCAGTAATTTCAAAGCCGAGGCTAAAATTATTTACACCATTAAATAAAAAATCAAGTTGCGGGCTGCGCATCAATTCAACTGTTCGCGGAGATAAAATTTCATGCCCGTTGTAAGTTCCTCCATTCAGCAACATTTGTAAAAAAATTGCGTAGTCAAAGGCTGTGGAAGAAAGGCCTGCGCCGCCACTGAAATACGTCTTTTTGGCCAGCGGATAATCGGGCGAAATTCCTCTGAAATCCTTGTCCCACTTTATAATTTGATGTGTTGAGTCTTCCGTATAAACCGATGCAAGCCGGTTGGCTTTAGACGCCGGCAAATTAAAATAAGTATCTTTCATGCCCAAAGGCACAAAAATGTTTTCCGTAAGAAAATCCTGTAAATTTTGGCCACTGATTACTTCAATAAGACAACCCAATAAATCTGTGTTTAATCCATATTGCCACTTTTGGCCCGGCTGAAACAAAAGCGGCAATTTGGCCAGCCGGTTCATTCGCTCAAGAAGGCTTGCTTTAATATCTCCAATACCGCTCGGAATATTTTCTTTTGCATAGATCGCCTTCATGTTATCGCTTCCGATCTCTGCATAATCGATACCGGACGATTGTGTAAGTAAATCGCGGAAAGTAATTTCGCGGTTGGCGGCAACGGTTGTGTAAGAAGTGTCTGCTGCGTTGTATTTATCCAATACCACCGGATTTTTAAAAGCCGGTATAAATGCTGAGATTGGCTGGTCTAAGCCCAGTTTTCCTTGTTCATACAAAATTAAAATTCCTGCGCTGGTAATGGCTTTGGTTTGGCTGGCAATGCGAAAGATGGTGTTACTATCCATTCGCTTTTTTGTTTCAGCATCAGAATAGCCATAACCTTTATATTGTATTAATTGGTTGTCTTTCACAACAATTGTTACCACACCGTTTATCCATTTGTTGTTGATGTAGTTGTTGATCACATCATCGATCTTTTTAAGCCGCTCGTAGTTTATGTGCGGGTTGGGTTTGGCTTTCAGGGCGATTACCTGCGCCGATATCAACGATGGAAAAAACGAAATTAAAAAGATGAAAAGTGCTGCGGTATATTTTTGCATGGATCAATAAATTTGCTCATCAAGATAGCAAATCAATTAATAAGAAATAAACTTAGAGTGACTAAAATTTTTTGATGCCCTGATTAAATCACTTGCACCGTCCAGGGAATAAGGTTCTGGAAAAATACAAAAATCTACAAAATGGCTTTGCTCGTTTATTCAAAAGATGATCGTTGTTCCGTTATCTGATTGAACTTTGTTTGACTAATTTATAAACCTTTGGATTTTTACTGCCTTCGATCTTAAGAAAATAAATGCCTGACGGCAAGTTGCCTAACTGAAGCGTCGTTTTTTGAGATTGAATTATCTGAGCAACCATTACCTTACCTGCTACATCGTACAGTTTGAAAGATTTACCCATGATATCACTTCTGTTTGTAGCAGCGATATTTATTTCGTTGGTGAACGGGTTTGGATAAGTAGTAATCGCTAATTCGGTATTGGTACTGTCGGTATCATCAACAACTGGTCCTGCTTCAGCATTGCTGCCGTCGCAAACCGAAGAATTTAAAAATGAATTTTTTGAATTTCCTTTCGCAAATAAACTTCTCATTGCGGCTTTTTGTCCCTGCGTAAAAAGGTTCATGCAGGCATCATCCGTAAAATCCATAAAGTTCATAAACATGTCGCCATATTGGTTTATCGAGCAGTTGGAAGTATGCGGAAAAGAAGGGCAATACGTATTGCTTGTTTGTTGCGGCGGCGTATCAGCAATTCCGTCGTCACCGCAGGTGGAATCTCCCCATAAATGCCGCAGGCCAAGCCAGTGGCCCACTTCATGCGTTACTGTTCTGCCTTTATTGTAAGGTGCGGTGAGGTTGCCGATGGTTCCAAAAACATTGTATTTGATTACCACTCCATCTTTTTCAGCAGGGCTTCCGGGTAAAACGGCATAGCCCAGTGTGCGTCCAAACAAGATTGCACACCCACAGGTTTAAATATTTGGTTGCATCCCATGCGTCGTCGCCGCCTTTTGATGAAAACTTCATCTGGTCGTCGGCAAGAAACGATGTTTGTTTGGTGTATTTTCGAATGATGCCGGTAGTGGCTTTTCCCTGCGGATCTACCTTTGCGAGACAAAAAGAAAGTCGCGTATCGGCTGCCACCACACTAAATGGCATTGGCGTATTCACTGCATCTGAATTAAGCCTTCGGTAGTCGTCGTTTAATGATTTAAGCTGAGAAAGTATTTGCTGGTCGCTGATGTTTTGATCGGCTGTGTTATATAAAACATGTATAACCACAGGAATGATGATCACTTCGTCTTTCAGCGTGTCCCTGTTTCCTTCAGTTTTGGCTGAAGAAGAACTGCTAAAATTGCGGCTCCCTGCACTAAGTGCAGCATATTCAGCCGTTCCGCAACGCTGCGCGATTGTACAAAAAGCGAACAATAAAAAAATAAAAGTAAAGGCGATCTTCATGTATTCCCGTTATTAAACTCAAATGATTGTGAGTGAACATTTGTGGGATTACATAGGCCAGATTAAACAATTTAGTTCATGGGATATGAATATTAACTGCGGATTAAAAGCACGATAATTACACGGGATAGCGAATTGGCAAGATAAAACCTAAACTGGGAAAACGAAATCACAACTGAAACAGAAATGTTATCGTGGCACAGAGGTTTGAGAGCACAAATAAAGGTAAAAAACATCAAAGGCAGAAATTTTAATTAAACTTTTTATAAATGATAAAATGTATAGCGCGCCCGTGTGCTATTTTTACATCTTTATAAATTTTTAAAATGATTAAAAACTTACCCGGTTCCATGGTTGTATTTTTATTAATTCCGTGCAGTTTATTGATTTCCTGTGGCGGAAACTCAACTCCTGATTATGATTCGTCGGTGCCGGCAGCAGCGGTAAATAATATTCCTCCGCCTGCGCCGGTTATGTTTACAGTTGATAAAGTGTATCCGCACGATCCAAAAGCTTTTACGCAGGGCCTTGAGTTTTACAAAGGAAAATTATACGAGGGGACCGGTGAGCTCGGTAAATCGAACCTGCGAATTGTTGATATAAAAACAGGTAATGTTGAGAAAAATTATCTTATTCCGGATAACAACATTTTTGGTGAAGGCATCACTATCTTTAAAAATAAAATCTACCAGCTTACATGGCAAAATCACAAAATATTTGTTTATAACATTGATGATATCTCTCGTCCTGTCAGTACTTTCAACTGGAGCAGGGAAGGGTGGGGCGCCACTAATGATGGCAATAATATCATCATCAGTGATGGCTCTTCAAAATTATTTTTTGTACAGCCCGATGAATCCCGGAAGGAAATGAAGATGATCAAAATATTGACCGTGATGGATAACAGGGGAGAAGTGGATAGCCTGAATGAGCTGGAACTGATTGACGGATACGTTTATGCTAACAGGTGGCTCACAGACGAAATTGTAAAAATAGACACAACCAACGGCCACGTTGTTGGGCGTCTTAACATGGCTGGCTTGCTTAAACAATACGACCCCGGCGCTCAGGTTGAAGATGGCGCTGTATTGAATGGCATTGCTTACGACAGCACTTCCAAAAAATTATACATAACCGGAAAAGACTGGCCCAAGTTATTTGAAATGCGACTGAATTAAATTGAATAATTTAATTCAGGTTTGATGAGGCAATATAAATTACGGAACTGCATTTTTTGTTATCGGCCAATGCTTTAAAATTAGAAAGGCCGCCAACACTCAAGGCCTTAATAAAGTTGGATTTTCCTGTTTTGTATTGCTCGCTCAGCATGCTTACATAAATACTATCAAACCACATTGGCTCGGTTTTTTCAATCTGCATGCCGTGCTGGTTAAGCAATTTTTTCATCGCTTGCGGCGAAAAATGATATAAATGCCGCGGCACATCATAAGCTGCCCAAAACTCTCTGTAATAACCCGCATCGTATGATGTATAATTGGGAACGGCGATAAAAACCTTCCCGCCCGGTTTCAATAACTTTTTTAATTGATCAATGTATTGATGCAGATCGTGCACATGCTCCAACACATGCCACATGGTAATCGCATCAAAGCTTTTGGGTGTAAGCAGGTAAAAATTGTCGGCATTTTCCAGGTACAATCCGTATAATTCCAAAGCCTTTGCCCGTGCGGTTTTATCGGGCTCAAGCCCTGTAGTTCCCCAGTTGGCCTCTTTCATCGTGTTTAAAAAAGCGCCTGTGCCGCATCCTAAATCCAAAATATTTCCTGTTTGTTTGCCGATAGTATTTTCAACAAGTTTTCTTTTTTGAACGAGCGTTCTTTTTCTTACTTTATGATATAGGTTGTTGATAAACCCTTTTGAAGTATCGCTGTGCGAAATATAATTTTCCGATTGATAATATTTGCCAATGGCTTCTTTTCCGGGAACGTTTTGTGTAAATCGAAGCATACAATTTTTACAATCCCATATTTCAAAATTTTCTGAGGAAACCGTAAAATCTTTACAGGTAATTACCGGCGAAATTTCTTTACTGTTGCAATTGGGGCAGAAATCATATACAATCATTTTGCAAATATATTACCGGGATAGAACTTTTAATAAATAAAAGCTACGGCGTTGAATAGGTTGAGCCAGGAGTTGAAGGCACATGCCGGCTTTGGTTTCCTGTAACTGAAGAAGAATTCGAATAAAAATGAAACAGCAGGATTGTTACAGCGATTACAAACAGAACCAGCGCAATAATTTTCCATGTAAGACTTTTTACAGCCTCTTCTTCATTCAAAAACTGGTTCATTGCCGAAGAGGTAGTTTCTTTATCACCCACTAAAACAGCATGGTCAGAATTTTTATGTATTACCCTTTCTGCCGTAACCGGTATCAGCAAAGTTGCTATTCGTGCAGGCGTAAAATAAATATTTCCTGAGGTATTTTTCCTGAGATCGCCAATCGAACCAAAATTTATTTGTCCACCCTCATTTAGTTTTTCTTTTATCTCGTTGCACCAGGATTTAATGGAATCCAATGCTTCTGTTTGAGAAAGATTTTTTTTGAAAGAAACGTACTTAGCCAGCTCATCAATATTTTTATCAGGACGCGTGGTAAAAATAATTTCGTCGGACGGCGGCAGCATTTGCTTATTGGCAATATCCAGCTCAGCAGGCTTTGTTGAGATACTGATCTTTCCAATGCCCGGCAGGCTGCATTCTTTTGCTTGAATTAAAAAAGAGGTAATCAGGTCGTGCATAATTGATACAAATATCCATATTTATTGTTATCATTCTTCATATAAGCCATTTTCTAGAAATGTACCAAAATCCCGCCAATTACCTGTAAGCCGTACACCGGATAATTGCTCCATCTTTCATATTTGCTGTTGAGAATATTATTAAAATCAAGCCATGCGCTAAATTGCTTGTTGATCTTAAACTCCGCACCGGCGCTAAGATCTGTGCCGCCTTTTAAATTCTTTGAGGCGCCGTCAACCAATGCTTTTGCGCCGGAAAAAGCGAAAATATCTCCTTTAAACAAAACCTGCTTAAAGGCGTTCCACCTGAACGATCCTGTAATTTTTAATGGAATTAAATTCCACGGTTCCTCATTGTTACGCAGGCCGGTATAAGCATTCAGGTCGAGCGCGCCCGTAATGGTAAATTTATCCTGGCTTATGTAGTTCATATCACCGTGTATCTGCAAATTTTTCATCTTGCTTTCGTTGCTAACGTAAAAGCTTTTGCCGCCAAGCGAATCATTAATGAATATGGGCATATCGGTGTATGAGATAAACGCAGCCTTGGCATTAAAATTAAAATGCTTGCTTACCGTGGCTTTGATACCTCCATAATACTGAATCTCTTTGGTGTTATTTAAAGATGTTGGGTCTTGCATGTAAGGATTTTCGCCACTTAATGTGCGAAAGCTGTTGGCAATATAGCGTCCTACCCATCCGGCCTGTATCACCAGAACTCTTTGTTGCAATTGCGCTTCACCATAGATGTTAGGTAATATTGCGGTGGTGTTGTTGTTCCACGAAGGAGTAACTCCGCCATGAAAAGTAAAGCGATCGCTATAGTATACAAGCTCAGGAGCAATCTGAAAAAGATTATTAGAAATAGAACCGGAGCTATTTTTTATTTGATATTGATTAAAGTTGCCAAGCGCTGCCACCTTAAGCGAAACGTTTTCTCCGAACTTTTTTTCGGCCGGCAGATTTAAGAGCAATGTTGTTTCACTCACTTTAGATTCTCTTGAAAACTCATGCACTTCGAGGTGCGGGTTATAATTGATACCGAGGTCGTTGGTTGCAATGTTCCTGATGCCCAATGTAGCGGAAAGATCCTGGTAGCTTCGTCTCACATCAGGTTTGTTATAGGTTTCAATGTTATGATCATATCCATATTGATAATATTCATGTTGGGCAAAGCCAACACCGGCATAGGTTTCATTTTTTGCAGAAAAAATACTGCCCTGTCCTCTTAAATTGATCTCACTAAAATCCTGGTTTTTAATTTTTCCTCTTGATGAAATGTAATCGCCGTAAACATTTAAAAGATTGCGTTTACCATCACCAAAACTAAATGCTCCTGAAATATATGGCGTAGTAAAATTGCCAAAGCCAACTTTCAGTTGATTCCTGTTTCCGAGCTGTAACGCGGTGTCAGCCTGTAATGAAAGGGGTTTTAATGAAACAGGCTGATAGGCAAAAAACAGGTTTTGGGGAGGAATGTTATAAGCCATTCTTGGCCTTGATGTATCAGCAGTAATTGGTGAAGCATATAAATTAATTTTCACCGGGTTGCGTAAAACCGGTTTATAAGAAGAAGTGATTTCAATAGTTTGCCTTCTTGTTGTATCATTTTGAGCCTGTGCCGTGCCGCATACAAATGCGCAAAACACCAGCATAGCAATGGTTTTATTCCCGGATTGTATCATCATCAATTTATTAAATATAGATTGCATTAATTAATTATTGGATTATCTATTTGTTTGAGGGTGCCGTATCAATTTTTGAACTGTTTTGTTCTTCACTGGTGGCCTGCGCCAGTTTATCCTGCGCTTCCTTTTTCAACTCTGCAATGGTGGCATTATCCGCTACACTTTTGTAAGTGGCTTTAGCATTGAAATAATCTTTTTGTTTCAGGTAGATGTCGCCCAATAAAATATAAGCTTTGGCGACCCAATAATCTACACCCGCAACTTTGATTACTTCAAGCGCTGATTTTTCAGCAGTTGAAAGCTGGTTAAGTGTAAAGTAACAATTGGCTATTTCGTAGCGCGCTTCTGCGCCCCATGCGGATTTGTTGGTTGCGGCCACCTGCTTAAATGCGGTAATTGCCTCATCACATTTATTGTCGGCCTGTAACGATTTTCCAAGAACCAAATTAGCGATCGCTTTATCATCCGTGCTTAATCCTTTTTTGGTAAGCAATTCTTTCGCTGTATTGTTTGCTTCTGTAAAATCTTTGGTTTGATAGTAGCTTCTGACAAGTCCTCTTAAAGCTTCGAGCTGGTTTTCGGGCGTGGTAGCAAGATCACGCAATTTTGAAAAATAAACTTTTGATTTCGCGTAATCCTGCAATTCAAAATAATAAATGCGGGCTACTGCAAACGCTGCTCTTTCAGCAAACTTGCTGCTGCCCTGGTTTACAACGGTTTCATATACTTTAGTTGCATTTTGCCAATCCTTGTTTTTAGCGTAACATTCACCCATATAGAAATTGGCTTCTAAAGAATAGGCTCCCTGAGGATATTTCGAAAGATAATTTGCAAACGAAGTAAGCGCACCCGCGCAATCGCCGCTTGAATATTTTAACGATGCCGCTTCATAAGTGATGGAATCAGCTTCAGAAACGCTGATCACTTTGCCGGCTTTCTTTACAAAATCAACATAGTCGTTTGGCCTTCCCATTTCAACATAAATATTTTTCATGTTGTCCAGTGCTTCGTCAGCTTCAGGCGATTGCGGGTATTGTGTTATCAGCTTTTGATAGTCCTTTAATGCTTCGTCATTATTATTGAGGTTGTAATTACTAAGCCCAAGTTTTAGATAAACTTTTGGAAACTGACCGCTGGCCGATTTTATATCCAATACTTTATTTAGATAAGGAATTGCATCTCTGAATTTTTCCTGGAGCATATAAGCATTGGCTATCTGCATATACGATTCTGCAACAAGATCGCTTTGCGGATAGCGTTGTACCAGGGCGTTAAATGTTTTTATTTTTTCTGAAGGATTATTAATTCCGCTGATCAGTGCTACCTGGTATAATGAATAATCACTTTGCGATAATGCATTGTCAATTACATTCTGGTACATGCTTTTGGCGGCCGAATAATTTTTTTGCATAAAATAAGAATCGGCGGTGCGAACATATGCATCCTGCGCCAGTGTTGACGATTGGGAAGAAACAGACGGCGCAACCTGCTTGAAATTTTCAAGGGCACGAGCATAATTTTCTGTTTTCAGGTAACTGTATCCCAATACATATTTGGCATTGGTGGGGTTTGCTTCTCCCTGTATGCCGCCCGATTGCAAATAAGCAGTCATGTATTTTATAGCATCATCATAACGGGCAAGCCTGTACGCAATTTCACCTTTCCAGAAATTAGCAAATGGTAATGAGCTGCCTGCATTAGGATCCTTCAAGATTTGCGTTAACAAATCATCTGCTTCGTTTAGCTTTTGCTCATTGATATACTCCGTTGCGCGTCCAAAAAGAATTTTTGGATAGATTCTCTGCATGGTGGGCGTTGGCTTATCAAACGAACGGTACATGGCCAGTGCTTCTGCAAAATTATTGGTGTTGGCCAATAAGTTGATGAGTATCTCTTTGGCTTCATTTGCATACGCAGAAGTGGGATAAAGGTCAAGAAATTTATTCATGGAGCTTAAGGCCACGTCGCGATAGCCGAGTTCATAAGAAAGCTTTGCATAATTAAACCGCGAGATTTCCTGTTGCAAGCGGTTACTGCTGTTGTCAGCGCTGTATTGAAAAGCGCTGCGGGCATTGGCTTTTTGATCGGTTCTTAAATACAAGTCTCCCAGCAGGTACATAGAGTTTTGTCCAAGAGAATCCTTTTCGTTACTTAGTTGTTTAAATCCCTCAATCGCTTTGTCCAACTGGTTTGCATCATAATAGCAATAACTCAGTTCATACATCACTTCTTTAGAAACCTTATCACTGTTGTTTACATAAGCTTCCAATAAAGGGAGTGCTTTTTGAAATTGTTTTTTCTCAAAATAAATTTGCCCGGTTAGCAGGCTAAGGTCTTTGCGGTAATAAACATCGTTTTGCAAAAGCGCATTTTCGCCATAGCGCAATGCTTCATCCTTTTTACCCTGGAAGTATAAAATTTGTGTAATATAGTAAGGCACCAATCCTTTATACTTAGGAATCGATTCTACTCTTTTTAATGAGTTTAACGCTTCTGCATAATCCCGATCGCGGTAGCTTAAATAGCCATAATAATAATTGGCATCATAATAATATTTATTATCCTTTAACTGATGGATTTCATTAAACAAAGGCTTTGCTTTTTCCAGCTGGTTTACATTAAAGTAAGAATAAGCCAGCTCAAACTTTGCGTCAGCAATCTCATCATTACTTAAATTATCATAGCCAGCCCGTTCATAATACACAACAGCCCGGGCAAAATCGTTCCTGATAAAATAGTATCTCGCCAGGTGAAAACTCATCATTTGCTGACGCGGCTCGTTGTTGGCCGCATCCACAAAAAGCTTTGCCGATTCCTCCGCAGTTTGTTGGTTAAGCTTAAGGCCGCATACAATGTAATAGTATTGCACATCCTGGTTTAAATAAGAATGACTGCTTTGTGTATTCTCAGGATACTTATCCAATAAAGGTTTCAGCAGCGGATAGGCAAGACTGTAATCGCCTTTAATAAAAAAGTCTTTGGCTTCTTTAAAGCTTTTTTCAGGGTCGGTAATGTTAAAGTTGGGCTGAGAAAAACATGAAAGAGAGAACAGAATTAATGTGATGGGAAGCAGAAAACGATTCATCAATATGCTGATTTTATTTTTGACGTAATGCAATAGAAACTAAAAGGCTTATTAAAATTTACCGCACAAAAGTACAAACACCATTCCACTAATCTTATCGGCGCTTTAATTTTCCGGAAGAACTAAAAACACTTTAAATTGCGCAAATCTTTGTTAACACAATTGTAAAAGTTTATATGAACAGGTTTCTTTCAACAAAATATTCTGCGGGTGCTTTCAATTTCGGAATGCTTGTATTAAGGGTTGTAACAGGTGTATTGTTAGTGAGTCACGGCTACAATAAGATTGTTCAATTCAATGCGCTTAAATATAAGTTTATGAATTTTATTCATCTCGGTTCAACCACTTCACTTGCATTGATCATTTTTGCAGAATTCTTTTGCGGAATATTTTTAATTCTGGGTCTCTTTACAAGGCTCGCCAGTATTCCGATTATCATCGGAATGGGAGTTGTTGTTTTTATCGCAACTCACGGGCACATTTTTGCAGAAGGTGAAAAGGGAACTTTTTATCTTGCCGCCGCCATCACCATTCTTTTCTGCGGCCCTGGCAAAATAAGCGTGGATGGAATGATTGGAAAATAAAGAATGATTGTTATCAAAAATTAAAAAAAGCTTTTTGTTTACATTTAAAACACAAATCAGGGTTCATTATGCGTTAACCGATCAAATGGGCGTGGTCTATCATGGACATTATGCGCAGTTTTATGAGATCGGTCGAACAGAAGCCTTACGTAGCCTCGGTTTAACGTACAAAGAAGTGGAAGCAACCGGAGTGATAATGCCCGTTACAGAAATTCACAGCAAGTTTATAAGGCCGGCGCTGTATGATGATCTTCTTACTGTAGTCACAATGGTAAAGGAGTTTCCGCTACATCACAAAATAATATTTCATTGCGAAATATATAATGAGAATAACGATTTGTTGAATGTGGGCGATGTGACACTTTATTTCCTTAATGCAAGCACAAAAAAACGCACTGAAATGCCGCAAAAAATAAAGGAAAAGCTGGCTCAGTTTTTTGAATAAAGTTTTCAGCCAACACCCCGAAAGTCAAAAAGTAGTTTTTCGTAATTCAGTTGTTACTTGGGTTTCAGCCCGAAGCCAACTAAAATATTTTTAAATTTTATTCTTCCCGGGCCGCAATAATATTTACAACACTGCGTTTTTTGTATGCTTAAAGGCATTGCCACACTAACTGCTGTTTTTGGCATGTTTGAGAGTAGTAACGTAAGCACAAATAAATTTAAAAGTGTGAAGTTGGTGTTTTCTCAATCGAGTTAAGAGGCTGCCATTTGGCCGCCTCTTATACTTTAAAGCTTACGCGATATTTTCAAATCAATTATTCAAAATTGGTCGTCCATATAAATCAAAATGTAGTTTTTATTCTTTTTATTAATTACCTATCTGCACTATCAATCGACCTTCTTTCTTTCAACATACAGTAAACTCACACTTTGCTTAATCGATTTTGCGGGATTCAAAGCCCGGATAATGCCATAATAAATCAATAATTTTACAGGATAGAAATAGCAGCAGTTTATTTCATTCAAATGAAAAATGAATCTTCTGAATATCACAAAAAGTATTGTAATGAAAGTTTTTTTAACAAGGGTGATTCCAGAGGTTGGAATCGAACAATTGAAAAACGCCGGCCTGGAAATTTCAATTTGGAAAGAAAAAAGAGAGTTAACGCCTGAGGAACTGATCGACAATTGTAAGAACTGTGACGCTGTGATTGTGGCCGGCTATAATAAGATTGACAGCTCTTTTTTAAATGCAAGCCAACATCTGAAAATAATCGCATTGCATTCTGTTGGTTTCGATAATGTAGATGTATCGGAGGCAACAAGATTAAATATTCCCGTTGGAAATACTCCCGGAGTGGTAAGCGTAGCCACCGCCGATACTGCTTTTTTGCTGATGCTTGCTGTTTCAAGGAAAGCATTTTTCATGCATAAAACAATCATTAATGGCGAATGGAAATTCTTTGAGCCCACCAAAAACCTAGGAATTGAATTACACGGCAAAACGCTTGGCATTTTTGGTCTCGGAAAAATTGGTTTGGAAATGGCGAAACGTTGTAAGGGTGCGTTCAATATGAATGTTATTTATAACAATCGTCATAACAATCCCGAAGCGGAAAAAGAACTAAACGCCCGGTTGGTTTCATTTGATGAGCTGCTCGAAAGAAGCGATGTAATCTCTGTACATACCAATTTGTCTGAAGAAACACGGGGAAAATTTAACCAGGCTGCTTTCTCAAAAATGAAGCCTTCATCCATCTTTATAAATGCCGGCAGGGGCGCCATCCATAATGAAGAAGATCTTATCAGTGCGCTGGAAAACGAAGTTATCTGGGGAGCAGGTTTAGATGTTACCAACCCCGAACCGATGGATAAAAATAATCCGTTGTTGAGCATGCCTTCCGTAGCTGTTACGCCGCACATTGGAACAGCAACTGTAGAAACAAGAAATGCCATGTCGAAGATGGCAGCTCAAAATATTATTGCCGGCGTTAATGGACAACGAATACCTTTCCCTGTTAATCCTGAAGTGTATAATTAAAATATATAAACCGTAAAGGTTATCTGCGTGTAATCATACCTGTTATAAGCGGAAATGTAGATTTTCTTTATTTTAAAAAAGAATACGTTTTATGGAGTGACTCTTTCTTCTCCTCACGTTCGATTCCAATTAACTTTCAGCCTGCCATTGACATAGATCAATGCAATTTATTATCATACCTCATTGGTACGCGCCTGTGTGCCATGTTACCTTTGTGTAACAAAAAAAGAGGAAATGTCAGTAAAGAAAACCATAGCAATTGTGGGGGCTACAGAAAAGAACGGAACAGAAATTACCACTCGGTTTGCGCAAACTGATTATCGTTTGCTTTTAGTTTCAAACGACATCAACAAGCTTGCACAATTATCAAAAAATATTTCTGAAAACAAACCAAAAGCAGAAATAGATTCTATAGAATGTGTGAAAGATGGTTGCTGGGAAGCGGATATAATTATTCTCGCAGTTCCGGCACACGAAGAAAAAATAGTAGCGGAAATGATGAAAGAAGTGGCTACTCAAAAAATTGTAGTGAGTATGTCATGCGAGGAAAGCCAAAATATAGAATTAAAGCATTTATTGCCTTATTCTAAGCTGGTAAAGGTTTCCGGAATTTCACAGTCAAAAGAGATTTCTATAGAGGGTAATGATGAAGAGGCAAACGAAGAAATTTCCAACATTTTTCAAAATGCAGGTTATCACATAATAGCAGATAGTTTGTCTGTCAAATAACATAAACTTTAAAACAAAAAAAACATCAATTTATGAACAGAATCATTGCAACAAATTCTAACAACTGGCCTGCACTAATTGCACGGTTAGCACTAGGCCTTACCATATTTCCGCATGGTGCCCAAAAACTTTTAGGCTGGTTCGGCGGGTATGGCTTTCAAGGTACCATGGGATTCTTCACAACACAAATGCACTTGCCTTATATCATTGGGCTTTTAGTAATTCTCATTGAATTTTTCGGGTCGTTATTCTTAATCTTCGGTTTTCTTACCCGCGTGTGCAGCAATTGGTTTTATAGGCTTGTTTATTGGTGTAGTATCTACCGCGCACGCTTCTAACGGTTTTTTTATGAACTGGAATATGGAAGCAAGTAAAGGCGAAGGCTGGGAATACTTTATTCTACTTTTTGGCTTGTCTCTCATTGCATTGATTTTAGGCGGAGGTAAAGCAAGTATAGATGCCTTACTCAATAAAAAGAAACAGTAATTAAAACAGCAATAAATTTTTATAAACAACAATTAAAATAAAAAAAATGTCATTAACAAAATGGTCTTTGGACCCAACACACAGCGAAGTAAGTTTTAAAATAAAACATCTGATGATCTCTACCGTAACAGGGCAATTCAAAAAATTTAGCCTGGCAGGTGAAACAGAAACTGATGATTTTAATACCGCAAAAAAAATTGAATTCACTGCTGATATTGATTCGATTGATACCAACAATGAACAACGCGATGCGCATTTGAAATCTGCTGATTTCTTTAATGCGGAACAGCATTCGCAAATAATTTTTTCGGGCTCGAATTATGAAGGTGAAGGGGAAGACGGAAAATTGCAGGGTAACTTAACTATTGCCGGAATTACCAAACCAATAACATTGAATGTAGAATTTGGTGGAATAGTTGTGGATCCCTACGGGCAAACAAAAGCGGGCTTTACCGTTACCGGAAAAATCAGCCGTAAAGATTTCGGAATCACTTATAATGCGGCCCTCGAAACCGGCGGTGTGATGCTCGGCGATGAAATAAAAATAAACGCTGAAATACAGTTGGTAAAACAAGCAGCGGAAGAACAGGCAGCTGCATAAGTTTAATAAAAAGTCATAAAACTATCATGCGTAAAATGATTTTCGCATGGTAGTTTCTTATCAAAAAATAAAAAAAATGGAAAACAAAGTTTTAGGATTGCATCATATTACGGCGATAGCTGGTAATGCAAAACAGAATTTAGATTTTTATACAAAAGTACTGGGCCAGCGATTGGTGAAAAAAACCGTCAACTTTGATGATCCCGGAACTTACCATTTTTATTTTGGTGATGAAACAGGAACGCCGGGAAGCATCCTCACTTTCTTTCCCTGGGAAGGAATTGGCAAAGGGCACACCGGCACCGGAATGGCAACCGGAATTGGATATTCTGTGCCAAAAGATAGTTTGGAATTTTGGGCAGAGCGATTCAAACAATTCAATGTGAAGCATGAAGAAATAGCCCAAAAATTTGGAGAAAAATATTTGCATTTTCAGGATCCTGATGGTTTAAAAATTGATTTTGTTGTTTCAAATAATGAAGACAAAAGAAAACCGTGGGAAACCGATGAAGTAAATGCAGCCGTTGCCACGAAAGGATTTCACAGCATTACGTTGACCTTGAAAAACGTAACACCTACAGCCACCATTTTAACTGATGTTTTAGGATTTAAACTGTTGAAACAGGAAGGTAATTTGTATCGATTTGTTACAGATGCAATTGAAAACGCTTCTATTGTTGATATTATTGAAGCGCCCAATCTTGCGCCGGGAGTAAATGCTGCAGGAACCAATCACCACGTGGCTTTCAGGGTGAAGGATGATACTATCCTGATGGATTATCGTGAAAAGGTTTTAAGTAAAGGTTTAAACATTACACCAAAAATTGATCGCGATTATTTCTACTCTCTTTATTTCCGTGAGCCCGGTGGAGTTTTATTTGAACTGGCAACAGACAATCCGGGATTTATGAAAGATGAAGCGTTGAGCGAGTTAGGAACACATTTGAAATTGCCAACACAATATGAACCGGCGAGAAAAGAAATTGAAAAGGTTTTACCAAAACTGGATTAGCTGTGTGAATACATTATTAATCCAATGAAAAACCTGGAGGCGGATCAATTCAATTTTTTGGATTGATTGCCTTCATATTTTACTGAAAATTTTAAAAAAAAAGCATTATGAAAATAGCATTGATCGGCGCCACAGGATTTGTAGGTACCGCCATTTTAAAAGAAGCATTAGACAGGGGAATTCAGGTAACAGCCATTGCGCGCCATCCTGAAAAATTACAGGCGCAAAATAATCTTACCATTGTGAAAGGAGATGTAATGGATACAGATAAATTATCCGAAATATTAGCGGGGAACGATGCGGTAGTCAGTGCTTATAATCCAGGCTGGGCCAATCCTGACATTTATAATGAATTTTTAAAAGGCGCACAGTCTATCCAAGGGGCCGTAAAAAAATCGGGCATTAAAAGATATATAGCAATTGGCGGCGCAGGCAGTTTATATATTGCACCGAATGTTCAATTGATTGACACGCCTCAGTTTCCTGCTGAATGGAAACCCGGTGCTTTGGCAGCGCGAGATTATTTAAATATTTTAAAGAAAGAAGATCAGTTAGATTGGACTTATGTAAGTCCCGCCATTGAAATGAATGCGGGCCAGCCACACGAAAGAAAAGGAACTTACCGTACAGGTTTGGATAACCCGGTTTTTGATGCCAACAACAAAAGCACCATTTCGGTGGAAGACCTTGCGGTAGCGATCGTGGATGAAGTGGAAAATCCAAAACATATTCGTGTACGCTTCACTGTTGGGTATTAATTAATCCTTTAAAACAAAAAAAATATGGATGTAAAAATATGGTCTGATGTAAGATGCCCGTTTTGCTATATCGGCAAACGAAAATTTGAAATGGCATTGGAAAAATTTCCTCATAAAGACAAGGTAGAAGTAACCTGGAAGAGTTTTGAACTCGATCCAACACTTGAAACAAAAACTGACGTCAACGCGATTGATCATATCGCCGAAATAAAGGGGATTTCTAAAGTGCAGGCAGAAGAGATGCATAATCATGTCATTAATGTGGCTAAAGAAGTGGGATTGGAATTTAATTTTGACCAATCTATTGTGGCGAATTCTTTTAATGCCCATCGGTTAATACAATTTGCCAAATCACTTGGAAAGGGGAATGAAGTGGAAGAAGCATTATTTAAAGCGCATTTCACCGAAGGAAAAAATATAGATGATGTAGTAACACTGGTTCAAATTGGCGTTGCCATTGGACTCAATGAAAATGAAATAAAAGAAATGCTTGCCTCTGATGCTTTTTCAAAAGAAGTAAAGCAGGATGAAATGCAGGCGCAGTCTATCGGCGTACGAGGTGTTCCCTTCTTTGTATTGAATGATAAATATGCCGTATCCGGAGCACAATCGCCGGAAACATTTCTACAGGCGCTGGAACAATCCTGGAAAGAATTTGAACAGGAAAAACAACCACTCATTATTACAGAAGGTGAATCCTGTTCCGCAGATGGAACCTGTAATTAAACAAGAAGTAAACAATAAACAAACAATAACAATTAACAATTAAAACAAACAATTAAAAAGATGAAAAAACTATTTTCCCTATTGCTCGTTGCTTTTTTAAGCGCTTCGGTATTTGCACAAACAAAATGGAACGTGGATCCTATGCACGCCAAATTAACTTTCAGCATAACCCACATGGGCATTTCTGATGTGGATGGATTATTCGACAAATTCAATGTAACTGCTGTTACCAATAAAGCAGATTTCAGTGATGCAGTTTTTGAACTTTCAGTGGAAGTGCCATCGATCAACACACAGGTTGAGATGCGTGATAACCATTTGAGAAGCGCAGATTTTTTTGAAGTAGAAAAATATCCTTCAATGACTTTCAAAAGCACATCTATAACAAAAGTGTCTAAGGACAAATATAAATTAACCGGTAACCTTACCCTTCGCGGAATTACTAAACCGGTAACTATGAATCTTTGGTACAGGGGAACCAATGTGGATCCAAAAACAAATAAATCCACTTCAGGGTTTCAACTGACAGGCACTTTAAAACGTTCTGACTTTGGCATTGGCCCGAAATTTCCTTCGCCAATCCTGAGTGATGAAGTACAGATAAAAGCAGATGGTGAGTTTGTAAAAATTTAATTCGCCGTCATGCAGCGTAAAAAATTTATAACAACATTAATAAAAGGAGCAACAATTATGACAAGTCTTTCAGCATTTAATAAGTTTACCAGCGACCTTAAAGAACAGGAGCATTTGATGCCTGTATTGTTCATTGGCCATGGTTCACCTATGAATGGAATTGAGGATAATGAATTCAGTAATCGTTGGAAAAATATGGCAAAAGAAATACCAACACCGGCAGCGGTGTTGGTGGTTTCTGCGCATTGGTTTAGCAAAGGAACACGGATAACCGCGATGGATTTTCCGGAAACCATTCATGATTTTGGAGGTTTTCCACAGGCATTATTTGATGTGCAATATCCGGCGCCCGGCAATCCAACCCTGGCAAAGGAAACAGTTTCCCTGTTGCATTCTGCGCATGTGGAATTGGATCACGACTGGGGATTGGATCATGGCACCTGGACTGTGGTACGCCACATGTATCCCGATGCAAAAATCCCTGTGCTGCAATTGAGCATTGATTATACCAAAGGCCCGCAATATCATTATGATCTGGCTAAAGAATTGTATGGATTGAGAAAAAAAGGAGTGTTGATCATTGGTAGCGGCAACATGGTACATAACCTTAGAATGGTTTCGTGGCAGCACATGAATACACCCGGATTTGGATTTGATTGGGCTTTGAAGATGAATGATACTTTCAAACATTTGATCACAGATGGGGATTACAAACCCTTGATCAATTATGAAAGTTTAGGTGCCGAAGCAAGGCTTGCCATCCCAACACCGGAGCATTATTTGCCGCTGTTATATTCATTAGGCTTAAAAGGAAGTAATGATAAGGTTTCTTTCTTTAATGACAAAGCAGTGGCGGGTTCGCTTACGATGACTTCGGTGAAGATTGGTGGTTAAGAATTAAGAAATAAGGAATAAGAATATAAGAAATGTATGATGCATGCCAATCTTACTTCATCATTCGTGCAATTAGTTTCAAATTCGTGCTTCAAACATCTAAATAAAGCCCAAAAATGTACAATCTTAAAATAATTTCTTCCACCGTTCGTCCTGGTCGCAAAGGCCCGATTGTAGCGGCCTGGATCACAGAACTGGCAAAGAAAAACGGAAATTTTAATGTGGAGTTATTGGACCTTGGCGAAATAAATTTGCCAATGATGAATGAACCCAATCACCCGGTAATGAAAAATTATCAGCACGAGCATACTAAGAAATGGAGTGCCAAAATTGATGAAGCGGATGCGTTTATTTTTGTGACCGCAGAGTACGATTATAATTATCCGGCGCCACTAAGAAATGCGCTTGGAATATTTATCGCAGGAATGGGGTTACAAGCCTGCTGCCATTGTTAGTTACGGTGGCGTTTCAGCGGGCACAAGAGCTGCCAATGCATTGAAAGCTGACCTTTCAACATTCAGAATGGTTCCTTTGCCAGAGGCAGTAAACTTCCCGTTTTTTCAACAAAATATCAATGATGAAAATGAATTTGTAGCCAATGAAACTTCTCATAAAGCTGCAGAAAATATGCTGAAGCAATTAGTTCGCTGGGCAAAAGGGTTGAAGGCGATAAAGGAAGATAAAGGATAGATCAAACAAAATTTTTTCACTTTTAAAATATTCAATTATGAAATTATTAGAAAACAAAGTAGCCATTATCACCGGCGGCGCTGGTAGTATTGGTAAAACAACCGCGCAATTATTTTTAGAAGAAGGTGCAAAAGTATTGCTGGTAGATATGAACGAAGAGGCGCTTAAAAAAGCAGTGGAAGAATTAGACAATATAAATGTGAAGTATGCCGCGGCCGATGTTACCAAATCCGCGGACGTGCAGCGTTATGTAAGTGAGGCAGTAAAGTCGTTTGGAAAAATCGATGTGTTTTTCAACAATGCCGGTATTGAAGGCGTAGTGAAACCTATTGAAGATTATCCAGAGGAGATTTTTGATAAAGTGATTGCCGTAAATGTAAAAGGCGTTTGGCTCGGAGCTAAATATGTGTTGCCGCAAATGAATGACGGCGGAAGCATGATCCTTACTTCTTCAGTTGCAGGAATTAATGGCAGCCCTAATGTAAGCGCTTATATTACCAGTAAACATGCTGTGGTAGGTATTATGCGCGCAACAGCAGTAGAAGCAGCCTCAAGGAAGATCCGTGTGAATTCCATTCATCCGTCACCTGTGGATAACAGGATGATGCGTTCTCTGGAGGAAGGCTTCGCACCCGGGCAAGCTGAAGCAGCAAAGAAAGAATTAGAAAAGTCCATCCCTCTGGGCCGGTATGCAAAGCCTGAAGAAATTGGGAAATTGGTGCTTTGGCTGGCAAGCGATGACAGCCAGTTTATAACAGGTACTACGCAGGTTATTGATGGTGGGTTAAGTGTCATCTAAAAAAAATAAAAGGGCGCCGGACGAGAACAATTAGCGTCATATTTTAAGAATTTAAATGATAAGAAATGGAAAAAAGAAAATTAGGAAAATCAGATTTATTGGTATCACCACTCACTTTTGGCGGCAACGTTTTTGGATGGACGTTAAACGAAACTGAGTCGTTCAAAATGCTGGACGCCTTTGTTGACGCTGGTTTCAACTTGATTGATACGGCAGATACTTATTCAACATGGGTGCCGGGAAACCATGGCGGCGAATCAGAAACCATCATTGGCAACTGGTTGAAAAAAAACGGTAAGAGACAGAATGTGATCATTGCCACAAAGCTCGGCGGCGACATGGGCAATGGTAAAAAAGGGCTGAGCGCAAAATATATAAAAGAAGAAGTGGAAGCGTCGTTGAAAAGATTGCAGACTGATCATATTGATCTGTACCAATCTCATTATGACGATCCGGAAACACCGGTTTCCGAAACCATGAGCGCGTTCAATGAATTGATCAAAGAAGGGAAAGTGCGTTACATTGGTGCATCAAATTTTAATGCAGCGAGAATTAAGGAATCCAATGATTTTGCACGTCAAAATAATTTGCAGCCTTATATCAGTCTTCAGCCGTTATACAATTTATACGACAGGCAAAAATTTGAAAATGAGTATTTGAAATTGGTCACAGATGAAGGCCTGGGCGTTATTCCGTATTATTCTCTGGCAAGTGGTTTTCTCAGCGGCAAATACCGCAGTGAAGCAGATTTTGGAAAAAGCCCGCGTGGCCAGGGCATCAAAAAATACCTTGATGAAAGAGGCTTAAGAATTTTAAAAGCAATGGATAAAGTTGCAGCAGATCAGCAGGCAAGCCTTTCTGAAATTGCCATCGCCTGGTTGCTTCATAAATCATATATCACTTCCCCGATTGCGAGTGCTACCAAAGAAAATCAATTGAAAGAATTGCTTAACGGAACAGCCTTGAAATTGACTTCGGAACAAATGAATCAATTGGACGAAGCGAGTTCTTATTGAACCCGAAAAAAAAATTACCATACTTAACTTTAAACCATATAAGGTTTGCAGCCCAACATCTTTGCTGCAAACCTTTTTTTTGCAGCGATGGATCGTGATCAAGAGCCGGAAGAATGGCAACATAATTTTTATCAGCCTCTTTTGTTCATTGGAACCCCATGCTTCAATTTGATCCTTTATACTTAAATCACGCTTCTTTGTGGAAAGATCCGCTGAAATGAAGTGGGTGAAATGAAGCGTTTGAATAATGAATTGACATTTAGTTTTTAGTTCAGCATCTCAAACCTTATTACCTTAGTAACCGGATACTTTCTCTTTTCAAAAACCTTATTACCTTATTTCCCACTTTAGGTTTTTGTGATAATAAAACGAGTGTAAAGATTGTTGTATTCAATTTTCATATTCATTTGTTAATAAGGTAATAAGGTGGGTTGAATTTAGGGTCGGTCTGTTACTAAGGTAATAAGGTTAATTATTATACGACAGAAAATAAAATGTATCTTGGAAAACCTTTTAAGACACCCAAGCCAAACATATGAAGTCAATATTGACAAGGCCTTAGAAGATAAACAGCGAGTAGCGCATAAAACATGACTGAGGCGGTAGAATGGAAACATAATTGTTTATTTTTATCCGGCAGGTTTATTGCTGCAACCGGTTTCCGGGTAATGGTTTACCGTTTTTTTATGCGCATTTTAATATCTGCAAATAACAGGCATGCGGCTTTGTAAATTTTAAGTCATAAAGTTCGTTCTGCCGTGAGCGATATTTGGGTATCACTTTAATCATTTTTGTAACTGTGTTATATGAGTTGAGGAAAGCGAAAATATAGAAATCATCAAGGCCGGCTAAGACAATCCGGTAAATAAAAACGCGATGCAAAAAATAATTGGGCCATAAATTTATTGCCTGGATAATTGGTAGTTTTTAATCAATGCAATCATGGATTTATTAACCATCGTCACCATACTCTTATGCATCAGCGCCCTTTTTTCTTATTTGAATGAACGCTTTATAAAACTACCCGGCACCATAGGCGTAGTAACTATTTCGGTGGTGGTTTCTGTACTGATACTGATAGCCGGAAAAACAGAAAGTGGATTATCTAAAACCCTGATTACATTTGAAGGCAGCATCAATTTTTCCACAGTGCTGCTGAATGTAATGTTGGGCTTACTTCTTTTTGCAAGTGCGCTTCATTTCGATTATCACAAGCTTAAGGAACAACGCTGGCCTGTGGTGCTGTTAAGCACCCTTGGCGTAATCATTTCCACCTTTGTTTTTGGCGTATTGTTTTATTTTATCACAGCACTTCTTCAGATCAATATTCCTTTGATTTACTGTTTAATATTCGGCGCCCTTATTTCACCCACCGATCCGATTGCAGTAGGCGCCATTTTAAAAAATTCAAAAATATCACCCAGCCTCAACACGATTATATCCGGCGAATCAATGTTCAACGATGCTGTGGGGCTTGTTCTTTTTATTACTCTTTCAAGTATCGCAGATCAATCGGGCCCCACTTTAACTATTGGCGGCATTGCACAATTATTCGCTGAAGAAGTACTCGGCGGAATCGCCATTGGACTGATAGCAGGTTACCTGGGTTACCGCATGATAAGGTCTATCAAAAATTTTCAGACCATGCTATTGATCTCGGTGGCCCTGGTGATGGCCATTTCTGTGATCGCTGATCAATTACACGCCTCTATTCCATTGTCTGCGGTTACAGCGGGATTGATCATAGGAAATGAAAGCCTGGATAAAAAACATATCGCCGATAAGTTTCTCAGCAGGATATGGCAACTGCTGGATGATGTGCTCAATACGATTCTTTTTGTGATGATAGGGCTTCAATTGGTGGTGATGCCTTTCCTCAATAATTACTGGCTCATTGGTTTTGTTTCCATCATTATCATATTAATTGCAAGGATGGTAAGCGTTTCTTTGCCCGCGGTATTTTTGCTGCGCAAGGTTAGCTTCAGCAATCTGTCTATCCTTACGTGGGCTGGCCTTCGCGGTGGTATTTCTGTAGCGATGGCCTTATCACTTCCTGAGTCGCCTTACAGGGAAATTATTCTTTCAAGCTGTTATTTTATTGTGATTTTTTCCATCATCTTCCAGGGACTAACACTCAATGGGCTGGTGAAAAAATTGTCAGGGAATACTGATCCGCACAAAGATTGATGTGCGAAACCGTGTTGCCTCTTCCGAACTATATTCAGCATTCGGATGCTTTATTTTTTTTATTAAGTTGAAATAATAAGAAGTATTTTCAGTAGATGATTTATTAGGTTCTACATGAATTGAGAAAAGCGGAAATGTAGAAAATGGTGATGATGATGCAGGATTATTTTAGCGTTTTCAGAACATTATTTGCTGGCATTCTGAATGGAATTGAGACAAGCTAAAATGTAGAAAATTGCAATTTTGAAACCGGTTTGTTTTCGCCAGCAACGATAAAAAAACTATTCATGAACTGGCTACTTATTTACGAAATAATTTACGTTCTTGTAGTGATTCTTGTGTGCCTGCGCATCGTATATGATACGCGCAACAATACCAAAACACTGGCTTATTTGCTATTGGTAATTTTTCTTCCCGTTATCGGTATCATCTTTTATTTTTCTTTTGGCATCAATTACCGCAAAAGAAAAATGTACAGTAAAAAATTGTTTAATGATGATAAGCTTGCTAAAAAATTAAAAAAAGATTTATTCCTGTATTCTAAAAATACTTTTGAACAAAATAATGATGAAGTAAAGAATAGTAAAGAATTAGCGTTGCTGTTATTAAGAGATGGAAACAGCCCGCTGACCGCCAACAATTCGCGTAAAGCTTTTGATAAATGGTGAAAATAAATTCCCGGATGTGTTGCAGGCATTGCGCGAAGCTAAAGATCATATTCATATCGAATACTACATTTATGAGGATGATGTTATTGGAAGAAGTGTAGAAAATATACTGATTCAAAAAGCAAAAGAAGGCATAACGGTTCGTTTTATTTATGATGATTTCGGAAGCCGTTCTATTCGCAGAAAATTGGTAAAGCGGCTTAAAAAGGGTGGCGTAAAAGTATATCCATTTTCCAAAATATTTTTCATAGCATTCGCTAACCGGATCAACTATCGCAACCACCGGAAAATAATTGTTGTAGATGGAAAAACCGCTTTTACAGGTGGCATCAATGTAAGCGACAGGTACATCAATGATGGTAATGTTACCAATAAACTTTTCTGGCGCGATACGCATGTTCGCATTGATGGACCCGGCGTCCAATACCTTCAGTATCTTTTTTTATGTGACTGGAATTTTTGCGCAAAAGACAGTGTGCAGCCGGATGAAAAATATTTTCCGCGTGAAAAATATTTTCCGGTTAACGGCAATAAAGTGGTGCAAATAGCAGCCAGCGGGCCTGATTCTGATACACCCACTATTATGTTTTCTTTGTTGCAGGCCATCAACCTGGCGACAAAAGAAATATTAATTACAACGCCTTACTTTATTCCTGGCGATAGTTTGATCGATGCTTTAATCATTGCGGCGCTGAGTGGTATTTCTGTAAAGCTTTTAGTGCCCGGCATTTCAGATTCGTGGCTTGTAAACCTGGCAGCCCGTTCGTACTATGATGATTTACTAAATGCGGGCGTGGAAATTTATCAATATAAAAAAGGATTTGTTCATGCTAAAACGATGGTGACCGATGGAAGCATTGCTATCATTGGCACTGCTAATATGGATCAAAGAAGTTTTGATCTGAATTTTGAAGTAAATGCCATTGTGTACGATACAGACATAGCCAGCCAACTCAGAAATATTTTCTTTGACGATTTAAAAGATGCGGAAATAATTGATGTCACCGCATGGAACGCCCGCCCGTGGTATAAACTGCTGACCGAACAGGCCGCCAGGCTTATATCGCCATTGTTGTAATTAAATATTTTTCTTCATTGATAAACGAACAATTATCAACCTAAAGTCAAAAGAGGGGAATCAATTAAAAATAAAAAAAAGCCATTAATTGTTGGTTTGCTGCAGATCTTATTGTTTGAAAAAAATGATAAATCAGGAAATGAATGTCGATAAGTGCGGCATCGGAATTGATCGAATTCATTTAAAATATTTTATCATGAAAATATATAAAATGGCTTTTATGAGTATTCCAATCGTCCTGAGTTTGGCTTCCTGCAATACTGCAAATACTTCATCCAATAATTCCGATAGTACCGCCATTCAAATTAATCCATCCCAAATGAAACAAATTGGCACCGTGGATGAGCGTTATCAATCTTACAATGTAGAAATGGTAGAAGTTGTGGGTGGCGATTTCTGGAAACCCTATCATCTTATGGATAGTTTGCCTTCGTCAAAAACAGCAGCAACCTATGATGTTTCTCAAAAGAACGAAGCTATGTACAGGAAACTGGCGCCCGTTAACCTCGCCGATACAAAGTTGATGACATTAGCCAAAGGCCTTGCCCCTGCTTATGTGCGGGTAAGCGGCACATGGGCCAATGCTATTTATTTTCAGGATAATGATGCACCGAAAATGGCAAAAGCCCCGGCTGGTTTTGTGAATGTATTGACCCGAAAGGAATGGAAAGGCGTATTGGATTTTATTAAGGCTACCGATTCCAAACTGGTTACTTCATTTGCGGTATCCAATGGCGTCCGGGATGCGCAGGGCGTATGGACGCCAAAAGAAGCACAGAAAATTGCGGATTATACCAAAAGCGTTGGCGGAGACATTGCTGCGGCAGAACTTTTTAACGAACCTTCGATGCCAACTGCGGGCGGTGAAATGAATAAAAATTATAACGGCAGTAATTTTGCAAAAGATGTAGCTGCTTATACCGCATGGGCACGAAAGGCGGTACCCAACATGCTGCTGCTTGGCCCGGGTTCTGTTGGCGAAGGCATTCCCGGCGTATCCTTTGCGATGGGCGGGATGAAAATACTTTCTACAGACTCTATGATGTCGGCAGAACCCAAACCCGTGTTTGATGTTTTCACTTATCATTATTACGGTGCGGCTTCCATGCGCATGATGCAAAGCGGGCCGTTTTCAATAAAAGCTGACAATGCATTATCTGATTCGTGGTTGCGCAGAACAGATACGGTCGCTGATTACTATAAAGGATTAAGGGATAAATACAATCCCGGCAAACCAATATGGATTACTGAAACAGCTGAGGCAGCAGCAGGCGGCGACCCGTTTTCTGCTACTTATTTGGACTGTTTCCGCTATTTATATCAATTAGGTTCTTTGGCTAAGAAAGATATAAAGGTGATTATGCATAATACGCTTGCAGCAAGTGAATACAGCCTTATTGACCAGGACACGCATTTGCCGAAACCTGATTATTGGGCAGCTTTTTTATGGTCAAAACTGATGGGCACCAATGTATATGAGGCAGGCGACGGAAAGCCAGGGGTTTATTTATTTGCACACAATTTAAAAGGAAAGCCTGGCGGCATCACGCTTTTGGTTATCAATACCAATAAAGATTCCGTTTCTCTTCACATCCCTTCAGACGCGGAACAATATACTTTAACTTCTAAAGAATTGCAGGGAAAAACAGTGATGCTGAATGGAAAAGAATTGCAGTTAGGCGCCAATGATGAACTACCACCAATAACAGGCAACGCGATAAAAGCCGGAACGGTGGGACTACCAGCAACAAGTATTAGCTTCATCACATTTGCGATGCAGGGAATAAAAACGCGAAATGAAAAATAAAGAATTTATGAATAGAACGCGTTTTCATAAAAAGTATCATTGAAGGTTCACAACAATATCATGAAAACTTTATTAGCAATTCGTTATTTATTAAATGAATAAAAAATGGAAAACAATAATTTGCTTCCAACAGCCAGGCAATGGTACCTTATTTTAATCTTAGGAATCATTTTAATTATTGTAGGGATTTGGGTTTTCAGTACGCCGGTGTTATCCTATGCCACTTTATCCTTATTATTTGCCGTTTCTTTTTTTGTAACAGGAATATTGGAGATAGTATATGCTATCAGCAACCGCAAAGAAATGAATAATTGGGGTTGGTCGCTGGTCGGCGGTATTATTGATCTGCTCATAGGTATTTTATTAATGGCTTTACCACTTACCGCTATGATGTTTCTGGCATTCTACGTCGGCTTTGGTATTCTCTTCCGTTCAGTTATGGCAATTGGAAAAGCAATTGACTTAAAAAAACTAAAGGTTGGTGATTGGGGATATCTACTGTTCATTGGCATTCTGGGATTGTTATTTTCTTTCATATTAATATGGAATCCTCTATTTGCAGGGTTTACTATTATTTTTTATACAGGAATGGCATTTATTATTATGGGCATTTTTCAGATATTCTTGTCGCTCAGATTAAGAAAAGTAAAAAAGTTGGTTTAGTAAATGATGATAATCGAATCTTATTCGAATGAAGGAATCCTGGTGCTTTACTGTCATTGGGAATAACAGTCAATTAGGCCAACATGACGAAAATCCTAACAGCCAAAAGGCCATGATTAAGGCATAAGGTTTGAGCCTTTATTTTCATTAAAACAAATAACATGGAAACAAAACAAACCGTTGCGGTTTTTGGCGCCAGCGGAAGCATGGGGTCTGCCATTACCAAAAGTATTGCCAAAGGCCCTTACCGTTTGTTACTGATGTCGAATGAGGCCGGTAAACTTCAACAGCTTCAGTCGGATATTGTAAAAGAATTTTCGGATGCCGAAGCAGAAGTCATACAAACGCTGATAGACGCGCGCTGGAAAGCGGATATTTTTATTCTGGCTGTTCCATATGCTGCCGAAGCAGAAATTGTTACTGAAATTAAAGACCTGGCTGAAGGAAAAATTGTTATCAGCATTACGAATCCCATCAATAAAGATCTGAGCGGATTAGTAACCCAACCGGGTACAAGCGCAGCGGAAGAATTGCAAAAATTACTTCCCCAATCGAAAGTCGTTAAAGCCTTCAATACTACGTTCGCTGCCGATTTTACTCATCCTGTAATTGATGGAAAGCAAGTGGATTCTTTTATTGCAGGCGATGATGAACCATCAGTAAAAACGGTTTCCGAAATGATAAAAACCGCAGGATTTAATCCAATTTTTGCAGGTGGTCTTTCAGTAAGCCGAACATTAGAGAACATGCAATTACTGCTCATGCAACTTGGTTTAAAATACAATTACAACTGGCTGGCCGGATGGAAAATTCTTCACCAGTAAATGAATCAATTTATAAAAAAAAAGATGAAAACCAAATGCATTACTTCTATCGAAATAAGGTGTCATTATTAAGTAAAAACTATTACATCATTCTGTTGTTGATGTTTATAATAAGTACTTTCAGGGAATGATATATAAGATGCTGAAAGGGATTTGAGAAAAGCCAAAATGTAGAAAATTGAAATAAAGTAACAGGTTTGTTTGACCCAGGTAAGAACCATTTGCAACACTTAAAATAGTATTACCATGAAAAAAAATCAAATCTTATCTCTTGTGCTAAAGGTATTACCGGTTGCCTGTTGTATCTTCTTTATAATACCGGTTGTCGCACAAACAGACAGTTCTTCCTCAAACTGGTTATCATATAACCGCACCTATGAAGGTGATCGTTATTCGCCATTGAAACAAATCAACACAACGAATATTAAGCAACTTCACCTGCTTCATACTTTTGATTTTGGAAAAGATATCAGCAGTTTGCAAACCGGCCCTGTTGTAGTGGATGGGATGATGTATTTTACTACCGATACCATAACGTATGCTATTAATGCCGCGACCGGAAAACTAAAATGGAAATCGGCGCGTCCCCTGAAAGAACAAAGCCAGCTCAGGGTAAACCGTGGCGTTGCATTTTATGAAAATAAATTATTCAGAGGTTCAGGCGACGCGCATGTTTATGCATTGAATGCTGCAAATGGCAAACAACTTTGGGATGTAAAACTGGACGTAGCCGGCCCTGGCATCACTACGCCCATGGCGCCAATAGCGTGGAATGGAATGGTTTTTATCGGTAATGCAGGCGGCGACAATGTGGGCATTACCGGCCATGTTTATGCGCTTGATGCAAACGACGGGCATGTGATATGGAAATTCAATGTGGTTCCCGATTCAGGATTTGCACATCAATCCTGGCCTTCCGCATCCAAAGGAATTCCGGTTTCAGGCGGCGCGTTCTGGACTAGTTTTTCATTGGATCCTGGTAATGGAATTTTATATGTTCCGGCTGGTAATCCTGCGCCAGACTTTGATATCCAGCTTCGCCAAGGTGATAATCTCTTTACCAATTGCGTCATTGCGCTCGATACCAAAAACGGGAATATGCTTGGTTATTACCAGGTAGTGAGAAGAGACCTGCACGATTGGGATGTAGATGCAGCGCCTGTTTTGATCACTACCAAATCAGGTAGAAAAATTGTTGCTTCTGCCAATAAGGATGGTTTACTTACCGTGATGGATAGAAGCGCAGTGAAGCCCGGTGCAAAGGAAGACATTTCACTAACACTTCAATATTTATATTCAGTACCCACCACAACCCGTATAAATCCTGATATTCCTCTTAACCGCGAAACGCATACTTATTTCAAACCCGGCGTGCTAGGCGGTTCGGAATGGAATGGCCCGGCCTATAGCCCGGATTACGATTTGATTTATGTTGGCACAGATGATTGGGGCGCTTCCGGAATTCTGCTTCCACTGGATTCAGCGCGAATGATACCACCTAACGGTGCCAATTGGCTTGGTGGCCGTTACAATTTCGATCCGCCATCGATGGCTAAGGGCTGGCTTACTGCATTTGATGCAAAAGATGGATCTGTTAAATGGAAATTTAGTGCTTCTTCACCCATCATTGCAGGTGTTACACCTACTGCAGGCGGATTGGTTTTTACAGCGGATGAAAAAGGAATATTTTATGCATTCAATGCTCAGAACGGAAAAATACTTTGGCAAAACTCAACAGGTTTGCCAATCGGTGGCGGTGTCGTGTCTTATTCAGTAAATGGAAAACAATACATCGCCGTTGTTGCCGGAATGAAAGCACCCGTATGGCCTGGTGCGCCAAAGAAAAGTGAAGTGCTTATTTATGGGCTTTGAAATAGGATATGAATTAAAAAACAGTGGAATCATTGAAAATAAAAATTCTCATTAATTGTTTGTTTGCTGTCTGTTTTTTATTGGATAAGATGTAAATCATGTAATAGCGGGAATGGAGTTATTATCAACATTTTTTCCCTTACTCAATTATTTATAATAACAACTAAAAAAATTTAAAATGAAAAATGTAAAATTAGATTTACCGGACAATGGTAATACAAGCGAAATGCAGTCTCAGATTGATTCTCTGCAAAACCATTTGGATACTATAGCCGCGGGAAATGCGGAGCTGGAAAAAAATCTGGCGAAATTTGACACGTTAGACTTTGTAATATTCACCCAGCAGGATTGGGTTCGTTTCCACGAAAACCATTCAGATGATGTGGTGGTAACCTGGCCCGACGGACATCAAACCCATGGCCTTGAAAGGCATATTGAAGACATGAAGGGCATGTTTGTATATGCACCCGACACCCGGATAAAAGTGCATCCGATCCGCTTTGGAAACAGCACCGGCGAATGGACCTGCGTTACAAGTTTTATGGAAGGAACTTTTACCAAGCCCATGCCTGTCGGTGATGGAAAATTCATTCAGCCAACCGGCAAATCTTTTAAGTTGCCGATGTGTACTATAGGCCATTGGAAAAATGGGGTAATGTTTGAAGAATCATTATACTGGGATAACCAAACGTACATGAGCCAGATGGGGATTGGTAAATAAAATCCAACGATAAAAAGTTGTTTTGGGCAGATCGTTACTTTAAGAGTGGCATTGCCCAAAACAACTCAAAATATAGATTTTCATATTATTCCCTTCACTCTTTATTCTTTCAACACCATGAAAAAGTTATTTTCTGTTTTGCTAATTCTTTGTTCAGCAAATTTTTTATTTGCGCAAACATCCACCTGGAAAGATGATCCCATGCATTCTAAATTAACCTTCACGGTGGTGCACAGAGGCTTTTCAGATATTTTTGGACTATTTCAAAAATTTGATGCAACTATTACAACGTCTAAACCTGATTTCAGCGACGCGATCTTTACACTTTCAGCAGATGTGGCCTCTGTAAATACCGAAGTGAAAATGCGGGACGATGATTTGAGAAGCCAGCACTTTTTTGAAGTGGCTAAATATCCAACTATGACTTTTAAGTCAACTTCTATCACTAAAACCACAGGTATAAAAGACCGGTTTAAAATTACCGGCGATCTCACCATTCATGGCGTTACCAAACCAGTTACTATGAATATGTGGTATCGCGGAACCCTGTACGATTCCACTTACAAAAAATACAAAGCCGGCTTCCAGGTAACAGGAATTATAAACCGTTCTGATTTTAACGTTGGTGCGCCAGATCCATTTGATATCAGTACCGATGTAATGATAAAGGCAGATGGAGAATTTTTTA
>CAVRFP010000009.1:0-11423 GCA_963720405.1 uncultured Chitinophagaceae bacterium
GTCTGAAATGATAAAAACCGCAGGATTTAATCCAATTATTGCTGGTGGTCTTTCTGTAAGCAGAACATTAGAGAACATGCAATTACTGCTGATGCAACTTGGTTTAAAATACAATTACAACTGGCTGGCGGGATGGAAAATTCTTCACCAATAATGAATCAATTTATAAAAAAAAAGATGAAAAGCAAATGCATTACTTCTATCGAAATAAGGTGTCATTATTAAGTAAAACTATTACAGCATTCTGTTGTTGATGTTTATAATAAGTACTTTCATGTAATGATATTATGAGATTCTTGAGAGGAATCTTAAAAAGCGAAAATGTAGAAATTTGAAATATAATAACAGGTTTGTTTGACCAGGTAAGAACAATTTGTAACCAATTAAATTTCGAATATCATGCAAAAAAATCAAACCTTTTTCGTTCTGCGAAACTCATTATCACTTATCTGCAGCGTCTTTATTTTGGTGCCCGCAATGGCGCAGTCCAATAATACTGGCGGCAACTGGCTTACTTATAACCGCACCTATGAGGGTGATCGTTATTCGCCATTGAAACAAATCAACACAACGAATATTAAGCAACTTCACCTGCTTCATACTTTTGATTTTGGAAAAGATATCAGCAGTCTGCAAACCGGCCCTGTTGTTGTCGATGGGATGATGTATTTTACTACCGATACCATAACGTATGCTATTAATGCCGCGACCGGAAAACTAAAATGGAAATCGGCGCGCCCTCTTAAGGAACAAAGCCAGCTCAGGGTAAACCGTGGCGTTGCGTTTTATGAAAATAAATTATTTAGAGGTTCAGGCGACGCGCATGTGTATGCATTGAATGCTACAGATGGCAAACAACTTTGGGATGTAAAACTGGACGTAGCCGGCCCTGGCATCACTACGCCCATGGCGCCAATAGCGTGGAATGGAATGGTTTTTATCGGTAATGCAGGCGGTGACAATGTTGGCATTACCGGCCATGTTTATGCGCTTGATGCAAACGATGGGCATGTGATATGGAAATTCGATGTGGTTCCCGATTCAGGATTTGCACATCAATCCTGGCCTTCCACATCCAAAGGAATTCCGGTTTCAGGTGGCGCGTTCTGGACTAATTTTTCATTGGATCCTGGTAATGGAATTTTATATGTTCCTGCTGGTAATCCTGCGCCAGACTTTGATATCCAGCTTCGCCAAGGTGATAATCTCTTTACCAATTGCGTCATTGCGCTCGATACCAAAAACGGGAATATGCTTGGTTATTACCAGGTAGTGAGAAGAGATCTGCACGATTGGGATGTAGATGCAGCGCCTGTTTTGATCACTACCAAATCAGGTAGAAAAATTGTTGCTTCTGCCAATAAGGATGGATTACTAACAGTAATGGACAGAAGCGCCGTGATGCGCGGTCCAAAGGAAGACATTTCACTAACACTTCAATATTTATATTCAGTACCCACCACAACCCGTATAAATCCTGATATTCCTCTTAACCGCGAAACGCATACTTATTTCAAACCCGGCGTGCTAGGCGGTTCGGAATGGAATGGCCCGGCCTATAGCCCGGATTACGATTTGATTTATGTTGGCACAGATGATTGGGGCGCTTCCGGAATTCTGCTTCCACTGGATTCAGCGAGAATGATACCACCTAACGGTGCCAATTGGCTTGGTGGCCGCTACAATTTCGATCCGCCATCGATGGCTAAGGGATGGCTTACTGCATTTAATGCAAAAGATGGATCTGTTAAATGGAAATTTAATGCTTCTTCACCCATCATTGCAGGTGTTACACCTACCGCAGGCGGATTGGTTTTTACAGCGGATGAAAAAGGAATATTTTATGCATTCAATGCTCAGAACGGAAAAATACTTTGGCAAAATTCAACAGGCTTGCCAATCGGTGGCGGTGTCGTGTCTTACTCAGTAAATGGAAAACAATACATCGCCGTTGTTGCCGGCATGAAAGCACCTGTATGGCCCGGTGCGCCAAAGAAAAGTGAAGTGCTTATTTATGGGCTTTGAATAGGATATGAATTGCAAAAACAGTTGAATCATTGAAAATAAAAATTCTCATTAATTGCTTTGTTTGCTGTCTGTTTTTATTGGATAAGATGTAAAAATGTAATAGCGGGAATAGAGTTATTATCAACATTTTTTCCCTTACTCAATTATTTATAATAACAACTAAAAAAATTTAAAATGAAAAATGTAAAATTGGATTTACCGGACAATGGTAATACAAGCGAAATGCAGTCTCAGATTGATTCTCTGCAAAACCATTTGGATACTATAGCCGCGGGAAATGCGGAGTTGGAAAAAAATCTGGCGAAATTTGACACGTTAGACTTTGTAATATTCACCCAGCAGGACTGGGTTCGTTTCCACGAAAACCATTCAGATGATGTGGTGGTAACCTGGCCCGACGGACATCAAACCCATGGCCTTGAAAGGCATATTGAAGACATGAAGGGCATGTTTGTATATGCACCCGACACCCGGATAAAAGTGCATCCGATTCGCTTTGGAAACAGCACCGGCGAATGGACCTGCGTTACAAGTTTTATGGAAGGAACCTTTACCAAGCCCATGCCTGTCGGTGATGGAAAATTTCATTCAGCCAACCGGCAAATCTTTTAAGTTACCGATGTGTACTATAGGCCATTGGAAAAATGGGGTAATGTTTGAAGAATCATTATACTGGGATAACCAAACGTACATGAGCCAGATGGGGATTGGTAAATAAAATCCAACGATAAAAAATTGGTTTAGGCAAACAGTTACCAAATGATTGCGTTGGCTGAAACAATTCAAAATATAGATTTTCATATTATTCACTTCACTCATTATTCTTATATCAACACCATGAAAAAGTTATTTTCTGTTTTGCTAATTCTTTTTTCAGCAAATTTTTTATTTGCACAAACATCCACCTGGAAAGATGATCCCATGCATTCTAAATTAACCTTCACGGTGGTGCACAGAGGCTTTTCAGATATTTTCGGGCTATTTCAAAAATTTGATGCAACTATTACAACGTCTAAACCTGATTTCAGCGACGCCATGTTTACACTTTCAGCAGATGTGGCCTCTATAAATACCGAAGTGAAAATGCGGGATGATGATTTGAGAAGCCAGCACTTTTTTGAAGTGGCTAAATATCCAACTATGACTTTTAAGTCAACTTCTATTACTAAAACCACAGGTATGAAAGACAGGTTTAAAATTACCGGCGATCTTACCATTCATGGAGTTACCAAACCGGTTACTATGAATATGTGGTACCGCGGAACCCTGTACGATTCCACTTACAAAAAATACAAAGCCGGCTTCCAGGTAACAGGAATTATAAACCGTTCTGATTTTAATGTTGGCGCGCCAGATCCATTTGATATCAGTACCGATGTAATGATAAAGGCAGATGGAGAATTTTTTAAGCAGTAAAATAAAAAGAAAGGAAAGTTATTAGCTGCACCCAGGTAATTGAATCCTTCCTTTTTCACTTTCGGAAATAAATAGAATGTATTAGTTAATCATAAAAAATTATTATGATACTGTTTATGGCTTTAAAACAATTTGATTATCTAAAAAAAATGGTTCACAATCAATCTTTAAACATAGATATTATATGGAACAAGCAAGATTAATTATTGATTGGGCACATTTACCCACTTACAATACCATAATGTCGCTTATTTCCGGAGTTGCATTAATTACCATTGCCAACTTTGGTAAAGACCTCGCATTAAAAAAGCAATTAAAATTCCAGGGGTGGAGTATCAATTTTGGAGTATTGGGAACCATCCTGGCTTTAACCGGATTACACATGACACTTACCTGGCCACTTGGAACAGATTTTCCATATGATAATATCATTTTTGGCGAACCAAGTTTGGCATTTGGTGTAGTGCTACTGTTCGTTTCATTTTATTTATGGAAAAATAAGGAGATACTTACTAAAATGGAAACGCCACTTAAAGAAATAAGTTTGCATTTTACATCATTTCGTGTTTTGTTCTACGCATTAGGGCTTATGCTCACTGCAATATTTTTTGCAGGTGTTGATTTCCAGTTTTTTGCAGCCCCGCCGGAAGAACCAATTTCGGGATATTTTGCAAAATGGCCATGGTTAGAGGCTTGGAGTCTTTCGTTAGTATTTCTTGGTATTGGCATTTGCAGCTTATTTGCGCCGACCTTTTTTGCAGCAGCCGAAAAAGACAATTATCAGATAAGCATCGTAAACAAACTACTTTATGCGGGGTTAAAAATAACCGGATGGGTTCTCTTGCTTTTTGGAGCATTAAATTATTATACGCACATCGGCCTAATTCTGCACACAATGAAATAATTAAATTTTAAAAAAAATGATTACACATACCTCTTATCCTGTTTGTTTTTCGCATGTAGGCATCACCGTACCTGACTTAAACAAAGCTATTGAGTTTTTTACGTCTGCAATGGGTTGGTATCATATATCAGGCCCTATTCACGTTGAAGAAAACGGAACCAGCACGCTAGATGAAATAAGTCGAAAAATTTACGGCTCAGGTTGGGGCGCCTTTTCTTTTGCACATTTGGTTTCAGCAGATGGAATTGGTTTTGAAATGTTTGAGTTTAAAAACAATCACTTTGAACGTTCTCAAAACAATCCTTTTGTTACCAGCATCCATCACTTTTGCATTCAGGACCCTAATATTGGAGATAGAATTGAACGAATCATTCATTTTGGCGGAAAACAAAAAACAGAAATAATACCCATAGACCCCACAGGAATAAAACCATATAAAATGGCTTACATGGAAGACCCCTTTGGAAATTTGATTGAGATTTATACACATGCTTATATACAGCATAACTCATAAAAATTCTCATTCCTTCTTTATCCGTGCCGATGTAATGATAAAGGCAGACGGAGAATTTTTCAAACAATAAAAAATGACTTAAATGGACACAATTAACGAAGACAATCAGCAACGCCAATCCAGGCGCAGCTTTTTAGGAAACGTTTCCACTATTGGTGTCGGTGTATTGACGGCAAATATGGTTTTAACTAACGGTACTTCGGCACAAGCCCATCAACAAACGACTGGCGGGCAAGTAAAAAAAAATAAAAAAATGAGAGCAATTGTATTAAACGGTAACCGGGAAGTAGTGGTAAAAACGGTTGATGCCCCTCAGATGGAAGCACAGACAGATGTGTTATTACGACTGACTTCCACCGCCATCTGCGGCACGGACCTGCATATTTACGAAGGACGCATGGGCAATTTTTCAGGAAATGTAATTGGGCACGAACCGCTTGGCATTGTAGAAGAGGTCGGCGCGGCAGTAGTGAACGTCAAAGTAGGCGACCGGGTAACCGTACCAACGCATATCTGCTGCGGCTTTTGTCTCAACTGCGTCCGCGGCTTTACCGATGCTTGTTTAACGGTGAACCCCGGCACCACCGGCGGTGCTTATGGCTACCCCGGAATGGGAGGTTACATGGGAACGCAGGCGGAATATGCCCGCATACCTTTCGCTGATGCGAATTGTTTGAAACTTCCTGGCGAAGCAGGTGATGATTGGGAAAACGATTTTGTATTGCTCGCCGATGCTTTCCCAACAGGTTGGCATGCAACCGAGCTGGCGGAAGTGTCGGCAGGAAATTCGGTGGCAATTTTTGGCGCAGGAGCAATCGGGCTTCTCGCGGCCTATTCTGCACTACGGTTTCGGGGTGCAAGCGTTGTATATGTAGTTGATTATGTTCCTGAGCGACTTCAGAAAGCTGGTGAAATCGGAGCCGTTCCAATTGATTTTACAAAGGGAGATCCGGTTGAACAAATCAAAGCGGAACAATCCAAAAGGCGCAAAGGCGCAAATTCAACTTACCGTGGTGAAGAAGCAATGAACGGAGTGGACTGCGGTATTGATGCGATTGGTTTTCAGGCACACGATTGGACAAAGAAAAATATCATTGAAAACCCGAACATTGTCATCGGTGCACTTGGCAAGATTATCAATGCCACAGGCCGCCTTGGAATCGTTGGAGTATTTGTTGCCAATGATCCAACACCCGCGAACGAACTGGCAAGAAAGGGTGAAATTGTGGTACCATGGGCTGATTTGTTCAAAAAAGATATTGCCGTCAAAATGGGGCGTGATCATGATTTGCGATACAACCGTCATCTGCGCGATCTGATCATAGCAGGACAAGCTAAGCCTGGTATTATTGTTTCGCACCGCATCGGATTTGATGCTGCGCCAGCCGCCTTTCGAAAATTTGATGAACGAAAAGACGGCTACATAAAAATCGTTCTTGACCCACAATCCAAAGCTTAATGATGAAGTGTGCCGCTATAAAAAAGAGGTTAAGTTAACTATGCATTTGGCTAACAGGTTACCGCATCAAGCTAAGGCGTCATTATTAAGTAAAACTATTACAGCATTCTGTTGTTGATGTTTTATAATAAGTACTTTCAGGAAATGATATATAAGATGTCTGAAAGGGGTTTGAGAAAAGCGAAAATGTAGAAAATTGAAATTAATAACAGGTTTGTTTAACCCAGATAAGAACAATTTACAATACTCAAAATAGGCATTCCATGAAGAAATAAAATCTCAAGCGTATTCTTATTATTTATACCGGCTATCGCACAACAAACAATTAGTCCGGAAGGCACCGTCTCAATAAATAAAAATGTATTAATTAATAATTAAACAAACGAATTATGAAAATCGTTAGAAAACAAAGTAGCCATCGTTACCGGGGCAGGCTCTGGTATCGGCAAAGCCATCTCATTGCTTTACGCAAAGGAAGGTGCAAAAGTGGTGGTATCGGACATCAGTGAAAAAGGGGGCAATGAAACGGTTTCGGAAATAAAATCAAGTTCGGGCGAAGCCATCTTTGTGAAAGCGGATAGTTCAAAAGCTGATGACAATAAAAGTTTGGTGGAACAGGCTGTAAAGCAATTTGGCGGATTGCATATTGCGGTAAATAATGCGGGGATTGGCGGCCCTTTAGCAGCCACCGGCGAATATCCAATCGATGGCTGGGATAAAGTGATTGCCATCAATTTATCAGGTGTGTTCTATGGAATGCGTTATCAGATTCCGGCCATGCTGCAATCCGGCGGCTGCAGCATTGTAAACGTGGCTTCCATCCTGGGGAAAGTGGGCGCAAAAGGTTCGCCTGCTTACGTAGCCGCCAAGCACGGCGTAATTGGCCTTACAGAAGCGGCAGCACTGGAATATGCCGATAAGAAAATTCGCATTAATTCCATAGGACCGGGTTATATTTTAACACCGCTGCTTACCAATAGTTTGGATGATGCTGCCATGAAAGCATTGATAGGACTGCATCCAATGGGAAGATTAGGCGATTCAAACGAAGTAGCGGAACTGGCTTTGTGGTTGAATTCAGAAAAGGCATCTTTTGTTACCGGCGCTTATTATAATGTCGATGGCGGTTATCTGGCTCAGTAGATTTTGAATAAATAAACTATCAGGTATTCCATAATAAATAGGATTTGCAACGATCAACAATCAAATCATAACTATGGCAAAAGTTACCGCCGATAACGGCAAAGAAAATTATATGGTGGAAATACACTCGCCTACGGGTAATATGGTAATTGCAGATGAACCCAAAGAAAAAGGCGGCGAGGATAAAGGCTTCTCGCCAAAAGAATTGCTGGCGTCTGCTTTGGCTGCATGCACTATCGCCACAGTGCGGATTTTTTGTAATCGTAAAAATTGGGATGCAAAAAATGTGCATGTTGAAGTTGAATTGGTGGAAGAGGAAGGTGAAACAATTTTTAACAGGAAACTACAATTGGAAGGCAACCTGGATGAAGCTCAGCGCCACACGCTTTTGAATGTAGCCAATGCATGTCCTGTTCATAAAATACTCACACATGCTATTACTGTGGAAACTACATTGGTTTAGTAATGCTAAACAGAACCGGATATGAGAGATTAAAAATCGGCTTTAATTGTTTGTTTGCTGTCAATTTTATATGATTGAAAATTGGCAGGAAAAAAATAGAAGGCGCAAAAATTGCTTGTGGCGTTTTATACAAAAAAGAGTAGATGTAAATGATAAAAGCTTTTATACTGATTTTAGCGTTAGGTGCTTCTGCCGTTGCATTTGGTCAGGGGCGATTTAAAATTCACCATATCATCAAAAAATCAGCTATCGAAAGCGGTTATTTGCCTTTAATCTACAAAGACAAGGAGAATAATGTGCAACCGGTTTCCATCTGTTCTGACAAACTTTACGGTATTGTTCGGATTAACCAGGGCGTACCCGTTGTTGATTTTTGGCCAATAACCGACGATGATTATGCCGACAATCCTCATTGCATTTCAAAAAATACGGAACTGGGCCGGTTTGAAATTGATTTATCACGAAAGAAAGTTGGTAATCCGGTAAGGTATATAAAAGTGCCTTTCAGCGGTTGGATATTCGGTTTCGGAACAACACCATTCCATTTCAGACCGAAAACAGAGAGTTTTCCTTCCGCTGTTTCTTCTCAAATAGGCATTAACGTTACTTACGGCAAATACGTTGGTTACTCGAAGGTAAACATGGGAACAATTATAAATTACGGATTGATAATTGGGCCGTTTGCCGGGATAACAGAAGTGAGGTTAGAGAAAAGTACGGTGGTAAATCCGGACAATTGGGTTGCGGACAGAACCAATTCAGCGTTTACTTACGGGCTGAATGTGGCACTAACAAGAAACAATTTCGGTATTGTTCTGTCGTTGGGAATTGACCACAATTTTGGAAACGATGCGAAAGATTGGGGCTATCAAAATAAACCCTGGCTTGGAATTGGTGTAAATACGTATTTAGGAGTTTTCTAAAAAAAATTGAATTCTTTAAAAAACTCAAAGGAAAGTCAATCATAAAAATAATAAGCATGATTTCCTCTAATCAAACAAATACTGTCACATCAAATTATCAGGGAACCAATAAACTTATTATTGGGATTGTTTTAGCCGTCATCACCTTCTGGCTTTTTGCCCAAACAACATTAAATATCGCGCCGGTAATGGGGGCAGATTTAAAAATCAGCCATGGCCTGAACAATATAGCGGTTACTATTACTGCTTTATTTTCGGGTCTTTTTATCGTAGTCGCAGGAGGATTGGCTGATCGGGTGGGCAGGGTGAAAATCACCTACATTGGTTTGCTGTTTAGTGCCATTGGTTCATTGCTCATTGCTATTTCTCCATCCGGTACTGCTGTGTTTCTAATGGCTGGTCGAATTTTGCAGGGACTTTCAGCGGCCTGTATTATGCCCGCTACTTTGGCTTTGGTGCAAGCTTATTATGAGGGTAAAGCACGTCAGAGAGCTATAAGTTTTTGGTCTATTGGCTCATGGGGTGGTTCCGGTTTCAGCGCACTATTTGGTGGATTAATTGCCTCCTCGATTGGTTGGCGCTGGATTTTTATTATCTGCATTCTTGTCTCAATCGTAAGTTATTTATTAATCCGGGGAACACCGGAAAGTAAATCCACTGCTACCGCTGAAAAATCCTTCGATTGGGGCGGACTTGCCTCTTTTATTATCGCCCTATTGTCATTAAATATTGTAATCGGCCAGGGTTCTGCACTTGGTTGGTTAAGCCCTGCGATATTGATTGGTTGGGCCATTTTTATTGTAGCCACTATTATTTTCTTCCGGATAGAAAATAAGCGCAAAAACAGCTTTGTTGATTTATCACTTTTTAAAAATAAAACTTTTTCAGGAGCCACTTTATCCAACTTCTTGCTCAATGGCGCTGCCGGCACGTTGCTTGTTGCACTGGCACTTGTGCAATCTGAGGCAGGATTATCTTCTCTGCAGTCGGGGTTAATTACAGTTGGTTATTTAGTAGCTATACTCAGTACCATCCGGGTAGGAGAAAAATTACTTCAAAAAATGGGGCCAAGAAAACCGATGGTAATGGGTTGTCTTATAACGGGCGTGGGTATTCTTCTCACCAGCTTTACATTTCTTTTAGCTAAAGAGTATCTTATTGTTGCTTTTGTAGCCTTCACCTTGTATGGGATAGGACTTGGCTTTTACGCAACACCCTCTACCGATGCTGCTGTTAGTAATGTTCCCGGAGATAAAGCCGGGTCGGCATCGGGAATCTATAAGATGGCATCATCGCTTGGTGCTGCGCTGGGCGTTGCCATTTCTGCTGCTATCTATTACGGGTTGGGTAAAATGAAAGGAAACCCACCGATGGCGGATATTTTCATGGGAAGAACCGATAATGCAGAGGTTAGATACGCAGCAGGCTTGGCATTACTTTTTAATGTTTTTATGGTTGTTGTAGCCATCATAGCCATATTGCTAACTGTTCCGAAATCATCTCCTAAACCGACAATAAATAATTCGAAATAATAACTTTCATATAAATAAATACAAAGACAATGGATACCACTAAAATCAAATCATTCATGAAGAATATGGACGGCTTCATTGATAAGCTGCTACCCGAATTGGAAGAAATCTATAAAGACATTCACCGCAACCCGGAATTGTCTATGCATGAAGAGCGCACTTCCAAAATTGCAGCAGATTATTTAACCAAATACCAATATGAGGTTACCACGAAAGTCGGCCCCACAGGGGTCGTCGGCCTGATGAAAAATGGTGAAGGCCCTGTGGTGATGCTTCGTGCGGATATGGATGCACTACCCGTAACGGAGGCTACCGGGCTGCCATATGCCAGCACGGTAAAAGCGAAAGATGATGAAGGCAGGGAAGTAGGCGTGTCTCATGTTTGCGGGCATGATATACATGTAACCTGGTTAATGGGCACGGCCAGATTGTTTTCAGAACATAAAGACCAATGGAAGGGAACTTTAATGGCCGTTTTTCAGCCGGGGGAAGAAGTGGGCCGCGGCGCGCAAAGCATGATTGATGCCGGTATGATGACCCGTTTTCCCAAGCCCGATGTTATTCTTGGCCAGCACGTGATGGTAGGCGAGTCTGGAACGGTTGGCTATCGCAGTGGCGCTATACTTTCTGCAGGCAACAGTATCCAGGTACAGCTTTTTGGCAAGGGAGCGCATGGCTCCTATCCGCAAACATCCATAGATCCGGTTATTATGGCGGCTGCTACCGCGATGCGGCTGCAAACCATCGTTTCCAGAGAGATAGCGCCTACGGAGACTGCGGTGTTGACTATTGGCGCCCTGCAGGCAGGCACCAAAGAGAATATCATTCCGGAGGATGCAACATTAAAATTAAACATCCGCACCTTTAATGATGGGGTAAAGGATCACATTCTTTCCGCTGTGAAACGCATCTGCAATGCAGAATCTGAGGCTTCCAACGCTCCAAAGAAACCGAAATATACAGACCTGGATTCTTATCCGCTCACAGAAAATGATCCCCAGGCTACGGAAAGAGTGGCAGCAGCTTTTAAAGCTGAGTTTG
>CAVRFP010000010.1:0-1420656 GCA_963720405.1 uncultured Chitinophagaceae bacterium
ATTGCCACGGCACCATGACGATTATTGATTACTTTATAATTTTGAAATGTGCCTTGCAATGATGCTACACGGGTGGAAAGAACTGCGCAGGTGGGAAAAGAGGTTTTCTACTTTTTCGCTTGTCAGAGGTTTAGTAACTGGAAGTCACCGGTCGGGAGCTCGGCGCCAGTTGAAGGAATAGTTAGAACTTACTTTACTTGCTTCTAGCATTAAACATTTGCAAAAGAATTGAATGGGCGTTGACACAATGTTGCTGAAAAAAATCTTAAGATTAGTAAAATATATTAGTAATCTTTGCATATAAAATTACTTTACCAGCAAGTTGACGTTTGACTCTTTTACTACAAAATTAGGACGCAAGCCAGGATGTTGCAGGTAGCATATTATGAATAGCTACCAAAAACCATTTATCATGCGATCATTGAAATTCACGATTTTCGTTTTTGTTGTATCGATATTTAGTATCGCATCGTGTAAAAAAAACGATACTGCCCAAAGCACCATTATAGTGGATTCTACAAGTATTGCTGCTATACCCTTTATGGATTCTGCACAGATGATAAAAAGTTTTTCGGAAAACCACTATGACAACCTGGGAAATTTTGTTGATTCCAGTGGTACATTCTATTTTTTTTATGATATCAACAATAGAATCATGTCTTTATTAACTAAATTTTCAACATTCCCAGACCTTAGATATACTGTTTTAGCTTTCAGATATGACAACAGTGGCAGGCTCTTCGAGGAAGACTTCTATAATACCAGGCCGCTTTCGATTTATCAAGGTGGCACAATATTAACTACCATTAATTACACATACGATGCACAGAATATTATCAGCAGCAGAACAACGAAGGACTATTATAAAAATATTATAGATAGCATTTCTCTTAATAAAACCATTAATCCATCAGGTGGCTACACTTTAAGTTATAACAGTTCGCAAAGTAATTTTGTACATGATAGTACCCTTAACACCTGCTCTTTTGATGCCGGTGGAAAGCTGATCTCATCAAGTGCATTAACCCTACCCGATTTTCATTTTGGCTACATGGATTCCGTTATCTATGATGCTACCGGGAATGTTACCAAAGTAATTAGAAACGAGTTACTGGGAAGCCTCAGCAATAGTATCACCTATAACGAATTTGAATTTAGTTCACGAGACACAATAGGAAATCAATTTTCCAATTTCAACCGGTTATTATTTAATGGTATCGCAAACCTGCCAATAGATTTGCTTGCAAATAATTCTGTGGGGCCGGGTTTCAATGGAAATCAAAATTTTAAATTCTACCAGTTTACAAAATCCCCCTCGCTGAGCACAAAAGTTTATCAAACGTATAGCGGCTCTTATCTAACTTTCAATCCCCACCCTCAATATGATAGTCATGGGCGATTGGTTAAATATAGAATGTATACTTATAATGATGGTGACCCCTATTATTATACAGATATTATTCTAACCTATTATTAATAAAAAATCATTTCTTTGAAATGCCAATTTTTCTTGCAACAACTCTTTAACCTTAAAAAATGAAACCTATGAAATTTAATTTCCTCCCTTTAATAATTATTTGTTTACTTTTTTCACTTTTTTCCTGCAAAAAAAATGATTTGGCCAAAAGTCCTGTTACTGTTGATTCTACAACCATTATGGGTTTTAAGGATTCTACACAATTAGTAAAAAGCTTTACGGCAACATTTTATGATAGTTTGGGGAATTATCAAGGCTCAGATTCTACTATTTACTTTTATTATGATACACTTAATAGGAAAGTAATTTTAACCCATCAAAATGTTCCGCTAAGCCTTGCAAATTCTTCCTGGATAGAGATGCTTAGCTATAATAACAATGGCTTACTTCTTCAGCATAAAGTTAGTCCGGCTGACACGATTGGAAACGGAAATTCCTATAGTGTTGCTAATACTGTAGATTTTACCTATGATGGAGAAAATATTCTTAGTAGCCAAACAATTACCAACTTTGATGGAAGCCAGGAGACTACTGCAATTACTAAAACAAACAATTCGTTGGGTGGATATACTTTAACCCGTACAACCGTGCCGGATGCTTTAAATTTTCCATTGCATAGCGTGCTTTTATCTACTTCTTTCGATGCTAAGGGAAATGTAGTCTCAGTCCATGAATTAAATCTGCCGGACCTAAGTACGATCCAAAGTGATTCTATTATTTATGATGCAAGCGGAAATATGATGAAAGTAATTGAATACGCTTATACAGGTTATGGCTATCAAACATATAATCTGTTTGAATTTGGAGCGAGAGATACCAAAGGAGACCAACTTTATAACCTCAGTAGTTTATTATTTAATGGAGTTAGTACTTTTGGTTTTATCTACGATGACCCAATACAGGGTTCATTATTCAGTGGGTTCAATAATTGGTACTTGTATCAATTTACAAAATATCCGGCGTTGACTGCAAAAGTGTTTCAACAAAGCTACTAACTCTTATGTAACTTTTAATCCTAACCCTCAATATGATAATTTGGGAAGGCTGGTGAAATATAGATCCTACAATGGCGATGGGGCGATTTATTATGAAGATGTTATTCTTACTTATTATAAATGAAAGAGGCATAAAGGTTCAGATGATTGGCAATAAAAGGTGTGTCACCTCTTACCAGGATTTCCGGAATCTGCTTTTCTACTTTTTCGTTTTTCTCAAACTTTAGTAACGGCAAGGCCCCAGTCTGGAGACCGACGCCAGTTGAGAAAAATGTTTTGGGAGCCGCAACCATGGTGGAGATTGCCACGGCACAATCATGAGTATTGATTACTTTATAATTTTTGAAATGTTCCTCGCAATGATGCTTCACAGGTGGAGAGAACTGAGCAGTAAAACGAAATTGTAAACTTAAACTTAGGTTAATCTAGGAAAAGAAGACATCCCACGGGCTTCACAAACAAATTAAGCCGGTTTTCCTAATCTAAGCTTCCTCCCTGTACACCGCGCTTATAATAGCCGCCGGCATAAATGCTTTGTTTTTCATCTTCTCAACCCGCCCGTATTTGATCGCGTTGTATTCGATTGATATGGCCGTTACTATTACGCTTCCCGGGGGCATCAGTACCGGCAGTGGGATCACCTGTGCGGGCAATTCAGTTTCGTTGTAATCAAAATGAATAGCGGTGGAAAATCCTCCTGTAGCGATCCCTGTGGCGCGGGTAAAACCGGCAGTGGCAATGTTACACGTAACTGAAACCGTGCCCGCCGGAGCAGAGAGAGTTGTGGCGGGGATAAAGGCAGGAATACAGAGTTCAGAAATTCCTTCGTTATTTTCTGCAACTGTAAGATTTACCTTCCATCTTTCCGCCAATGTATAGCCTTCCGTAAACTGGAAAGCAGTAATAAAAGGAAGGTCATTAGTTGATCCTGCTGCCTTACCCAAAGGTGATTTCAAATATTGATAAATAGCCGTTACAAGCCGGGTTTGCATTTTGTTATCTGCCGGAAAGGGTATTACAGGAAGTACCTGCTGCCTTACAGCTTTACCGGCTCTTGCCGCAATCCCAAAGAGCCTGCCGCTTGCTTTGGTAGCCTTTGTCTGCTTTACACGTTGGGGAACAGTCCGCACACAATACTGTGTCCCCTAATTTATAAAAAACAAGGTTGTTGATCCTTCCTGTTAGCTGCACGCTCATTTTTGATGCCATAGTAATTCGATATTAGTGTTATCAAGCCTGTTTTATCCGTAGTATCTATATACCAAAGCCCTGTTTGCTTCCTGTATTCCTCCACCCTTCTTCAGGTTAAGTGCGGGGCAAGTGCGGCATATGCCGGAGAAAATACGCACTTTACTGCTCTAATGCTACAATCAATAACGACGCAGCCATAGGTTTAGTACGTATCCGTTCCGGCTGGCTCTTAGCTAACCTGGTGTTTCTTCTTCATCCTAAAGCCATCGTTGGTGAATTGGCAATCGGGAGTGGTGAATGTATGCCTGCGATTGTTCTCCTGGCCAACGGGATTACCAAGACCAGGTCGCGAGAGAATATGGTTTTTCTACTTTGTGGCTTATCTCAATTTAGGAACGCGAAGGGACAGGTCGCGACCTGTCCTGTATTAAAAACATTAAACGGACAGGTGGTGACTGTTCTGTATTAGAATTATTGAACAGACAGGTCGCGACCTGTCCCTACTTTTCGTCATCCAATCATAAAATTTCAAAAACATATTTCACACCGATGCCTATGAATGGTACTGTCTCCTCTCCGCCCGGAGAGGGCTTGGGGCGAGGCGCTTCCCGCAAATGGATGTGCAGAATACTTTTTCTATTTTTTTGGCTTATCACAATTTTAGGAACGCGAAGTAATGTAGGGACAGGTCGCGACCTGTCCTGTATTAAAAACATTAAACGGACAGGTGGTGACTGTTCTGTATTAGAATTATTGAACAGACAGGTCGCGACCTGTCCCTACTTTTCGTCATCCAATCATAAAATTTCAAAAACATATTTCACACCGATGCTTATGAATGGTACTGTCCCCTCTCCGCCCGGAGAGGGCTTGGGGCGAGGCGCTTCCCGGAAATGGATGTGCAGAATACTTTTTCTATTTTTTTGGCTTATCACAATTTTAGGAACGCGAAGTAATGTAGGGACAGGTCGCGACCTGTCCTGTATTAAAAACATTAAACGGACAGGTGGTGACTGTTCTGTATTAGAATTATTGAACAGACAGGTCGCGACCTGTCCCTACTTTTCGTCATCCAATCATAAAATTTCAAAAACATATTTCACACCGATGCCTATGAATGGTACTGTCTCCTCTCCGCCCGGAGAGGGCTTGGGGCGAGGCGCTTCCCGGAAATGGATGTGCAGAATACTTTTTCTATTTTTGTGGCTTATCACAATTTTAGGAACGCGAAGTAATGTAGGGACAGGTCGCGACCTGTCCTGTACAGGTCTGAAGCCAGCCAAAACATACAAAACTACTTTTTCGCTTCTCTCCCTTCTGAGCATTCGCTCGCTGTCTGTGGTTTAAAATTGTTGTACTTTGTGAGTAATTTAATTGCATTCAAAAACAATTCGCCATGTCAAAGAGAAATTATTCCCGCCTCCTTTTAATTTTAGGGTTTTTGCTCTTCATTAGCCGCAATAGCTTTGCCCAATCTGAGGTATTGTCGAAGGGGTCGGCAGCACCCATGTTCACCACCAAGGCCAGCCTGGCGGGCAATGAATTTGATTTTGCATTAAAAAAGGCCCTTGCCAAAGGACCGGTGGTATTATACTTCTACCCTGCTGCTTACACAGGTGGCTGTGATTTGGAAGCACATACTTTCGCCGAAATGAAGGATCAATTTACAGCAGCAGGAGCCACCATTATCGGTGTATCAGCAGATGATATTCAGCGATTGAAGTCGTTCTCATCCAGTCCGGATTATTGTGCAGGAAAATTCCCGGTGGCTTCAGACCCCGGAGGTAAAATTGCAGCAACTTATGGCCTGAAGCTGACGCCTCCGCAACCGGGTGTGAAAGATGTAACCGGCCAGCAGGTTACGCACGGCTTCATCCCACGGACAACATTTGTTATTGATAAAAATGATAAAATTGTAGCTGTCTTTTCATCGAACACCGATCATATATCGCCTGATGAACATGTAAAAAGATCATTGGCAATTGTATCGAAAATGTAGTTTGAAGAGAGGAGTTGGTTTGGTCTTTTCTAACGCAGGTCCGGGGATCCGAGCTCACTTATCACCTGGAATCAGCCAAATAAGTAACGTGCAGTCACAGGCCGGGAGGCCTGCGCCAGCGGTAAAATTGTAGCGGTCTTTTCATCGAATACCGATCATATATCGCCTGATGAACATGTAAAAAGATCATTGGCAATTGTATCGAAAAGGTAGTTTGAGAGAGGAGTTGGTTTGGTCCCGGCATAAAAAACACTTCACTCTGTATATCCTGGATACCGGCATTGCAAAGTCATAACAATAGTTCTAAAAGTCATAACAATACCTCTATTCAATTACAGGCAATAGGGCATTCTTAATTTCACCTTTGGTAATAAAAAGTGTATCAGCCTGCCGTGAAGACCAAACTTTTCCCGAAAAGGTAGCGTCGAAATGAGAGCCTGATAATTTGGTGATGGTAAGTTGAAGTGTAGAGCCATTGGTTTGTGCCTGGGGCCCATCCGGCTGCACGCCGTAATTTCTGCCATTCCAGAAATAAACCAAAACAGGTATGTCCATGGTCATTCCCTGCTGCAATGGATAGTTTCCAACAGCAGAAATCATTTGGTAAGTCATGTTAAACGAAGCCAAAACGATACCTCTTTGACGTCTTGTTGTAATAAACGGTTCCACTGCTAAAATCATAATCGCTGTATGAAACGTTGTCTGCATTGGAAATAAAACTCACCGTTGTTTTCGGATCTGTCGGATGATAAAAGCGACTCCAATCAATATTGCCGCCGACTATTTTAAAACCATATTCTTTGTCGGGGCAGCTTACCGCGATTATTTTTACAGAATCAACATTGCCGGTTATGACCGGTAAGCCATTGGTACTTGTGGAGTCGTGGTACCCGTTATAATTCCATGTGTTTATAAAATTGTCACCGGTCCAGTTTTGCAAACTTTTATAACCCGCCGGTATATTTACCGGAACATCCATCGTCTTACCTTGTAGAAAAACCCTTACGGTAGCATGGATGGGTGCATTGATCACATTATTATATCTTACCTGTAAATAATAACCCGGATAGATGGCATTTATCTCGATGGTTGTATTTCCCTGTTGAATTTTGTTTGAAGCGTCAGGATCTTTTTTACAGGCTGAAAAAAATGTTGCCAATGCAAGCATCGTAGCAGTAAGCTGGATCAGGATGGAATTGTTTTTCATCATAGCGTTAGGTTTGGGTAAATACGTATTGCAAAAATAGTGGAATAAATGCGTCCATGTTCTTTGCAGTTTCCATTAAATTAAATAAAAAAGTAGCGTTGCCCAGCGTTTGAAACCGTTACTGCCCTGTAAAAAATAAACAGGTGGGTAATTTTATGAATACTGCATTTGAAGCATGCTATCCGTATTATAGCAAACTATGGATACCATTCTTTTTTATTTTGGATATTCTTACGATGCCCTGGGAAGCTACTGGCCAGGGAACGAATATTTATTTTGTTCATGCAACATATCTATTGAATAAGGTGTCCATTAAAAAAAGGTATATGAAAAATATTTTCATTATCACGGGTTTGCTTCTAATGGTAAGTTCATGTAAAAAAGAAGCTGATTCATTATTGACCTCTAAGCCCGCTATAGATTCTGCTACTATTTTTCCCAACTACGTTAATTCTGACAGCCGGCAGGAATATTTCATACAGGGAACTTTTAACGGGAAAAAAATCTGCTTTTCGCCTGCAGCAGCAGTTGATACTTTTTTTAACGCTTATTATTTCAGGCCGTCAATTGAACAGGATCAGTTAAACCTGATAAGGTCAAATGCAGAAGGCAGTGCAGAAATGCAAATATATATTGGCAGCTCAACGATGCTTACAAGGGCCATCCCGTATTATCTTCCTCACCCAAACCTGGTCCAGTGTGAGTTCACACAATTTCAATTTTATGATAGCTGGCACCGGCATGGTAATGAAAATGATGCCTCGGATGATTATACTTACCATGCCTCAACTAATACAGGAATGAAACTAACGGTTACCGGTTTTAAAGACAATATTATAGAAGGCACATTTGAAGGGTTACTGAAAACAAATACCGGTAAAGTAATGAAAGTACAGGATGGTTTATTTAAAATAAAGATTATCATGGTTTTCTCAGACCATCACCTCTGAGCCGGTTCTTTGGTAGAATGCTTAAAAATTTAAAGTGCCGCATGGAAGAGTTTGCCTGCTAATTGAAAAGATAGCCCTCCCTGCAAACCAGGACTAGTTATCGAACTTGCGCAATCGTCTTTGGGTAAAGTATCTCCTCACCGGTATATCCACATATTTCATTACCATCCAGGCAAATAAAGTTAACATAATTACTCCTGAAATTACTACTAAGGATAAGCTTTTCCAATGAGGATGATATTGCGTAAAATAATTACCGAATATCCAAATCGCTGCATAATGAGTCATATACAGGGGATACGAAATTTGGCCTGCGAATTTACAAACAGGGATCATGCGGGTTGACAGGGTTGAGCCTGCGCCAAGGCATACCAAAAGTGGAAAGTAAATAATCACCACCATTGCTTCTGCTATTCCATTAAAAGAGAAATGAGGCATCATCAAAGCCAAAGACAGCATCATGCCAAGGCCAATGAATCCAATCTTATTTTTGATAACCAGGTTGTAACGGTAAATAAGTAAGCCTGCAGTAAAGGAATACCAGATACGAACGCCGCCATCCCAAAAGCTGCTACCATCCCAGCCTCCCAGGATGTTGCCTTTTTCATGAGCAATATATACCAGGGCAATGGCAGCAGGAATCAGCAATAGCCATAACAGCCGCCGGTGAAGCTTATAAAGAATGAGGGCATAAAAAATGTTGGCTACATACTCCCAAAACAAGGACCACGCAGGGGCATTAAGGCCAAACAGGTTAAATGACCGTTCCGGCATAACAGGAAAAGGGATTAAAAACAGGGAACACAGGAAGATAATAATGATTCTGCCGGTTGAGTATAAGAACTGGTAGGTAGCAAAAGGATCCAATAAGAATGCGAGTAAACCCAGCACGCTGCCGAAGACTACCATCGGCTGAAGCCTGATCAACCGGGATTTAAAAAATTCTTTAATACCGATTGTTTTCATCCGGCTGTCATAAGCATAACCAATTACAAAGCCGGAAAGACAAAAAAAGAAATCAACGGCTAAAAATCCGTGACCGATAAAGTTGGCACCCGGATCAGTAAAGATCCATTCCATAAAATGAAAGATCACAATTCCCAAAGCGGCTATCCCGCGTAAACCATCCAAAATCTGAAAATGAGGTTTTGATACTAAATTGCCAGCATTGGTCCTAATGTTTGTCATACGGCCGTAAAAATAGCATTTAATTTGGGTAGGGACAGGTCGCGACCTGTCCCTACCTTGTGATCATTATCTATGTGCCGACAGGTCACGACCTGTCCCTACATTGTGATTATTATCTATTTGCCGACAGGTCGCGACCTGTCCCTACATTGTGATCATACCTGGACAGGTCGCGACCTGTCCCTACATTGCGACCATTATCTATGTGACCTGGACAGGTCGCGACCTGTCCCTACATTAAAAAATTTATCCTTATCCCACGTTTTGGGATTATCAATTATATAGTTAGAAATTCTCTCGTATGATTTTTCATCACGGATTATATGATCGTGAAATGACCGTTGCCATGCAAACTCCATATATCCTGCCAGATGAATTTGTTTTGATACAGTTGTTTTATAGGCGCCCATCAATTCAGACAGCGATTTTATTTTTGGTAGGGACAGGTCGTGACCTGTCCTTATGTGATCGTTATTAATATTCCCGGACAGGTCGCGACCTGTCCCTACGTGATCGTTATTAATATTCCCGGACAGGTCGCGACCTGTCCCTACAATGGCATCCTTGGCGTTTGCGGACAGGTCACGACCTGTCCCTACGACATTTCGGTTTATTTCAATAATACCATGTATATGATTTGGCATCACAATAAATTCATGCAAAACAACATAAGGATATTGTTCCGCCAACCAATACCATTGCTTTTCTGCAATTTCACCATAACCATTAAGAATCATTTGCGGTTCCCGTAGGGACAGGTCGTGACCTGTCCCTGTATTATTTATCCCTATATCACTATTATACGTTAACTGAAGTTCAACACCTTCATGAGCAGGTCGCGACCTTCATTAGGGACAGGTCGCGACCTTCATGTAGGGACAGGTCGCGACCTGTCCCTACAACGACATCCCCAAAACAACAAATCATATCATGAACACATGACGTTACGAAATACAAATTATCCTGAGAATAATCGTAGCCTTTTAATCTGTTTGGTTTGCGATGTTTCATTTTATTAATTTAATGTTCTGCTCTGTAGGACACGAAATAAATTAAATTACTAAAGTTTGTGAATTTACTTTTAACATTGCGCGGATAAGCTTCCAAAAAATACTGATAACTAATTGCTCCGCCCAGGTTCATGGCACACGAAATATCGCTTTAATTGAGAGCATATCCAATCCCGGTGCCCGGTGCCGCGGCAAATGTACTTTTCCCGTTTCTCAACACCATGTTTTTGATTTTTAATTCACTCCTTTTGCAGCATCCCAGCAATTGTATTCTTTTCGCAGGCTTACTATCTGACCGGTATGGTAAGCGGTATGGCTAATGAGATTGCCGATCATTATATTCCAGGTTTTATCTTTATTCCGGATAGTGGAATTAAGCCTCGCATCGTCCGAACCGGAAATACAGCTGATCCATTCATCGAAAATATTTTTTATTTTTTTGCAGGCCTGCTCCCATGTTAATCCAAGAGGATTTTTGAACGTTTCATCATTTGAAATTTCAGAAAAAGAAAATTCAGGATCTTTAAAGCGATTGAGGTATAATTCATTCCAATAAATAAGATGATGTACTATTTCTTCAATGGAATTATTTTTGGGATTGTGTTTGGCGGCAGCCTGTGATGGAGTAATCCCTTCTATGGCAGTTTCTAAAGGCACAAACCAATCGGCCTGATTCCAGGCGGCTTTAAGTTGATGTAATAAAAGTTCTTTCATACAATTTTTTACAATTTACAAATTCTTGTAAAGATTTGTATCTATTTTTCTTCGAGGGATAATGCAAACATTCACTTACTTATGAATCGGTTCGTGAAGACATGAACCGCGGCGAACTTTTCTTCCGGAGATAGCAGGCATTCGCCCGGCCCATACAACCTGTATCTTTACGGCAAATGCCATCGAACAACGAGCTATTTTATTCCGGTACCAGCGGCCTGGATCTTCCCGTTCCCAGGTCGCAGTATCCTGCTGAGTTCCAGGGAAAGAGCAGGCTACAGTATTATGCTTCTTTATTTAACAGCCTCGAGATAAACAGCATTTTTTATAAACTTCCCCGGAGCTCCACGGTTGTTAACTGGGCGGAAAGTGTTCCCGATAATTTCCGGTTTACATTTAAAGTTTCCAAAACAATCACCCATGTAAAGGGGTTGCAGTTTGCCGTAAAAGATGTGGATGATTTTATGAAGGCCGTTGAAAATATTGGTGAAAAGAAAGGATGCCTGCTGGCACAGTTTCCGCCGTCATTAAAGATTGAAAAGCTGGACCAGTTACAAAGGCTTTTAGAAACACTGGGCGAAGCAACGCATAACAGCGGCTGGAAGCTTGCTGTAGAATTTCGCGATCCATCCTGGTACGAGCGCGAAGTGCAGGAATTGCTGGAGGAGTACAATGCCGCCATGGTTATACAGGATATACCCAAATCGGCCACGCCATTGAGCTATGCAAAAGGAGACTTTATCTACCTGCGTTTTCATGGGCCTGAGCCAAGGTACCGCGGCGATTACAGCGATGAATTTTTAAAACGATATGCAGGGTATATAAACACATGGATCAGTGAAAAAAAGACGGTGTATGCTTACTTTAATAATACGGTGGGCGCCGCTGTTGAAAACCTGCAGACTTTAAATAAGTATGTGCAATTATAAGCAGGTATTCTTTTCGTAAGACAAAACAAAGACTCGTGAGGGTCGCCCAGAAAGAGATAAGGTAATAAGGTTGATGAGGACTATTGGATTGTTACTAAGGTAGTAAGACACTGCTCCTGCTGGTCCCGACCCACGGTGAACATAAAGTTGAATGGTTTTGTTTTAGTGCAAACACTTATTCAGATAAGGTTTCAAAAACCTTATAGATCTAAATCACAGTATAACAATCATGGTTAAACGTAATTTATTTGTTTGGAAAATCCTGCGCCAAAATTGACAAGCCAGGATAACTCCGCCAAGCAATAACTTTTTATTATAAAAACACCGTTTATCTGCGCTCATTTATTCCACAGACAAAAGTTTCCTACCAAAACCGTGAGACAAGCCAAAATGTAGTTTTTCTATATTGTATTTTTGTCTGAGCATCGATCGTAATTGAAAAAAATCCTCCTGGTCAACCTTACGAAATTTTCTAAGGCATCCCTTCCAACCTTTATCCCAAACAATTATTATCTTCAAAGAATGAAAACGAAATCATTGTCTTTATTCGTTTCTGATTCCATTGGTTCGGTTACTGCAGAGTACATTATTCCGTCCAGGAGTGATTGTATAATTACGCTTGCACATGGCGCCGGAGCAGGAATGAACCACAGTTTCATGACGTCATTGGCAACGTTACTTGCAGAACAAAACATCGCAACGCTGCGTTTTAATTTTCCATTTACAGAGCAGAAAAAAGGCAGGCCTGATTCTCCTGCCGTTGCCCATAAAACAATTGAGGCGGCTATCGGTAATGCTCATAAAAAATTCCCTTCTGTTCCTTTGTTTGTTTCAGGTAAATCCTTTGGAGGGCGAATGAGTTCACAATATTTATCGCTTCACCCTCATCCTGCAGTTAGAGGAATCATTTTCTATGGCTTTCCCCTGCATCCTGCAGGGAAGCCATCAATAGATCGTGCCGACCATTTAAAGGATGTAAAGTTGCCGATGCTTTTTTTACAAGGCACCAGGGATGCTTTGGCAACAATTAGCCTGATAGAAGAAGTTTGTTCAAAGCTTCCACAAGCTACACTTGTAAAAATAGAAGGAGCTGATCATAGCTTTAAAGCAGGGAAGCAGGATATTATGCCGACGCTCGTAAATTATACAAGAAACTGGACAGAAGAAATGATAAGAAGTTAAACTCTCATTAAATGGCAGAATACCACATCTTCAGTTGCCAACTAACGATAACACCTGGTTACTAAATCAGCCAAATTAGTAACGTGCAATCACAGGTCGCGAGACCATGCGCCAGCGAGCTCCCAAACATACCTATATAACAACTATGATTAAACGCAATTGAGTTGTTTTAAAAATCTTTTGCCGAATTGTTGAGCCGTCAATGTACATGGTTTCTCAAATAAGCCAAAATATAGAAAAACTACTTTTTGGCTTGTCTCCGGGAGCCTGGCAAATCGGGAGACGCGTTGATGAATAATTGGAGGCTATATGCTGGCCTCCGCATTGGTTCGCACACGAAACATTACCCTATCCATCTGAAAACGCTTTATTTCAAAACAGATTTCTTTTGAATTTGCATAGAGTGATTTACAATCCTGACTTAGTTTTAAAAAAATTGTTTTACAGACGCAAAATCAAAATACAAAATGAAGAATATACTGACACGCCGAGTCCTCTGTGAGAGACTCGGCTGAGACCCGAGAGTGATTTACAATCCTAACTTAAGTTTAGGAACACTGTTTTACAGACGTAAAATCAAAATACAAACTGAAGAATATACTGACACGCCGAGTCCTCTGCGTAGACTCGGCTGAGACCCGAATTGCATGAGTGATTTACAATCCTAACTTAGTTTTGGAGAAATTGTTTTACAGACGTAGAATCAAAATCAGGCAAAGAAGATACTTACACGCCGAGTCCTCTGCGAGAGACTCGGCAGAGACCCGACCTTCCGCACATCCTGGCTGAACGTGTATTCAAACGTTCATGTCGGTTCGCAAATGGCTTTTCCATTTGAGCAGTTTCCCGGAACACAAAGGCCCACGAAGGAAAGCGCTTCTTTGCTCTTATTCTTTACGGATATTCTTTATTCAATAGTATAATAAGCTCAATGCCTTCTTTTTTTATTTTTGCAAGAAATTCGTCGTTGTATATTTTATAGTTTAATCCTAAACTATACAGGTGATTACTGTATTCTTTAAGCAGGATATCATCATTAGTTAGTAACGGTACAGTTGTATTAACATTATTGTCAAAAGTATATTGATCAAAAATTTTATTAGAAAAATTATAAGTCAATTCAAGATTTCGCTGTATTTCATTGCTGAAAAATTTTGTCGAGGATATATACTGGTAGTACTTTGCAATACTGCTCAGTACTTCCTTATTTTTTATCAGGCGATAATCTCCTGAACTTTTAAGCTGGTCAAAAGTTTTTGAATCATTTATTTGAAAATTAAAATTTTGAATAACGGGATTTAACTGGTACAGCTTACGCAGGGTTTGAGAGTCTTTGTCAGGTGCATTTAACAGACTCAAAACCGTTGAGCCTGCCTCATAAATATTTTGATTATACTTTATCGCACCCGTTATCAAACTGGTATCAGTTTTTAAATCAAGTGCCAGAGAATGCATATACTCTTTCTCTTTTTTATTTTCAACCAGACGTTCCCGCCAGTTTTCTGCAATGAAACCAAGAAATACGGCAAAAAAAAGCATAAAGAATTCTAACAGGTATTCGGTCCATTTCTTTTTGTGGCTTAAATGATGAGGGTGTTGATGTACTTCCATATTTTCAGATTTTGGATTTGGGTTAATAAACGGGTTGTTTTGAGCAGAGAGGATTGCATCTGAAGTATTTTCAGATTCAAGGTTTGAGTTATTATCTACATGTTCTTTGTCTGTATTTTCTGTCATTCCTGGTTAGTTGGTTAAATATTAGAATGTTCAAATCGCAAGATGCACAACCGGACTTTGGTGCTGTGCGGTATGTCTATTCTTCAGGCCCACAACGATGTGTATTTGCAGGAACATTAATGAGGTCGATCTTGTTTTGGTTAATGCTAAAGTAAGGAAATTAGGAATGGAAAAAAAAGACATAAACCCAAAATAAATTCTATCCGGCTCTATGATTTGCTGTTTTACAGGCGTAAAACAAAATACAAAATAAAGAAGATACTTACACGCCGAGTCCTCTGCGAGAGACTCGGCTGAGACCCCAGATCCCCGGAATTCCTCGCAATGACGTTACTCATTGTACGTCTTTGCGAGGCACAGGAATTAACACTTAAATGAAAAGGGTTTCATGCGCCGCGGCAATCTACGATTATAAAAAAGGCATTAACCCTTTCTGTTAGAAGCCAAAAAGTAGATTTCCTTAATTAATAATAAGTGTATGTTTTGGTAGCAACAGCCCCGTCATTTGTAGTTATCGTTTCTGTGCTGATTCTGTTGGAAGCATCAAAAGTGTAAACATGGTTTGCGGTTACCGTACTTCCGTCAAAGTAGGTTGTTGTTTTAACCAGGTCTTTACTTACGGGCACGTAGGGCAAGCCAAAGACAAGATTATTTACCAGGCTGGGATAGTATTCATAAGTAGTAACCGTGTAGTCGTCAGTTAGCTTTATCACATTTCCCCTGCTGTCGTAAGTATAATGCTGGGTATTGGATAATTCAGAGCCGGTTGCTGATGAATAGTCATATTGTTTTATGGTAATTAATTGTTTGGCGGCGTTGTAGATATATTTTTCGGTACTGGAGTATCCGTCGCTATCGTATTGAAAAGTGCTGTCAACAGCCGGAATGCTGTTCAGAAAAAAATCTTCGTGGATGGATAATTTATTAGAATTATAGAGGTCCATTGAATAGCGGCCTGCGGCATAATGATATTCGAATCTGTCTCCGGAAGAGGCTGCGGAGGTCATACTGATGATTTTGCTATCAGCGTCGTACGCCAGATTAAAGGTGGCGGTAACATGCGTTCCATTGGATACTATGTCTTCAGTATATGTTTTCACCCGCGAGGATTTACCGGGTACGCCCGGCTCATTGCTAATATCTTTTTGGCAGGAAGTGAATACAATGGCAATAGTAATGACAAGCAGCGTTTTGATCATTTTCATAAGAGGGCTTTTAAAAGTTTTGGTGCGCAAATGTAATAAAAGAAAGTTACTGCTGCAAGATGGTGCAGGTGGCATTTAACGCTAAAAACTATTCAAGGAATTACCTGTTAAATCTATAAAATCCGTTACATTCGGATTATAAACTGCCAAACTTGAAAATTGCATTAGCGGACATTCTCTTAAAACAAGACTGTATAACCCCGTCAGAACGGGAAAATCTCCGGGAGCATAAACCCCTTTCTGTTCATTGGGATCTCCGGTCATTGTTATACCTGGGAATCTTGCTGGTTACCACTTCAACCGGCATTTTGGTTTATAAAAATATTGACACGATAGGCCACGATGTAATGCTGGTCATCATCTTTGCAATGATGGTTGCGTGTTTCGTTTATTGCTTTAAGCATGCTAACGGTTTGGGCTACACGAAAACAAATGCCACTACCCTATGGACTGACTATGTTCTTTTATTGGGTTGCCTGTTGTTGCTGACGCTGGTTGGCTATGCGCAATTTCAATATCATCTTTTCGGAGACAGGTGGGGACTGGCGCTTTTTATTCCCATGATTTTGTTATTCATGGCGGCTTATTATTTTGATCATAAGGGGGCGCTCAGTCTCGCCATTACCAACCTGGCTGCCTGGGCGGGTATTGCCATCACACCTACTACCCTATTGCAGCAAAATGATTTTAATGAAGAAAAGGTAATGTTTACCGGACTGGTCTTAGGAGTTTTCCTTGTGGCCTTATCAGTGTTCAGTACTTATAAAAAAATTAAAGCGCATTTTTCTTTTACCTATAAAAACTTCGGTATTCATCTTTTTTCATTTCCATGCTGGCCATCCTGTTTTACTACGACAAGTTTTATTTACTTAGTCTTTTTGGTGTTATCCCTGGCGGTTTATTTATTATACAAAAATGCAGTGAAAGAAAAATCGTTCTATTTTTTAGTCATCACTCTTTTATATTTCTATACCGGCTTAAGCTATGTCGTGATCCGCATGTTGTCCCTGGATTCATCGGCCGGCGTCTATGGTATCCCGCTTTATTTTATTTTTTCGGGGATCGGCCTCATCATGGTTTTTAAAAGTTTACAAAATAAAATAAAGATCCAATGACCGCTTATCCGGAAAACGAACTCTTTAATGGTGATGTGAGATCCCAGGCGCATAGGGCCTTTGATGCTTCTGAGATCAGTAAGGAAAGTTTGCATAAAATTGAAGAAGCTTATCCCTGCAAACTCTATACACCGCATTTTTTTATAGCTTTCGCTTTGGGCCTGTTAACGACGATTACCATCATTTTCGCAGGCTTTCTTGCCTGGCTCCTTACCTCTGCGGAATCATCCGGCGGAATTGCCGCCTTGTGCGTTTTCATGAGTGCTCTGTGTTATGTTTTGCTGGAACTAATGGTAAAAAGCAAAAAGTATTATAACGCCGGCGTCGACAATGTATTGATGTTTTTTATACTGGCTTTCTCGGCCGGCATTTTCCTCAGTAATTTTGAAAATACCTCCTGGATATTATTTAGCGGGATGCTAATGTTAGTTGCCGCATGGCTTTGCCTTCGATTCAATGACGCCTTTATGGCGGTGCTGTCCTGCGCTTTTTTGCTGATTGGTATTTTTTTGATGATTTTAAAATTGGGTGATGCTGCGTTGGCTTTCGTGCCGTTTGTGATGATGGCGGTTATTGCTTTGCTTTATTTTTTGGTCAGTAAAATTCAAAAGCGGGTAAAATTTTTATATGAAAAAATTTTGGCTGTGTTGAGGATATTTTTATTAATGGCATTCTATGGAGCGGGAAATTATTGGGTAATCAGTGAATTGCAAAACTCTTTAGTAAGTGAGCCCCGCCCGGTTTCCTTTGGATGGATATTCTGGATTTTCACCTTCTTAATACCCATATTTTATATCGTTTTCGGAGTGGTGAAAAAGGACCTGCTTCATATCCGCACCGGACTTTTTTTGGTGGCGATCACGATACTTACTTATAAATATTATTTTACTTTTCTGCCAATGGAAGTTGAAATGTTGCTGGCAGGAATTCTACTGGTTGCGCTCAGTTATTTTTTAATAAAATGGCTTCGACCATCCCGCTACGGCTATACTTCGGAAGCCAACGATACAAACCCTGCCTGGAAAAACATAGAAGCCCTTGTTATTGCTGAAACAATGAGTGGTGGGCCAACAACGTCACACGATCAACTGATGTCGGGTGGCAGCGGTGGCGGTGGTGGCGCGTCAGGAGAATTTTAAGCTGCTGAATTTACCTGGTTGAATAAATAGTTTCCCTGAATTCTTACGATTTTAAAATTGCTGTCGATGAGCCTCAACGATTTGCAGGGCCATTACCTGCCAGAATATTGCGTTTAGTAGTTTTCATTTATGATGCTAGTTCTTGTAATAGTTCTTCTGCCTGGCTTAATGATTTTTTATAAAATTTGGACACCCATTTTGAGTAAAACAACAAAAATATATAACCGAAAGTAAACGAGAATATCCAAAAATATTTACTGCCGGTAATATCGTTTCCACTAAAAAACTTGGAGAATAAAATAATGACAGTTACCATCAGCAGATAGCTAAGGGTAACATTTATCCGTTGCAATTGGTGAAAGCGTATTTTTTGACGCGCAAACGCTTTGAGTGTTTCCGCATAAGTTTTGTTCAAATCTCCCGTCATGCGGAGCTGCCGAATGCTAATAAGGCTGATTGCCGATAGCATACATAAAAGCAATATTGATACGATGCCTGCACCTTTCAAAACAGGTGTGCCTAATTTACTAAAATTTAATACAATGTAGACAGCAGCAGCAATACAAATGACTATGCCTGCCATCTCAGGATAGGCCACTTTTTTCAAACTTGAATTATATTTAGTACGGGTCGCCTGCTCAACTATTGTAAGGTTTAAGCTTTGCCGTTCTTTGGCCTGGTCATTTATATCTTCCCAGGTATTTTTTAAATCATCGAGTTCCATAATTATTATTGTTTAGTAATTTGTTTTCTTAATTTTTCTTTTATCCTTGATATTTTTGTTCCAACATTACTTTCTGAAATGCCAATGATTCCGGCAATTTCTTCATAGCTTTTGTTTTCCAAATAGAGCATTACAATTCCTTTATCGAGCAGGTTTAAATTTTCTAAGTGGCTTCTGAATGTTTTCATTTTCTCTTCATAATCGCAACTTTCTGCTTCATGAAAATCTAAATCCTGTTCATCAATGGGAACGGTCGAAACTTTTCTTTTGGTAGTTTTGAGATGATATATTGCAACGTTCAACGCCACTCTATACATCCAGGTACTTAAACTTGATTTTTGATTAAACGATTCGAATGATTTCCAGAGGTTGTAAATAATTTCCTGGATCAGATCTTTCCTGTCTTCTGTACTGTTTGTATAAACAGAAGCTATTTTGAAGATGATCCCTTCGTTTGCTTTTATAGCCGTTATAAATGTTTCTTTTGTGTTCATTAAGCTAGTATCAAAATGTTTTTGAAATTATTTCGTATGTACCAAAATCCATTCTGATATTTGTGCCAATACAAATGGAGCTATTGTTTGTTCTATGTTGCTATACTCGTTCATATCCCCGGTTTTACATTCCTGAAATAAATGATTCAGGTCAGGCAGTTCCTGTACAAGATAATCCTTATTATTTCCTCGGGCCAGCGCATTACGGATTGCGTCCTGGTTAATTTTTGGTTGAACCTGTGTGTCTTTGCTTCCATTCAATGCAAGCACCGGACAGGTTATTTTCTCTAACTCATCTGCAGGATTATAATTGTAAAAATACCTGTTCCAGGCTGATGTTCTTGTTTCAATTAAGCTGGTAACAATTTCTTCAATCTTAGCATCAGAATTAATGATGGGTTTTAACATCGGCACTATGGATTCGTTATAGTGTATTCTTAACTCTTTTTTCATTTCAGTTAATTCTTTATTTGCAGCCGCTATTTTAATAGCCTTTCTTATGGCTGTTTGGTAGGCATTTTCGTCGGCTACGGGAAACCCCCTGTTAATTATAGCAAGATGAAGCGACACTTCAGTCCCCGGAATCCCGGTACCACCAAGCATTACAATAAAAGCAACTTTTTTACTGAGGTTGGCAACCATTGGTGCTATAATTGCACCTTCGCTATGCCCGATCAATCCGATTTTATTTACATCAATATCTTTTCTTGATTGTAAATATTCAACCGCACTCATTACATCAGAAGCTAAGTCTTTTGTGGTGGCAACGCTATGGTCTCCTGTTGATTTTCCTGCACCTCTGTCATCGTAACGCAGTACTGCTATCCCTTGTCTTGCCAGGTAATCCGCCAATACAAGAAATGGTTTATGCCCGTAAAAGGTTTCGTCCCTATCCTGCGGCCCACTACCACTAATTAGAATTACAACCGGGAATTTACCTGGTTTGTTTGGAAGTGAAAGTGTTCCTGCTAAACTGATACCCGCTTTCTGATTATTGAACGCTACTTCTTCTTCATTGTAGGCATAGGGTTTTACCGGCTCTTGCGGCCTTTTTACCGTATTCTCTATTTTGATTTCTGATCTTTTCAGATTCAGTTTCAAAGTATTTACTCCTTCCGTAAAAGTGCCCTCAATCTGCTCATTTCTTTGTACAAATGTTCCTTCGTATTTGAATCCTATATTAGAACCATCCACTAATAACGCTCCATTTGCAAAAGTGGTTAGCTTAGGTTTAAGAGCAGCTACCCTCATGGCAGGAATATCAATTATTGTTGTATAATTTTCTTCGTTTTTTTCAATAGTGAAATTAAAAACGACCGGTTCTTTTTTACCGGCCTCTATTATACCGCTCCATTTACCTGAAATATTTTGAGAAAAACCTGAGATAGAAAACAGGGCACTGAAAAGTAGAATTATTGCTTTTTGCATTTTAAAGTTTTAATGATGATTAAAGAATCGGCTTCTTTGCAGAAGTTGCTTAATTAGTGTACAGAAGGGTAAAAAAATCACAGTATTCAGCAATTAATTTGAAGTTTCTCATCAAATCCTAACCTGTTCTAATCGTTTACAATGTGTTATGTGGGTTTGGTTAATCTCAATTGGCATAAGCGTCTCCCCACTTTCCGTGGTTTCCATTGAACCAAAAAGTAGCGTTGTCCTGAGTTTTATAACCCGGACATTTCAATCATACCCAAATTATTTTCACAGACCTATAAGGTTTCAAAAACCTTATAGGTCTTCCCAGATATCATCAATTTTCGTTTTCGGATCCCGCATTTGGCGCCAGCATCTCGCTGGTGATCATTTAATATGATTGGACCAAACTGACAGATTCTCTTGTAGCAGCGGGCTGGCAGTGTTTTTTGCCGGCTGTATTTTGCCATGTTTAATTCATTGCTTCCTTATTATACCTGTTTCTGTATTCCAGGGGCGACATTCCTGTTATTTTCCTGAACACTTCCCGAAATGCTTTTACATCTGAATAGCCTACTTCGTACATTACTTCATTGATATTTTTACGGCTTGTTTCAAACGCCTTTTTTGCCGCTTCAATTTTTACTCTTTGTGCATATTCCACAGGTGTATTGCCTGTTGCCTTAATAAATCTTCTGTCAAAATTCCGCCTGCCGACAGCAAACCTGGACGATAAATCTTCAATGGATATTTTTTCGTGGGGGTTGCTTTCAATAAAGGCTTGTGCCTGCTTCACCATCTCGTCACCGTGTGTCTTTTGCCCGGTGAATATGATGAATGCTGATTGGCTCTGCCTGTCCATTTCAACCTGGAACACTTTGGAACAAAAGATAGCCGTTTGCCGGTCAAAATATTTTTCTACCAAATAAATAACCAGGTTCAGGAAAGAATAGGCGCCGCCATTTGTATAAATACCGCTTTCGTCTGTAATCAACCGGTCGGTTTGCAAATTCACTTCAGGAAACATCGTTCTGAACGAATCTGCAAACGCCCAATGCGTAGAGCAGGTTTTGTGGTTCAACAAACCTGATGCGGCAAGCAAAAAAGCGCCTGTACAGATGCTTGCTATTTCTGCACCGTTTTTATATTGCTGTTCAATCCAATCAATGATGGGTTGGTTTCCTTTTACCGCTTTTTGATAATTATGGTTCAATGACGGAATGATAATAAGGTTGGTTTTTGCAATGGCTGAAATATGGGTATGCGGCGTCACGGTAAATAAACCGCCATGAAAATCTACTTTTGTTGAAATGCCCGCCAGCTCTATTTTATACAATTCCTTTTTGCCGTTTTCTTTCCAATACGCATTGGCTCTTGTGAAAATTTTGTAGGCACCAACGATACTGCTTAAGTTGTTCTCGCCGTCAGGAACTATTATGGTAATATGTTTCATTTCATTGAATTTACTTTGGCAAAAATAGAAAATTATGCTGTCCAAATCAACCCGTTAAAAAGTCTATTTAACACCCTTCGAAAGTTAATTTTAGACAATAGTTTTGTAAAAGAAATTTCAATCTTTAGAAAAATAAAAAAAAATGGAAACATCCAATTTTACGCTTACGTTATTGACAGAGCAATCACCGCAGGAAGTATTTAATGCCATTAATAAGGTACGTGACTGGTGGACGGGTTACTATTCGGAAGAAATTAATGGGGGCACGGAAAAACTCAATGATGAATTTACTTTTAGTGCAGGAAGTGGTGCCCATTATTCCAAACAAAAATTAGTGGAAGTAATACCCAACAAAAAAATAGCCTGGCTAATTACAGAAAGTAAATTTGGTTATCTTAAAAAGGCGGATGAGTGGACAGGCACCAAAGTGATATTTGACATTTCAGAAAAAGGCGGAAAAACCGAACTGGTATTCACTCATAAAGGGCTGACTCCCGAAATAGAATGTTATGAATCATGTGTACCCGCCTGGACACAATACCTGCAGAACAGATTATTGCCATTGATTGAAAACCAACGCCACAATTGATACGACTTCAATGAAAACATTTTCTTTTTTATCAATACTGTTTATTTTCATTGCATGTAGCTGCAACGAAACACAATCCATTAATCAAAATTCAAAAACAGAATACCAATATGAAAGAACAAGATTATGCAACAAGTTTTATAGTAGATAAAGACCCTACTACCGTTTTTAATGCCATTACCAATTTCCGTGCATGGTGGTCAGAACAGATTGAAGGCAACACCGATCAGCTCAACGAAACCTTCTTCTACCATTACAAGGATGTGCATTTGTGTAAAATAAAACTAATTGAAATTATTCCTGACAAGAAATTGGTTTACCAGGTAGTTGACAATCAATTTAATTTTACCAAAGACAAAAGCGAATGGATAAATACCCAACTGATTTTTGATATTTCGAATGAAGGCGGAAAAACGAAAGTGCAATTCACCCATAAGGGGTTGGTTCCTGATTATGAATGTTACAACGTTTGCCAGGATGCCTGGACAAGCTATATACAGGGAAGTTTGCAAAGTTTGATTACTACCGGAAAAGGGAAACCAAACGCTGCAGAAGGTGGGCTTAATGCTGAATTAGTTGAAAAATGGGGGCTGCCGAAAAAATAGTTTAGCTGCAGAATATGTCAGAACCTCGGTTAATCGCTTAAACATTCCACTTTCCCAGACCTATAAGGTTTCGAAAACCTTATAGGTCTTTCTAAACTTCATAAATTTTTGGTTTCGGATCAATATTTTGTTGATGAAATTGTATAAATGCTTCTTTACTTCCAAACCATTCTATTACTTCATTTCTTAATAAAGCCGTCGGTGCTTCGCTGATAAAGGATTGATAACTATCGTAGCGCCATTCACCAACAGCTTTTACCAGTTGATGATGCGCTGCATTTTTATGTATATACCAAATATATGAGGTAAAATCACTTGATTCTTTTACTACACTCCGTTTTAAGTAATCCATAAATAACGCTCCTTTCCGATTAAATACTTTATTAAACGCCTTTGTATAACTGTTTAAAAAATTGCTAAATCTTTCCATGATAAAATTAGAAAGATCATTTTGAAGCGGTTGGAATTTTTTCTTTTTTACATCTTCAAAATGTTTAATAAGAATTTCTTCTTTATGCATTTTTGCTAATAAATGAAAATGATTGGGCAACAGGGAATAACAGTATAAATCGCAAACACCTGATGTATGTTTTTTTAACTTTTGAAGAAAAAACAAATAATTTTCAGGAGATAAAAATAATTTTTCATTTCCCACCGCTCTTGAGAAGAGGTGGTAGGCTTCATTTGGTAAAAGCCGTTGGTGGTAATCGTTCATGTCTTTTATTTTTATAAAACTTATAAGGTTTTAAAAACTATATTTTCACAAACCTATAAGGTTTCGAAAACCTTATACGGTTATTCTCTTCCGAGCAATAAAAGAGTCATACCAAAAGCTTTTCGCTTCTGCGTCTTCGCTCACTTGATCTTTCTATTCGTGTATAAAGGCTGTGGTGCGTGTTTCAATTCCCGCTTAACAATTTTTAGATATATCACAAAATAATAAATAATGATAGTAAAATTATCTGTGCGATCAGCTATTGGCTTTTTATAATCGGGAAATTAGCTGAACAGCGATTATATATTCACGCAGCATTAATAAAATCTACATTTTGGCTTATGCCGGCAAGGATTTTTTTTGCATGGACGCCGGTTAATGTACAATTGTGACTTATTTTATTCGCGGCAAAAAATACAAGGTTAATCAATAAATTACCATCAGTTTATGAGTGCTATTTGTTAACCAAAAACGCATTTTATTTGAAAAATAATTTTTTTTTGCTTTTAATAGATGTGAAACTTAACTTCGTCCGGCTCGTAAAATAAATTGTACAATTTTTACGTTTATAAAAGGATAGGCAGATGCTAATGAAAACACCTTGTTCATCAACATCAAGCTTAATTTATTTTGTAAATGAATTATAACCCAAAGGTCAGTATGAAAAAACTCGCGTTGTTGTGCCTCTCCATGCTATGTGCATGCTCAATCCAAATTGCTAACGCTCAAACAAGCATCAATAAAATAACTATCACCGGAAGCGCAGAACATTCAACACCCAATTTTATTCAAGGCATTTCTTTTACACCGGATGGTATTTTGCGAACTTCTGAAAGTGGCGGTACCAAGAGTATCAAAGCCGAGGCCGCGCCTGTGGTAACTAAAGCAGAAGAGGCGTCAGAAGAAAAAAGTGTTTCAGTAATTGAGCGTCTTTCCAAAATACAATTTAAGTATGCGATGATGCTGGATGTGGATGTTGAATCGTTAAAAAATCTTTCGTTGCTGGGATATATTGAAGATTGGTTTGGTACAAGATACCGGCTGGGTGGCACTACAAAAAAAGGTGTGGATTGCAGCGCGCTAACCGGAAGCCTGCTTCTGGCGGTGTATGGTTTCGCAATGCCGCGTACGGCAAAACAGCAATACAATGAAACGGAGCATATTAAAAAAGACGAATTAAAAGAAGGAGACCTCGTATTCTTCAATACGCACGGCGGAGTATCGCACGTAGGACTTTATTTAGAAAATAATTATTTCGTACACGCCTCGTCGAGCCAGGGAGTCACGATAAGCAATCTCGATGATGATTATTATGCAAAGAGATTTATTTGCGGAGGCAGAGTGGCCAGCGAAAAAACCAATTAAGTTATAGTTTTTGTTTTTAAAAAGAGGAAACCGGTTTGTGTTTCCTCTTTTTTATTTCAGCAAAAGATTTGGCAGGATATTTTATTAAATCTCCAGTTGTTGAAAAAATGTCTTAATATTTGAAGATCAAAAAAAGCGGCAACGTGGCGCATTTGCTGAGCTGATAAAAAACAAACAATGGAAAAAAAGTACCCTTTCTTTTTCAGATCTACAGTTACCCTTTTGGGCCTCATGCTTTTTGTGTACATGCTGTATGTGCTTAAAAGCATCATGATTCCGCTCGCATTTGCGGTAATGATTGCCATCCTTTTGAATCCCTTAGTAAATATTCTTACCCACAAAAAAATAAACAGAATTGTGGCGATATTCATTGCACTGCTGTTAATGATGCTTTTTGTGGGCGGCGTTATGTATTTTATTTCCTCGCAGGTCGCGAAGTTTTCAGAGAATATGTCGGTGCTGGAAGAGAGATTTTCGGCATTGTTTCATTCGCTTCAATTATGGCTGCAACAAAACTTTTCGCTTACCCTTACCAGGCAACGCCGGTTACTGTCGGAAGCCTCATCAAGCCTGCAACCCTTGATAGGACAAACTTTGGGAACTATCCTTGGCATCTTTAGCGTGGTGTTTCTTCTGCCGATCTATATCTTTTTAATGCTTTTTTACAAAACACTTATCCTGAACTTTCTCTTATGAAATATTCGCTGAAAAAAATTCTTCACGGGTAAGTACCGTTTTGCAGGAAACCAAAAATGCCATTCAGAGTTATATGGTAGGCCTGCTCCTGGAAGCCATTATCGTTGCAGTTTTAAATTCTGCAGCATTGCTGATCCTGGGAGTTCAGTATGCAATTCTCTTGGGGGTAATTGGTGCGCTGTTAAATGTATTACCTTACATCGGAGGTATTATAGCTATAGCGCTGCCGGTAATTATAGCAACAATTACTAAAGATGGCTACAGCACGCAATTAGGAATTATTGTGGCTTATGCAATCATTCAATTCATCGACAATAATATCCTGGTTCCGCGAATTGTATCTTCGCAGGTGAAGATCAATGCGCTGGTTTCAATCGTGATTGTATTATTGGGAGGTGCAGTTTGGGGTGTGTCGGGAATGTTTTTATCGATCCCATTTATTGCGGTGCTTAAGATCATTTTCGACAGGGTTGACGGATTGAGGCCGTGGGGCAAATTGCTGGGAAGCGAAGTTCCTGTAATGCATAAAGGCCAGTTGTGGGTACGTCGCAAAAAACGACGCGAAAGCTTGTCCGAAGAGATCGTTGAAAAGGAAGGCCAGGCGCGAACATAACCGGAAGTCGCTTACGGTAAATTGAACCAATAATTTTTACATAACACTAAGTTTTTTTCAGTGATGACCAACACCATTCATATGAAATACAATAGCTGCAGATTCATTCTTTTTGTAATTGGCATTTTTTGCATCACCGGCGTGCAGGCGCAGGATACCATGCAATACATTATCGCTGAAAGAGTGAATGCGCGGGCGCAGCAACAAAAGCCTTATGTGATCCTTATTTCGGCCGATGGCTACCGGTACGATCTTACCGAAAAATATGATGCGGAATTTTTAAAAAAAATGAGTGCGGAAGGTGTTAGCGCAGTTTCAATGAAACCGTCATTTCCTTCGTTAACCTTTCCCAATCATTATTCGATCGTTACCGGGTTGTACCCGTCGCATCATGGGCTGGTGGACAATACGATGTATGACCCAAAGAAAAATCAGTTCTATCGCATTTCTGATAAGAAGGCCGTGGAAGATTCCAGCTGGTATGGAGGCGTGCCGCTCTGGGTTTTAGCCGAACGCCAGAAAATGCTGACAGCCAGCTTTTACTGGGTTGGTTCTGAGAGCCATGTTGATGGCGTTGATCCTACTTATTATTATAAATACAACGAAGCCATTGCCATTGACAGAAGATTGGCAATTTTAAAGGAGTGGCTGCAATTGCCCGCAGAAAAACGGCCGCATTTTATAACGTTTTATTTTCCTGAAGTTGACCATGCCGAACATCGGTTCGGAACAAATTCCATCCAAACAAAAGAAGCTGTTCAGCTCATAGACAGCTCCATGCGAAAAATGACGGAAATGTGCGCCCAAACTAATTTGCCAATCAATTTTATTTTTGTTTCAGATCATGGAATGACAGACGTGGATACTGTAAATACCATCCGGAGGCCGGCGCAAATTGATACCAATAAATTTATAATCGCTTCCGGTGCTTCGATGGTTCATTTGTATGCAAAAGATAAAAGTGATATTAAATCTACCTATCGCCAGCTGAAATCAGCCGCCAAAGATTATGATGTGTACCTCGCCAACAAAATGCCAAAGCGCTTTCACTACAGAAAAAAAGATGACCGGTTCAACCGGATAGGCGATATCATTTTAACTCCGCATCTGCCAAAGGTTTTCAGCTTCTCGGGAAGAACTTCTTATGGCCAGCATGGTTTTGATAATTCATTGCCCGAAATGCAGGCTACGTTTTATGCCTGGGGCCCGGCATTTAAAAAATATTATCAAATTGGCATTTTTGAAAACATTCATATTTATCCCGTCATTGCCAGAATTCTCGACTTGAATATCGACAGTAAAATTGATGGTAAGCTAAAGGTTTTAAAGAAGATTTTAAACTAGAATCGTGATCACTTAACAAAATTTAATATTATAAAATTCGTTATATTTTTGTTATTTTAGCTTATAAAATAACGATTATGCTTTTACTCAAAAAAACATGGCTACTGAGTGCGTTTTTCGTTTTACTCGCCGGTTATCGAAGTGACGCCCAACTACTAAAAAAATTAAAAGAGAAAGTAAACAGCGCAGTAAACAACGCTACCAAATCTCCTGAATCATCCACCTGCTTCAGGGCAGACAAACAGTTCCTCTTCGTCTTCATCCTCGCCTGTCAACAAAACGGGAGGAGGTCTTACCAACACCACTCCCCCGGATGTAATCCAGCAGATTGCTGATGCAGAAAAATCACACAGCGCAGGAAGCTACAGCGATGCGCGGTATTCAATTCAGCAGGCTTTAATGGGTATCGAAATCCAGATAGGAAAACAAATCCTGGCTTCTTTGCCTGCCGCTGTCAGCGGGCTTCAAAAAGACACTTTGCAAAATAAAGTGATGAGCACGCAATGGGGCTGGAATAATCTTTCCATACAAAGCGTCTACAAAAAAGATGATAAGCAAATGACGGTAACTATCGGCAACAATACCGTGTATTCCGGTTTTGTCAATTTGTATTTTAACAGCGCCTATTCACAAACAGTAAATAACGGCAAAGATCAAAATGTAAAACAGACCAAACTAAAAGGCTATAAAGCGCTGATCACCTATGAGGACAGCAAGGGCTACACCTTGATGGTGCAATTGGGACAAAGCTCCTTGATCGTTTGGGAGTGCGTGAACTTTGCTACCGAACAAGATGTGATGAATGCTGCAGGGGCGTTCGACATCGACGGAATTAAAAAAATGCTTGGAGAACAATAAAAAAAACTTTTATGAAATATCTATTTTTATGTCTGATGATCGTCTTTACATCAAAAGGGTTTTCGCAAGACTTTTCCACCGATATCAAAAATGCAAAAGCCGCCTATGCAGCGGGCAAACTGGAAGATTCTCATTTTGCCCTGATGCAGGCTATGCAGGAAATTGACATGATTATTGGCAAGGAAGTGCTTAAACTGCTTCCGCCAAAAATGGATGCCTTTACTATTAACGCAAAAGACGATAATGTAACTTCCAATGTAGGATTTATAGGTACGACTATCCATCGCAGCTATGGGCCGGAAAATAACGCCGATATTTCTATCATCGGAAATTCTCCGCTGGTGAGCACCATCAGCGCGTTTTTAAACACGCCCCTGTTGGGTGGGATGATGAGCAACGGCAACAATAAAATTATAAAGGTGCAGGGTTACAAAGGGCAATTAACAAAGCAGGATAACGGTAATGGACAAACGAATTATACCATACAAATTCCTTTGGGCAATTCACTGGTAACTTTTGAGGGAAAAAACACTACTGACACTCAGATCATGGCCTGGGCGAACAGCATACCGATGCAGCAAATAGCGAAGCTGATTCAATAAGACGTGAATTATAAATGCTGATCTTATATAAAAGAACCCTGATTCAGCTTTTGAATCAGGGTTCTTTTTTTGTGCCCGGGACTGGATTCGAACCAGCACATCCTTGCGAACGCTGCGACCTGAACACAGTGCGTCTACCAATTTCGCCACCCGGGCATTGCTAATTACAAAATGTGAAAATATGAAAATTTAAAAATGAGTTGCAAATCTAAATTGAAACTAACAATTCAACAATAAAACAATCAAACAAATTATTAAACACTCACATTAAAATCTCTCAATGCATCATTCAAACTTGTTTTTATATCGGTGCTTTCTTTTCTTTTACCAATGATCAAGGCACAACTAACACCATATTCGCCCGCAGGAAATTGCTTATTATAGGTTCCGGGAATAACGACACTGCGCGGCGGAATAACGCCTTTGGTTTCTACCGGCTCACTGCCGCTTACATCTATGATTTTAGTTGATTGGGTTAACACCACATTGGCGCCAAGCACGGCTTCTTTTTCTACGCGAACGCCTTCTACTACAATACACCGGCTGCCAATAAAACAACCGTCTTCAATAATCACCGGGCTTGCCTGCAGCGGCTCCAAAACACCGCCAATACCTACACCACCACTGAGATGCACATTCTTCCCTATCTGCGCACAACTGCCAACGGTGGCCCAGGTATCCACCATGGTACCTTCATCTACATAGGCGCCAATGTTTACATAGCTGGGCATTAGCACTACATTTCTTCCCAAAAAAGCGCCATAGCGCGCAACGGCATGTGGTACCGCCCGAACACCAAGATCTTTATAATTTTTTTTGAGTTGCATCTTATCGTAAAACTCAAAAGGAGGCAACGTATAGGTTTCCATTTTCTGAATTCCAAAATATAAAAGAATCGCCTTTTTTACCCATTCGTTTACCTGCCATCTTTGCTCAGGTTCCATGTTAAACGTTTTTTCAAATACCGGTTCGGCTGTTCTCAGCTTTCCTTCATCCAGTTTATCGATTACGTTGCGAATGGCATCGGTGTAGGTTTCATCTTTTAATAAATCACGGTTGTCCCAAACCTCCATGATCTTTTTTTCTAAATTCATTTCATTTATTTTACTTGATAATAAACGCGAAAATACTTCAAAGAAGTAATGAAAACTTTTCGATTGCTGAAGATGAAAAATCTACATTTTGGCTTATGTCATCATCGTTCTTACGAAACCCGCTTCAATTAAATGAACTTTAAAGAAAAACACGATTGAATCAATAACTTTGCTGCCTTTATGCAAAAGTTTCTCATAATTCAAACCGCTTTCACCGGCGACGTGGTTCTTGCTACCGCGCTTGTCGAAAAAATACACCGCTTTTTTCCCAGCGCCGAAATCGATTTCCTGGTGCGGAAGGGCAACGAAGGTTTGCTTACAGATCATCCGTTTTTAAACGAGGTGCTGGTATGGAATAAAAAAGAAAACAAGTTCAAAAATCTTTTTTTGCTGCTAAAAAAAATCAGGAAAAAAAAATATGATACAGTAATTACGCTTCAGCGTTTTGCTTCTACCGGAATGCTTACTGCTTTTTCAAATGCAAAAGAAAAAATCGGTTTCGATAAAAATCCGCTGAGTTTTTTATTCACGAAAAAAGTGCCGCATCATTTTACGGGTGCGGTACATGAAGTAGAAAGAAATAATAAATTGATAGAACACTTTACTGACGCCAGTTTCAACAAGCCAAAATTATATCCTTCCATTAAAAATGAAGATGAAATAAAGCAATATACATTGCAGCCTTATGTTTGCATAACGCCTGCCAGCGTGTGGTTTACCAAACAATATCCCGAAGAAAAATGGGAAAATCTACTAAATAGCTTTCCTGAAGAGTATACTATTTATCTATTAGGCGGAAAAGATGACGCTGCATTATGTGAATCGATCAGGCAAAAAACCACCAACACAAAAGTGGAAGTGCTTGCAGGAAAATTAAGTTTTCTTTCATCAGCGGCATTAATGAAAAAAGCAAAAATGAATTACACGAATGATTCTGCGCCTTTGCATTTTGCTTCTGCAACAGACGCGCCGGTTACTGCTATTTTTTGCTCTACGGTTCCTTCGTTTGGATTCTATCCAGTTTCTTCCAAATCATTTATTGTAGAAACGGATGAGCCGCTTTCTTGCAGGCCTTGTTCGCTTCATGGATTGAAAGCTTGTCCGCTGGGGCATTTTAAGTGTGCTTATACGATTGACAATTCAAAATTATTAGACACTCTTTCAACATAAATTATGGCCGGTTTTGATAAAGACATTGATAGAAGTTTAGCAACGCTAACATCGGGAGGCATTATCCTCTACCCCACTGATACGATTTGGGGAGTTGGTTGTGACGCAACTAATTCAGATGCGGTTAAAAAAATATTTCAGTTAAAACAAAGGCCGGAAAAAAAATCGATGATCATATTGGTGAGCGATGTAGAAATGATTGGCCGATATGTTTCCAATCCATCGGCTCAAATGCTTTTATTTCTTGAGACTCAAACTAAACCGACCACTGCAATTTTTGAAAACGCGATTCATCTTTCTCCACAATTAATTAATGAAGACGGAACGATCGCGATTAGAATTGTGCAGGATGAGTTTTGCCAACAGCTTATTTTGGCGTTAAAAAAACCATTGGTTTCTACTTCTGCAAATATTTCAGGAGAAAAATACCCGCAGAATTTCATCGATGTTACTGAGGCAATAAAAAACGGTGTTGACTATATTGTTCAACACCGTCAGAATGAGATTAAAAATTCTTCGCCTTCTTCGATAGTTAAATTAAACAGCAAGGGCGAAATAGAAATTATCCGCTAATCATTATAAAATAGACAAGCCCACACCAAGTTGTATCGATTGAGTCTTCCATGTATCAGAGCTTTGAATATTGTCGATGTTGCTAAGCCCGCCAACAAATCGTCCATAAATTCTAAGCTTTAAAACCTGCACCTGCACGCCGCCTACCAGCGAAAAGTTGCCGGATTTAAAAGCGTCTTCACTGTTTTGTACAAAGTTTTTATTGTTGTCGATCAACACACCAAACTGAGGACCGGCCTGTAACGTAATAAACTTGTTCAGATTGTAATTCAACAAAACAGGAATGGTTAAAGAGTTGAGTTGGATTTTCTTTACATTGTTGAATTTATAAATGTCGCTGAAATTATTGGCAGTATCTACATTTACCTGGTTAAACAATACTTCAGGCTGAATGCCGAATTTACCGAGTTTAATGGTAGCAAAACCACCAACATGATAGCCAAGTGTGAACTGATCTTTAAAGGCCTGGCCGCTTACTTTACCGAGTGTGGCGCCGCCCTTTATACCGAGGCTTAGCCCTTGTGCAAAAAGAGATGAGGAAACAAATAATAAAACAATAGCACCGAGGATTTTCGTTTTCATAAAGATTAATTTTAGTTTTAAGTTTTCAATTTATATGCCAACAATTTTTAAGATATGTATCTTTTAAATTAAGCGGGGGCGAAATTATCTTTTGTAATTTAAAGAAACAAGCCTCTTATAAAAATAAATAACCTCAATAGCAAATCATCCGGCGCGCCGCATTAGGAAGACGTTAAACAGGTTGCATCCGGAATAAATTTTTTCAATTTTATTAAGAGTTTAACAATCAATAATTGATGTAGCCTATTGCATTTATGCGTACCCGAAAACTACTTTCCCCGCATTTAGTTTACCTTTGCGCCTAAAATTAAAAATAATAAATGAATGCATTTGAAGGCTTAGGCCTAAATGAGAACCTGGTTAAAGCAGTTACAGATCTTGGTTTCGACACACCTACACCGATACAACTTAAAGCAATTCCCATCTTACTTTCCGGCACTACAGATTTTGTAGGACTGGCGCAAACCGGCACCGGAAAAACGGCCGCGTTTGGATTACCGTTATTACAATTGATTGATCCGCTAAGCAAATTTCCGCAAGCGCTGATTGTTTGCCCTACCCGTGAATTGTGTTTGCAAATTTGCAATGACCTGCAGGAATTTAAAAAATACTCAAAAAATATAATTGCCGAACCGGTTTATGGCGGTGCTTCTATTGTAATGCAAATACGTGCATTAAAGAAAGGCGTTCAAATTGTGGTAGCCACTCCCGGAAGATTGATTGACATGATTGAAAGAAAAGCAATCGATCTTGAAAAAGTAAAATATGTGGTGCTTGACGAAGCAGATGAAATGTTGAACATGGGTTTTAGAGATGATATCGATTTCGTTTTAAAAAATACCATCAACCGCGAAAGCACATGGCTCTTTAGTGCAACAATGCCGGCAGCAGTAAAAGCGATCTCTAAAAACTTTATGAAAAATCCACAGGAAATTACTGTTGGAAAAAAGAACACCGCTAACGTAAATATCGATCATCAATATTTTATTACACCCGCTCAATCGCGCTATGAAACACTAAAAAGACTGGTAGATTTTAATCCCGGCATGTATGGAATTATTTTTACACGCACTAAAATAGACGCCCAGGAAATAAGTGAAAGATTATCTAAAGAGGGTTATGATATTGAATCACTGCACGGCGATCTTACGCAACAACAACGCGACCGCGTGATGAAAAGATTCCGTGATAAAAGCATACAAATACTGATTGCTACCGATGTGGCTGCAAGAGGAATTGATGTGGATGGCATCACGCATGTGATCAATTATGAACTGCCCGATGATATTGAAGTTTATACTCACCGTAGCGGACGTACAGCCCGTGCAGGCAAAAGCGGAATTTGCATTTCCATTTGTCACAGCAGGGAATCTTTTAAGATTCGTCAACTGGAAAAGATGGTCAATGCCCAGTTTCATAAATTAGATATTCCAAGCGGAAAAGATGTATGCCGCAAGCAGTTTTTTTATTTTATGGATAAGCTGATCAACGCTGATATTTCTAATGGAGATTACGAAACTTACATGCCCGACCTCCAAAAAAAGTTTGAAAACATCAGTAAGGAAGAAGTACTGAAAAGAGTTGCCGCGCTTGAGTTTGATCATTTTCTGAAATATTATGAAAATGCCGAAGACCTTAATGCAAGGCAGGATTTCAGGGAAAGGCGAAATGAAACCGCAGGCAGCCGCGATGGTCAAAACCGGAGAGAAAGACCAACTTTTCAGCGTGATGGCGGATTTACCAAATTGTTCATTAACCTGGGTACCAAAGATGGTTTTTACAAAGCCAGTTTTTTACAATACATCCTCGACGAAAGCAATTTAAAGAAAGAAGTTTTGGGCAGAATAGACCTGCGCGATATGAATGCCTGGGTTGAAGTTGATAAAGGCGCTGCCGCAAAAATGATCAAAAGTTTGGATGGCAAAACGCACAACGGAAGGCACATCAGGATGAATGAAGCAGAAGGCGGTGGACGAAGACCATCCGACGACGGAAGAAGCAGAAGGCCATCAGAAGAAGGAAGAAAAAGAATTCCTGCAAGAGAAAGAAGATAACGACCTAACGTTTTTCTTCAAGCCCTGGCTAAATTTTTCCATATTTTTTGTAGTAAGAAACCAGCATTGAAATTACTTCATCGTAACTTCTAAGCCCTTGTGGCTGTTGGTTTAGCTTTAAATAGTTTCCGTACATCCAGCTAATGGCAGGTTCTATGAAGCTGCGGTGTGCCCGGTTAAACCGCCTCCATTCTTCAATATCGTTTTTTACCTCCGGTATTAAAAGCTCTCTTGCAGCTTTGGCTGCGGAAGAATCAAAATAAAATACTTCGCGATTGGCATAGATAAAAAGATCGAGGTAAGCAGAATAATGAAACAGTGTATCGGCTGAATTAACAGCCGCAAGATATCCCGCGAAATTGGCTTCATCCTCCTTTGCGTAGCCAAGCTGATGGGCCATTTCATGCGTAGTAATATAGGGCTGCAAAAATTTTGGAACAGTGGTATTTACCTGTGCTTCGCCGGTAAACGGATTGTAATAGCCCGTAAAGCCTAAATAATTGCCGGCCCAGCCATAAGCAGAAGATTTTACAGAAAGATTGGTATAACGGAGAAAAGGATAAACTTTTTCGGCAGTTTGGTAGCACGCTTCAGCCCTTAAAAACAAATTCTGTTTCGTGGGATAAGTTGAATCGCTGCGCATCCAGCCCGCTTTCGAAGCATTTACCTTTTGCAATAATACATGTTGAAGTTCTAATACATCGGCAGTATCATAGCTGCCGGCATATAGATTCAATTGGGCGGCAATGCCTTTGCGGTTATAATTCAGGCCCCAAAAAATATTGAAGATCACATAAATGAAAAGCACTGCCAGCAATGTTTTAAGGCTTTTTGAAATAAACATGCCGCCCGATAATTGCCGCGAGAAAAGCGATTTTATAGTTTTTACGAGTTTAAAAATAAGCCAGCATGCAGCAGCAAAATAAAGCACGTCGCCAATGCTAACCGGGATCCAGCCAAAACAAACCCTCTGTAAATTTGAAAAGAAAAAATAAAATCCGAAAGTATAAACAGTCTCCACAAGGTGAGCATCCAAAGAAAATATTTTTATACCGACCACAACCAATACCGCAATAATCCACAACCATTTATTTTGGCGCCACAGCCTTTTTCCCATAAAAAAAGTTTAATTCCTGTCAATAACGATATTAACCTGGCCTTGCAACCGATACAAGTATTCCAATTGTTTGATAAAATATAAAGTTAGTGCAAAGAAATGCTCTTGTTTTATTTTGTGCGATATTTACACCGGAAAAACATGCAACAAAAATTAAATGTTTTATCGGGGAAGCAAATTTTTATTGGATTTTGGCTAAAAAATTAATTGGATTACCTTACCTTTGCACCCCTTTTAATAAAGTGCCATGGGAAAGAGAAGGGAATATGAGATTGCATTTGTGGGACTGAAGCCGGGTATTCATGAATATAATTACCAGGTGGATGATAAGTTCTTTACAGATTTTAAGGAAACCGATTTCAGCAATTGTGAGGCTTCTGTGAAGCTTACTCTTGAAAAGAATACATCGTTTTTGATGCTGAAATTTGAAGTGGGTGGAAGCGTAAGCGTAGTTTGCGATCGTTGCGGAAACACTTTACCGATCGAACTTTGGGATGAATTTAATCTGGTAATTAAGCAAGTTGAAAATCCGGAAGAAATGAATCGCGATGAGGAAGATGCAGACGTGTTTTACATCTCGCGCACAGAAAGTCACATTTATGTGGCAGACTGGATCTACGAATTTGTAATGCTAAGCATACCAATGCAGCGCATGTGCAGCGAAGAAAAAATGGGTGGTCCACAGTGTAATAAAGAAATTTTAGCCTTGCTGAAAAAAATGAATTCAGGAATCGTTGAAGATAATCACCCTTTGCAAAAAGGGCTTGAACAATTTAAAAAAAACAATAATTAATAATATTTAATCTAAGGTTATGCCAAATCCAAAGCGCAGACACAGTCAGCAAAGAAGTGCAAAAAGAAGAACACATTATAAAGCAGATGCTCCTACTTTGAGCGTGGACAGTGCTACCGGCGAAACTCACGTTCGTCATCGCGCCCATGTTAGCGAAGGAAAACTTTTTTACAAAGGAAAAGTTGTTGCGGAAAAGGCGCCAAACAAAGCCTGATAAGGCGGCCAGGGCATTATATCATTTAATTCCAAAAATTGAAGTTTGATTTTGACAAACTTTATTTTTGGATTTTTTTTTGAAAAACGAGTAAGTTGTGATAAAATTTTTACATTTAGTTTTTTCAAAAAAACACTAAATAATTTTTATCTATGAATATAGCACTGGATATGATGGGTGGAGATTTCGCTCCACTGGAAACTGTTAAAGGAGTAAGTCTTTTTTTATCCCACTCAAATCCGGATGCGCACCTCACTTTAATTGGCGACGAAGAACAATTAAATCCCCTGATTGAAGAATATGCGATTGACCTTACCCGAATTACGGTAGTACATGCATCGCAGGTAATTGAAATGCAGGAGCATCCTACGAAAGCGCTGAAAGAAAAACAACAATCCTCTATCTCAATCGGGTTTCATTTATTGGCTACCTCCAAAGTAGATGCTTTTATAAGCGCAGGAAATACGGGCGCCATGTTAGTGGGCTCACTATATAGTATTAAAGCCATTGAGGGCATTGCGCGACCCGCCATTGGCGCTTACATTCCAAGAGAAAATGGCGAGCTTTCGCTGTTGATTGATGTTGGACTGAATGCCGATTGCAAGCCGGAAAATCTTTCTCAATTTGCCTTGCTGGGTACGCTGTTTTCCAAACACATTTTAAACTTCAAAAATCCGAGAGTTGGGCTGATCAACGTAGGCGAAGAAGAAGGCAAGGGCAATATTCTTTGCCAGGCAGTTTATCCTTTGCTGAAAGAAAACAACGATATTAATTTCGTGGGAAACATAGAAGGGCGCGACATCTTAATGGACAAGGCCGAAATTTATGTATGCGATGGCTTTACCGGAAATATTCTTTTGAAATTTGCCGAATCATTTTATGATATCATTCAACGAAGGCAAATTAAAGATGAGTTTTTAAACCGTTTTAATTTCGAAATATATGGCGGGGTACCGGTTTTGGGCGTAAATAAGCCGGTAATCATCGGGCATGGCATTTCGCATGCGCAAGCTTTTAATAATATGATTTTGATGGCAAAGAAAATGATTGACGAGAAGTTTATAGATAAGCTAAAAAGTAGTTTTTTCTAATCTTGCAGCTTGTTAAATATGCATCGTTAAATAATTTTTTATCCAAATAATTTTCACACCTCGTGAAAAAATGGCTAATTTTTGTACACGATCACCACGTCTTACCCTATCCTCTGAAAATCCTAACCGAAAAATCTGGCGGCGATATCGACTATTTTTATCCTGATATAAAAACACTATGGCATTTCCCAGGAAATATTTTTTACGGTTTTTTCTTGCAGGGGTTTTATTTTTTGGTAAACAAAATGCGTTTGCAATAACAGACACAATTCCGTCAGTAAAAAACGATACCACTGAAGCAAAAAAAAGTTTGCTAAGTAAGATGATCAATAATTTCAGGAAAGATACTGCGCAGGTAGACCAGGCAAACGAATTAAAAAGAAATGATGAATTCTATAACCGCTATTCGGGCCGCATTATAAGAAACATATTCATCCGGAAAGTGCCGTTTGGTATTGCGTTTGCCGATACGTCCAAAACTTTCATCAATCGTTTAACCAATCTCGCCAACGATCTTCATCACATCACAAGAACCCAGGTTATTCAAAACAATCTTTTTTTTAAAACAAACGATTCGCTGAAACCATATCTTATGGCAGATAACGAGCGGTTTCTCCGCCAGCTTCCTTATTTGCAGGATGCCGGCTTTAGGGTGATTGTTGTGCCCGGAACCGATTCTGTAGATATTGTGGTGTCGGTTAAAGACGTTTTTTCGCTGGGTGGAGCAATCGGATCGCTGGGGCTAAAGCAAAGCCAGTTACAATTCCGCGAAGATAATTTTGCCGGATCGGGAAATGCGGGCGTGGTAAACGCACTTTATGATGCAGCCAGAAAAAACAATTTTGCCTTCGGCGCCGAATACATCCGGCGCAATATCGGTGGAAGTTTTATTGACGGAACGCTTGGCTATCAAAGTTTTTATCCTTCGCTTAACGGGCCCAAACAGGAAAATATCTATTACCTCAGCATGATGAAACCATTGGTGCACCGCTATATGCGCTGGACGTACGAGTTCGACATTGCTTATCACTCTACCAGGAATCTATATAACAACGATTCTATTTACTTTACCAATAACCGCTATCGATATTATAATATGGAAGCATGGGCTGGCTATAACATTCATGCAACCGATTTTTCACAGCAGGAAGAATCCAAAAAGCTGAGAAAGCTCATCGGCTTACGGTTTGTCAACCAAAAATTTCAGGACGTTCCTTTAAAATACAGCTCATTATACAACTGGCAATTTGCTGATCTTATGGGACTATTGGGAACGGTTAGTTTCTATCGGCAAAACTTTTATAAAACGCAATATATTTACGGATTTGGGCGAAACGAAGATATTCCCGTGGGATTATTATTCAGCATCACCGGCGGCTATACCATCAAGCAAAATTTATCGCGGCCGTTTGTGGGCTTTAATTACGAGCGATCGCATTACAACAACAGAAAAAATTATATCAATTTTACATTACGCGGCGAAGGGTTTTTAAACAGCAAATCAATAGAAGACATCAATATATTGGCGGCAGTAAATTATTTCGACCATCTAAAAACCATCGGCCGAACGTGGAAGCAGCGATTCTTTCTCAACTTTGCTTTAACCAAACAAATAAAAACAGTGCTAAACGAGCCACTGTTCGCCAACAGCCAGTTTGGCCTTCCGGAATATGGCAACTCCCAGTTAGGCGGAAAATTTCGTGCAACAGCAAAAGCAGAATCCGTATTCTTCAGTCCGTTGTCAATAATATCATTTCGTTGTGCGCCCTTTGTATTTGCCAACGCCGGAGTTTTTACGCCTTATGGTTTCAATACTAAATTACTCACCTCAGTTGGCGGCGGCATCAGAATGAGAAATGAAAGCTTTGTGTTTGGCACCATAGAATTAAAAGGATTTTATTTCCCGCAACAAAATTTTTACCACGAAAGATTCGGCATCTCGTTTTCCACGAATGTTATTTTTAAATACCAATCGCAATTTGTAAGTAAGCCCGACTTCATTCAAATAAACTGATCAGATAAAAAGCGTAAAAACTACAAAATGGCTTTTCACATTTATTTTTTTACGACCGGCCCTGAAAAATAGCAATGATCGAAAACGCAGTTTCCCTGCATAATTAAAGGTGTTTTTTCGCCATAATACCTGAAGTTGCAACTCCTGAATAAAACATTTTCTCCGTTGGCGATGATGAGTGTTTGCACTCCCGCCTGGCTTTGATAAGCAAAATCAAAAATACAATCGGACACTTCACAGGCCAGTTGAGAATTAAGCGTACCAAAGGATCCAAGGCTTTCCGCAAATACATGCCCAATGTAGGTTGGAAAATATCCATGCTGGTCATTGAAGATAAACCGAACCACTCCGCCGGCAATATTCACATGATCAATATTCCAGTTGCCTGCCATACGCGGCGATCCATAAAGGCCTGTTGCAAAAATTGTATGCGTGCCTCCCCAACAATAAATGTTTGAAATGGTATTGCCTTTCTCCTGGTCTTGTCCGCCGGAAATACAAAGCTTGCAATTGGCAAATTGTATTTTATTGATCAGCGTTATCTCGGCATTTCTTGTAAGACCATTGGGAGATGAACAAATGCCGACTACAAATCCGCTAATACTTAATTCTTCCAGTTCAGTGCCGGTACTTCCTGATTGCTTTTGCAAATTGGCGGCTTTGCCATATTGATCTAACAGTGATGGATAGCCGCTATCAGGAGGAAGGCCATCCGAACGCAGATTAGTGAAAGGATCTATAACAATTCCTGCATAAGGTGAATAGCGGCTGTCGCGGCATTTTCCGTCTGTGAAACTTTCAAATGAAGCGCTATAAAATTGTTTACTGTCACTAAAAGACGGCGGCGAAAAACGCCCGGAGATTTTTAATTTCCTGATCTTGCAGCCTTTACCATTTTGAATTCCGATAGCAAACGCATCGTTGAAATCGGGGATAATTTCGGTTCCCATATTACTGTCCCAAAATGAAGATTCGCCAAGGATTTCCAAAGTACAAAAACTGCCTTCTCTGTTTCTTACAATCAGCGGTTTGGAAATTTTATACCGCCCCGCGGGAATATAAAGTGTGCGGATATTATTTTTAAGGCAGGTATTGATCGACTTTTGAATAGCCGCATAATCGTCCTTGTTGTTTCCTTTTGCACCAAACCATTTCACGGAAAAATATTGGTTCACCGTGCGCGGATTTACGGTTACCGACGTATCAAATATTTGCTGCTGATAATCGGCATTGATATGGCCGCCGTTGATGGTTCCATTGCCTTTAATTTTAAAGCCATTTTTTATCTCGATCATTTTTCCTTCAGGAATATTCACCGTTCCATTTATAACAACATCCGACGCATTGATCAGGACCGTTTTTGTAGACGCATCGTTAAAGGCCAATTGAATCGACTTCGTTTGATCTTCGGCTGCATCGTTTTTAGCAAGGTAAGTCTGTGCCTTTACTCCGGTAGTGATTAAAAAAATAAGCGCAAGAATATTTTTCATCAAAATAAAAGTTATATGCGTTCACAAATTGAAGACAAATTTCATGAAATGAAAGACATTTAATATTTCCTTACCACACGTAATTAAGTTTGCGCAGGCATTTTATCTTTTCAGTATCTTGTAATAAATTTTGAAATTGAAATTATTCATGCGGCGATATTTTGAACTCCTGTTTTGGGTAACAGCATTGGTTTTACTGGCGCTGATGAATCCCGGAACAGAAGGGCATTACTCATTTTGCATTTTTAAATTAGCAGGAATAAGCTTTTGCCCGGGATGCGGGCTGGGGCATGCCATCAGTTTTTTATTTCATGGAGATATTCGTGCATCCCTATCGGCGCATCCGCTTGGAATATTTGCAGTTATTGTAATTTTATTCCGGATATATAAGCTATCTTTTCTTTACCTATTTTTAAGTCATAAAAAATACGATCATGCAATTCGATAATAATTATCAATCTGTAAGCCCGGTTATCTTAAAATACCTTTATGATGTAACCCCGGAAGAGTTAATTACGATTGATTCAAGAACAAAAGATTTTTCTGAAGACCAGCTTATGCAGTTTTGCATGATCTATCGTTCCAAAAGACGAGATCCCCAATTGATACTGATCTTATGCCTGCTTGGGCTTGTAGGCGTGGCCGGTATTCAGCGCTTTATTGTTGGGCATATCGGCATGGGAATTTTATATTTTTTTACTGCCGGCTTATGTTTTATAGGAACCATTGTAGATGCCATCAATCATAAAGATCTGGCTTTGGAATACAATGCAAAAATGATCACGGAAACATTGTCCATGCTGAACATGATAAGGCGATAAAAGCCAAAATGTAGATTTTCAATTTTATTGGCTGCTGAATTCTCCGGCCACTTCCTCAATCGTTTTAGATGAATTAAAAAAGCCCGCGATCTTACTGATCACTCCTTCCACCAACGCATCGGGGCAACTGGCGCCGCTGGTGATAAGAATCTTTACCGGCGTTTTTTCCGGCAGATAAGATAAAGTGGTTACTTCGGTTTTTTTGTGCAGATTGAAATGTCTTATTTCTTTGGCAGAAATAATTTCATCTTCTGAGCGAATGAAATAAGTGGGTAATTTTTCCTCGCACAATTCCACCAGGTGCGATGTGTTGGAACTATTGTAGCCGCCCACAACAATTGCGAGGTCGGCCGGCGTTTCCAGCAAACCATAAACGGCTCCCTGGTTTTCGTAGGTGGCATAGCAAAGCGTATCGCGGGTATCAGCAAACCTTTCAGCAATATTTGCGTCTGATAAATTGTATTTCTTAATCATTACCTCTTTCAGGAAGTCGGCAATGTCCTGCGTATCGCTGGCCAGCATGGTAGTTTGATTTACCACGCCAATCCGTTGAAGGTCGCGCTCCACATTAAAGTTTTCAGAATACTGACCGGCAAATTGCTTGTAGAATTTTTCGGGCTCGTTGGTGCCCGAAATATAAGTTGATAGCTGAATGGCTTCCTGCATGTCTTTTACAACCACCGTTGGAGAATTGATGGCACTGTGGCTAAACGTGGCTCTTGTTTCTTCGTGCTGTGGCTTGCCATGTACAATTATGGTATAATTATTTTTGGCAATGGCCTGGGCACGGTTCCATACTTTTTCCACGAAAGGGCAGGTGGTATTATATCTCTCTATATCAACTCCAATATCTTTCAATTTTTTTTCGATCTGCAAAGTGGTTCCAAAGGCCGGCACCACCACAATATCACCAGCCGAAAGATTTTCAAAAGGTATCAGCGTATTGCCTTTGGTGTCCATTAAAAACTCAACTCCCCTATCTTTTAAGTCTTCATTTACATGCGGATTGTGAATCATTTCACTCAGCAAATAAATTTTCTTTCCGGGATTTTCCTCAACGGTTTTAAACGAAATTTCGATTGCATTTTCCACGCCATAACAAAAACCAAAATGCCGCGCCAGGTAAATATGAACATCACCAAAATCTAAAAAACTGGGAGAAAAATCTTTTTTCAGTTTATCGTTTTGCTTACGCTTATTTTTAATTGCGGTAATCAGCGGGCTCCGGTAGATAACAGGAATATCAAATTTTTTCATTATACTCTTTTCAACAGGCAAAGTTACAAAGACCTTTACAGGATTTGGCTTTTTAGATCGGCCGCTGTCCGAATTAATAAAACGTTAGCTTTTATGCAGATCTATGTACGCGATCGATGTTTCTTTATTAAGCGCATTCTCATAAAAGCCAAAACATCGTTTTTTATTGATTAATTTTAATGTTCAACAAAAGAAATATATGTCTGAAGCACAAAAATACACGAGCATCCGAAATGGAGCTATTCAACCAATATATATGAAGTAAACCTGCGCCAATATACGCTGGAAGGAACCTTTGAGGCATTTGGAAAAAGCTTGCCGCGCTTAAAAGATATGGGCGTAAAAACTTTATGGTTTATGCCGATTACGCCCATTAGCAGAACGGGCAGGCTCGGCCAGCTGGGAAGTTATTACGCTGTGCAAAATTATAAAGAAACCAATCCTGAGTTTGGTACTATCGATGATTTTAAAAAACTGGTAAAAGATGCCCATGACCTGGGATTTAAAATTCTTCTTGATTTTGTTGCTGACCATACCGGCAATGATCACCATTGGATAACAGAACATCCGGAATTTTATCATTATGAAAATAACGAATTGCATCATCCGCATGGCTGGAACGATGTTTCTAAACTCAATTTCGATAATGAAGAGATGCGCGAACAATTAATTGATGCAATGAAATTCTGGGTTAAAGAATGCGATATTGATGGTTACCGTTGTGATATGGCACATTTGGTACCTCTTGATTTCTGGGTACAGGCGAAGAAAAAATTATCAAAATACAAGGACAATTTTTTTTGGCTTGCGGAATGTGAAGAACCCGAATACCACCAGGTTTTTGATGCAACCTACACCTGGCGCTGGATGCATGCTTCAGAGGAATTTTATCATAACAAGATGAACCTGCAAAGCCTGTTGACCGTTTTGTATAAATCGGTTACGGAATTTCCGCACGATGCAATGAGGCTTTATTTTACAAGCAATCATGATGAGAACAGCTGGAACGGAACCGAATATGAAAAATATGGTGATGCAGCGCAACTATTTGCCGTGTTTTCATGCACATGGAACGGAATTCCTATGGTGTACTCCGGGCAGGAATTGCCCAACAAAAAACGGTTGAAATTTTTTGAGAAAGATGTGATAGATTGGAATGATCAATTTGAATTGCACGATTTTTATAAAACATTGCTGACGTTACACAGCACCAATAAATCGCTTCGGGCCGGCGATGATGATGTGCTTACGCAAATTGTGTCTCATCCTGATGATCACCAGGTTTTTTCCTATCTGCGCAAGCACGAAAAAGACGAAGTTTTGGTTGTTTTAAATTGCAGTAACGAGGGAATCAATTTCCAGGTAAAGAAAGTGAACGGTGTTTTTCGAAACGTATTTGGCGGCGATGATATTGACTTCAATTCAAATAATGAAGTTTACGTAAGCGCCTGGGGCTATCTGGTTTTTGAACGCGTTCCAATGCTTTCGTAATTTATTTGCTGTGATTGAATTTGGATTTTCTATATTTTGGCTTTTCTCACGAGGTGGTGTATGAGTCAATTTAAGTACCGTCCGCATTCAATAGATTTGTTTCAATATAACATAAAAAAAAACGGCTGTAATTGCTACAGCCGTTTTTATATTTCTTTATTTTGTATTATTGATTAGAATCGTCTAACACCAAAGGATACTCGAAAGGCTCATTGTATCCGGGATAAACACCGCTGATGGTTACTTCTGTTTGTGATCCGATAATATTTTTTAAATCGTCAACAGATTTTACTTCTTTGCCATTTGCTTTGGTGATGATAAATCCGTCTCTCATTCTTGTTTGATCGTTAATGGCTCCTTCATTTATTTTCTTCACTACTACTCCCCCATTCAATCCCATGTCTTTTGCTTTTTTAGGATCAAGCGTTACCAGGTCAGCGCCCATCTTATCTATCATACCAGCTGCTTTTACAATGTCATAAGTACCGGCATTATTTTTTAATGTTACAGGCACCGTATTTTGCGATCCGTTTCTTTCATAGGTAACCTGAACTTTATCGCCCGGTTTGTAGTTGCTCAATTGCTCCTGTAATTCAGAACCGGAATTAATTGAAACACCGTTTATCTTGCGGATCATGTCGCCAACTTTTATTCCACCCTGCATGGCAGCACCACCTTTTACCAGATCGGTAATGTAAATGCCATCTGCACTTTCAGGAATTTTATTTTTTGATTTTTCGTCGCTGCTCAATGCACCCGCATCTATAAACATAGCGCCTAAAAATCCTCTTTGAACGCTACCGTATTTAACCAGGTCGTTCACTACTTTCCTTACAATATCAACAGGGATGGCATAAGAATAACCGTTATAGTATCCGGTTGGCGATGCAATGGCAGAGTTAATTCCAATAAGCTGACCGTTGGTATTGATCAACGCGCCGCCACTGTTACCCATGTTTACGGCAGCATCAGTTTGAAGGAAGGATTCTACAGCACCTGCCTGGCTGCCGGTTCTATCCCTGTTTAATCCGAGTGCTCTTGATTTTGCGCTGATGATTCCGGCAGTAACCGTAGCATCCAAATTTAACGGATAGCCAATTGCCAAAACCCATTGGCCAATCTTTGTATCGGCCGAATTGCCATAGAGCATAAATGGTAAATTCTTCGCATCAATTTTTACTACAGCCAAATCATAAGAAGGATCTGCTCCAATTACTTTTGCGGTGTATGTTTTTCTATCGGCAAGAGTAACGTTTACTTCATCCGCACCTGCCACAACGTGATTGTTGGTAACAATGTATCCATCGTCGCTGATGATAACACCGGAGCCCGAAGCCATTTGAGGCAGCATTCGCTGGCGGCCGCCATTACCAAAGAACTGGTTGAACATATCATCATCGCCAAACAAATCGGAAAAAGGATTTCTTTGCTGGGGCAGATTATTGTTTACCTTTTTTGGATTGGTTTTAGTTTTGATATGCACTACAGCCGGAATGGCCGCAGACGCAGCCTGCGTAAAATCTACAGGACCTGCAGACGGGTTGCCGTTGCTGTCAAAAAAACCTGCATACTTGTAATTCGACGGAACGCTTAAAGCCTGAAAGTTTGGATTGTTGTTATTGTGCTGGAATTTGTTATAACCGAAAATTACAGCAAGAGTAGTAATTGCGCTAAGAAGCACGGTTAAAAGAACACTTTTTGTTTTCATGTATCGTAAATTTATATCTTAAAAAATTCTTTCTGATGTGGCATCAAATCCTATGCCTTGAGAAGGATAAAAATAGATCAATGTTTAATTTTGCAATGACCGCTCATTTACCTTTAACAATAAATTAGATTGAAATTTTATGAGTTAAATTTAATTCTTTTAATGCAAACATTTTGTCAACAAATCACTGACATTTTGCTAAACCCTGACTGATAATGGCAGACTTACAGGCTCAATAAAAACTGCATAGTATCAGTGCCGTCGGCATAATCAAATAATCCGGGTTGCTGGGCATTACCAAATGGAATGCGGTTCCTGCCAACGATACATTGGATATCTTGTTGCTGATCCAGATGGTTAAAAACTATATTTTCACTTTCGTAGAACTGGTAATGAAGCACACTTAATGGAGAAAAAACACTTTCATTGTTCACCAGAATTATACTTTCATTGGTCATGTAAAGTTTGTTGTTCATGATCAGCAAAGCAAGGTTGTAATCGTAGTTATTTTTATACTTTGTATGATCCGCAAAGTAATTATATTTTCTAAAGGCATTTAACAGCGGAACAAAATCATAATTTTCGGGTACGTAAATTTTGGTAACATTTCTACAGCCAAGACCAAAATAAAGATGAACATCATCTGCCAGCAACTCAAGTTCTTCGTCACTTTCCCGGCCGGATAAAACTGCTACCGAGGTTTTATTATTTCTGATGATGGACGGATATTTTCCAAAATAATAATTAAAGTAACGCGCAGAATTATTACTTCCCGTAGCAATATAGGCATCGCAATCAGTTAGCAAAGAAGCAATCTTTACCACGCCGGCAACTTTGGTATTCCATTCACACATTTTTTCAATAAAATGAGTAAGCAATACTTCGTCTTTTTCTGACAGCTTGATGTACTGATGATGGCCGGTAATGAAAGTGCATAGAAAATCGTGAAAGCCTACCAGCGGAATATTTCCCGCCATCACGATACCAACTTTTTTGGGCTCAATATTGTCATCAATATGATAATGACTGATCCACGCCTGCAATTTTTCTTTATCAAGGAAATGGGTAATAATATTGTTAATAGAAAGATTGATAAATTCTTCGGTAAACCATTTATTTTTTTCAAATGCTTTTTGCCTGATCGCCTTTAAGGGCGCGGGATCGTCCGATAAATAGTCTTTTAACAATTTTAATACCCCAATTCTTTCTGCTAAATTCATTTAATAAATGATTTGATTATCTGTTTATATTTGTGACAATTAAACGCAGGCAAAATTCGGAAATAATTTTCAGCTTGCAGTACTGCTTAAAAACAAAGAAATGGCAATAAAAATAACAGATGAATGTATTAATTGCGGGGCCTGCGAACCTGAATGTCCAAATAATGCAATTTATGAAGGTGGCGTAGAATGGGCCATCGCGGATGGAACAACTGTAAAAGGCGCAGTTACTTTAATGGATGGATCTACAATGGATGCAGATCAGCGCAATCCTCCTATAGCAACTGATATTTATTATATTGTTCCGGATAAATGTACGGAGTGCCAGGGATTTCATGAAGAACCGCAGTGTGCTGCTGTTTGCCCGGTTGATTGTTGTGTGCCTGATGAAATGTACCAGGAAACAGTTGATGAGCTATTGGCAAAAAAAGAAAAAATGCATTTATAATCTTTAAGGCTTAATGCCTATTTTGCAGGTGATATTTCCTGTGCCAGGCGAGGGTATTGCAAAATACTTTCGCCTTTTTTTAAACTAAACTATTTTTTATGCCCTTAAAAAAAACGCGTGCCTGTTTAGCTGTTTTATTAGTTGCAGTTTCCATACTTTTTTCGTGCGAAACAAATACAGACCATGTTGCAACGCCCTCGCCTGATGAAATTTTAAAAGCGGATAAGGCATTTTCCGATATGAGCCGGCAGGTTGGAATGAAAAAGGCATTTTTAGAATATATTGATAATGACGGAATGTTATTGCGTCCGGAACACCTGCCTATTGTGGGCGCCGATGCGATCGATTTTTTGAGTTTGGTAAACGATTCTTCCTACAAATTAACCTGGAAACCTTCCAAGGCGGAAATTGCCATCTCTGGCGAGCTTGGCTATAGCTATGGCGTTTATGAACTTGCTATTAAAAGATACCATTCTTAAAGGAACCTATGTAAGCATCTGGAAAAAACAAAGCAGTGGCGCGTGGAAATTTGTTCTGGATTCCGGCAATGAAGGAATTTCTGTTGGGCAATGATTTTTTGTTTCAAAAGAAAATATATTTACAGCTATAATTGTTGATCATTTTATGACAAAACCAAAAATTGCATTTGTAACCGGCGGGTATTCCGGCGAAGCAGAAATTTCTTATCAGTCTGCCAAAACAATCGAAAAAAATATTGACCCGCAAAAATTTGATCATTATAAGATTGACATTACTACGAACGGATGGTTTTATCAATTGGCCGATGGAAGCAAAATTGAAGTTGATAAAAATGATTTTTCTCTTTTGATAGAATGGTAAAAAAATAAATTTTGATGCTGTGCTTATTGGCATTCATGGTACACCCGGCGAAGATGGAAAATTGCAGGGATATTTTGATATGCTGAATATTCCCTACACTTCATGCGATTGCGCTATATCAGCCCTTACCTTCAACAAAAGATATACCGTTGCGGTAGCATCGTTTGCCGGAATTAATGTGGCCAATTCTGTTTTGCTATTTAAGAACAGATTACCAAAGCCCTGACGAAACGGTAAAGAATTTACAGTTTCCTGTTTTTGTAAAACCCAATAATGGAGGTTCCAGCATTGGCATGTCTAAGGTAAATTTTCCTTCGGAAGAATTAGGCGCGGCAATTGAAAAAGCATTCCAGGAAGATGAGCAGGTTTTGGTGGAAGAGTTTATCAAGGGAAGAGAATTTACGATCGGCGTTTTTAAATCAAAAGGAAAAATAATTGCATTGCCAATAACGGAAATAATTATCCAAAAACGAATTTTTCGATTTTGAGGCAAAATATCTTGGCGCCAGCCAGGAAATAACGCCTGCCGTAGTTGAGGATAGCATCGCAAAAAAGGTTAGAGATGAAGCGATAAAAATTTATCAAATCTTTAATTGCAGAGGAATAGTACGGATAGATTTTATTTACAATGAAGAAAAAGGCGTTCCTTACATGCTGGAAATAAACACGGTACCGGGCCAAACAGAAGCCAGCCTGGTTCCGCAACAGGTAAAAATATTGGGCTGGAACATGATGGATTTTTACACCGCTTTGCTGAACGAATGTTTGCCTGATTAAATTAATTAAATTGCAATAAATCTATTTTTTCACTTATCTCAATCACGTGTTTAAATTTATTGCCAGACAACCTTTCATAGTAAATCTTCTTGCCGCAGTGGCATTGGTTTTCCTGTTAGGATTTTTATTTTTTCAATCGCTGGGCTGGATCACCAATCATGGCGAATATCTTAAGGTACCCTCTGTGGCAGGAAAAAAAGTAGATGATGCATTGCAACTGTTAGAGAAAGCAGGGTTTTGAAGTAGTGATTACCGATTCGTTGTATAATGATAGTATGCCGCTTAATACGGTAAAAAAACAATTGCCCGAAGCCGATGCAACTGTGAAGGTTAACCGCACCGTTTTCTTAAATATTAATCCCGCAACGCTGCCAATGATCGATATGCCAAAACTTGAAGGGCTTGAGTTACCGGTTTGCATTGGATAAGCTTGCTAAAAACCATCTAAAATTGGGAGATACTACCATGCGCGCCGATTTTATGAAAGGCTCTGTTTTAGATCAGCTTTATAATGGCTCCCCCATTGAAGCGGGCACAAAGGTGAGGTGGGGCTCAACCATTAGCCTGGTAGTGGGCGCGGGCTTGCAGGCTCAGCGCGTGCGCGTTCCGGATCTTGTTGGGCTTACCGTTGCAGAGGCAAAGGATTTGCTGAAAGAACAGGGCATTTTACTCGCCGCCATCTTAACTTCGGGCAATGTAACCGATACCGCTAACGCATTTGTTTTTAAACAAAATCCTGATGTATTGGACATCGATTTTTCACCGGCTTATATTCAACCGGGGCAAACGATGGATATTTGGGTGCAGATAACCAAACCGGTCATAGATTCTTTACATGTAAAGATTGATACAACAAAAAAATAAACAAATGAAAACCATCACGCCGGAAGAAGTAAAACAAAGATTAGATGCAGGCGAAAACCTTCATTTACTGGATGTAAGGCAGCCCGAAGAAAATGCCGAATTTAATATCGGTGGTATTTTATTTCCTTTAGGAAAAATACAAACAATGCAAACGGAAGACATCGAAAATTTAAAGGATGAAGAAGTGATCTGCTATTGCAGAAGCGGCAACAGAAGCGGCCAGGCAGCATTGATTTTAGCCCAACTGGGCTTTACCAATGTAAAAAATCTTACGGGCGGAATGCTGGCATGGCGAGAAAAATTTTCGTAAAAACCGGCCGGCCGCGCGAATTTGCGGGAACCTCGCACGGCCAGTTCGTTATTTACAATTTAATATTCACCGCGGCCATGAAATTAATTCCAGCCATCGGAAAATAATAATTTTCTACGGTAAAGTTTCCATCAGAAATATAATTATACGTATATCCGTTGGATTCATATTTCTTATTAAAGATGTTATTGATTTTGAAAATAAAATTCACTTCTTTGAGCGCTCTTTTGGCCAGTGTATATGACAGCTTTACATCTTCTACAAAATAAGGATCAATGCTTCTGCTGATGTGAGAGGTATTGTCTAAAAATTGTCGCCCTACATATTTCGATTGTAAACTAATTGCGCCATTTTTTACAGGAATAAAGTTGAGGCCTGCAGAAGCCAACTGCATCCGGAGAAAAAGAAATGTCGGTATTATTATAATGATTTTCTTTCTGCATTCCATTATCATAATCATCCACATATTCTGTAAAATTTTTTATTTTGTTTTTGCTGAAAGAAATGTTTCCCAGAACATTCAGCCATTTCGTAACGGCTCGCATCAGCCTGTAACTCAACGCCGGCGCGGTAACTTTCGGGCGCATTGGTTCTGGTATATGCGCCTACATCATTTATTTTCCCGGTATTTACCAATTGATTGTGGTAATTCATATAATAGAAAGTAGCGCCGTAATTGAATAACCCATTCTTTCTTTTCAATGCCTAATTCCACATCGTATAATAATTCCGGTTTCGGGATTTGATTAATGCCCGCCTCAAAATCGTCACGGTTTGGTTCTTTGCCTGCAACTGAAAATGAAATGTAAGCCTGGTAATTATTTTTATTAAATGAGAGGCCCGCTTTTGGATTAAAGAACGAATAACTTTGGTTGATCATGATCAGGGGATGATCTTCAAAGCCTTCTATTTTATATTTTACAAATCTTCCCTGCACGTCTAAAAACCCGGTAAATCCGGAGCCTAAGGTTTGCATCCATTTTGCGTATACATTCAAATCATTTTTTGTTGCCGGCGCATTGTAATATTTGTAATCTTTCGGAAAGCCTTGCTGAGCCCACGTTACAATGTTATAATGCCCGCCATCATACTCCGTCCATCCACCGCCAAAAGTAAATTGAGTTTTATTTTTTTGATATTGCAAAGAAAAAATAGAACCGTAAAAATAATTATCAAGCCATAATCTCTTTACAAGATCAGTAGAGGAAGTGGTGTCCGTTCCATTAATGATATCGGGCAGGTAATAAGCGCTGAAAGCCTGATCAGCCCTGTATTCTTCATAATATCCCTTTCCTCTTGTAAGAAATGCGGCAATATTATAACTCAATGACGAATTGATTTTTTGATTGTAAAAAAGCTGGTAATGCGTTTGTTTATAATTATCGGTTTCATTAGCATAGGGTGCGCCGGGTTTTTCCGTTCCCGCCGGATTGTAGGTACGGTCGCTATCCAGATAACTTTGCGGAACGCCATACCAGGCCTGGTAAGTCTTTTCTTTCCCGCTTAAAATATTAAATCGCAAAGAACTTTTATTATTGACATAAGCCACACTTCCATAAAAAGATTGCAGGTTAGAAGTTGCCCGGTCAATATATCCGTCACTTGTTATTCTTGAAAACCTTGCATCAATTAAAAAGTGATTGGCCAATAAGCCTGAACCCACTTTTAAAGTATTTTTCCAGGTATTGAAAGAGCCATAGCTATTATTGAATTCCAGGTATTTTTCTTTGTTTACTTCATTCGTTGAAAGATTGATCGTTGCTCCAAAAGCTCCGGCGCCATTGGATGAAGTGCCCACGCCACGCTGCACCTGGATAGAGTTAAGAGAAGAGGCAATATCCGGCAGATCAACAAAAAATGTTCCCTGGCTTTCCGCATCATTATAAGGAATTCCGTTAAGTGTAACGTTAATCCTCGAAGCATCTGTACCACGAATATGAATGCCGGTGTAGCCAACTCCATTCCCGGCATCAGAGTTTACTACTACCGAAGGAGTTTGATTTAAAATAAAGGGAAGATCCTGTCCAAGGTTTACTTTTTCTATTTGTTGTTTGCTGAGATTTGTTTTGGCAAATGGCGCCTTATCAGCGGCTCTTATAGAGGTGATTTCAACCTTGTCCAGCATTAACGTATCGCTTAGTTTGCTGCCAGAAGAATCCTGCGCGTTGGATAAAAAACCTAAGGAAATAAATGTAGTGCCAAAGATTAATTTTTTCATGTGTGTACTCGTTTTCGATCAATACAATACATGAAAAAAGAAGACGCAAAAAAAAATTCATCCTCCCTTCGCAGGCATTATCCTGATCAGGTATGCGGGTATTTTCTCAGCAATTTCAACATCAGTTGAAATGCACCCCGGTAAATGTTTGAGCCGCAAAGATAGTACACATCAAATTGATTTTTCAAAAATTGTAACTTTTAGCGGCGATATTCGTTACAATACAAAAATCATATCATGAAGTTTCTATTAGGTATTTTATTGGTTGTTGTTGCATTTCCTTCAATGGGGCAAACTGTAATTAATGATAAAAATGCGGTAGTCAGGAATGTAAGCGCATTCTCAGGAATAAAAGTTTCCGGGGGCATAGATGTTTACTTATCGCAGGGCGATGATTACGCGCTGGCAGTGAGCGCTTCTGAAGAAAAATTTCGCGACGAGATAAAGACAGAGGTTAATAATGGCATACTTACTATTTCTTATTCCGGTAGTTCTTTAAGATATAATACCAACAGGAAACTGCGTGCCTATGTATCTTTCAAAACGCTGGAAAGCATTGAGGCATCAGGCGCGTGCGATCTCATTTTCAGCGGCAATGTAAACGCAAACAGTATGAAAGTTAAACTTTCCGGCGCCTGCGAGATTAAAGGATCTTTGGCAATCACCAATCTTCAGCTTGATTTAAGCGGCGCATCCACTGTAAAATTAAATGGCACCGTCCAGAATCTAAAGATAGATGCCAGCGGAGCAAGCGATATAAAAAGCTATGACCTTGCTGTTGATAATTGTGTTGCCGATCTGTCGGGGGCAAGCGATGTAAGACTCACAGTTAACAAATCTCTCGCGGCCAAAGCAAGCGGAGCAAGTAATTTATATTATAAGGGCAACCCGGACAGGAAAGATGTTAATACAAGCGGAGCAAGCAATATCTCCCAGCGGAATTAAAGATCATTGTGTGGCTGCCCAAATTAAGAACTGCGGAAAAACGCGGCTCCACGATTCGTAATCATGCTTACCATCTTTTGCTTCCACGTAAACAATATCCTGTGGTGGGCAGACATTTTTCTTCTTAATGAGATCAATCAAATCTTTTGTGTCGTCAATCACATCAATGATTCCGTCTTTATCGCGATCGGCGGTTTCTTCGGCAGCGCCTGCATAGAACCAATACTTCAAATGCGGACGCTTGCGCGATGATCTTATTTTATTGATAATGATCCGGTTTTTATCGTCGGAATAACCGGGATCTGCTGCATCTTTATCCCGGACCCAAAATGAGCCGGAAAACATTCCAACCTTGTCAATCTTATCGGCGTTATCCCATGCAATATCCAACGCAGAAAGCGCACCCAGCGAACAACCGGCAAAACTGATTGAATTAAATTTTTTAACAGTGGATTGTTTTTTCACATAAGGGAGTAATTCATTAATTATAAAATTGCTGTATTTGGCAGCGGCCGCACCATTATTCTGATAATCAGGAATGCCCGCAACGCCATATTCCTGCATTCTGTTGGCCGGATGAATGGCAACAACTACCAGGGGCTGAATCAGTTTTTTTCCGAAGAGACTGTCAACGATTTCTTTTACTCTTAATTTTTCCAAGTCCTGTCCGTCATTTAAAAGCAGCAGGTTAAAATCGTTTTTATTCTCCGGCACAGGTGTGCTAACAATCGTTAATTTGATATGCTGCTGCAGATGGCGTGAATAAATTTCATCTTTGATCACTTTGGTTTTTGAAGCGCACGACGCAAAAAATATCAGTACCACCGGCATTAAAACGTGATAAATTTTAACCATAGAAAAATTTTATGATTTGCTAAAGTATTAAATTTGGTGGCAAGTTTTTAAGGTATTACATTTGCACCTCAAATCGCGAAGTAGAGCAGCGGTAGCTCGTCGGGCTCATAACCCGAAGGTCGGAGGTTCGAACCCTCCCTTCGCAACAAAAACACAATAAGCCCACAGTAATGTGGGTTTTTTAGTTTTAGATTGATATTCTCACACCAGCTCAGCAATTGGAAAAAAATCTTTGATAACCTCAACATAAAAAACATAAAAATCGATATTTTGGCTTATGCCGGCCATTCAATTATTTCTGTGTTTTGTTAAAGACGAATGTTCAGGTACACGTTTTAAGAGATTACGATTTTAGTAAAATCACGCATAATTTTGTCTTTATTTATTTATTTTTTTGATTGATTAAGGAATTCTTGAATCGAATACCTATACATGCTTTATAAAAAAATCCAATCAAATTTGTGTCCATTGATATTTTGTTTCTTAATAAAAAAAAAGAGAAATCTACTTTACGGCTTATATGAAGAACCTCGTCCGGCAAGCCTTTCCTCTTCAATTGCCTGAAAACGTTTTAGGAAAGTTGTGCCAAAATTTTCGTTACTGCTTATTCAATGTGATAACACATCGATTGCATTATGTTGCCGCACCTTCTCAATATTTTTTAATGTGTTTTAAAATAAATAAACAGGTAATAATCGTTGGTTTTTAATGCTCATCACTTAACTTAGCAACGAGTGCCGGATTAATTTCTTTCTTTTGTTTGAATTAATTGATGTTTTCCTCTATTCTATTTTTTAATGATGATTGCTTTTTTTAAAAAATTACCAATTACATTTAAATTGATCATGATAGGAATTATTCCTATTTTATTTCTGATCTATTTTTCCATTTTAATTTATATAGAAAAGACTGAGCATGTAGCCTTAATCGGCGACCACATGCGAAGTGTAGAGCAATCTGCTGTGCTCGATGAACTAATAAATGAACTTGGCCGGGAGCGCCGTTCCAGCTATCAATACAAGATAAAAACAGTTGATCACAACGAAATAGATATACATAGGATAAAAACAGATTCTCTCCTTTCCATTCTTCAGAAGTCGAAAGACCTTGCATTGAGGAATTTTGAACAATATACATTTTTGGATGATCTGTCGGCAACGAGGACAGCGATCGATACTATAGAGCAATATCCTACCAGCGCCATCATGCAATATTATACAGATGCGGTTATCAGGTTGAACACTATTAACTCGGCAGTACCATCAAGCCCTACATTTCTTCAGCCTATTTACCAGGATCTTGTCGCTCAAAAACTGCTTTCTCAAATCATTACTTTCTATGGCATTATCCGCGCCAATATTTATAACGCGCTCTATACAAAGCAATACATGGTAGAAACTTTGTTAGGCACGCTTGGAGCCTACAAAGTTTATGTTAGCTATGAAAAAGAATTTTTGCTAAAGGCCTCACCCGAGGCGGTAAAAACATACCTGGATACAAAAGATACCAGCGCTTACAAGGAAGTACGCGCGTATATGGACAAGCTTTTTACTACGTTTCAATTTGATAGCAGCTATCAGCCAAAACAATGGTGGGACGCATCTACCAGGGCAGGAACCCATATGAGGAACCAGCAAAAAAACCTATGGAAAAGCGTTGATACTCGCATGGCAACAATGTACCAGGAGGAAATAAACAGTAAGAATTCAACCTTTATTTTCCTTATTGTTTCTATATTAATTGCCCTACTTTTTGTGGCTTATTCTATTAACCACATCACCAGGCTTTTAAGAGAATTAAAACTGGCCGCACGAAAAATTTCACGGGGGGGAACAGGTTTACAACTGGCAGATATGCCGCGTGGCGTTATTGGCAACCTGGCAAAATCAATCGTGCAAATTGATAAAAATAATTTAGTGCTGGCGAACGCGGCAAATGAAATCGGGAAAGGAAATTTTAATGTAGAAATAAAGCCAAGATCTGATGAAGACCTGCTTAGTATTTCGATTAAAAAAATGAAAAAGAACCTTCGTGAATTCACTGCGCAAAAAGATAAGGTTCAACAGGAAACCCTGGAACTCGTTAAAAAAAGAGATGAATTTTTTAGTATCGCCAGCCACGAATTAAAAACGCCTGTTACTTCCTTAAAGGCTTACACACAATTGTTGCTGATGGATGAAGCCAACCTCGGAGATAGCAGGCGCGAAGAGATGCTCGAAAAAATGGATTCACAAATTAACAAGCTCACCGCGCTGATAAATGATTTGCTGGATACCTCCAAACTTCAAAATGGCCAACTCGTTTACACAAAAAAGCCGTTTCAATTTCAGGAAATGGTTGCAGAAGTAGTTTCAGAACTGCGGCTTACTGCTACCGATTATGAACTCGTTATAGAAAACAATCCGCCCGCAGAGGTTGATGCAGATCGCTTTCGCATAGGGCAAGTGCTCAACAATATTTTAACAAATGCCATCAGGTTTGGTCGCGATAGCAAACGCATTATTGTAAATGTTGCTTTAAAAAATGACAAATTAATTTGCAGTGTGCGCGACTTTGGATCGGGCATTAATCCCGAAGAGCAACACAAAATTTTTGAGCGCTTTTACCGGATTTCGGGCAACAACCTGCATACCTATCCCGGCCTTGGATTGGGTCTTTATATTTCAAGAGAAATTATAGTAAGGCATGGAGGAAAAATATGGATGACCAGCGAACATGGAAATGGAAGCACTTTTTATTTTGAGCTTCCTGTTTTGAACGATAACCTTATCTGCTAATGCCCTGATTTAGCATCTATATACAAATTTTTCTATTAAACACATAGACAATGTTTGCCACTAAAAATACTGTGGCCAACCATATGGAAAAACGGCGTCATAATTCCCCAACAATTTTATGACAATTTATTTTAAAGGCAATTTTTACTCTAAACAATTCATAATTGTTTTAGGAATAATTGGTTATGTATCGCCATAAATTTAATTCATCTTTAACTGATAAAACGGGTAACTGGTTTGATTATTGCTAATCAAAGACAATTATGAAACGAGTACTTATCGTAGATGACAATACAGATATTCTCTGGGTTGTCGAAACCATTTTGAAAAGATATGGGTTTGAAGTATTGACCACATTAAAAGGTGAAGAAGTGCTTGCCAAAACTAAAAAGTTTGCTCCCCAATTGATACTGCTTGATGTTTTCCTCTCCGGCGTTGATGGGATAGAAGTGTGCAATACCTTAAAATCTACACCGGAAACTAAGAATATTCCTATTATTATGTTTTCGGCGCATACCAATTTCAGCGATCTGAAAAAGTTTTGCAATGCCGATGATTTTGTTGCAAAACCCTTTGACAGCAATGAACTGGTAAAGAAAATTAATTACCAGATCAATTCACATTACGCATAAAGACCGAAAACCCGTCGGCAGCTATTTCTTATTGAAAAAGAGTGATGAAGTATTGTCAACCATTGAGAAAAGCGAAAACATAGTTTTTACAGTTTTAAAAATCCTGTAAAGCTTATTGAGTAAGATTCCAGCGGGCTGAAGGATTTTCAGAAATGTCCACAATGGTATTCATTGATCTTTTTTCTCCGCTGTCGGATTGATAAATCACTGATGAAATTCTGCAGGGAAACCTTTCTCCGGATTTCCTTATACCGGTTACTTCAGATTTTGCGATCCGCTTCGTATTTCTTTCGCTTAAAAAATGAATATAAGCGCCTTCATTTATATCAAACAAAGCACCGCTGCGCAGCCACATCATTTCCGGCCGTGTGTAACCAAACGCATCACAGAGCTTATTGTTAAACTTATATATTTGTCCGCTTCCGTTTCCTACATAAATCGGATGAAATGAATTTTCGAATACGGCATTGTAAATCTGAGAAGTTGTTGGAAAATCTACATTTTGGCTTTCCAGAGCATTATCCGCCGATCGTTCTGCTGCGTCGCTTTGCGGATAGCTATAAATCCTGGTGTGGTTGTGTAAACGGTTATTCATTGTAACAATTTTTAGAATTAGAATAATGAATAATGCAATAAATGCAAACACCATGCTACAATTTTATTCTGCACATTCAACTTATTAATCGCTATTAGAGTATTATATGGTTGATCTAACTACTTAAAAAGCAAACTTATCGCTGCCGGCGAATGTCATCCTTTATTATAGGTGTTTGAAGACAGTCACAAAGATTGTGGCTTATTACAGTGAAACTTTTTTTGTATGAATCTGCCAATGAATTTACTGATTAAAAAGCCGCGAGCAACAGATGCCTTTAACGGAAAAAAGTAAACATTGACAAGAACAATTTTTGATATAACGAATCTGAAAAGGAGATTTGTTTTTGTTAGGAAATTGCCTTTTGAAGTTGAACCTGAAACATTTGCTTTTATATACTACAAAATAACAAACACTCACAGTCCTTTTTTACATTTGCAATTGATCAGGATAAAAAAAATATTTGGCTTTCGGGATGGACGGCCTTTTGAAATTAAACTATAAATCAGACAGCTTACGCATTATACGTTTGAAGATAACCCAAGTGACGAAAAATATTATTGAATTGGATGACAGGCAAAGAAGTTATCACCATTTTGCCTTATCTTTTGTAACTTTAAATACAACCAAACACTATAACGCAAATAAAGATGCCAATAGACAATCATATTGGATTTACTACTGACAGTTTAAGATATCAAAATGGGTTCTCTGATAAAGACGGCGACTATTGGATTACCACAGAGGGACAAGGTTTGATCCATTACAACAATCAAACACAACAATTTTTTCAATACGCTTCTGATGCAAAAGACAGTAATACCCTTTCCAGCAACTATCTTTATTCGGTTGCCTGCGGTGCAGATAACACGGTTTGGGCCGGTAGTATGTATGACAAGGATAATGTTTATAATAAGTCCGATAACGTATTAAACAAATTGGATGTAACAACGGGCAAAGTACACCGCATTCCGTTATTTTCTAAAGATGAATCCGTAAAACCTTTATGTGAAGATAAAAAAGGAAATGTTTGGATAGATACCCCTTCGGGTTTAGTTTGTTATAACCGTTATTCTGGTAAAAAATATAAAGTGCCAAATTTCAAACATATATTTAACCAGGCTTATGAGGATTCAAAAGGGAACATTATTTTACTGGCAAGAGATGGCCTCTGGTTTTACGATCCCGTAAAAGAAACTTCAAGATTGTTTAATGAAGAGGATGGAATAAGGCTTGAATATTTTGAGGGCGATTTTCTTGATAAAAGAATTTATTTGTTCAATGACTCCATTTTCATCAGCGACTCCTACCGCTTTCCTGTAAGCGACCTTTATCCTAAAAAAGAAATCCCGCCACTTCATTTTACAAGCATAAAAATATTTGGTAAAGAATTGGCCATCACAAAAAATGTAGATGCCTTGGACACTCTGATATTACGGCATGATGAAAACCAAATAAGTTTTGAATTTGCATCGCTCAGTTTTTTATCTCCGGAACGCAATACTTATGCCTGTATGTTGTCAGGCATAGATAAAGGTTGGCAACAATTAGGTTCAGAAAATTCTATAACCTATGCAAACCTTTCACCCGGCAATTATACATTTAAAATAAAGAATGCAAACCTTGATGGAGTATGGGGAAAAGAAAAACATTTAAATATCAGGATCATTCCGGCATTTTGGCAAACCGCATGGTTTAAAGTATTGATCTTATTTCTGGTTGCTGTTTTCTTTTATTGGCTATATAGAACGCGGCTAAAGCAAATCAATCTTAAAAACCAATTACAAAAAGAGCACCTGGAAGCGCTGCAAAAAGAAACAGAATTTAAAAGAAAGGTTTCGGAGATAGAAATGACAGCATTACGTTCGCAAATGAACCCGCATTTTATTTTTAATTGCCTCAACTCTATAAAATTATACAGCGTGCAAAATGATTCTGTTGCGGCATCAGAATACCTTACCAAATTTTCGAAATTAATACGATTGGTGCTGGAGAATTCACGTAAAGAAAAGGTAGAGCTTCAGTCAGAATTAGAATCATTAAGATTGTATATCGAAATGGAAGCGATGCGCTTCAAAGAAAAGCTGCAATATACCATCACCGAAAATATTGATACTTCTTATATGGAAATACCGCCTTTATTGATACAACCCTATGTTGAGAATGCAATATGGCATGGGCTGATGCATAGGGAAACTGGAGGCAACATAGATATAATGGTGACAGATGGTGATACTGCTGACCTGTTGAAGATTGTAATAACCGATAACGGTGTCGGGCGGGCCAAAGCTGCAGAACTTAAAAGTAAATCTGCAGTAATAAGAAAATCATTTGGTATGAAAGTAACTTCTGAACGCATTGCACTCATTAATCAATTATTCAACACAAATACAACTGTGGTGATTACTGACCTTTACCAGGAGAACGGCGAAGCGGGCGGCACACAAGTCATACTACAAATTCCGGTATAATGCCACTAAAAGTAATAATAATAGATGATGAGCCCGACAGCGTAAATCTGCTGCAATTGCAGCTTACAGAACATTGCCCGCAGGTAAAAGTTGTTGGATCTTATACCAGCACGGTCAAAGCGCTTGATGGCATTGAAACGCTGCAGCCGGACTTATTATTTCTTGATATCGAAATGCCCGTAATGAATGGATTTGAAATGTTGGAAAAAGTGCTTCATATCAGTTTCAGCCTCGTGTTTGTGGCGCCTATAACCAATTTGCTTTAAAAGCTTTTGGTTTTAATGATTGGATTTTTTGGTAAAGCCGATTGATACGAAAGAATTGATAGAAGCTGTTGCGAAAGCTGAAAAGCGTGTTATGCCTACATCGTCGCAGTTGGCGTTATTACAAAAACAATTACGCGGAGAGCCGGTGACTAAAATTGCCATACCCGGGCAACATGGAGTTTCATTTATTGATTTGAATGAAATTGTATATGTGGAAGCGAGCAACAATTATTCAAAACTTATCCTTACTGATGACCGGCATTTCCTTATTTCCAAAACATTAAAAGATGTGCAGGAAATTTTAGAAGAAGAACATTTTCTGCGTGTGCACCGCCAGTTTATCATCAACCTGAACCATGTAGAACAGTTCAATCGTAATGAAGGGGTTTTAACTATGACCAATGGAGATAATATCCCGATAGCGCGTAATCACAAGGAAAGGCTAGTTGAAAAATACAGGTGGCTGTAAAAGAATGGGAATTATCGTTTTCAATATAGCCGGCATCAAATGATTCGCAAAAGAATCAATCTAAATTTCGGATTGAATTAAAACATTTAATTTATCTTTTGAAAATAAAGCAACCTTTTCATAATTGCCTTTTTTCGAGAAATATAAACTAAAAATTAATTATGGCACCGGTTATTGTTTTGGTGATATTGGCATTAATAATAGCAGTTTTTATTTTTTATAAAAAACCAGGTAAAAAAATCATTCTTGCCGCAAATTATAAGGAATTATTGATGCAATACGTTTCTTACTACCGGCGGCTTAATGACAAAGACAAAACGAGGTTCGAAGAAAAAGTAAAAGAGTTTCTGGGTTACGTTCGTATTGAAGGAGTAAACACCAGCGTAAACGATATTGACAAGCTGTTAGTGGCGTCCAGCGCGGTTATCCCGATATTTGGGTTTGCTGAATGGAAGTATTATAATCTTGATAATGTGCTTCTTTATCCGCAAACTTTCAACAGGGAAGAATTCCTGGCAAGCGGCTATGAAAAAAATACTTTGGGCATGGTGGGCACCGGCGCCATGCAACGAATGATGATCTTATCAAAACCTGCTCTACATTTTGGATTTGACAATGAATACGCAAAAGAAAATACCGGCATTCATGAATTTGTACATTTATTAGATAAAGAAGACGGCGATGTAGATGGAGTACCGGAAGCTTTGTTACAAGGGAAATCTAAGATTTCGTGGCGGCAACTGGTAGATAAAAACATAAACGAAATCGCAGCCGGCTACTCCGATATCAATGTTTATGGAGCTTCCAATAAAGCGGAATTTTTTGCGGTAGCGGCGGAATATTTTTTTAACAGCCCTTATTTATTCAAACAAAATCATCCGGATCTTTATGAAGCAATGGCGGCAATGTTTAACCAGCGTCCCGCAGAGGCTGATTTTTAAAAACCAGAAAATCTACATTTTGGCTTTCGTCGCTAACTGTTTGAGGAAAAACTCAGCCGCGTTTCTTATAAGCTTCAACAACCGCGTCGAGCAGTTTAATAAATTTGGCCACGTCTTTATCATAACCATATCCTTCGGGCGCTAAGCGCTTTTCGGCAGCATCAAGAAAAAAATAATACGGCTGGGTGTTGGCATTATAAATTGAAACCTGCAGATCGGCATTTTTATCGCCCAGTGTAGTGATCTTTTTATTCAATGCTTTCGAAAAATAAACTTCAGACGGCTGCAGGTCGATATTTTGAACATCAACATATAGGGAAGCAATTACAAAATTTTCTTTCAACCGCTTCATCACCTCCGGATCGCTCCAAACCTGGCCTTCCATCAGGCGGCAGTTTACACAATTAATTCCGGTAAAATCGAGCATCAAAGGCTTCTTCAGTTTCCTGGCAACATTCAAAGCTTCATCATAATCAAAATAAGTAACCATGCCATACTTGGTAACAACATCCGGCTCGTATATTCTCATTCTCTCATAGTATTTTTCAGGATGAGGCAAGTCTGCATCTTCGGTTAAAACTACTGTGTTGGCACGCTTTTCACTTTTCTTAGCTGAAGATGATGTACTAAAATCCTGCGTTCCCATCGGTGGTAGAAAAGCGCTAATGCCTTTAAGCGGCGCTCCCCAAAGGCCGGGAACCATATACACTGCAAATGAAAATGAGGCGATCGCAAAGAATAACCTCGTAACACTCAAATAAGGAATATTAAAATCATTTTTAGGTAATTCATCATCATGATGAAATTTAATTTTACCTAAGAGATAAATACCGAGTAAAATAAATATCACGATCCACAGGCTCAGGAAAACTTCCCGATCCAGCAGGCGCCAGCCTTTTGAAAGATCTGCGTTGGATAAAAATTTTAAGGCCAGTGCAAGCTCCAAAAAACCCAGGGTAACTTTTACGGCGTTGAGCCAGCCACCAGCTTTTCCCAACACATTTAATTTTCCGGGAAAGAAGGCAAAAAATGCAAACGGTAATGCAAGCGCAAGAGAAAAACCAAACATGCCAATGAGCGGGCCCCAATAACTGCCCCGTGCGGCTATCACCAGAAGATTTCCAATGATGGGCCCGGTACATGAAAACGAAACTACCACCAATGTAAGCGCCATAAAAAAGATACCGATAAAATTTCCGGTACCAGCCTTACTATCTGCTTTATTAGACCATGAAGCGGGTAAGGCAATTTCAAACGCACCTAAAAATGAGATGCCAAAAACAACAAATAATGCGAAAAATATAAGGTTGGCGATCCAGTTGGTAGCAAGATTGTTAAGCGCTGTGGGGCCAAATATTACGGTAATTAAAAAGCCCAACAACGTAAAAATAATAATGATGGAAGTTGAATAGGATACGGCGTTCCTGATGCCTTGCGCTTTTGTTTTACTTCGCTTGGTAAAGAAGCTAACCGTGACCGGTATCATCGAATAAACACACGGTGTAATCAGCGCCAGAAGGCCGCCTGCAAAAGCGGTTGCAAATATCCACCATAAAGATTTTGTAGCCACTGTTCCGCCTGTGACAACATCACCTATGGAAGCCTGTTCCACCTGTTTTTCAGGCAAAACAAAAATCTGGAATTTATCTTCTTTTGAAGGATAATTTTCGCCTTGCTGGTACATATAAGTCACCACACCTTTTACCAGCAGGCTATCAGTTAATGAAGCATGTATCTTTTGCTGCCACTCTACCGAATCTGTAAAGAAATGAATCGTGGTTTGCAAACTGGCGTCGCGCACCTTTTGATCATTTCCTTTTTGTATAATCGAATCTCTTCTAATTTTTTGAATGGAAGAATCAAACTGGACCGATGAATACATGATGTCATCCGGCGAAGCTTGCAACGCAAATAATTTAATGCCCGGCGCTATTTTTCCCTTGATGGAAAGCAATACCTCGCTGTCGCTCAATCTTTGAGAACTATAAGAAAAGCGGATTAAAGAATCTTGTGAAAAGGCATTTCCTGCAAAGAATAACAATAGCAAAAATGCATAAAACCTGAAATTTTTGATCATTTAAAAGGCTTTATTATTTAAGAGCTACTGTAAATTTTTTTGTGGCTGGTGGTAAACATTGCCTGTCGTTACAAACCATAAATTCCACTTCCACATCAACCGATGTTTTTACAGGCGCTTTCAATTTAACCACTTGTACAAAATCTACTTTGTTAGAAAATTGCTTTACATCTACGCCAAAAAGCTCTTCATGTGTTTGTTCCAGCTTTCCCACTTCTTTGGTTTTTCCGTCAACAAGCACCAGGGGATTTTTTACAAATGTAATGCTTGTGGGCACGGGGCCTCCATCGGGCGTTGTTTGAGAATATATATGCCAGCCCTTATTAATTGAGGCTGTTAAACGGATTTCATACGTTTTGTCATTGATTTTTTTTGATGTGGATGTCCATTGAACCGGCTGTTGAATTTGCGCAAAAAGCATATTGGTAATAAGCAGTAGGAATGCGGCGGTAAATATTTTTTTCATCTTGTGTCTGGATAATTATTTATAAATGAGACTATAATTGAATCTCATAGTTGCAAATTTAGCCAAAAACTTGCCGCCGTGCAATCCCCAACACCTACTTCAATCTGATAATAACGATTTATGAATTTAATTTTTCATTTTCTTAACGAATCAACGATCTGTTTAACATCCTGGAAATTTCAGGCAACGGTTATCACAGTGCATTAATAATTTGAATCATCGTTTTAAACAAAACTGAAGGATTTTTTGCCTGGTTAATAGTTCCGGTAATAAAGAGACTTTTCTCCGGAACATAAAATGCAGCGGTGCCTACAGAACCGCAGTGCCCAAGCATATCGGGCACCGGCCTGAACGGCGATAAAATTCGTGGTATATGAAATTGCTGAATTCCTGTTCCATATTTAAAAGGAAAAAAGATCGCATTCCATTTCTGGAACTGCTGAAAGTTTTCGACCGGAAAAAAATATCCATTAAAAAAAACTCTTAGAAAAATCATTAAATCTGCCGAAGTGGAAATAACATCAAACTTTGATGACTCAAAGTATCGCGGAAGAAGCAACGGTTTTTCTTTTGAATATAACGGTACGTAATTTTTTGTTTGATCAAAGACATAAGTATGCCGCATTGCCAATTCGTCGAAAAGATCGGTGAGTATAAAATCTATCGGTTGACCGGTGATTGTCTCGAGCACACTTCCCATCAGCCGGAAATTGGTATTGGAATAACTTGCTTTTCCCTTCTGTCCCGGACGAAACTTTGGTTTCATTTTTCTCACCTGTGCAAGTACTTTCCCGAGAGGCCATTCCTGGTCGTGCCCTTGCAATAACTCATCCATAACTTTTGCACCGTCCGGGCGCGTGTCAATCAGGTAACACGGCAAACCCGACGTATGCGAAATCAGATTTTTCACAGTAATCTCGTTAGAATGATCAACACCTTCGATCACCAGCAATCCATTCATCACATCTTCCTGGAGATATTTTGCTACTTTATCATTCAGATTTAGCTTTTTGTGTTCTGCAAGCCTTAGCGCAACCGCAGAAAGAAACAGCTTGTTTATGCTGGCAATATAAAATGACGCATCGTGCTCAAGGTTGCCGGCAGCGCTTTTCAAACTGAGGGACTGATCAGCCGTTTCTACCCGGAAGACCGCGCCGTGTATCCATTTTTTTAAAGTTGCTCTTTCAACAATTGAATCGAGCTTTGATTGGGTTAAATGCTTCATTATTTGTTAACTGATTTCGGCAAACATCTAATTATTTCTCTTAGTTCCAAGCAACCATCTGATACCAATATTTGCGGCAACACTGGTTGCATTATTGATGGAAAACTGGTCATTGAACCAAATCGTCTGAAGGTAATTATCCTGGCTTTGAATATTAGCGCCCAGCCATACACGGCGGGAAAGCGCCACCTCTCCACCAAAAGATACCACCGTGGTAATGCCCGTATTCTTTATTTCTTTTTTTACACCTGATGTATTCTCTTCGTTGCGGCTTTTATTTAAACCCGCGTCTGCAGCAGCATACAGCTTAAACTCAGGATTGTTGATGAAATCGTACCGGCCGGTTATCAAATAATTATGAATGGAAAACTTTGATGAATATCCATTCTTAAAAAACGAATCCCTTGATTGAAAATGCTGATGACTAAAAGTAATACCAACTGAAAATCCGGAATTACTCAAAGGATGCAAAAGCCCGATGCTGAAAGCGTTTGAATTATTGAAGGCGTCCGAAAACTTCCCGTTTAAAGGAACAAAGTGGCCCCACCGAAGATCAACACTATTTTGACCATTCGCGTTTAAAACGCTTGCCATAAAAATAAAAACGACTGCTGACGTTAGAAATATCTTTTTCATTTAATTTTTTTTTAGATTTTATTGTTATTGATTAGTTGATTGATTCTCGCCAATTGCTTTTTTAAAACCGCCAGCCCGCATGAACCGTTGGAAAAATCCTGATAGTTCCGTGCTTGTAGTCGGCCTCCTTAAAAGCAATTTTTGAAGTGGCCATTACTTTATCCAGGCCCACCCAGGGAGCCAAATAAAACCCGCGGTGTAGTCTGTCCGGTTTACCGAATAAAAACCGATACCCCCCGCGAAGCCCAATGCCTAATTCATTTCCGTTGGCTTCCTGGTTTGTAGTTTTATAAGTAGCGTTGATCCAGGTGTAATCGGTTTCAACACCAACAAACCAGCCCTTTGCTTCCGCGCCCACATAATCTATTTTAAAACCGAAACCTTTTGTTCGCTCACAAAAATTGCTGTTTTTGCTAAATGCCTTAGGGACATCTAATCCGAATATGCCGGCATCGTACCTGAAGGATTTTTTTTGATAGCCCGCATGAAAAGAATATCCTTTTAAAAAGTAAGCGATAGGATCTGCTTCCAATTCAAAATGTCCTTTAGCTTCTTTCACAGACTGACTAAAAACGGATGCGCTTATTAATAAAGCGATCGTGATAAAGAGAAGAGTTCTGATAATTCCAATTTTCATTTTGTGTTTGATTTAAACTTGATGATAATAAATATGATACCGGTTGATCTGTGTCAGCAATCTTCCTGGCACAAGTGTTACTAAAGACTTGCCAACACCGGGCTTTGAAAGATTATTGATACAAATGACAATGAGATCAGTTTGATAGCTCAAAAGTATTCCGCGTAAAAAGTTTAGTGAAATGAAGTTCCCTGAATGACGATTATTGAATGCCGAATGACGATAAGGATTGCCAATTTATAAAAACGTTTAAATTGAAAGCGTCTTAAATGAAATGGTGGTTCAAATCATTAAGCGAGAAAAATTTTATTAACTGTTTCAAAAAAAAATTGCAAAAGCCGTTGCATACTTTTTTGATACAATGAATCAATTCTGTCATTCGCCCTGCATTTTCGGTCATTCGTCTTTTATGATTTTAACCTCTACCCTCTTTTATTTCTTTTTGTGAAAGAATTTCAAAACAATCAAAAAAAATAAAAAGAATCATCATGAAAAAGGTTACCCAATCTCTGTTTATAACTGTTGCTGACCTTATTAACGACACAGCTTGTATTTGCGCAAAACTCAGCTTCTATCAAAGGATATATCGCAGGCTACAACCAGCAGCCACTGGCATCAGCCACCGTTTCATTATTTGATGCTTACGACTCATCACTGGTTCGTACAGTGATCACGAAAGAAAATGGCTCATTTGAATTTCAAAATCTACCCGACGGAATTTATTACACCTCTTATACCAGCGTGGGCTACGAGCCTGGCCAGGGAAAAAGATTTATCCTTAGTAATTCATTAAAGTATTGCTGCGATTCAGTGATATTATTTCCGGGAAAAAAACAGCTGGCCGCCGTTACAATTGAAGGAAAAAAACCTTCCTTCATTGAAGCCAGGGCTGATAAGATGGTGGTAAATGTTGAAAACAGTTCTTCAGCCGCGGGCTCAACCGTTTTTGAAGTACTCGAAAAATCGCCAGGCATTTATACTGATAAAAACGGCAATTTATCCATGCAGGGCAAATCAGGCGCACAAATAATGATTGACGGAAGGCCTACCAACTTAAGCGGCGCCGAGGTAACCACTCTTTTAAAAAACATGCAAAGCAGCGATGTGCAATCGATAGAATTAATTACCAATCCCTCCGCAAAATACGACGCTTCAGGTAATGCAGGTATCATTAACATCAAGACGAAAAAAAATAAAAGCTATGGCACCAGTGGCACTGTTACAGCAGGAGCCGGCTATGGCAATCATTCCAAAGCAAACGGAGGACTCAGTTTAAATAACCGCTCCAAAAAAATGAATCTGTTCGCGAACTATAATTATAGCTACAATCAAACAGGAAGATCATTGGCCATCGACCGGGTTACTGTTCAGGATGGCGTCCAAACGATCTTCGCACAGGACGGCGCACAGCACGAAAAGAACAACAACCGAAATATGAAGCTGGGTACGGATTACAACATCAACAAAAACAATGTGATTGGTTTTTTATACAATGGATACGATAATAAAGAAGATCAAAACGCAGATAACATCACACTAATGAGCAAGCAAAAAGGCGTGGCGGATTCTTCCTTGTATGCAGACAATCGTTTTGACATGCGGTATAAAAACTCCAGCTATAACCTGAATTATAAATCCAAACTCAATGGCAACACGAAGGAATTAAGCATAGATGCAGATTATGCAAAGTACAATGCCACTGTAAATTCCTTCTTCAAAAATAATTTTTATGACGGGTATATGAAAGAAATGAAAAGTCCTTCCAACTCAAAAAATAATACACACTCCATCATCAATATATATTCTTTGAAAGCCGACTATTCCAATCAGGTTACTGAATCTTTAAAAATGGAAGCCGGCGCAAAAGCAACGTGGATCAGCACAGATAATGATCTTATTTACTCCAACCTGGCAGGCAGCGAATGGCAAAAGGACTATTCAAAAAGTAATCATTTCCAATACAATGAAAATGTATTGGCAGCATATGTAAACACAGCTAAAAATTGGAAAAACACCTCTTTGCAAGCCGGCATCAGGGCGGAATACAGCGATACGAAAGGAAATTCAATCACGGACAACAAAGTAGTAAAGAGAGACTATATTGATTTTTTTCCAAGTATCTTTTTAAATCAAACACTCTCTTCCCGACATAAAATAGGCGCTTCCTACAGCAAAAGAATTCAGCGCCCTAATTATGAATCCCTAAATCCTTTTGTTTATATTATTGATGAGTATACCTATCAAAAAGGAAACCCGTTTTTAAATCCGCAATACACCAATTCTTTCGAAATATCCTACTTCTACAATAACAAATACCTCGTGCAGGCAGGATATTCATCCACCAGGGATGTAATTACAGAAGTGATCCTTGCCGATACCGCAAAGAAAGCGTTGTATCAAACCGATGAAAATATTGATCATCAAAAAATGTACAGGATCACTGTTGGCGCTCCTTTGCAAATAACCAAATGGTGGAAGACCAATAATAATTTCAGTGGAATAGAAATGGATTTTAGCTCGCAGGATCTTAAAGGGCAACGGCTAAAGACGGCACAGTTCTTTGCAATGCTAAGCACCAGCAACAACTTCAAAATTTACAAGGATCTCACCGGCGAATTGAATGGCAAATACACATCCCCATTGGTTTACGGCACATTAAAATTGAGATCCGAATTTTCTGTTGACGCCGGCATCAGCAAATCATTGCTCAATAAAAAAGGCAATTTAAAATTAGCTGCAACCGATATTTTAAACACCAAAAATCAAAAAGTTTCCAGTGTATACCCGGGAGTAAATTACGCCTTGCGCCAAAAATATGAAACGCGTGTATTCAGGCTGAGCTTTACTTACCGCTTTGGCAACAGCAATTTAAAAGAATCGCGACATAAACCAACCGGTTTAGAAGATGAACAAAGCCGGTTAAAATCAACTGAGGTTAAATAATAAGCAGCAGAAACAATTCACAAAGAGCAACCATATCCTGGTTGCTCTTTTATATTTACTAAAATACATCTATCAATTTACGTTTACATCATTAACGTTAGTGTGAGAAAACAAGAGAGACTGACATAAGTCAAAAAGTAGAAAATGCATCTTTTCTACAAAATGACTTATATCATTTTATCTTTTAACCCGCGCTACAGACCGTCAAAAAAATTGGATGTAGCTTAAATAGCGTGTTTGATTTATTACCTGATCTTTAGATTAAGAACAGGAAGTTGAACCTTATTACCTTGGTAACTGAACATCGCTCTTTTCAAAAACCTTATTACCTTACCTCTTCCTTTAAGGTTTTTGATAATGCTTCATGAAGGTGTTAGATTCAATTCTATACTTAATTCCTGAACGTAATAAGGTTATTTGAGTTGAGATCTTATGTTACTAAGGTGATAAGGTTTTTTAATAGATTTATTAAACGCAGTGAGAGAAGTGATGCGAAAATAATTTCTATAATGTTGAGGCACCAAACTCAAATACAACAAGTCAATATTAGTAAGGCCTGAGACGATGAAAAATATCTATCACACAAACAAAGGAAAAATACCACGAACATTTTGCAGACCGGCGTGCAAACAATCCATCATCTTGTTAAGGTAATCGTGATAAGCCAAAATATAGAAAAGTTGTTTTCTATAAAATCACTTGTATCGCGGCAAGGACTGATTTAATACGAAGCGGTGTCAAATTTAAAATTGCATGCGCCGGATTATTTACCCAGCCACTCTTTAAATTCCACGGCTTTATCAAGGCTTACCATTACTTCTTCTTTAAAATCCGGAACGACGTCGATCTTCAACCTGCCTTTCGGGTACACATGGATGTTACTGATCGAAGAAAGCCCGATCATCATTTGTCTGTTGATGCGGTAAAATTTTGACGGATCAATAATTGCCGCCAGTTTATCGAGGCTATAATCAACCGGAAAACGCTGGCCATCTTTGGTAACAAGAAAAGTGACCTTCTCCGCGCTATAAAAATAATGTACATCGGCAACTTCAATCGTCTTTAGCCTGGAGCCGATGGAAATCAGGAAGCGCTGCTTATAGTCTTCTTTTGTTTGTATGGCTTGCAGCAATGCGCCCATATTTTCTTTTTCACTTTGATTCTCATTGAGGCGTTTATATTTTTCAATCGCCTGAACCAACTCATCATAGTTGATGGGCTTCATTAAATAGTCAACACTATTTACTTTGAATGCCTTAATCATATATTCATCATAAGCAGTGGTAAATATTACCGGTATATCCAGGTTTAATTTTTCAAAGATGCTGAAGCTCTGGCCATCTTCAAGATGAATATCCATGAAGATCAAATCCGGATCAGTATTGCTTTTGAACCACATAACAGATTCGGACACCGACGGCAACACCGCCATTATTTGCATATCAAAGTCGTATTTTTTCAACATTGCCTCAAGGCGCTGCGCAGTTAATTGCTCGTCTTCAATGATTACTACTTTCATCCGGTAATTTTGTTTTTTATCAATGGAATATTTACTGAAAATGTTTTTGCAGTTTCCAGAATGCTTATTTGCTGATCGGTGAGATAAGAAATTCTTTTTCTTATATTATCTAATCCGATTCCCGTGGAAATTACATCTTCTTCCCGCCGGCTCGTGTTATTGATTACCTGCACGCTGTGATCAATTGAATTAACCTGGATGATCAGCGGATCTGAAACAGACATGGCATTGTGCTTCACCGCATTTTCAACGAGCATCTGCAAAGTAAGCGGCGGCAAATATAATTCGCAGGAAGAAACAGGAATGTTTTTCTTCAGCAACACCTTATTATCAAATCTTATTTGCAACAGGTAAAAATAGGCGTCTAAAAAATCAAGCTCTTCTTTCAAGGTAACCAGTTCGGTATCTTTTTGCTCAAGAATATAGCGATAGGCCCGTGCCAGCTGAGCGATAAATTTTTCAGAAGATACCGCATCCGTGCGCACCAGCGAAGACAATACGCTAAGGCTATTAAATAAAAAATGAGGATTCACCTGGCTTTTCAGCGCCTGCAGCCTTACCTGTGCAAATTCCTGCTGTAATTTTTCAGCAAAGGCAGACTTTTCCAATATGAGCTGGTAAAAATTGAGCGTAATAATAAAGGCATAAATAAACACGACGGCAATCATGTTGATACTTAAGTGCATGCGAAAGCTTCCTGATTCAAGCATTTTGTTTAAAGAATAATATGCGTGATTTTGAACAAGAAAAGCGCCGTACAAAATATAAAAACACACAACGAAAACTAGTGAAAACCCTAATGGATAACGCAACCAGCGTAGCCTGCTTTTTCGAAATATAAAATTGAAAAAAGAGATCAGTACAAAAGTCACCACACAAAAAATGGTTTCGACTATAATGGTAACAAGAATATCTGATAAATAGTGGACAAAACTGGTTTCCCTATCAGTAAAAGAAATAATTGACTGGTAAATAATGCTAACGGCAAGCATTACAATAATAACCATGCGTAGCACAGGTATTTTTTTACCCAATATTTCTGTTGTTTCACTCATGCTACTATTAAAGGGATTCTGATGGTTTTTTGTTGCAGGAATTCGTCTTCCAAAATAGTAACCTCTTTTGAAATGTGAGCGTAGCTTTTTAAAAGAGCATGAAATTGATTTTGTTGTTTGGAAGGCAATTCTCTTTGCTGATTAGAAAAACGGATAAACAAAAACCGGTTTTTAACGGTGATCGTTATCTTCAAAGGTTTGGCAGAAGACATCGTATTGCTTCCTATTATTTCTTCCAAAATAATGAGAAGCGTATGCGGCAATAAAAAATAATTTGCGGAAGTATCAATCTCTTCTTTTTCGATTATGAGTTTGTTGTTATAGCGTTGATATACCAAAAATTGAAAGTGATCCAAAAATTCTATTTCCTGAGAAATATCCACCGCCTCTTTTTCCCGTTGATCAAGGAGATAGCGATAAGTACGCGATAATTTATCAATAAATATTTCCGCTTTGTCTGCATCTGTATAAACCAGTGAAGCAAGAACGCTGAGGCTGTTGAACAGGAAATGCGGATTGAGCTGGTTCTTGAGCGTTTCAAATTGAGTTTGGGTAAACTCTTTTTGCAGTTTCAAAATCTCAAGCTGTTTTTCCTGAAGTCCTCTAAGGATGCGAAAACCTGTGATCAATATATAAATGATGAGGATCAAAACCTGGGAAACGATCACTAGGTTGCGAAGCTTTATATCCAATGCCCGCACATCATCATCGCGAATTACAACAAACCTGGCGAAAAAGAAATGAAAAAAATGATTGATGGCAAAACCTGCTACTGCTACAAAAAGTATTTCATACAAATATCGCTTAACAGAAAAACCGGTACCAAATTTTCTGTCGAAATAACGAATGGTGAAATAAACAAAATAAATGGTAGCGATCATCTGCGCCAGCACCAGGCTACCTTCTCTCAGCAAACCTGGCATATTCCAGTTGCCAAAAAACACACCGGTATTTATAAAATTCAGCGTCGATATTAAAATAAAAAAAATGCTGAAACCGGTTAATGGTAACCAAACGTGGGCACTCTTATAAATAGCAGTTATGTTTCGGTTGGTGTCATCCCTGTTTTCCTAAAGATGCCTAAAAATATAATTTTTGCTACAAAGTTTCCGATGAATGACGAATATTGAAGGATGAATGCCGGAGATCTTTATTTAGCGGATGCTTTTTGAGCATTCATAATAGTGCTTTTACAATTGCTTCCCACTCTTCCTTAAGGCCAACTGCGGGCCTGCTTTTATGGGCCTTGCGATACCAATAATCAGCATTGCCAATGTCTCCTTCTTTGCGGTGAAGATAAGCATGTACCCAGCAGGCGGTGTCATCTTCCAGGCTGTCTACGAGGCCGTGCGCCCGATCCCAATCACCGCGGGCATCGTACCATAGCGCCGCCAGGTAAACAGGAATATCTGCCGGCGGCATATTGTTGCCTAACGTTTGTTTAAAGGTTTCAAATTGCATATATCTGGCTTTACACAAAGGTAAAAAACTGGTTGAAAAGTGAAGATTTGCTTTTGCTTAAAACGGCTTCATGCGGATGATCGCATACCGCAACACTAAGGCAATTACAATTTCGGAATTTTTATAAAGTGAATTTTTAATTTTTCAAAATTGTAAACTCTACTCTACGGTTTAGTTGCCGGCCCTCGTCTGTATCATTGGTGGCTACCGGGCGCGATTCGCCATAGCCATGAGAAACAATTCTTTCTTTTGATATTCCCTGGGAGATAATATATTCCATTACCGACCTTGCCCTGTTATCACTTAATGTAAAATTATATTGGTCTGTGCCGCGGCTATCTGTGTGAGCGCTCATTTCAATCTCAATGGCAGGATTTTCTTTCAGCAATTTCACTACTCTGTCCAGCTCGATAAAAGATACCGGCCTCAGATCCCATTTATCAAAATCGAAAAATACGTTATTCAATCGTATTACCTGGCCCACTTCGATCGGCACTAAGTAAAGATCTTTATGTATTTCTTTATAGCCTGCCTTCACCAAAGAATCTAAATTAAGATTTTCGGATATGGCAAAGAAATGATCTGCAGCCGCCCGAATAAGATAGTTTTTATCATAAGGCAACACGATCTTAAAGGCGCCATCATCAGGATTGGAAATTGCGTTTCCTGCAACATTTCCATCGGGCAAGGTTTCGTAGACAAGTGATGCGCTAAGTGGCTTATTGGTTTTGGCATTGTATACATTTCCGCTTACAAGCACCACCGGATCTGGCTTTTCGCGCTCTAATAACTTTACGCGTACAATATCACTTTGTCCATAACCATTCAAACCTGTGGTAAGATAAGCATATTCTCCGCCGGCATCCAATGTAAAGAAGGCATCCCAATCGGGCGTATTAATCGGACTTCCAAGATTAACCGGGTCGCTCCAATTTTGCCAGGTATCATCAAGCCGCTTTGTTTTCCAGATGTCGTTATCGCCAAGACCGCCCGGGCGATTGCTGCTGAAATATAAGGTCTCCCCATCCGACGCCAGGTAAGGCGTCATCTCATTATAATCTTTTAGATTTATCTTTTTACCAAGACTTTTTGGCTCTGTCCATGTATCGTCTTTCTCCAAAAAACAAACAAAAATATCATTGTTATAACTGTCTTCCTTCGTAGACATATAAAGCAACAGTGTTTGTCCGTCGCTGGCCATCGTAGCTCCGTATTGGCGTCCGCGGTCGTACTTGCTGTAGTTTTTTATTTTCAGCATATCAGGCTTGCTCCAGTTGCCATATTTGGTAAGGTAACACATGCTCACTCCATTGCCGAAATAGTCGCCGTTAATAAAAGCGTTTCTTATCAATATCCTGTTATTGTCCGGCGAGATCCAAAAAACTGCGTTGTATTCTTCAGTGTTTAGTGGCTTTCCAAGGTGTACCGCTTTACTCCATTTGCCCAGGCTGTCTCTTTCCGAAAACCAAATATCCTGTGAATTGGGCACTGCATTGTATTTGGTGTTGTATGGATGATTCTGGCAAATAAAAAATAATAAATTCCCATCGGCAGAAACAGTAGGTCTTAGTTCCGCAAGCGAGGTATTTATTTCAGGGCCTAAATTTTCAATTTTCATAATTGTTTCCGCAGTAACGATGTTTTCTTTTTGAGGAATCAAAGTGATTGAAGTATCCAAAGATGGCTGTGCAGTTGCGGTTTGCGAGATGATCGCAGTAACGAAGATGATAAGCTTTTTCAAGAAATGGTAATTTGGCTGTAGCAATAACGCAGAAATCCTGTAATATATTTCTTAGATCGATATAAGCTATTTTATAGCTTTATTAATTTTTTCAAAATCTCTTAGCCCTGAAAGGGCGGTATCTGCCAACATAGGGTGCAGCCCTATGTGTAATATGTACGGTGCCTGCGAAGGGCTGCACCCTTCGTTAGCTTATAACGCCCCTTCAGGGCCTATTTACTTTACCGTTTTGCGAAGGGCTGCACCCTTCTTTAGCTTATATAACGCCCTTTCAGGGCTTGCCGCAGGGATTAATCCCATACATACCGCTCATCGTATTGCATCTTGTATCTTTTCAGAATCGCCCGGTATTCTTCCTGAAAAGTGATGGTGCGGTGATGTTCTTTCTGATTGTCAATATAAGATATTACGTTATCTATCTCTGAAGGGTTTACAGAAAAAGCACCATAGCCATCCTGCCAGTAAAAGTTTTCAAGATAATTTCCTTTTGTTTTATACCATTTGGAAGAATGCGATTTCACTTCTTCCAGCAATTTCATTAATGCTATCTTCTTAGACAGCATACAAAGTATATGCACGTGGTCAGTATACCCTCCAACTTTTATGGGGGGACATTCCATACGTTTACAAATACCTCCAAGGTAAGCATGGAGTTTTTCCTCTTCGGGCGGATGAATTAGGTGCTCGCGGTATTTGGTGCTGAATACAAGGTGCATGTAATTTTTGACAAGTGACTGCGGCATATAAATTTGTTTTTGCTGACGCTTTTCAAGGGCTGCACTTTTCGTTAGCTTATAACGCCCGTTCAGGGCTTGTTCACACTACGTTTTGCGAAGGGCTGCACCCTTCGTTAGCATATAACGCCCTTTTAGGGCTTGGCGCAACAATCATTTATAACTTACTGAAAAGTATCCTTCAGTTAAGTCTGCCGTTTTTGACCCGACTATTTCAGCCGCCTTAAAACTAAAATTGCCCCTGATTTTTTTAGTGGTGGTATTGTGCTCAAGGATCATAAGGGTTCCACTGCTGCCCACCAGGTATGAAGTACCAATATTATACTGTGCGATATAATCCATCCCAAAAAGCGAAAAGTTATAAGAGCCCGGAGTAATCGTTGATTTAAATGAAAGCCCGACTGTTTTGGAAACGGCCTGATCGCTGGCTGACACACTGATCATACCAAACGCTGAAACCGCCATTACAGAAGAAACGGGAAATTGAGCGCCGTCGGCTTTTACGCGAAATGTATCTGAAACATTTGCCGGTGGCAAAGGGTTTGTTTCATAAGAAATATTGGTAAAAACTCCTTCAGTGATATTTTTTTCCTGTCCGTCGATTGGCCTGAAAACTTTTATGCTGAAACTGCCACTCATTTTTTTATTGACCGCATCAATAGAAGTGATGGATAAAGTGCCCCCCGATTGCGCAGCAGTGCCTGCATTGGTAGTAAAAGCAATACCGTTGTCCTTAGTATACGCTCCGGCATTGGTAAGGCTGTTGATATCAAGTGAGTACACATGTACGCCGGAATCTGCAACTCTTAGTACGATCAGTCCGCCATCATTTGACTGACCGGTTATGGCTATTACATTTAATGCTCTTGATGCAGTGGCAATTTTATTGGCGACGAATTGTGCACCGTCTATCTTGGCCGTAAAGTTGCCGGATACACGCAGGAGGCCGTGTTACAGGGAGCGTTACCTGCCCGGAATTATCATCGATGCTAAACTCTTTTTGGCATGAAGTGCCAAGGCAAATAATAATGGATAACAAAATCGCAATAACAGCTCTCATAAGAAAAAGGTTTGGATGGGTGTTTAATAAGCGGTTCTTTAAGTAAATATAATGACCACAAATATAGCCGGGAAATCACCAAAAACTACTTTTTGACTTATATGATTCTTCCGCTAATCGTAATTATATTTTATGACATAACGTATATCAACACAAAAAATCCCGCGCGTTACAAGCTTGCGGGATGTAATTGTTCTGTGTGTTATCTATACTTCGTTGCGCCGGCCAATCGATGATTATTTCACCTTTGGTTAATATTGCTCTGCAACGTTGTAAAAGAAAATATCCGGCGGACCTACTACTCCTGCCTCTGCCATTTTATCTTTCAAATCTTTTGAGGCCATGAATGCTTGTGCCTTTTTCATGTCGCGAATAACAAAAGCTACAGTAACCATGTGATTGTCGCCAACGGTATAGCCGACGGCGCGATCGACCAGGCCTGCGTCGATCCTTACTTGCTTATGGCTGTCGAACGACTTTTTCCATGCATCATAATCTTTTACCTTATGAGTAATAATCACCCTTGTAGGTAATTCATTGAAAGACGTGTCGCGCATTTGCACATCAAGCAGCAGGAAAGAAGGAGTTCCAACGACGCCACCTGTCTTCATTCTGGCTTTCAAATCCGGCATGGCGATAAATTGTTTTGCTTTGGCGGTATCATCCATTTTTAACACCACCATCACCATGTTAGAATCTTTTAAGCCTCGTGCAATAAGATAATTGTGCAGTCCATATTGCAGCCGTGCTGAATCATGAGAATCGTAGGCCATCTTCCATTTTGCAAATCCGGCTACTTTGTGCCTGATCAATAGAAGATTTGCTGGCTTTGCAGGTTCGGTATTGGTTACGGCGGGCGTAGCCGCAGACGTAGTCGTGCTGTCTGCTGTTGTTGTGGTGGTTTTCTGTTCGCCGCCATTGCCACACGAAGAAAAAAAGAGCGCGCCGGCTACAAAAGTAGCGATCGATAAAAACTTAACTTGCTTCATTGTTTTTTGTTTTGAAGTGAATAAAGAAATAATGATCCGGAGGCAAGTAAGGAAGGATAAGGATAATATTATTGACCAGGGAATTGAATAACTAAATGTAGAAATTAAACCGCATTAAAAAAAATTATTTAGTGTCCCATCATCATTATTGAAAAGGAACACACCACTTTAGCAAGTATCGGAATTATGGACAGCATTCCGAAAGTGAATCCTAACAGATTCAGGTCCGCACTTCTTTGAGAAAATGAAAGCTTCGTTTTTTATTTCTTCCACCATTTAAGCGGAAACCTGATATCCTTAACGGAACCGACAATCATATCCGGCTTAAACGCGTAGTGATTTAATTCTTCCTTTTTGGTAATACCAGAGAGCACCAGGATGGTTTTGTAACCCATCTGCACGCCGCCCTGTATATCTGTATCCATTGTATCGCCAATTACGGTTGTATCTGCTGTTTCAAGCTTAAGCGTTTTGCGTGCTGAGCGCATCATCACAGGGCCTGGCTTTCCGATAGTAAATGCTTTTACTCCGGTTGCTTCTTCAATCATAGCTGTGGTAGCGGCAATACCGAGGTTATTCCATCCCGGCTTTTTAGGAGAAGGATCTCTGTTGGTGGTAATAAATTTTGCCCCGCCCAATATCATGTCCACCGCCCGCTGAACCATTTCAAGTGTAAAATTTCTTCCTTCGCCAAGTACCACAAAATCGGGCTCTGTTTCAACAAGTGATAACCCATTCTCATGCAGGTTGGTGATCAGGCCTCCTTCGCCCAAAACATATACAGTGCCTTTTGGCGCCTGCTCCGAAAGAAACTTTCCGGTGGCCATCGCGCTTGTGTACACATGATCTTCGGTTACGTGGATTCCCAATTTTTTTAATTTTCGCACTACTTCCAGCCTGGAGCGCTGGCTGTTGTTGGTCATAAATAAAAATGGGATCCCATTCTTCAATAAATCGGCAATGAATGTGTCAGCGCCTTGAATCATTTCATCGCCACCATAAATTACACCATCCATATCTATTAATAAACCTTCTTTCATATTCAATAAAAATTTGCAGTAGAGAGATATATTTTCAACAAGTATTATCTTATAAAATTAAGGCATCCCAATCCATATCTTTTTAAAATAAATTTTATACAGTAACAGATGCAGCTGTAGCACTTTGTATGATGGTGCTGAAATTATATTTTCATCTCAATCATCCAAACATGCCCGAAGGGATCTTTGACTTCTCCCTGCCTGTATCCATAGTCATAGCTCTGAGCCGGAGATACAACCATTGCGCCGGCCTCAATTGCTTTATTCATCACTGTATCCACGTCAGCAACAAATAATCCGATTAAAGTAGTGATACCATTAACGCTCTCAGGGCTAAACTTTCCGGCGGCTGGTTTGTCTTCATGAATATGAAATAAGGCACCGTCAATTGATAGCTCGGCTACGTGTATACTTTTATCATCATTTTCCAATCTCAGCAATACAAGGGCACCAAAGGCTTTTTCATAAAAGCTGATATCTGTAACTCCTGGTTTAATAAAAAGTTGAGGTGCAAAAAAGGTTTTAACTGTTTCCATTGGGTATAATTTTATGCATTAAACTTAAGATACTATTCTTTTTTCTTCCTTCCTGAAAAAAAACCTCCCAGGAATGTAAGAAACGGAACAAGGATAACGGTGATTGTTGTTTTAGGATCTTCAGCTAAAAAATCAGCCCACTTATCAGTGAAGCTCCTGGTATCTACTGAAGCGGATATGCTGATTGTTTTTTCAAGAATAAAATTTTCTTTGTTGGTGGGATCGAGGTAATAAAACTTAAAGTTGATAATGCTTCTTGGCGTAGAGTGCAATGGCTTTATAATCCATTCCCATTCGAGCGAATTTTTATCCGCAAATTCTTTGGTTGCATCTTCACTGCCTGACACCTGCTTAAAATCATCGGGATCAAACTCAAGCTTTACGCCCATCCTTTCAAAAATATTAATGCTGTCTCCTTTAATATCCCTGCTAATTGTTGCCGGTGCAACATCCGGATTTTGGCCTTGTATTTTTTCTGAAAATTTGGCGTAGGCGGTGGCAAATTCTTCCTTGCTTATTGTTGCATTAACGATGGAAGGCACATTGCTGATCATCCTGGTAGGGCAATAAACAATTGCATAACCGCGCGCAGATTTTTCTTCTGACATGCTGGCGGGCGGCGGCGGTGTTACGCCTGATGAGGTATCCACATTCTCCGGCGCAGACGCAGTCGCCGAGGTATCAATACTAACCGGCGCCGAAGAAGAGTCGATGGTATTGGCGGTATTTTCTGAAGCATCTCTGTTATCACTGTTGCAGGAAATGAGTAACGCTATCAGCCAAATTAAGAGAGAAGTGGGAACGTGATTGGAATATTTTGATTTCATGATGATACAGTTTACTAACAAAAAATAGAATTGCAGAAATTGAGAAATCTATATTTTAGCTTTTCTCATTTTATAAAATGGAACGAAACCAACGTATTAATAATCGTTTATCAGTAAGAGAAACAGGAGGAAGCTTTTGAGGTCTTTTAAAGATTGGACTTACTAAAGTAAAAAAATGGCGCTACATTTCAAAGTGAATATATCCTGGTTGACAATAGCTTTACAAGTGGCTATCAGTTCGAAGTAAAAAGACTGAGGCAATGTTCCATTACTAAGCTTCGCCGGTAATTAATCCAATCATTTTAGAATGAATAACGGCTTCAGCACTATGCTTAAAATAACAACAGCTAACACCTTTGTTTTCTATTTCTTTAATGATTGATTGAGTATTTTCAAAATTGAATTGATGCACGCAGCGTATGTAAACGGCAATAATTCTTCCCGGGAAATGATTTACTACCGATAAATATATCTGTGGATCCTGTTGCGAATCATCACCCAATAAAACAAATTGCAAATGAGGATAGGCCTCAACAATTCTGACGATGCGAACAAATTTTGTAGAAAGATTACTTTGCCCCGACTTCCAGAAATCTTTTAACCTTTTTAGCTGGCTCAATAAAAAAACACCTTTGGGTAAACCGTTGTTTCGCGAAAATTCTACAATAAAATCATACAAATTCCATTCGCTACCGGAAACATAAAAAAACGGATTTTCTACATTTTGGCTTTTGCCGCCGCTGCACAGAAGCTGGTAATGATTTACAACGCCTTCAAACGGTTTTCTTGTTCGTGCATTTTTTGTAAAAAGCACATACAAGCGCCTGCGAAAACGGGCAGAATGAGAAATTAAAAACGTGTCGTCTATATCAGAAATAAATGCATGTGCCGAAGGAAATGGAATAAAGATTTTTCCATGCCCCTGGATGTTTCGCAAAGCATATTTCTTTTCATTCAGTTTTACCGAAATGATTTGCCAGCCCACATCCGGCAGGCTTTCAGGAAAAATTTCCAGCCTGAAAAAACCGTCAGATTCCGAGTGAGTAAAATACGTTTTACCGGCCCATTCAATACCAATTTCGGCATAGGAAAAAGGCACCACCATAAACGAACGCAAAACAGAAAACAAGTTGGTGATCCAGTTTTGGCGGTAGGTTTTGCGCGGCATCGGACTCAGTCTTAAAACGTGGCCCATCACAATTATTTTTTCAGCATTGCCAAACCCGTTGTAGACGTTTATTACGGGGCGATTGTTAAGCCTGAATAAAAAGAATATTTTACGCTTTATCTTTTTAAGAAGTGGAATTTCCTTTTCTTTATACAATGAATTCTGATCTTTCATAAATAACATTCAAAAATATAATGGCGACTTCTTCCAACCTGAATATACTATTTATTCTGAACCCCGTTTCCGGCGGAAAAAAAAAGATACAATGGGAGCCGTTGATCCGCGATTTTTTTAAACCACTTCCTCACACCATCGACTTCTTTTTTTTAACAGGCAAAGATGATTCCAATACAATAAAACAAATCATTAAACAATCATCGCCACAGAAAGTAGTGGCAGTTGGCGGCGATGGAACCATCTCTTCTATTGCCAAATTATTGATGCACACTTCCATTCCGATGGGCATTCTTCGCGGCGGCTCTGCAAACGGAATGGCAACTGAATTAAAAATTTCCGACGATCCACAAACAGCACTGAACATAATTATAAACGGACGATTACAAGATTGCGATGTCATCAAAATAAATGAAGATGATATCTCTATTCACCTAAGCGATCTGGGACTTAATGCACGCATGGTAAAATACTTTGACCAAACCTCTTTTCGCGGAATGTGGGGCTATGCAAGGGTATTTTTAAAAATACTTTGGGAAGGAAAATTATTAAGGGCCCATATAGATGCAGAAAATATAAAAACCGATATTTCGGCTTATATGATCGTAATTGCCAATGCCAGCAGATACGGAACCGGCGCGGTTATTAACCCGGAAGGACGCACGCATGACGGCAAGTTTGAACTGGTAATTGTGCGCCAGATTTCTTTAATCGAGATGTTTAAAATGTTTTTGAACAACAAGCCGTTTGATCCTAAAAAAGTAGAAATTTTTCAAACCACGAAAGCGGTAATAACCACTCAGAAACCGATACACTTCCAGGTGGACGGAGAATATAAAGGAAAAGTGAGCTGGGTTAGCGCTGAAATTGTGCCGTCGGCATTGAAGATAATTGTACCAAATGATGGTGTACAAAACTAAAACGCAGATTTCTACTTTTTGGCTTATCTCGACATGGTAATCGAATATCTTCAGCACTTCCAGATTACATCTACGAAATATTTTTTTTTGTCGAAAAAGCGGGCAACGGGCGTAAACCCGCACTGCATAGCAATTTCATCAATCTGTTCCATGGTGTATTTATGGGAGATCTCCATAAAAATGGTTTCATCTTTTTCAAAATAAATCTCATTGTTATCAATACAAACTGCCTGCTTTTTTAATGATACCAGGTAACTTTTGCACGCGCCATTGTCCGGGTCGTACATGGCATAGTGATCAAAATCGGCTAGCATAAAATTGCCATCCAATTCCCTGTTGATGCGCCGTAATAAATTAAGATTAAACTGTTTCGTAAACCCGGCTTTATCGTTGTAAGCAGCCAGTATTTTTTTGGGATTCTTTTTTAAATCGAACCCGATAAAAACCAGATCATCCTTGGCTAAACGGCTACGAAGGTTCTTGCAAAACGCAGGCATTTCACTAAACTTAAAGTTGCCAATGTTGGCACCCAAAAACAACACCAGCTTTTTTCTTTCTGAAATTTTATTGGCCTTGGCAAGCATTTCGAAATATTCGCCGTTAAGCCCGTGGACATTAAGTTTTGGAATATTTACCGGCATCGTTTTCTGCAGCATTGAAATAATATTTGCCGAAATATCTATCGGAAAATAAGTGTTGATCAAATTCCGTTTTACGAGGTCTTTTAAAAGAAAAGCAGACTTGGTTGCATCGCCTGCTCCAAACTCAATTACATCCAGCTGATCTGTTTCGTTTGAAATGAAATCAGTTATGCCGGCAGTTTGTTTGGAAAGAATTTCCATTTCGCTATTGGTAAGATAATATTCGTCGCTCGACATTATTTTTTGGAAAAGCGCATCGCCTTTTTTATCGTAAAAATATTTGGAGTCCAAATATTTCGGTGAAGAATGCAAGCCTTTCAACACATCCTGTAGAAAATGATTCATGTGTACTATTTATTGCGCCAGTCTTATGCCTGTATATTGCCAGCGAAGATTTGGCTGAAAAAAATTACGATAGGTTATTCTGCTATGTCCCGGCGGCGTAACTTCTGAGGCACCACGAAGCACCATTTGGTTCACCATAAATTTTCCATTGTATTCGCCAAGAGCACCGGGCGCTTTTGAAAACCCGGGATAAGGAAGATAAGCGCTTTCAGTCCACTCCCAGCGCGAGTTCCAGTCAAAAAGCCGCGCGGCAATTTCCCACTCAAATTCTGTAGGCAAACGCATTTCCTTCCATGCGGCAAATGCCGCAGCTTCATAAAAGCTGATGTGGCACAATGGCTCATCCATTGCCACGGGCATTAAACCTTCCAGTGTATAATTGTACCACTTATTATCGATAAAATGCCAGTACATTGGCGCCGCAACCTGGTTAACATTTACCCAGTCCCAGCCATCGGCATGCCAGTAATTAAAATTTTTATAACCGCCTGCATTTATAAATTCGAGATACTCTCCGTTGGTAACTAAATTTTTGGCAATCTTACAATCACCTAAATAAACTGAATGTCGCTGCAGCTCATTATCAAAACAAAAGCCTTCGCCTTCAAATCCAATTTCATAATTTCCTTTTTCAATTTGCACAAAATCGTCGGCATTCCCGGGCAGATGTTGCCCGCTTTTTGCCATAGATGTTTTGTACGCAGGGAACAATGGGTTGTTGCCAAGGATGTATTTAATATCTGTCATTAAAAGTTCCTGGTGCTGTTGCTCATGATTAAAGCCGAGCACTACAATCTCTTCTATTTCTTTTGAAACAGGATTGTTCAAAAACTGATGCATCGCATCATCAACATATTTTCTGTATTTGTAAACATCTGCAACTGTTGGTCTGCTTAGGTTTCCGCGGTCTGTGCGAATAACGCGCGCACCTACGGTTTCATAATAACTGTTGAAAACATAGTTATACTGTGGATCAAATTCTTCGTAATTTTTTAAATACGGTTTTAAAATAAATGTTTCAAAAAACCAGGTAGTATGACCGATGTGCCACTTCGGCGGACTAACATCCACAATTGGTTGAACCACGTAATCTTCTGTATGCAAGGGTTTGCAGATATCTTCTGTATATTTCCTGACTGACGAATATTTTTTTAGGAGGCTCATTAATGTTTATCTAAATATTGTTTAAGATCAGAGATTGAATGAATATTGAAACGCCGCGAATCATCCTTCCTCATCATCAGCGCGTATGCATTGTTAAAGCCGATGGGGCTAAGCCATTTTAAATGATACCTGTTGCTGAATTCCTGTTGCACATAATCATATATTTTTTCTTTATTGCCATCAAACTTGCTTACAACGGAATCCGGCGCCTGCAGAATTACCAAAAGACCGGTACCCGTATATTCAGGATACATATCAATCTGGTTGTTCACCAACGCATCAAAACAAATTTTGGTACCGCCCAGGCCGGTTTTCGTTTCAACCTGTAAATTACTGTTTCCTTTTATAAGCATTGAATACATGGCGGCAAGAATATATTGCTCACCAAAAATTTTTGACCCAATCCTGATAATTCCTTCATGGCCGTTAAGAGGCTGTTTGTACAAATTTTGTTCCATCAAAAAATCGCGGGCAACTTTTTCGGGAGATTGTTTTAAAAAATCAACACGGTAATTCAATTCAGTCATTATGGAATCGTTAAGCCGCCCGGATAACTCATTAAGTAGATTTTCCACTTTTGGAAATTTATCCAACACATCCTGGCGAATAACCGGCGCAGCATAATAAGGCGGAAAAATCCTTTTATCATCATTAAGAACAATAAGATTAAATGCTTTTAAACGCCCATCGGTGCTGTATCCGCTGATAATATCCAGTTTTTTTTCATATGCTGCTTTATACATTACTGCATCGCTGATAACTACGGTTCTGATATTTAACTTATAAATATTTTTTAATCCAAGCGCTCCGTCCTTTCGGCCCATAAATTCAGGAGTGAATCCTGCAAGCATTTTGCTTCTGTAATATTCGGGTAACAAATAAAAAGAAGAAAGCACCAACATTGCTGCCGGCAAAAGCCAAAATGTAGTTTTTATAGTTTTAAGATTTAACCGCTGCGCTTTCGATAAAATAAAATCAAATAATATGGCCAATATGGCTGCCGGAATTGCGCCAGCCAAAATCATATTGGTGTTGTTGAGCGCGATGCCACCAAAAATAAATTCACCCAGTCCACCGGCGCCAATGTAAGATGCCAGGGTTGCCACGCCCACATTAATCACTGTGGCAATGCGGATTCCGGCGAGTATAACAGGCATGGCCAGCGGCAATTGCACTTTTCGCAATAACTGGGCACTACTCATTCCCATTCCTCTTGCAGATTCTGTTATGGCATCATCAACGCCGGTAATTCCGGTAAATGTATTGCGCACAATAGGTAACAACGCATAAAGAAATAAAGCCACTATGGCTGGTTTGGGGCCAATGCCCAGTAAGGGTATCATAAATCCCAGCAGCGCGATGCTTGGAATGGTTTGCAAAACTCCGGCAAATCCAAGAACCGGACCCGCCAGTTTTTTCTTGCGCGCAATTAAAATACCCAGCGGAAGACCGATAGCAACCGCAAGCATCAGTGAAATACAGGTAAGCCCAATGTGTTGCAGTAGCTGGTCAAGTATTTTGCCCGATTGCTCCCGCATAAATTCTAATAACGATTGTTCGGATTCATGCATGGCCAATTCGTTTTAAAGCGTTAAGCGCGGTAAACAGGGCGTTGTAGCCTGCATACTTTATTTCTGCAGATGCCGGCTTTTTTATTAAAAGCTGATCCACTTTATTAAGAGACAATACATTTAATGCATCCCACAAACTTTTATTTTCATCAATTTCTGTTGCATTGTTTTCGCCTGAACTTTGCGGAAGATGCGACCAGATATCTTTTATAAGCACTGCACTTAATTCGAGTTGCATTCTTTGTACGGAGAAAAAATTGTTGACGAATTCATTTTTTGGATTGAACAAAAGCTCGGCCGGAGTGCCTGCCTGTATTATTTTTCCTTTATCCATCAGTAATATTTTGTCGCCCAGTTCAATCGCTTCTCTTATATCATGTGTTACTAAAACAATGGTTTTGTTCTTTAGTATTTCAAGGCTCAAAAATTCTTTGGAAATATTTTCGCGGGTAATGGCATCCAATGCGCCAAAAGGTTCATCCATCAGCAATACCGGCGGATCTGCCGCCAGCGCTCTTGCCAGACCTACTCTTTGTTGCTGGCCTCCGCTTAACTGCTGTGGATACATTGATAAACATTCCTGCGAAAGATGAAGCTGCTCTATTAATTCGATAGTGCGGGCAGCAATTTTTTGTTTTGGCCATCTTAACAATGCCGGAACAACGGCAATATTTTCAGCAATGGTATAATGGGGAAAAAGGCCGTTGTGTTGCAACACGTAGCCAATATTTCTTCTTAATTGTTCCGGCGCAACGTCCTTGATATTTTCTCCCGCAACAAAGATAGAACCAGAGGTTGCTTCTATTAAACGGTTGATCATTCTTAATGTGGTTGTTTTACCACAGCCACTGGTACCAAGCAATACAGCGTTTTCTCCTTCATCCACTTCAAATGAAATACCATCAACAGCCGGAACATTTCCAAAAAGCTTTACTACATTTTGAAGCGTAATCATTTTATAAGAAGTTATAAGTAGTAAGTATTAAGTGATAAGTGATAAGTCTTAAGTGATAAGTTTCCTAAACCTTCCAAACCAATTAACCTAATAAACCAATTAACCAATTAACTTTCCTCAACCCTCAACTCCTCAACCTTTCGAACCAATTAACCAATTAACCATTTAACCCTCCTCAACCCTCAACTCCTCAACCCTCCACCCCTACTCTCCCATCCCATCTTCGCCGCCGGTTTTACTGCTGTTTGCAATCATGCTATTTACTTCGGCAATTTCCTTTGGCGTGAAATATCGCCATTTGCCTTTAGCCAAACCGCTAAGCGTAATGTTCATGATCCGGACTCTCGTTAGCGAAGTTACTTTATAACCAAGCGCAGCGCACATGCGCCGTATCTGGCGATTAAGCCCTTGTGTAAGAATGATTCTGAATTTCTTTTCGCCTTCCTGTTTTACAAAACACTTTTTAGTAATCGTTCCTAATATCGCAACGCCATTGCTCATTTTTTTTACAAAATCTGCGTTAACCGGTTTATCAACTGTTACCACGTATTCTTTTTCATGGCCATTGCCGGCGCGAAAAATTTTATTTACAATATCGCCATCATTCGTAAGAAAAATCAAGCCTTCAGAAAGCTTATCCAGCCTGCCTATCGGGAAAATCCTTTTTTTAAATCCGATAAAATCAATGATGTTGGTTTTGTCTTTTAAATCAGTGGTACATGTTATACCTTTGGGCTTATTAAGCATCAGGTAAACAGCAACTGCTTTATTTTTTATGGCTTGTCCGTCAATTTTTACAATGTCGTTTTCAAAAACACGGTTTCCTTTTTTTGCTTCTTTGCCATTGATGGTTACGCGAGCCATTTCAATTAATTTATCGGCTTCGCGGCGACTGCAAAATCCTGTTTCGCTGATGTATTTATTCAGGCTGATGTCGGTGCTCATTAAAAACAATATTACGATATAACCATAAAATTTTTAAAATTGGATTTAAACAAACAGTTTGAGCAAGGTTTTTGATAGAAAATAACGGTTAATAATTTATAACAATGGCCACTATATAACAGTTAAAAATTATCGACCACTAACATTTTTAACAGGATAACGCCTTAATTCCATTCACCAATAATTTAAAAAGATGAAAAAGTATTTCTTTATTCCCGCGCTGCTGTTGATCGCAGTTTGTATTACTCTCGCATTTACAAACTCTTCTGAGAAAAACAAGCCTGCGTTGCCAACACCCGATGCCGACAATGCAGGATTAACGCTGCCGGCCGGATTCAGCGCCTTAGCAGTTGCTGAAAACACAGGCCAGGCAAGGCATTTAGCGGTTACAAAAGAAGGAGACATTTACGTAAAACTTGGGCGCGCAAAGGATGGAAAGGGAATTCTTTTTTTGCAGGACGAAAATAACGACGGCAAAATGGATAAGCAAACCAGCTTTGGAAACTTTGGCGGAACAGGCATCTATATTAAGAAAGGATATCTGTACGCTTCTTCTGATGAGGAGGTTTTCAGGTATAAATTAAATGATAAAGATGAAGTGATCGATCCGGCGCAGCCAGAAAAAATTGTTACGGGTTTACTTAGCAGAAGGCAGCATGAAGCAAAGGCGATCGTGCTGGATAACGATGATAATGTTTATGTAAATATTGGCGCCTATTCCAATTCGTGCCAGGAAAAAGACCGCACACCCGGTTCAATGGGTATCAAAAATTGCCCGATATTGGATTCTGCCGGTGGCATCTGGCAATTTAAAGCGGATAAGGCCAATCAAACTTATGGCGATGGGACTCGCTATGCTACGGGATTGCGCAATGTGGTTGGCCTGGATTGGAATCAACAAAACAATACACTTTTTGTAATGCAGCATGGCCGCGACCAGCTTCACGATTTGTTTCCGGCCTATTATGATGAAAAAGCTTCTGCACTGCTTCCGGCCGAATGTATGTATGAGATTAATAAAGGCGCTAATGCAGGCTGGCCATATATCTATTACGATCAGCTTCAAAAAAAACAAATACTCGCGCCGGAATATGGCGGCGACGGCAAAAAAACGGCCGACCAAAAATACCTTGAACCCGCAGTTGCCTTTCCGGGCCATCTTGCACCAAACGGTTTATTATTTTATACCGGCAATCAATTTCCTGAAAAATATAAAAATGGTGCCTTCGTGGCTTTCCACGGATCATGGAACCGGTCGCCTGAAAAACAAGCCGGCTATTTTGTGGCGTTTGTTCCTTTTAAAGATGGTAAGCCCAATGGCAACTGGGAAATTTTCGCCAATGATTTCGCAGGAAAAAAAGATATTATGTCACCAAGAGATGCAGAGCACCGTCCGTGCGGACTTGCCCAGGGCCCCGATGGATCGCTTTATGTAACCGACGATGTGAAGGGAACGATCTACAGAATTATGTACAATAAAAAATAACACATTGAAGAAAATTATTGTTATCGCTTTTTTAATTATCCCGGCATCCTTGTTTTTATTTGGAATGAAAAAAGACTTTGTTCGTCAAAAGATGCCGCTTTAATTATGCCTGTACAAAAATCAATGGCAGCCGGGCAAAAGGTATTTAAAAAATATTGCGTCTCCTGCCACCAGGCCGATGGCGGCGGTGTTCCTAATATGAATCCGCCGTTAATAAAAACGCCTTATGTTTTGGGCGATAAAGAAAGGCTGATTAAAATTGTATTACATGGCTTTAATGAAAACGTAGAAATAGAAGGCGAATATTATAAAAATCCCATGCCCGAACTAAGTATTCTTAAGGACCAGGAAATAGCAGATGTACTCACTTATGTAAGAAATAGTTTCGGCAATAAAGCGTCTGCAATAACTGCTGCAGAAGTAAAGGCTGTTAGGCAAAAAGGAAAGTGATTAAGCTGCAACAATATTCATCTATTGGCGCATTCATCAATTGTTAACAGATGCAACAAATGCCTCTACAGTCATCGCATCATCGGCTTTAAACTCGCCGATGCGGGTTCTGCGCAATTTGCTAAGATAGCCACCACAACCAAGCGCCTTTCCGAAGTCATTTGCCAAACTGCGTATATACGTACCTGTTGAGCAAACCACCTTGAACGAAACTACCGGCATTTCAATATTAGTAATTTCAAATTCTGAATGGTAATTTTTCTTGGCTCAAAAATTACATCAACCCCTTTGCGCGCCAGGAGATAAACCGGCTTTCCTTTTTGCTTTACGGCGGAGTGAATCGGAGGTGTTTGCAAAATTTCTCCTGTAAACTATTTTGTAGTTTTTTCAATTTTTTCTTCGGTAATTTCTTCTGTAGACACAAAATTTTCAGGCTCACTTTCCAAGGTCGTATGTTGGTGTAACTGCGCCAAAGTTAATTGTTCCGGTATATTCTTTTTCCCGCGCCATATACTCATTGATTTTTTTTGTAAACTTTCCGGTACAAACAATCAAAAGCCCGGTGGCCAGAGGATCCAGGGTTCCGGCATGGCCAACTTTTTTTATTTTTATTGTATTGCGGATTTTTCTTACCACATCAAAGGAAGTCCAGTCCAGTGGCTTATCTATCAGTAAAACTCTTCCTTCTTCAAAAGTATTTTCAGTCATTGTTTATTTAATTCCGGCTTTATTTAAGCCGGCAAAGTTACCACGCAAAATTGGCAAACATATTTTCAAAGAAACTATAAGACTCAGATAGCTTGTCTTGTTTTAAGTTCCAGGTATTTATTGATGGTGTTTACGGTTAGGTTTTGTGGTGAAGACAGGATGGATAAAATTCCATATTTCGATAGTTCTTTCGCGATCAGTCTTTTTTCAAAAGCAAATTTTTCGGCAATGGTTTTTATATAAACTTGTTCTACATTCTTTGCTTCAGAACGGGTAAGTTTGTCCAATTCTGTATTTTCAAAAAATACTACCAGCAATAAATGATGGCGTGCAATAGAACGTAAATAATCAATCTGCCTGTTTAACCCCGATAACGATTCAAAATTGGTAAACAATATCAACAGGCTTCGATGCTTTATTTTATTTCTTATTTGCTGATAAAGCATTTCAAAATCACTTTCCAGGAAATCAGTTTTCTGTTTGTAAAGCGATTGTAAAATATTTTCTGTTTGCACTGGCTTTCGGTCGGCCGGCAAGATAGTTCCGGGCACATTTGAAAAAGTAATCAACCCTACCCTGTCTTGTTTTTTTAAACAAACATTACTTAAAACTAGACAACTGTTTATGGCATGATCCAACAACGTCATTCCTCCAAAAGGCATTTTCATTAACCGGCCTTTATCAATAATGCAATACACCTGCTGCGATCTTTCTTCCATATAATTATTTACCATCAGGCCTCCTTTTCTTGCCGAGGCTTTCCAGTTTAATGTGCGGATATCATCGCCGGAAACATATTCTTTGATCTGCTCAAACTCCATGCTCTGGCCAATCTTGCGCATTCTTTTGCTGCCCATTTCATTTTGCATAGTGGCATTGGAAAGCAATTCATATTTATGAAATTGCATAAACGCCGGGTAAACAGGGATGGTTTTTTCAGCATCTGTGGAAAACTTTCTGCTGAAACAAAACCAACGGTGTTGAAACAAATAAATGAATATTGCCAAAATGATATTCCCTCTTTCCAGCGGTTTTAAATACCAATGGATTTTTTCCTGCCGCCGCGGCTTTAAAGTTGAGTTTTTTCTTCCAGTTTCTTATTTGCAATTGTACTGGCAATTCATCAATTACTTCAATATGTACCGGAAATGGAAATTCATTTTTAACCACCAAGCTCAATTTTATTTTCATCGCCATTACTAAACCGGTTGTCGGTAATTCTTTTGGCAAAAGGCTCCTTTTTTGTAAAAAACAATAAGTGAATAATCTACGAGGCAAACAACAACAAAAACATAAAAAATGCGCTTTGCAGGTATTGCATTCTAAAACCGGAACATAAAACGCCAAAAGAAATAAGGCCGTACACGTCGCCATCGCAATGTAAAAGCGCTTTGTTTAAGAAACAAGTCTCCAAAATATTTTTGTAGAAAATTCAAAAGAAAATGTTTATAGTTTAATTATCTTTTCAAACAATCCAAAATGTAGAAATCTACATTTTAGCTTATCTCGGCACTTCAATTGCAGTCACAATCTGGTTGATCAATTCATCCGCGGAAATGCCTTCCATTTCTTTTTCAGGAGTTAAAATAATCCGGTGGCGCATTACCGGAACGGCCATTTCAATAATATCTTCCGGAGTTACAAAATCTCTTCCTTTAATTGCTGCATTGGCTTTTGATGCGCGTAAAATAGCCAGCGATGCACGTGGCGAAGCGCCTAAAAACAAGGAAGGATTATTCCTTGTGGCATTTACAATTTTTGCAATAAATTCTACCAGCTTTGGCTCTATAATCACTTCGTTAATTATGCTTCTATATTCTGCATATTTGCGCGGTAGATAACAATTTTTTCAACATTATTCAACAAAGTATTTTGTGTAACCGATTGCTGGTTTAATAAAATATTTATTTCTTCTTCAATCGTCGGATAACCCACCATTATCTTAAAAAGAAACCTGTCCAGCTGCGCTTCAGGCAAGCGGTAAGTTCCTTCCTGCTCAATGGGATTTTGCGTGGCCAGAACCAAAAAAGGAAAATCCATAAAATGGGTAGTTCCATCAATGGTTACCTGCCTTTCTTCCATCACTTCAAATAAAGCGGATTGTGTTTTTGCCGGCGCGCGGTTTATTTCATCTATCAAAATAATATTGCTGAATATAGGGCCGCGCTTAAACTCAAATTCTGCTTCTTTCGGATTAAAAACTGATGTTCCCAAAACATCACTCGGCATCAGATCGGGCGTAAATTGTATCCTGGAAAAATCAGCGTTAATGATTTTGGCCAGCAGTTTTGCCGTTAGTGTTTTAGCCACGCCCGGCACGCCTTCTATAAGAATATGGCCATCACATAATAAGCCAATCAGCAACAGGTCTACCATTTTATGCTGCCCAACAATTACTTTACCTATCTCATTTCTGATATCAATAACGGCATTGTTTAATGTGCTGATGTCAATGCGTTGCTCAAATAAATTTTCTTCAACTAAATTTTCTTCCATCAGTGTTTTATTTTTATTAAAATTTTCAATTTTTAAATTCAATTCCATTAATTCCTGCATCCGTAATATTTTCCTGGTGCCTGTATGTTTTTTATCAAAGCAAATAACTCTTCTGTTTGTTTCTTGCGGAACACCACTTTTTCCGGAAAGAGAATTAATAAATTCAGCATTCATAAGCGCAGGTATTTATAAAATATTTATTGCGGATGTGCTCATAAAAATAAGTAATCATTTTATCAGCAATGTGGCGGTTATTTTTATGTTGAAAATAAAGCCTTCCAACGGTTTCAGTAAAAGCTAACGGTAGCGTTGTTATTTGGCTTTATAACATCAATCACTCTTTGTTTTCTTTTTATGTTAAACAAAACATAGATAAGTATTCCGGCGAGTGCAATGCAAAAAGCCCAAAGCAACGGCGGATGCTGCTTGATAACATTTAAGGAAGAGAAATTATCGCCCGTTTCGTTTTTGTTACGGCCATTTCTGCCGCCACCCGCAGAACCGTTTTTATAATATTCATCCCAATAAATATTTTTAGGATTAAGCCTCAGATAAGAAATTACATTTTCAAAATATTGAAAATTATTGTTGGTTAGTAAAAAGTAATTACTGAAAATGCGTGGCGCCACATGAAGATAAATTCGGCCTCGGCCCGAAAAAATAACCAAATAATTGGGCTTTCCTATTTCATTTACACCAAGAACTCTCGTTGCCGAGGTATCAAAATCTACCATACGATTTAAAAAAGGAAAATAATAGTAGCCATATTCGGCCGCATCATATCGATCGCCAAAGAACATGCTGACGTGCGTTTCGCGCATTTTACCATTTACCTCACTAATGATTTCACCGGTGCGGTCCACGCTGCAGTACAAAGCATCCAACAAATTTTGATCGATGTAATCTGCTGAAATAAAAAGATCGTTTCCAACTCTAACATAATTCATCAGCGCAGTTACGTCAACGCTGTTTAATATCAGATCTTTTGTAACCAACACATAAAGAGAATACACCCCATCACTTGAATACGGTTTAATATCGCGCCAGGTATCTGCGAATGAATCCTCGGTGATTTCAATGGTGCGCTTATAAAATAAATGTTGAAAGCCTTTGAAAGCGATAAAGGAACCGAAAGGTAATTTATCTGCTTTGCGGTAGCTTTCTTTTAACGATGGCAATGGCGTGTCGCTCACTTTGCAACTGCTAAACGCAATAATCAACAAGGTTCCACACAAACAATATGTAAGTACTTTCCTCAAGCCGGATCAAATTTTATTATTGAAATCAGTAAAATCATTTTTTAATTTTCGATATTTAAATTGATCAATTAAAAATTTCCCATACCAAACAAATTCATAACTGCGGGTGAGCAGTGCAAATTGTTTTTGATAAATATTTGACTGCATTTCCTGCACATATTCACGGTTGGTTTTATCAGGTGAGAAATTGATCAAGCTCCTTATCAGAAAGTGCTTTAAGCGTTTGCAAATACAAGTACCTGATCGAAAGATTAAAATTGTTGCCGGCTTCAGCATCTTTAATCAAAGCATCATATTCCGAAAATTCTGCTAAGCCTGCCTGCAGTTCATCGTCGTCGCCCGCGGCACTTTTTTTAATTCTCATGCCGCTAAAAATTTCATTTTTAAAAAACAGTTTATAGAGAATGTAAGCGATAAAAGAAATGGCGAGCGCCCAGAAAAATATCTTCATCGGCGTGCTGTTCAACAATTTATTAATGCCCGGAATAATCAGCAGTGCGGTTGTTACGCTGCAATTTACCGTGGGCCTGCTCTATATTGAAGGTATCGGATCGTATATCGGTACGCTTTTTTAAGAGACTGTCAAGGTATCTCATGTAAGAAAATTCCCGGGCCTGTTGCCATCGAAACAGGGAATCGTTCTCGTGATTTTGCAAAGAACTTCTGACAATGGTATCCGCGTATCCATCATCTGAATTGGCTTGTGGCGGCGCAATTACGACTGAATCTTCCGTGTCATCATCCAATACGATTTGAGCAAAAGAACTTAAACTGGTGCACATCAATATTCCACAAAAGAAAAAAATAAGAAGGTTATTTTTCATAAGGAACTCCATTCTTTGTAATTTTTCCATCAAGCACTTTAAAGCCGGCTTTATACAAGTGCAGGGGATACAAAACAAAATACCATACAATCAAAAAAAATGAGCCGCCAAAATAATAATGCTAAAAGGTACGGGCAACCCTATATCCACAGAATCTTTGGCAAAAGTATTACTCATTAAATGGGTAACATAACTTTCAAAAAATGCCGCCACAATAAAGAACGGAATCAATGCGATGCATATTTTCATCGCGTCTTTTGCAGCCCTTAAAAACGATTGCTTCCTGGAATACGTACCCGGAAAAAGCCAGCCAAATCCTAATATAAGCCCCGCGCAGCCTGCAATTACAATAGAGGAAATTTCTATGGTGCCATGAATCCAGATAACCATAACCGATTGCCAGCCCAGGCCCTGCGAAAAAAATATATATTGAAAACATCCAAGCATAACGCCGTTGGTCCACATCATGGCGATGGTTCCAAATCCAAATAAAACGCCGAACACCACTGTTTTAAATGCAACGCTGATATTATTATAAGCGATGCGCACAAACATGGAAAACGGGTTATCATCATTATAAACGCCAAACGGATCGCCTTTTTGAATGCGGGCAATCGTTTCTTCATAATAGCCGCGCTGAACATTATGATCAAAAAATTCAGGCGCATAATCGGGATCAGTGGTTGAAGAAATAACGCCAACAGCTCACAAACGATACAAATAAGAGAAATGTAAAAAGAAAAACTTTATGATAGCGCCTGAACAGCAAAGGCAACTCATACTTCCAAAAGTTGATGATCCTTGAAAAATTTTGCTTGTTATTCTGGTAAATACTTTGGTAGATAGATGCCGCGATGCCATTGATCCACCGGGTAACTTTGCTTCGCGGATAAAAAGTTTTGGCATAAGAAAGATCGTCGAGCAAAGTGATAAACCGGTCGGCCATTTCATCAGGGTCTTTCGTTTCCTGGTGCTGATACTGGTTCCACTTGTCAACATTCTTTTTTATAAACCGCGCTTCTCGCATAAACTTAGTTTAAAAATCATTACATTCCGGCAGCCAGAAGATGGCGGCTTACGCGAACAATTTAATCAGTAAAAAATAAAAAAAAGTAAATTTTTATATTAAAATAATAAATTGCTTTATGCCGCTGATACAAATAGCCACTCCTTTTAATATTGACCTGGAATTTGAGATCGCTGAAATTCAGAAAAGAATATTCGCTTACCTGGCGGATTTTACGCTTTTGCTATTGTTTTTTATCAGCATGAAATATTTCTATTATGGAAGTTTTGGGAGGGTAAACTTTGAAATTCTTCAGAGAAATATGGGTTTAGATATACTTACTATTTCAATACCCATGTTGTTGTATTCGCCCGTTTGCGAAGTGATGATGCATGGGCAAACTATCGGGAAAAAACTATTAAACATACGGGTGGTGAGCCTGGATGGAGGAGAGCCTTCGCTGAGCCAATATATTACCAGGTGGATGTTCAAAGCATTTGAATGGCCGTTTTTTTTCGGCTATACGGTACTGACCGGCGAAAGTCTTTTTGCCTATGTTTTTATCACCGGCTTTCTTGGTGTGGCCGTTGTAATTATTATTGCGATCACTAAAAAAAATCAGCGCCTCGGCGATGTGGCAGCCAACACGGTGGTAGTAAATACAAAGTCGCCTTTTAGTGTAGATGATACCGTGTTCCTGGAGATAAAAGATGAAAATTACAAGGTAAAATACCCGGAGGTATTAAGGCTTTCAGACAGGGATATTAATACGATTAAAAACGTGGTTAACTTGTTTTATAAAGATCATAATACAGATACCTGCGCCCGCGTTTCATTAAAAATCCAGGAAGTATTGCACATTCAAACGGATATGTATCCCATCGATTTTTTAGAAAAATTACTGGCAGATTATAATTATCTCGCTACGAAGTAGATTTAAATGGAGCGGGAAGCCTGGGCTAACAATCACTATCAATATCGAGAAAAGTCATTTTATAGTTTTTTGATTTTTTTTACTTCGGATGCAGCATTTTCCTCAGTTGTTGTGTTCGTGCGGCAGCCCTTTGCAGCAAGAGACAGTTGCCGTCTGGTCCGCGGCCAACTGAAACAAATCATCTCCCTATATACTATTGCATTTTGCGCCGGTTCGTGGATTTGCGCTGAATGTCCGTTACAGAAAAATATTCATTTTTTCCCACCAATACATAACTTGCTTAAGGAAATATTAATTTCATTATATGAAGGAACTTAGTATAGACGAACTGAAAATCGTTACCGAATTTCAGAAAGTCCCTGATGACCAATTAGTATGGCTGATCAGCCAGGGCGAAACAGTAGAAATAGAACAAGGCAACCTGCTGTTTAATGTGGGCGAGCCTGTAACTACGGCTTACATTATATTAGAGGGCAAGATGAGAATTTGTGCAACGCAATCCGGCAAGGAAAAGGAATTGCGTATTTTAGACCCGGGACAGGTAACCGGCTATCTCCCCTATTCACGCGGAACTGTTACGCCTGCGTTTTGCGAGGCGTTGAAAAAATCATGGGTATTCAAATGCTCAAAAGATAAACTGATAAAAGGTTTTGGCACTCACTACGAATTAATCGAAGCCATGGTGCACATGATGCTGAGCCGCGTTCGTGAATTCACATCGATACAACAACAGAATGAAAAAATGTTTGCATTGGGTAAGCTTTCCGCCGGCCTTGCACATGAGCTCAACAATCCTGCGGCCGCTATATCACGGGCAGCCGCTTTATTACAAAACCAGGTGCATCAATTGCCGGGCTTGTTTAAAGAAATTGCCAATTTAAATATACCTCCTGAAAAAGTTGAAAAGATCGGCAACCTTATCGTTGAAAAAATAAATTCAGAACCTCCCGTGTTAACGATGATGCAGAAATCAGCCGTTGAAGATGATATCAATGACTGGCTTTATGACAACCATCTTAACGACCTCGATCCTGAAGGCCTGGTAGAGCGTGGATTTAACATCGATGAGTTGAATGTATTTAAAGAATGCTCCACACCCGCGCACCTTCCCGTCCTGCTGGAATGGGTAACCAATTATTTAGTCACCAATAAAATGGCTGAAGACATCCGCACCTCTTCAGAACGCATTTCAGCGTTGGTTGGAGCAGTTAAGAATTTTACTTTCATGGATAAAGATGCTACACGGCAATTGACCGACATTCACTCCGGCATCCGGAACACCTTAACCATGCTGAACTATAAATTACGCAAGGGTAATATTAGTGTTATTGAAAATTATGACGATACTATTCCGAAGATCAATGTCTTTCCCGGCGAGCTCAACCAGGTATGGACCAACGTTATTGACAACGCGATTGATGCCATGGAAGTAAATGGCAAAGGTGATCTTACGATCACCACTACGCATGACGCAAGATTCGTGAAAATATACATTAAAGATGATGGCCCCGGCATTCCGGAAAACATCAAACAAAATATCTTTGCTCCGTTTTTCACAACGAAAGAAATGGGCAAAGGTACAGGCCTGGGCCTTGATGTGGTAAGCCGCATCATGCTGCAGCATAACGGAGAAGTAAAAGTGAAGTCAGAACCGGGCGCCACTGAATTTGAAATTTGTCTTCCTATGTATGGAAGTAAAAACGAACAAAGTTTGAGATTCCGGTTCGTGAAGACACGAACCGTGGCGGCGCGGAAGGATTAATTAACAGATCAGGATTAAGGCGCCTAAATAGTTAAGAATCCCAGTTATTTTATTAGAGACATTGTGCTGTAACGGTGGGATGGCCGGACAAACGCGCGGAGCGATCGGGTTGTCCTTGATTTTTTGTTTCTTTTGCATCAAGGCAAAAGAGAAAAGCAAAAAACAGCAAATTATTACTACACTAACGACCTTAGATCGTAAAAATATTATTATGAATCAACCAATCATATTTGTAATTGACGATGATGTGCAGGTGTTCCGCGCCATAACGCGCGATTTAAAAAATAAATACCGCCAGGATTATCGCATCCTCAGCACCTCCTCTGCAAAAGAAGCCTTAGACAGTTTGCTCGAATTAAAAAACAAAGGCGAAACGGTGGCCATGTTCATATCAGACCAGCGCATGCCCGAAATGGAAGGCGTTGATTTTTTAGCACAGGCAATGGAATTTTATGATGACGCCAAGAAAGTGTTGCTCACCGCTTATTCCGATACAGATGCTGCCATCAAAGCCATCAATAATGTAAGGCTCGATTATTATTTAACCAAACCCTGGGATCCGCCTGAAGAAAAATTATATCCCGTGATCAATGATCTGTTAGATGACTGGCAAAATAATTTTCATCCGGATTTTAAAGGCATAAAATTGGTAGGCTACCAGTTTTCACCGAAGAGCCACGAGATAAAAGAATTTTTATCCGGCAACTTAATTCCCTATCAATGGCTGGATGCAACGGATGAAGAAGGTGAGCAATTATTGCAGTTAAATAAGATGGAAGCCAAAGATTTACCGGTCATTTTTTTTGAAGACGGAACGATGTTGTTGAGCCCGCATATCATTGACGTGGCCAAACGGATTGGTTTAAATCCTGACGTAAAAAATGAAGTATATGATGTGGTGATCATAGGCGCCGGCCCTGCAGGTTTGGCGGCTTCTGTATATGGCTCATCGGAAGGTTTAAAAACATTACTGATCGAAAGAAAAGCGCCCGGCGGACAGGCAGGTACCAGTTCGCGCATTGAAAATTATCTGGGCTTTCCTACGGGCTTAAGCGGTGCAGATCTTACACGCAGGGCCATGACCCAATCAGCAAGATTTGGTACAGATTTTCTCTCGCCGCAATCCGTAAAAACTATTGAAGTGCAGGATAATTATAAGAAAATTATTTTGGGCGATGATAAAGTGATCATGACCAAAGCCATTGTAATTACAACCGGTGTTGATTACCGCCAGCTTACCACGCCGGGCGTTGAAAAGTTTACCGGCGCCGGCATTTATTATGGCGCAGCCAATACAGAAGCCTCAGCATGTAAAGCTAAAAATGTGTTTATCGTTGGCGGCGGTAATTCTGCAGGGCAGGCCGCGATGTATCTTTCAAAATTTGCAAAGCAGGTAAATATATTGATCAGAAAAGACAGCTTGTCTTACACCATGTCTTCTTATTTAATTGACCAGATAAAAGGGGTAGAAAACATCACCGTCTGTGTCGGCCGCGAAGTGGTAGAAGCCAAAGGCAATGACCGGCTGGAGCAGTTGGACATTAAAAATATTAAGACAGGCGAAGTCTATACAGAAGATGCCGCTGCCTTATACATTTTTATTGGCGCCAAACCATTTACCGATTGGCTGGATCGGGAAATTATTACCAATGATAAAGGCTTTATTGAAACCGGCCGCGACCTGCAGCATTATGAGAATTATAAAAAAATATGGAAGCTGGAGCGTGACCCTTATTTACTGGAAACAAGTTGTGCCGGCATTTTTGCCGCAGGCGATGTACGCGCCGGCGCCATGAACCGCGTAGCCTCTGCAGTGGGCGAAGGTTCTATGGCGATTAGTTTTGTACATAAATATTTGGGGGAGATGTGATTTGAAGTCTGAATCCAGACTGCCCCGGCTTTAAAGGAAATCGCATTTCGAAATTGAAAGAAGCCATTTTATAGATTTTTTTGTTCTTTATCTGCGATTCTTAAGGATGGAGAATTGTTTCGTGTGCCACGAACCAGGGCCCGAGCACTGGATGAAATTATGTTTGTACAGGAAGGTACTGTAAGTGTATTGGTAAAAGATCAGGTTTATGAAGTGGAAGCGGGTGGATGGCACATGCGGCCACGTGGGATGGTACATACTTTTTGGAATGCGACGGATAAACCCGCCCGATTTACTGATATGTACGTCAACCAAGACTTTGATAATTTTCTGGAAGAGATGTTTTTAAAATTGATACCGAACTTGATGAAACTGGGCATTTCACTCACGTCAAAGGAAGCCACTGAAAAGATGGATAAATTATATACCCAGTATGGCATCACTATGTTCGATGAGAAAAGACAGCCAATTATGGACAAATACCACTTAAAAGGCTAAGTTCGATTTTCTAGGTGCGAAACGGCTAACAGGAACCGCCAACATTGTATTGCTGCAAACGGGGGGTGACGGAATAAACTTCGGCTTTTGGGTCACTGTTCGGCTTCAGTCCCAGCATGACGGAACGCTATTGAGCTTTTGTGCTTTCATTGAACTATTTATCTTTATTCATCTGCAGTTCCAGGCTGACGAATTGAAAATGCCCCGCCTGCAGCAATACCTGGCCGGTAGCTGTCATTTAATACACAAACTTGAAACTAATACACAAACTTGAAACGCGACAGACCTTCTTCTTTATCGCTACCTTTATTAGAATGAACCAAACCGAGGAAATCAAAAGAATTACCGTAAGCAGTATTTTAAGCGAGGCCTGGCATTCCTTGACGCATGTGGAAAAAGGGCTGCGCAGAACAATTGTTGCCTTAGCCAGTGCACCCGGAAAAATGATGCACAATTATTTAGAGGGGGATCGTAAACGATACCAAAAGCCGTTTTCTTTTTTATTACTGTCAACGACCCTATTTGCCCTGGTACTTAATTTTTTCCATCAATATTATTTAATCCCCGCTGCAACAACGTTCAACGACAGGCTTTTTAATAATGAGGTATTGTTAGAAAAGTATTATTCGTGGTTCCACATTGTCTTGCTACCGGCTTACGGGTTAGTCTGTTTCCTGATTTTCAAAAGGCTAAAGTATAACTATGCCGAATGGCTCGTGATATGTTGCTATGTGCTTTCGTTTGTATTAGTACTACAAGTACCTTTTCACTTTTTACTTACTTATCTTCATTTGAATGATGCATTACACAAGGGCATACAATTATTAATTACGGAAGCATATACAGTGTATGCGCTCAATGCTTTTCTAAGACATAAGATGAACTGGCTGCGGTACTTATTTATTCTTATAGCCGTTGTGATTAATTTTTTCCTTCTTATATCAGCGCTTCGGGGCATAGCTTACTTAATAACTGTATAGCTAAATAAATGTATAGCTAAGCTCTTATGTTTATACAACCCCTTACTGTTCATTCTAATGTTTAAGGATAAACGACAGCTAACATGCTTGGCAATAGGCTGGCTGAAGGAATAACAATCGGCTTAGTACCTAAGCAATAGTTCCAGCAGACGAACAAATATCAACTTTTAGTATTTATCTTCGGGCTTTAATTTTTTCAATCGGCTGAAGTTCCGGGCTGAAAGTTACAAAATGCCAGCCCATCGCGAAGCCTCACCGTTAGCGATTATAGCCGTGATACACTATGAAAATAACAACAGGCGGAAACAGATGACAAAACAGACCAGACTAATAATCCTTACTTTCTGCATTTTAAAATTGATACTTCATTTGATTGCAGACAGCCATTCAGGTTTTCAGGGAGACGAATTATTACATATCGAGACAGGTAAAAATCTGGCTTTCGGCTATATGGAGTTTCCACCGTTGATCGGACTTTTTGCTTTTATCCAAAATCTCTTTGGCAGTAATTCCGTCTTTGTACATCATTTCTTTGCACACATTGCAAATATCCTGATCATCATCTTTGTAGCAAAAACGACGATTGAATTAGGTGGGAAAGACAAGGCCGTCTTTTTGGTTCTGATGTGCATAATTATCGGGCCAAGTTTTGGTCGTTCACAACAACTATTTCAACCCGTAGCTTTCAGTCAGCTGTTTTGGGTGTTAAGTTTTTATCAACTAACAAGGTTTGTAAAATATCTCGACAAAAGAAGTTTGTGGCATTTAACAGCCTTTGTTGTTTTGGCTTGTTCTATGAAGTATGACGCTGTATTTTTCATCTTTGGCTTATCGGCATTACTACTTTTTAAACGAACACGCGAAGCACTTCTACGCCTGCATGTTTGGGAAAATATAATTGTAGCTATTTTGTTATTGCTTCCCAATTTGATTTGGCAATACGTAAACCACTTTCCTGCGTTGCAAATGTTTAGCCGGCTATATGAAACACAATTAGACAATTATTCCCGCATAGAAAGTTTAGGTCAATTGCTGATTGACATAAACCCTCTGTCTTCTTTATTAATGATTGTTCCTGCGTTCATCTACATTTTTAAAAAAAATAAAACAGTCAACAGACCTTTAGCAATTTCAATCATACTGGCTATTGCGTTCTTATCGTTCAGTAATGGCAAACCTTATTATTTCTATCCAATTATTTTGACAATTTTGCCTTTTGGCGCCCTTTTTTGGGAACAATTTATTTTGCAGAAAAGAAGATGGATGCTTTATCCAATAACCATTCTGTTGCTTTTGGGTACTTTTTTAATTCCTTTTGGAATGCCGGTTTACTCCTTCCACCATTATCTGCAATCAATTTACAAATATGAAAAGAAAAATATTGAAGGGGGAAAGTATGCGGTAAAATATGACGAGTATTATACCAAAGAAAAGTGGAAAGAAACAATGCAGCAGCTAAAATCTGTTTACGACAGTTTGCCTGCGGGTGAAAAACAAGCTTGTAAAATTTGGGGCAAACATTATGCTCAAGCTGGTGCAGTAAATCTATTGGGTAGAGAGTACGATTTGCCAAAAGGGTTTTCGTATCACGGTAGTTTTTACAGATGGACGCCGAACGGAAAAATACCAACTACTATCATTGCTTTAAGTTATCGGGTTGGTGATTTCTTTAGCCCTTATTTTGATGAAGTGAAACTTGTAAGAACAATTTACAATCCTTATGCAGACAATGAGGAAGAACTTTATCAAAGAATTTATGTTTGTAAACAACCAAAACAAGACTTCAATAAATTGAAAGAAATTTTTAGTTCAAGAATATTTGAATAAACTAAGGAACCACCGCTAACAACAGTTTGCCACTATACCGGCTGAAGAATAAGTACTGAACAAATGGACAAAACTGAACTTTAGTACTAAATATAAGCTGACGAACCACGAATGCCGGTACAGCGGCAAGCCGATTAACGTTATAGGCAACCAAACCGTAACACAACCGCTTAACCTGACAGACAGAATGAAACCGATAAAATTTATACTTCTTTTCTTCTTAGCAACGCAGGCAGTTTTTGCTCAAAAAACTACTGTAAATGAATATGCAGCTATTGATAAAAAAGCCTTGCAACTTCCAGACTCATTGACAACGTCGACAGACCAAATTGCAAGCTACATTAATTCAAACTTTTCGACTGCAAAAGATAAATCCCGTGCAATTTTTATTTGGGTTGCATCAAATATTCAATACGACATTGATAACATGTTTGCAATAAACTTTTACGAAAAGAAGGAAGATAAAATCGCAAAACCTCTAAGGACAAGAAAAGGAATTTGTGAGAATTATGCCTCATTATTTACAGACATTTGTATAAAATCAGGAATTAAATCTTTTGTTATTGAAGGCTATACAAAACAAAATGGCTTCACTGATTATATCCCACATGCCTGGAGTGCGGCTCTTATTGACAGCTCATGGTTTTTATTTGATCCAACCTGGGGTTCCGGATATGTAAATGGCGGAAAGTTTTTCAAAAAAATAAATAACGACTACTATAAAGTAAATCCGGAAACACTTATTAAATCCCATATGCCATTTGACTATTTATGGCAATTCCTTAATTATCCAGTTTCAAATCAACAGTTTTATGAAGGCAAGACACAGCAAAATAAAGCTAACCCTTTCTTTAACTTTAACGACACAATTCGAGTATTTGAAAAACAAAATCATGTAGATCAGTTAATTTCATCAGCATACCGGGTAGAAAAAAATGGAGTGAAAAACTCATTAGTTTTTGATAGACTTCAACATCTAAAATTAGAGATAGAGAATGACAGACAAACAAAAACGGTTAACTTATACAATTCAGCAGTCGTTGACTACAATGACGGGATAAATGGTTTTAACGATTTTATAAACTATAGAAATAAACAATTTACACCAAAGAAAACTGACTCAGAAATACAAAATATAATTGATGTTGCAGACAGCAAACTGAAAGAAGCAAGAAAAAAAATATTGCAAATTTCCAATCCCGATGCTAACACAGTTAATTTGGTACGACAACTAACAAAATCAATTGATGATGCGGTAACTCATGTGGAAGAACAAAAGGACTGGTTAAAAGTATATTTCACCAAAGGTAAATCGGGTCGTAAATCAATGTTTTATGAACGAAAAATTACCTGGTTTGGAATACCTTTAAATTAGAACAGGAAGAGCTTAACGACACAGAAACTTGGCTGCCTATAACAACTACGGCTTCGTCGGGTGCGAAGCACCGACAATGAAGCCGAATGTTGAACGAAACCGGGCAATATGGAGATGTCGTGGGGAGCGATTAGGTTATTTCATCCCTTGTTGGTCTTCCCAAAAAAATAAAGCGCCTTTGTTGGTGTTGAGCAAGGATAAGTGAGGCTGCTTCACCAACAAAATGAATAGAACGAAACCCTCTCTTTGAGCATTAAATATGGAATCCATAATAACAGAACATCTGCAATTTTTACGGCTATAGAATGATACATTAATGAGTACATTAATTTCAGCCGTTGGTGAGGCTATCTCTTAGAAGCCACGCGCAACACCAACTGCGGCATTCTGGATTGGGAAACACCAACAAAGGCAGAAAATCATATTTTGAAATTGAAATAAGTCATTTTATAGTTTTTAAGTTTTTTTATCTGCGATTCTTAAGGACGGATGGAGAATTGTTTCGTGTGCCACGAACCAAGGCATAGTTTCGGACAACTTAAAAAGAATTTGTAATTTTTCTTTTAAAATAGCAATTTTCTTTTTTATAGTCAGTGTAATTTTTGAAATAATAGAGATTGCTTTTTTGTGATTTTATCAGCACAACTAACGAACGGGCACAGGTCGGAAAATCTGCGTCCGTTATTAAATTTCAATCGCTATTTACAAACCTGGTATTAATAGTTATTGCAAGTCTTGTATGCTTTTTCACGTACTTCCAAAACAACTCATTGTTATATAAAACAATGTCTTCAACAATCGTTTCGCCAGTCGTCTTTTTAATTGTAAATATTTTCATATCAGCGTCTGCTTGAATCGTGTCGCCAATATTACAATTGTAAGCACCCAACTGATAAAATTCAGCTTTATCGTTTTTAATGACACAATATTTAACGACTGCAGAAGTATCAACAAAAGTCTTATTTGAGTTCATAATGTCTACCCCGACAATACCAAAACCATTGTAGCTATCGGGAACGATTACATATCGCACAACTCCTTGTATATGAAGATTGAGAGCTTCGATGTACTGTCTTTCAGCCTTACGTTGTTGTATCTCGCCATAAATCCAGTACCCAAGCAAAGGAATTGCTATAAAGAGAAAAGATTTAATACCAAGTTCACCTTTAGTTGCAAATTTCATAAGGGGTCTTTTGAGTAATTGCCGCTACCATTTTCATTTATGATACAACTTAAAAAAATCACCTTGAAATTCAATTCTTCCCCGTTATACCTTATAGTATTGTTATTAGTACAATCCTTTTTTCAAAGATTAAAATTCGCAGTTATTTTCTGATGCTCATCTCATAAATTAAAAGATACGCCAAATATATCATCTTCTTTCAGGAAATGCAAAGAATCGGAAAAAGCAACCATTGGCTTGGAGACATGCGCCAGTTGTAGTATTTTATTAACTCTTATCAATTAAACATCGAAGAATCAATATCGGATAAGCTGTTAAAGTGCAGTGATAGTAACGAACAGTCACAGGTCTGGAGACCTGCGCCAGTCGTAAACCGGACAATACATGTTCCATAATCTTTTCTTTTAAACTCTGAGACATAATCCTGCATATATTTTTCCCCCTTGTTGGTCTTTCCAATAAATGACGGTTCCTTCGTTATTATTTTTTCCCATTTTGGTCTTCCGAATAATGAAGGCTCTTTTGTTGGTGTTGAGCATGGAATAGAGTGCTGCAGCTTCACCAACAAAATGCGGAGCGAGAAAACCTATCTTTGAACCTTAAAATGGAACCGGAAAAGTATAAAGACATAATTATAAGTGGCCTTCGTTTTCTTGTAGAAAATAATTAGGTAAAAGTGAATGACTTTGTGATAGCTGATTTATTAAATTTACGGGAAGAATATAAATATTCAACTGCCAGATTATATGAAACAGGTATGCAGAATAAAGAAGATAGAATGCGTTCATTAAGTTTTGCCGTTGGTGAGGCCATCGCTTCAAAGCCAGGCGTAACACCAACTGCGGCGCTCTGGATCAGGAAACATCAACAAAGGCAAAAATGAGAAATAGATCACTGAAAATAGAGAAAACCTACTTTTTCGCTTACCAGGCATCAATAGAATTTAATTTACAAAATCAATGATTAAACTTGTGCCTTTCGAAATTTCAGATGCCGATCAACTTATTTCCTGGATTGATAGTGAAGAAATGCTGCTGCAATTTTCAGGACCGGCTTTTACCTTTCCTCTTACGAAAGAACAACTTGATTTCAATTTAGAAGACCCAAAAAGGTTTGCTTATAAAGTGGTTAATCTTTCTAATAAGTCAATGGTTGGGTATGCGGAAATTTATTTACAAAATAAGAATTCGGTGTTGCTTGGTAGAATTATAATTGGAGCAACTGAATTTCGGGGCCGCGGAATTGGACAACAAATTGTGAAAAATCTTTTAGAAATTTCATTCCACCAATTTGAAGTTGAGAAAGCTGAACTCAATGTTTTTGATTGGAACATTAAAGCAATAAACTGTTACGAAAAAGTTGGCTTTACTATTAATCCTGATAAAATTTATACACGGGAAATAAAAAGGGAAATCTGGACGGCGGTAAATATGGTAATTGAAAAAAGTAGTTGGAAGAGAAAAAATATAAATTGAAAATTGCTACATTTTCACCTATCTCGCTAAAACTTAAATCTGGGTTCCAAAATAAAAAACTTTAAATCACTCAGAGGTTTTCACAAAAAGTTTGTTACTTTTTTTTGCCCAATTAGCTCCTTTGTTGGTGTTGAGCAAGGGCAAGTGCGGCAGCTTCACCAACAAAAACGCATAGAACGAAACCCTATCTTTGAGCATTAAATATGTAATCGATAATAACAGAACATCTGCAATTTTTTTAGGGCTATAGAATAACTACATTAGTCGGCTGATATAAAACCAAATTAACTTTCAAACGAAACAACGAGCCGCTAACAATGCATGGGCCAGAAACGGCGCAGGACAATCTAACTCCCGAAGCGCTGATTCTTAAAAATGGCAGACAAGTTGCTTTACCAAAATTTGCGATACCAAAGAGATGCTGGCAGGGCTATTTTATTGAGCAGGATAATAATGTGCTTGGAATATTTGAAGTGGATGAGAATGCAGAATAGACCATAAATAGCTCACCAGGGTTTGCTAAATTCAGTATCACAATTCTGCTTCAAAAAAAATAGTTCATCTAAGCTGATATTGAAAGGCATAACCAATGAAAAAAAATGCCAGGATCGAAGGACAAGCTGGTAAGTCTGTTATAATACTCATTTTTATAATAGTACTTATTGATTCTATAGGACTTGGTATTATATATCCTATACTGCCAGCATTGATTACCACCTTAACAGGCAAAGGGTTAAGTGGAGCAGCAGAATTGGCCGGACTGCTGACCGCTTCGTATGCAGTTATGCAATTTATTTTTGCGCCAATAGTTGGAAGCCTGAGTGATCAACACGGCAGAAGGCCCATATTAATGCTGTGCATGGCAGGCTTTTTTGTCGATTACTTATTTCTTGCCGTTGCTCATAACATACAACTATTATTTGCCGGGGAAATTATAGCCGGAATTTTTGGCGCTTCTTATACGGCCGCTTCTGCCTATATGGGCGACATTGCTAACGACGAAACAAGGGCAAAGTATTTTGGACTACTAAACGCCGCCTATGGCCTGGGTTTAGTGATAGGTCCGGTAATAGGTGGTTTGTTAGGCGGCATAAATGTTCGAATGCCTTTTTTGTTTGCCGCCGTATTATCGCTGATCTGTGCATTGCTTGTTTATTTTTTCTTACCTGAATCGTTAGCTAAAAAAAACCGGCGACCATTCAGCTGGAAAACTGCCAATCCAATAGGCGCATTTGCTATTTTAAAAAAATATACTTCACTACGTCGTTTATTAATCGCTTTCTTCATTATTTACGTAGCCTCTTATGTAGTAATGAGTACCTGGGCTTTTTTTACTGCAGAAAAATTTCAATGGTCGCGGGTGCAGATTGGCCTTTCATTAAGCGTATTTGGTTTACTCATTGCAATTGTTCAATACTTCGGCGTAAGTTTTTTTTCTAAAAAATTTGGCGACTGGAAAACAATCAGGTTAGGTATCGTATTTTATCTGATCGGTATGCTGATGTTTGCCTTTACCAACCATGTATATATTTTATACCTGGCTATGATTCCGTATTGTCTTGGCGGTATTGTGATGCCAGCCATTCAATCATATTTTTTCCGGCACCGTTGAAAAAAGTAAACAGGGAGAAATACAGGGTGTTTTAACGAGCACCGCCAGTGCTTCAGGAATTATAGGTCCGCCATTGCTGACATCAACCTTTGGCTATTTTACGGGACCATCGACGCCGGTTTATTTTCCGGGCGCAGCTTTCATTTTATCAACGCTTTTATTTATAGCAGGCCTGATGCTGGTTTCCCAAAAAAGTGTGTCAGACAAAAGGAATCAGGATTTTTAGGATTTATTGATGAACATTAATCCTACAATCCTTTAAAATGTCTGAATTAGGATTTATGGGATTTATTGATGAACAGATTAATCCTACAATCCTTTAATCCTGATAATCCTAATTCAGACAAAAGAAATCAGAATTTTTAGGATTTATTTGATGAACAGGCATTAATCCTACAATCCTTTAATCTTGATAATCCTAATTCAGACAATAACTATCCAGGAGGCTGTCTCGTACTTTTGAGACAGCCCCGATAGCGCTTCCCTGCAAGTCAGCGCATTAAATCTTACAAATAATTTGAAAAGTAAATTATTTATTGTTTGATTATTTTATGTACCGCAATTAAAACATTTTCGGAATTATACACTGCAGCAAGGTAATTTCCATTTGCTAAATTTGTAAGGGATAATGATACTTCGCCGGAGCCTTTTGTAAAATTGAATGAACTTTCCGAAATCGTTTTACCGGAAGAAGTTAATAATAAAACCCTTCCGTTGAAATCTGCAGCAGCTTTCACCTTCAGCTTAAAATCGCCTTTGGTTGGATTCGGATAGATATCGCTGGTCACCATATTTTTCTGTGCCACCTTATCATTAATATCCACTGGTTGTGCTGCACCTAAACGCTGCCTGGCAGTGGAGGCCGCCGCCTGAATTGTATATTCTCCCACAGCAATTTGTCCGTCGGGATTGGTAATCATAAGAAAATACTTTCCTGCAGGTTTATTTTTTGTACTTAATTTAAAACTGATTTCTGTAGGACTCCAAAAATTCACATTGCTTACGCTAACGTCTCCTGTCGATTTGACGGAAAGCCTGTTGAATCCCGGTCCATCTTTATCTTTCCCCGGATCAAAAAAACCTGAATGTTCAACAGACTTTCCTTTTAATGTGACTAAGGTATCTCTGTTGTTATAAAAAGGCCCGACAGGCAATGGTGTAGCCGGCGCGGGTGCTTTTACCTGAACCACACGGGTGCCATAACTGTCATCAACATTTGCATATTGCTGAAATGTCCACATCGTTTGATCATCCAGCGGATCAACATCGGTTCCGCTAAAGTCGCCCCACCTTCCAATATAAAAAAAGGAACCACCAAAATCTATATACGGAGCATACATTGCCGTTGTGTTGGTAGCTTTCAGCGTTTTTTGCAAAGTTCCCTGCGGATCATCGCTGAAACGGCCGGTCACAAATACATTTAAGTACTCATTATACGCATCGGTTGTACCGCCTAACACAGCGTTGCCCTGCCCGTTTGCTGCAATGGTTGGATTAAAGTATTGATCCGCCCTTCTGCCACTTGGCTCTTTATTATCATTCACTGTACCAACCTGGCTAATTGTAGGTTTTGAATAAATATTTCCTATTTCATACCATCTTGAGCCTGTGCGCGCCTGCCTTATAAAGTCACTGTCGGAGCCGCTAATAAAATGACCGGTTTGATCTACCCCAATAGCATGTGCAGTCCACAAACTTTTTATTCCGGTTATTTTGTTAGTATGAATGGCGGCGCCAAGTAAGCGGGTGTCATTTTGCTCTAAGGGAGCCAGGCTTCCCGGATGACTGTTATCTCTCGGCATATTAAATGGCTCTACCGGAATGTTGATTTCGGATGCAAGCCGTGGTTCACCTTTGGAATCATACTCAAGACTTGCTATTACGAGATTGTCCTGAAAGTAACTGATACCTGCGAAAAGACTTTTTTTAGCCGAAGGATCATCATTATGAACCCCGGTAGGCGTGTACATGCCGCTAACATCACCATTGATATTATTGGCAACACCCAATTCAAAAGGATACACAACCAATTTCCCATGTAGTAATTTCTTTTTATTAATAACATAGCCCACATTGGTAAGAGAATCAAATCCAAATTGGTTGCCGCCGATTACGATCGAATTTTTATCGATTCCTAATGTAGGAAAATCGAGAAATGGGGCATAAGGCGCATTTGGATCATATGGAAACAAGGAAGAATTAAATGCATAGAATGTAAAAGCAGATGCAGTTGTTATCCTTTCACCATCACTTACGGCAAGAAATATAAGATTGTTTTCTTGTAATGGATTTACTTCAATCGCTACTATAAACCACCGCTTGCTTAGCCGGTCGTAGCGTATATGAGGATCACTGATGCGACTGCTGTCGGGTAGTACAGAAGAAAAGAATTGTTCCAGCGTTATAAATAATTGATCTTTTGGCATTACCCGCGAATAACCATTGGGTGTAACCAATGGCCGATCAGATACCGAAGGTTTCTCAAACACATTTATACCACCATTGGTAATAGACACAACCTGGCTTGGCCCTACTGCGCCGTTAGGATCGGGCGGCCATCCCAAAGGATTTGTATAAAAATCAATGGCTAAAAAGTTGGACCATATTTGCGGTGTGGAACCGTCATTTATAGCTGCGGCGTCTGTTTTTGCAGACTGGTCCCGTAATCTACTGTCATCTCTTTCGGGGTGTAAAATATCATGATCACCACCTGCGGTTGAAATAGTTTTTCTTTTGTAATAAGATTTGTAGGGCTTAATGGAAGTAGAATCTAGTTTTTTGTGTAGAGATGATGCCGATAGAGAATTTTGTTTTAATTCAGAAATTGTTTTTTGAACGCCAGGCGTACCGTAAAACGGTTTGGTTGATTTGAGTTGGGGTGTTTGAGAAATCGAATTCCCAAACAAAAAGAGGCAGAAGGCCATTAAGGGGAAGATTTTCTTTTTCATGTTTAAAGTTTTTAAATATTTGAAATGGAGATTAATGTTTGTTGATTTTAAGAAGATATTGCTTGCCAACTTTGGAATTCCATTAATTACATTTACTTAAAACACTACTATGGTATGATCAGCCCAATCTTTAAACCATTTGACTACAGACAAATGGTTGATGTTTTCCAAAAAGCATAACCGGAATGAAAAGAAATTTTTTCATAAAAGCTTTTCATTTAATAAATAAATAAAACTATATATTAAAAGAGTCCGCCCCCGGCCTATTTATCAATTAGTGTCAACTTTCTATTAAGTGGGCGTTCTGTTTAACTAACCGGTAAATAAAAGCTATCCAAAGAAGCCATTTTGTAGCTTTTCAAGTTTTTATCTGCGATCCTTAGGGATGGATAGAGAATTGTTTCGCGTGCCGCCAACCAAGGCACGGGGAAAAAATTGCTGGCAGATCATAATTATCTCACTACGAAATAATTTATAAATTTAACCACACAATTGACTCAATTGGGCTCAATTGTTTGTATCGTATAAATTAATATTTTCATGCCAAAATTAAATTGATCAGCAAATGAAATTCATAAAAAAAATTACAATTACATTCATCATCATCATATGCCTGTTTTCCCTTTATGCAAATTTTGTACACCACAAAATATTCACCGCCAGGAAAGAATTAGTAAAACCAGGTACTTCCTTTTTGCAAAAAGGGAATACCCGTTTCATTTAAAAGTGATCAATATATTTTGAAGGGTAATCTTTTAGCGCCGGCCGCACAAGACAAAAAATTTCCGGTGATTATTTTTTGTGTTGGTTCAGGAATATCATCCTATACCGCAGACTATGTAAAATTTCTTGATTCGTTATTCGAGAAAAATTTACCGATGGACAGTGTAGCTCTTTTCTATTTTGACAAAAGAGGAATTGGGCAATCAGGCGGCGAGTGGCACAAAACAAGTTTTGAAGAAAGAGCCGATGATGTTAAGGCTGCCGCTGATTATTTAAAAACGCTTTCCTATATTGATACTAATAAAATAATAGTTGCAGGGCATAGCCAGGGTGGCTGGATCGTTCAAATATGCTTATCCAAATTTCCCAACACATTTGCCGGTGGCATTTCAATGGCCGGCCCCACCTTTAGCGTACAAAAGCAAATAATTAATGATTATCAAACCAGGTTGATGTGCAATGAAAATTTAGACCCTGCTAAAGCAAAATCCGAAGCAGAGAAAGAGGTAAAGCGTGATTTAATTTTGACTTCCCTTTTTCCTTTAAAGGAAGAATGGAAGCAACTACAGGTAATAAAGAAATTTGACCCGGCCAGCTATTTAAAAAATATTAAACAACCGGTTTTATTAATGTTTGGAGAAAATGATGCTTTGGTTAACCCCGGATGGTGCTTTGAAGAATTGAATCATATTTTCCCAACGAAAATTCCGGAAAACTTTTCTACTGTTATTATCAAAGGAGTAAATCATAGTTTTAAAATTGCTCCTTTATGTTACCAGGGGCCTTACAAACAAATTCCGTTTTCAGATGATTGTAAGCAAGCCATCCTTAGCTGGTCGCGGCAAAATTTTTTAAACTAGTTTGTTAGTAACGAACCGGCACAGGCCGGGAGGCCAGCGCCAGCATTAAAAAGAAAAATCTACATTTTGGCTTACCTGATACGGTATAAAAGCCAAAATGTAGATTTTAGTAATTTAATGTTATTTATCAATAAGCTCTTGCAAACAAAACTCTTTCGTGACTTGGCTTCCCGGTTAAAATACATTTACCTTCTTCCTTTGGGTTATTAAGCGGAATGCATCGAATGGTTGCTTTGCTCAGTTCTTTTATTTTCTCTTCCGTTTCTGCGGTTCCATCCCAGTGCGCAGAAATAAATCCGGCCTTGTATCGAGCAGCTCTACAAATTCTTCCCAGGTATCGGCTTTTGTAATATGATCATCGCGATAGATTTTTGCTTTTTCGTAAATATTTTTCTGAATATCGTTCAGCAAAACAAACACCGTGTTGGCAATTCCATCCAGCGATACAAAATCTTTTTCTTTGGTATCCCTGCGCGCAACTTCTACCACATTTTTTTCCAGGTCTCTTGCGCCAATGGCAATTCTTACCGGAACACCTTTCATTTCATACTCGGCAAATTTCCATCCCGGCCGGTTGTTATCATTGTCATCATACTTAACCGAAATGCCTAACGCTTTAAAATCTTCTATAAATAATTTTACTTTTTCATCAATCAATTTCTTTTGTTCATCACCTTTATAAATAGGAATGATCACCACCTGTATCGGCGCCAATTTTGGAGGAAGCACCAAGCCGTCATCGTCGCTGTGCGCCATTACCAGCGCACCAATCAGCCGCGTGCTTACGCCCCAGCTTGTGGCCCATACATAATCCAGTTTATTTTCTTTATCACTAAATTTTACATCAAATGCTTTGGCAAAATTTTGTCCCAGAAAATGCGAAGTGCCTGCCTGTAATGCTTTTCCATCCTGCATCAGCGCTTCTATGCAATAAGTATCTTCTGCGCCGGCAAAACGTTCATTGATACTTTTCACGCCTTTAATCACCGGCATCGCCATCCATTCTTCAGCAAATTCTGCATACACATTCAGCATTTGAATGGTTTCGTCTATCGCTTCCTGTGAGGTTGCATGAGCGGTATGCCCTTCCTGCCATAAAAATTCGGTAGTGCGCAAAAATAAGCGTGTACGCATTTCCCATCTTACCACATTGGCCCATTGGTTTATAAGCAAAGGCAGATCACGGTAAGATTGTATCCATGTTTTATAAGTATTCCAGATAATGGTTTCTGATGTTGGGCGCACTATTAGTTCTTCTTCCAGTTTTGCTTCAGGATCTACAACAATTCCGTTTCCATCAGGATCATTCATCAGCCGGTAATGTGTTACTACTGCGCATTCTTTGGCAAAACCTTCCACGTGTGCGCTTCTTTGCTTAAAAAGCTTTTTGGAATAAAAAGCGGAAAATAGGCATTTTGATGGCCGGTTTCCTTGAAACATTTTATCAAGCTGGTCGCGCATATTTTCCCAAAGCGCAAATCCATAAGGTTTAATAACCATGCAACCGCGCACAGCGCTATAATCTGCAAGCCGGCCTTTATAATAAGATCGTTGTACCATTGCGAATAATCCTTTTCCCTGCTTGTAATTTCTTTGCTCATTTTTATCCCCTTTATAATTTTGTATCTTTTTTTTAAAAAATTACTTTTTTATGTTACTTCGGTAAACAAAATCCTGTATTCATCTTAGAGTTTTTTTAACATCCATTCATCAATTTAATCGTATAACAATACAGATTTATAGTTAAATTTACACTGAACAGGGCGCAAAAGTAAAACTTCATTATTAAACTTTAAACTTAAGGCCATGAGAACAAAATATTTATTACTCTTTGCATTGATAATTGCTTTCAGTAGCTGCAGCACTGCCTACCGTAGCGGGCAAACGCCTGATGATGTTTACTATTCACCGGCGCCTGCAAGAGTTGATTATGTAACAACCACCAACCAGGATGACAGGGATTCCTATGGATACCGCAATGAAGAAGAACAGGAAATAAGGCGCGGTATTCAGGATCCCAGGTATAGAACAGATGCTGGCACCAGCATAACTTTAGGCTTGGGTTATGGATATAATCCATACGCTATCAGCCCTTATTCTTATAGTCCATTTGGCTACGGCTACAATCCATATTCATACAGCCCTTACGGCTATAAAGGAATTTATGATCCTTACAGCTATTATCCTTCGTATTATGGTAATTATTATGGCGGAAATTATTACGGCGGGAATTATTATGGTTATGGCTCTTATTATCCCCCCGTTTATGTATACCCCGGGATAGGAAGGGTCAACACCAACACAGGCCCAAGAAAAGTAAATCTTGGAGCGTTTAACAGCGCTACTACCAATAGCATTATCAGGGCCAATACGCCATCCGGTTCCGTTACCAACGGTTCATCAGTTCCGGTTAGAACGTTTACACAAAAACCACCACAGGGCAACACCGGCGGAAGGCAAAGCTCGGGCGTAGGAAACGTTATCAGGAGAGTTTTTTCTCCGTCTGAAAACCGAACTTATACTCCTTCCAACGACCGAAGCAATAATGAAACACGCAGTGTTCCGGTAAGAACCATGGACAATGCGCCGTCTTCCAACAGCAACAGTTCTTCCTCCGGAAGCGCACCTGTAAGAACTTTCAGGAGATAAATTTTTAGAAAGGATGAAATTTAGTTCATCCTTTTTTTTAACCAGATTGCACCATTCAAATTGCATAAAAAATTACCAAGGTTATTTTTAAAATAGACTTTGAAACCATTGTAGCCATGAAAACAAAATATTTTTTGATTATTTGTTCATTTATTTCAATGTCCGCATATGCACAGGAGCCTGCAGATGCGCTTCGTTATTCGTATTTAACGCAGCAGGGCGGAACCGCAAGAAACCAGGCTATCGGCGGTGCGGGCGCTTCTCTGGGAGGTGAGTTTTCCTCGCTTTTTATTAACCCCGCGGGCTTAGGTTTTTATAAAACAGGCGACTTTGTGCTTACACCCGGCGTCGCTATCAAAACAAACAACTCCAACTATTTAAATTCCGGCAATTCAACAACCCATAGTAATTTTAATTTAGGCGCTACAGGATTGGTTTTTTCCGCACCTGCCGAAAGAAAAAACGGCAATAGTTTTACGATTGCAATTGGCGTAAACAGGCTGGCAGATTTCAGCAATCATATTTATTATAGCGGAATCAATAAAACAGAGCTCTTATTCAGAAAAATATTTGGAAGAACTTATTAAAAATAATGAAACAAATCCTGATTCCGCAGCAGTCCGCTATCCTTATGGCAGCAGTCTTGCGTTGAATACTTACCTGATAGACCCGACTTACAATGCAGACAGCTCACTGGTTACCGGGTTACCGGAGTAATGCTGATCCTACCTTCGGACTCAAACAGGAAAATACTATTAATACTTCCGGAGGAATTACTGATTTATCGGCAGGTTTTGGTATTAACATGAAAGACAAATGGTATTTTGGTGGAACACTTTCTTTGCCTTTCTTATTATACAACCGCAATGCTTCTTACAAAGAAAGTGATGCTTCTGGTGATACGCACAATAACTTCAACTATTTTGAGGCCAATGAATCATTACAAACTAAGGGAATCGGCATAAATGGAAAATTTGGAATTATTTACAAGCCGGTGGAAGATGTACGTTTGGGATTAGCGATTCACACACCCACTTTTTATCAGCTTACCGATAATTACACCACTGAGGTAATTACTGACCTGGAAGGTTACGGTGGCCCGGGTGTAAAAAGACAAAGCTCCAAGGATTTTAAAAATGGCCAGCCATTGCTTTCAAAATATAATTTAACTACTCCATGGAGGGCGATCATTAGCGGCTCTTACGTTTTTCGCGAAGTAGCCGATGTTCAACAGCAACGTGGATTTATTACGGCTGATATTGAATATGTAAATTATAAAGATGCTTCGTTTCATGCAATTGATAACAGCGTGGATTCAAAAACATATTACAAATCACTGAATCAAACGATCGATAATCTTTATAAAAATGCAATTAATGTTCGGCTGGGTGGTGAAGTAAAATTTAATACCTGGATGTTGCGGGCTGGGTGGCGCTTACTATGGCAATCCTTACCAAAATGAAAGCTCAGACGTTGTAAAAGTAAGCGGTGGATTAGGATACAGGAACAAAGGAATTTTTATTGACCTTACTTATGTGTATTCCATGAACAAAGACGTTCATTTCCCTTACCTGTTGGAAGACAAACCCAACGTGCCGGCTTATTTGAAAAATAATGCAGGAAATATTGTAGCGAGCGTTGGATTTAAGTTATAGGATGGCATTGAGGTGATTCAGAGTTTAGATGTGATTAGAGTGCGTTAGGAATGATTAGGTTCCATTCTCCAAACAATGTAGTAATACAGCGATCTAGAGGAATCCGGAACATTTAGATAATCAAGTTACAAACTTCTTAAACCAGGTAATTTGTCTTTTGGCAAAATGCCTGGTATTTTTTTTTATTTCTTCAATGGCTTTGTCTAAAGATATTTTTCCATCGAAATAATCAAACAATTCTTTATAACCCACCGTTTGCAAGGCATTCAGATGCCTGTATTGAAATAAGTTTTCCGCTTCTTCTAATAATCCATCCTTCATCATTTCATCAACCCGGTGATTGATGTTGCGATAAAGCTGGTCGCGCGGAATTTCTAAAACCACATTTTTTATTTCAAAATCGCGTTTTATTTTTTTAGCTGAATGAAATTCAAGAATGGATTTTCCGGTAGACAATCTTTACTTCAAGCGCGCGCAACATTCTTTGGGGATTTTGCATTTCTCCTTTTAGAAAAAAAAGAGGATCGTGCGTTTTAATTTCATCAATCAGCCAGGGCAATCCATTAATGGTATACTGCTGATTGATGGCTTGCCGAACGGATTCATCAACATCCGGAATATCATCCAGGCCTTCGCTAAAAGCTTTTATATAAAGCCCTGTGCCTCCCACCATAATAGCAGTATCGCTTTTTTCAAAGATTTTCTTTACGGCCTGCAGCGCGTATTCTTCAAATACTTTTGCATTTACTTCCTGCTCAATTGAATGAGTATTGATGAAATAATGTTTTACTCTATCGAGTTGTTCGGCAGATGGTTTGGCCACGCCAATATTGAGTTCTATAAAACATTGGCGGCTATCAGCAGAAATAATTTGTGTATTGTATTGAAGGGCAAGATCAATTCCGTAGGCGGTTTTGCCAACGGCTGTAGGCCCTGATATAATAATGCAGGTTTTTTTATTCATAGTTTGAAGAGGCAGAAAGCGGACTTATAAAACTCAGTAATTGAATCTAAATTTCTTCTGTGCTATTTTCTTCCACGTCTTCGTCGCCTTCATTTTCGCCGGCTTCATCGCCTTCTTCGCCATATCCATCGGCGAGTATAGTAGTATTTAAATCATATTTTTCTTCTATCTCTGCGAGCTTCTCATTTACGAGCCCTTTGGTGCCATACTGGCTTGGTCCAATTCCTTCACTGCGTAAGCAGGTGGGATAAGTGATTTTGTAGTTTTCTTCCTTATTTACATTAATAAGCTCTACCATAAAAGTCCAGTTTTTATGGAAGTCGTACACATAAATAAATTTTTGATTGGGATCATGAATTTCTGATCCTATGGAGGTTTCAGTCATCAGCAAAGGCTCTGCTTTGTAATGCTTATCATATTTTTCGAGCGTAATTTCTTTACCACGCTGCCATTTATCGTTGCTTCTAAAAAAAGTTGCATGATGCTTATTATCAAATTCAAAACATTTTAAAATACTTTCATGAAGATCCTAAAAGCTTTGCTTGTGCTTAATAACAATGTCGCGGTAAACGCTGTCGTCATCCTCCCAATAAATCCGGAATTTTAAAATTGCCATGTCACAAATTTAAGAATTACTTACCAATTAAATTCTTTGATCAGAATAAGAATTTTATACACGTTGCTACTTCGCGTGCAGGATTGTTTATCTATTTATTTTCTAATTCCCAGATCGTTCGCAATCTTCATCATATAATTAAAAGCCGCTTCATATTGATTAGGAATTACGCCATCCAAAATCGCTTCGCGAACGGCATTTTTTATTTCACCCACCACCCGCGATGGCGGCAAGCCAAATTCATTCATAATCATTTCACCGGTTATCGGTGGTTGCCAGTTACGAAGATGATCAGATTCTTCCACTTCTTTCAACCGCTTTTCTACCATTTCAAAATTGGCTAAGAAGCGTTGTACTTTTTGTTTATTTTTTGAAGTGATATCTGCCTTACACAGCTTCATCAGGTCTTCAATATCATCACCTGCATCAAAAAGCAATCTGCGTATAGCCGAGTCCGTTATATTTTCTTTTGTAAGGCTTATGGGCCGCAAATGCAGCTCCACCATTTTTTTTACAAACTTCATTTTTTCATTCAGAGGCAGTTTCAGTTGGGCAAATATTTTGGGAACCATTCTGCCTCCAACTACTTCATGCCCATGAAAGGTCCATCCATGGCCTTCTTCAAATTTTTTGGTGACCGGTTTTGCAATATCATGTAATATAGCAGCCCACCGCAACCACAGATCATCTGTATTTGGCGCAATATTATCAAGCACCTGCAGCGTGTGATAAAAATTATCTTTATGGCCTTTTCCATCAATATATTCAGCTCCTGCAAGCGCAACCATTTGCGGAAAAATAATTTTTAGCAACCCGCTTTTATACAACAGGTCAAAGCCAACCGATGGTTTTTCGGCCATCAATATTTTATTGAGCTCATCAGTAATTCTTTCACCGCTCACAATCTTAATCCGTTGCGCATTTTCTTTTATAGCTTCAAAAGTTTCGGGGAAAATTGAAAAATTTAATTGCGTGGCAAAGCGGATTGCCCGCATCATTCGCAACGGATCATCACTAAAAGTTTGGCCGGGTGGCAATGGGGTTTTGATGATTCTTTTTTGAAGATCTTCCATTCCATTTAACGGATCTATCAGTTTACCAAAATCTTCTTTATTAAGACTGATAGCCATCGTATTAATGGTAAAATCCCGGCGCAGCCGGTCATCTTCAATAGTGCCAGGAAGCACTTCGGGTTTGCGGCTGTTATGGTTATAGCTTTCTTTGCGGGCGCCTACAAATTCTATTTCGAAAGGCTTCTCATCAGAAACAATTTTTATCTGCGCAGTGCCAAAATTTTTAAAAAAACTTACCGTTGGCTTTGGTGAAAATCTTTCAGCTGTTTTGAGTGCCAATTTGATCCCATCGCCATTGCAAACAATGTCTGCGTCTTTGGTAGCACGACCGAGTATTTTATCTCTGACAAAGCCGCCAATGATGTACGCCGGCATGTTGAGCTCAGCCGCCGCGTCTGCTATTTTTTTAAAAATAAAAAGCTCCTCTTCAGTACAATGTAAATCCATTCGGCAAAAATAAATGGATTGTTTTACTATTGGGTTGTTTATTGGTTTATTAGTTAATTGGTTTATTAGTTTATTGGTTAATTAGGTAATTGGTGAAACCTTCTCATTTCCTGTTTCTTATTTATAAACACGAATTCTATTCACTAATTACACGAATTTTTATTTCTTATTTAGAAACACGAATTTGGTGCACTAATTACACGAATTATCTTCGAAAGTTCATTTGCTTTATTACTTTTTTATTCCTTATTTCTTATTTCTTATTCCCTATTTCTTATTTATAAACCCGAATTTTTTTCGCTATTTACACGAATTATCTTCGAAAGTTCATTGGCTTTATTACTTTCTTATTTCTTATTTCTTATTTTTTATTCTTAATTCTTCACTATCAACTAATTATTTACCTTATTACTTATACTTTCAAATTTTCCGGATCCCACTGAATGATCTTGTTTGAAAAATAGCTTTCGTTGCAAAGTAATGCAGGTGCTGCCGCACGGTATCCGAATAACGCATCTTCCATCACTGTTCCTTTTGTACGAATGGCATTGATCCAATTAAAATGATGATCAAAATGAGCGCCTTTATAACCTTCTTCGGCGGTATAAATCAGCGTATCCGGAGGCAACATCGCTTTGCGCTGATAAACAAATTCTTTGCCGGCGCCGGTGTTTTTCGTTTTGTTCAGCGGATCATTTTCATCAATGATCAGTTTATTTTTATATAAAGTTACTTTGTCCCATTCCACTGTCATTGAGCCTTCGCTGCCTACCATGCGCAGGTAATTGGTGCCACCGGTGCCATCAACAAAGTTTACTCTTAAAGACAGGTTGAAGGCGGGATGCACTTTTGTATCAGGATAATCGAAAGTACCCAGCATAATATCAGGCACTTCTCTCCCATCCTTCCAAAAACGAAGTCCACCTGTTGCCATAATTTTATTAGGCCCCAGCGAACCGGTTATAAAATGCAAACTTGAAAATACATGAACAAACAGGTCGCCCGAAACACCGGTTCCATAATCGCGGTAATTTCTCCAGCGGAAAAATCTTGTTGCATCAAAAGGGCGCTTGTTGGTGTTGGAAACATACCGGTCCCAATCAACCGTAGCAGGCGATGCATCTGCCGGTATAGGGTATTGCCACGCACCGGTTGGCGACATGCGCGCATAGAAGGCTTCGGCATAATTCAGTTGCCCGATGGCTCCTTCTTTAAGCAATTGTTTTGCCTTTTCATTTCCGAGCGAACTCATTCCCTGGCTGCCCACCTGGAACACCACTTTATTTCTATTTTGCGCATCAATTACCGCCGGCGCTTCCGAAATATCATGCACCATTGGCTTTTCGCAATACACATGCTTTCCTTTGTTCATAGCAGCTACTGAAATATCTTTATGCCAATGGTCCGGAGTGCCAATAATTACCGCATCCACATCTTTTCGTTCCAGGATTTCCCGGTAATCGCGTGTGGTAAAAATATCATTGCCCCAGCGCTTTTTCGCATCGGCCAGCCGGCCATCATACAAATCACAAACGGCCACCAGCTTTACTCCCGGAACCGTAAGGCAGGTAATTGCATCTGCAGTTCCCATACCGCCGGCACCAATTAATGCAATTTGCACCTGGTCGTTTGGCCCAAAATATTGCTGCCTCTGTAATTCTTCAACGAGCCGGTTGCTATCTTTTGCGCTAACTATCGATGGAAGAAAAGACGCGCCGATAACTCCTTTGGTAACATTTGAAATGAAAGACCTCCGTGAATTTTTTTGGTAATTTTTAGACATGATCGTTAAAAAGTTTTTTAAGATGAAACGATTTGAATTTGATTAAGAAGTACTTTATAAACTCTTATTTTTTAAATATGAATTTTCTACATTTTGGCTTTTCATGAACCCCGGAAAGACGAAGTTTTGCCACTGTAAAAATTGGCGAAAAGATAAGAATAGATATCTATAGTTGAAAATATTTATTTTGATTAAAATACTTCCAAACGAAATAACAGGCAAGCCTACACGAAAAACTTTTACAGACCTTAAAAAGGAAGCGTAATGGAATCGGGCTCTATCAATTCGTGTGTAAAATCATTTTCGAGATAGCTTACGGTGGAATCCGGGAAAGTGTAAATATCGTTTTTGGTGATGCCCCAGGGTTTCCAGTAATCTGCCAAAACCTGCGCAAACATTCCATCATCCCAAGGCGCAAATAATGGATCGGCGGGCGTGCCGATCAAAGGAACCGGTTCTACGATTACTTTGCCTTCCTCGATTTTTATATTATAATCAGCGTGCTTTTTCAACAAATAATTAGAATAAATAAATCTTGCGCAAAGTTCTTCAAACTGAACAGGATGAAGTGTTTTACCGGAAATTTTCTGCATAATTTCTTGTTGTTCATTACCGACCGCACCATTATCCTGCAAGACAAGCCACAATACCAAAGCCATTCATTCCCAAGCGAAAAATTCATATTGGTTGGCTCATCTTTATAATTAAAAATATCTTTGGAATATTTCACTTTTACAATGCGAATGCTCCATGGATTGATGCCCTTAAACTCCATAGGCACAACCAACGATTGCAGCATCAGGTGCAGTTTCCGGAATCTTTTTTTAAGCGGTACAGATAGCTTAAACTCTTTATTTCTTTTTTCGGCCTTTTTCTTTTCCACCACCAGATCGTAATATAAAACGCCGTAGATCATTTTTCCCATCCATTGAAACAACCGTATTTCGGGCACTTTAATCACTTCATCATATCCGGCAGTAAAGGCCTTTTCAATTTCTTTTTCCAGGGGATCAATGGCGTTATTGATTACCGCTTGTGAGCACGGCAGTTTTAAATCGGGATATAAAAAACTACTGAACTGATCCATCATCACAAATTTTTTGTCGTGCAATGAATACCGGTCCAGGATCCACTTCGGAAAAACGGAGATTTGCTCTTCATCGCTATGCAGATCTTCGCCGGTTAAAAAACACGTTTGCGCATTGAGGTATAAGTTTTCGAACGGATCGTAAAGGCGGGTTTCCATGCCGGCAAAAATAATGGAATTGGACTTAGGAGGGTTGAGAGTTGAGGTGTTGAGGGTTGAGGAAAGTTTATTGGTTCAATAGTTAATTGGTTAATTGGTTTATTAGTTAATTGGTTTAGAAGTCTTGCTACTTACTACTTGCTTACTTGCTAACTTACTACTTACAACCTGCTACTTGCTACTTACTACTTGCTACTTGCTACTTACAACTTACTACTTATCACTTACCTTGCGCGCTTTGCAGACCTCACTTTGCTTATGAAAATTTTACTTCTTTATTTTTTACTCTTGTTGGGTGGTTTTAAACAGCAAAACATTGTTCACAAAAATGATCTGCTGTCGGGGAAGGTGATAAGAATTGTAGATGGCGATACTTTTGATATATTGAATGATAGCGGTGTCACGATGCGTATCCGCATCAATGGGATCGATTGCCCTGAGCGAAAACAGGATTATTACCAGGTTTGTAAAAATGCGCTGGCTGATTTAATTTTCGGAAAGAAAGTAACACTGGCAACGCATGGCACAGACCGGTATAAAAGAACCATTGGCGACGTTTATTGCGACGGCCGCAACATTGGCCTCTTAATGATTGAAAAGGGTTTGGCCTGGCAGTATAAAAAATATTCTTCAGACGCCGCCATGGCTGCTGCAGAAAAACGCGCGCGTCATGCAAAAATTGGACTGTGGAAGAATAAAAACCCGGTTGCCCCATGGGACTTTAGAAAGTACCGGCATAAGTAATTTGCAAACTTAAAATAATGATATGAGCGCTAAAATTGCAAGGCCTCAGATTGAGATAGATGCGGCAGTAAAAGAATTAATAGAGCATCAAACAGAACGCTGCACGATCGTGCATTGCAGATTTTTTACCAACGAGCCAACAGGCGTGCGAATATGGCCTACTACTTTTTTATTTGAAGACACGGGCCGCAAAGTAAAACTGATTCACGCATTTAATATTTCGCTGAGCCCGCACTGGACACATCATTTCGTGTTCCACGATTTCATCCGGTTTACACTGGTATTTGATGGATTGAGCAAGCATTGCCAAAATTTTTACCTGTTGGAAGAAATTAAAGAGCCATTTGCATTCTACACCGGCATTATTGCGAGAAATACAAGCGACGTTTATATTGCGGAAGTTTTTTGCTGAGGCAAAAACGCCTGAAACTACATTTTGGCTTGTTTGAAAGAAAAATGCTGACCTGAAATATTCGATGCCTTCTCCATTGCCGGATTGAAATATTTATTTTGTTAAGCATGATAAGCGGCCAAAGAGCCATCATTGCCGCACCTGGTATAATGCCGCGAGCACAAAAAGATCAAAAACTACTTTTTGGGTTATATGAATGGCTATTTTTTAAAATTTTCAATACACTTTGAGCCTGGGCGAAAATGGCAGGGGAAAAAATACCCCCATCTCAATTAAAACAATAGAACAATGCCCGCTTTTGCTGTATAAATTTGTGGTACAATGTTGGTGAATTATTACAAAGTTTATTTGCCTGATTATTAATTCTTCTTTGCAAGGCTGAAAATTGAAGCATTTATTTTTTGTATGTATGATTTACCGGAACCTAATTATCATTTTATTTTTTTCAGCCGGCGCCCTCATCTACCAGGGATGCTTAAACGATAAAGTAAAAATTTCTTCGAGGGAATACGACCTTGGCAACCCGTCCATCCTTGTGCTGGACGATATTCTTTATGAAATTTCCGGAATTTCTTTCTATCCTAAAGACAGCAGCGTGTTTGCCATCTCCGACGAAAAAGGCTATCTCTTTAAAATTCATCTTAATAAAAATTTCCTAATCGAAAAATGGAAGTTTGATAAACCGCATGATTTTGAAGATGTATTTTTTAAAGACAGCACTTTTTACATTTTAGAAAGCAATGGCAATATTCACACAGTAACATTTTCACCGCGGGGCGATACGATTTATACCCGAAAGAACACCTTTAAAACCGAAAATACCGGCAATAATGAGTTTGAGTCTTTGTATTATGATGATGAAAGAAAGTTGTTAGTGCTCATTTGCAAAGATTGCGCAGGCGACAAAAAAAAATCGATAACCGCGTGGGGATTTGATCCGCAAACAGGAAAATACATACCGTCGGTTTTTACAATTGATGTGCTTCCTATAGCAAAAAAAATCGGTATGGATAAGCTGAAATTTAAAGCTTCAGCCGCTGCCATTAACCCGGTTACGCGCGATCTTTGGATCTTGTCTGCCGTAAACCATTTAATTGTGGTTACCGACCGCAACGGCGTTTTTAAGGAAGTGTTTACCCTAAACAAGTTGCTCTTTACCCAACCTGAAGGAATAACTTTTACGCCCAAAGGCGACCTCATCATTGCAAACGAAGCAGGAGATAAATATAACAAGCCCACTTTGCTCATTTTTAAACCAAAAAAAATACATTGATGCAAAAATTTTTTGTACTCATTTTAATGTACTTATTTTTTCAGTCAGCGTTTGCGCAGAATGATTCTATACAGGCAAGGATCGTCCTTATCGGCGACGCGGGCCAGCTTAATTTTGGTCGGCAGCCTGTTGTAGACGCAGCACGCAACCTTATACCGCTCGATGAAAAAACAATCGTTTTATATCTGGGCGACAATCTTTACAAAACGGGGTTGCCCGAAGATTTTTTACCGACTTATAAAACAGCACGGGCTGTGATTGATTCCCAAATAAATATTGCGAAAGGCACTAAAGCAAAAGTTATTTTTATCCCCGGCAACCACGATTGGACTGACGGTGGCGGTGTTGGCCTCGAAAACGTAAAGCGCCAGGAAGCCTATGTTGCCGCGTCCGGCAACAAGAACGTTCATTTTATTCCATCGGACGGCTGCCCCGGCCCTGTGGAGTATCAGGTAAGCAAAGATGTAGTGCTGATTTTGTACGATAGCCAGTGGTTTATTCAGAAAGGCGAAAAGCCCGGCATCGAATCGGATTGCCCGTACAGCACTCCGGAGCAGTTTTATAGTCAGCTCGACGAGCTGTTGAGCAAGAACGCCGGATAAATTGGTGATTCTTGCCGGCCATCATACCTTAAAAAGCTACGGCATACATGGCGGCTACTTCAAGCTGAAACAATATTTTTTTCCTTTTACAGATTTAAATCCCAAGCTATGGATACCGTTGCCGGGTATTGGTGTCATCTATCCTATAGCAAGAGCAGTTTTTGGCACTCCGGAAGACCTGCATTATCCGGCTTATACCAATATGATCACCAGCATCCAGAAAATCACCTCTCATTATTCTAATGTAATTTTTGTGGGCGGCCACGAGCATAACCTTCAGTTGATAAAAGACAGCAGCTACTATTACATTGTAAGCGGCGCCGGATCAAAGCATACGCGGGTATCTAACAATAAAAAGGTTTTGTACAACGCAGACTCACTCGGTTTTGCAACACTGGAAATCTCTAAGAAGAAAAATATTTTTGTTGATTTTTATACCGTTGATAAAAACACTACAACCCATTCTCACAGCCAATACCTTTTTAATTTCCACAAAACAAATGAAAAGAAAGATTCAACCGCCATCCCGGAAACCACGCCGGTGATGCATTTTAAAGACAGCGTAACGGTTGCGGTAAACCCACGATACAACCAAATTTCTAAAGTGCATACCATGTTTGCCGGGAAAAATTACCGGAAAGAATGGGCACAACCTGTGCACCTTAAAGTATTTGATATTACCAAAGAAATGGGCGGCATGGAGATAACAGACCTTGGCGGCGGCAGGCAAACAAAATCGCTGAAGATGCAGGATAAAAATGGAACGAAGTGGACCTTGCGAACAGTTGACAAAGATCCGCAAGGTGCGGTACCGGAAGCTTTGAAGGGAACCATAGCCCAATCAATTGTGCAGGATATGATCTCCGCACAATCGCCTTATGGCGCTTTGGTTATTCCACCATTGGCAGAGGCAGCCGATGTTCCACACTCCTCTCCAACGTATTTTTTTGTGCCGGATGATCCTGCATTTGGCGAATACCGGCAAGTTTTTGCCAATAAAGTTTGTCTTCTTGAAAGGGTAAATCCGGTGCAGGAAGCTACCGATACAAAGAGCACCGCCAAGGTAATTGACAAGATGATCAATGACAGCAAAAATCATGTAGACCAGGAGGCTGTATTGCGTGCCCGGCTGCTTGATATGACCATCGGCGATTGGGACCGGCATTTTGATCAATGGAAATTTGGCACCAATGATACCGGCGTGGGAAAATTATATTTCCCGGTTCCGAAAGACAGGGACCAGGCGTTTTTTAATTCGAACGGGCTTTTGGCAAAGGGCGTTAGTCTTGCGGCGCTGCCTTATCTGCAGGGGTTCAAGAAAAACTATCCCAATATTAAATGGTTTAACTGGGAAGAAAGAGACTTCGACAGGATCTTTATGAATAACCTGGATGCCGATAAATGGAAAGAGATCATCAGAACGTTTCAGCAAAATTTGAATGATTCTTTGATTGATAGCGCCGTAAAAAAATTACCGCCGGAAATATATGCGCTTGATGGCGCCGAAATTGCCGCGAAGCTCAGAAGCCGCCGGGACCTTCTTACCAAAAAAGGAATGGTTTATTACAGGTTCCTTTCCCGCGAAGTAAATATTGTAAGCAGCAATAAAGATGAGTATTTCAGAGTGAAGAATGCCGGAAGCGGTTTGGAAGTAAGGGTATATAAGCGTACAAAAGATACCGATTCTTCCTCTTTAATGTACCAGCGTGTGTTTGATCCGAAGGTTACCAGATTCATTAATCTTTACGGTTTAAACGGCGATGATATTTTTTATGTGGACTCAAATGCAACGTCGAAAATCAGGCTAAGAATTATTGGTGGAAAAGGTAAAGACACTTTTAACATCAACGGAAATGTTCGCAATAAAATTTACGATTATGCGCCCGAAGGAAACGTAATTGTAAGCAGCAACAAAACTAAAAACGAAATGTCCGCTTCGCCGGATGTAAACCGGTACGACATTACCAGCTTTAGATACAATACTTATCGTTTCCCCTTATTAAACCTCGGCTATAATGTGGAAGACAACTTTATGTTAGGCTTCTCAGGTGCCTTAAAAACGCACGGTTTCAGGAAGGAGCCCTACTCTACTAATCAAAAATTGTCAACATTGTACAGCTTTAGTTCCAAGGCTTATCAAATAAAATATTCCGGAGAATTTAACCAGCTCATGCACAACAATGACCTGGTAATAGCTGCCGAATTTTTCAACCCGGTATTGAATAATTTTTATGGATTGGGAGATGCTACTAAAAACGAAAAACCTAAGGAATATTATCATGTGCGATATAAATATATAAGCACCGATGTGTTGTTAAGAAAGCGGTATTTAAATAATTTACTTCAATTTTATTTAGGCCCTTCCTTTTTTAATTACTGGAACAGCTATAGCGATAACCAGAATAAGGTGCTTTCCAATGCCTCAGCGCTCGGTTTAGACTCTGCCAGTATTTTCAACAAGAAAACTTACCTGGGCGGAAAGTTTGACGTTATTGTAAACAACCTCAACAGTGAACTGTTGCCGACCAGAGGCGTTATCTGGAAAACAGAACTCTCCTCGATGTTTGGAATGAATAATAACAGTAAATCGATTACGAAACTCAGTTCCGACCTTGCCGTGTATGCCAGTCTCCGGGATCCGGCGAAATTAGTGGCGGTTTTACGCGTGGGCGGCGGCCATATTTTTAGCACTAATTATGAATATTTTCAGGCGTTTGATTTAGGAAGTAACAATTACCTGCGGGGATTTAGGAAAAACCGCTTTTCAGGTCAATCGGTATTTTATCAAACAACAGAACTTCGCGCAAAACTGTTTGAGTCAACATCGTATATCGTGCCCGGCGCCGTTGGCCTTATAGGATTTTATGAATTGGGAAGAGTTTGGGTAAAGGGAGAAAACACACGAAAATGGCACAATGATTTTGGCGGCGGCCTCTATTATTCGCCTTATAATATCGCTATAGTTTCCGCAACGATAGCAGTTTCGCCGGAAGGCAACTTAATTAATTTTTCAATTGGCACTAAATTTAATCTTACATTTTAATAATGATTATGGACTATCATAAACTGGAAAAAAGAATTGAAGAACACGTAACAGACATGTTTGAACAGCTGGAAACGGATGTGTTACGCTTTCATAACCTGGAACACACCAGGGATGTGGTAAGGCATACAAGAGAAATTGCCGCACATTATAACCTTTCAGATAAGGAATTATTTATTGTGATTGCTGCCGCATGGTTTCACGACACAGGGCACCTTGTAACCGATCCGGGTAAGCATGAGGAAATGAGCTGCGATATTCTTCGGAAATACCTGAAAGATCACCTGGATAATGAAAAAACCACGCAGGAAATCGCAGATTGTATTATGGCCACCAAATTTCCGAGGAACCCGCAGGGATTGTTACAAGACATACTTTGCGATGCAGATACGTATCACCTGGGCACCAGGGATTTTAAAGATTGTAATAAACGGGTCTTTGAAGAGACGAAATTAAGAAACGGTGAAACTGATCCGGTTAAGTTTACCGAAGACACCATCAGGTTATTAAAAACACATCAATATTATACATCTTACTGCAAAGAAATCTTAGACGGAAAAAAAAGAAAAAATCTTAAAAAATTGGAAGCAAAATTAAAAGGTGACTCTTCCGCTGAAATTGCGGATCCTGCTGACTTATCTAACGTACATAAAGACAAGACCGGCCTTATGAGCAAAGGCATACAAACCATGTTGCGGCTCACTTCCCAAAATCATTTAAAGCTAAGTGAAATGGCAGACCACAAGGCCAACATTCTTATTTCTGTGAATGCAATTATTATCTCCGTTATATTAAGCGTGTTGCTCCGGCGTTTGTCTGAAGACACTTACTTAATAGTTCCGACCATTATATTTTTACTGGTTGCCGTTATTACGATTGTCATTTCCATATTGTCTACACGTCCTAAAATAAACAGCGGATCATTTACTTTGGAAGACGTTAAACAAAAAAAGATCAACTTGTTGTTTTTTGGAAATTTCTACAAAACGACTTATGAGCAGTACAATGCTGCCATGAGAGAGATGATGCTGGACACCGATTATTTGTATGGATCGCTGATAAAGGATATTTATTATCTTGGGGAAGTGCTTGGAAAAAAGTATCGTCTTATACGCCTGGCATACAATATTTTTATGATTGGCATTATTATATCTGTAATCGCTTTCACCATTGCTTCTGTTTTTTATGGGGGATCACAGTCAGGCACAGTAATTAATGGTACCGGATCACCTTTATAAATAAAATAAAACTTATTCTCTTAAACATCCGATGTTAGCCACTTCACATAACAGGTTCAAAATACCCAATGTTAGCAGGCTGCGCATCAAAACCGTATTATTTATTGCTGCCTTTTGGACCACAATCGATTTTGCGACTGTTTTGTTGCGCCAGGAAACACAGGTTCACAGGCACTCACTTTTATTTAGAGAAGTATTGATGTTTACTGTTGGGTTGCTGATGGGTTACTTGTTTGTGTACCGGCTAAAAAGAATATTAAGGCACTGGCCGTTATGGATAAGTTTCCTGGGCAAAAGCTTAATACTTTTAACCGCCGCATTCATTATTACATTTATACTGCAATTTTTTAATTCGGTGGTAATGTTGAATCAATCGGCCTACACAGCTTATTATGAAATAAAAAATTATGCACTTCATCAAAACTGGCTTCTGCAAAAAATCGTGTACTGGGTTTCTATATTTTTTGTTACCCAATTAATTTTAATCATCAATGAAAAATATTCGCCGGGTGTTTTTATTGATATCTTAACCGGAAAATATATGAATCCGAAGGTTGAAGACCGGATAGTAATGTTTATAGATTTGAAAGACTCCACACCCACCGCAGAGAAATTAGGGCACAGCCTTTATTTTGAATTCATCCGTGAATTTATTTACCACATTTCGCTGGCTATTATCGAATTTGAAGGAACTATCTATCAATATGTAGGCGATGAAGTTGTTTGCTCCTGGAAAAATTCTGAAAAAAATACAAAAAAATGCCTCGATGCCGTTATCCGGTCACGCAGAAATATTAATAGAGCAAGTAATCATTTCAGAAAAAAATTTGGAATGGTGCCGGAGTTCAGAGTCGGCATTAATGTGGGGGAGGTTACGGTTGGAGAGATAGGGGTTTTAAAAAGAGACATTGCGATGAGCGGCGATACAATGAATACCACCGCACGTATCAGGAGCGCCTGCAATGAATTAAAACATCATTTCATTGTGTCAAAAGAATTTGTGACAGCAAGTAATCTTAAAGGATGGCAGGCAGAAAGCCTGGGTATGGTAGACCTCAAAGGAAAAGAGCACGAAATAGAATTGTTTACTCTCAAAATATAAATTTTACACACATTTTACATCGCCTTATTTTTTTTTGTTTTCCTACTTGCCGGGCAGATTACATAATTGGTGTACAATTTGAGATACACAGAAGTATCCTCAGAAATTTATGGAATCAAAACAAGTGGTAAAAAAAAAGAGATCGTTTATTGGCAAGCTGGGAAAAATTGTGGCCTGGATTGTGGCGTCTCTCATTTTTCTGATTATTGTCGTTTTACTTTTGATACAAACTTCTTTCGTGCAAAATATTGCCCGCAAAAAAGTGGTCAGTTATCTTGAGCATAAATTAAAAACCAAAGTTGCCATCGGAAAACTTGATATTAATTTTCCAACTACCATTTCTTTGCAGCAAGTTTTTTTTGAAGACCAATCGCGGGATACTTTACTTTATGGTGGCGAATTAAAAGTGGATATTTCTATGTTTAGGCTTATCAGAAATGACATTCAGATACAGGAAATAGCACTGAATAATATTGTGGCAAAGGTGAAGCGGTTGCCACCCGATTCTGTTTTCAACTTTCAATTTATTGTAGATGCTTTTATTGGCGAGCAAAAAAAAGTTTCACAAAAACAAGACACTGCTACCTTAAAGATGAATATCGAAAGGATTCTTGTAAACAACACCCGCATAATCTACAAAGATGCATTTACCGGCAACGATATGGATCTGGCTATAGGGCATCTCGATACAAGGATAACCACTTTCGACCCTTCGCATTTGTTGTTCAATATGCCACAAATAACCTTAAAAGGGCTTAAAGGGCATTTTTATCAGTTGGCGCCTTTACAAAAACCTATCGCCAATACAGTAGCTGAAGCAGCGGCCGCTCCGGAGAACTTCCTGCAATTTCTCAACAAAGAAATTAAGCTGAGCGATATTGACATTAATTATAACAGCGACCCGTCACACATTAAATCATCGTTTGTAATCGCAAACGCAGCACTTCATCCAAAAACAATAGATCTTAAAAACAGCATCATCACATTAAACGATGCCCGCTTATCCAATGCAGATATTTCAATTGAAACATCGTCTGCGATGCCCGCAAAAACAGCGAAAGATACTGTGCTCAAAGCTGCACCCACACCGCCTTTCAAAATAATTGCAGCTGTTATCAATATCGAAAATTCCAACCTTAAATATGATGATCAATCTGTACCCCGTGCGCCGTCGGGAATGGATTTCTCGCATTTGGGAATTGAAGGTCTTACCTTAAATGCAAGCAATCTTAATTATAGTGTTGATACCATTTTGGCATCTGTAAAATCTGCCACGATGAAAGAGAAAAGCGGGTTTGTGCTAAACACTTTTACGACCGATTTTCAGATGACTCCATCCGGCGTGTCGCTCACCAACTTGTTAATTAAAACGCCGGGTACAGAATTAAAAGACCAGGCAATAATTACGTATCCTTCACTTCAGGCAATCAAAAAAAATCCTGGTGAGCTTGGTTTGTCGATCGATTTGCAAAACAGTAAATTATCTATGAGCGATCTGTGGACTTTTATGCCGCAGATCAAAGCACAAACCTCATCGTTATCACCAAATTCAACCTTGTATATTGACGCAAAAATTACCGGGAAAGTGAACGATCTTAATTTTGAAAAATTAAGATTAAGAGGCTTAAGCGCCACCGATATCAACGCCCACGGGTTGATAAGAGGCCTGCCCGATCCTAAAAAAATATATGCTGATTTAACGATCAACAAATTTCAGTCATCCAGGGCAGACCTGCTGGCATTCATTCCAAAAAATTCGCTTCCGTCAACGATCACGTTGCCCGAAAGCCTTACTGCAAGTGGTAGTGTAAAAGGCGGCATGAGTAACATGAATGCCAATCTTTCTATCAATACAAGCCTTGGCGGAGCCAGGATAAACGGAACATTGGTGAACATCACTGATAAGTACAAAGCTAAATACGATCTTGTATTGATGGCAAGAAATGTGCAATTGGCAACGCTGATGCAAAATCCAAAATTGGGTTCACTTACGGGAGATTTCAAAGTAAAAGGAAGCGGCTACGATCCGAATACTGCGAACGCAACTTTTAGTGGGATCATACCAAATATTACGCTTAACAATTATAATTACACCAACATAAATGCGAATGGAAGTATTGCCGGTAAAATGTATAAGATAAATGCTTCGGTGCACGACCCTAATGTTGACGCCATTGTTATGGCAGATGGAGCCTTTGCCGGAAAGCTTCCAACAGTTCATCTAAAGGCAACCATCGACAGCATTAAAACAATGCCTTTGCACTTTACTTCGCAGCCTGTAACCTACCATGGCCAGATTGAAGGCAATTTCACCAATATCAACCCGGACAGCCTTGCGGGAAACTTGTTTGTTACTCATTCTATTTTGGTTAATAATGGCCAACGTATCACAGTAGATTCGTTGGAGGTGATTGCTGATAACACTCCGGCAAATCAGAGCTTGTCTTTAAAGGCAGATTTTTTATCTGCCAGCATAAAAGGACAATATAAACTCACTCAACTGGCCACTGTTTTTCAGCAGGCCATCGATCCGTACTATTCTATAAGCGCAGTTCATAATACTCAAAAAGTAGATTTTTACCATTTTTCGATACAAGCCGGAATCACCGACAATCCTGCATTACGATCGTTTTTGCCGGAATTGAAACAATTGAAACCGATTAATCTTTCCGGAAATTTCGCAAGTGATAGCGGCTGGAATGTTTACGTTAAATCGCCACGAATAGTTTATGGCACCTTCATCATTGATTCGTTGAATTTTAATGCCGCAACAAAGAACGGCGCACTTGCTTTTAATACTTCATTGAAACAGTTAAAAAGCGGAAGTTCGCTCAGCGTTTATGCCACAACGTTAGAAGGTACGCTTCAACACAACAATATCGATTTTACATTGAATATAAAAGACCAGGCATCCAAAAATAAGTATGTATTAAGCGGCCTTCTCAGCCACCCGTCTTTAAATGATTATGTTTTTAGTTTAAAGCCTGAAAATCTTTTACTGAATTATAATAAATGGAGTGTAAATGCAGAAAATAAAATTCAATACCTAAATAAAGACCTCAACGCAACCAATTTTATATTGAGCCAGGGCAGCCAGCAGCTTAGCATCAACAGTACCGCTGCCACCGCCAACAGCCCTATGGAAATTAACTTTAAGGATTTTAAAATTGAAACGCTTACAGGATTTGTCCAAAACGATTCGATAATGGTAGCCGGAATACTAAACGGCAATGCAATGGTAAAGAACATTCAGACACAGCCCACCTTTACCACCGACCTTACCATAAATGATTTGAGTGTTTATAAGGATACCCTGGGCAACCTGACAGCAAAAGTTAATAACAATGTTGCCAACACTTACCACGCAAATGTTAGCCTTAAAGGACGCGGCAATGAGGTAAATGTTAATGGCGATTATATAGTAAAGCCGGCTAATAGCAGCTACGATTTTGTGGTTGATATCGTAAGCCTGCAGATGAAGGCCCTTGAAGGATTTACCAAAGGCGGATTAAAAGATACACGCGGGAACCTTTATGGAAAAATTGCGCTGAACGGAAGCTTGCAACAACCGAATATTGATGGAAAAATCCAGTTTAATAATACGGCTTTTAATGTAAGCATGCTTAATAATTTGTTTAAAATTGATAAGGAAGCGATAGCCATCATCAACAATAAAGGAATAGAGCTAAACACCTTTACCATCCGCGATACGGCTAACAATGCCATTGTAATTGACGGCGCCATCAATACGCCGGACTTTTTTAATTATAGCTTCGATCTAAAAGTGAAAGCACGGAATTTCCAGGCAATTAATTCGACCAACAAAGACAATAAACTGTTTTACGGTAAAATGGTTTTTTCCACCAACCTCACTATTAAAGGAACTCCTGCAAACCCGGTTGTTGATGGTGACCTGACCATCAACGACAAAACCGATTTTACCGTCGTGCTTCCCCAGGATGAGCCTGGCGTACAAAGCCGTGAAGGGATTGTGCGTTTCGTAGACGTGAGTGCCACAAAGGAAGATTCGTTGTTCATGTCGCCATACGATTCCCTGAAAACTGCGCCCCTGTCGGGTTACGATGTTTCAATCAACATAAATATTAATAAAGATGCCGTCTTTAATATGATTGTGGATGCCGCAAACGGAGATTTCTTAAAATTAAAAGGAACCGGTCAGTTAACCGGCGGCATTGACGCGAGTGGAAAAATAACCCTGGTAGGTTCTTATGAAATTGATGAAGGCACCTATAACCTTTCATTCAATTTTCTGAAAAGGAAATTTAATATCCAGAAAGGAAGCCGTATTGTTTGGACGGGCGAGCCTACAACCGCACAGATCGACGTAACGGCAATTTATATTGCCAACACCGCTCCGCTAGACCTGGTGCAGGGGCAAATTGCAGAAACTACCAACCAGGGAATTTATAAACAGAAATTGCCTTTTGAGGTTCACCTCCAGTTACAGGGTGAGCTTTTGAAACCAATAATTACTTTTGATATTGTTTTACCCACTGAAAAAAACTATAATGTTACCAATGAAATTGTAACCACCGTACAAACAAAACTGGCCCAGTTGCGCCAGGAGCCGGGCGAAATGAACAAGCAGGTTTTTGCGCTGCTTTTATTGAACCGCTTCGTGGGTGAAAATCCGTTTAATAACAGCGCCGGCGGTTCATTAGATGCCGGAACCGTTGCCATGCAAAGCGTAAGCAGGCTTTTATCCGAACAATTAAATCAACTCGCCCAGGGATTAATTCAGGGTGTAGATATTAATTTGGATCTTGCTACCACACAGGATTATTCTACAGGAAGCGCGCAAAACCGCACTGATCTTAACGTAGCTGTTTCAAAACGGTTACTGAGCGACCGGCTTACTGTATCGGTAGGGAGTGATTTTGAACTGCAGGGACCAATGCAATCTAATCAACAGCAAAACAACCTGGCCGGAAATATAGACATCAATTACAAGCTGAGTAAAGACGGCCGGTATATGCTTAGAGCTTATCGCAAAAACGATTATACCGGAGCATTAGAAGGTTATGTTGTTGAGACCGGAGTAGGCTTTATTATTTCGGTAGATTACAATAAGTTCAAAGAAATATTTTCAACAAAGGAACAGCGTCGCAAGAACCGCGAGATAAAGAAAGGGAACCGCGGGATAAAAAAGGCAGATGATGCAAAAGCCGAAAGGGAACAAACCATTACTCCTCCATCAAAAGCAAATGAAAATGAGAAATAGGAGACCTGCATTTTATTTATCGGTAAGCTTTGTGATAATATTTGCTGCTTCATGTAGTTCTACAAAGCTGGTTCCAAAGGGAGACGCATTGTATACGGGGGCTACGATTAAAGTTAAAGACAGCACTTTATCAAAAAAAGAAAAGAACCAGATAGTAGACAAAACAGAGCATCTTCCGCGGCCGCTGCCCAACAGTAAATTTTTAGGTGTGCCCATAAAACTTTTGCTATATAACCTTGGCGGTGATACTTCAAAACACAGTTTTATCAGGAAGTTTTTGCGCAAGATTGGACAACCTCCGGTATTACTAAGCAGCGTTAATGTTGATTATAATGTAAAGGTGCTACAAAACTATCTCCAGAATATAGGGTATTTTAAAGCAGAAGCAACCGGCGATACGATCGTTAAGAAAAGAAAAGGCCATGCCTATTATACATTGACGCCCGGGCCGGTGTACACCATCAAAGAAGTAAACTTTATTACTGACAGCACAGCGCTTGGCAGCGCCATACGGGATACAAAGTCCGGCAGCCTCCTTCGTTCAAATGACCCCTTTAACCTTGAAGTAATTAAAGGCGAACGGATAAGGATAGACGCTATTTTGAAAGAAGAAGGTTACTACTTTTTCAACCCGGATTTATTGATCCTGGAATACGACAGTACCATCGGCGACCATAAAGTAAACACGTATCTGAAAGTAAAAGATAAAACGCCTGCTGTAGCCAAAAAACCCTATATCATTGACAATGTATTTATTTATCCAAACTATCGTCTTAACGCAAACCGGATTGATACTACGTCCAATGAAAAATTTCTTTATGGCGGCTATTATATCGTAGATCCGCGTAATAAGTTTAAACCGCAACTGTTCCCAAGAATCATGCGTTTTGATTCAGGAGATGTGTATAACCGCACGGACCATAATCTTACTTTAGCAAGGTTGATCAATCTCGGTGTTTTTAAATTTGTAAAGAACAGGTTTGAGGCACTGCCCGAAACGGATGCCGATACCGGAAGGCTAAATACTTATTATTACCTTACCACCCTGCCAAAAAAATCTTTACGGACCGAAATTTCAGGAAACACCAAATCAAACAATTATGTGGGTTCAGCTGTCACATTAACTTTTAGAAACCGTAATACTTTCAGGGGAGCCGAACAGCTGGACATACGTGCTAATGTTGGTAGCGAAGTGCAATACAGTGGCTATCAAACAGGCTATAATACCTATATGCTTGGTGGCGGCATTACATTCTCGATACCGAAATTTGTAGTGCCTTTCTTTAAGTTCAACACCACCAATGCTTTCGTGCCCAGAAGTAAAATAAACCTGAGCTACGACCTTTTGAACCGAAGAAAATTATACACTTTAAATTCTTTGAAGGCTGAATTGGGTTATCTATGGAAGCCTAATATAAAGGTTACCCAGGAATTCAATCCGTTTTCCATCAATTATGTAAGAGCCCTTAATGTAACCCGACAATATATTGATAGTATAAAGCGATATCCTATATTAAAACATGCAATAGACACCCAGTTTGTGATAGGTTCCAACTACTCTTACACCATTGATCCATTTGCAAATAATCCGAACGGATCCGGCTTTTATTTTAATGGAATAGCGGATTTATCTGGCAACCTGGTTGGTTTATTTATACCAAAAGATCCTGTAACAAAACAAAAACAACTTTTTGGCACTCCCATTTCGCAGTATGTGAAAATTCAGCCCGACTTACGATATTATCTGGCGTTTAATTCAAAAACAAGATTAGCCAACCGCCTCATTATCGGCTTGGGTGTTCCTTATGGAAATTCAATTGAACTTCCATACATCAAACAATTTTTTATCGGGGGAAATAATAGCCTGCGGGCATTCAGAAGCCGGTCTGTAGGACCCGGAACTTACCGGGATCCCAATGCAGACAGTCTTGCGTTTTTCCCCGACCAGTCTGGCGATATTAAACTTGAAATGAACACTGAGCTGCGGTACAAGATCAACAGCATTCTCGAAGGCGCTTTCTTTATTGATGCCGGAAATATCTGGCTGTATAATAAGGACACCTTACGGCCCGGAGCGCAATTTTCTAAAAATTTCATGAAGGAACTTGCGGTTGGCACCGGTATTGGACTTCGCATTAATCTTACCATTTTATTATTACGGGTTGATTTAGGAATGCCTTTGAGAGAGCCATGGTTGCCAGCCGGGCAAAGATGGGTAATCAATCAAATCGACTTTGGTAACAAAGAATGGAGAAGAAAAAATTTAGTGTTAAACCTTGCTATCGGTTATCCATTTTAAGTTTATTTGAATAAATTTCCAGTCTATGAAAGTAAAATTTATTGAAGCGATATTATTTTGTTGTTGTCTTTCAGCCTGCAATTCAAACGAAAATAAAACTGAAAATCAACCTGAAACTCAAGCAGCAGATACACTTGTTTCTTCAGGCACTCGTTCAGATTCATCAACCAGCATTGTTAACCGCCCTTTGATCTGGACTGTTGACCAGGAAAATTTAAATGGTGAAAAGTTAATTAAACCAGCTGACGTACGATTAGACACATTTTCTGCAAATCATTTGATTCAATTAATCAACAACAATTTTCCTGAAGTCCATTTAGATCTTGTAAAAATTTCGCATGATACCATGTACGTGAATATCCCGGACAGTAAAGCGCTGTCAGAAAACATGGGCAACACAGGCGCACAAAATTATATGGCTTCGGCCACCTACACATTAACTGAGTTGAAGAACGTAAAGTTTGTAAACTTCAATATGAAGGAAGGCGATCATGCCGGTCCGGGGGTTTTAAGCAGGAACGATTTTAAGCGGCTTCGGTAATTTTTACCGTATAATAATGTAGTCACAACTTATTGCAGAGTTGTGCACTCTAAAGAAAGAGGGCTGCCAAAGAAGTTCCCGGATAAATAAAAATTAAAGTTTTAGATTTGGCACTAATATATTATCCATGAATATTGAGTTGAATAAAAATGAAGACGCCAATAAATTAAGCTGGAGTAAGATTCAAGCCTTACTTCAAAAAATAGAAGAAGGTGGTGGCAAAAAAGCAATTCAAAAACAAAAGGAAAGAAATAAATTAACGGCCCGGGAACGTATTGAATACCTGTTAGACGAAGAAAAAAGCTTTATTGAAATTGGCGCCTTTGCAGGTTACGGAATGTATGAAGAATATGGCGGATGCCCTGCCGGTGGCACAGTTGCCGGAGTTGGGTATGTGAGTGGCAAACAATGTGTAATTGTTGCCAACGATCAAACGGTAAAAGCCGGAGCCTGGTTTCCGATCACGGGCAAAAAAAATCTTCGCATGCAGGAGATTGCCATGGAAAATAATTTACCAATAATATACCTGGTAGACAGCGCCGGTGTTTTCCTTCCTATGCAGGATGAAATTTTTCCCGACAAAGAACACTTCGGCCGCATATTCCGCAACAATGCCAGGATGAGTGCTATGGGTATTACACAAATTGCCGCGGTAATGGGCCCCTGTGTGGCAGGCGGAGCTTACCTGCCTGTTATGAGCGACGAAACGTTGATGGTTGAAGGTCACGGTTCCATTTTTTTGGCTGGTCCATATTTAGTGAAAGCCGCCATTGGAGAAAATACCGACAATGAAACATTGGGAGGCGCGGCAACGCACACCGAAATAAGCGGTATTGCCGATTACAAATTTAAAACTGAAGAAGAGTGTCTCGATCGTGTGAAAAAAATCATATCCAAAATTGGCGATTCGCCGGGCGCCGGATTTAGCCGGAAAGAATCGATTAAGCCTGCAAAAAATCCTGCGGATGCTTACCAAATTTTCCCGGAAGGCAATCTGAAGCCATACGATATGCATGAGATAATTGAAACCATTGTGGATGCCGGTTCGTTTGATGAGTTTAAAGAAGAATATGGCAAAACCCTTATCTGTGGCTATGCCCGGGTTGATGGATGGGCGGTTGGCATTGTTGCCAACCAGCGACTGAATATAAAAAATAAAAAAGGCGAACTGCAAATTGGCGGCGTTCTTTATAATGACAGCGCCGATAAGGGCGCACGTTTCATTTTAAATTGCAACCAGAAAAAAATTCCTTTGGTTTTTTTGCAGGATATAACAGGGTTTATGGTAGGAACCCGCAGCGAGCATTCCGGAATTATAAAAGACGGCGCAAAAATGGTGAACGCCGTCGCCAATTCTGTTGTTCCGAAATTGACTTTTATTATTGGCAATTCTTACGGCGCCGGCAATTATGCGATGTGCGGAAAGGCTTACGATCCAAGATTTATTTATGCATGGCCGTCTGCAAAAATCGCTGTGATGGGCGGCGAGCAGGCGTCTAAAACTCTATGGCAGATCGAAGCGGCTTCTTTAAAAGCAAAGGGAGAAGATATCACATCAGAATATGAGGCAGCCTTTTTAAAGGAAATGACCGATCGTTATACTTCACAAACTACAGCGGTATATGCGGCATCACGGTTATGGGTAGACGCAATTATCGATCCTAAGGAAACAAGAAACATTATTTCCGAAAACCTGTCGGCGGCCAACCACCAACCGAAAATTGAAGAGTTTAAAATCGGTGTATTCCAGGTGTAATTTTTTAATTTGATTCCAGTTTTTTTAATCCCCTACTTTTACCAGTGAAACAAAATTTAATAAGCATATACACAGACGGGGCTTCGCGCGGAAACCCGGGCCCGGGTGGCTACGGCGCGGTTTTAATTTGGGGAAATTTAGAACGCGAACTTTCTAAAGGCTACCGCCTCACTACCAACAACCGCATGGAATTAATGGCAGTGATCGCAGCGCTCGAAGCGTTGAAAAGAGATAATATGGAGCTCGTTGTTTTTTCAGACAGCAATTACGTGGTTAAAGCAGTAATGGAAGGCTGGCTGCAAAAATGGATCAGAACCAATTTTAAAGGCGGTGTAAAAAACAGCGATTTGTGGTTAAGGTATCATGCACTTGCTCAAAAGCACCATGTCCATTTTAAATGGGTGAAAGGCCATGCCGATAATGCCTTGAACAACCGGTGCGATCAATTGGCTACCGCAGCCGCAGACGGAAAAAACCTGTTGATCGACGAAGGATACGAAGCACTTCTCAATAAAAGTTAATTATAGGCCGCCATATAAGTTATTTTGTAGCTTTTTGTTATTTGCCGGAAGCAACAGTTAAAAAATTTATATTGCTTATTTTTGCCAAAATTCTCAACATGAAAATTACTAAACAACTCTTAGGCAGTTTTATATTATTGATTGTAATCGCATCTCTTTACAGAATTATGCCCGGCCGCCCATACGGATTTGCTCCGCAAATTGCGATGGCTATTTTTGGCGGCGCCATTATTAAAGATAAAAAGCTGGCCTTTTTGTTTCCTCTTTTGGCAATGTTTGTATCTGATGGCCTGTACGAGTTATTATATATTAACGGGGTAGGTTCTATCTCTGGTTTTTATTCCGGTCAGCTGGTAAATTATATCTTGTTCGGTGCACTTACTGTATTCGGATTTTTTATTAAAAACTTTAATGTAAAAAGTATTGCGATCGCTTCATTTACTGCGCCAACCGTGTACTTCCTGGTTTCTAACTTTTTGGTTTGGGCCAGCAATTCGCCGTTAGCAGGCTTACAAAGGCCGAAAACTTTAGGCGGCTTAATGATGTGCTATAGTGATGGCTTGCCTTTTTATCCGTGGAGTGTGGCTTCTACATTTATTTTCTCTGCAATATTATTCGGCAGTTATTATTTCATTACGAAGCGTCAAACGGTAGCTGCAACGCTGAAGTAACCGATCTGATTTTTCTGCGATACCAAACTGCTTATCATATTTATTTTTCTGTGGCACAACACAACCATACAGGATCGTTGGGTGAAACGATGGCCATTGATTATCTTTTAAAAAAGGGATTTTCCATTCTTCACCAAAATTGGCGGCACAGCCATTGGGAAGTTGATTTTATCGCTTCGTTGAATAATAAACTGCATTTCATAGAAGTTAAAACGAGAAGAACACAAAGGTTTGGCTATCCGGAAGAAGATGTAACCAAAAAGAAAATGCAGAACCTGGTCAATGCATCAGAAGAATATCTTTATTTAAACCCACAGTGGAAGTTGATTCAGTTTGATGTGCTTTCAATTACCTTACTGAAAAACCAGCCCGCGGAATTCTTTTTTATTGAAGACGTTTATATCAATGACAGAATGTAAACTGCATCATTACGCGTTAACTTTCACTTAGCATCAAATCGGTTAAAACCATTGCTGTAACAGCTTCCAGCACCACCGGAACTCTTAAAGCAATACACAGATCATGGCGGCCTTTTACAGAGAAAGATTCTACATTTCCACTTTCCACGTTTAATGTTTGTTGTTCTTTGGGCGTTGACGAAGTAGGCTTTACAACTATGCGGAATACCAGCTCATTGCCATTGGTTATTCCTCCAACAATTCCGCCGGCGTTGTTGGTTGCCGTTGTGCCATCCGGGTTTATGAGAGAATCGTTATGCTCCAGGCCAAACATTTTAGCAGCGGCAAAACCTGCTCCGAATTCAATTCCCTTTACTGCAGGAATTGCAAATACGGCATGGCTTATCATGGATTCTGCAGAATCAAAAAATGGCTCGCCAAGACCTATGGGTAAATTAGTAACCCTGCACTCTACAATTCCACCGATAGAATCTTTTGCATCAATTGCCTTTTGCAACCCTTTTTCAAGATCTTTTTCGCCACCGATCTCGAGGATCGTTGAATGAATATTAATTTTCTTCTCTTCAGAAAAAGATTCAATTACTTTTTTTGCAACAACGCCTGCCGCAACCAATGCTACTGTAAGCCTTCCGCTGAAATGTCCGCCGCCACGGTAATCTTCAAATCCTTTAAATTTTTTATTCGCCACAAAATCCGCATGGCCCGGCCTTGGAACGGCCCTTAGCTTTTCGTAATCACTGCTCCTGGTATTGCTGTTTTTAAACAAAATAGTTATGGGCGAGCCGGCGCTTTTTCCATTAAAAACGCCACTGATTATTTCGGGAATATCGTCTTCCTTGCGGGGCGTCGTTCCTTTGGCACCGGGCTTTCTTCTTTCAATATCTTCCTTAAAATCTTCAGGCGTAATTCCGATGCCGGGCGGGCACCCGTCAATTACAACGCCTACATACTCGCCATGCGATTGTCCTAAAATCTGTACCCGAAAATTTCTTCCAAAAGAATTCATAATAATCCAGTAATAAGTGATAAGTGATAAGTTGTAAGTAGCAAGTAGCAAGTAGCAAGACTTCTAAACCTACTAACTAATTAACCAATTAACTAATAAACCATTTAACCAATAAACTCCCTCAACCCTAAACTCTCAACCCTCAACTCCTCAATATCCATATTCTCTCAATTGCAATTCGTTATCCCTCCACTTTGGCCTTACTTTTACAAAAAGCTCAAGAAACACTTTTCTTCCAATGAACTCTTCAATGTCTTTTCTGGCGAGCGTGCCTAATTGCTTGATCATTTTTCCCTCGTGGCCCAGCACAATTCCTTTCTGTGTTTCTCTTTGTACAATAATATCGGCCGAAATTTTTGTAAGCGTTGTCTTCTCTTTAAATTCCTGCACCAGCACCGTTGCAGAATAAGGAATTTCTTCAGAAAATAAATAAAATATTTTTTCGCGGATCATTTCACTCACAAAAAATTTCATCGGAAGATCACTTAAATTATCATCCACGTAAAAAGGTTCTCCCTCGGGCAGCATCGAAATAATAACGTCTAACAGTTCTTTAACGCCATCGCTTCGCAATGCAGAAATTTCTAAAACCCTTTTACAGTATTTTTTACCGGTGAAAAAAGCTACCGCCTTTTCAACCGTTTCTTTATCCGCAACATCAGTTTTGTTTAATACCACCAATGCCGGAACCTTTAACGACAAAGAAGAAAATATTTCATCAGCCTGGTCAAGATCGTCCTTAACGTCTACAATTAATAATGCCACGTCCGCATCTTCCAGGCTGCTTTTTACCGCTTGCATCATTTTTTCATGAAGCTTGTATTTTGGCTCGATAATTCCCGGCGTGTCAGAAAAAATAATTTGGTAATTTTCGTTGGTCAAAATTCCTTTAATGCGATGCCGAGTGGTTTGCACCTTGGGCGAAACGATGGCCAGCTTCTCTCCCATCAACGCGTTGAGCAGCGTGCTTTTGCCGGCATTCGGCTTGCCGAAAATATTTACAAATCCAGATTTCATAATTCCTGCGAAATTAACCTATTGAAGATAAAAATACTTAAATCAATCTTTATCAAACCTACGCGGGAGACCGTCATAAAAGTGAAAAAGTAGTTTTAGTGGTTCTGCAACTGGAGTGGTTGAGCGAAATCGGGTACAGATATTGAGGAAAGAAAGGAATGAAACTACCCTCAACTTTTTCTAAAAATAAAAATTGTATTAACGCTGTAATTGAAACGCCAAAAGGCTGCGCATCGAAATTTGGTTACGATGAGGAAACACAAATGTTTAAGCTGAATAAATTGCTTCCCGAGGGAATGTCGTTCCCGTTTCATTTTGGTTTTATTCCCTACACAAAAGCTGATGACGGTGATCCGCTTGATGTATTGGTTTTGCTGGACGAGCCTGCATGGCCCGGCTGCGTTATTGAGTGCAAAGTGTTGGGCGTTTTGGAAGCCGCGGAAACTTTGGACGGCAAAACTGTGCGTAACGACCGTATTATAGCCGCAGCAGTTGCATCCAACCGTTATGAAAAAATTGAAAAACTTAGTTCTGTGGATGAATACCTTCAAAAAGAAATTGAAAATTTTTTTAATACCTATACTAATCTTGAAAAGAAGGAATTTAAAATACTGTCGAAAAAAGATGTAGCCGTTGCAATTAACCTGATTAAAAAACAAGTAACCGATGGAAACAATTGATCATTTATTTGGCCATGGTTCCAATCTTACAAGCATGCAGATGAGCTTGCGGGCCATCGCTATTTTTTTTATTGCACTGGTCCTTATTCGCCTTGCAGGCATGCGCGTGTTCGGCATCAAATCGGCTTTTGATACCTGCATCACTATAATGCTGGGCGCTGTGCTGGCCCGTGCCGTTGTGGGCGCATCTCCCTTCATTCCCACCATGGTGGCTTCTGCAGCGCTTGTGATGGTACACAGAATCCTCGCCATGATAAGCGTAACCAACCAGTTTTTGAGTCATCTGGTAAAAGGGAAGCCTCTGTCGCTTTATAAAAATGGTGTACTCAACGGAAAAAATTTACGAAAATGTTCTTTAAGTTATGGCGATGTGATGGAAGAAGTGCGCATCACGAATCACCAAAATACCATGGACGATGTTGAAGAAATTTTTATGGAAAGAACCGGAAAAATAAGTGTGATTGTGAAGAAAAAGCCGGCATCAGAAAATTCTATAACCAAATCTATCAGCGATGCCTGGAAGAAGCAACCAGGCTAGTCGCACCATTAATTAAAGCCATTGTAAAAATTCAGGAAAAGCTTTTGCCCAGGTGGCCACATCGTGCCGCCCATCTTTCAGTTCCAGGTAGCGGATATCTTCCCCGCGATTGTATCCTTTTTTCACCAATTCATCAATCAGGGAAAGTGTATCATCAATAGAATCAATTATTCCATTGTTGTTTCTATCAGCGGTTTCATCTAAAATTCCTGTTTCAAAAAAGAATTTTAGCCACGGATAATAACCACCTTTTTTTATTTCGTTATGCATGATGAGGTGCGCTTCTTCTTTAAAATCCGGATCGTTCTGGGATAGCGTGCGCCACCAAAGTGAGCCGCTGAACACGCCTACTTTCGAAAATTCTTTTGCATGATTCCATACAATATCCAATGCCGATAATCCGCCTAATGAAAAACCACAAAATGATTTTTCTTTAAAAGAGGTTGTTCCGCATTCGCTTCTGATAAAAGGAAGTAATTCTTCAAAAATAAAACGTGTATACAAAGCAGCTTTTGCTCCCTGTCCTTTGTAATTTAAAATATTGGCGGTGCCATATTCATTTTTGCGATCGGGGCCACAATGAATTCCGACACAAAGCAGCGGAACAATTTTGTCTTCTTCATATAAATTATCCAGAATATTTTTAAAATTCATCGTCACAAGATCCTGACCGTCATTAATCAGCAAGAGGCTTATTTCTTCACCGGTTATTTTTTCCGGCGGGAAATAAAGATCGATCGTCACGTCTCTTTTTAAAAATCCGGATGCTATTATATGGGAGTTTGTCAGCGTTTTTGGCGGTTTTTCAATTTGCATAAGCTTTCAAAAATAATGAATAAATCAGTTGCACAAAGCTTTGTTTAACTGCTTCCGCAACAAGATCGCAAAAAACTATAAAATGGCTTATCTCAGATATAACAGGCTCACATCAAATACCGGCAACCTGATCCAACTTGGGCGACGCGGCGAAATTATTTTTACATGAATAAAATATCAGCCTAAAAAATTTTGAGGGAATTTATTTTGTTATATTAGCAAACGGGAATATTTATATCAATTATTTGCTTCAACCCATCCTTCAATTAAAAATGATATCATGAAAAAAATTGGAATTCTATTTGGAAGAGAAAGAAGTTTTCCGGAGGCTTTTATAGAACGCATCAATTCAAAAAATGTGAAGGGAATTTCTGCAGAGCCCGTGCATATTGATAAAGTAGTGCAGGGCGAAAACAGCGGCTATGCAGTAATTATAGATCGCATATCCCAGGATGTACCTTTTTACCGCGCCTATTTAAAAAATGCTGCGTTATGCGGAACGGCCGTTATCAATAATCCGTTTTGGTGGAGCGCCGATGAAAAATTTTTTAATAATTGTCTAATGACAAAAATTGATGTGCCGGTTCCAAAAACGGTGATCATTCCATCGAGCAGCTTACCTGCCCGATACTACAGATCAATCGTTTTCTAACCTTGCTTATCCGCTTGATTGGGAAAGCATTTTTAATTATATCGGTTTTCCTGCTTACATGAAACCATTTGCCGGCGGCGGCTGGAAGAATGTTTATAAAGTAACCGGCATTGATGATTTTTTTAACAAACATGGCGAAACAGGCGAACTGGTTATGATGTTGCAGGAAGAAATTGTTTTTGAAGAATATTACCGTTGTTATTGTATTGGAGGAAAATATGTGCGCATTATGCCTTACGAGCCGCGAAACCCGCATCACCTGCGTTATGTAGCCGATTTTAAGCCAGATCGAAAAAAAATTGAAACTGATGACTGATATCGTTTTAAAAATATCAGGTACTTGGGTTATGATTTTAATACGGTAGAACTGGCGCTTCGCGATGGAGTGCCCTATGCGATTGACTTTTGCAATCCGGCACCTGATGCAGAACTTACCAGCGTAGGACAGGAAAATTTTGATTGGGTAGTGGAAACAGCCGCCAATTTTGCAATTGAAAAAGCACACGAACAGGAAGATGGAAAAGATAATCTTACCTGGGGCGAATATGTAAAAAGAAGCGCAGCGGGAAAAGCACTAATTAGCTAATTGAAACTAGCAATTAATTTGAAAATTGGAAAATGTGAAAATTTAAAAATTTAAAAATCTCCAATAGCTTTCCCAATTAACCAATAAACCAATTAACTAATTAACCAATAACCAATCAACTACCCCAACAACATGGCTGCGATTTCTTACAAACATTTTACTCTTGGCATCGAAGAAGAATATATGGTGCTTGATCCGGAAACCCGGGAACTAAAAAGCCATGAGCAAAAAATTGTGCAGGAAGGTGAAAAAGTAATTAAAGATAAAGTAAAAGCAGAGATGCACCAGGCGGTGGTAGAAGTGGGCACTGATATTTGCCAGGATATAGATGAAGCATTTATGGATGTAGCAACGCTCAGAAAAACCATCAGCGGCATTGCGGGAGAGCTTGGGCTTTGGGTAGGCAGCTTCAGGCACCCATCCTTTTAGCCATTGGGAAAGGCAACTGATAACTGATCATGCACGCTACAGCGAAATTGTAAACGAATTGCAGGAAGCCGCACGAAGCAATTTGATTTTCGGCTTACATGTACATGTTGGAATGGAAAACAGGGAAATGGCCATTCATATTGCCAACTCTGCGCGTTATTTTTTGCCGCATGTATTATGCATTAAGCACCAATTCTCCTTTTTGGGAAGGTAGAAAAACCGGTTATAAATCTTTTCGCACAAAAGTATTTGATAAATTTCCACGCACCGGAATTCCCGATTTTTTTGACAGTATAGAAGCGTATGATAATTATATAAAGCTATTGGTGAAAACCAATTGTATTGATAATGCAAAAAAGATCTGGTGGGATCTGCGGGTACATCCATTTTTTAATACAGTTGAATTTCGCATTTGCGATGTGCCGCTTACCGTTCAGGAAACCATTACTATTGCTGCGCTTTTCCAGGGAATTTGCGCCAAACTCTACAAGCTGCGCACAGAAAATTTAAACTTTATGATGTATCCGCGCATGCTGATCAACGAAAATAAATGGCGCGCCGGACGCTACGGAATAGAAGGCAGCATGATTGATTTCGGAAAAGAATGCGAAGTAAATACGCGGGTGCTTATTTATGAACTACTAGATTTTATTGATGATGTGGTATCCCCACTGGGAATTAAGAACGCGATCGGCCATGTACATAAAATCCTGGAAGAAGGCACCGGTGCAGACAGGCAATTAAAAGTATTTGAACAAACGCAAAGCCTTCCAACAGTTGTGGATTATATTCACTCGCAGTTTTTGGAAGGAATTTAACGCGTTATTCATTTAGATCTTTTAGAAAATCTACTTTTTGGCTTGTTTCATTTATTAAACACACATGTTGAAGGATTTGAATTAATGCATCTATTGTATATTCAATCTTCATTAAAATTATTCCTGATTTCTGATGTGCATTTTCCATGCTGATGCTTCCGCTTTTACGGCTTTTTCTATCAACTGAGATAATTGAACAGCATTCAATGGTTTACCAGGAAGAAAATAATTATTTTCATTATCATCTATTATTGATAATTTTAAATGATTTCTTTTTGCAAAATGCAACAGCTTATCAACGTTTTCCTTATTTGTATTTTCTAATTGAAGTAGCATAAGTAAATGTACAAATTATTTTGTTGTCTCATTGCTTCATACTATTTACAAAATCTACTTTTTGGCTTGTTTCGAAGCCAACCCATAACAAATTAATAAAAACTAATACCTTCACTAATGAAATGCCAGGAGCTAAAAAAATCGAGTCCTAAAATTCCATTTATTTCATAGTAATTATCTTTGCAGCATGAATATCAATGAAAACCAAACCATCCAAATTGCTATTTTAGATCTTTACGAAGGTTACGAAAACCAGGGAATGCGATGTATCAGGGAGATCATTAACCAGTTCGGTGAAATGAATAATCTTAATATCATAACAAAAGAGTTTGATGTAAGACGTAAAAACGAGCTGCCCGGCACCAATTTCGATATTTACATCAGCAGCGGCGGCCCCGGAAGTCCAACAGAAAGTGAAGGCCTTGAATGGGATACCAGATATTTTGAATGGGTACAAACCATGGAGCGATACAATAATAATCCCGCCAACATCCACAAGAAATACGTTTATTTTATTTGCCACTCTTACCAGCTTATTTGCCGCTATTATAAGGTGGGCGAAATTACCAAACGGAAGTCTACGGCATTCGGTGTTTTTCCAATTCATCTTTTAGAAGACGGATTAAACGAGCCCGTTTTTGATGGAATGCCCGACCCTTTTTATGCAGTGGATAGCAGAGATTACCAGGTGGTTCAGCCAAAATACAATCGCCTGCGCGGTTTAGGTGCTAAAATACTATGTATTGAAAAAGAACGTCCTCATGTTCCATATGAAAGAGCGATCATGGGAATCCGCTTCAGCGAATATTTTGTGGGAACGCAGTTTCATCCGGAAGCAGATGCCATCGGCATGAGCATGTATTTGCAAACACCAGAAAAAAAGAAAACGGTGATAGAAAATTATGGCTTGGAAAAGTGGGAATCGATGATAGAGCAACTTAATGATCCTGATAAAATTTCTACAACTTACTCGCACATTCTTCCTAATTTTTTAAGCATGGCATTGCATAGCTTGCACGAGGTTTATGCGGCGTAATGGGTTGAGATGCTGAGGAGTTGAGGGTTGAGGAGTTGACGGTTGAGGTGAGTTTATTGGTTTATTAGTTTATTGGGTTTATTAGGATGCCTATAAATTATAACTTATAACTGGTTTAAGAAGAGTCGATTCGTAATTCGTAATTTTTAATTCGTAATTCTTTATTAAAAATGATTCCGGAACTAAGAGAACAATTCAATGCCAACTTCACCAGCGAAAAGTATCATGATTTTTTAAAAGATCTTGATAGCAAACATCCCGGAGATATTGAATTTCGCGTAGCAGAAACACCCATTTTTGTTCCGAAAGATTTTACCAAAAAAATGATCGATGCCTGCGAATCGATCGTTGATATTATTGTTGATCCGAATTTTAAAAACCTCACACAAAGAGCCATTCCCAAGGCAGAAAATGTACCCAACGAAACCGGCTATTCAGATTTTATTGCGTTTGATTTTGGCATTTGTGAAAACGAAAAAGGCGAATTAGAACCGCAGTTAATAGAAATGCAGGGCTTCCCGTCTTTATTTGCCTTCCAGGCTTATTATCCGCAGGTGGTCCGCAATCATTTTGATATTCCTTCTAACTTTAGCCAGTTTTTAAACGGGTATAACGAAGAAAGCTATATTCAGTTTCTAAGAAATATTATTCTTGGTGACCACGATCCTGAAAATGTTATTTTGCTGGAAATAAAACCGAAGCAACAAAAAACAAGAATCGATTTTTACTGCACGCAGGATTATCTGCAAATTCCCATTGTATGCCTTACTGAATTGCAAAGCGAAGGCAACAAATTATTTTATACAAAAGATGGCAAAAAGACTCCGGTAAAACGAATTTATAACCGCATTATTTTTGATGAGCTTTCACAAAAGAAAAAAGAACTGGGCGATGATGTGGTTGATATCACGCAGCCGTTTGATGTAGAATGGGCACCGCATCCCAACTGGTTTTACCGCATCAGCAAGTTTACGCTGCCATTTATTGATCATCCCTATGTGCCTCAAACATTTTTCTTACATGAATTAAAACAGCTTCCGGCAGATCTTGCAAAATTATGTTTTGAAACCGTTGTTTTCTTTTGCCGGACAGGGCGTAATCATTGATGTTACCAAAGAAGACATTGACCAGGTAAAAGATCCGGAAAACTGGATATTGCAGCGCAAAGTAAAATATGCAGATGTAATACAAACGCCCGAACATTCCGGCAAAAGCCGAAATAAGAATTTTTTATTTCTGGGAAAAAGGAAAGCCAAGACCTGTGGCAGTAGGCAATCTCGCGCGGTTAAGTAAAGGCAAAATGATTGGCGTGCGCTACAACATGGATAAAGACTGGGTTGGCGGCAGCGTTGCTTTTTTTGAACAATAATTATCCCTATTTAATTATCGGCATAAGCCATTTTGTAGTTTTTCTTCTTTTGAAAATTTGCTTTGTTCCTGCTTTTGACGCAATCAGTTTTCTTCCGGTTTACAACTTGAGATAAGCCATTTTGTAGTTTTTCTTATTTCGATATTTATTTATTCTTTTGTAAAAAACTATCTTTAATTTTTATAGCCCTACAAGTTAATTTTTGACAGAAATAATTAAATACAGCGAAGAAGACCTGGTGGAATTACTGCGAAGTGGTAACCAGTCTGCATTCGCTTATTTATATGATAACTACTCAGGCGCCCTGTTCAACATTATTTTTAGAATGATCGAAAACCGTGAGCTGGCGGAAGATGTGTTGCAGGAAGCTTTTGTAAAAATATGGAACAACATTTCCGGCTACGATCATACCCGGGGACGATTGTTTACCTGGATGCTCAATATCACCAGGAACTTAACGATAGATACCATCCGCAGTAAAGGCTATAGAAAACAGCATAAAATCCAAAGTTCGGAAAATGCCGTAGATAACGTAAGCAACAGTACCAATATAGCTGCCAGTTTTGACGCGCTTGGAATCAGAAGCCATTTAGCCCAACTAAAAAGCGATCAAAAACAAATAATCGACCTTGCTTATTTTGAAGGCCTTACACAGCAGGAAATATCAAAGCAATTAGCTCTTCCGTTGGGCACCGTAAAAACAAAAATGAGAGCAGCAATTATGGAATTAAGAAAATTATTACAATCATAAATTGAACAAAGAAGAGATCATATCGTCCGGTTTACTTGAGCTTTACGCAACAGGCCTTTCTACGCCGCAGGAAAGCCAACAGGTGGAAGAATGCTTAAAGAAATACCCGGATGTAAAATATGAATTAGACCAGATAGAAAAATCACTCGAAAGTTATGCACAGGCTCATGCAATGCGGCCTTCGTTTTCTGCGAGAGAAAAAATATTAACCCGGACTGCCACACAGCCTTTTAAGCCAAACCCGCTGCCACAAATAATTCCGGCAACAAAAAAGATTTACCGGATTCCAAAATTCTTCCAGCTGGCGGTGGCCGCGCTGCTTATTTTGCTGATAGAGAGCGGCGTGCTTATTTATTCTTTTTATCACAAATATCATAGCACACTTAACGATCTGCAGCTTGCACAGCAAAAGCTGTCTCAACAGGAAAAATCAAATCTTGCTATGAGTACCGATTGGAACGTAATTGCCGATAAACACGCGATGCCTGTTGTATTAAGCGGAACACCCAAAACGCCCGATGCGCTCGCTAAATTATTTTGGATGAAAAATACCGGCCAGGTTTATATTGATCCTTCCAATTTGCCCGCGGTGCCTGAGGGCAAGCAATACCAGCTCTGGGCCATTGTGGAAGGCAAGCCGGTGGATGCCGGAATGATTGCCACTGAAAAAGGAATTTACCATATACAAAAAATGAAATCTTTTGGCAAAGTAGATGCTTTTGCGATCACGCTCGAAAAGGCTGGAGGCAGCGCTACGCCTACAATGAATGAGATGATTGTAAGTGCGAAGATGTAGCCTGCGTGCATTTTCTCACACTCAATGAACCAACTAACGTTTATGTACAAACGAAATTACTTGGCTCAATAACCCCACCATCGCTTCTACAATTCTTCAATTGATATCCCATTGCCACATACGTCCAACAGGGTGCGGCTTTTTTTGTAAAGATGGATTCGTTTACTTTGCAAAACATTTTGAATCCCGGATATGCGATGCCAATACGGCCTTAGCACCGAAAACGATTATCTGTTTCAGAATAAATAATTGTTTATTAAACTTATTTCTTATCTGTATGTATAACAATAAAAAAGTTGTTGTAGTTCTTCCGGCATATAATGCAGCGCTCACGATGGAAAAAACCATTGCGGAAATACCTTTCGATGTAGTGGACGACCTTGTGTTGGTAGATGATAACAGCACCGATAATTCGATAGAAGTGGCCAAAAAACTGGGAATAAAAAACATTGTACGCCATACGGAAAACAGGGGCTATGGCGGCAATCAAAAAAGCTGTTATGATAAAGCATTGGAATTAAACGCCGATATTGTTATCATGCTGCATCCCGATTATCAATACACGCCAAAGCTTCTGCTGGCAATGATCTCCGTAATCGGAAATGATCTTTACAAAGTGGTTTTCGGAAGCCGCATCCTCGGCAAAGGCGCGTTAAAAGGCGGAATGCCGATGTATAAATACATCGCAAACAGGTTTCTCACTTTGTTCCAGAATATCTTAATGAATCAAAAACTTTCCGAATACCATACCGGCTACCGCGCGTATCATAAAGATGTGTTGCAAAAAATAGACTACCATCGTAACTCCGACGATTTTATTTTTGACAATGAGATGATAGCCGAAATTTTTTATAATGATTTTGAGATCGCAGAAATAACCTGCCCGACCAAATATTTTGAGGAGGCATCTTCCATCAATTTAAAAAGAAGCATTACCTACGGATTAGGCGTGTTAAAAGTTTCGGTTCTTTATTTTCTTACAAAGACTAAAATTTATAAATGGAAGTTGCTGGCCCAGTAAATGATAAAAGACAAACCGCCTTATACCTGTCGATCATTATTTTATCAGGCATCATTTTCTTTATTCCGTTTTTAGGAAAAGTACATTTGTTCGATTGGGACGAAATCAACTTTGCAGAATCCGCAAGAGAAATGATCGTTACCGGAGATTATCATCGCGTACAAATCAATTTTCAACCTTTCAGCGAAAAGCCGCCGTTCTTTTTTTGGCTGCAGGCTTTGGCCATGAATTTATTTGGTATTAACGAATTTGCCGCAAGATTTCCTAATGCGATTTTTGGAATTATTACGCTGGTAACTTTCTTTTTAATAGGCAAAAAATATAAATCGCCCCGCTTTGGTTTTATCTGGGCGCTTAGTTATCTCGGCACATTTTTGCCACACGTTTATTTTAAGTCGGCCATTATAGATCCCGTGTTCAACTACTTCATATTCATGGGCATTTTTTTCATGTATAAAAGCCTCATCAAACCCGTTGTAGCAAAGGACTTTCGAAAAAACTACCTTTACGTTTGTCTCGCAGGCATATCCATCGGCTTAGGAACACTTACCAAGGGGCCGGTAGCACTGCTTGTTTTTCTACTTGTATTTTTCGTTTATTTTATTTTTCAAAAGTTTAGAAACTTTCCCGGAATAAAGAAGAATTCTTTGCTTTACATTTTTTTTTACTGTTGTTTGTCTATTATGGTTCGGACAGGAAATTATGGAGAATGGATTATGGTTTTTAAAAGAATTTTTAGCGGTTCAGGCCGATCTTTTTTTACATCCGGTTGCCAGTCATGGCGAGCCTTTTTATTACCATTTTGTGGTGGTATTTATCGGCTGCTTCCCGATTTCTATTATTGCGTTGCCGATTTTTTTCAAGAAGAATGAAGGAGCGAATGCCGATTTCATGCTTATCATGAAAATCCTTTTCTGGACGGTAATGATTTTGTTTAGCCTTTCTACCACCAAGATTGTTCATTATTCTTCTCTCACTTATATGCCACTTGCATTTTTGGCAACTGTTTATTTAGATAATTTGTTGGAATCAAATCTGAGAATGAAGAAGTGGATGCTGGGCTTACTGGCTTTTATGGGATTTGTTTTTTCTTTTTTACTGGCTGCACTGCCATATGTGGCCAATCATCATGAGTTGTTATTGCCTTATTTAAAAGATCCTTTTGCAGAAGCAAGCCTTAATGTAAATGTGCAGTGGAGCGGCTTCGAGAGCCTCATTGGCATCTTTTATTTTGTTTTGGTAATATCAGCGCTGGTTCTTTTTTACAGGAAAAAAAATCGACCAGCGATTTTAATGTTGTTTTATTCAACCGCAGTTTGCCTGTTTATTTATTTGCTTTCAGTGGTGCCAAAAATTGAGCAATATTCGCAGGCGCCTGCTATCAGATTTTATGAAAGCCTCCAGGGAAAAGATGTTTATGTGTGGCCGGTGGGCTTCAGAAGCTACGCGCAGTATTTTTATGCTAAAAAACCTGCAACACCGGTTTATGGCGAAGAAGAGCAGGAATTCTTATTAAAAGGAAAAATAACCAAGCCTGCCTTTTTTGTGGTTAAAGTAACCAACACCGGTTTTGACAGCACCTGCAATGGATGCACACTAATAAAACAGGAAGGTGGGTTTAAATTTTATAAAAGAGAAGCAGTTTCAGACGGGATTTCAAGATAACCACGAATCATTAAATTTTCTGACAGTTGGCATTTGATTGCGCTGCAAATAATAACAAAGGGTTTGCTACGTTTCTTCTTCATCGTTGCAAACCCTTTGGTTTCCTTCTAAAAAAATAATTTATGCCACCGCCTTATTTACCAATTCAGCCGCTTCGCTTAATAAGTATGGCAGATTCTACTTTCAATCCGCTTTTATCAATAAGTTCTTTGGCAACTTCTGCATTGGTTCCCTGCAAGCGTACGATGATCGGAATTTCGATATTGCCAATGGACTGGTAGGCATCTATAACTCCTTGCGCTACCCTATCGCAACGAACGATACCGCCGAAAATATTGATAAGAATTGCTTTTACTTTTGGATCTTTTAAAATGATTCTGAATCCTGCTTCTACCGTTTGTGCATTCGCTGTGCCGCCTACATCTAAAAAGTTAGCAGGTTCACCACCACTTAATTTGATCATGTCCATCGTTGCCATTGCAAGCCCGGCGCCATTTACCATGCAACCTACGTTACCATCCAGTTTTACAAAATTCAGATTGTATTTTGCCGCTTCCACTTCGGTAGGATCTTCTTCGCTTACATCGCGCAGCGCAGCAATATCAGGATGGCGCATTAAAGCGTTGTCATCAATATTCATTTTACAATCAACAGCAATTATTTTGCTGTCGCTGGTTTTAAACATTGGATTTATTTCAAGCATGCTGCAATCAAGTCCCAACATAAGCGTTGTAAAGATTGGTTACAAACTTAACGCAGCTTTTAAAAGAATTTCCGCTCAATCCAAGATTGAATGCGATCTTCCTTGCCTGGAAAGGCGCAAGGCCATCGCCGGGATGAACCCATTCTTTAAAAATTTTTTCAGGAGTATCATGCGCCACATCTTCAATATTCATTCCGCCTTCAGTGCTGTACATCACCACATTTTTTCCTTTTGAGCGATCGAGCAAAATGGATAAATAAAATTCTTTTACGGGCTCTGCTCCATCATAATAAACATCCTGTGCCACTAAAATTTTATTCACCACTTTTCCTGCTTCACCGGTTTGAACGGTTACCAGTGTGCCACCTAAAATATTTTGCGCAATCGTCTTTACTTCTTCCGCACTTTTTGCTACCGCCACACCCTTTTGTTCAGTTCCGCGAATCTTTCCCTTTCCTCTTCCACCGGCATGTATCTGGGCTTTTATAACGGCAAACTTGCTACCATACTGGCTATTAATAAAGCGGTACGCTTCTTCTGCTTCAGCAACTGTACTGCATGCAATACCTTCCTGAACCGGAACATTGTATTTTTTCAACAGTTCTTTTGCCTGATATTCATGTAAATTCATAAGAAAAATTTTTGCGAAGATAAATCCTAAAAGCTAATAATTAAAGACGAAAGATGATACGGCTTGCCTCGGCTATGTGATATTGGGTTTCCAATTTTGATGCTGGCAAAGAAAGTAAGCTTAACAAAACGATCAAAATCTACATTTTGGCTTATGTCGACGGCAAATTTCTGCTTCTGTTGTTGTGGGGGAAATTTATAAGACCTATAAGGTTTCAAAGACGTTATAGGTTTGTATCACTATGGGATTATGCTTCGATTCAAGCTAAACCTATAGGTTGCAAAAACCTTACAGGTTTGCAAAATGGTAAGTTATGGTTACAGTCTGTTGGCGCCGACGCCCACACCAGCCCGAGTTGCTTTGTTCATCTCAAAAAACTACTTTTTGGCTTATCTCGTTTTTCTTAAACTAACAGTTCTCAAATCCTTGCACAGACTCTCAAATATTAATTATCTTTCAATTTTTAAATTCATTTATGGCGTTAAGCAGAATCTGGGCGGCTTTTATTATTGTGTCAATTTTAGCGGCGACTTTTCAAAGCGTTTTTATCAAAGGAAATACCGGTATCTACAGCCAGATGGTGGTAGGAAAATCGGGCGATACTTCACAGACCCAAAAGGTGGACACGACCGCAATTCCGGCTATTATCTTACAAACATTACAAAGCGGAAAATCGTATACAGACGGAACCACAAAATATTCCCAGGCTGCCGACGGATCTTATATCACTTATAAAGAACAACATGCTGATGGAATTATTGCTACGGCAAAAACGTCGGTGGATATTTCCATCAATCTTATAGGTATTATGGCGCTGTTCATGGGTTTTATGAGCATCGCTGAAAGAGCAGGCGGTATCAGGCTTTTATCAAAAATAATCGGGCCGTTCTTTTCAAAATTATTTCCCGAGCTGCCAAAGAATCATCCCGCAATGGGCCACATGGTGATGAATTTTTCAGCCAATTTATTAGGGCTCGATAATGCAGCAACTCCCTTTGGAATTAAAGCGATGGAAAGCCTGCAGGAGATCAATCCGCATAAAGAGACTGCCTCCAATTCACAGATCATGTTTTTATGTTTGCATGCTTCGGGCCTTACGCTGATTCCTGTAAGCATTATCGCCATCAGGGCTTCTTTGCACAGTGCAAATCCCACGGATATTTTTATTCCGTGCATGATCGCCACGTTTGTTGCCACGATTGCCGCGATGATGATCGTTTCCTTCAAACAAAAAATTAACGTCTTTCAACCGGTAATTTTATTGTGGGTACTGGGCATTTCGGCAGTGATTTCTTTAATGGTTATTTACCTGAAATCGTTAAGTTTTACCGGCGTGCAAACTTTTTCAGGCGTTTTAAGCAACGGGATTATTCTGATGTTGTTTTTTGTGATTATACTCGGTGCACTCTATAAAAAGATCGACATTTTTGATGCCTTTATTGAAGGCGCCAAAGGCGGTTTTGAAGTGGCGGTGCGCATCATTCCTTACCTCGTTGGAATGCTGGTAGCCATCAGCATGTTGCGCACCAGCGGCACGTTTGACGTGATCATCAGCGGAATGCGCAGCCTGTTTGCTCTTTTTGGAACAGATACCCGGTTTGTGGATGGCCTGCCAACCGCACTGATCCGGCCGTTGAGCGGAAGCGCCGCACGCGGCATGATGATTGACACCATGACCACCTATGGCTCTGATTCCTTTGCCGGCCGCTTATCTTCTGTGTTGCAGGGAACTTCCGATACCACTTTTTATGTGATCGCTGTTTATTTCGGCGCAGTATCTGTAAAAAATACGCGCTATGCTATCGGTGCGATGCTGTTGGCTGATGTTGTGGGAATTATTACTGCAATTCTTCTGACGTATTTGTTTTTTGGAAGCACGTTATAAGGTTGGAAGGTGTAACTTTTGCTGAAAAATATGAAACATTCGTGAAGTTTCTAGTTATTAAAAACTTTGCTATTTTAGTAATCCCAATCTCAACCCAAACAACATTAAGTATGAAATATGAAGATTGAATACAACAACCTTTACACTCATTTTATTTTAATTACTCAAAACCGATTCCCTTTTATTCAGGAAATAAACCGCGCAAGAATTAAAAAATACATTACAGGAATTGTCAACAACAACCAATCAAAAATGTATAGTATCTATGCAAATCCGGAACATGTACATTTTCTAATATCCCGCTCTCCTAAAATTTCGGAAGAAGGCTTTGCAACAATTGTAGCTGAAAGTTCTGCGAGCTTTATTCATAGCAACAAACTTTGTGCAGGAGCATTTGCATGGCAGCAATCGGCATCAGCGTTTTCTGTATCAAAGAATGATGTAGACAGAGTATGCAAGTACATTCTTAATCAACCTGAACATCATAAAAAAGTAACGTTTGCTGAAGAATATGAAATTTTCATGAAGTATTATCAAAAAACGCTAAAGTGGGGAAATAAGGTAATAAGGTTTTTTAAAAAGCGAAAGTATTCAGTTACTAAGGTAATAAGGTTTTACATACTGATATCAAAACTAGCTATCAAGTCATTTCCAAACACTCCATCCACTAACCTTATTACCTTAGTAACATTGAATCACAAATGAAAAACACCTTATTACCTTATTAAAATTAAGTAAGAAAATTATGCATGAATTTTACACTCGTCCGAGTCAACACCTAAGGCTTATAATTCAATAACGTAACTTTCCCGTCCATCGTCGTAACAATGATCTTATTTTTCGAAACCGGCGTAATGCTGGTGATCAGGGCATTTGAAATTTTATGTTTCCACAAGATGGCGCCATCAGCGCGGTTTACGGCGACTACCAATCCCGAATTGGAAGGGACATAAACTACATTTTCGCTTTCCACGATAGCCGTGGGCGCTATTTCATAATTCAAAGCCGTGTTAGATTTCCACGTGATTTTCATGTCGGGCTCCGAAGTAGAAATGCCGGCCACTTCGCCCTGCATGGTCTTTGCATAAACCAGCAGGCTGTCTTTAGATAAACCCATTGATTCCCTCACTTTATTGTCCGGATCATTTTTTCTCCATAATACGTTGCCGGTTTCTGCATCAAAAGCAGTCATATAACGGTCGGGCGCTACAATAAAAACTTTTCCGCCGGTGGCTACAGGATAGCAGGCAGCAGGTGAAAACATTCGGTTAGAAGAGCCATTGTTCCACTTCCAAATTGGGGCGCCGGTTCCTGCATCCAGACAATAGAATTCTGTTCCCCAACTGCCAAAATAAATTTTATTGTTATAGAATAATGGCGTGGTAACAACAAATCCTTTCACCTCATCATACTCCCATTTCAATTTTCCATCTTTCAGATTGATGGCCCTGAAATGCCCATCGGAAGAGCCGATATAAACAAGGCCATTTTTAATTAAGGGATTTGCCACAATCGGTTTTTGTGTTTCAAACTTCCAGGCTAATTTTCCATTAGTTGCATTGAGACAGTAAATGCTGTTGTCCGTTGAAGCAATCACGACTAAATTATTTTCAACTGCCGGGGTTGAATAAATTTTTCCATTGGTTGAATAAGACCAGGATTTTTTTCCGGTTTTTAAATTAAGCGCATAAATGTGCCCGTTGGAATTGCTGGCGATCACCAGATTTTTTGTGATGGCCACTCCTGAGCCTATATCACTTTTATCGGTGAATTCCCAAACCTGTTTTACGTTTTTATAAGTGGTATTAACGGCATAAGATGGCCGGAAATAATGAGCAGTGTCGGCTTTGAAATCATGCTGGTATAATTTCACTTGCGCCCAATCTTTTTGTTGATTGGTCAAAGGATTGCGTTCCTGATAAGATGCTACGCCATCTTTGATGGTAACGATATTATATCCGCCCACAGTATCTTTTGCCCGCAGGTTGGAACGTCCCATAACGGCCGGAATACCTTCGTAATTATAAACGCGGTTGGCATGGCCATGACCGTGCAGAATCAATTGCGTATTACGGGTTTTGAGCAAATCAATTACATCAAACCAATTGTTTAAAGAAGAATCCTGGGGATAATGATTTACGTAAATAATGGGGATATTTTTGTCTTTTAAGTTCTTCAAGGTTGAATCGAGCCAGACGATATTTTCTCTTGAAACCTGGCCGGGGCTCATGCGCATGTTGGGCCCGCAAACTGTTCCCAGGAATAAATAACCGCCGTAAGAAAAACGGAAGGTTTCTGCGCCAAAGATTTTTACAAAACTGTTGGTGCCGCTTTCAGACCAGTTGGCGTCATGGTTTCCCGGAATGATGTGCCACGGTTTGTTGAGGCTGTCTAAAATTTGCTTGGCAAGAAGCAGTTCTGCATCTGATCCAAAATCTGTGATATCGCCGGTGAGGATTACAAACTTAAGTGATGAATCGCTGTTGATATTTGCCACTGTTCTTCTTAGATCTTCATCGGCATTATGGCTGCCAATGTGCGTATCAGATACGTGAGCAAATTTGAATTCGGTTTGGGCAAAGGAAAATAATGTGATGAACATCATCATCATTAAAGACATACTTTTTTTTATCATCTCTTTCAATTTTTATAGGGATTGTTTAGATTTTAAAAAGGAACATCTCAGTAAAATTTTTTGTACGGATATCTTTGATATAACTAAGGCTATCATTTCAGATAGCCTTAGTTATAATGGTATTTTAAAAATATTTGAGCTTAGAATTACTTACCAAAGTTTTGTTTGAGTAAGTGTATGGCCTTTATCCTTATACTCATTAATTTGTTGTGAACCAACAGGAGACAGATAATTCTTATCACTAAATTGATTCCTGTTGCTCGCGTTTTCTACCACCCAGAAGCCTACCATATCAGCTGCGTTGCTTCCGTTATAAGTAACAACTCGTGCCATCGCTTTTTTTACTTTAACATTGCCTTTTGTAGCCGCTGATGTAGTCAAAGCCGATGGAAATTCTACATGGCAGATTTATCCACGGACCCAAGGAAATAATCCGGATTGGTGCTGTAATCCATGTAATTGAGTTTTTTCCATCTTTTCAAATCCAAAAGACGGAAACCTTCAAATACAAATTCCATGCGTCTTTCCCGGCGGATTTCCCACATAAGTCGGCGATACGTCTGCATCTCTTGCCGGATCATCAGGAAGTGAAGCAAGCTGTCAGAGGCGCAGTTTTCTGAACACCTTTAGCAATAGCTGCTGCATCTAACGGACGATTGCGAATAGCATTGATTGATTTATCTAAATCGTCCTGAGTTACAGCAGCGCCTCCAAGACTTTCGGCCAATACTGCTTTTGCTTCTATCCAGTTCAAAACTACTTCACCCAACCTGATTACAGGCGCATCACTTGTATTGGTATTGCTTGCCCAGATTGAAGGATGGTGTTTTGCCGATATAGGTAATTGCATCCCGGGAAGCAAATTTATAGCCATATAACAATGGTCGTGGAAGATCCGTTTGGTTTGTCTATAAAAGAAGCTTCAAACCTTGGATCTCTTGTTTTATCAAGATTTGCAATAGAGAAATCATTTGCACCTGGCATCAGATGAATTTTGCCAAACATCGCCATCATTCATGATAAATGATTTAACCAATACCAAATTTGGATCAACACCTACTGTTTCTGTTCCGTTTGAATAAGAACCAACAGCATGAGTAACTGCGAGTGCTGCATCATATATCCGGTACAAAATCACTTCCGGGTTTCCTGCCAGGTTTTCTGAAGCAAAGAGTGCTTTGAAATCGCTTCCAAAAGTATACTTTCCGCTGTTCATCACTATTTCAGCTGCCTGAACTGCCAATTCGAGATATTTTTTTGCCCTGACATCATCTAATCCGTGATAATGCTCAAAAGTTCCTTCAAACAACATGAACCTGGAAATAAAGGCGGCGGCAATATTTTTATTCAGATTTAGTGTTCCGTCGTTAGCGCGGATGTTGGCCAACACATATTGAAAATCTTCATAAACTTTGTCCATCACCAATCCACGTGGATCTCTGTCCTTGTACAAAGTATCCAGCTCATTATCTTTTACTACTTTTCCAAAGTAAGGCACGTCTCCAAAAACGCTCACCAAACGGGAGTATTCATATCCTCTGAAAAACCGGCCCACTGCAGTCCAATGACGATATGCGTCATCTGAAAGTGCTGGCTTTGCAATATTCTCTATACGATCAATGAGGATATTTGCTTTGCGCACCCATGCAAAATCCCAGGTTGGGCCGGAATATTGTGTTAACCAGGCAGCCGATTCAGAATTAGATCCTCTTGAAGTAGGAATGTTACTTTCGAAATTTGACTGAACGTTTTTGCCTGTTACATCATCATTAAAGGTGTAGCCTACTACAGGTGCATAATCCCAGGTCCATCCAAGTCCATAACCATTGAAATAATTGGGATAGAAGCCGTTGGCAAACATACGGATGTCATCTTCACCTCTCCAAAATAGACCATCCTCATCTATATAAGTTGTCTTCGGCGGCCTGTTAAGAAAATCCTTTTTGCAGGAAAAGAAAAGCAGGCATGCAATTCCTAATCCGCAGATATATTTAATTTTTCTCATTTTTAATAAATTTTAAAAGTTTAATTGAACACCTACAGATACGCTTTTGAAGGCCGGAACTACCCATACCTGTACGGCCCAGATTATAGTTTGATGTATTCCACATAGAGTATCCGTTGATAGCTTCCGGATCTATCGGTAATCCTTTCAGATGATCCCAGGTGATGAAGTTTTCCAAAGCCGCATAAACTCTTAATGAATTCACATTCACTTTCTTTAGAATGTTTTGAGAAATAGAATAACCAAGGGTCAGGTTTTTCAATCTCAAATAAGCCATATTCAGTAAATACCTGTCCTGTACCTGTATATTGTTGGCTGCATTGCTTGCTCCATTGTTATAGGCAGCAGGATAAAACGCGTCTGTATGGGTCGGTGTCCAGTAATTACCTGCAATTGCCTGTGGCATGGCTCCATCTGCAGAATTATACCCCGGAATGGCTAAAAATCCATCACCCCAAATCTGGCGGCTGCCTACACCCTGGAAGAAAGCGCTGATATCAAAACCTTTATAGTCTGCGCCTAATCTAAAACCATATTCATATCTTGGAGTAGAATTTCCGATTACTTCAAGGTCGCCATGATCTGACAATAATGCACTTCCGTTATCGATAATGCCATCACCATTTACATCTTTAAATTTCACATCGCCAGGACCAAAGAAGAAATTGGAGGAGTTTTGTAAAAACACCTGGTAAACCGGTTTTTCACCGTTTTTGCCCGGCTTTAATTTATAGGCTTTTTTACCAACATATTTTGCAGGAACATCATCAGCAGTAAGGGTGATCAACTGCGGTTTGCCATCAGCTCCCAATTCAAAATCAGATGTTTGATACAATCTGTCGGTGCGATAACCCCAAATTTCTCCAATCGCTTTTCCGTTATAATTAGGTATTAACTCCAGTGGAAGTACCATAGTTCAATATGGGTTGTTGCATCTGAAATATTTCCCCTGAAATTAACGCCCAGCCCATTCTGAAAGCTGTGATTCAGCTCAAGACGTAAGTTCCCATCCATTGGTTTGTAATGATCCAAAATTTCCCTGTGGAGCGCCGGTTCCAAAAGTAAGCGGAATACCTTCTGAAGGAACGATCATGTTATTGGTATTTCTTTGGAACAGATCGAAGGTAATGTTCACTTTATTTTGCAACAATCCTAAATCAACACCAAAGTTTTTGGTTTCGATATCCTGCCAGGTGATGTTTGCTGTAATAGCAGGAGGTGTATTAACATAAAAAGTTTTTGAGCCATTGCACCGATCCAATTGGAAAGACCGCCTGGCATGCTCGGTATATATAGATTGTTCGCTACTGTCTGATCGCCAATGCTTCCCCACGAGCCTCTTATTTTCAAAAAGCTGATCACTTTTTCTGTAACCGTCATAAACTTTTCTTCGCTTACTACCCATCCCGCAGAAACAGAAGGGTACCATCTCCACCATAGGTCGGAAGGAAATTTAGAAGAACCATCGTAGCGCAAATTACCTTCTAACAGGTATTTATTTTTATATGCATAGTTGATACGTCCAAAATAACCCAATTGTGATTCCCAGGTGTTATCGGCGAAAATAATCGGAGGAGTTCCAATTGCAAAATTAAATTGAGGATTCTGAATATCGGTTAACTGGTTTTGCTGCTGCGATTGCCATCCGGTTTCTGCAGCGACGCTGTTCATACCTACAATAAATTTAAATTTATGATCTTCTTTTATTCCTAAATTGTAAGTAGTGAAAGCATTGATTGTTCTGCTATGGAAATTCGTAACCTGTCTGAAAATATGATCAGGATTGGCTCCGGCGCCCGTATAAGTATTTTTAGATAGATCAAACGCTTTCATGGCTCCCGGTGCTGTGCTTGCAACTACATTACCGGTACTGTCCACATAAACGGGATTACCGCTTTCATCAAGTCTGGCTACTGGCGCTGACCATGAATCTCTGGCAGTATATCTTGTTCCGGGCCTTTTCCAGATTTCTTCCTGGTTGCTATAGGTATAATCAAAATCGAACTTCCAATCTTTTGTAAAATTCAAAGTGGCGCCTGTGCTAACGTTCATATAATTTTGCAAAATATTTGCTGTATTTGCAGCAGCCGCTTCGCTTACCGGGCTGCGGATCGGATCTCCGTTCTGGTCATTGCCAAAAGGATACAAAGGTCCCCATCTGTACAGGTAAAGCCATGGATCTGCAGTGGTGGAATTGGTTACATACGCATAGTCTTTATTTCTTCTTGAATACATAGCGCCTGCACGAACAGTCAGGTATTTATTGACTTCACTTGAAAGTCTCAGAGACGCGTTGTAGCGCGTGAAATCATCTTTCTTCGCTGGTTTCATCATACCGCTTTGATCCAGGTATCCCAATCCGATATTGTATGAAGTTTTGCCAACAGTTTGCCCTACGGTAATATCATGCTGCTGCGTAGGAGCCCATTGTTTGATCATATAGTCATAAGGATCATAAGTTCTTACACCCATTTTTTGGTTACCGGATCCTTGCACATACCAGTCTCTCCCAAAAACCGTAGGATCATTTTTTCCAATGTTGCCACCATATTGTTTTTGCCATTCTACCGCTTTTTCATAACTGCCTCTGTCTACATAATAAAATGCCCCTGTTGGTGTGGTAACCCCTACCCGTTCAGCCGCATCTACTGTGTATTTCAAAGCATCTACCTGTCCCATTTCCATTTTTTTCCACACATTCTGCCAGGAAAAATTATCTGAATAGGTCACTTGCGGCTTTGAAGTTCCGGAGCCTTTTTTGGTAGTGATCAAAATTACCCCGTTAGAAGCTTTAGCACCGTAAATAGAAGCGGATGCTGCATCCTTTAAAACAGTAATCGTAGCAATGTCATTCGGATTTACGATCTGAATGCTGGGAATTTCCACATTGTCCAACAGTATCAATGGCGTGCTGCTTCCCTGGAATGAAGTCATAACTCCCCTGATCTTAAGAATCGGATCAGAGCCTACTTCGCCACTTGGAATTGTTACACTTAAACCAGACGCAGCACCTTGCAAACCTCTTCCTACGTCTGCAATGGGCCTTCCCTGTAATGTTTTTTTAACATCTACTGTAGAAACCGAACCGGTAACATTTCCTCTTTTTTGAGTACCATACCCAACCACCACAATGTCGTCCATCGCTTTGTTTACGTTTGGAAAGGGAAATTTGAATAGTGTTGGCGTCTTTAACCGTTAATTGCTGGCTTTCATATCCAACAGAGGAGAACTCAAGCACCTGGCCTTTTACCGCCTTTATGCTAAATCTTCCTTCATGATCGGTTTGAGTACCGGTAGTTTTTCCTTTGATGGTAACCGAAACTCCATCAATTGGAATATTATCCGGTGAGAGTACAATACCTGTTACTGTTCTATCCTGCGCAAATGAAGAAAAATAAAAGAGCAGAAATGCCAGCAAAGGAATCAATCGTTTAATTGCAGTCATAACATGTTTTTAATTTGGTGATTAATGAAAATGAAATTTATAAGTCGAATTTGGTTTTGTTTTTGGCAAACGTGCGCTCGTTAACAGTACTGAAATCGTTGGCATGTTTGTTTAGTTCAGTTAGTTCGTAAAAAAAGGATAATCAAATGTAGGAACAAAATGTTAAAAACCGCAACGTTTGCGTTTTTTTTGTTCAAAATGTTGCAATAACCGCAATTAGCCTTGATTGACAGGAATTTAATGTAATAATTTTCATGGGATAGAGGCCGCAGATGGGCCGTCTGAACAGAAAAATGTATTAAGAAAACTTTTCATTTTGATTTGATAATTGTGGTGAAATAACTATAGAACTTTTAATCCGGCCTTTACATAAGGGTTCAATAGCGGATCATCAGGCGATAATTCGGTGATCAGCGTATCTACTTTTTTAATATCGCAAACCTGGATCGGTTGCTGGGAATTGATTTTTTCTGAAATCGTTAAGCAAACCAGCTTGCTCGCAGATTCTACCATCGCCTTTTTTACCTGCGCTACCTCCCAATCATTATCAGAAACCCCGGACGTAAGGTTGATGGCATTTACGCCCAAAAAGCACAGATCAACTTTTAAATTATTGATCATTGAAATGGCCTCTGAGCCCACGGTTATTTTGGAGTTTTTAGAAACCTTATTACCAATTACAATCACTTCTATATTCGGGTGGCTTACGTATTCAAAAAGGAGCGGTATGCTTCCCGAAATAAAAGTTGCGTGCAAATCTGCCGGAAGCGATCTGGCCAGTTCAATAATCGTAGTTCCGCCGCTGGTTAAAATAAACATGCCGTCTTTAATAAGAGAAATGGCTTTTTGAGCAATCATCTTTTTTTGTGTATAACCATAAACTTCCCGCGAAGAATGATGGCTGTTGTGAAATGATGGAGACAGAGCACCGCCATGTATTTTTATGATCTTACCCTCATCGGCAAGTTGTTGCAAATCGCGCCGGATGGTATCGTCCGAAACGCTTATTTGCCCGCTTAGGTCCGCTGATAACACTTTATTATGCAGGTTTATCTGGTGCAAAATATACGCGTGACGTTCTGATTTTAGCATTCGTTATTGGTTTGACAACCAAATATAAAAATAAGAACAACAAAACCGCAATTATTGCAATAATTATTTAAAAAAGAGGAAAAAAGTTGCAAGCAGTCAAAACGATCCAAAGATTGAGTTAATGGTTTTGGTTTGTCAATAAAGGCGTCTAAATGTTAACCTGAAACAACCCAAAACATAGATTTTTACCTTTCCGAATATTACCTGGCGTGATGCTTTTTGTGCTTTTACAGGCGCATGTTTTTTAGCAGTTATTTTTTTAGCGGGAGCTTTTACTTTTCTTTTTGGCGTGGTGTTTAATTTGCTTGCATCAGCATTTAAATTATCGCCCGCATTGGTTTCGTCTTTGGTAGCGCTCACTCTGTCATCATCCTGCATTTGTGACGATGGATTAAAAATCTCCGCCATTTTTTTAGATTCGTAAATGGCACGGTTGTATTTATTTCCCAGCACAATAATGGTTACGCTGTCCTGTATCATTCTGATAAAAACCGTATTGCTGCCATGCCACCAGCCATTGTGATAAATTATTTTTTTGCCGTCAGGATATACATTCATTCGCCAGCCGTAGCCATAATTTCTGATGCCGGGCTTTTCGTTGCTGTATGGGGTAAATGCGGCTTCTAAAGTTTCATTGCTAAAAATTTGATTGTTATACAAAGCCTGGTCCCATTTCAACAAATCTTCCGGAGTACTGTAAATATTTTTATCGCCAAAACCGGTATCTAAAAAAGTCATCCGCTCCGGCCTGCCGCGCCAATCGTAAGAAGGCATTGCCGTGGCACTGTCTGATAACTTAAATACATAGGTATCGTCCATATGCAATGGAGTAAAAAAATATTTTTGCAGAAAATCTGCATAAGACTGTCCCGACGCTTTTTCAATGATCAATCCCAATAACGCATAATTCGTATTGCAATAGGTGAAATGAGTTCCGGGATTACCTGCCATCGGCGGCTTAAATTTAATCATATAATCAAGCATGTCCTGGTTAGAGCAGTATTGCTTTTTATCCCAGCCCAGCTTTTCCATAAAATAAATGTAATTAGGCAGCGCACTTCTATGGCTTAATAACAACCTCACGGTAATGCCATCATATGGAAAAGCGGGAAAAAATTTCTTTACATCATCATCTATAGTAAGCTTTCCTAACTCGGCAAGCTTTAGTACCGCCATTGCGGTAAATGTTTTAGAAACTGAAGCAAGATGGAATGCGCTGTGGCGCGTAAGCGAGTCTTTCTTTTGCAGGTTATAAAAACCGTGATAATCTTCAAATATCACACGGCCGTTTTTTGCCACCAAAATGCCTCCGTTAAAGCCGCGTGCAACCAGGCTTTTATCATAAAAATCTTTTATGTTGCTGTAATAGCGGCTAAAATCTGCCGGCGAAATGTAGCCTTGCGGAGGCGAAGTATAAACCGTGGAATCTGAAACGGTATGTTTTGATTTAGTGGAACCTGAACGGCACGATAAAAAAATCAAAGAAAAAAGAAATACAACTGAAATAAATTTGCAAAAACTCATTAAAAATATATTCATCGATTAACGGACTATATTTGCAATATTACATTACAAAACTTATATGGCAGAGAAAAAAATGACAAGTTATCCTAAAGAAAAAATAAATATTTTATTTCTTGAAAACATAAGCAAAGCAGCAGTTCAAAAATTTTTAAATGCAGGCTATTCTTCAGTAAAGCAAATACCCGGCGCTTTAAGCGAGGAGCAACTGATAAAAGAAATAAAAAACGTCCATTTATTAGGGATTCGTTCAAAGTCCTTAATATCAGAAAAAGTTTTGCAGCATGCAGAAAAATTACAGGCGATCGGTTGTTTTTGTATTGGCACCAACCAGGTAGATTTACATGCTGCCACCAAAAAAGGCGTTACGGTTTTTAATGCTCCTTACTCCAACACGCGCTCTGTGGCCGAATTGGTAATGGCTGCTTCTATAATGCTTATCAGAAGAATTCCTGACAAGAACAAATCGGCGCACGAAGGAATCTGGCTGAAGGAATCTCATGGCAGCCATGAGCTTCGCGGTAAAACATTAGGCATCATTGGTTATGGAAACATCGGCTCACAGGTAAGTGTGCTGGCAGAAGCGCTCGGCATGAAGGTTATTTTTTATGACGCAGAAACCAAGTTGCCATTGGGAAATGCTGAAAATAAAAAATCATTAAAGGATCTGTTGAAAGACGCGGATGTGATTACACTGCACGTGCCTGATTTGCCATCGACAAGAAATATCATTAATAAAACGACGCTGAAATATTGCAAGCCAACCGCTATTTTAATTAATTATGCGCGGGGCGAAGTGGTAGACCTGGATGCATTAAGCAAGGCGTTGATTAACCAAGAAATCGGAGGCGCAGCAATAGATGTTTACCCGCTGGAGCCGCAAAAAAACGGAGATACATTTGTTTCTCCATTACAGGGTTTAAGCAATGTGATATTAACGCCTCACATTGGCGGCTCTACAGAAGAAGCGCAGCAAAATATTGGTGAAGATGTAAGCAATAAATTATTTAATTTCCTGGAGAAAGGTGTAACTACGGGCTCGCATACGATACCGGCTTTAAATCTTCCTTTGCAGGAAAATACACATCGCATTTTACATATTCATAATAATGTGCCCGGCGTTTTATCTGAAATTAATACACGCCTTTCGTCTCATAAAATAAACATTCTGGCGCAATACTTAAAAACCAATGACGAAATTGGATATGTGGTGCTGGATGTTAATAAAAATCTTTCAAAAGAAGCCCTTCATTTGCTCAAAGATGTAAAGGAAACAATTAAGGTAAGATTATTGTATTGATTTTTTGGTAGCGAGAAGTGGCCAATTTTTTAAAATGCTTTTGAATGAAAACGCATTTTTTACGCGCCGAATGGAATAATCTCATACTGGCAAATTATGAAGTTCCGCCTGCATTATTACTCCCTTTTGTTCCTCCAAAAACAGAATTGGACTTCTATAATGGAAACGCCTGGGTAAGCCTCGTTGGATTTATGTTTTTAAATACCAAAGTGTTCGGCCTTAGTATACCTATGCATACCAATTTCGAAGAAATCAACTTTCGGTTTTATATCAAATACAATGATCATGGCAATTGGAAAAAAGGAGTGGTATTTATTAAGGAAATGGTGCCTAAAATGGCTATTTCATTTATTGCTAACAATTTGTATGGTGAAAATTATGCAACAATGAATATGAAGCATTTTCATATCGATAACGGGAAAAACTTTGAGGCCGGCTATGAATGGAACTTTAAAAATAAATGGAATAAAATAAGCGCCATAACCAATAAAAGATCTAATAAAATCATTCCGGGTAGTTGTGAAAATTTTTTTGCAGATCATTATTGGGGTTATTCAAAATACAATGACAAAAAAACGTATGAATATGAAATTGAGCATCCCGTTTGGGAAACATTAAAGGTTGTTGATTATTCTATAGATTGTGATTTCGGATCTAATTATGGGGATGAATTTGCTTTTTTGAATAATGAAAAACCCAGGACGGTTTTGATGACAAAAGGTTCAGAAATAAGATTGCATCATAAAAGAGTATTAGAGTGAGAGGCAGGTAGCAGGAAGCAGGTAGTAAGTAGCAAGAAGCAGGTATTAAGTAGTCAGGAATCAAGTGTTTCTAGAGTTCATTTAATAATTTTTTCGCCCTTACCTTAAACGCCGCTGTTTGGTGAGGGATTTGATCTTCAATCAGTAATTTTATTTCAGGGATTATTTCAGGATATTTTTTTGCAAGATTTCCCAGTATTGTCAGGGAGAAGGCTTTAACAGCAACAGCTTCCGTTGGCGATTCTACATATTGAAAACATATTTCCATAATGGCTCCTTCATATTTTTCAGGAATATCTATTGCTTGCAGAAGCCTTACCGTATTGCGTTTTATTGAATTGTGAATGCCGGGCCTTTTTAAATTTTGGATCAGTTTGTCAAAATTATTTTCCATAAATACCGGATGCGCAATTACACAATAACTCATGGGCCATGCGGCTCTTTGTGTAACACGGTATTCATCATTCAAAAACAAATCAAACAACTCATTAAACTTAGCCAGGTCTCTTCCAACCCATGCGACTATGCGGTTGCAATTTTCTTTATTGTGTTCAAGTAAAATCTGATTTCTTAAATCCATATTTGAATGATAAAAAAAATCTAATTCATCAAACCTTTGGTTTCAATTCATACTCTTTCAGCAATTCAACCATCTTTTTTACTTTCAGTTTATCAACCGTAACGTGTGTTAAAGATTCATTCATTCCGGCATTTTGAAACTCCATTTTGCTTTCTGCAAAAACGCTTGCCGAGCTATGAAGTTCTTCAGCACCGGTGCTTTCAGCAATTTCAATAATGTTTTCGGAAGTTATTCCTGAACCAGGCATGATGATAATTCTATCACCAGCTTGTTTAATTAATGCAGCCAGCGTTTCAATGCCATCAATCGCTTTTGGCTTTAATCCGGAAGTTAAAATTCTTTCAAAACCTAATTCAATAATATCTTCCAGTGCTTCAAACGGATCGGCTACACGATCAAAAGCCCGGTGGAACGTGGCTTCCATCGGATAAGCGCATTCGATCAGCTCGCGACATCTTTCTTTATCTACTTTTCCATCTTTGGTTAATGCGCCGGTAACAATTCCGTCGCAGCCCAGTTGTTTGCAAATGGCAATGTCGGCTTTCATCATTTCAAATTCTTCATCGCTGTACAAAAAATCTCCTTCGCGCGGGCGAATCATCACATATAAGTCAATTTGTAGTTTTTCTCTCGCCGCTTTAATAAACGAGTAGGTTGGAGTAACACCGCCTTCGCCGGGACCCGCACAAAGCTCTATCCTGTTGGCACCTGCATCCTGCGCGGCAATGCAACTTTCAATATTAAAACCAATAATTTCTAATTTCATAATTTCTTTCTAACGTTCTCCGCAAACTCTTAAAAGGTACAGCGGCGTATTTTAATTTTAAATGAATAACTATTTTCTTTTTGGCAATCTCTTGTGTAATTTAAATCTGCAAGAAATGGCCTTTATGTTACGCCCAGGTCGTACACATATTTCGCAGGAATAATTTTTTCTTCGCCGTTACTTTTTACTGCAAAAACAAAACCTTTCTGAATTGCATAGGCACCGTACTGTCCTTTTTTATTCAATGCTAAAAATCCAACCTGTATCGTTTTGGCTTTAGCCGGATCGCGGTTAACGATTCGCTCAACGGCCTTGCGGCAGGCTGTTTCAGGCGAATATCCCTGCCGCATAAATTCTACCACCAGGTGGGTTCCGCAAATTCTGATCACTTCTTCGCCCACACCGCTCGACGTGGCAGAGCCAACTTCATTGTCTACAAAAAGCCCGGCGCCAATAATCGGTGAATCCCCTACCCGCCCGTGAATTTTAAATGCCATTCCGCTTGTGGTAACAGCGCCGCTCATATTGCCTGCAGCATCCAGCGCAACCAGGCCCATGGTATCATGATTTACAGAGCCATCATCAAAAAACGGCGGAGCAAACGGGCCATTGTTCTTTTTATTTTCAATATTTATTTCCGGCTTATACTCGCTCTTTTTAAGCCATTGCTCATAAGCCGCCTTTGCTTCCGGCGACAATTCTTTCGATTCTTTTTTAAAGCCGTTTTCCAAAGCAAATTGCTGTGCGCCGGCTCCTGCCAGCAATACATGCGGTGTGGTTTCCATTATTTTTCTTGCTACAGAAACAGGATGCTTTATCTGCTCTATAGCCGCTACCGCTCCGCAATTGGCGTGCTCATCCATAATGCACGAATCAAGCGTTACTACACCATCCCTGTCAGGATAGCCGCCCAAACCCACACAGCAATTGATCTGATCTTCCATATATCTTGCACCGGCTTCCACCGCATCTAGCGCCCTTCCGTTTTTGGACAATATTTTCCAGGCTTCGGTATTAACCGGTTTTCCGCTGTCCCAGGTAGCCACCACAATCGGTTTCGTTTGTGCATCACCGTTAGTAAACACATTTTTTACAGAAAGCAGCGGTGCAGAAAGGGTTGACAGCTGAAGAAATTTGCGTCTGTTTAGCATCGTAAATGTTTTTCCAAAACTAATTAAGTATCAACACAGAAAAGCGAAAATATAGTTTTTCGTGTTTTTCCGCAGCAGGCTATTTTTTCGGCGATAGTTTAGAAAAGTCAAACGTTAATCCAATTGAAGCATTGTTGCTTCTTACATCCAGCCTTGATCCCATCCACGAGCGATAGGAAGCGCCTGAAAATGCTGCATCCAATTTTACCCAGGGATACGCTGGTAAACCAAATTGAATGTTCAATTCAGGCTCACCAAAAGAAATGGTTCTATTCGCTATTTTGTCAAGTGAAAAATAGGATTGTTCCTCCGCTGTGTAAGAAGTTTGGATATTGCCATAATGAACAAAAGAATTTTTTAGAAGAAAAGAAAATCTTACATATTCTCCCGGCATAAAATTGATGGCCGGCTGAAAAAACCATTTGGTGATTGCGCTGTTGTGATACCTGCTATAGTCCATTGAATTGGCTTGACCATTATCTACAAAAGAAAATTTGCCAAATGCCATGCCGCCATAAAAGTTGAATGTGATCGTTTTTTTTGTATTAAGCGCGATGAAATAACCGGCGCCAATATCAAATAAATTTCTCTTATAGTTTATTATCGAACTATCAAAAGGACCATCATACCCTGAAAAGTTAAAGACATCTTTCTCTCGCCTGTTGAAATATCCCATGGTTAATGCCCAATGATTGCCTACAGCATAAGCGGCCTGCAGATCAACACCGCGGGCATATTCCCCCGTCAAACGATTTGCATCGGATGAAGAATAATAGCCGGTTAGTTTGGATTCACCTTTTTCCGTAAAATAAGGATTATTGGCAGGCGATGCCGAATAGATATAACGATGAGTGGTACATGAAGATAAAGTGGCAATAACAAGCACCAGAAAAAGCAGCGATTTATTGGTCATGATAAGCGTTTTGGTTAAGCAAACTAAATACTAAAAATGTACAGAAGCAAATGAAAGTTAGCATTTGAGTTTCCCCGGGCGCTACATCTATAACAATATGTATTAAAATGAACCTTAAAAAAAGAGATCGCTTTTTGTAAAGCTCATAATTTTTATCATAAAAAGGGCATCATAATTCAATTCCATATAACCCAAAATATAGAAATTTTTGATGCTGGCTTTATTAAAATATCATCGTGATGACAAATTGAATTTCATAATATTCCATCAGTTTTTTACATCGTAATTTTAATTTTGGCAATTGATTTGTACATTGCGTTGAGGCGCATTAACAATTGTGCAGAATCTAATTTATGAGTAAAAAAACAGGAAAGAAAAAACCTGCGCCCCTTGTAAAAGGAACGCTGGATATTACGCGGTCGGGGATGGGCTATGTAATTGCAGAAGGAAGGGACAAAGATGTGCTGGTGCGCCCCCAGGATTTTAACAAGGCACTGCATGGAGATACAGTTCGCGTGAAGATCAAAGACTCCAACGGTAAGCGCGCAGAAGGAACCGTGGAAGAAGTGATCACCCGGAAACAAACAGAATTTATCGGAAATATTGAAGTACACGAAAACTTCGCTTTCTTCAGGCCGGACAGCCAGAAGCCAATGCCGGATTTTTATGTAAATCCCAAGAATCTTAACGGTGCCCAAAATAATGACCGGGTGGTAGTAAAATTTATGGAATGGGATAAGGCCGCGAAAAAGCCCGAAGGTGAAGTGATGTCTGTGCTACAGGCAAAAGATGCAGGCGACATGGCCATGAAGGAAATTATTATTCAAAATGGTTTCTCCCTGGAATTTCCAAAACCGGTGTTGGACGAGGCAAATGCGCTTGATGAAACAATCGATGCAAACGAGCTCGCAAAAAGAAAAGATTACCGCGATGTGCTTACGTTTACCATCGACCCTACCGATGCCAAAGATTTCGACGATGCACTTTCTATAAAAAAATTAAGCGATAATGATTTTGAAATTGGTGTTCACATTGCTGATGTAAGTCATTTTGTAACGCCGGGCACTGCACTCGATGAAGAAGCGTACCAACGGGCCACCAGTGTTTATCTTCCCGATCGGGTAAATCCAATGTTGCCCGAAAAAATATCAAATGAACTTTGTTCGCTTCGGCCAAATGAAGACAAATATACCTTTTCGGTGATTTTTAAAATCAATAATAAAGGAAAAGTAAAAGAATATTGGGTTGGCAAAACCTTCATCCACAGCGATCATCGTTTTACTTATGATGAAGTACAACAGATTATTGAGGCCGGAAATGGAAAATACAGCGAAGAAATTTCATTACTTAATTCCCTCGCCAAAAACTTCCGCAAAGAAAGATTTAAAAACGGCGCCATTAACTTTTCATCAACAGAAGTGAAATTCCGTCTTGATGAAAACGGAAAGCCTTTAGGAATTATCGTGAAGGAAAGCAAAGAATCGCACCAGTTGATAGAAGAATTTATGTTGCTTGCCAACCGTACCGTTGCGGCGCATGTTGCAAAAATAAAAGTGAATAAAAAACCAATTCCCTTTCCGTACAGGATACATGATACACCCGATGAAGAAAAGCTAAAACCCTTTGTTGCTTTTGCCAGGAAGTTTGGTTATAAGTTCGATATGAAAGATGAAGAGCAGATCGCTAAATCCTTTAACCAGCTAATGACCGATGTTCATGGAAAGCCAGAGCAGCACGTGCTTGAGCAATTGGGCATTCGCACTATGGCCAAGGCAAGATATACTACCGAAAACATCGGCCATTATGGATTGGGCTTTGAAGATTATTGCCATTTTACCTCGCCCATCCGACGCTATCCGGATGTTATGGTGCATCGCGTGCTGCATGATATTTTAGAAAATAACGTTCATCCTGATAAAAAAATGGAAGAAAAATGTGTTCATTGCAGCCAACGCGAGCGCGCTGCTATGGAAGCAGAACGTGCGGGTAATAAATACAAACAGGTAGAGTTTATGATGGAGAAGGTGGGCGAAGATATGGAAGGAGTTATCAGCGGCGTTTCTTCGTTTGGTTTTTGGGTAGAAACGGTGAATGAAAAATGCGAAGGGCTTGTTTCCGTCAAAGATCTTTCAGACTACGATGACTTCAGGCACGATGATGCCGATTATGCGCTGGTGGGCATTCGCACGGGAAAAAAATTCAGAATGGGCGATAAAGTGCAGATCAAATTGGTTGCCGCCAATTTAGAAAAGCGCCAGTTGGATTTTGAATGGATACCAGGTGTTGATAGCCTGAAAACAAAAGCAGTTAAAGGAAAAAAGAAAATAAAATAACAGGCAATTGGCTGATGCGATATATACCGGCCTGAAAAACAAATTAGATTGAGAATGATCCAGGAAACCCCTATTGAAAAAATTACTACAAAGCCAAAAGACAATTTTAATGTTCCCACTCATGGGGACAGTGTCCTCCATTCGTACCAACAGCTATCGCAAATTTTTGAAGAAAAATTTAATCACCGGCACTTCCCCGATCAGCCTCAAAACTTATACGATGCTTCACAATACTTACTAACGTTGGGGGGTAAACGCATCCGGCCCGTTATGTGCCTCATGGGCAACGAATTGTTCGGTAATATAAGAGAAGATGCTTATCACGTTGCCACAGCAATTGAATTATTTCACAATTTTACGTTAGTGCATGATGACATTATGGACCGCGCGCCTTTGCGCCGCGGAATGGAAACCGTTCACGCAAAATTTGGCGAGTCTACAGCACTGCTTGCCGGAGATGTAATGTTGGTAACCGGCTATGAAAATTTAAATAAAGTACACATCGATTTTTTGCCGCGTATTTTGGCGCTTTTTAATAAGACCGCTAAAGAAGTTTGCGAAGGCCAGCAATTGGATATGGATTTCGAGAAAAGGGAAAATGTAGATTTTGATGAATATTTAAAAATGGTTACGTTAAAAACATCTGTTGCTCTTGCTGCCAGCCTTCAACTGGGCGCTGTTTTGGGAGGTGCGGGATTAGGCAACCAGCAGCATCTTTATGAGATTTGGAAAAAATCTCGGTATTGCGTTCCAGGTGCAGGACGATTATTTAGATGCGTTTGGAGACCCGGAACGATTTGGCAAAAAGCCCGGCGGCGACATCATGGCCAATAAAAAAACCTTTTTACTGCTGCAGGCAATGCAGGTGGCTACCAGCAAACAACTGGAAGAATTAAAACATCTTTCAAGCCTGAATGATGATAGTAAAATTGAGCCGGTTCTTGAGATTTACCGCGCATGCAATGTAGATGAATGGGCAAAGGAACTGAAGCAAAAGCACCTGGCGATAGCCATGGAGCACCTGGAAGAAATTGCCGTGGTATCACTCAGAAAAAAACCGCTGGCAGAACTCGCTCACTATTTAATGGAGAGAGATGTTTAGAATATAATGGCCACGATTCCTTTTTATGCATGAAGGCCCTGGCATTATTTACAAAAGGAAAAACTTAAAAATCTACAAAATGGCTTATGCCGATTGGTTAGCTGGTTAATAAAACAACATTAAATAAAACAACCGCAAAATTTAAAAATTTTGCGGTTGTTTTATAAAAATTCAGGCCATTATTTTTTATCAAAATCGCCCGCATAAATCAATACCAGTTTCGATTTGTCGAAATACTTTTTTAATGCTGCATTCACCGCATCTATGCGGAGCGCTTTGGTATTGTTCTCGAAAAGCGTGAAATCATTTAAATCCCGTCCATCCTGCATATAGTCAATTATCTGGTACGCTAAATAATTATCAAGGCCTAACAATGTTTTGCGATACTCCATGAGGCTCTTTATTGATTTTGTCAGTTCGTCCTGTGTAAATCCTTTGCTAATGGCTTTATCAATTTCTTCATTTAATGCTGAATCCAGTCGGTTTTTCACCAAAGGATTGAATATGGCATAAAGCCCCCAGGTGCCCAGGTTTTGTTTATATCGCACATCCATAAAACTGCCAGCGCCATAGCTCATACCTTCTTTTTCGCGAAGCCGTTGCGATATGCGCGAGCCCATAAATGTACCGCCGCCCAATAATTCATTTGCCATTGATACGGCCGGATAATCCGCATCCTTTTGTGAAATTTGCAAATTGATATTTCCTGATAAAACAGCATTGGCCTTATCGGGAGTTTTAAGTGATTCGGTTGCATTTTTAACATCAAAATATTCAGGAATAATTTCTTCGTAGGCAGATTTGCTGTTCCAGTTTCCTAAAGTATTTTTCAGGAAATTGGTAACAAGGCTTTTATCGATGCCGCCTACAAAAACGGAAAGTGAATTGTTGGCTCCGTAAAAATCATCATAATATTTTTTGAGATCTTCAATTTTTATTTTGGCCAAATCCTCCAATTTTTCATCGGAGCTGGCTGCATATAACGGATGACCTTTTGGATAATTAGTGGTAAGCTTTGCCAGCCTTTCATAGCTTACTGTTTGCGGATCTTGCTTGTTTGATTCGTAATCGGCTTTTAACCTGATCAGCAATTTATCAAATTCATCTTTATTAAATGCCGGATTTTTAAGAAGGTCGGTCAATAGATCTAATGCAGCACCTAAATTTGATTGATAGCTATTAACCCGAATGCTCAGAACACCCGCATTGTCATTGAAACTGATCGTTGTTTTTATTTTATCAAGCTCGTCTGAAATCTGCTCTTTGGTGCGTTTGGTAGTTCCTGTCTTCAGCATGGCCGCCAGCAAATCGCCAACCTCGCTTTTGTTGTTAAGGCTTTCTTTGTTGCCATAACGCAACATAATGGTTGCTGTTACTTTATCTCCTTTTGTAGGTTTCTCAAGAAGTGCATACTTACCTCCGTTTGCAAGCGTGTTGTATTCTATATGCTTTTTAATATTCTCAATGCTGTTTTCAAAATTCTCTTTTTGTGCAACCGCTTCTTTTCCTTTGTACCCCTTTAGCAATTGGGCAATGTCGGGTGTTTCTCCGACTGTGGTGCGGTTTGGCGCGGCATCCGGCACAAAAACGCCATAAGTTCTGTTGGACATTTTATAATATCGCTTGGCAACATTTTCCAAATCAGCCAGCGTTAAATTTTCAACACGGTCGCGGTAAAGAAACCAAAGCCGCCAATCGCCTGCTCCAATTACTTCCGTTAAAGAAATCGCCAGGTTCAATGTATTGTTATTCGTATTATCTATTCGTTTGATCAATGCGTTTTTGGCCCTGGTAAGATCTTCTTCTGTGATCTTCATAAACCCAATGCTGTCTGCAGCGTTAAGCAAAGCAGTCTTTGCGCTGTCAACACTTTTATTTAAAGGAACATCAATCTGAAAATAGGTGAATCCCGGATCATGCAGCGTTTGCGAATACCCGGAAACTTTCGTTGCAAGTTTGGTATCAACCAATTTTTTGTAAAAAACACCGGAAGGATTATTCGTTAATACTTCTATCAATGCATCATTAGCAGCATAGTCTTTATCGGCAAAAGAGGGAGTATGATAAGCCATTCCCACATATTGAATGTCGCCGCTGCGGCGAAGCATTACCGATCTCTCTCCATCCTGCACCGGCTCTACAGTGTATGTTGGCTGCAATACTCTCGCAGGCCTGGGGATCGGACTAAAATATTGTTGTGTATAAGACAAGGCTTTTTTTGCATCAAACTTTCCGGCAATGATGAGCACTGCATTATCCGGCTGATAATATTTTTTGTAAAAGGCCCTTAAATTATCTGCCTTCACTCTTTCAATGTCTTCTTTACTGCCGATGGTAGATTTGCCATAGTTGTGCCAGAGATACATAGAGGATAAAACGCGCTCATTTAAAACGCCTCCAGGATCATTTTCACCCATTTCAAATTCATTACGTACTACGCTAAATTCTTTTTTTAATTCTTCGGGAAGAATTTTAGAATTGATCATTCTGTCGGATTCCATATCCAAAGCCCAGCGAAGATTTTCATCGGTTCCGGAAAGAACTTCATAATAATTGGTGCGGTCGTACCAGGTGGTGCCATTGGCAATTGCACCTTTGTCGGAAATCGCCTTTTTTATGTCGGTGAATTTTTTACATTGTTTGAAAAGCATATGTTCAATCAAATGCGCCATTCCTTTTTCGCCATAGCCTTCATGCCGCGAGCCCACTTTGTAAACAATGTTTACCACTACGTTTGTTTGGGCACCGTCCGGTATCAGCAAAACACGCAGCCCATTAGGCAGTTCATACTCATTAATTCCTTCAACACTTGTAATTAGTTTGGGTGTGGTTAATTGGGCGTTGGTATTTAGCAATAACAGGCCGAATATAAACGCAAGTAAGGTTTGTCGCATGATTATTTGTTTAACTTGATTCTAAAAAAAATTTCTTTGATAATGATGATACCGGTGAGAGCAATCATATAGAAAGCAGTGGATTTTACAGGAACTGGATTAATAGGCCACTAGTAATTTAAGTTTTAAAAGTAAGTGTTTTTTTCTACTGAAAAAACAAATAAATGACGGAGGCATCGAAACTCAGGAAAGCCAAAAAGTAGTATTTTTTGATTTTGATGAACTGTCAAATAAGCCCGGCTTTCTCATTTTGTTCTTAGCTGTTCGAATCAATGACACTCCGCAACAAACTTTTTAAAAACTGGCCAGCAGTTTAAAATTGATAAGGCGCGGCGTGAGGCGGTTGGGAATGCTGAAAGTGTTATTGGCAAAGTCTTTTACCAGTTGATAAGAAATTACATTGGCGCGGTCGATGATGTTAAATACCTCAAGGCTTGCCCAGATATTGTCGAGGCTGCGAAATGGCGAATGGCTGCGCCTCTTTGATTTTTCGCTTAATAACAATGCACTGAAACCAACATCAACACGAATGTACGGATCAATAATCAATGCATTGCGGTACTTACTGTTATTAGGAATGCTATAACTCATGTTGCTGCCATAGATCATATTTAAATGCACTTTAAAATTTTTATTGGTGCTTAAATAATCCTGTAAAAATAATCCCATAGTTAGCAGGCGATCACTCGGCCTCCTTATCCATCCAATGTTGGTTCGTACACTGTCTGTAACAACCTGGTCTGCAGTTTTTGAAGTGATGATTTCTCCCGCCGCATTTTTATAAGTGTAAAAAAAATCGTTATCGATATTCTCCTTCGCCTGGCTAATACCAATGCTGAACCAGCTTTCCGCGTCTTTTACCAATTCAGTAAATATTCTTGTCTCCACTCCGGTAGCATAAGCTTTTGCATTGTTTTCTCCAAAATAACGAATGCGTACATTGTCAATATCGTAGGGATCCACATCTGTCATCGACTTATAATAGGCTTCGGTAGTAATCCGTAAGGGCCTGCCGCCGGTTGATACATTATAATCAAACCCGGCAACATACTGAATACTTTTCTGGCTTTTTAAGGCCGTATTGACGGAGCCGTCGTATCTCCTCATCTCACGATAAAAAGGGGGCTGGTCATAGATTCCTGCGGATGCCTTAAAGACAAAATCGTGCTTCCAGTTGGGCTTATAACTCAGCTGTGCACGTGGGCTTACAAGAAATTCGTGGTTGAGCGAATTGTAGTTAAATCGTACGCCGGCTTGTAAAGTAACATCTGTAACACCCTTGCTTAGACGAATATTATCCTGCACATAACCACTGTATTTATTAACCGAAATGTTTTCGTGCGATTTTAATACGCTGCTAAGATTAAGCTGATTCGGATTGAATGGCAAAGAATACCCTGCACTGTCCTTAAATTCCCATTCGTTTAATTTATCGGTGATGATCGTATGATCAACGCCAACGCCCCATTGTACAAAGTGTTTTCCCAAATCGTAACTTCCTTTGTGGCTTATGTTGTACACCTGGATATTCAATGCATTTCTCGCGTAATTCTGAAACACGCCGGCGCCCAGCGGATTCGTTATCTGGCCAAAATCTGGCCTGGATCTATCAAAGCTTCTTTCACCAAAAAGATAGGCGCCCGCAATGTCGAAATTTTCAGTTTCATTATCTCCATAACGACTGGCCATCCATTTAAGTTTTACTTTGCTATTCACTTTTTGAATGAGACTTACGCCGATAAGATTACTATTATATTTATCTTTTTCCTGCCCTTCAAAAAATATGTCGAGCCCAATATTTGCTGTAAACAAAGGAGAAAACACAGCGGTTGATTTTTGGGCAGATTCAGGAACCAAAGTAAATTTTGAACCCGAGATAATTCCTAAAGCTTCCAATTGCAATTTATCCGAAAACCGGTAAGTGAGAAAGGCCTGCATATCGGCCGCCGATGGCAGATAATTTCCTTTTGTTTCCTGGCTGCCAAGCAGATTTTTGTTCGTTTTAGTTCGTGCGCCAAAAAGCCACGAAAGCTTATTATTTTTTGAAGTGCCTTCCAGATGCAATCCCTGTTCCAAAAGGCTAACATACATCGAGCCTCCGAACGACACGGGTTTTTTATATTGAATGTCTAAAACGCTGCTCATCTTATCGCCGTATTTTGCCTGGAAACCTCCGTTATAGAAATTGATGTTTTTTACCAGCGAGGGATTAATAAAACTGAGTCCTTCCTGCTGGCCGTTGCGCACCAGATAAGGACGGAAGATCTCAAAATCATTTATATAAATAAGATTCTCATCATAATTTCCGCCACGCACCGAATATTGAGAAGTAAGCTCATTGTTGCTTCCTACCAATATTTTTATCAGCCCTTCAACGCCGCCGGTGGCACTCGGCGCGGATACGGTGCTTTTGGGATTTATTTTTATGAGGCCCGTCTCTTTTCTTTCTTTTTCATCACTAACCACCACAGTTTCCAATGTTTTTCCATTTCGGGTAAGCATCAATGTTAGTTCCTCTTTTTCGCCGCTACTCAAATAAAAATTTTTTTGTTCTCCCCGGAAACCGGCATGTGAAAAAATGAGTGCAAATGCTTTTCCGGAAGGGACATTTATTTTAAAAGTTCCGGAATCAGAAGATACCGTACCATTTTGTTTACCAAGAATAACGATGCTTACGCCCTCAAGCGGTGTTTCATTTTCATCAATGATTTTACCTGATACGTAAGCTGTATTTTTTTGCGCCGAAGAACAAAGCGCTGTAAAAAGAAGAAAAATTAAAACCGTTAGTCTCATAGGATGAAGATAATATTTTATGAAAATACATTGAATAAAGTATTCAGCAATATTCCATTTCCCGAAAAGAAAAAATGGTAGTTTTAAAAAAAATCATTAGCGAATCTTGCTTCCGAAATAAACACCGATAAAAGCCGTTTATTCTTAAATTTGAACAATGCGTAAATACCTTTCCCTCTTGCTCGCATCGACACTTCTTTTCCTTTATAGTTGTAATTCACCAGTGGAAAAACATAGTGAAAAAATGGTTGAAACCCGAAAGATTGAAAGAGATACTTTGCAAATGCTTGCACAATACTGGCAACTTGAAGACGCCGAACATCCTACAGTTCACGATGTTGCTTTTAAAGACAACGATGGTGTTCAATATCAGCCAGGGATTGTTTTCATGACAGATTCTGTATTGCTCGAAAATCCAAAAGGCGAAATGTCTTACGGAAAATTCAGCCTTAGTAAAAATTCTATCAACGTAAGTTTTGATAATGGCCGAAAAGCAGTTTATAAAATCGGCCGGCTCGACAGCAGCCAACTTTGGCTGAAGCGAATTGAGAATCAACATACGTCTGATCTTACTTTTAAAGCGTCTGACACATATTGGCCTGATTCAAAAACAAATCCTTTCTCAAAGCAAAATTATCAGTGGGTGCAAAAGCCAAAGCAGCCTGAAAACGAAGCTGCACTTACCAAACGCGTTAAAGAAAGCGTACAGTTTTATGCTTATTATCTTAACGGATTTGTAAATGGCGGCGCTAAAGAAATTGATTTCACTGCTTTGCCTTGCTGTTTTTACTGGTACACCGGCGGTATTTTTATTCCGAATGAGAACAAGCTCGATCGTAAATGGATCAACTGTTTTTATTCAGAAGCCCAGGCTTTTGAAGCACGAAAAATATTGCAGAAGGCACTCACAAAAAAATACAATTGGGATACTACACAAACAAACTGGATAAAGCAAACGGCGCCTGTATTACAACAGATCAGTGATGGTTTGTAAACAGGTTTTCGATAAAATTGTTACCTGTCTTCCGGTTTTAATGCCTTCAGTTGTTTAATTATGCTAATCGGATCTTTTGCTCCAAAAACGGCGTTTCCTGTTACCAAAACATCGGCGCCGGCAGTTAAAATTGATTTTGCATTTGCTAATGATACGCCGCCATCTACTTCAATTTTTGCAGAAGAATTTGTTTGGCTGATGAGCGCTTTTAATTCTTTTATCTTTTGAATTGAATGCGGAATAAAAGACTGCGCGCCAAACCCCGGATTTACGCTCATTACACATACAAGGTCAATATCTGCAATAATATCCTGCAATAATAAAACCGGCGTATGGGGATTGATAGCCACGCCGGCATTCATTCCCAGCGATTTTATTTGCTGCACATTCCGGTGTAAATGCGGGCAGGCCTCCAGGTGAACCGTTAAGCTGTCGGCGCCACAATCTTTAAACTCGGCCACATATTTTTCAGGTTCCACTATCATCAGGTGAACATCAAAAAATTTTGTGGTTGCTTTTCTTATTTGCCTGATGATTGACATGCCAAAACTAATGTTGGGAACAAAGCGGCCGTCCATTACATCAAGATGAAACCAATCGGCGCTGCTTTGGTTAAGCATATCGCAGGCATCGTCAAGATGTAAAAAATCGGCAGTTAAAATGGAAGGAGCTATTATCGGCATTTTAATTTTTTAAGTTGTTGTGAATGTTTACGAACTGGTGCTGTGATAAGCCAAAATATAGAAATTCCCATTCTTCAAACCTATTATGGGCTATGTTGAATTCTATTCAGTGCATCTCTCGCTTCCGTAAAATTTTTATCATAAAGCAATGCGCTTTGATAGCTTTCAATGGCATCATCTATTTTATTTTGCTTCTCGTAAATTTTGCCCATCCAAAAATATCCTTCGTCATAATTATTTTGAATGGTTACCGCCCGCTTCAGAACGTTTAGCGCATCATCGTATTTTGATAAATGATAAAGGGCAATGGCTTTTTCGCGGTAGGCATACATATAAGTGTAATCTACCTGCAGGCAACTATCCAAAAATACAATTGCTTTTTGAGGCTCATCAATATAATTATAATACAGTCCCTTTATAAACCAGGCGTCTTTGGCCGATTTGGTTTTATTGCTTTGCAAAAGTTCATCGGCGATCGTTAGCGCATTGCGGCTTTTTGTTTCAGCATATATGGTACCGAGCGCAACCAAGTATTCAGGAAGCGGGTAAATTTCTATAGCATGCTCCATCGACTCAATGGCCTTTAATGTATCTTCATTTTCAAAGAATAATGTGGCCTTAATATTCCATAAATAGGCGTTGCCACTATCTTTTGCTATTTGTTGATTGGTAACTGAAATGGCAGAATCATATTGGTTGTTATTTCTGTAAGCTTCAATCAAATCCTGCACGAGCATCAGTGAATCAGGATATTCTTTTATCGCTTTCTTTATTGATTCTATGGAGTTGGAGTTAGATACCGGAGCCGCAGACTTCACTTCTTTTTCGTTGGTGTTGCACGAAATAAAAAACATTGCCAGGCAAAGAATACAGCAATTCAATTTAAATGATATCATTATGCAAATTTAATATTCAAAACGATAAACTAAATTTTAGCATTTACTGTGATGAGCATGCGGAAATCTAAGCAGTTGATTATTTATACATCGCCTATCTCGTCCCATTTTACTAACTGTATTCCTTCTTCCAGGCCTTCCGTCTTTCCGCCATAGATCAATATTCCCTGTCCTCCCGGATTATTTTTTTTCCAATATCTTAATCCCTGGATCATTCCGGAATTTATTTTTTTGGAAGATTTGATTTCTACTGCCAATGTGCTTCCTCCCTTCTCCATCAGCAGGTCAATTTCATTACCGGCGCTGTCTCTGAAAAAATATAGGCCTTCATTTATGCCCATGTTAAAGCGGTTCTTTTTTATTTCAGAAACTATCCAGTTTTCAAAAATATTGCCGTAGAAAGAATGTTTTTCAAGCGCTGATTGAGTGGTAATTCCCAGGAGGTAGCAAAGTAATCCTGTGTCATAAAAAAATAATTTCGGGGCTTTTACAATTCTTTTATTCAAATTATTGTACCACGGTTGAAGAAGATAAATAATATAACTGCTTTCTAATACGCTCAGCCACGCCTGGATTGTTTTCGTATCCACGCCAATGCTACGAGCCATTTCTTCCCGGTTAATTAATTGTCCTGCCCTGTTAGCGCAAAGTGAAATAAAGCGGTTAAAATCTCCGAGGTTCGCAATATTTCTTAAAAGCCTCACATCCCGCTGCACATACGTTTGCACATATGAAGCCATCCATTTGGCAGGAACCAGGTTTTGATCCCATATTTCAGGATATCCACCGGTAAGTATATGCTTGTTTACATTATCAGACGCGAGATTGGCGTTTTGCAACTCGGCGTAAGACAAGGGTAATAGTTGCAAATAGCCTATCCTGCCGGCAAGAGATTGTGATATTTGTTCCTGCAGTAAAAAATTATTGGATCCCGTTAAGATAAACTGGCAGCGCTGTTTTTTACTATCCAGCAGCTCCTGCAGATACCTGAATATGTCGGGAACGCGCTGCACCTCGTCCAGGATCGCGCCTTCAGGAAATTGTTTGAGAAACGCTTCGATATCAGCCTCCGCTTTGGCTTGTGTGTGCGGATTTTCAAGACTTACGTAGGGTTTATTGCTGAATAGTAATTTGCTCAAGGTAGTCTTGCCACTTTGTCGCGGCCCTATAATGCTTAGCGCCCTGAACTGGCTGGCTAATAACTTAGCTTCTTCTAAAATATTTCGCTGTATAACAGACATATTATTAATGCAAAACGATTTTTATCCAATTTTTTGCAAATCTGGAATTGGAATCCATTTTTGCAAAAATATGCAATTCTGGAGTTGGAATCCATTTTTGCAAAAAAATGTAAATCTGGAATCAGAATCCATTTTTGCAAAAAAACACCAATCCGCCATGAATTTGAGCCATTTCTGTGTTTCCCATAAATTTTATTAAGTTGCAGCCTGCTAAAACAATGCTATGCTTAAAATATTCATACCACTTATTTGCGCCGCTTCTTTCATTTCTTCTCCGAATAAAGTTGTTCAGCAAAATGAAATAATTGGCCTTACGGAAGATACACTGCACTATCCTGAAGAGTACCATTTTAAAAATATCCGACAGCTTACTTTTGGCGGCGATAATGCAGAAGCCTATTTTAGCTTCGACGGAAAGTATATTGTGTACCAACGTACGAATGCAAAAGAAGGGATTATGTGCGACCAGATATGGATGGGCAAAGTTCCCGAATCTCCGGATGAAGCCTTTACTCCAAAATTAGTAAGCACCGGAACCGGGCGCACCACCTGCGCATTTTTCTATCCTGATGGCAAACATATTTTGTATGCTTCCACGCACCTTGGCTCAGCAGATTGTCCGCCAGTGCCGGATAGAGAAAAAATGAAAAGATACATTTGGCCCATCTATGAAAGCTTCGACATTTTCAAAGCGGATACTAATGGAAAAATAGTAAAGCGACTTACCAATACAAAAGGCTATGACGCCGAAGCAACCATCTCTCCAAAAGGAAATAAAATCGTATTTACTTCTACCCGCAATGGCGACCTCGATCTTTATACAATGGATTTAGACGGAAAGAATGTAAAGCAGATTACCAATACATTGGGCTATGACGGTGGCGCATGGTTTAGTCCGGATGGAACAAAAATTCTTTGGCGTGCCAGCCGTCCAAAAACTGAAACGGAAATTGCCGATTATAAAAATTTATTGAAACAAGGATTGGTAGCGCCTACTTCCATGGAAGTATGGATTGCCAACGCAGATGGAAGCGATGCACAGCAAATAACTTTTTTGGATAAAGCCAATTGGGCGCCCAATTTTATGCCAGACGGAAAGCATATTATTTTCTGCAGCAACCATGAGTATGAGCGCGGATTTCCTTTCAACATGTATATTACAGATGTTAATGGAAAGGGTCTTGAAAAAGTGAGCAGAGATAGGGGTTTCGATGCATTTCCGATGTTCAGCCCTGATGGCAAAAAGATTATTTTCAGCAGCAACCGCAATAACGGCGGCGGGCACGATACGAATATTTTTATAGCAGATTGGGTAGATTAATTAGTTAATTGGCCAATTAGCTAATTAGCTAATTAATTCAATTACCTCACAATGTTTAATATCTTTTTTATCGATAGCAAAACGGATTAGTGTTCTTACTTTATGCCAGCCATGTTTTCCGGCGGCTCCGGGATTCATGTGAAGGCATTGCAGTTGTTTATCGTACATCACTTTTAAAATATGCGAATGCCCGCTGATGAACAGTTGTGGCTTGTGAATTAATATTTCTTTTTTTGTTTCAGGATTATAGCGCGGAGGATAGCCACCTATGTGCCGTATCATTACCTTCACGTCCTCGCACATAAAAACTATTTGTTCTGGATAAAAACTTCTGATGTCATTGCCATCAATATTGCCGTAAACACCACGAAGCGGCCGGAAAGATTTTAATTGCTCCGCGATAGTTGCAGATCCAAAATCTCCCGCATGCCATATTTCATCACAGTTTTTAAAATGTTCAAACACTGTGGGATCAAGATAATTGTGCGTGTCTGAGATGAGTCCAATGCGGGTCAATAGCGTTCATTTTATATTGCAGCAAATTAAAAGAATTGCCAGTTGATTTAAAAATTTATATTTCGCTTTGCAAGTTCAACCTGGCTTTCCTTCTCAAATTTCTTTAACTTCATATAAGCGTTTTTATAGAAATTTTACTTTTTTTATTGATAAGACGGAAACTGAAAATTTTAGTTCCCAACGCTTGCCTTAAGTAACGATATTAGTTTCCTTTTTAACTGATAAACAATAAACCAATAAACCATTATGCCGCACTATCATCAACTTGGTTCTGTTCCTCATAAACGACATACACAATTCCGAAAACCGGATGGAGGTTTATATTCCGAGCAATTGTTTTCTACCGAAGGATTTTCTTCTGATTCTTCTTTACTGTATCATACTCATCCGCCAACCCAGATCATTCAAACAGATAAGGCATTTAGTGTGATCCCGGAAGTAGCCGAAGAAAAAATGTTGAAGCATCGCAGCTTTGAGGGATTTAATATTAAACCGGAAAATGATTATTTAAAAAGCCGAAAACCAGTTTTGGTAAACAACGATGTTCATATTTCTTTGGCGGCGCCCAAAGAAAGCATGAAAGGATATTTTTATAAAAACGCTGATGCCGACGAAGTGATCTTTATTCATGAAGGAAGTGGAAAATTAAAAACGCAATACGGGGAAATTGCTTTTGCTTATGGCGATTACCTGGTAATTCCGCGCGGCACAATTTACCAGGTGGAGTTTGATAAATATGATAACCGGTTATTTATTGTTGAATCGTTTAGCCCTGTCCGTTATCCCAAAAAATACCTTAGCAATTACGGGCAGTTGCTCGAAAATTCTCCTTATTGTGAAAGAGATATCAGAGTGCCCGAAAATCTGCAAACCATCGATGAAAAAGGAGATTTTTTATTGATGGTAAAAAAGAAAGGAATGATGTATGGCATTCATTACCTGCACCATCCGTTTGATGTAATCGGATGGGATGGATGTTGTTATCCATTTGCGTTTTCTATTCATGATTTTGAACCTATCACCGGCCGCGTACATCAGCCGCCACCGGTTCATCTAACTTTCGAAGGGCACAATTTTGTGATATGCTCTTTTGTTCCCCGGATGTATGATTACCATCCGCAGTCAATTCCCGCGCCTTACAATCACAGTAATATCGACAGTGATGAAGTACTCTATTATGTGGATGGCGATTTTATGAGCCGTAAGCATGTTACCCGTGGAATGATTACGTTGCATCCCGGCGGAATTCCTCATGGGCCGCATCCCGGTGCTGTTGATAAAAGTATTGGCATGAAAGAAACCAAAGAGCTTGCCGTGATGGTGGATACATTTCATCCGCTACAGCTTACCAAACAAGCGCTGGAAATAGAAGATGAAAATTATGTAATGAGCTGGGCAGAATAATTATTGCCTATATTTAAACCTGTATCATATAACTCAAAAAGTAGTTTTTTAGATTGTTGGGTAACGCAAAAATTTTTTGTTTAAAACGTTTCACTCAATATTATTCTTTTATAAATATTCTTTAAATTGAGCAAAAAAAGCCATTATGATAAAATTCAGCGATTTAAAAAAGGGCGATTATGTACTTGCCGAAACAGATGGCCAGGCCTACCAGGGAATGGTGACTGATTTTAATAACGACGAAAAGGAAATTGCTGTAGACAATGGTATACAGGAATTTTATTTTAAAAGTGAAGACCTCTATCCTATTCCACTTGATGAAGAACAATTGCTAAAGCTAAACTTTACAAAGCATGTAAATGGCGATGGTTCTGTGAAATATGCAAAAGGAGCATTTAGGGTTCAAACCACCGAACAGGACAATTTTACCAATTTTCAAATATGGTACCGGGATGAAACGCGTTCAATCCAACGCCACATTGCGCTGCATGAGTTGCAAAATCATTATTTGGCGATGACTAAAGTGCATCTTACCAGCGATCCCATATAATTATTTCAGCACAGCACTTACTAATTTGGTTTCCAGGTTAACGTTTTGAGTGATACCCAAGTAATTCAGATTAATAACGGAGGTATTTTCAATTAATCCATAATTTGGCGCATAGTAACTGTCTATTGCGGAAGTAAGTCCTGTTGGAATTCCGGTTGAAGAAAGCGTGGTAGAAACATGGATCACTCCGGAATAATCTTTTCCGTTAACTGTTCTCGAAATATCTTTTTCAACTATTTTGTTGGTAACTGTAACAGTTAAAGGAACCTGAATACCTGAAATTGTAATGGAAATATTAACATCCTGAGACCAGGTGCCACCCTTGGCCACATTATCTTTTAAATACAATCGTTCAAAAACACCACCAAGTCCTCCGGGAATAGAGTCGAACTGGTAATAATCGTGTCCGGAGATATTTAAATATTGATTGCCACCTGAAGAATAATTATTAACATGATAGCTCTTACCGTTGATGGTAGAATCTTTTGATGACGAAGTTATCGTATAGTCTGAAGCCACAGGTGTAGCGCCGGATGAGTTATTTTCGTGATAAGTCCATGAGCTTCCGGCAGTAGTGTTCAAATAGGCTGTCTGGCCGGGAGGATTTACAGGAGTATTATCTGTTTTTGAACAAGATGTGAAAAATAAACATGCTGCGGTAAAAAGAAGAAAATACGTTTTCATATTATTTTTTTTGCGGGTTAGTGTAAATATAAAGAAATTGTGAGAGCTTGCCGCGGGCAAGTACCCCACCGGAACAAAAAATTGCCGGATAAAACGTATTTTTTTGATATGAATAGAAAAGGGCGTAATTAACCCTTCTTTTTTTTCAGAAATTAAATATTTACACTTATCTTTGCGCTCCCAAAAACAATATGGCCAAACAAGCATTAATTAAACAAGACGGTACAATTCTGGAAGCCTTATCCAACGCGATGTTTAGGGTTAAGCTTGAAAATGGACACGAGATTTTGGCGACAATTTCCGGTAAAATGCGAATGCATTATATTAGAATTTTACCGGGCGATAAAGTTGGAGTAGAGATGAGCCCTTATGATCTTTCTCGGGGTCGAATCATTTTTAGATATAAATAACAAGGCTTTCACAGCTAAAAAACCAAAAGTGAAATCATGAAAGTAAGGGCATCAATAAAAAAAAGAAGCGTTGATTGCAAGATCGTGAGGAGAAAAGGCAGATTGTATGTTATCAACAAAAAAAATCCCCGCTTTAAGCAAAGACAGGGATAAAAGAAATCAAAAAATTACAAATTAAAAATTACAAATTCTTATGGCTCGTATTGCCGGTATAGATTTACCAAAAAACAAAAGGGGAGAAATTGGACTTACCTATATATATGGTATTGGTCCATCAACTGCCCGTTATATTTTAGACAAGGCAAATGTTGATTACAACAAAAAAGTGAATCAGTGGAATGATGAAGAGCAAACAGCCATTCGTAATGTAATCAGCAGCGAATTTAAAACGGAAGGTGCTTTGCGTAGTGAAGTGCAAACCAACATCAAGCGTTTACTGGATATCGCCTGCTATCGTGGCTTAAGGCATCGTAAAGGATTGCCGTTGCGCGGACAGCGTACCCGTACCAACAGCCGTACGCGTAAAGGAAAGCGCAAAACAGTTGCCGGTAAGAAGAAGGCACCTAAGAAATAAAATCAGCTTTAAGCTGTCAGTTACCGCTGATGGCTTTTGGTTTTTATAAAGACTTATTTTTTTGAATCAATACCAGATATCTAAAAGCCGGAAGGAGGGTTGATTCAGTCCCGAATTGTTCGGGATTAATTTTTAAAGATTACCTATCAGATTTCATTATGGCAAAAGCAACAAATGCAAAAGCAGCTTCGAAAAAAAGAATCGTAAAAGTAGAAAATTACGGCGACGCTCACATCGTAGCAAGTTTCAACAACATCATTATCAGTTTAACCAACAAGCAGGGACAGGTTATTTCCTGGTCATCTGCAGGTAAAATGGGTTTCAGGGGTTCTAAAAAGAACACTCCTTATGCAGCTCAGATGGCAGCAGCCGATGCAGCAAAAGTTGCACTGGATGCAGGTTTAAAACGCGTTGATGTTTTTGTAAAAGGACCAGGTTCAGGCCGTGAAGGCGCTATCAGGTCTCTTTCACAATCCGGTATTGAAGTAGTAATGATTAAAGACATTACTCCTTTACCACACAATGGTTGCCGTCCTCCAAAAAAGAGAAGAGTATAATTCGATTGTAGATTTGGATTGCGATTTCAGATTTAATTTGAAATCGGCAATTCAAAATAAATACGTTCAATGCATTTCAGGTAAGCAGTTTTCAATTCTTAAATCGCCAATCTTAAATCTGAAATTTTTAACCGGGTGTATCATTAATTTTTGATTTTTAATGATGATGCACCGTCACTAAAAAATCAATCTAATCAATATGGCTCGTTACACAGGACCAAAAACAAAAATCTCCAGGATATTTGGAGAACCCATTACAGGTAATGGAAAATGGTTAACAAAAAACAGCAACCCTCCGGGAATGCATGGAGCAGCACGCAAGCGCAAAAGCCTTGGTGAATATGCTCTTCAATTACGCGAAAAACAAAAAGCCAAATACACTTACGGCTTATTGGAAAAACAATTCCGCAACACATTTAATGAAGCTGCCCGTCGTAAAGGTGTTACTGGTGAACTTTTAATAAAATTGCTGGAAGCCCGTTTAGACAATACCGTTTATCGTATGGGAATTGCACCAAGCCGCCAGGCAGCACGCCAGCTGGTTTCTCACAAGCATATCACCGTTAATGGAGAAGTATTAAACATTCCTTCTTATTCATTAAAGCCAGGTGATGTAATTGGTTTAAAAGAAAAAGCGGCCCATAATACAAATTTAACTGCCAACCTGAGACCGAAAAATCCAAAGTTCAACTGGCTTGAATGGAATGAAACCAACATGCAGGGAACTTTTATTGCTTATCCTGAAAGAGAAAGTGTTCCTGAAAATATTAAGGAATCACTTATTGTGGAATTGTACAGTAAGTAATAGATTTCCTTTGAAGAGGAGAAAGGCAACAAAAATTTTAAATCAATAAAACAAAATAAAAAATGGCCATTTTAAATTTTGTAAAACCAGACAAAATCGTTCTTCAAAAAAGCACTGATTTTGAAGCACAATTCGAATTTCGTCCGCTGGAACCTGGATATGGTGTAACCATTGGTAATGCCTTCGCAGGGTATTGCTTAATTCACTGGAAGGTTATGCAATTGTTGGAATCAACATTGCGGGCGCCGATCACGAATTTGCTACTATAAAAGGTATTACAGAAGATGTAACTGAAATTATTCTTAACCTGAAACAGGTTCGTTTTAAAAAGAAAATAGACCAGGATTCAGGAACTGAAAAAATCAGTTTATCATTAAAAAATAAATCAGAATTTACTGCCGGTATGATCGGCGAAGCTTCTCCTTCTTTTGAAGTAATGAATCCTGATTTGCTGATCTGCACAATGGATAATTCTGCCAAATTGGATATTGAAATTACAATCGCTAAAGGACGCGGTTATGTTCCTGCTGAAGACAGCAAAGAAAAAAGTTCTCATTTCGGATATATTCCTGTTGATGCTATCTACACTCCTATCAAAAATGTAAAATACAGCATCGAAAATACCAGGGTTGAACAAAGAACTGACTTTGAAAAACTGGTGATGGACGTTATTACCGATGGTACTATTCATCCTGAAGAAGCAGTAAAACAGGCTTCAAGGATTTTGATCCAGCACCTGATGATCATCACCGATGAGAATATCACTTTCGATAATAAAGAAGAAAAGAAAGAAGATCTGGTTGATGAACAAACTTTACAGCTTCGCAAAGTGTTGAAAACTCCATTGGAAGATCTTGATCTTTCTGTAAGAGCATTCAACTGCCTGAAAGCTGCAAAAATCAATTCATTGAGCGAATTGGTTCAGTACGAGCAGGAAGACCTGATGAAATTCAGGAACTTCGGCCAAAAATCTTTAAGTGAAATTGAACAGGTGTTGAACGAAAGAGGCCTTGGTTTTGGAATGGATCTTAGCAAATTAAAATTAGACGACGAGTAATAATTAGATTTGAATTTGCCAATTTGCTAATGATTGGCAAATTTACATTCATATTATCAATTAAACAAGGCTTATAATTCCTGACACGGTATAACGCTACAAAAACAAAAAGTCATGCGTCACGGAGACAAAGGAAATAATTTAAGCAGAACAGCAAGCCACAGAAAAGCTTTATTAAGCAATCTTGCCTGCCAGTTGTTTCAATACAAAAAAATAGTTACCACGTTAGCGAAAGCAAAAGCTCTACGCCCTTATGTAGAGCCGTTGATTACAAAATCAAAAGAAAATACAACGCATCAGCGCCGTATCGTATTTAGCCATCTGCAGGATAAAGAAGCGGTTAAAGAATTGTTTGATGTTATCAGTCCAAAAATTGCTTCCCGCCCGGTGGTTATACAAGAATCATCAAATTGGGAAAAAGAGTTGGTGATAATGCTGAAATAGCAATGATCGAATTGGTAGACTATAATGAAATTTACGGTAAAGGAATCGGCGAAACAGAAACCGCGGCAAAGAAAACCCGTAGGGCAGGAAGAAGTAAAAAAGCTGCTGAGCCTAAAGCTTCACCAGCCGAAGCTCCTGTAGCTGAAGCACCCGCCGCTAAAGCTCAGGAAGAAGTCGCTCCTGCAGAAGAACCCGGGCAACCGGATGCTGAAGAAAAAGCTTAATATTTTAAAAGCCTGCTTAATCGCAGGTTTTTTTTTGGCAATATTGGCCATTTCAATTGAAAGAATTATTAAAATTTTTGCAGCCAAACCGGATGCATTTTCTTTTCTTTGCAAAACTTTTTACATGTCTGAAATAAAATCATCTAAACCTGCAATTTTAATTTTAGAAGATGGAAATGTTTTCCACGGGCAGGCTTTTGGCAAAACCGGAACTACTACCGGCGAAATTTGTTTTAATACCGGAATGACCGGTTACCAGGAAGTATTTACTGATCCTAGTTATTATGGCCAGGTAGTAATCATGAATAATGTTCATATAGGCAATTATGGAATAAACGAAGCAGATGTGGAAAGCGATTCTGTGAAAGTAAAAGGGATTATTGGCCGCAACCTGGAAGAACAATATTCACGCTTTGCAGCGGATGATTCCCTGCAGGAATATTTTGAAAAACAAAACATTGTAGCCATCGACGGAATTGACACCCGCGCACTGGTGATCCATATTCGCGAAGCCGGGCGCCATGAATTGTATCATTTCTTCTGACAATAATAATATTGAAGAACTTGAAAAAGATTTTATCCGAAGTGCCTTCTATGGATGGCCTGGAGCTTGCCTCAATTGTATCTACAAAAAATGGTTATACCGCCGGAGATGAAAATAGTAAAACCCGTATTGCGGTATTGGATTTTGGCATTAAGAAAAATATTTTAAATTGTTTTGTGGAAAGAGGCGCTTATGTAAAAGTGTTCAATGCAAAAACAGGTTTTGATGAATTAGAAAAATTTAATCCCAATGGTTATTTTATCAGCAATGGTCCCGGCGATCCGGAGCCAATGGATTATGCCATCAACACGGTAAAAGAAATTCTTCAGGCAAAAAAACCATTCTTTGGAATTTGCCTTGGCCACCAATTATTGGCATTGGCAAATGATATTCCTACTTTTAAAATGCACCATGGGCACCGGGGCTTAAATCACCCGGTAAAAAATATGATCACCGGCAAATGCGAGATCACTACGCAAAACCATGGTTTTGGTGTAGATCCGGAAGCCGTAAGAAAAGCCGAAAATATTGAGATCACCCATGTAAACCTGAATGACGATTCTATTGAAGGAATCAGGTTAAAAGACAGGCCTGCATTTTCTGTGCAATATCACCCGAAGTCTACACCCGGCCCGCACGACAGCCGTTATTTGTTTGATGAATTTTTTGAGATGATAGAGAAGGCGGGGTGATTGGGTTATTGGTTAATTAGTTAATTGGTTAATTAGTTGTGCTATTATCTTTAGGTACTTTAGATTTGATTTTCAAACAAGCCAAAATATAGAAATTGAAGATCTTAATGTGGAAAATCTATTTTTTGGCTTTCCTCAATATGCAACAAGGCATATTTCCAAGTTGAATAAAGTTTTTACGGATTTTATAAATGAGCATAAAAACTATCTGTAATTATTTGTAGTTTTAGGTTGACAAGAATTTTTATTCATTTAATAAATCCTGCTGATGGAAAAAATATCATTACTTAAAAAAACAGATATTTTTAGGAACGTTGGCGAAACAGACTTAAACGAAATCGCTTCCATTCTGGAACAGGTATCCTTAAAAATGGGCGACACAATTTTTACCAAAGGAGAAACGGGCAATTGCATGTACATCATTAAAAAAGGAAACGTTCGCATTCATGATGGGAATTATACACTCGCACTACTTGGAGAGAATGAAGTTTTCGGAGAATTATCACTTCTGGATGCTGAAACCCGTTCTGCAACTGCCACCTGCGATAGCGATTGCTTTTTGCTTAAGTTAGATCAACATCCATTTTATAAAATTTTATCACAGGATCAGGAGGTTTTGAAAGGCATTTTAAAAATGCTTTGCAGGAGAATCCGGGCATTAGATGCCAAAAGCGCAACATCAATAAAAGACCAACTATGAAACTTGCAATTATCAACGGGCCTAATCTAAACCTGATTGGCACACGCGAAACGGATGTATATGGTTCAGAAACCTTTGAGCATTATTTCGGAAAGCTTCGCAAGAAATACGAAAATATAGATTTTGACTATTATCAAAGTAATGTTGAAGGAGAACTCATCAATGAAATTCAGAAGGCCGCCCGCACCATGGATGGCATCATTTTAAACGCGGGCGCTTACACGCATACTTCAATCGCCATTGGCGATGCGATAGCTGCCATAAAAACACCGGTGGTAGAAGTTCATATCTCCAATATAGAAGCGCGTGAAGAATTCAGAAAATATTCTCACATCTCAGCAAAATGCGCGGGAACTATTTTTGGTTTTGGATTGAAGGGATATGCGTTGGCAGTGGAATCTTTTCTGTAAAGAATTTTAAAATTTCTTCATCAAACTTTTCACCGTTTTTTTGAAGTTTTCCAATTCTTTAAACTGTGCCTGGATAAATTGATTGTCTTCGATTCTTCCAACAACGGCGTCCATTTCTGCTTTCGTTTCATATACCATTTGCCTGAATGGATTGTCGTAATCCTTTGCGCGGCTTTCGTATATGGCGGTTGCCATCCATGTTTTGGTTACGACAGCGCGCTGAAGTAAGGACTTAAAAAAGTCCGGCGTAAACTGGCGCGAGGTAATATTTTCTATTTCAAACAACGATGTATAGGCGTGTATTAATTTTTGCTTCTCATAATTATCGCCCGATTCGCGGTAGAAGTCGTGTACTTCCGTCCATGAATTGATTTTATTGGTTTTAATCTTGATCTTAAGCTTACCTACCTCCACTTCCGGAATTAGCTGTCCGCCAATATTTTTCCATTCGTGCCTGGTTAATTTTGCCGGAATACTTTTCTTAAATTCTTCAAATGACGAAAAACGATTCTGTTGAATATGCTGTATCAACTGAACAGTTCCATAATAGGAAATTAGTTCCCTAAATAATTCAATAGACCTGGCCACTTTCACTACTTCGGTTTTTCGCTGACTGTTCTCAAGGCCGTTTATGGTTGCATGTCCCTCTTCATCTATTTCCAATCCTGATAATAATTTAATGGCTGCAAACATTTCGTTGATCGTATCCGGCGCCAGGTAATCAAATTCTAATTTCTGAATTCTTTCGGTTCTCTTATCGCGGTCTGCAAATTTCCAGGCGTTACGCGCAAGCGCATACATATTATACATGAACCAGTAGCCCGGCATCAATACCAATTTGTCATTGGCAACATCATTACTTACCAGGCAAAAAGGAAGCGGGATATTCATTTCAAAAGGAAAATCGCCTTTTGATAAAATGGTAAACGAAGCAAATTTGGAATTGTGTTTCAGGCTTACGCATAGGCCCGGCCAAAAGCCACGCCCGGCGATAATTTCACCGTCAGCGCCGCGACTGTTATGATTGCTTCCTATGGTGGCGCCGGCAGCAATATTACTTTGCCCCATTACCAGCGAAGCGCATAAAAATGAATTATTATGGTGCTGCTCATGACCGGGAAAAATAAGTGTATTCAATACTTCGCAGCAGGAAATGGTAGAATTATTTCCGAGATAAGAATTGATCAGCCTTGCGCCATACTTCAACTGCGAATGCGCGGCCATCACAAATCTCACTGCCTTTACACCATAAAAAATGCGGCAGCCATACCCGATAATTCCGTTCACCATCTCGCAACCTTCACCGATCTGCGTAGTTCTGTTTTCATCGCTGTTGATGGTTAGATTCTTAAGTTTATTGGAGCCTTTTAAATACGCATCGGTGCCGATAATCACATCTTTAATAATGTCGCAATCTTTTATAACGCAGCGGTCGCCGATGGTTCCATAATACCCGCGTTGTTTATCAAACTCCTTTGCGGTAAGCTCTTTAAATCTTTCGAGCAGCAATTCATCATCTGGATGGTTGCTCCATAAATAAGCATCGCCCGCCAGCATGCGGTTAAAGGGAATCACGCGCCGGCCGCCATTTTCGTTGCGCACTTCCATCCAAACCCTTGTATCTTCTGTCTCTCCGTCCTTTATAATCCCGTTTCCAAACTTAGAGTAATCAGTTGTTGCAAGTTCATTCACATTGGCAATCATCACTTCATCGCCAATAATATAATGGCTTAAATAATTGGCATTATCTATACAAACATTATGTCCAAAATCGCAACTGATGATGTTGCTGTTGTAGATGCCAACAGGCATGCGTAAGTTATGAAACTCAAGATAGTAAGGCTCGAGTTTCCCGATGCGCACCAAGCCATGAAATTTTGAGTTTTTCACCAGCGCCGGATCAAAGGCTTTTGAAACAAAAATTTTCCCCCAATCATCAGAAGTATTTCCGTTGCGTATCAGAATCTCAATTTCAGACCCTGAAAGCCTGCGGTAATCTATTCCATTATTGTTTTGCTTATTTCTGAGATAATATTCATCTTCTCCGCTTGGGATATAGGCCGGATCAATAAAATTGTACCCCAAATTATTTATCGGATGTTTTGTGATTATGTTCATGATAAAAAATAAAGAATAAGAAGTGAGAAATAAGAAATGAAAAATAAGAAATAAACAAGAAATTTTCTACCGCCCCCCGATTGGTTTTGCCACGGATTACACAGATTTTCACGGATTAATTTGAACTTCAATTACGAGTTACAAATCCCTTCTAAGCCGACTAACTATTCTCAACTCTCTCAACTCTCAACTCCTCTACTCCACCGTCACGGATTTCGCCAAATTCCTCGGTTTATCTACATCACAACCTTTTAATACCCCAATATAATAAGAAAGTAGTTGCATCGGGATCACGCTTAAAAGCGGAGCTATCACTTCGTTTGCAGGCGGCACAAAAAATACATCATCAGCCATTGATGGAATGATCTCATCTCCTTCTGTGACAATAGCGATCACCTTTCCTTTACGCGCTTTTATCTCCTGGATATTGCTTACAATTTTTGCGTGATATTCATCTTTGGTGGCAACAAAAATTACCGGCAGGCTACTGTCAACAAGCGCTATCGGCCCATGCTTCATTTCTGCAGCCGGATAGCCTTCTGCATGGATGTAGGATATTTCTTTTAATTTCAACGCTCCCTCAAGCGCTATCGGAAAATTATATCCCCTGCCCAGGTAAAGCGCGTTGTTGGCATCTTTATATTTTTCTGCAATTGGTTTGAGTAAATCCCCATTCTTTAAAATGGCGTCTACTTTTTCAGGAATATTTTCCAGTTCCACCAAAAGCTCTGTATACCTTGAGTTTTTGATAGTTCCTCTTTCTTTTGCGATCTTTAACGCAATCATCAAAAGCACAGTTAACTGTGCGGTAAACGCTTTTGTAGAAGCCACTCCTATTTCCGGACCAGCATGCGTATAAGCGCCCGCATGCGATGCACGCGAAATAGATGAACCAACCACATTCACAATTCCGAAAATAAAAGCGCCTTGTTCTTTTGCTTTTTCTATTGCCACCAATGTATCCGCTGTTTCCCCGCTTTGAGAAATGGCAATGATCACATCTCCTTTATTTACGATTGGATTTCGATAGCGGAATTCAGATGCGTATTCTACTTCAACAGGAATACGGCAAAGGTCCTCAATGATGTATTCCGCTTCCAGTGCGGCATGCCAGCTGGTTCCGCAGGCAATTATAATATACCTCGATGCATTGGCGAGCGCTTCAATATGATCTTCAATTCCCTTCATGGTAATGGTTCCCTTATCTGCGTCTAACCTTCCCCGTAAGCAATCATAAATGGTGGCCGGTTGTTCATAAATTTCTTTCAGCATAAAATGATCATAACCGCCTTTTTCTATGGCGGCCAATTCCAGATCCAGCTTGCTGATGTAAGGCATTTGCCTTTCATTACCCAGATTTTTGAGAATGAGCTCACCGGCTTTGATGATGGCGATCTCGTAATCATTCACATATACCACCTCTTTTGTGTATTCCAGCATGGGCGTGGCATCTGAGCCAAGAAAATGCTCATCTTTTCCAATGCCTATCACAAGCGGACTCCCCTTTCTTGCTGCAATAATCGTATCCGGGTTGTCTTCATCCAATAACAAAATAACGTAGGCGCCGGACACTCTTTTTAATGCGATGCGCACTGCTTCTTCGAGCGGGCATTCTGTATTTTTTTGAATATCTTCTATGAAGTTCAGCAATACTTCGGTATCGGTTTCGCTTTTAAAAGTGTAGCCTTTTTTGATTAACTCTGCTTTTAGCTGAGCATAATTTTCAATAATGCCATTGTGGATCATTGCCAGCTTTCCGCTGTTGCTGGTGTGTGGATGGGCGTTAACATCGCTTGGCTCGCCGTGAGTGGCCCAGCGGGTATGGCCGATACCAATATGTGCGCTTACCGGCTTTCCGATCAAGGCTTGTTCCAGCTCCGCTACTTTTCCTTTTTTCTTGAAAACCTGTAAGCCGGCGCCATTAATTAACGCTACACCGGTGCTGTCGTAGCCGCGGTATTCCTGCCTTTTTAGTCCTGTGATAATAATCGGATAAGCTTCTCTCGGACCGATGTAACCAACAATTCCGCACATAAATTATATTTTTTTAAAGACGCAAATTAATGAAAATGTTGCCAGTGGAAACAAACAGTAAATTGTAAACAAATGTCTTACCAAAGAGTTGAAAAGAACTTTTACTACACGAGAAAAGCCAAAATATAGTTTTTTGTGTTTTATCGAAGAAAGCCAAAATCTAGCTTTCTCTCTTTTCCTCCATCAATAAATGCAGTGCGTTGTCGAAACTGCCCGCTGCTGTTACTTCACCGGAGTTTACAAAGAAAATTTCATCCGCATTTTCAATCGTATTCAGCCGGTGTGCAATAATTACTTTAGTGGTCGTTGCCGGTAATTTTAATAATACTTCTTCCAGTAATTTTTCGGTAACCGTATCAATGTTGGCGGTGGCTTCATCTAAAATCAGTAAATCCGGCTTCCTCAAAACGGCCCTGATGAATGCCATTAATTGTTTTTCCCCTAAACTCATTGAATCTCCACCGGATACAATTTCCGTATCCAATCCCTTTTCAAAGCGGGCTATTAATTGTTCTAGATCCGCCGCTTTAATTATTTGTTGCAATTGCTCATTGCCATGTTTTTTGTATTCTTCGTTGCCATATAAGATATTGTCCCGGATGGTGCCATTGAATAAAAAAGGTTCCTGTAATATAAAGCCTATTTTCCTGCTAAGTTCTTTGTTGCTGTAAGTTTTAAGGTCATTTCCCTCAAGAAAAACATTTCCTTCGGTAGGATCGTACAACCGGGCGATCAGTGATGCAGTAGTGGTTTTGCCACCGCCTGTAGGCCCCACAAACGCATATGTTTTTCCTTCTTCCAAAGTAAAATTAATATGATGCAATACTTCCTTCCCATCGGGATATTGAAAAGACACATTCCTGAACCGGAGCAGAGGCGCACCGGGAATTGCCGGCGGATCAACAGTGCTTTCCTGTTTTAAATCGGATTCCAAATTAAGAATTACCGAAATGCGGTCCCAGGCTGCCATCGCCGTTTGGAAGCCCGGACCAAAGCGCAGCCAGTTGCCTTAATGGCTGATAAAAATATTGTACATACGCAATAAAACTTATTAATAAACCAATGGTAAAATTGCCTTCAGCGATTAAATAAATTCCAAAAGCAAGCACAATCAATTGCGCAATGTTGGAAAATAATGTAAAAACCGGAACAAACACGTTGTTTACCAAACCCGCGCCCACAGCGGATTTATAATTAAGCGTATTCGCCAGGTTGAATTTACTTCTGAAATAATCCCGCCGGTTAAAAGCAACAATCGTTTTAAAATTTCCGAGACTTTCCTGGATCTCCGCACTTAATCCCCCGGTATTTTTCAGACTGATTGCATTTCTTTTTTTCACCAGCGGTGAAATGATCCTTACAAAAATTAAAATAAAAACTGCCGGTGCTAAGGCCGCCGCGCCCAGCTCTACATGGATCACTAAAAGAAAAATGGCGGCGCCAAGCATGGTAAAAATGCTGTCAACAAATTGCAGCAACGACTGCGAAAAAAACTGGTTTACCTTGTCTGTATCATTATTAATCCTGGAAATAAGATCGCCCGCTTTGTTCTGATTAAAAAACGCGACCGGCAGGCTTTGTATCTTATTAAAAACCGCGTTGCGAAGGCTGTACAACATACGTTGGCCAATGCTTCCCATTATTTTTGTTTGCAAATAATCGGTTGCCGCAGAAATAATAAAAAGCCCCAGCAAAATTCCGGTAAACGTCATTAAGCCCTGGTAGATCTTGGTCTGAATATAATGGTCGATCGTATAGCCGATCAAATATGGAGTAAGCATGGCAATGGCCGAATTGAGTGCCATCACAACAAAAGCAATTATTAAATTTCGTTTTTCTTCCTTCATAAAATGCAGCATCTTTTTAAGTGCCGCTTTCGTTGAAGTTTTATGTTCTATCGTAAGATTGTAATCCATTCCTTTTTTTTCGATTAAAGCCATTATCATTTTATGCGGCCGTCTCAATTTGTGTCCCACGAGCCGAATTTAATATTCTATGTGGTTCGCGAGACACGAACCATGGCTATCAGCCATTATCATTTTATGCTTCGGCCATGTCTATCGTGCTTTTTTGTGAATGATAGATCTGTACATATTCAGGGCAATGCTGCATCAGGTATTGATGTGTGCCGCTGGCTATCAGTTCTCCTTCCATGATCACGATAATCTGGTCATAATCCTTTATGGGATTTATTTTTTGTGTGATTGAGATCAATGTAATACCGGCATAATTTTGTTTTACATTATCCAAAATCTTTTGTTCTGTAAGCGAATCTACTCTTGCGGTAAAATCATCGAGCAATAATATTTTGGGGTTGATAGCTAATGCGCGCGCCAGCATAATACGTTGTTTCTGTCCGCCGGAAAGACTGGACCCGCGCTCGGATACAATCGTATCCAATCCTTTTGGAAGCGTTTTTATAAAGTCGCTTAGCTCTGCTGTATCAATCGCTTTCTGCAAATCTGCTTCTGTTACTTCAGCGTTAAAAGCAATGTTTTCGCGAAGGCTCATGTTAAAGATAATACTGTCCTGAAATACAAGACCAATCTGTTTCAGAAGCGCACCGGTATTGTATTCATTGATGTCGACGCCGTCAAAAAATATTTTTCCGTCGCGGGGCTCTATCAGCGTTGTCAGCAGATAGAGTAATTGCGTTTTACCCGCAGCCGTAGGACCTATGATGGCGGTTCTGGTACCGGCCTTAATCTCAAACGAAATGTTTTTTAACGCAGGATTTTCGCCATAAAAAACGCTTACGTCTTCTAACGTAATGTTTCCTTCCAGTTCTGAGAAAATAGTTCCTTTATCAACAAAATCCGGTGCTGTCAGCGTGTTGTGGATCCGCTGGTAAGATGCAGAGGCCCGGGCGATCACATTACTCATAAATCCAATCATGATGATCGGAAAAATTAAAATAGCGATATAGCTGTTGAAGGCGGCAAATTCCCCGAGGGTCATCGTGTTGTTGATAACAAAATGGCCGCCTAACGAAAGTACCGCAAGTCTTGCAAGGTTGGAAGTAAGCACGATGATCGGAATCAGCGTAGCAAACAATCGCAGGATGGATAAGCCCAGGTTTTTCGCTTCGCCGCTGGCATCCATAAATTTATTGTATTCGGTAAACTGGGCGTTAAGCACCCGGATGAGCGCTGCGCCCAAAATACTTTCATTGATCACTTTATTGAGCCAGTCAATTACTTCCTGCGTTTTTTTAAACAGCGTTTTTACTTTCTTAAAAACAATGAAAAAAGTAAATGCGATGATCGGAATAATCAGTAAAACAATCAACCCTAAACGCCAGTTAATGTTCAATAATAAAATACTTGCGCCAATAATCAGCACAACGGATGATACAATTGATACGATGGCCTGGGCCACAAACATTTTAATCGCATCCACATCGGAAGTAAGATTGGTAAGCAATTTACCCGGTGTGTTTTGTTGTATATAAGCATAATCCTGGTTGGATATTTTGGAAGAAAGATTGTTCCGCAGATCGCGCGCCACCTTTTCCGAAGCGTATGTTTGGATTATACTTTGAATATAAGTAAAAACAAAAATCAAAATAGCGGCAACAGAAAACCACGTGATGATCTTACGCATGTTCCACGCACCGTTGGTAAAATCATCGATGCCGGCTTGTATTATTTTTGGAATCACCAGGTTAAGTCCGTTGCTCAGCAACGCAAAAAACAACAACGCACTGATCATGCCCGAATAAGGTTTCAGCAATTTGAAGATGCCTGGTTTTGGCGATTTGATATTACCGTTTTCCCTGGGTTTCATTCATGTTTTTTACGAAAAAAATAAGTTAAGACACATCACTATAAGAATTACCAAAAACTATCTTTTGGCTTATATGGATCATCAAAAACATCCTGCAAAAATACCTCGAAATACTTTTTTAGAATTAATGATTTTCGGTAAACGAAGGAAATCAGGCGGTAAAAGTATTCATTAGCTAATTAGCTAATTGGCGAATCAGCGAATTAAAGAAGCGTTCCTTTTAAGGTTAACAAAGCAACATTGAAGAAGATAATTAACCCGGTAACATCCACCAATGTGGCCACAAACGGCGCCGATGATGATGCAGGATCTGCGCCCAATCTTTTTAAAAGCAAGGGCAGCATACTTCCTATGAGCGAGCCCCAAAGCACTACGCCGATCAGAGAAAGAAAAACAGTATAGCCCGATTTTAATCCAGTGAATCCCATAAATATCGGTCATAATTCCATGTTGCATCAGGAAGCTCCACACGGTAATTCTTAAGAAGCCGATTGCACCCAATATGGTGCCCAGCATCAGCCCCGATAAAATTTCGCGCCGCATTACGCGCCACCAATCTGCAACTTTCACTTCGCCCAATGCCATTGCCTGTATAATTAAAGTAGATGCCTGTGTACCGCTGTTTCCACCGGTGCTTATGATCAGCGGAATAAAATTGGTAAGAATAATCACTTTGGCCATTTCTTCATTGTAGAAAGCCATGGCTGTAGCCGTGAGCATTTCGCCAAAGAAAAGAATGGTAAGCCAGCCAACGCGCTTTTTCACCAATCCGAAAAAAGGTGTTTCGAGATAAGGCTGATCCAGCGCTTCCGCACCCCCGATCTTTTGAATATCTTCACTAAACTCTTCATTCGTTACCCAAAGCACATCATCGATGGTTACAATGCCCAGCAATACATTATAATCATCTACAACGGGCAGGGCTACCCGGTTATTCATTTTAAAAACTTCATTGGCGGTTTCCTGGTCGTCGTTTACATTCAGTTCTATATAGCGGCCATCCATCATGTCGCTTACTTTTGTTTCCGGCGAGGCCAGGATAAATTCCCTTATTCTTAAATCGTCTAATAATTCGCCGTGTTTATTAATTACATAAACCACATCGATCGTTTCAGTATTTTTTCCAACGCTCCGGATAATATTCAATACTTCTGCTACGGTGTTGTATTCATAAACGTACACATAATCGGGCGTCATCAGGCGGCCCACACTGTTTTCGGGATATCCCAAAAGTGAGAGCGTTATTTTTCTTTCTTCAGGTTTAAGTGTTTTAATTAATTCCCTAACTACTTCATTGGGCAGATCTTCAAAAAAGGAAGTCCTGTCATCTGCCTGCATTTCGTTCAGCAGCTCTGCACTTTTTGAAGGAGGAAGATTTTTTATAATTCTTTTTTGGGTGGGATGTTCTAAAATTTTAAAAAGGCTTGTGGCCCGGTGCATAGAAAGATGCAGCAGAATATCTATTTCACGTTCTTCGTTCTCATAAATCAGTTCCGCCACATCGCTGATGTTTTGTTCATTCAGAAAATCGCTCATGGCCATCTCGTTGCCGGTTTCTAAAACGGCTTCAAATTGTTCCTGCACTGATGTTTCTTCTTCTGTCATGTAAATAGTTTCTTGCAGATAATGCCGCAAATTAATTTATTTTACAGTTAGTCAGCCCTCTAAATAAAATGATAAAGCAATATTTATTTTTAAAGTCTTCCGCCAACAAAGGCCGTGGCGTTTTTACCAGGGAAACCATCGCCGCCAATACAGTTATCGAAGAATCGCCCGTGATCGTAATGAGTAAAGAAGATCGCCAGCTTTTGGATAAAACGTTATTGCACGATTATATTTTTGAGTGGGGTCCCGATAAAGATAAATGCTGTATGGCGTTGGGTTTTGTACCGATGTACAATCATAATTATAAAAGCAATTGCGAGTATTTTATGGATTTTGATGAAGAGACCATCCAGATAAAAACCATTCGCAAAATAGAAGCCGGCGAGGAACTTACCATTAATTACAATGGGGATTGGAATAACGAAAAAAAAGTTTGGTTTGATGTTGCTTAGAAGCAAAAATTGAGAGAGAAAGATACACTTCACACCATCGATTTTTTTCGCTGGTTAATTATTTCTTATTTTTCCAAACGCTTTTTTATTCAAACAGTTCTTTTAATACATTTACGAAAAAATTACAACATGGAATTAGCAAAAAGAAATTCTGATATTTCAAATATTAGTTATGTGCCGATAGGCGAGCAAACACGCACCAGGTCGTTCCTTGCCAATGTTTTTTTATTAATGTTTGTGGCGCTTGGAGTTTCGGCTCTTACGGCGTGGCAATTTTCGGTAAACGAAACGTTGTTAAGTTATATGATATCGCCAACAGGCCTTACAGGCTTGGGAAAAATAACCATGTTTGCGCCGCTCGGTTTTGTACTGTTGATGTCGTTTGCGTATCAGCGGCTTTCTGCACCGGCTCTTATGGCATTATTCATTGCATACGCGGTTATCAATGGTATAAGCTTTAGCTTTATTTTGATGGCTTTCACACCAGGCTCGGTGTTAGGATGTTTCCTTTCTGCATCTGCCATGTTTGGTGTAATGGCCGTTATGGGATATACCACTACCCAGGATCTTACCAAGTTTGGCCGCATTTTGATGATGGGCGTTATTGGCGTTTTAATCGCCATGGTAATCAATTATTTTTTACATAGCAGTCAATTGGATTATATCATCAGCATTGTGGGTGTAATGGTTTTTACGGCTTTAACCGCCTATGATGTACAAAAATTAAAACGCATCAGCGAAGGCCTTGAGTTTGACGGTGGCGGAGTTGCCGCCAATGATGCTAAGAAGATGTCGATTCTTGGCGCGCTTACTCTTTATCTCGACTTCATCAATATTTTCCTTTTCCTGCTCAGAATGTTTGGAAACAGAAGAGGCTAATAATACAACCTATTTTTATGTGAACTCCGGCAAAACCAGCCGGAGTTTTTTTATGTAGCATTTATTGTGATAAGCCAAAAAGTAGTTTTTTCAAATAAATATTGACCATCAAAAGATCTTTTTTGCATCATTGCGCCTTATAACATACAGTTTCACAATGTTTCTTTCAAGAGGCTTTGCAAAAATTTCGATAATAAATTAACAACTCAATAATAAAAACTGTCACCAAAAAAGGGTTTCCATCAAGGTATTTTGTGTGGCAACTTTTTTAATTAGTATACAATCTGCAGCATATACATAATACTTTAGCCAAATTTACTAATTTAGCCTCTTGTGGCTGGAGACATCCTATATAACACTAATAATAATAAAGAAATTATAAACCCTCTAAAAATGATGAGATTTACTTCTATACTTTTTTTAACGCTTCTGGCAATCAGCAACATTCAAATGTACCACACAAATTGCATCGTCAAACCAAAGTACATCCAATAAGCGGGAAATTATTACAGGTGCCGACCAGACTGAAAAATATTTGCCTTATCTAAAAGGAAAACGAATTGGCCTGGTTGCAAATCAGAGTTCCATAATCGGCAAGAAAAGCAGCGTAGACAGTTTAGTGAGCCTTGGAATTAAAATTGTAAAAGTGTTTGGACCTGAGCATGGTTTTAGAGGCAATGCCAGTAATGGAGCAGTGGTGGGCAATGAGAAAGATGCTAAAACTGGCATTCCAATCATCTCTTTATATGGCAAAAACGAGAAACCAACAAAAGAACAACTGGCGGATATCGACCTTATGGTCTTTGATATTCAGGATGTAGGCTGCCGCTACTATACCAATATCAATACGCTTCAGTATGTGATGGAAGCCTGTGCAGAAAACAACAAAGAACTGCTCATTCTTGACAGGCCTAATCCTAACGCATATGTAGTAGACGGGCCGGTAATGACTGATGATAAATTTAAATCGGGCATCGGGATACATTATACGCCTATGACCCATGGCATGACAATAGGAGAATTTGCACAATACCTTAACGGCGAAGGATATCTTAAGGAGCAATGCAAAATTAAAATTATAAAAGTTGCCAATTACGATCATGACATGCCTTACGTACTACCGGTAAATCCCTCACCGAATTTAAATACGCAGCAAGCTGTGATGCTTTTCCCGAGCTTATGTATGTTTGAAGGAACAGCTATCAATGAAGGCCGGGGAACTTATATGCCATTTACTATATTGGGAGCGCCCGCATTGGAGGGCAAGTATTCATTTTCATACAAACCGGTAAGTATTCCCGGAATGAGTGAGAGCCCACATCACAAAGACGCTGTTTGTTATGGTCTCGACCTTCGTAACTATGATATCAGCAATTTACGGAAGAGCCGCCAGATTAATTTATCATGGGTGATTGAACTCTATAATGCTTATCCTGACAAAGCCAATTTCTTCAACCAGGAAAGAACTAACGGTGTATCTCCCTTTGACTTGCGTATAGGTACAGATCAACTTAGAAAGCAGATCATAGCGGGAGTACCTGAAGCTGAAATCAGAAAAAGCTGGGAGCCGGGATTACAAAAGTTTAAGGCTATACGGGCAAAGTATCTTTTATATCCGGATTAATTAATTGGTCATTTTCTACACAGGACAGATCTAACCTATTAACTTGTCAGGTCTTTCCCAACGACTCGTGCGTTTAAACAAAAGTTCAGACGAATTGTACTAACGACAATACAAAAAGTACAATAGTAAATAGTTGACTATCATATAGGTTTTTCTGTATCATTGTGTGTATAGCATAAATACAAACATTGCTGCAATATTCTCTCCCTTTGGCGCAGATATGCCGCTTAGCTTTTGTGTTAAGGGTATCCCCCTCTGGCACAGATATGCCTGCTGGTGGGGTTTGGAATTGACACGGATGAATGCCCTTCTTGCAAAAATAAAACACTGAGGCTGGTGAAAGTATTTTATCCGTAGCGACAAGCAGATGATGGATAAGGACAGGCCGGATCAGATTTTTTAAATGCGTTTACGAGCCAACTTTAGACGACGTAAGAAGCAGCCTATGAGCATCAAAAAAATATATTCAAAAAAATAGTTATAGAAAATATAAAAGCTTAATTTTAAAACATCAAAACGCCCTTTAAATAATAAACACAGTGAAAAGGGCTGTAAATTCAAAAGCAATATTTCAAAAAGCAAACAGATAGAAGAGAGCAGGTTGATACTTTGTACCCAATAGCAAACCTTACGGCGACATCGGTCAATTCGAAATTATACAGCAAGCCGCAGGTGATTTTTAATGCGGGGTTTTGTGAGAGGGCTTTGGGCAGATACTCTTCTAAATGTTGTGCATGATACTACACCAAAATCATTTTGGCATTTAAAAAGTTACGTTAACCTTTACAACAAATTTTTTATGAAACAGATTTATACTCTACTAACAGCAATGGTTATTTCGCAATTGACCTTTGCACAAAGTTCTGGTGACACTTTAAATCATACTTTTCAGGACGACTTACTTAATCATCTTGTTGGCAAATGGAAGGTTACTTCGGTTGCACATGGTTTTTCTTCAACAGCAGTTATTGAAGCGACATGGGTTTACAATCATCAACACCTGCAGCTACATTTCAAAGGTAATGATACCATTCCCTGGATAGGCGTGCCAATGGAATTTGATTATTTCGTAGGATATAATCAAAATTATAAAAGATATGTAATTCATGGTATAAGTGTATTCGGAAATGATGATGATGAAGGCTTTTGGTATGGCTATCGCAATGGCAATGAACTTAAAATATTAGGAAAGCCATTGATTACTTCAACTTCTGACTCTATGGTTGTTCAGCGCCTTATCTGGCAACCGGAAACAAATACATGGCACATTCAATCAAGACAAAGCGCCAATGGAAAAGAAGCCGATGTTTTTCTTGATATGAAATTAACAGCTATGAAAACTCAATAAGCAAAAGAAGAAGAAACAAAATACAGCTTATCATTATCGGCAATTTATATTTCCGGCTCGTTCGTAAATATAAAAGCTTTTGCTATTAAAAATACTTCGCACAAAACCAGGCTGTAGATATGCGCCAGGCAGAAACACCAATTATGGTTGTATCATTATCCACTTCGTCGCGTTAATTACAGCGTTGGTCTCATTTTTTTAATAAGCGCAGTTGAATGTGGTTAAGTTTGAATACTTTTAAAAAAGCTTACAATTCCAACATGGAAAAATCCTGGTACACAAAAAAATGGATGACGGTTTGTATTCATGCTGCGGCATGGATCGTGTTATTTTCATTGCCGGAATTGCTGCGGCAATCGCATAATGCACATGACGTAAACACGCCAAAGCCGGAGAGCACCAATGTAATGTTTATGATTTCTCTCGTGAATTATGCATGGCTCATTGCTTTCTTTTATCTCAATGCATTGGTGCTGATCCCGCGTTTTTTATATAAAAGAAAATACCTGATTTATATATTTTCGCTTGTTTCATATTTCGCTGCTTACGTGATGGCGTTGTGGGCGCTTTGGAAAAACTTCACCAAAATGGATTTCTCCTTCGAAGCACATGCTGTGGTGAGTATCTTCATTTTTATGTTTATCCTGGCGTGCAGCATCGCTTATAAAACGATCAGGGATAAGCTCATCGAAGACAGGCTGGCTAAAGAGAAGGAAACTGAACATCTCAAAACAGAATTATCGTTGCTACGCTCGCAGGCAAGCCCGCATTTTATGTTCAATGTTTTAAATAATATGGTGGCCCTGGCACGCAAACATTCAGAAGAACTGGAACCGTCGTTGATCAAGTTTTCTTCCCTGATGCGCTATATGCTTTACGAAACGGATGAAGAAAAAGTCTCGCTGGAAAGCGAGGCAGAATATTTGCAAAGCTATATTGACCTCCAGCAGCAAAGGCTGAGTAAGAAAGTAGTGGTTTCGGTTAATATCTGCAAAGGTGATAAAGCTTATGAAATAGACCCGATGCTGTTGATACCTTTCGTTGAGAATGCGTTTAAACATGGGACAGGATTTATTGAAAATCCGCGTATTGAAATTGAACTTAAAGCAAAAAATAATATTCTTTATTTTCGGGTAAGCAACACTTACGACCCCGCCTCGCAGCAGGTAAAAGATAAAGCCAGCGGTATTGGCCTGGCCAATGTGAAAAGAAGACTGGATCTTTTGCATCGCGACCAATATACGCTCGATATCACAAAGGAAAATCGCGTGTTCACCGTTTCTCTTCAAATTAATCTTAGCTGATGATAAAATGTCTTGCCATAGATGATGAACCATTAGCACTGGAATTGCTGGAAGATAATATCAGTAAAGTGCCCTTTCTGCAATTGATTGCGGCATGTGATAATGTGCGGGATGCTATGAAGGTGATGCAGGAGCAATCTATTGACCTCGTATTTTTAGACATTCAAATGCCGGGGCTCACCGGGCTGCAGTTTATAGAAAGCATGACCGTAAAGCCGATGATCATCCTGATAACAGCCTATAAGCAATATGCGCTGGAAGGCTATAGCCTGGATGTGTTGGATTATCTCGTGAAACCCGTGTCGCTGGAGCGTTTTATTAAAGCGTGCAACAAAGCCAACGAATTATTTGACTTAAAATCGGGACGCAAAAGCGGCGTGTCTCCGGCAAGGCCGGAATATATTTTTGTAAATGCTGATTACAAATTGGTTAAAATAACACTGGCAGATATTGTCTATATTGAAGGGCTGAAGGATTACATTAAGATCCATCTGAAGAGTACGCAGCACGCTTTGGTAACCAGGATGCCCATTAAAACCATCGAAGAGCAATTGCCACCGGGGCAGTTTATCCGGATTCACAAATCCTATATCGTTTCTGTTTCTTTTATCACAGCCATCCGGAAAACAAGTGTTTTTATGGATTCGCTGGAACTTCCGCTCAGCGACACTTACCGCGATGCGGTATCAACCCTTACGGGAAATTTATAAGATCTTCCTCTCCCTGAAATGTTTTTGGCATTTCGTCGCAACATTTTAACCCCTCGTCTCATTTGCCCGCCAACACGTTTTCGCGATAGTAGTTTTGGGATCAAATTAATCAATCATGAAAAAAATAATTGTTGCGCTCCTGGTCTTTGTTGCTGCGCAAACCTACGGACAAGCTCCTTCAAAGGCTTCGGGCATGCAAAACAGTGGCCATGTCTATGGCAAAATAACTGATGCCGATGGCAAGCCGGTGGACGGCGCCTCTGTGATCCTGATGCACCAGGAGATGGATGCTACCACTAAGAAGATGAAAATGATCCTGGTTAGTGGGGTAACTACAAAAGGAAATGGTGATTTCAATTTTACTTCGGTGCCTGTAATGGGTAAGTTGCAATTACGAATCAGTAATAGTGGTTTTAAATCCTTACAGGAATGATGTATCCTTTGCGATGCCAAAGATGACGGCTGGACCTGGTCAAACCGGGGCTCCCGCAGGCGGTGTCTCTTTCTCAGCAGCATCCTTGCCATTTGATAAAGACCTCGGCAATATAAAACTGGAAACCGATACTAAAACATTGGCAGGTGTAACTGTAGTTGGCGGTACGCCTGCTTTGAAACTGGACATAGATAAAAAAGTTTTCAACGTAGAAAAAAATATCGTAAGCGCCGGTGGAACGGCCGTGGATGTAATGCGTAATGTACCTTCCGTCCAGGTGGATATTGATGGAAATGTAAAGCTGAGAAATGCAGCGCCACAGATCTATGTGGATGGGCATCCGACGACACTTTCTCTTGATGAAATACCTGCGGATGCGATACAAAGCGTAGAAGTAATTACCAATCCCTCTGCCAAATACGACGCTTCAGGCGGCAGTTCCGGTATATTAAATATTGTTTTAAAGAAAAACAAAGCCAGCGGATATAACGGAAATGTTTCTGCGGGCATAGACAGCCGTGGTGCCGTAAATGCCGGCGCCAACATCAACATACGTCAAAATAAGATCAATTTTACAGCCGCAGGTATGTTGCACCAAATGAGGGGTAACGCCACCGGAACCACCGATCGCTTGAACCTTGGCGATACAATGACAAGGGTTTCCCAGTCGGATATTAATAAAAACAATGGCGCATTTCTTTTTGGTAAATTAGGGCTGGATTATTATATAACCAACAGGGCAACCATTTCGTTGGGAGCCGTGAAAGTTCATGGTAATTTCAATCCTGACGAAATCATTCATTCCACTACGGATAGTTTGCTGAACAGCGGTGTGAAGAGTGCCAACAGCGTTCGGTATACTTCAGGCAAAAGGAGCTTTGATGCCAGTGGCCTGCAATTGGATTATGTATATAACTTTCCGAAAGATGGCGAGCAACTGACCGCTAACGGAAATTATTTTTCAGGAAAAACGCCCAGCAACCAATTATACACTACCAATTACCTGGATGGCAACACCGTTGCAGGAACACAGGTTCAACAGGTAATTAACGACGGTAACATTAAGTTTCTGACCTTGCAGACGGATTATGCATTACCATTTGGCAAACAAAAGCAATCGAAGCTGGAAACGGGTTTGAGGTTTCAGCAACATAAAATCACACAGAATAACGACAATTTTATCGGCACCTCCAACGGCAACCTGGAAAAGATTCCTACGGGCACGAATGACTATCAAAGCACCGATAATGTTTTTGCCGGGATATGTAAGTGTAAAAAGCACGATCAAAAATTTTGGATATCAATTGGGCGTAAGAGCAGAGAGCTCCAACTATAACGGTGAGCTTACCAATACTGCCGAAAAGTTCAGCAATAAATACCCGGTAAGTTTATTTCCGTCGTTATTTCTAAGCCAGAAATTAAAGAACAGCCAGGAACTGCAGTTCAGCTATACACGCCGCATCAACAGGCCCAATTTCTTTCAATTGATTCCTTTCACCGACTACACAGATAGTTTGAATATTACCCGTGGTAATCCGAACCTCGTTCCGGAATTCACGAATTCCCTCGAGATGAGCTATACGAAAACCTTCAAGGGAGGCAACAGCCTGCTGGGATCCATTTATTACAAACATTCTACTAACCTGATCACCCGTTATCTCTCAACAGGCAGCAATCCTTTCACCGGCAAAGAAGACATCATCAATACATATATCAATGCCAATTCAAGCTATTCTTATGGTGCTGAATTAACTTCTATTAATAAATTGACAAAGTGGTGGGATATGACCACGAATGTGAATGTATATCAATCTAAAATCAATACGGACAATATTCCCGGCAGTACTTCACAGAATGCTATGGTGAGCTGGTTTGGCAAACTGAACAGCAATTTCAAATTGCCCGCTTCTTTCAGCATTCAATTGTCCGGCGATTACCAGAGTAAAACCAATCTGCCGGTCAATAACAACCAGGGCGGCCCTGGTGGTGGCGGCCCTTTCGGACAGGCGCAAAGTTCTTCACAGGGATATATCAAATCAATCTGGGGAGCAGATATTGCAGTAAAGAAAACCTTTCTTAAAAACAATGCTGCTTCACTGACTGTGAGCATGAGCGACATTTTCAGAACCCGCATCCAGGCGCAATATTCAGAGAGCCCTTATTTTATTCAGAATTATAGCCGCCTGAATAATCCTCAACTGGTACGCGTCAGCTTTGCCTATCGCTTTGGAAAAATGGATATGAATTTATTTAAACGCCAGAACACCAAGGCAAGTGGCTCACAGGATGTAATGCAGATGGCACAATAAAAGGACTTGGTTTTAAATTGAAGGGACTGAATCAGTAATGGTTCGGTCCCTTTTTTCTTATACCATTGCGGGAGGTCCCGTAGAAAATGTTCGGAATACAAATAGCCAAATAAATTACCTGGCATCATTTCACACAAGCTAAAATGTAGTTTTTCTTTGTTCTGGCGCAGGTGTTGCGCGAAATCGATTCAAGGCGCACTGAAAATCAGTAGTGATATTTTTTTGACGAAAAGAAAGGATAGTTCGTACTTTCGGAAATACAAACGTTAGCTATAAGCTTGACAAACCTCAATAAATATGCTAAATATGCTTTCAAGACTCATACTTTGTTTATTGACCGTTCTTATCGTGACAAACTTTGCATCTTGCCAAGATAAAATTCAACAAACCGATTTGCCAAAGCAAGCCGACACTACAAAATTTGCAACTGACGGCTTCTTCAAACAAGTTATGCAACTTAGCGAGTTTAAACAAGAAGAAAAGCGTGTTGACTCAATAAACAAAATTTCTCAAGTCCAAATCAAAGTTTCGATTCACATCTTAGATAGCTCATTTTTAGACGGAGACAAAGGGAAAAACATATCAATTGCTTTTATTAATGAACAATATCCTTATGATACCCGAATTATGTACACCGTTAAGTTTGACAAAGACAAAAAGAAAATAATTTCAATAACCAAAGAGAACAAACAATTTGAACAAGCTGACTTCAGTTCACCGCAAGACCTTCCGCTTCCTTCAAAACAAAAGAACTAGTAACCTGGCCTTGGTTCGTGGCGCACGAAACAATTTTTTTTTAAAATTAAGTTAGGGTTGTAAATTACCTTATGCAAATTCAAAAAAAATCTGTTTTGAAATAACGGGTTCTTAAAACCTGGTTCGAGTATGAGTACAGGGAGTGGATGTAGCGGATCGTCGATTCCAATAACCGATGCACGTTTTTGTTTTTAAACTATGTTTTATTTTAACGATACTAAATATGACTTTTGGCCTGTATATAATGCTATCCATAGATTCTACCCGATAGGCGTTCCGGCTGAAATGGATACATTTTATAACAGTTTTCCCGGGACCTATCAGCGAAAAAAAATAATCGCCGAACATATCTATAACAATAACATCTTTAAAGAAAAATGGTCGAATTTCTGCGATCAAATTAGTGTTACTACTCAAAAAAAGGTCGTAGGAACCACTTACGGAATAACCTCCTGTTATAGTGGCTTACTGGAAATAGAAAGAACTGCTATTGTAAATGATTTAATGCGAAAAAAAGAGATACATTTCTTTGTAAGCCTGCTTGGTCCTTTTTATACTATTATTGGAGTTGATAGAAATGAAATTGCGGTCGAAAACAAAATCTATCAGTCGACAAATTTTCTGATTGCATCCCCGGAAAATGAATACAAGACCGATTTTACCTTTCTGGGTAAAATAATCGAAAAAAAATTTGAAGGCTATAAGCATGTGCCTTTTTCAATTTGCAGACAAATTATAGATGGTCTTAGGTTAGAATATAAAGATGATAATTGCACTGTGTTTGATGCTCTTTTTAATAACAGTATGAATTTCGATGTAACAATATTCGGCGATGTTAATTACCAAAGCTTGCAATGGAGCCGCAATTTATAGTCCGCTTGTGCCCCTGGCCTTGGCACACGAAACAATTTGTTTTTAAAATTAAGTTAGGGTTGTAAATTACTTTATGCAAATTCAAAAGAAACCAGTTTTGAAATAACGGGTTTCAGATGGATAGAGCAATGTTTCGTGTGCCAGGGCGAAAGTCCCTTTTTAAATATTCGCATAAGCTAAAATGTAGTTTTTCTTACTTTTCCAGTAGATCATCCCAGTTGCGCTCATTGACACTTTTTTCGAACAGGCATCTATGTTATACACGTCTTGTTCGCATAAAAAAACCGGCATCTTCCAAAAATGCCGGCTTTTTAAAAACGAATGCGTGGTATTATTTTTTACCGGATTCAAATTCTTTCCTGATGATGTTCAATGCACCACCGGCTTTGAACCATTCTATCTGCTGTTCGTTGTACGTGTGGTTCACTAAAAAAGAATCGGATGTTCCGTCTTTATGTTGCAAATGAATCGTCAGCGGCTTATCAACTGCAAAACTGGTTAACCCGGTAATATCAATTACATCATCTTCCAGTATTTTATCGTAGTCATTTTTGTCGCTGAAAGTTAAGGCAAGCATACCCTGTTTTTTCAGATTGGTTTCGTGTATGCGGGCAAAAGATTTTACCAATACTGCTTTTACGCCAAGGTGCCGCGGTTCCATAGCTGCATGCTCACGTGATGAGCCTTCGCCATAATTTTCGTCTGCAACAATTATAGAATCCACGCCGGCGGCTTTGTACGCTCTTTGTGTATCAGGAAGCGCGCCGTATTCACCGGTTAATTGATTTTTTACCAGGTTGGTATTTTCATTGAAAAAATTAACCGCGCCAATCAACAGATTGTTGCTGATGTTATCAAGATGGCCACGGTATTTCAGCCACGGACCCGCCATGGAAATATGGTCGGTAGTACATTTTCCTTTTGCTTTGATTAATAATTTCAACCCGCTAAGATCAGTGCCTGACCATGCCGGAAATGGCTCTAATATCTGAAGCCTGTCTGATGTAGGCGAAACCACTACTTCTATGTTGCTTCCGTCTTCTGCCGGCGCCTGGAATCCTGCATCTTCAACCGCAAAACCTTTTATCGGCAATTCAATTCCTTCGGGCTCATTTAGTTTTACTTTTTCACCCTTACTATTGGTTAAATAATCGGTAAGCGGATTAAAAGTAAGCGATCCGGCAATTGCCAAAGCGGTAGTTATTTCCGGCGAAGCCACAAATGCGTGGGTATTGGCATTGCCATCATTTCTTTTAGCAAAATTTCTGTTGTAAGAAGTTAAGATAGAATTTTTGCGGTTAGGATCTTTGGAATGCCGCGCCCATTGCCCGATGCAGGGCCCGCAGGCATTGGCCAGCACCACGCCGCCCATCTTTTCAAATGTATCGAGGTAGCCATCTCTTTCCACCGTAAACCGAACCTGCTCGGAGCCGGGAGTAATGGTAAATTCCGATTTTGCTTTAATGCCATTATCTGTAGCCTGTTTTGCCACTGAAGCGGCTCTTGTAATGTCTTCGTAAGAAGAGTTGGTGCACGAGCCAATCAATCCTACTTCCAGTTCTTCGGGCCAGTTGTTGGTTTTTACCGCCTCGGCAAATTTTGAAATCGGCCATGCTAAATCCGGTGTAAACGGTCCGTTAATATGTGGCTCTAATTCCGATAAATTAATTTCAATTACCTGGTCAAAATAATTTTCCGGGTTATTATATACTTCCTGATCGCCGGTAAGATGGTTTCTAACTCCATCGGCCAGGGCGGTTACTTCTGCTCTGCCTGTTCCTGTAAGATAATCGGCCATCTTTTGATCGTAGCCAAAAATGGAAGTGGTAGCGCCAATTTCTGCGCCCATATTACAAATAGTGCCTTTGCCGGTGCACGATAATGAAGTAGCGCCTTCGCCAAAATATTCCAGAATAGCGCCGGTTCCGCCTTTTACGGTAAGAATGCCGGCCACTTTTAAAATAATATCTTTTGCAGACGTCCAGCCGCTTAATTTTCCGGTAAGCTTTACACCAATCAATTTTGGAAACTTTAATTCCCAGGGCAGGCCGGCCATCACATCGCACGCATCTGCACCGCCAACACCAATTGCCACCATTCCTAATCCGCCGGCGTTTACGGTATGCGAATCGGTGCCTATCATCATTCCACCCGGAAAAGCATAATTTTCCAATACCACCTGGTGTATAATTCCCGCTCCCGGCTTCCAGAAACCAATTCCATATTTATTAGAAACAGAAGCCAAGAAAATCGTAAACTTCCTTGTTTTGAGATTTTGCTCTCGAAAGATCCGGAACAGCGCCTACTTCAGCCTGTATTAAATGATCGCAATGCACTGTTGAAGGAACAGAAACTTTCGTTCTTCCCGATTGCATGAACTGCAGCAACGCCATTTGTGCCGTCGCATCCTGCATGGCTACCCTGTCCGGGGCAAAATCCACATAATCTTTTCCTCTTTCAAAAGCTGTATCAGCATTTCCGCGCCAAAGGTGGGCATATAAAATTTTTTCTGTAAGTGTGAGAGGATGATTAACAACTTTTTGCGCAGCTTGTACTTTTTCGGTATAGCCCTCATAAAATTTTTTAATCATGTCGAGATCAAAAACCATTGTATCTTATTTAATATTGAATAATAGAAAAATGTAAAATTTTTCGATGCACAAATTTACTTAAAATCAATGCATCATTGCTCAATTTTCTTCCCATATAAGCCAAAACATAGATTTTTTAGATTTCACAACCGTTGCATAATTAATAGTTGTAAATTGTTGTGCATTTTAGTAACGATTTTGGTGAATTTTTTGGAGTGATTTTACTAGTGCGTTTCAACCCGGCAAATAATTGATTAACCATTAAATTAAAAAAATGAAAAAGGCTTGTATGGTGATTGGCTGTTTGATTTTTGGGCACTTAAGCAATGCTCAACTCGCTAATACTTCATGGAGCGGATATTTTAATATTCCTGATCCTACAAAGATGATCGTGGAATTTAAAGTGGATACTGCTAATCGTACAATTCGCGGATCAGACTTCGCTGGAATCAATGTCTTACCGAATCACTAACGATACCATGTCGATCGTAAAAATCGACGGCCAAAGTCCGTGCGACATAACTTACACAGCCACTTATAAAATTTCGCTGAAGGGAAATAAGCTTTTGATATCGCCAATCCACGACGAGTGCGATGTGCGTGCATCAGCATGGCCATCGTCCGAAATGGAAAAAATTGAATAATTAAGAAAACGTTTGATAATTTTTTTTACAAAGACCGATGTGTAATTTTAATTTTGTAACATGTATAAAATAAAACACTTCATAGAATGGCAGGTGTTTGGAGTTTGCTCCGCGATAGGCGATAAATTAGGTATTGCCACCGCCGTTATAAGAAGGTATTTCATCTATATTTCTTTTCTAACTCTTGGCTCTCCGGTTGTATTTTATTTGTTTATTGCTTTTTGGATGAACGTTAAAAATTACATTAAAAATTCGCGCCGAAATCCGCTTCGTTATCTTTAACTCATCAATTGATAGTTTTGTTTAATTTGTCCTTATTCGGGCAAAATTGTGTCTTTTGACAAAAATCCGGATTGGTTTATCACGTTTCTTTGCAACCGTCCGCTTTAAATCCAACTATATTCTTCTTATTTTAGTCTTATTCTTTTTCCACGGAAAGATTCAACACTTTTCCTTTTTGCCATGCCTTTAACTCGCGCTTATAATTTTTACGATTTTGTTTGGTAAGATGCCTGTCGTCGAGCACGGTAAGATTTGGACTTCCGCCGTTAACCCAGGCTGTATACCAAAAGCAGGAAACATCGTAGATAGACAACCGCAACTGGCTCTCCACCATTCCAGCCAATGCCGTATGAAATTCTTTAGCATATTCATCAGAGAAAACGGGTGCATTGTAAGACAACACGGTGTTGCCGGCGCTATCTTTCTTGTACATATTTGAAGCATTGAATTTGCTTCTCACTGTTTTTTCAACCGCTAAAAGAGTATCCACCAGCGAATGCGATTGCGCGATTATCTTCCAGGTTTCAGCGGTAACATCGGGAATATATTTGGCAGGCTCTGTTTTAAAATTATACGCTTCTCCAAACATTTGCGGCAATGTAGATTCCCACAAAGCATGCACTCCTTTTTGATTGGTTAACTGGCCATTGTAATTGGAAGAAGTATGCAAAGGCATGTGTGCGTCGGCAACATAATGGGCGAGCTCGCCGGAAAGAAACAGTATTTCGGATTTATTTTTTTTCTTAAAAGCTTCCGTAAGCCGGTCGGTCATGTTTTGGATATACCAGGGCAAAACTCCGGTCTTGTTTAAAAAAGCAGAATCATATTTGGCAAAAGCTTCCTTAGTGGTTTTGGGAAGATCGTTCAGCTTTACATTGCCGAAATCTTCAATATCCACAAAATGGCGTGGCGCTTCATTTTTATCAGCGATGAGCGGCCGGCGCAAATCCGGCACCACAGCACTTTCGGTAATGTAATCGATATGATTGTAGTAAAATATCCTCATATTTTCAGGAAGCGCAAAAACAGCTGATCGGCTAATGTGTTTATGTCCCCACGAACCCCATGCAAAAGCGAGGCTAAAAGCGCTTCCAAGCAAAATGGCAATCAATACGGTTTTTAAAATTGTTCTTTTCATCTGATGTTTTTATATAAGCGTTAAAAGTAATTGGCTTTAAATGATGGTGATGTTATTAACCGGTTATTAAATAGTTTCTTCTCTGGCATAATTATTTATTAAAATCTACAAAATCACTTATATCATGGATGATCAAGACAAGAATGTGGAACCACCGGAATTAAGAAAACAAGGAATTACGCCACTAAGAAAAATCGTTATATATTTTTCAATCGGTATTGCAATAGCATTTGTTGTGGTTTTGATATTTTCTCTCATTTTCAAATCACACAGCTAGGTTAGTAATCGGTGCCAGGCTTTGGTCCTTTTGAAGCGGCGTCATTTTTATTCGGCTTTTTTTCTGTATTTCTTTCTTCAGGCTTTTTGGTGGCCAACTTTGAAGCGGAATCTTTTTTTGCCGGGTTAAAATTAACAGGGCCGATGGGTCTGCTCTCCTGTTTGAGAGGCTCGGCGGTTTTTGCGTTCTTCGTGTTTAAAATCAGATTCAACGGGCACATCAGATGGGGCATAATCGCCGGCATCTCCATTACCCTTCGTCAGAAAAATCGCTTCCTTCTCCTTTTTGTGCGATGGCAGCAAAGTTTTGGTCGGCATAAATTGGATCGTTATTCAGCTCTGCAGGCTTTTCAAATTCCGCTTTCGGATCGATACCCAGCGATTTATTTGCATAAACTTTCTGCATAAAATAAGCAAATTCAGGCATGGCCATATCATTACCACCTGCAGTCCATCCATTTCTGATATGCAAAAACGGATCATCGCAACCAACCCAGGCGCCGGCCAGAAGCTGGGGCGTGTAGCCTATAAACCAGCCATCGGTATTGTCGTTGGTAGTTCCTGTTTTTCCACCCATGGCGCTTTGAATTCCAAATTTATCGCGCATGCCATGACCGGTTCCAAAATCAACCACGCCCTGCATCATTCTATACATGGTGTAGGCATCCACTTCGCTGATCACCTGTTTTGATTCCGGCTGAAATGATTCCAATACGTTTCCATTGCGGTCTTCAATTTTACTTAAAAATATTGGCTCGGTATTAAATCCGCGGTTGGGAAACATGGTATAAGCCCTCAACATTTCTATCAGTTGAATATCTGCCGACCCGAGTGCAATAGACGGAACTATCGGAATATTACTTTTTATGCCGCACAAATGCGCGAACTCTGCAGTCTTCTTTGGGCCGATACGGCTCATTAAATCATATGCCGCAGAATTTAAAGATTTGGCAAGGCAATAAGCCATAGTGCCGCCTGCGCCGGAAATGGTTTTATTGGCGAGTGTAATTGCTTTTCCGCCGATGTAGCTATCGGGCGTAAGTCCGGCATCAGTGATGGCAAGTGTATAAAGGATTGGCTTAAAGGTAGAACCCACCTGGCGATTGGTAGTTACATGATCAAACTTAAACCATTTAAAATCGATACCGCCAACCCACGCTTTTACTTCGCCGGTTACAGGATCCATTGCACAAAAAGCGGTTTGCATCATTTGCTTGAAATACTTGATCGAGTCGATGGGTGTCATCACGGTATCCGTTTCTCTCTTTGCATTCCAGGCAAACACTTTCATGCTCACCGGCACATGAAATGATTTTTCTATTTGCTGATCAGTTGCGCCGCCTTCTTTCATATATTTCCACCGTTCGCTGTCTCTCATGGCGCGGTTTAAAATATCATCCTGGCCCTTCCACACATTTTTACTCAATTGCCGGTTGAAGTTTTTTTGCATGGCCGTCATGTGTTTTACCACGGCTTCTTCAGCAAACAATTGCATTTTTGGGTCGATGGTGGTGTAAATTTTTAAGCCATCACGATACAGGTCATAGTTATTTCCTGTTTTTGGATCTTTATGTGTTTTGCACCAATCGAGTAATTTTTTGGTAAGCACCGTTCTGAAATAGGGCGCAATTCCCATGTTTTCGTTGAGCTTTTTATACTTTATTCCCAACGATCTTTTTTTGAACATTGCGGCGGCAGACGGAGTTAAAATATCATTGGTAACCATCCTGTCAATTACCAGGTTTCTTCTCGATAATGCAGCATCCGGATGGCGAACCGGATCGTATTGCCCGGGCCCGCTAAGCATTCCAACCAATAAAGCTGCTTCGTCAGTGCTAAGCTCCGACGGCTCCTTTTGGAAATATACATGTGCGGCATTTCTTATTCCATAAACATTTAACCACGAAACCCTGTTAAGGTAGAGCGCGATAATTTCCTGCTTGGTAAAATTCTTTTCGAGTTTTAGCGCAACGATCCATTCTTTTATTTTATCAATTCCTCTTTTAACTACAGAGCCGCGGCCCTGGCCTAAAATATTTTTCGCGAGTTGCTGCGTGATGGTGCTGCCACCGCCCTGGTTTCCCAATCCTTTAATAGCGCGGCCTAAGGCCACCGGATCAATGCCGGAATGTTCATAAAACCTGATGTCTTCTGTAGAGATCAGTGCATCTATCACGCCCTTTGAAATATCTTTATAATCTACGGAAACACGGTTTTCAGCATAGATTTTCCCCATGAGTGTAGTACCATCGTTTGCATAAATTTCGGTGGCCAGGTTGGCCTGTGGATTTTCCAGTTCCTGCAGCGACGGCAGCTTTCCGAATACTCCAAAATAGGCAGAAGCAAGTACCAGGAAAAAAAGCGCAAATCCAATCCAAACCATCGCCCACATAATCTTCACACTCGGCCTTGCATTTTTATCTTGTTTTTTATTCACTGTTTTTTTCTGTTGCATTTTTATTTCTTTAAGAAAGAAAGATTGACACTTTGCTCATCTTTCGGCGCTCAATTTAAAATTTTCCCGGGTATTGTTTGTTCAAAAGATCAATATAGCTCTGCAAGTTTTTGTTTTCTTTAAGTAATTGCAGGTTGGTAGCAGAAATAATATAAAATGAATATTTGTCTGCCGGCATCCAGGATATTTCTGAAGGTGCGTTTAGCTTTAACTTGTCGCGGTATTTATTCGCTGCATCTGCATTTTCAAACTGGGAAAAAATCAATAAGGATCGCTCAGCATCCAACGTATCTTTGGTAATCTCAATGTTTAATGAATAATATTTTTCCCGGTTGTATCTTATAAAGGCATTCCTGGCTTCGTTGGCATAAACCGGGTCTACTTTGTTAAGTATCATTACCACATATTGCGGCACATTCGGATCAAACGTGAACGTGGCATTTTTTATCGCCTTCGGTAATTGCATTTCCGGGTTTACCACAGCTTTTTCCGGCGGTTACCGGCGCCACCTGCGGATTTACAATTTGGTTGTTCGCCGGCTTAGAAACGTTCTTACTGATCTTCGTATCATCAAAAACAACAATTTCTGAATCTTCTTTTGCACGCTCCACTTTGAGGTTAGTGAGATAATTTACAATACTGTCTCTGCGGTCTAAAACGCTGATCATCGTTGCTGCTTTTTCCCGTATGGGCGAATGCGGAAATTGGGCCAGTATTTGGTTTAATATAGTCGTTGCTGTGCTATCATCGTGCTGGCGGATATAATATACTGATTGAATGTATAAAAGCTGGGGCGTCCAGTAGCTGTTGCCAAATAAACTGTCGGCTGCCTGTTTCTCTTTCAGCGCCTGTTCAAAATTTCCTTCTATAAACAGGTTGTAGATATTGTTGTAGCGCCCGGTAGCTGCTGTATCTTGTTTTGTTGGCTTGAAACTTTCCGGATGAAGCACATATTGGGTGAATTTACTTTTTGTAAACTGGCTTAACAGCTTGTTTTTGTAATAATCTGCCTGCGCCAGGTTTCCAATTTTACGATAACAGTAAGAAAGATTCAAAAATAGCTCTCCCTGGTACAGGCTATCCGGAAACCGCTTTAGCGATTTTAAATAAGTATCAATTGCGGCATAATAATCTTCCAACAGCTCCTGGTAATTTTTTCCTAATTGAAATAATGAAACAGCAACCTTTTTATTGGAAGAATCCATCAATGGTTTGGTCAGCGGCACGTTGGCTAAAAGGCCTTCGACGGAAATATTTTGTTGAACCGACGGCCCTACTGCCACGTCTGCATTGCCGCCGTTATTTCCGGGTGCAGCATCTAAAGGATCGTTGCCACCTATGGCCAAACCAGGATTGTTCTGGTCGGAATCAGGGCTGTTGCCGGGCGCCGTAACCGCCATGGCATTTCCTCTTACATTAGAGCTGCGTCGCCAGTTGTCGGTATTTTGCCTTTTCCCCCAGGTTCTTTTAAATTCCTCAAAACCTTTTGATTTTACGGTGGTATTATAAAAATACCAATCACCGGTATTCTTATTGTTGCCAAAAATATCCGACGATTGATTTCTTGTATCGAAGAATGCGGATGCGGGATTGGTATAATCTACATCCTCATCTTTCAGGCCACGCTCTTTCTGTAATTTTTTTGATAATTTCTTTAAAAATACATCTCTGTCGGCTGGTGATAAGGCCGCAATGGCCTGAAGGCTGTCTTCTCTTTCAATAATATAAATATGCTTTACCACTTGTTGCAATGCGTGCTTCCTGGCGGTGATTTTGGTAAGATCGCCCAGCGTGGTATCACTCAGTTGCAGGCTATCATAAAAAGCATAAGCATCTTTGTAATTTTTCTGGTGATAGCTTATCTCCGCCAACTTCAAAAACCCTTTATTTTTAAAAGCGATATTATCCGTATTAAACGATACACTTTTTTTAAAAAAAGCAACTGCTGCGGTAGTATCAGGTTTTTCCAGGGCAAGTTCTGCCGCGGAATTAAATATGATATCGCGGTAAAGCTCAAACTTATCTTTTTTTGCCATGCGCAAAAGCCTTGCAATGCTGTTGTCAATTTCTGCAGGATCGGAACTTTTCAGCATTTTTGCTTTATTCAGATTCGCATAAATATCCATCAGCGGATCGGTTGTATGCTTTATGGCCCGGTCGTAATAATCGGATGCAGTGTCTTGCTTATTGTTCATTTCATAAAGCTGCGCCAGCAGATATTCGCGACGCGCCCTGTCTGCCATATCGATCGCATTAGGCAATGAATTCTCAATATGCCCAACAGCGCTGTCATACATCTTGCTGCTTGAAGAACCAATAGCCTTGCATTTCTTCCAGCGACGTGTGCAGGCGCTCCGGAAACTGGGGATCGTTTTGCAGTGTATTAATAAGACCGGCGGCATCAGAAAACTCATTCATTTCAATCAGCGACCGGATCTGCCATACCAACGCATCGTTGCGGCTTGGAGGCCGTGTAAACGCTTTGTCAATAATGTTCCTGTTTTCTTTGCTGGAAATACTTAAGGCGCTTTTGTTGCCATTGTCGTTAGAACCAACAATAAGCTGGTCGTCGGATGATTTCTTTTTTCGCGGAAACAGGTTGTAATTGATGAATTGAAACGTCATCGATGCAGAATCAAAATCGCCGCGCAGATAATAAGCTTTTCCTATCAGCAGGTATAAATTATCTACCCAATCGCTGCGCAAATCGTGAAGTAAAACGCCGGCGGTGGCTTTGTAAATCACAGAATCCAGGTCGGTGCTTTGTGCAGCAGTTGTGGAAAGCGAAAAACCATAAAAAGGCAATAAAGCGGAATAATCATCCTTGTTGGCCAGCCTCGCTCTTTCAATTACCGCATTAATTTTGTTGTTGGCATTAAAAAAATAATTGTAATGACTTACTGTATTTTGCACAAACCGGCGGGGAATAGTAAATTTTTTTTGCCCGGTTTTTTCCGATTTAAGTGTTTTGGTTTTAAATTTTTCGGGCTTATCTTTTTCTAAATCGAAAGTAATTTTACCTAATTGCGCATGAACCGTTGGCAATATGAGACAAGAAAGCAATATGACAGAGAGAAATTTAATGATCCGCCGGTTCATGAATATCAAATTTTATAGAAGCTTATATGCAAAAAAAGTCCTTTTACTTATAAGAACTTTCTTTCTGCAAAAATATTTTAAAAATACGGTTATTTTAAGCTAATATGCCAACAAATGCAGCGACTATATTATTTTTAACAACCTAAAATTATATTATGGCTTTGCCAAAAGGCACCACTTCTTTAAAGCGGCTAAGAAACCGCTACCGGCTTGTAGTACTCAATGAGGATACGTTTGAGGAAGTGGTGGCCTTTAAGCTTACAAGATGGAGCGTTTACGTGGCAATGAGCATGTTATTTGTGGTTTTGGTTGGATTAATTATCGGGCTGATTGCATTTACGCCTTTGAAATTATATATTCCCGGATACGGCTCAGCCGTTAAAACGCAGGAGTTGGAGGTGTTAAAAGTAAAGGCAGATTCCATTGAGCGAAACCTGATCATCAAGCAACAATATATTGATGAGGTGGAAAGAATATTAAAGGGAAACATGGTTCCGTTAGATACGGCCACACTTGAAAGTTTCTCCGGATAAAAACAGCGCCATTCCAAAAAAGAAAACCAAACGGCGCAGATAAAATTTAAATATTTATTTTGATCAGCAGAAAAGAAAGCAACAAACAATTAATGCGGTACGCCGGAATGGGTGCTCAATTTTTGATAAGCATCGGGCTGGCGATATTTATCGGCTTAAAAGCAGACAGCCTGGTTAAAAATTTCCTTTCCTTTGCTCGTGTGGCTATTGCCGCTGCTGGTAATTGTTGGTATAATTATAAAAATCGCTAAAGAAACTGATAAAAAATGAAAGATTCGCTGGTTAAAAAGTTTGTGCCCGTAATAGTACTTTTTGTGTTGATTAATTTGTTCCTCCTGGTAAGCAAAGGCTTTTTGGCCAAAAATGGATTTCAGCTCAATTTCATTTTTGTGGCCAATGTTATTTTGTTCCTGTTAAGCGCCTTTGCCTTTTTTGTTCAGACAAAAGGAACGGCTTCTGCCAATATCAACGCCTTTATCCGGGGAATCTATTCATCTCTTTTAATGAAGATGTTCGTGATTGTTGGCGCCGTGCTCATTTATGTTTTTGTAACAGGTGGAAACGTAAATAAGCCCGCACTTTTTGTATCTATGACGATTTATTTATTATACACTTCTGTAGAAGTAATTCAGTTAATGAAAATTGCGCGTAAAAAACCCAATGGCTAAAACAGAATCTCCTTTAGACGCGTTAAAAGCTTATTTACCCGATGGCTCTTTTGATGGCGTGGTCAGCTTACATTATCCAGCATAAAGTACACCTCACCATTACGCGGGAGCGGCAAACCGTTTTAGGCGATTACCGCAACCGGCATTTAAACCGCAATCACCGCATCAGCGTAAATGGAAATCTAAATAAATATTCGTTCCTCATTACTTTGTTGCATGAGCTGGGCCATTTGCTCGCTTACGAAAAATACGGAAACAAAATTGCAGCGCACGGCGTTCAATGGAAAAATGAATTCGGGAATATTCTGGCAGGCTTTATTTCCAAAAAAATATTTCCACCCGATATTGAAAAAGAACTTTTACAAACGCTTAAAAATCCCGCCGCAAGTTCCTGTGCGGAAGATTCTTTATTGCGGGTTTTAAGAAAATATGATCCGCATAAGCCTGGTGTATTTTTGCTGGAGGAATTGCCGGAAAAAAGCTTTTTTAAAGTGAAGAATGGCCGCGTGTTCTGCAAAGGAAGCCGGGTAAGAAAGCGCTTTCTGTGCGAAGATGTTAGCTCCAGGCGCTTGTTTTTGTTCAGCCCGGTGGCCGAAGTGGAACTGATAAAAGCCAACTGATTTTTTTCTTTTACTGTACAATCATTTTTATGGGCAAAGGAAGATTAGAAGCATTTAGTGATGGCGTTTTTGCGATCATTATTACCATTATGGTTTTAGAATTGCGTGTGCCTGAAGGCAATTCTTTTTCTGATTTGAAACCAATAATTCCAAAATTTATAAGCTATGTGCTAAGTTTTCTTTACGTAGCCATTTACTGGAACAATCATCATCACATGTTCCAGGTGGTAAAGCATGTAAACGGAAAAGTATTGTGGAGAAATACCTTGCTTCTTTTTTGCCTTTCGCTGTTGCCGTTTGTTACTGCCTGGATGGGCGAACACCGCTTCAGCGCCGCGCCCATGGCCTTGTACGGACTGGTTTTATTTATGGCCGGCATGGCGTACTATTTTCTACTTCATGCACTGATAAAAATTCATGGAAAAGACTCTTTGCTGGCTTCTTCTATCGGAAATGATTTCAAAGGAAAAATATCAGTAGTTGTTTACGCTGCAGGAATTATCATTTCATTTTTTGAGCCGATGATCAGCTTTGCATTGTATAGCTGCGTTGCCTTGCTTTGGTTTACGCCTGATAAAAGAATAGAAAAGAAAATTGTAAATGACGATGCGAATACCTAACAATTGAACCGCCAATTTTAGATGGCAAAAAACTACATTTTGGCTTATATCATTACAATGAAACCGCTAAAATAAAATGGCAAAAACTACATTTTGGCTTTCCTAAAGGTCTCTCATCATCCAAACGTCGCAACCGGTGTGGCCGCTGTTTCCTAAAGATGCGGGAATATGATTGAAGCCGCTTTTTTCATACATTGAAATGGCATTCACTAATTCGGGCATCGACTCGAGATACATTTTATGAAAGCCCTTTTTCTTCGCTTCCTCCATACATTTTTGCAGCAGCATTTTTCCCCATCCTTTGCCACGAAATTTTTTGGCGATATACATTTTTACCAGCTCGCAAACAGTTTCCGGCAATCCGTCAGTTGGGTAAAAGCCACCACCACCGGCTATTTCGTGGCCTATCTCGATTACATAATAGGCAGACTTTTTATTTTCGAAAACCTTACTCAGGTTGTCTGTGGTTTCGTCAAAGTAAACCGTGCCTGGCTTTGCTGCGTTAAATTCTTCTAATGATTTTCTGATGATGACTGCCATAGCCTTATTATCGGCCGGAGTTATTTTTCTTATGACCATTCTGTTGCCCACACTTTTATTTTTTGAATAATGCAGATAGGTATTTCACGTGTATAAAAAAACCGCCAATAAAAAACGGATATTGACCAGCATGATTAGGTTCTTATAAAAGCGAAAAAGTAGTTTTTCCTAATTTTTTTTGGGAGCTTTTAATTCTTTGCGCTCGTACTGGCAGCATTCTTCTAACTTGAAATATGCGCTGTCGCTGGCTTTAACATCCTGTGTATCGTATCCGGCTTCCGCTACGGCAGTCTGAATTTTTGCGGGACTGCTGGTGTTTGGGTCATAGCTAACGTTAAGAAATTTGGTTTTTCTATCCCAGTTGGCTGTTGCTGCGCCTGCTTCCAATGCGCTTTTTTCAATATTTTTTTTACACATGCCGCAATTGCCGTTGACGGTTATAGTTTCTGATTTTAATGCAGTTTGTGCCTGCGAAAATTGAAAGAAAAACAGTGAAAGAAAAAAGGTGATCAATAGTTTAAGTGATTTCATATTTGTGTTTTTTCAAAAATAAATATAATCCAAAAAGTAACCTCTATACGCACGAAGAGTTTTAATTAACAAATCCCCATTGCACGCCAACTCTTATTATCAATCCCGGCGTTGGATACAAGGGTGCAGCAAAACTATTATTGGTAAATCCGAATCCGTGCGCAACATCCAGCGTGTTTAAATTTTCCATAGTAATAAACGTGGTAAACGATTTTATCCTGAAATTAAAGAACGCGTTTACCTGGGGTAAATTGCTGATGGTAATACTATCCTGCGGAAAAAATTTACCCATTACAGGCGAATAATTGTTGGCTTTATACGGTGTGTTATAACGCACATCAAGGCCGGTACTAAGATTGAGGTTCTTGAAAAAATTTCCTTCAAAGGCCAATCGCTGACGTGTGTAAAAAAGCGGCACCCGCACCGGGTTATTACCGGTGGTTTGCTGTACAATAAAATCGCTGTAAAGATTAAAATGCTTCGAAATTTTATTCTTTGTAGAGGCCGTAAACTGGGTAATATTTACCAATCCGTTAAACTGGTCTGTTTGATAATAATTTTTAAAATAAGTATAGTTGGCAATAGAAATATTGCGCGCCATCAAAGTAAATTTTCTGTTTACTGCAGTTGCCGTTATTACGGTAATATTTTCCTTTTTGGTGTTTAGCTGGTTGCCAAAATTAAACGACGAATTGCCTTCATAAATATAAGAAGGTGACCGGTTTACATTTTGAAACGAAACCTGCACATCGCCTAACTTTTGATTGAGCGTTCGCGTTAAGCTGGCGTAAACATTGAAGTCAGCAGCATTAAGCCCCGAAGCATAAAACTCTCCGTTCAGCAAGGCATCCCATTTTCGGTTACGGGTTTTATTGCGGTATTCGCCATGTAATACCAAATTATAAAAGTTCCTTTTTCCCGAATAAAAATAGCCGGAAAAATTTTCGATCCGCAGGCCCGCTTCTATATATTGCCCGGGATTTTTTGTTTCCGGAAATTGTCTGATCACAAAATCGTTGGAAACAAATTTCCATTCATCTTTTACAGAAAAGTTTAATCCGTTAGCTACATTCAATGTCGTATCGTACCACTGTTTATATATAGCGGAATCCTTTCGTGCGAATCCTAAATTGGCAATGGTGTCCTTAAATTGGTAAGAAGAGCTCGTAAAATTAATGGTATGCTGAATGCGGAATTTTGGATAAAACAAAAACTCTGTGGTACTGTCGTTGATGATAAGCGAATCCCTTAATTCCAAAATCATAGCTCTGCCTGAAAAATGCGGTAAAATCGCTGTAAAGATTGCCGGTAGAAAGTTTGGTTGAAAAGACGTTAAAAATCTGGCCCGAATCGCTTCCCAGGTTTACCGGAACTGCCAGGCGCCTTTTATAGTCCGTATTGCTTATAAAAGAATCACTTCGAATGCCGCCATTTTCGGAAGATGAAAACTTATTTCCGAGCAGCACAAGCGATGAAGCATATCTTTTTCTTTTGCCCTGGTAATTACTAAAAAACCGGTAGTTATTGTGGTTGGTGTTTTGCGTTAGAAAAAATCCCGGAGATGATATCAGGCGGTAATTGATTCCCACATTCCAATTGGGTTTTATGTTTTGTGTATGAATCACTTTTACCACCTGCTCCTTGCCTGATGCTAAAAAATAGCTGAGTTGCGTAAAGGGGCGCGTTGTTTTATAAAACCTTGTATTTTCGATGGTAAATTTATACAGGTCAAACGCATGGAACCCTGCGTCCCAACCGGGTTTGAGCAATGGAGTAAATAGAATTGGAAATGCAGCATTGCCATTATTTCCCAGCGTTACATAATTTGCCGGAACGCTAAAAACTTCGCCAAAATCATTGATGGAAGAATCGAGAGAATTGCTTCTTAAAGATTCAAGATAGCGATAAGAGATGGTGATAGAATCTGCAAGATCGTTCCTGTGCTGAAAACCGATGGTATCTGTTTTTCCCTGCGAGGCGCCGCCGGTTATTCTTGAAAATCCTCCGGGCAATCTTGGAATTTGCGCATAAGAAAAATGGGCGCACAACACTAAGATCACGATCATCGCCGGCTTGATAACCAGTTTTTTATTTTTAAATATTGTTTGAGAAATTGGCATTCAGGTAAATCTTATAACTCTGCAATCAGTTGTTTAAATATCAAGGTCATCTTTGGCTCTGCGTCTTTGGCGGCCTGTAAAACCTCCTCGTGGGTAATGGTATTTTCTTCTTCCCTGATGCCGATGTCTGTAATAACACTCATTGCAAAAACGGGTAAGCCCATATGCGCTGCGGCGATTACTTCCTGAACGGTGCTCATTCCCACTGCATCGCCGCCCAAAATATTCAACATTTTATATTCAGACCTGGTTTCAAAAGTGGGACCGGTAACGCCTGCATAAACGCCTTCTTTTAATTCGATCTTATTGTCGCCGGCAATTTTTTTTGCTTTGGCGATCAGGTAATGTTTGTAGGGCTCGCTCATGTCAGGAAACCTTGGCCCAAAGCAATCTTCATTGCGCCCGATGAGTGGATTGAGCGTAAGCAGGCTGATGTGGTCTTTAATGATCATAAGATCGCCCACTTTAAAGGTGGTATTAATTCCGCCGGCGGCATTACTGATGATGAGTGTTTCTATTCCTAAAAATTTTAAAACGCGTATTGGAAAAACTACTTCAGTTGTTGAATAACCTTCATAATAATGAAAGCGGCCGGCCATTGCCACTACTTTCTTTCCTGAAAGGTTTCCAAAAATTAATTTGCCGCTGTGGCCTTCTACGGTGCTTACCGGAAAATGTGGAATATCAGCATAAGAAATTTCCAGTTCAACATCAATTTCTCCTGTAAAACTGCCAAGTCCGCTGCCCAAAACAATTCCTACGCCGGGCGTAGAATTGTATTTCGATTTAATAAAATCAACGGCTTCATTAATTTCTTTCAACATAAGCACTTTTTATTTTTTTCAAAGGTATGCGAAGATAATGTTTAGAGTTCACCGTTTAAAAAGCCCGGCGTTTTATGAAGGCCGACATAAGCCAAAAAGTAGATTTTTCACTTTTTGTAAGCATATTAATAATGATTGAAAGGCGCTTCAATTAATAAATAAGGTTTCAATGAAATGATGCAAAAAGCAATGTATCATCTTCATCCACAGCCGCGGCTCGTGCACAGCCAGCAGGCGATAATTTGAAATACATCCACCGGTAGCCATTTATCAATTGTAATTCTTTACTTTGCTACTCAAAAAAGAAATTCCGTTTCATGAAGAATATCAATTTTAAAAAGCTCATTCCGCACATCGTCGCCGTTGTTATTTTTTTGATTGTCGCCGTTGTTTATTGCAAGCCAGCATTAGAAGGAAAAGTGGTAAGCCAGCATGACATTGCCGGCTGGCGCGGCATGAGCCAGCAATCAGCGGAGTTCAGGGAAAAATACGGCCATTATCCATTATGGACCAATAGCATGTTTAGCGGCATGCCTGCGTACCAGATCGCGCTGGATTCTCAAACTAAAATTTCCGTAGGATATGTTCAATCTATCATAACACTTGGCCTTCCGGTTCCAATAAGTTTTTTCTTTTTAGCATGTATCTGTTTTTACTTTTTATGCGTGGTAGCAGGCGCTAACCCGTGGGTAAGTATTATGGGCGGATTGGCCTATGCCTACTCTACTTTTGATCCGGTAATTATTGCCGTTGGCCACAATACACAAATGATTTCAATCGGTTATGCCCCCGCCGTGTTAGCAGGCTTGTTGCTGCTTTTTCAAAGAAAATATTGGGCCGGCTTTGCAGTAACGTCGTTGTTCTCGGCGTTATTAATTATGCAAAACCATGTGCAGATCGTTTATTATACTTTGTTGATAGCCGCCATTTTGAGTATCGCATTTATCATAAAAAGTTATAAAGAAAAACAATTGGCCGCTGCGCTGAAAGGCGCTGCCCTCGGGCTTATAGCAGGAGTAATCGGGCTGGCCTGCAGTGCGGTAACCATGATGCCTACTTACGAATACGCAAAAGAAAGTATGCGTGGCGGACGCTCTGAGCTTACCACCGGCGCAAAAGATATTAAAACAAAAGGCGGCCTGGATAAAGATTACGCATTTCGCTATAGCCTTGGTTTTGGTGAAACATTTATCTTCATGGTGCCCGGCATGTATGGCGGCAGCAACGGGGGCGATGAATACAGCGCTCCAACTAAATTCACTGATAAGTTTTCTGAATTGGGAGTTCCTGAAGACCAGGCCATTCAATATGAAAACGGATATTCTTACTGGGGCGATCAACCGATTACATCGGGCCCTGTTTACCTCGGAGCCATAGTTTGCCTGTTGTTTATTTTTGGGATGGTTTATTTAAAAACATGGCACAAATGGTGGCTGCTCGCCGCAAGCGTGTTTGGAGTTTTGCTCGCGTGGGGCGCCAATTTAAAGGGTTTCAATTATTTTTTATTCGACTATCTTCCCTTCTATAGCAAATTTCGCGCACCCACCATGGCGTTGGTAATTCCGCAACTATGTTTCCCGTTGGTTGGCGTTCTTGCATTAAGCAAATTGATTTATCACGATTTTGATAAGGAAGCCGCATGGAAAAAGCTTAAATTAACGGCGATTATTTCAGGGGCGATTTTAGTGCTTCTTGCCGCCTTTTATATGAGTGCCTCCTTTACAGGACCAGGCGATAAGAATTTAAAAGAAAATATCAAACAAAATGTACTACACCAGGTTCCGCAAGGACAGCAGGCTCCGCCTCAGCTTGAGCAACAGGCCGAAGACATTAGCAGAAATATAACAGGTGCATTACGCGCCGACAGGAAATCATTAATGGGCAGCGACCTGTTAAGATCATTCATCTTAATTGCATTGGCCCTAACGTTAATGGGTTTATTTATTAAAAAGAAAATATCTCCATCCATACTTATTGCCGGAATGATTTTACTTTCCGGTTATGATTTGCTTGGCGTTGCGCAACGTTATTTAAACAACGAAAAATTTGTTGATGAAGCCGATTTTGAATCTTCGTTTATACCAACGGAAGCGGACCGGCAAATATTGAAAGATCCTGATCATGCAAACTTCAGGGTGTTCAACCAAACGGTGGATGTATTTAATGATGCGTCTACATCGTTCCATCACAACTCCGTTGGCGGCTATCATCCGGCAAAACTGGATCTCTATAATGACATTATCGCCAATCAATTAAGTAAAGGAAATATGCAGGTGTTCGATATGCTGAACACTAAATATTTTATCACTCAAAATCCACAAACAGGCAAGCCAATGGCTCAATTAAATCAGGGCGCTTTTGGAAATGCCTGGCTCGCCAAAGGCATCAAATATGTAGCGGATGCAAATGAAGAGATGGCAGCGTTGGATAATACCGATTTGAAAGATACGGCGGTGGTAGAAAATAAATTCAAAGCGCAGGTAAAACAATCTCCTGTTCCGGATTCTTCAGCATATATCAAATTGAAGGAAAATCTGAATGATAAAATAGATTATACTTTTCACAGCGCCACTCCGCAGTTTGCGGTGTTCAGCGAAGTGTATTATCCACTGGGATGGAACGCCTACATCGATGGGCAAAAAGCTGATTATATTAAGACCAATTACGTTTTGCGCGGCATGTATATTCCCGCCGGCGATCATTCAATCGAATTCAGGTTTGAACCTAAATCTTTCACCACCGGGCGAACGATAAGCATTGTGGCAAGCCTGTTGGTGATTCTTGTAATTCTTGGAACAATCGTGTTTTATGTTACGAATAAAAACAAAAAGCCCAACGCGCATGTGTTGTAATTTTTAAACAAGAAAATTTAAATTGTTGACTAAATGTTCTTCACTAATAAATATTTCTGGGAAAAATAAATTCTATGGTTATTGGAAACGGAATGATCGCAAACAGGTTTTTCAATTATAAAAATGATGAAGGCAAAATCATTTTCGCATCGGGAGTTTCCAATTCAAAAGATACAGAAGCGGTAAATTTTCAAAGAGAATTTGAATTACTTGATAAAACGATCAAAAGAGAATCCTGGTAAAGTTTTGGTTTATTTCAGCACGTGCAGTGTTGAAGATGAAGATCTGCAAAGGGCGCCTTATGTAATTCATAAAAAGGCAATTGAAAAATTTATTGAACAAAATGTAAAAAGCTATTACCTCTTCAGGATTTCCAATCTTGCCGGTGTATCCAATAATCCATATACACTTCTCAACTATTTTATTTTTAATATTCTTCAAAACAACCCGTTGACCGTTTGGAAAAATGCTTACCGGAATATTATTGGCGTTGATGACATGTATACAATTGCTGATCACATTTTGCAGGAAGAAAAACTATCAAATACACCATAAATATTGCCAATCCTCAAAATTATTCAGTTCCGTTTATTATCAGTTGCATCGAAAAGCATCTTCATAAAAAAGCGATCTGTAATGAAATTGAAAAAGGAGATAATTACGATATTGACATTTCTATCAATTGAGCCTATCATTAAAAAGCTGCACATTGATTTCAATGATGATTATCTTACTTCATTATTAAAAAAATATTATCATTCAAAGTGACCTACCGGACAGCCATCCTTAAACGAAATTTAGAATTGGTTCTCATGTATCCGTTTGTGCTTCTCGGAAAAATGATGTCTCCTTTTTTCAGGTTAAAAAAGCAGCATAAAATTTTTATCTTTTCTCCGTCTGCAGATATCGGAGGTTCCATACAGGTCAATATCGATCTATGTTCCTGCTTTGCTGATCAATCGCCGCTGGTTATTTTTTCAAAGAAACCAAAGAACAATGAGTTTCTTCCCTTCTTTGATATGGAAGGAGTTACTACGATTGATCTGCACAAATATGTTGACAATAAATTGTACCATTTTGTCAATTTTTTTTACCGGGGCGTTATTTCTTCCTGGATCAATAAAACAGACAATCCAATTGTGCTTGGCGGCGAAAGTTTATTTTTTTACAAAGTGCTTCCTCATATAAAAAAAGATGCGAAGCGAATAGATATCTGTCACCTGAATACATGGTTCAATTATACGCAGGCATTTATTAAATACCTGGATGCAAGAATTTTCAGTACCGCAAAACTTAAAAGAGATGCTGAGAATTTATATAAAGCAAATAATCTGTCTGCAGAATATTTTTCAAGATTATTTTTTATAGACAACAAGGTGAATATTCCTGCGCATTCACAAAAGATGAATGAAACTTTAGAAGTGGTTTTTATTGGAAGAGGCGCACCACAGAAGAGAGTGCATCTCATTGCAGCCATCGCAAAAAAAATGGATGAAATGAAAACGAACATTCATTTTTCTTTTGTTGGCGATGTTGAAAAAGTAATTGACATAGCCAGCTATCCATATTGTACTTTTTATGGAAACATAAAAGATAGAAATAAGATGGAAGCGATTTATAGCAACTCGGATGTGCTGTTGTTAACATCAGCCTATGAAGGATTGCCAATTGCCGTTATGGAAATGATGGCGCATGGAAAAGTAGTAGTTTCAACAGCAGTTGATGGCATTCCCGATTATATCACCGATGGAGAAAATGGCTTTTTAATTAAAAACGATAGTGATGAAAGTAAGATAGTGGATGACGGAATATTGATATTGACCAATCTTGCCAGCAACAAAAATTTATTAAAAGAAGTCGGCGAAAAAAGCCGCTTATACGCAGAGCAACATTTTGGTGGAAAAACTTTTTGTGAGAATTATTCCAGGGTAATATTCAGATAAGCCAAAATGTAGAAATTGATGTTTTATTTCTCACTTAAGAAAGCAGGATAGAAAAAATAGTCATCTTCAAACTTTTCTAAAAAGACTTACGAAATAATTTCCCGACATCAATATCTTTGAAACCAATCCATTTTTCAGAAAGCCACGTGGTATTCTTTTTTGAAAATGAATCATTTGTTTTAACAAGGGGTGCAACGATGTACCATAATATCTTTTTACCATTGATTCATCTCTTATCTGAAGGTTTCTGTACAAGCGCCAGTAGTGATCGTACACAAATGGATTTCTCAAAATATCAAAGCCGGTTTTTTCGATCAGTAAATGATTTTCAGGAATCTCAACTTCAGGATTTCGGAAAGTATATTTTGTTACCTGGTCTTCATTTACACCGACATTAACTAAAACTTCGTCTATATAAAAAAAGCTCTTTACTTTTTTTAAAACCCTGATGTAATATTCGAAATCTACCACCCATTTAAAATTGGAATCATAAAATAATCCCACATCTTTTCTTACTAACGTGCAACTTGGATTGCCTACATATTGTTTTTTAAAAAGATTAAGCGGACTTCGCTTTAGCATAAAATAACCAATACCGTTCAGTCGCACCGCTTCCGGATTTCTTTTATTATCAAAAACGTTATTATAAGCTGAAAAGAAAAATGAGCAATTGGGATGAGCTTTTGTAGCCGCATAAAATTTCTGCAATGAATTTTCATCAGCAAACCAATCATCATCATGCATTAATTTTATCCACGTACCGCAGGCCTTGCGAATAGATTCATTCCAGTTTTCCGGTGTTCCTAATACTTGTTGATTTTTAAAATAATGAATATGCGAAATTCCGGTAAAATTCTTCAAAAATATTTCAACCGAATCATCCCGGCTGTCGTCTGTAATAATCACCTCAAAATCCTTAAAGCTTTGGATTGATATTGACTGAAGAAGTTTTTGCAGGTAATCAATACGCTTATATGCAGGAATACAAATGGAAATTAATGGTGGATTCATTGCTATTATTAATTACGCTGAATTTTAATTACAAAGATTTGTATAAAAAATTTCTTTCACTCAAATTTTTTAAGACGTTAGGAACTAAAGATTGGATTGGCACATACTAAGTTTCACAATTTTGCTAATTTAGACGAAAATCAGATTATTGAATCCATGAGTCAAACAAATAGCCGTACTAATTCTCCCGGCAAAGCGGTCATTCGAAGAATAAAATCTTTATTTAGAAAAAATCCTGACAGGCTTCTTAAAAAAATAAGGGGAATAGTACACGTTGGAGCCAATACCGGGCAGGAGATTCAACTTTATGCAAAACATGGATTATCCGTTATTTGGATTGAACCAATTCCGGAAGTATTTGACTCACTAAAAGCCAATCTTAACGGCGTTCAAAAACAGATTGCGATCAAGGCACTGGTGACGGATGTTGACAATGCAGAGTATGAATTTCATCTTGCTAATAATAATGGCGCGTCTTCATCAATTTTAGAATTAAATCTCCATCAGGATATATGGCCGGATGTTTCTTTCAAAAAAACAATCAAACTATATAGCAAGACATTATCATCCTTAATGAACGATAACAATATTAATGTGGCCGAATATGACATGTTGGTTATGGACACGCAAGGATCCGAATTGTTAGTTCTTAAGGGAGCGCTCCCTATCCTTCAGAATTTTGCATACATCAAAACGGAAGTGCCCGATTTCGAATCTTATAAGGATTGCTGCCAATTAAGCGATTTGCAATTGTTCCTTAATCAACATGGATTTGTAGAATTTTCCCGGCATCAGTTTGCTACCCATCCCTCCGGTGGAAAATATTATGACATTGTTTATAAAAAGAAAGAAATTTAAAGACATTTCATTCTGAGCTTTAAGCGAAGATTATTCACGGAACGCGAATATGTTTAGCAACATATCGTAATCGCCAATTTTCTCTTTATCCCAAAATGGTTTTGCGTAAACAATATTTCCCTCTTTAATGTAATATTTAAAATTATTTCGCACCAGGATTTCCAGAATTTCATTCAAATTAAACATCTCATCATATTTGCCATGATATTCGACAAAAAGATTTTTTACATTTTTCAAATTATCGGAACAATCTCTTAATACCGGCAATTCAGCACCTTCAATATCTATCTTCAAAAAATCGATCTCTTCATTTAAAAGATCGTTTAGTCTCACACATCTAACGCTATTTTTATTATCGTTACCTAAGTTTCCGTCACCCTCAATTCTGCTTGACATATTGCCGGCAGAATTAAAAGAAATATTTCCATTACTCGTCCAAATTGCAGCATTAATAACATTAGTGTCAGGAAAATTCCAGCTATCAAGGTTTTGCTTTAAAATTGAATAATTTGAATTGTCTGGTTCAAACCCGGTTACGATAGCATTTGGATAATTGACCTTAAAATAGAGTATGCTTGTGCCTATGTAGGATCCACAATCTATTATTTTCGGCCTGCCGTTAGTTGTTCTGAATTTATAAAATTCATTAATAAATAATTCTTCTATTGACATAAGAAAGGTAGGAGCATCTCTAAATGCCACTTTATATTTATTTTTATACAGATGGTATTTTAAAGTTGTATCGTCGGTCTGATGTTTTAAAATTTTCTCCTTCGCCCAGCCGATATTAAAAGTACTATATGGGCGGTAAAACATTTTTTTTAATCTATGGATAACTCCACTAGTAAGATTCAACAACACATTTGACATAATAACATTTTAAATCAAAAATAAAATCGTTTCTTCTATAAAAAACAAAAAAGATGATCCCTTTCTTAATTAATTATTTTTACCGGCAAAAAAGTTAAGTCGGCAGAACATCGTGTGCTTGGTAACGTATTTAAAATTTATATTGCAAGAATATTTTTATTAAAAATTATCTATGGATGTGGTTATTATTTTCAATGGTTTGGGTAATCAAATGTCGCAGTATGCATTTTATCTGGAGAAGAAAAAAATTTCCAAATCAACAAGATTTCTATTTTCAAAAAAATCAAAAAATATTCATAATGGCTTTGAACTCGGGAAAGTTTTCGGCATTAAATATCACGATTCTTTATTTAATAAATTGTTGTATTTGATTTATATAACGCTGAGTTATGAAAAATTGGGCTTTATTTCGAAACCATTTATAAGACTTTTAAATTTAGCGGCATAACAGATTGTTGAATGAAAATGATGATTATAATTTTAATCCGGACTATTTAAAATCTTCACGCGGTATAAAATTTTATGTTGGCGGATGGCATTCTGAAAAGTACTTTTCTGACATAAAAGGCACGATTCAAAAAGTGTTTCAATTTAATACGGACAAGATAGATCCGCAAAACCTTGAAGTCATTTCCAAAATAAAAAATACTACGAGCGTATCTGTTCATATAAGAAGAGGTGATTTTTTGGATGCCAATAACTATAAAAAATTTGGAGCAGTATGCTCAAGGGAGTATTTTCTTGCAGCTATCGAGAAAATCAGGTCTCTTGTTGAAATATCCGCATTTCTTTTTTTTTACGAATGATAATACGTGGGTCACAGAGAATTTTAATAGTCCTGATTTCACTGTGATTAATATTAATTTTTCTGACAATAGCTGGAAAGACATGTTTCTAATTTCAAATTGCGAACACCATATTAATTCTAACGGCTCGTTCAGCTGGTGGTCAGCGTGGCTAAATAAAAATGAAAATAAAATTGTGATTGTTCCGAAAAATTTCATGGTAAACAGATATTTTAAAGACATTTATCCCGATAACTGGATTCAACTGGAGGAATCTAATTAACTTTTTAGCCAAATAAATTCAATGGAAAACAAATCTTTTATTAAAAACATTTCGGCGGGTATAACATCGAAAGCCACGTCCTTATTGAATAATCCGTACAAAAAAGTCAATCTAAATTGGTTTTCTTTAAAATACCTAAAGCATCTCCCGGCAAATAAAATTCATTCGCACCAATTACTTCGCCACAAAACTTTTTTTCATGGTGGGCCTGAATATCTTCATGGGTTACGGGAAATTTTCTTAGATGATATTTACCACCAGCAACTTCCGGAAAACGCTTTTATACTTGATTGCGGCGCACATATTGGACTAAGTGTAATTTATCTGAAAAATATTTGTCCGTCAGCGCGCATCGTTTGTTTTGAACCGGATGGGGAAAATTTTGGTCTTCTGAAAAAGAACATTCAATCTCATGAACTCAAAAATATAGAAGCGAAAAACGAAGCAGTATGGAACGAAAATACATCGCTGCATTTTATCCAGGAAGGCAACATGGGAAGTAAGATTGGAGAAGGTTCTTCGGACAATACGGTTACTGTAAAAGCGACGAGATTAAAGGACTATATAACCCAAAAAGTAGATTTTTTGAAACTGGATATTGAGGGTGCAGAATATAAAGTCTTAAAAGATATAGCCGACAACCTGGGCTTTGTGAGCAATATGTTTATCGAATATCACGGAAGCTTTGCTCAGAATAACGAGTTAGTTGACATCTTTGAGATCATCAATAAAGCAGGATTTAAATTCTATATCAAAGAAGCTGCTTCTGTTTACGATCAACCTTTTTTGCCTAAAAAAACATCAGGAGAATATGATGTTCAACTGAATATTTTTTGCTTTAAAAACAAAGGCTGATTGGTGTTCTTTTCTAAAAACAAATTCAATCCTTCCTTCTTAGCGTCATCCAATTTAAAGCCGATGCAATCTGTATAATAATGATGCAGATCAAACGTGTCATAAGGATTGGCGCTTCACCACTTCCTCAATTTTATTTAATCCAAATGAATTTGCCTCGTTGAACGAGTCAATAAAATCATCTCCTAATTTCTTATTGCTGATCCAGGCGGCAAACACAAAAGACAAACCGGTAAACTTTTTCCATTCCAATCCCAGATCATAAATGAACGGAGAAATTTTTCTTTGCTGCAAAGCGCGATCCCCAATGACGAGCGCTGCTGTTGTTCCTGATATTTTTGATTGGTAATCGCCCGATGTTTCTTCAAAAACCACATCTATTTTCCAATACTCTTTAATCAAAACTTTGAGCAGCGCCACAGAACTTCTGCTTTGATAATCGAGTAATACCTTCTCTACCTTTTCCAACGGAACTTCGCTAAAAAGACAAACACTTGCCACTTCGCCATCGCACCCGATACAATAATCTGAAATGATATGAAATTCTTTCATTTTAGGAATTACTGCTACCGGTACCAGCCCAACATCAATTTTATTTTCCAAAAGCATCGCAGCAACTTTTGAAGGATAATCAATCAAAAGATCGATTTCATTTTTCATCATTCCCTTTTCAAACCCATAGATCAATGGTTTAGTATTTAAATAACTAACGGCCCCAACTCTTATTTTTGTTTGCACAGATTACTTTAATTTTGGCGCAAATTTAAGGCACAAGGCTGAAAGCCCAATGCCAAAGGCCCAAGGCTTAATGCCTGTTTCGACAACTATAACAAGACTTTTAACAAGATAATACATGCAACTTCAACCTTTAACTGCTATTTCTCCAATTGACGGACGTTACCGTAACCAACTTGAGCATTTGGATAATTATTTTTCTGAATTTGCATTAATAAAATACCGGGTAAAAGTAGAAGTGGAATATTTTCTGTTCCTGGCAGAAAGAAAATTTTTTAAGATCACGCCGCAATTAAAAAAGCAATTGCAGAATATTGAAAAAGATTTTTCAATTGAAGATGCGGAAACTATAAAGGCTACGGAAAAAATCACCAACCACGATGTAAAAGCCGTGGAGTATTTTTTAAAGGGAAAATTAAAATCAGCCGGCGGCGAAGACCTGCAGGAATGGATTCATTTTGGATTAACCTCGCAGGATATCAACAATACGGCCCTTCCGCTTTTGTGGAAAGACGCCATAGAGCACGACTATTTGCCCGCTGTTATTAACCTGCAGCATGAGCTAACTCAACTTGCAAAAAAATGGAAAGATGTGCCGATGCTCGCCAAAACTCATGGCCAGCCTGCTTCTCCTACAAAATTAGGCAAGGAAATAATGGTTTTTGTAGAAAGACTGGACAATCAAATTCAGCAATTCAGCTATATTCCTTTCACCGGAAAATTCGGTGGGGCTACAGGGAATTTCAATGCGCATTATGCCGCTTTTCCAAAAGTAAAATGGCATGAGTTTGCTAATAAGTTTCTTGAAACGAAACTTCATATCCAGCGTCAGCAGTACACTACACAAATAGAGCATTATGATTTACTGGCCGCTCATTTTGACAACATTAAAAGGATCAATACCATTCTCATTGATCTCTGCCGTGATGTGTGGACTTATATCAGCATGGATTATTTTAAGCAAACCATCAAAAAAAATGAAGTGGGCAGCAGCGCCATGCCGCATAAAGTGAACCCAATTGATTTTGAAAATGCGGAAGGGAACCTGGGGATCGCCAACGCATTATTAGAACATCTTTCTGCCAAGCTACCGATATCGCGTCTGCAAAGAGATTTAACCGATTCAACCGTAATCAGGAATATTGGTGTACCAATAGCACATACATTTCTCGCCATCAACTCTGCATCAAAAGGTCTTAAAAAACTAATACTTAATCCTGAAAAGATAAATGCAGATCTCGAGGATAACTGGGCGGTAGTCGCTGAAGCGATTCAAACAATTTTAAGAAGGGAAAATTATCCCAGTCCGTATGAGGCTTTAAAAAATCTTACCCGCAGCAACGAAAAGATCACCAAACACAGCTTGCATCAATTTATCGACTCACTAAAAATAAATGCTGCTATAAAAAAGGAATTAAAATCTTATACTCCTTATAATTATACCGGGTTTTGTGATATTTAAGAAAAACAGCTACCTTGTTTCAAATTAGATTATATACTGATTTGAACCAAGCTTATGAGGAAAATTACCTGCTCCATTCTTATTTTATTTTCAAATTTTTCCTTTGGTCAAAATTGTGATAATTGGCTTGCCACTCCAAATTATATTTCAGCAGTAAATATTGGCAAACTAAATGTCGCCGGAAACCAAATTACTGTAGAGGCTACCATCTATCAAACAGCGGTAAATCCTGTTTTTGGAACTGGCGATATCGTGTCTAAACATACAGATCCCAGTGATGATAATTATTTATTGCGACCGGACAATTGCAGCATCACAACAACAAATGGATTTTATGAAACCGCAGGCATTTGTAAAGTAGAAAATAATAGAATTTATCATGTGGCAATGGTATATGATGGCAAATATCTACGGTTTTACAGAAATGGATTCTTAATGAGTGAAATTGCTGCAACAGGAAACTTAATTCAAAATGATCGGGATACAAGAATAGGTTATTATGCCTACCAATGGTGGAACCAGCAATTTTTTGGTTACATCAATGAAGTGCGGATTTGGAATATTGCAAGAACTGCGGCTGAGATTAAAGCATACATAAACACTTCGCTGCCTAGCCCAACGACTCAATCAGGATTGTTAGCTTACTATACTTTTGATAACTTGATAAATAAACAAGGAAACCCAAGCTGGAACGGCACTTTAGCTGGAAATGCGTCTATCAGTCAGCAACTTCCTACTTGCAATTTTATTGCTGATTCTTGTAACATTAAGCCTTTAACTAGTACTATTATTATTAATGATTATACTGAAGTATCAAGCCTCAATATTTGCAACAATGAACTAATCGTAAAAGATGCTTCAAAATATAATCCCGGTGATACGGTCGTAATAATCCAAATGAAAGGTGCTTCAACCAATTCAAGCAATACCTCGGTTTTTGGAACTGTAACAGACTATAAAAATTCGGGTAATTATGAATTTAATATTATTAAAGGAAAGAACGGGAATAGACTTTCATTATTAAATGTTTTGGAAAGAAATTATGATATCCCTGATGGCAAAGTTCAATTAATAAGAGTACCCTATTATACAACAGCAAATATTACTTCAACCCTTACCTGCTTACCATGGGACGGAAGCAAGGGCGGCGTACTTGTGCTAAATGCAAGAGACGGAATTAATCTGTCAGCAGACATTGATGTAACTGGCAGAGGATTTAAAGGAGGTAATAGCCCTAATCCAAAAACCACTGCTTTGTATTGTAATTATAACGAATTTTATTATCCTGCGAATACCCAGGGTGCAGCAGCAAAAGGCGAATCGATCAGTGATATTAGTTCGGCTTTGGCCTGGGGAAAGGGGTCCAATGCCAACGGAGGCGGAGGCGGTAATGGACACAATTCCGGCGGTGGTGGCGGCTCAAATGGCGGGGCGGGCGGATACGGAGGTTATCAACTGGACGCCTGCGGGAACGCAATAGACAACCGCGGTACAGGAGGGAACAACTTGCCATATAACAATGTTTCCAATAAAATTTTTCTTGGTGGTGGTGGCGGCTCCGGACACACGGACAATGCGGGCGGCTCCGATATGAATGGTGCAAACGGCGGAGGAATTGTTATCATTAAATCCCCAAAAATAATTTCAGCCAATAATAAAATAGTTGCCAGAGGTGCTGACATAATTAACTGCGCTTTGTCTCCCATTGATCTTTGCCATGATGCTAATGGCGGCGGAGGCGGCGGTGGAAGCGTCCTGATTGAAAGTACAACTATAACCAACAACATAACTGTGGATGTAAGCGGAGGAAAAGGCGGCGACCTGGTAATTTTTTATTTACCCAATGCTTCCAGAATTGGGCCTGGCGGTGGTGGCGGTGGTGGAGTTTTTTGGATTAATAGCGCATCGATCTCTCCAAATATTACCGTAATAAAAAATGGTGGTAAAAATGGGGTCATTATTGCGGATGCCAATAATGCATACGGAACTACTCCCGGCCAGGACGGCATCGATGTTTTTAATTTAAAAATTCCTGTAGCAACTACTTTGTTCAAACCCAATATCGATTCTGTAAGAATTAAAGAAGCTCTGCATGATTGCAATATTTTTGAACTCAATGGCCTGCCTTTTGTTCAAACTTCTCCAATCAATAATTGGCAATGGTCATTCGGAGACGGCAGCACCAGCAATGCACAAAACGTTACGCATACTTATGCAACTGCTGGCTCACATAATCTAAAACTTGTTGCCACTGACATTAACGGCTGCAAAGACAGTGTCTTAAAAGTGGTAACCACATCTATTCTTAACCTGACCAAAAGTGCCGATACAAGCTTGTGCGGAACCTCTCCTGTAAAAATATTTGCGGCAGGGGGATCAACATATTCATGGTCGCCAACCGCTGGCTTGGATAATGCCAACATTTCAAATCCTGTTGCGACACCGCTGGCTTCTACAAAATATTATGTAACTGTATTCAATGCTGATGGCTGTTCTAAAACCGATTCGATAAGAATTACCGTAAATAGTTTGCCTGTAGTTTCTAAATCAAATGATACCAGTATTTGCAAAAATTCGAAAGCCACGCTTTTAGCTGGCGGAGGATCATCTTATAACTGGACACCTGCGTCTTCATTAAATAACCCGGGCATTGCCACGCCGGTTGCAACACCGTTATCCAATACTACTTATATTGTAAAGGTTACTAACATTAATGGTTGTTCGAAAATTGATTCGATAAAAGTGACGATCAATCCTGTGCCTGTAATTACAAAATCCAAAGACACTACAGTTTGCAATAATACTTCCATAAAAATATTTGTCGCTGGTGGAAATTCTTATTTATGGTCACCCGCTTCCACACTCGACAATCCATCGAGTGCCGCGCCCACCGCATCTCCTTTGTCAACCACCGTTTATCATGTGGCCATTACTGATGCCCAATTTTGTACTTATAATGATTCTGTCAAAATAAATGTTCGTGATGCGCCCATATTTTCTGTATCCCCGGATAATTCTGTTTGCCAAAATACGCCGCACCATTTATCTGCCTCCGGCGGATCGTTTTATTCATGGAGTCCCGCCACATTCCTAGATGATCCAACGATCAGTAATCCGGTTGCGATTCCTGGCGCTTCCATCACTTATGCGGTAACTATCAAAGAAAATATCTGCAATGAGTCGGCAACTTTATTTACCAAACTCACTGTAATTCCTCTGCCAAATGTAAAGGCCAGGAAATCAAATGATATTACCTGCTTCTTACCGTCAAGTCACTTAGCGGCTTCAGGTGCGCAAAATTATATTTGGACACCTGCAGCCAGCCTGAATAATGGAAGCAGTGCCGGCCCGGTTGCAACGCCAACCGCTACTACGCTCTACACAGTAACCGGCAAAGATCTTAATGGCTGCTCCAATTCAGATACGGTTTCTGTTCAGGTAGCATTTAATATAAATACACTATATGGTTTGCCCAATTCCTTTACGCCTAATGGTGATGGGCTAAATGATTGCTTTGGAGTAAAATATTGGGGCCAGGTTGATGAACTTGATTTTAATATTTATAACCGATTTGGCGAAAGGGTTTTCCATACTAATAATGCAGCTAACTGCTGGGATGGCAGGTATAAAGGACAATTGCAGGATCCCAATATATTCGTCTATACCGTTAAGGCAAAAACAGCATGTGGTAAAGTTGATAAAAAGGGAACCGTAATGTTGTTGAAATAGAAGGGTATTTTGTAACGCTTGAAAAGACTTTCCCGCCTGATTAATCAGCGGGCTAACTTCAGGCCCTATTGTGAAAAGCCAAAAAGTAGTTTATTGCTTTTTTTTGCAGCACAATTTTTTATAATTTCTTCATGCCTGAAAAGTTAAAATCACTTTAAAAGATATTTGCTGAGTACACCTTGATGATTTGCTTTATGAATGTAAAAAAATCACAAAGGCACTTCCCTCTCCTTCTATTGTTTCTACTTTTATGGCACCACCCTGCGCTTTGATAATGTCGTAGCTCAACGAAAGGCCTAACCCTGTTCCTTCGCCCGTAGGCTTGGTAGTAAAGAACGGATGGAAAATTTTGTCCATTATTTTTGACGGGATGCCCATTCCGTTGTCCCTAACGATGATTTCTGCGCAGCGTTCTCCCGACGGGAGTACGATCTTTTTTGTGGTGACAGAAACGGTTGGCTCATAACCAGGCAGGTTTAATTCCTTTTTTTTAATAACGGTATAAAATGCATTGTTATAAAGATTTAATAAAACTCTTCCAGTGTCTTGCGGAATAATATTTATTTTTCCGATATCCGGATCAAAGTTGGTTATGATTGTGGCATTAAACGATTTGTCTTTTGCCCTTAGGCCATGATACGCCAGGCGCAGATATTCGTTGGCCAGGTCATTGATTTCTGTAGGCTCCTTTTGGCCTGTAGAAGGCCTCGAATGTTGAAGCATGCCCTTTACAATCGCATCAGCACGTTTTCCATGTTGTGTAATCTTTTGTTGATTTTCTTTGATATTTTCTGCAAGGGAAGACGCCTCTTTATTGTTGCCCGCGCTAAGTTCTTCTCTCATTTCATCAATCAATTCCGTATTCACCTCCGAAAAATTATTTACAAAATTTAACGGGTTTTGAATTTCGTGGGCGATGCCGGCCGTCAGCTCACCCAACGAGGCCATCTTCTCTGACTGGATTAATTGTGCCTGCGCAGATTTTAACTCCAGTACCGTATTGTTGAGCTGCGTATTGGTAGCAGATAATGTTTCATTATTTTTACTAAGTGCTTGCCTGGTTCTTGAAAGATCATCAACCATATGATTGAATGCTTTTCCTAACTGACCTATTTCATCATTAGAAATTTTTTTTACTTTTTGATCGAGGTCACCCTCCCCTACCTTGTTGGCAGCATCGCGCAAGGCTAATACCGGCCTGGATATTTTTCTTGAAAGCAGCAGCCCCAGCAACAATCCAACAAACAACACAAGACTACTTACCATCAAAGAAGTTCTTTTTATTTTTTCCTGGCTTTCATTGATTTCTTTCGTGGTAAATGCCAGCAATATCACTCCCGACATTATTGACGATTTAAACGGACCGCGCTTTACAATAATTGAGTTATTGGATTGCACGTCCGGCGCCGGATGTTCACTCTCAGGAAAAGTCTTAAAAATTGTTTTTTGAATTTTAAAATCATGATGGTCGTTATTCCAAATGGTATCAAACTGAACAGTACTTACAAACTGAAGCCTCGGATCATCTGTAACAAATTTCATTGCGGAGTCAAGGCCATCGAAGTTTTGCTCGGTAAGCGCAATTCTTACTCCAAGGGCAACGGTGTTGGCAAGATTTTGTATTTCTGTATTATAATTTTTAAGTAAGAGTTGCCTTTGTTGGGAAGGAAAATAATAAAGAGTGAAAAAAGTAAACATCAGCACAATGCTAAGCACAGTAAGCCAGATTTTTGTTTTAAGCGTGATCAGCATGTTCTGTGATTTTTTAAAGCAAAAAGTTTCTGGGATAGGCGCCTAAGCTATAAAAATTTTTTTCCTTCCACCATTACCGTTTTGATGTCGTCGTTGGAAGCCACTTCATCTAATATACCGATGGCGCCGGGATTTTGGGCAACAAAATTTTCGAGGTCGGCCGCAGAATTAAAAAAAGCCGGCGCAGAAGCCTTTCCCTGAAATACAAGTGCCAGCCAGAATTTATTTAATTCATCAGGACTCATACCATATACCTTTGCCGACGTATTTTTTCCGGCAGGCGTACTGGTTTTCATAAGCGCGATGGTGATTTTTGTACCTGTATGCCATCTTTGCTGTTCGCCCATAAAAATAGATCTCAATTCAGAAAATTTTAAAGAAGAAGGAGCGCCCGTTTGATTACTGATGACTGTTAAAGTTGGCACCTGCGGCACGAACAGCAAGCCCACATAAAACAAACATCACTACAAAAGCGAGCTTTTCTACAAATTGGGTTATATGGTCTTTTTTGCTTTTCATTTTCTTTATTAAAAGCCGATCGCAAATTGCGCGATTAATCTATTTGCATTATTTATTGTTTCTGAATGCTGGTACTGGTACTCCAATTTAATAACAGCGAGATAATTGATCTCATAGCGGATACCTGCCACAACAGATGTGGTGTTATTCTTATTGAAATAAATTTCTCCGTTTTCGTATTCAATATTATCAACCCTGATATATGGAATTAATTTATTGCTGACATGGTAGCCAGCATACAGATACGATGCTATAATATTTTTAGAACCTGTTGTATCTGTTTTATCGATACCAAAGGTACCTTCAGTGAGTAACTCAAATTTTCTTCCGAAACAGGCAATGGAAGCCGTGAACAGATTTTGATTCACCTTCCAGTTAATAATTTTTCCTTCTACGTTGGCGCCTTTTGAAACAGCATCATTATAATACGAAATACCAATGGTCAAATTATTTGCCGGACGCATTTTCGCTGCCAGCGTAACAGACTTGCGCTTATCGTTATCAAGTACCGGCGCTGAGCCGAGCCCGTTACCAATTACTATGTCATAACCGAATTTTAGCTTTCCAAGATCGTGACCCTGTAAGGAAATACCTGTTGTATGCAGCGGTATTATTTCGGCAGCAAAAAGTAATGGACGCTCTATCGTTGGAAAAAAAACTCTTCCGTGATGGTAAGTCTCATTCCAATAATTTAAAGGCGAATGAATTTTACCGATAATGATATTGTGATTGCCTTTTACATTGTATTTGATGATTAACCGCTCAATGCTTACCGAAAAATCTGTTGGCGTTTCGGGTGTAAATTTAAAAACGCTTTCGCCCAAAAAAGAAATCCGGTCGGTAAGATCCGAAGTAATAAACAGATCCTGTTCATCAAATCCAAAGGAAACTTTATCTTTTTCATAAGTTGTGAGCAGATCAGCAAAACCTCTGATTTGGGTGTTTTGGGCAAACGCTGATATGGCAGAAAAAATACTGAGAAGTATCGAAAGCGAATAAAAGGCAATTCTGCTTGTCTGTTTCATAAACAATTTATTAAAAATTAGTTTATAGAAGACATTTCGTTAATTGAAACCTAAAATTACATAAACAAAAATTAAAAAAATTAATTAAATATGATATAGAAATCATCTGTTGACGCCGAAAACAGTCTGTCTGGGTATAATTATCAGTGTTATTTATCACAGACAAAAATTCCTTTCAAAGAATGGCCACATAAGCCAATTTATAGATTTTGGCTTTTTTCAAAATTTAAGCCCAAACAAACTCATTTCTTTTCCATCTTCAATAAAATTCTGTTCCTGCGTAAAACCGCATTTTAAAAGAACATGCTGAGAGTTGATGTTGTTGGTTTCAGTAACCGCATAAATATTTGAAAACCTTTTCTGTGTGAACAGCCAATGAATAGATTCCTCTACGATCTCGGTAGCATAACCTTTATTCCAATGTTCTTTTTTGAGGGAATATCCGATTTCCACCCCGGCTGTGTTTTTATTTTCCTTTAAAAGAAAAAGCCCGATAAATTCATCACTTGATTTTTCCACAATAAAATATCTTCCAAGCGGAAATTGAGAATCATATTCTTTAAGTTGTTCTTCAAAAATATGGGTGGTCTCTTCAATAGTAAGCCGTGGCAGAATAAATTCTTTTATGGCATCATCATTAAACAATTCGTAAAGCGCGAGTAAATCCTGCGCTTCCCATCTTTTTACATAGAGCCGTTCTGTTTCAAATATCATGATTCCTATTTATGAATTTCGCTGGTGAAATGAAATTCAATATCAGGGTTATTGGTTCTTTCCGTATTTAAAAACCATTCGCTTTGCGCCAGGTAAACTAAGTGCCCATCCTTATCTTCCGCAATATTGCCGGACTTAAATTTTATAAACTCCTGCAGCTTTTTTGGATCCTTTGAGGTAATCCAGCAAGCCTTATAATAAGGAAGCGAATTAAGCTGCACCGAAGCGCTGTACTCGTGCAATAAGCGATATTGAATTACTTCGAACTGCAATTCTCCCACACAACCAATAATTTTTTTATTACCGCCAAATTGTGTGAACAATTGCGCAACGCCTTCGTCAGTAAGTTGCAGCAGTCCCTTTTCAAGCTGCTTCGTTTTCATCGGATCTTTGTTCACCACTTCTTTAAATATTTCGGGCGAGAAAGAAGGAATTCCGGTAAAATAAAAATCTTCTCCTTCGGTAAGCGTATCGCCAATTTTAAAGTTGCCGGTATCAAACAATCCTACCACATCACCCGGATAGGCAGATTCAATAATATCTTTATCTCTTGCCAAAAAAGTATACGGATTACTGAATCTAACGTTCTTGTGTAGACGCACATGATGAAAATACTTATTGCGCTCAAATTTTCCTGCACACACTCTTAAAAATGCAATCCTGTCGCGGTGGCGCGGATCGAGATTAGCGTGAATTTTAAAAATAAATCCACTGAGTTTATTCTCCGTTGGCTCCACAACCCTTGTGGACGTGGCCCTGTGCTGAGGCAAAGGCGCTATTTGAATAAAAGTTTCCAATAGTTCCTTTACACCAAAATTATTGATGGCGCTGCCAAAAAATACCGGCGCAATTTTTCCATCGAGATAAGGCTGGCGCTGAAATTCGCCGTAAACGCCTTCGATCAATTCAACGTCTTCTCTTAATTGGGCAGCATCTTTTAATCCTAATTTTTCTTCTATGATGTTATCATCAAGATTTTCGATGGGCAAATCTTCTTCTGTTGTTTTTTGATTCGGGTTGAATAACAACAGACTTTTTTCATAAAGATTATATACTCCTTTAAAATCCTTCCCCATGCCTATCGGCCAACTCAACGGATGCAACCTGATGTCTAATTCTGATTCAATTTCATCAAGCAGATCAAAAGGATTTTTTCCATCGCGGTCTAATTTGTTAACGAAAACAATTACCGGCGTATCGCGCATACGGCACACTTCCATTAATCTCTTTGTTTGCTCCTCCACTCCTTTTACGCAATCTATCACGAGCACTACACTGTCTACGGCGGTTAACGTTCTGTAAGTATCTTCTGCAAAATCTTTATGGCCGGGCGTGTCCAATAAATTAACGAGAATGTCTTTGTATTCAAAACTCATTACTGATGTAGCTACAGAAATTCCACGCTGTCTTTCTATTTCCATAAAATCGGAAGTGGCGTGTTTTTTTATTTTATTGCTTTTTACAGCACCCGCAGTTTGTATTGCACCACCGAAAAGCAGGAATTTCTCAGTCAAGGTTGTTTTTCCCGCATCCGGATGAGAAATGATCGCGAAAGTCCGCCTCTTTTTTATTTCGTTGATTTGTTTGGTACTTACTTCGGGCTGCATTGTTTATTTTAAAAATTTTGGCTGCGAAGTTAAGTTAATTAGCCAATTAGCTAATTAGCTAATTAGTTAATTAGCCTACTTTTGCACCGCTTAAAACATTGTTATGGAATTCAAATTATCAGAAGAGCACTTAATGATCCGACAGGCAGCAAGGGACTTTGCCAACACAGAATGTTTACCTGGAGTGATAGAAAGAGACGAGCATCAAAAATTTCCAAAAGAACAGGTAATGAAATTAGCCGATTTAGGCTTTTTGGGAATGATGGTAAGCCCTGAATATGGAGGTGCTGGTTTAGATACGATCAGTTATGTTTTGGCAATGGAAGAAATAAGTAAAGTGGATGCCAGCACCAGCGTTTGCATGAGTGTAAATAATAGCCTGGTTTGTTTTGGCTTAGAAGCTTATGGCACAGAAGAACAAAAGAAAAAATACCTCACGCCGCTCGCACAGGGAAAAAAAGATGGTGAATTATACATTGGCGCTTTTTTATTGAGCGAGCCGGAAGCCGGAAGCGACGCCACTTCGCAAAGAACCACTGCGGAAGAAAAAGACGATCACTACATAATTAATGGCGTTAAAAACTGGATCACCAATGGAAATTCGGCTTCAGTTTATTTGGTGATCGCACAAACGCATCCTGAAAAAGGAAGCCGCGGAATTAATGTATTTATTGTAGAAAAAAGCTGGCCGGGCGTAAAAGTTGGCGCCAAAGAAAATAAATTAGGAATTCGCGGAAGCGATACACACAGTATTTCTTTCACCGATGTAAAAGTTCCGAAAGAGAACAGGATTGGCGACGATGGATTTGGATTTACGTTTGCCATGAAAACGCTTTCGGGCGGCCGTATAGGCATTGCCTCGCAGGCACTCGGACTTGCTTCAGGCGCCATGGAAAGATCTATCGCTTATTCAAAAGAGAGAAAAGCCTTCGGCACGGAAATAAGAAACCACCAGATCATACAATTCAAACTGGCAGATATGGCTACCAGAATTGACGCTTCAAGATTGCTTTGTTTTCGCGCTGCCTGGCAAAAAGATAACCAGCTTGATTACACCGCAAGCGCCGCAATGGCAAAAGTATTTTCCAGCGAAACCGCTATGTGGGCTACAACAGAAGCCATACAAATTCACGGCGGCTATGGCTATGTAAAAGAATATCATGTAGAAAGAATGATGCGCGATGCCAAGATCACACAGATATATGAAGGCACTAGCGAGGTGCAGAGAATTGTTATTGGAAGGTCTGTTCTTAAATAAATTCCTGACAATTAGCTTATGCAATGTGCTAATTTTTATATCTTATAGTTTAAGAACCTGGCATCTTTTATAAAACCTAAAATTTTATTTCTTTGGCAATAAATATTAATTCATTTAAAACAATCAGCGAAGAACTTACAGCAAAAAACGTAACTCTCGTTGCAGTTTCAAAAACAAAATCTGCAAAAGAAATTTTAGAATTATACCAGCTTGGCCAAAGGGATTTTGGCGAGAATTATGTGCAGGAACTGGTTGAAAAATATGAGCAACTTCCCAAAGATATACGCTGGCATTTTATAGGCCATCTTCAATCCAATAAAGTAAAATTAATTGCGCCTTTTGTGTCCTTAATTCAGAGCGTGGACAGCGAAAAATTGTTGAAAGAAATTGATAAACAGGCGGCAAAAAATAACCGGGTTATTGATTGTTTGCTGCAGGTGCACATAGCCAAAGAGGAAACCAAATTTGGTTTCGATGCGGAGGAATTGGAAGAACTAATAACACGAATTTTAAGCACAAATTCCACGAATTTAGAAACTAAAAATGTTTGTATAAAAGGATTGATGGGAATGGCCTCGTTCACAGAGGATAAAGAAATTATCAATTCTGAATTCAAATTCTTAAAATCATTATTTGAAAAATACGCAGCATTGTCCGCTCCTGATTTCCATTTTTCAATTTTAAGTATGGGCATGAGTTCGGATTATAAAAGTGCCATCGAAGAAGGAAGCAATATGATTAGAATTGGAAGTTTGCTTTTTGGTAAACGCTGATCAGATAAGCCAAAACATAGAAAATCTACTTTTTGGCTTTCCTGGATTCAATGCAATGCTAGTTTTCTTTTAACATTTAAGAACTACTGTTTTTTTAGCAATTGGTTAAATTTGACTCAATAAAAAATTTACATTTTGGAAGCACATGCAATGCAACATTCTTTTGAAGCGGAAAAAAACAGGAAGGCATTAACGTATACTGCCATCATCTGTGGGCTTTTTATGATTATTGCGATTTTTTATACCTGGCCGCTACAAGTGCCGCCGGTGCCCACTGTACAAGATCTTATCGATGTAAATCTAGGCAATGAACAGGAAGGAATGGGCGATGTTCAACCTCTGGTAAAAGGCGAGCGCGCCCCCGATAATCAAAGTGTAGCATCGCACCAAAGCGCACACAAAGCGGCAGATGTTCCTTCACAAAATGTAGAAGCCGACGATCACCCGGATGAAGAAGCGGCAGCGGTTGTAAAAACAGAAAAGAAGAAAGAGAATGTTCCGGTTGTAAATAAAGAAAGCATTGTAAAAGCTTCTAAAAATATAAACCCATCACCCGTTGTAAATCCGAATCCGGCTCCTCCCAAGCCCAAGGTTCCGCTTTATAAAGGCGGCACGGGCACTGGTGGCAATGGCGCCACAGAAGACAATGGATATAGAAACCAGGGCTATAAACCCGGCAATGGCGATGCAGGCAGCCCTGATGGCAAGCCTGATGCTTATGGCAATTCTCCCGGAGGCAGAAGCGGAGTAAGTGTGGTGCGCGGACTTTCAGGGCGGCATCCTATTCACTTTCCGAATATGCAGGATGATTTTAATGAAAGCGCAAAAGTGTATGTTGATATAAAAGTAGATGCCTCGGGGAAAGTAACCAGCGCGGGAATTGCAAAAGGAACCACTACTTCAAATTCTACACTTAGAAATATTGCATTAGACAAAGCCAAACAATTAAAATTTCCGGCCAGCCAGAGCGATATAGAGAGCGGCACGATTCTTTTTAATTTTGTGTTGAAAAGTTAGATTAATTAGCTGATTGGCTAATTAGCTGATGGGCTAATTACTTTAAAAATGAATTACGAAGACGCTTTACATTATCTCTACAACAAGCTTCCCTTATTCAGCAGAATGGGCGCCAAAGCTTATAAAGCAGATTTAAAAAATACGCTTGCACTTTGCAACTATTTAGATAATCCGCAAAATAAAATCAAGACGGTTCATATTGCAGGAACCAACGGTAAAGGTTCTACCAGCCATATGCTCGCTGCAATTTTCCAGGAGAATGGCTACAAAACAGGCTTGTATACTTCGCCACATTTAAAAGATTTTAGAGAAAGGATAAAAATAAATGGTGAGATGGTGCCGGAAAAATTTGTTGCAGATTTTGTAAAAAAAACAAAAGCGATATCAGAAGAAATACAACCTTCTTTTTTTGAGCTCACGTTTGTGATGGCGCTGGATTATTTTGCCAGCCAGCAAGTTGATATTGCCATTATCGAAACCGGTCTTGGTGGCCGCCTTGACAGTACGAATGTAATTACTCCAATGTTGTCCATCATCACCAATATTGGTTTCGACCACATGGATATTTTAGGCGACACACTTTCTAAAATTGCCTCGGAAAAAGCAGGAATTATTAAACCCAATGTGCCCGCAATAATCGGCGAATCTATTGCTGAAACAGAACTGGTTTTTAAAACAAAAGCTGAGCAAATGCATGCACCCTTATTTTTTGCAGCAGAAAATTTTGAAATAGTTTCTTCAGCCTATCATACAACCCATCTTCAATTATCCATCACTGATAAAAAAACAAATCAGCAAAATGTTTACCGGTTAGATCTGAATGGTCTTTACCAGGAAAAAAATTTACGCTCCGTTCTTTCGGCAATTCAATTACTAAAAAATAATTTTTTACTGAAGGATGAAAAGATAAAATCGGCGCTGTCAAAAGTAAAATTACTTACCGGACTCCACGGCAGGTGGGAAGTAATTCACGAAAAACCTTTGCTGGTGCTTGATGTAGCGCATAACGAAGACGGCATCAGGCAACTGATCAGACAAATCAATCAATCAACATTTAGCCAACTCCATATAGTTTTTGGAATGGTAAACGATAAAGATCCGGATAAGGTTTTGAACCAGCTACCCACAACCGCAAAATATTATTTTACCAAGGCACAAATCCCGCGTGCCTTACCCGAACAGGAATTGCAGGAAAAAGCTAAACAATATCATCTTTCCGGATCTGCATTTCCTGATGTAAATACTGCATTAAAGTTTGCAATGAAGAATGCCTCTGAAAATGATTTGATCATTGTTTGCGGGAGCGTATTTGTTGTGGGCGAAGTGGAAGGCATTCCTAAATCTTCTCCGGAGAATGAAACTTCGAAGCTTTAAATTTTGAAGTTTTTCTTTCTTTCTACAACTCCCCCATTTGTTTCAGCGCATAAAAAATACAATTATTATGCAGTGATTGTACAATCTTATTTTCAAGAAAAAGTTCTTTCAATTCCTTTACCGAAATTTTTTCTACCTCCAGAATTTCATTGTTGTCTAATTTCTGATCGCCGGTTTTTTTACCACCTTTCGCTAAAAATAAATAAGTAAAATTATCGAGCACGCCCGGGTTGGCGGCAATTTTTCCTACCTCGATTACCGATGAAAACTCATAACCCGTTTCTTCTTTTAATTCCCTCAGGATAGCCTGCTGTGGCGATTCATCTTTATCAACAAAGCCTCCCGGAATTTCAAGGATGGTTTCTTGTATGGGATGCCGGTATTGCCTTACCATCAATACCTGTTCTTCTTCGGTAATAGCTACGGCGCACACGGTAGTTGGCAATTCCACCACAAAATATTCATCAATTATTTTACCATCGGGAGTTTCACATTTATCTTTTCTTGCAGTAAAATACTGATGCCTGCTTAAATATTCAGAAGCTAAAATTTTCCACTTCATAATTTCTAATTTTTCTTTAGATGCTTCTTAAAGCCCTTCCCTGGAAGGTTTGGGAAGCCTCAACCCCACTTCATTCTTTCACGCAGCTGGTTAATATGTGCCGTATGATGGCGTCCATGCCATGAATAGGATTTTAATAAATTCCATAACGTAATAGATGATTTTCTTTCGGGATGATAAACAGTGCGCTGCCACTGGCTTTCAGTCATGTCAACCATCAACTGATGCCATCGCACATGTAAGGCATGAAGAAGGGTTAACGAAATATTCACCGGTAATTTTTGGGTATCGGATAAGTTGGCCCACGCTTCCTGCTCGTAAGGTTTTATAACAGGATTCTCTTCGGTTAATCCTAACTTAAATCGCGTATAAGCATTGATGTGACTATCGGCAACATGATGAATTAATTGTTTAACCGTCCATCCTCCCGGACGATAAGGCGTATCTAGTTGCGCAGCATCTAAATTTTGAATGGCAAATTCCAGGTTGGAAGGAAGCATCTTAATATCACTGAGCAACTGGATTTTCAATTGCTCATCAAAGCCAGTTGAATATTCCGGCTGCTCCGTTTCTTTGCCTATTGGATAACGCAGTTGATCGACCTCATCCATAAAAAATTATTTATTGACAATTTCCAAAAGTTCCATTTCAAAAATTAACGCAGCACCACCGGGAATTACACCGCCAGCGCCTCTGTCGCCATAACCAAGGTCGGATGGAATGAATAATTTCCATTTACTTCCAACGGGCATCATTTCCAAAGCCTCAATCCAACCTCTTATCACACCTGTTACAGGAATGGTAATTGGCTCCCCTCTTTTATAAGAGTTGTCAAATTCAGTTCCGTTAATAAGAGTTCCCACGTAATGCGCTTTTACCGTATCAGTGGCCTTTGGTATAGGACCGGTTCCCTTTGTAATTACTTCATATTGCAGACCGCTTGGCAGCGTGATTACGCCCGCGCGTTTTTTATTTTCTGCAAGAAATTTACTCGCTTCTTCTTTAGTTGAGCTGATTTTATTACTCATAAATTGTTGTAGTTTGCTTTGTATATTCATGTTACATTCTTCTTCTGAAATAATTAAAGTTTTGTTATTGAAGACATCTTCAAATGCCTTCTTTACATATTCGCTGTTAATGCGATCAACACCTTGCGTTTTATAATACTGAGCCACCTGAACACCTATGGAGTAGCTGAGACTGTCTGTGGAAGTTAATTTGGTTACCGGTTTGGCTGCAACGGTTTTGTTTGCGGGCTTTTTAGTTTGTGCATGTACCGCCGGGGCGGCTAATAAGAAAAGCCAAAATATAGTTTTCATGGGTTTTTGATTTTATTAATTCCTTAAAAATAGGGAGGGCAAATATAGCTTAATCTTCCCTAAAATCTTTACCGGTAAGGTTAATAAAAACGTCTTCGAGGTTAGCCGATTTGGTAAGTTTCGGACGCTCAAAACCAGAAGCAACGAGGTCATCAATTAATTTATCCGGCGATTGCAAAGCGATGATTTTTCCTTCGTCCATGATGGCTACGCGATCACATAAATATTCCGCTTCATCCATATAATGTGTGGTGATAATAACCGTGGTTCCGTCTTGCCTGATTTTTTTTACCAGTTCCCACAAATTTCTCCGTGCCTGCGGATCAAGGCCCGTGGTGGGTTCATCTAAAAAAATAATTTTTGGCTTATTGATTAAAGTGGTGGCAATAGAAAACCGTTGCTTTTGTCCACCGCTCATTTCTTTGTACTTATTTTTTGCCTTGTCTCGCAGGTTCACCATTTCAAGTAGTTCCAATGCGTTGATCTTTGTGTTATACAAGCCGCAAAAAAGATCGATCAACTCCAGCAAATTAAGGCCGGGATAAAATCCGGAAGTTTGCAATTGTACACCGATGATCTTTTTAATCTTATCAGCATCAGTATCAAGGTCTAATCCATCTACAAAAATTTTCCCGGAGGTTTTATCCCGAAGCGTTTCTATTATTTCCAGCGTAGTAGATTTCCCGGCGCCATTCGGACCCAGTAAGCCAAAAATTTCGCCTTCATGCACCTCAAGGGAAATGCCTTTTACCGCTTCAAACTTTCCATAGTTCTTTTTAAGATCTTGTACTGATATAATTGTTTTCATTTAATTTCCGTTTAAACATTGCTCCAATTCTTCCATCATTTTGATACTTCCAATAAAGAACGGAGTGCGCTCATGTAATTGCGAAGGTACTTTATCCAGAATCCGTGAAACACCATCAGTTGCTTTTCCGCCTGCGCATTCGACTATATAGGCAAAGGGATTACATTCGTACAACAACCGCAACTTTCCATTGGGTCGCTCTTTGGTTCCGGGATACATGAAGATGCCGCCCTTAATTAGATTGCGGTGCACATCGCTCACCATGCTGCCAATATATCTTTGCGTGTATGGGCCACCATTCAATTTGTTCCGGTGCTGGCAGGCATCAATATATTTTTTTACCTCATCGCTATAGCCGAAAAAGTTACCATGATTAATAGAATATATTTTTCCGTCTACCGGGCATTTAATATCAGGGTGACTTAAGCAAAATTCACCAATAGACTGATCCAGCGTAAAGCCATTTACACTTCTTTTGGTTGCGTAAACAAAAATGGTAGAAGAGCCGTAAATGATGTAACCCGCTGCCACCTGGCGATTGCCGGCTTGTAAAAAATCATCGATGGTTACAGGAGTACCTGTAGGTGTAACGCGGCGGTAAACACTGAAGATGGTTCCGATCGAAACATTTACATCAATATTGGCGCTTCCATCTAACGGATCGAACATGCATATATACTTTGATTTTCTGCTGATCTCATCGTCAAACACCACCACATCATCCAGTTCTTCGCTGGCAATTCCGGCGCAGCTGATGCCATGGCGCAACACACCGGTTAGCTGATCGTTGGCAAACACATCTAATTTTTTTACTTCTTCGCCCTGGATATTGGTGTTTCCGGTATCACCCAAAATATCTACTAATCCGGCTTTGTTCACTTCTACATTTACGCGCTTTGCAGCAAGCCCAATATCGCGCAATAGTCCTGAAAGTTCGCCTGTAGCCTGTGGAAAGGCACGCATTTCCCTGATTGTAAATTCATCAAGCGTTAGTACCTGCCGGTTAACCATCATAAAGAAATCGTTTTAATTTTCGAAAGGAAACAAAAGTAGAGTAATTTGGATTACTACGTAAATCGGTTGATTGATTCCTGCTACTTTCTTATTTGTCATTTCTTATTTCTTATTTATTATTTGTTATCTATTATTCCTTATTTATTATTTTACTTTGCCCAAAACGAAAACGATATAATGAAGGTGTTTAAATTCGGCGGCGCAAGTATTAATAGTATTGATCGCATACAAAACCTGGCAAACATTCTTAGCGTGCACCAGGACGAAAAAATTCTGATCGTTATTTCCGCGATGGGTAAAATCACTAACTCCTTGGAAAAGGTGGCCGAAGCATTTTTTGAAGGTAAAAAAGAGGATGCATTGAACCTGTTTAAAAAGATAAAGGAGTATCATTTAACGCAGTTAAAATATCTTGTAACCGTGCAATGGGAAGCTGCCGGCAACGCGCTTCAAAATTTTTATACCGAGGTAGAATGGATGCTGCATGATAAACCGGTGCGTGACTACAATTATTATTACGACCAGATTGTATGTGCAGGAGAATTGCTCTCATCAACGCTCATTTCTTATTTTTTAAATGAAGAAAAAATAAAAAATACCTGGATAGATGTAAGGGACCTTTTAAGAACTGACGATACTTTTCGCGATGCAAGGGTAGATTGGGATTTCACCGGAAAAAATATCGAAGAAAAATTGTTTCCGCTTTTCAACCAAAGCAATTTTATAATTACCCAGGGCTTTATTGGAAGCACTGATGAAAACGAAAGTACAACGCTTGGCAGAGAAGGCAGCGATTATACCGCTGCTGTTTTTGCAAAAATTTTAGGCGCCGAAAATGTTACCATTTGGAAGGATGTTGATGGTGTAATGAACGCCGATCCAAAAGATTTGCCAGATGCGGTGGTAATTCCCGAACTCAATTATAAAGAGGTAATTGAAATGGCTTATTATGGCGCGCAGGTAATACATCCAAAAACAATAAAGCCATTGCAAAACAATAATATTCCTCTCTATGTAAAATCATTTTTAAATCCGGAATTACCCGGAACAGCGATCACCCAAAAGTCTGGGCAAAATCTTCCTCCCATTATTGTTTACAAAAGAAACCAGGCACTCATCAATCTCGAGTCTCTCGATTTTTCGTTTGTAGAAGGGCATCCCATTAATGTATTGCATGAGATTTTAGATACGGTAAAATTGAAGCCAAATGTTACGCAAAACACGGCAATCAGCCTGATGATTTGCGTGGATGATATTCCTGAAAAAATTGAACAAATAGCATTGAAAGCTTCCGCTCTTTTTGACGTTCAAATACAAAAAGATTTAACGCTGCTCACGATAAGGCATTATACCGCCGAATTCATTGAAAGGCTGTCGAAAAATAAAGAGATTGTGTTGGAGCAAAAAACCATGCAAACGATCCGCATGTTGATGAAAAAATCTTAATTAACTACATAATCGCCTTTGCGATCTATTAAAATGAGCGGCACTTCTTTGGTGGCTTCAAATTCATCAAAAGCCTTTTTTAATTGCATCGAAAACTTTTGTAATGCGGGATTATTTTTAGTATTGTCTTCTAAATAATCGAGCGATTTTTTCTTGTTGTACCTGATAGGAAAAATGTGTACCGGAATATATTCCTGCCCCGCAGCCTTTGCATAACTCGCCAACAAGTAAATTTCTTCAATATCGTTATCTGTAACCGGTATGCATCCGACTGATACGCAACTTCCATGAATATAAATTCCATTTCCCGGCCTGAGCGAATCGCTTAAAATTCTATCGGACGCGTTTGGATAATTGAGCCCTAAAGAAAGATGATACAGGCTGCGCGGATTAAATTCATTGATGTAATAAAATCCTTCCGGCACCTGGTAATCGCCCTGCAATCTTTTTGGCCCCATCGATCCGCTTTGCATACAAACCTTATAAGTTTTAAAAAGCTTGTATTTATCTTTCAAATCATTTTTAACCCAAATCTCCAGTTGAGAATCGTATTTAAAACTTCTGATAAAAATATATTTTGCCGGCCACTCCAATCCTTTTGCCTTAAATTCTTTTTGCAACGTATCTTCTTTTTTGGCAAATGCATTGGCAACTCTAAACGAACTTTTTTGGGTTTGAATAATAGAACTCTGCGCATCAGCATTTGCTGAAAATAAAAACAAGGCGCCGATAAAAAAGAATAAAAATTTTGAAATTGGGTTTAACATCTTAAACATGTGGATTGCCTGCAATAACGTAAAAATAATTTTTTTATTGGCACAACGAAGAGGAGAAATCTATCTTAACGATTTATTTTAAGTTTTCCTTGGTATTGGGCTTTAATATTCACACCAAATAATCTTATAAATTTCCTCTTTCAGCCTGCTCTCTTTCAATTGCTTCAAACAGCGCTTTAAAATTTCCCTTACCAAAACTTTTTGCACCTTTTCTTTGAATAATTTCAAAAAACAGTGTGGGCCTGTCTTCAACCGGCTTACTGAATATCTGCAGTAGATAGCCTTCATCATCTTTATCAATCAAAATTCCTAATTCGCTCAATGGTTTTAGATCTTCATCAATGTGGCCTACCCTGTCTAAAACGCTTTCATAATAACTTGCCGGAACTTTTAAAAATTCTACCCCGCGCTGTTGTAGCTGAGTTACGGTTTCAATAATATTATGCGTTGCAATGGCTACATGCTGGCAACCTTCTCCATCATAAAATTCAAGATATTCCTCTACCTGGCTTTTTTTCTTTCCTTCTGCCGGCTCATTTATCGGAAACTTCACATAGCCATTACCGTTGCTCATCACCTTGCTCATTAAAGCGGAGTATTCAGTGGAAATATCGTTATCATCAAAACTTAAAATATTTTTAAAACCCATTACTTCTTCATAAAATTTAACCCATTTATTCATTTGATTCCAACCAACATTGCCTACGCAATGGTCAACATATAAAAGCCCCGTTTCAGCAGGATTATAATTACTTTGCCACTTGCGGTATCCGGGCATAAAAACACCATTGTAATTTTTTCTTTCAATAAACAAATGAACCGTATCGCCGTACGTATGAATACCGCTCATAACCACTTCCCCTTGTTCATCTTTCAGCGTCGTTGGCTCCAAATAGCTTCGCCCGCCGCGTTGGGTTGTTTCTTTCCATGCACTCGTGGCGTCTTCCACTTTCAGAGCAAGCACTTTCACACCATCACCATGCCGCACAATATGATCTGAAATATCATTCCCTTTTTTTAATGGAGTAGTTAAAACAAAAGTGAGTTTATTTTGTCTAATCACATAACTGGCGCGGTCTTTTATCCCGGTTTCGGGGCCTGCATAAGCCAGCGATTGAAAACCAAAAGCCGTCTTATAAAAATGTGCTGCCTGCTTTGCGTTACCAACGTAAAATTCTACATAATCGGTTCCCAATAAAGGCAAAAAATCTGTTGGCTCGGTTGCTTTTTCAGCAGGACTTAAAGTTTCAGCATTCATTATTTTGCGTTTGCATAAAGGTAAAAAATTTAATCAGAGCAATTCTGGAAAATTCACTTTTGCATTGTTCGTGCTTTTTCATTTTTAATCGGTTATATATTTGTTCTGGCAAGATTTATGTAATAACTCCAACAAAATAATTTATTTCTTATGAAAAGATCGATTCAACTTTTATTTACCGTGGCAGTTTTTTTTATCGCCGGTTGTTCTTCGTCAAAGAATTCTACCGATTTAAAAGCTACTAACGGTAATCTCGCAGGCAAGTGGACGGTAACCAATATAAGTGTTGATGTTCCTTCTGGTTTTAAAATAACTAATGTTTTTGACGAAGCCCCTTATGCCGATTTCAAAGGCAGCACATGGGATCTTATAAGAAACGGAAATGGATCTTTCTCCCTCACAAACGGCACAAAGGAAAATATTTACTGGTCGGTATATGGCAAAGGAAACGACGCCCAATTTCAATTTAAAAAACTGAACGGCGCAAAAGCAAAAAACGTTGAAGATGGCTACAGGCTTCAGATACAAAATATCGCAAGTAACAGCTTTATCGCGAAATCGCCTGTTGACCTGGGCAATGGAAATACCGGTTATATAACATATACATTCACCAAATAAATTAGAAACCACATCACCGTGCCAGCCTGACTTTTCGGGCTGGCTTTTTTGTTTATAAGAGCAATTCACCGCTATTGCCGGCGCTTACGATTGCTGCCAACGATTGGCTAAACTCAAAAATTCTCTTTAAGAAAAAATAGCATATTAACTGGGCTTCCGGTTTAACGGTTGCCTGCGGCTCATATAAGCCATTTTATAGTTTTTTACAATATTCCTTTTCACGAAACGTATTGGGAATACGCTCATATAACCCATTTTATAGTTTTCTGTGTTTTTATTGAGTGCTCAAACATTTATCTTGCAGAAAATTTTATAGATGAAAAAAGTCGGCATCCTGGGCGGCGGACAGTTGGGAAGAATGTTACTACAAGCGGGCGCAAATTATCCTGTGGAAACTTTTATAATGGAAAACGATCCCGCAATGTCCATCTGCACACTTATGCCATCATTTTATACAAGGCGATATCTCCAATTTTGACGATGTTTATAATTTTGGAAAAGGGCTTGATGCAATAACTATAGAAATAGAATCTGTAAACGTTGATGCATTGAAAAAACTGGAAGCAGAAGGCGTGTCAGTTTATCCGCGCCCGGCCGCCCTCGAAATAATCAAAAATAAAATTGCACAGAAACAATTTTATGCAGAGCATCATATTCCTACTTCAGAGTTTGTAGTCACAAAAAATCTGGATGAATTGCGCAACCATATTCAATTTCTTCCCGGCGCTCACAAGGTGGCTCTTGGCGGTTATGATGGCAAAGGCGTGCAAATAATTAAATCCGAAATGGATGTTGCCAAAGGTTTTGATGAGCCTGCCGTATTGGAAAAATTGGTTCCTATAAAAAAAGAGATTTCAATTATTGTGGGTATCAATGAAAATGGGGCTACCGCCATCTATCCGCCTGTGGAAATGATATTTAACAACGATTTAAATCTGCTTGAATTACCAGTTAAGCCCGGCAAGACTTGATGAAAAATTGGGATGGAAGGCAGAGGCTGTGGCATTAGCGGTAGTAAGAAATCTTAAAAGCGCGGGTATATTTGCAGTTGAATTATTTATCGATATCAACGATAACGTGTTGGTAAATGAAACTGCTCCAAGGGTTCACAATAGCGGCCATCATACAATTGAAGCTAATTTTTCTTCACAATTCGACATGCTTTGGCGCATTATGCTCGGTTATCCTCTTGGCAACACCAGGTGCATAATGGATTCTGCCATTGTAAATTTAATCGGGGAAGAAAATTATGCAGGCGAGGCTAAATATGCGCATCTTGACGACATACTAAGAATCGAAAATGTTTTTGTGCATATCTATGGTAAAAAAGAAACCCGGCCCGGCAGAAAAATGGGTCATGTAACAATACTGAGTAACGAGCGGCAGCATCTGATTCACATTGCCAACAAAATAAAGCAAACATTAAAGGTGGTAGCCTGATTAATTTTTTTTGTGAGGGTTTTTCACGATTCAGGCGTCAAACGATTTTCAATAAATAATCAGAAATACATATAATGAAGTTGAAGCATTCGAAATTATTCGCAGGGATCATCATAACATGTCTCGTGGCCTCATGTGGCAGTAAATCTAAACAGCCCGAAGCCTCAAACAAAAACGCCGGACCGGCACCCGCGCTATCTGTTGAGGGATATGTGGTAAATACATCCGTTTTAAATTCAAGTATTGAAATCGCTGGCAGCCTATTGCCTTTTGAAGAAACAGAAATTCATCCTGAGGTAGCGGGAAAAGTAGTAATGCTTTCGATTAAAGAAGGGGCACTTGTAAAAAAAGGCACTTTGCTCGCAAGACTTTTTGATGGCGACCTGCAGGCACAACTTCATAAACTAAGTGTGCAGTTGCAAATAGCCCAAAAAACGCAGGAGCGCCAGGATCAGTTATTAAAAATTGGCGGCATCAGCCAGCAGGATTACGATCTTAGTCTGCTTAACGTAAGTACCATTAAAGCCGATATGCAGGTATTGCAGGCATCTATCGACAAAACCATTATCAGGGCTCCTTTCGATGGCAAAATTGGTTTTAAAAATATTAGTATAGGCGCTTACATTACTCCGGCAACAGTGATTACCACGATCAGGCAGATCAACAAATTAAAACTGGAATTCAGCGTTCCTGAAAAATACACCACCAAAGTGAAAGTCGGTAATACAATCAACTTCACCACCGAAGCAAGCAATACAAAATATAAAGCGAAAATCGCCGCAACGGAATCGGGCATTACGCAAGAAAGCCGCAGCCTGAAGGTACATGCCATAGTAGAAGATGTAGACCAGGCAATTACGGCAGGTGGCTTCGCCAAAGTAAATTTTGATATGGGCGATAATAACCAGGCAATCATGATTCCTACACAAGCAATCATTCCGCAGGCGCGCGATAAAAAAGTGATCGTGTACCGCAATGGTGTTGCCGATTTCGTTAGTGTGGTTACCGGCACAAGAGATTCTTCCAGAGTGGAAATCATTAGCGGGCTGGCTGTTGGTGATACAATAATTACTACCGGATTGTTATCGATCAAGCCCGAAAGCAAAATCAATCTTTCATCTTTAAAAAAGTGATATAAAATTGAATATCTCTCATTTAAGTTTACGCCGTCCTGTTTTTGCTGTGGTAATGAACCTGGTGATCGTATTATTTGGGATCATCGGATTTAAATTCCTGGGAGTAAGGGATTACCCGGCCATAGATCCGCCCAACATTTCCGTGCGAACAAGTTACTCCGGCGCCAACTCAGATATCATTGAATCGCAAATAACCGAGCCTCTCGAAAAAGCAATCAATGGAATTGCGGGGGTAAAAAATATTACTTCGTCAAGTAACCAGGGAAGCAGCAATATCAATGTTGAATTTGAATTAGGCGTTGATCTTGAAGCCGCCGCAAACGATGTGAGAGATAAGGTTTCACAAGCTACCCGCAGTCTTCCACAGGATGTGGATGCGCCGCCTGTGGTGTCTAAGGCAGATGCAAGCGCACAGCCAATCCTGGCGTTAACTGTTCAAAGCAATACGCGCAATCTGCTTGAAGTAACTGAATATGCCAATAATAATATTGTTGAGCGTTTACAAACCATCCCTGGGGTAAGTTCGGTGTCTGTTTGGGGCGAAAAAAGATATGCCATGCGCATTTGGTTTAAGCCCGATAAATTGCAGGCTTACGGCCTTAGCACAGATGATGTGCAAAATGCCTTGATTACACAAAGTGTTGAATTGCCCGCCGGAAAAATTTCAGGAAATTATACAGAACTCTCCGTACGCACTTTTGGAAAATTAAATACGGAAGATCAGTTTAATAATGTAGTTATTAAAAATATCAACGGAGTAAATATTAAGCTGAGTGATGTTGCCGATGCGGTTTTGGGACCTGAAAATGAAGAATCAGGGTTGAAAGAAAGCGGTGTTCCAATGATCATGCTGGCAATTATTCCGCAACCGGGCTCCAATTATGTAGCCATTTCAAATGAATTTTATAAAAGGCTCGACGATATAAAAAAAGAAATTCCTGCCGACTTCAAGCTTGATATCGGCATGGATCAAACCAAATTTATCAAGCGTTCTATTTCCGAGGTTGAAGAAACGCTCATCATCGCGTTGGTTCTTGTTATCCTCATCATCTACCTGTTTTTCCGCGATTGGATCATTGCATTCCGGCCCTTGCTGGATATTCCGGTTTCGCTGATAGGCGCGTTTTTTATTATGTATCTTTTTGGGTTTACCATCAACGTGCTTACGCTGCTGGCAATTGTTCTTGCAACGGGGCTTGTGGTGGATGATGGCATTGTTGTTACGGAAAACATTTTTAAAAAGATAGAAGGCGGCATGAATAAATACCAGGCTGCGAGAGAAGGTTCCAAAGAAATTTATTTTGCAGTTATCGCCACATCTATTACGCTGGCAATCGTTTTTCTTCCCATCATTTTTTTACAAGGATTTGTAGGAAGGTTATTTCGTGAGTTTGGAATTGTTGTTGCGGGCGCTGTGCTTATTTCAGCTTTTGTATCGTTAACGCTGACTCCTGTTTTAAACGTAAAGCTTACGCGTAATAAACTTGGCCACACATGGTTTTACACTAAAACAGAACCATTTTTCAGAGCGATGGAAAATGGATATAAAAACAGCTTGTCTGCTTTCATGAAAGTGAAGTGGATTTCATTGGTCATTGTGGCCGCCTGTTTCGGAATTATCTATTTTATTTTTAAGGGAATTCCATCCGAATTGGCTCCTCTGGAAGATCGCAATCAATTCCGATTGTCGGTTACCGCACCGGAAGGAACGTCTTACGATTATATGGATGCATACATTGATACGCTCAATCAAGTTTATAATGGATTCTGTACCGGAAAAGAAAATACAGACAAGCCTTACTGCGCCAGGCTTTTCCGGAGGTTCGGTAAACAGTGGATTTATTAATGTAATGCTTTCCGATCCTAAAGACCGTAAAAGGTCGCAACAGGAAATTGTAGATATGGTGAACAAGAACCTTAAAAAATTTCCGCAAGGCCGTGCATTTGCCACACAGGAGCAAACAATTTCTGTAAGCAGGCGCGGCGGCCAACCGGTTCAGTTTGTAATTCAGAATAATAATTTCGATAAAATAAAGAATGTACTTCCCCAGTTTATGGATGAAGTAAATAAAAGCCCCGTTTTCCAGGGAGCCGATGTTGATCTGAAATTTAATAAGCCTGAATTGCGTGTAAACATCGACCGGCTTCGTGCGAGCGAATTGGGCGTAAGCGTAGACAACGTTTCGCATGCGCTGGAGCTTGCTTATAGCGACAGAAGGCTTGGCTATTTCCTAAAATCGGGAAAGCAATACCAGGTGCTTGGGCAGGTTGACCGAAACGACAGAGATGATCCGAATGATCTGAGTAAGCTCATGGTAAAAAACAGCCGCGGTGAAAACATCAGCCTTGATAACCTTGTATCGGTTAGTGAAGCATCTGCACCACCAACGCTTTATCATTTTAACCGCTACAAATCGGCCACTATATCTACGGGTCTTGCACCCGGAAAAACGGTTGGAGATGGAATAAAAGAGATGAACCGGATTGCAACAAAGATGCTGGATGATACATTCCAAACCGCACTCAGCGGCACTTCCAGGGATTATGCCGAAAGCTCGGGAAACACATTATTCGCCTTTGTACTGGCGCTGATTCTTATTTACCTTGTTCTTTCTGCACAATTTGAAAGCTTTATAGATCCGTTTATTATTATGATCACCGTGCCGCTTGCATTAGCGGGAGCGTTGCTTTCTCTATGGATCTTTGGGCAAACATTTAATATTTTTTCGCAGATTGGAATGATCATGCTGATTGGCCTGGTTACTAAAAACGGTATTTTAATTGTAGAATTTGCCAACCAAAAAAGAAAGGCAGGAATGTCAAAAACTGATGCGGTAGTAGAATCCGCTTATCTACGGCTACGCCCTATTTTAATGACAAGCCTTGCCATGTCGCTGGGTGCTTTACCGCTTGCATTATCTATCGGCGAGGCCTCTACCAGCCGCGTTCCATTAGGCATTGTAATCGTTGGCGGCATCATGTTCTCCCTAATTCTCACGTTATATGTGGTGCCGGCCATTTATGCATTTCTTTCATCCAAAAAACAACCAATGAATGAAGCGTTTGAATAAAATTTTTCTTTTGTCTCTTTTTCAATTCCTGGTTTTAAATAGTTTTCTTTTTGCTCAGGACACTTTACTAACGGCCCAGGATGCTGTTAAATTTGCCATTGAAAATAATTATGGCATCGTCATCAGTAAAAATAATATTGAGATTGGTGCCATCAATAATAACTGGGCAAATGCCGGAGCAGTGCCGGTCATCAGTGCAACAGCCAACAAAGCAGTTGGAGTAAATAATTTACAGCAACATTTGAGCAATGGAACGGTTACCAGGAAAAACGGTAACAGCACTCAAAATTTCAATGCAGGTATTGCCGTAGATTGGCAAATCTTCGATGGCTTTAAGATGTTTGCCACGAAGAAGCGGTTAGAAGAATTACAAAGAAACGGGGAATATACTTTCAGAAAGACATTAAATGAGACGGTGTATAATGTGATCACTTCTTATTATAATGTTGTAATGCTTAGCGAACAGATGCATGCAACCCTTGAGCAGATAGGCCTTTACAAAGATCGCTACTCGCTTGCGCAACGGAAATTTGAAATCGGAACGGGTGCCAAATTTGAGGTGCTTGAAGCACAGGTAGATCTAAACGAACAGTATTCAAATTTGCTTTCGCTACAGAATTCGATTGCTCTCGCCAAATCGTCGCTAAATAATCTCATGGGTAAAAATCCCGATACTTCATACGGGGTTATCGACACAATTATTGTTCAATCTTTGCCCGCTTTTTCAGAGGTGCAGCAAAAAATCGGCGATCAGAATCCGGATATTCTTCTGGCTAACAGCGAGCTTGCCATTTTAATGCAAACAAAAAAAGAAATAAATGCGGCTCGGCTGCCCTCGGCCACCCTCAGCGGCTTTTATAATTTTGCCAGGAATAAAAATGGCGCCGGCTTCACGCTACTTAATCAAACCTATGGCCCTTCGGGTTCCGTTGGTGTAAGCATTCCATTATTTAATGGCGGCCTGGTAAAAAAGCAGTTGGCAGTTACCGATATCCAAATTAAAAACCAGGATCTTACTATCGCACAAACCAGGCTCGATATTCAAACTTCATTAAATAACGCCTATATCAATTATAATAACTCTATAAAAGCAGTGGACCTGGAAAGAAATAACCTGGTGCTGGCTTCGGAAAATATTAATATCGCCACACAACGTTATAAATTATCGAACATCACCACTGTTGAGTTGCGCCAGGTGCAAATAAGCTATAACGATGCAAAAAACCGGTTATACAATGCCTTATACCAGGCAAAAATTGCAGAAGCGCAAGTTGGTTTGCTTACCGGCGATATTGCCAACCTTTAAGCGCATCAATCTTTCATTCCATGCACTATCTTTATTGCTTAAATTAAACAGATGGCAAACACAAATCAACCGCAGGTTGGTATTATTATGGGCAGCGATAGCGATTTGAAAGTGATGGAAGACGCCGCAGGGCTTCTTAAAGAGCTTGGTGTTGCGTATGAGATCACCATTGTTTCTGCACACCGAACACCGTTACGGATGGTAGACTATGCGTCTGCAGCTTACGCACGAGGCATAAAAATTATTATTGCAGGAGCTGGTGGCGCCGCACATTTGCCAGGCATGGTTGCATCGCTCACAACGCTGCCCGTTATTGGCGTTCCGATAAAATCTTCTAATTCTTTGGATGGATGGGATTCTGTGTTATCGATTTTACAAATGCCTAACGGCGTACCGGTAGCAACCGTGGCATTAAACGCCGCCAGGAATGCAGGTATTTTAGCGGCTGAAATCTTGGCACTTTCCAACGATAAGCTGCATCAAAAATTAGTAGTCTTTAAAAATGAAATGAAAGAATCCGTTGAGAAAAAAGCGCAAAAAATAGAAAAGGACAACTCGTAAACTCCTTTAATCTTCTTCGGTAAGTAAGCAAAATTGTTGTTCAAGCGACAGCGAATATTGATAAAGCATCTTTAAAAAATCATCGCCCCAATAAGAATAGAATAACATAAAATTTTCGGTGCGTTCCTGCAAGCCACCGTCGGGAAATAAAGCAGAAAATATTTTCGTAAGCTGATTATTTTGTTCGCTGTACTTTCTTTTTTGCGCGCGCAACATTTTCTTTTCCAAAACGGAAAGATTTTTCAAGATGTTTTGCTTTGCAGCGCATCGGTATGTTGTAAAAGAGTTGTATCAATCTTTGCCACCAATTGTTTTATCTCCTGGTACACTTGCTGCAACTGCTTTTGCTCATCTTGTAAATTCAGTCGGGCGTCACTTTCCTGATTCACCATTTCAGTAAATAAAACTTCTTTTCCTTTAAACAAATCAGTTGCCTTAAGCTGCAGCTTCGTTAATAATTGCTCATACTTTTTTTCAATGATTAAAAATGAATTCCTCACCACCAAAACCGGGTAAGGCACTTTGTAATTCTTAAAGAGCTCTTTCAACTGAAGCCAGTAGGCAAGCTCGCCGCCACCGCCAATCCAGGCAACATCAGGCAATATAATTTCCTGGAACAAACCCCGCAAAATTACATTCGGACTAAACCGTTCAGGATGATTGGTCAGCTCATTTTTAATCTCTTCTTTTGAAAAAACAATGTTGGTATCGTGTACCACAAATTTTCCATCCACCTCTATGATGCGGTTTCTTATGTCATCCTTTAAATAAAATAAATTGATTTCTCGCGGATAGGCCTGCGCTTTGTAAGTCGCGGCTAATTTTTCAGAAGTTTCATTAACGATTTTAGAAGATGTGTGATTAAAAATATCATCCTCAAAAATGGAAATCATTTCTTTTTTATAAGCTGCACTATCCGGCAAAAGAATTAAAAGTCCAAACTCTTTAAATAAATGATGAACAAACAAAAATGTTGCCTCTTCGATGGTGCGCCCACTGGTAAAGCACACCTGCATAAGCCTAAATATAGATTTCCCGTATTTTTCTACAAGCAATCTTCCGGAAATCAGATCGATCAGATCAAGCAACTTGCCATCTACTTTCATTCGTCCGACAGCGCCTGTTTGATTTGTTAACCATTCGTATTTTTTGCCGTCCAGTACGATGTGATTTAATTCAGCAAGATCTGCGTCTTCACTTCCCATAAAAAAAACCGGAACAAATTTATATTCCGGCAATGCTGCTTTTAACGAGTCCGCAATTTTTATAACGTGCAAAATCTTGTAAATAAAATACAAATGGCCCGTAAAAATATTGGGCTGGTGTGCCGTACAAATGGTAAAGGTATCTTCGCTTAAAAGCGCGCGGATATTGGTTTTAACCTTATCAGAATCGGGCAGATCCTTATATTGATTTTCAAATTGTTCAACCAGCAACCGGCGGTTTGTATTGAATTTTTTTCTTTGGGAGATGGCAGCCCGGATTCCATCAACGTTTACCGGGTGCTCATAAAATTCTTTCAGTTCCGGAGCCGCATCAATATAGTCCAATACAATTTTCGTAAACGCTCCTGTTTGAGCAAAAGAAATATATTCCGGTTGAAACGTTGTATCCAAGTCTGATTTTTACTTGCAAATATAGCCACAAAAAAACATCAGGATGGTTGAGTAAGGGGCATGAAAATTTTGTATGCATCAGGAAGAAACCACCACTCCTTCCAAATCATAATCAAAGGCGCTGGTAATTTTTACGTTTACAAAATCGCCGGGCTTCAATGGCATTGATGAATTTACAATTACTTCGTTATCCACTTCCACACTATCAAATTCTGTGCGGCCCAGATATTTTCCTGCTTCTTTTTTATCAATGATTACTTTGAAAGTTTTACCGATTTTTTCTTCATTTTTCTCATAAGATATCTCCTGCTGCACTTCCATAATTTCCTGTGCCCGGCGTTCTTTTTCTTCTGCAGGAACATCATCTGCCAAATCATGTGCAGTTGTATTTTCTTCGTGCGAATAAGTAAAAATTCCTACCCGGTCAAATTCCATTTTTTTCAAAAAAGTTTTTAATTCTTCTACATCATCCTGTGTTTCTCCGGGGAAACCTGCTATGAGCGTGGTTCTCAGACAAATTCCGGGAATCTTATATTTTATCTCACTGATGATGTCTTCCATTTCTTCTCTGGTAATTTGCCTTTTCATTGCCTTCAACATTCTGTTGCTTGCATGTTGCAAAGGCATATCAAGATAGTTGCAAATATTTTCACGCTCTTTCATCGCATCAATTATTTCCATCGGAAATTTGGATGGATAAGCATAATGCAATCTTATCCATTCCAGCCCGGGAATATCTGCGAGCGCATGAAGCAATCGTGGCAATTCTCTTTTCTTATAAATATCCAGGCCATAGTAAGTAAGTTCCTGCGCTATCAGCATAATTTCTTTTACACCTCTTGACACCAATAATCTCGCTTCATCCACCAACGATTCAATTGGGCGGCTTACATGCTTTCCACGCATTAATGGAATGGCACAAAATGAACAGGTGCGGTTGCAGCCTTCACTTATTTTCAGGTAGGCATAATGGTTAGGTGTGCTTAATAATCTTTCACCAACCAATTCTGCTTTGTAATCAACATCAAATTTTCTTAAAAGAAAAGGCAGTTCCATTGTTCCAAAAAACGCATCTACTTCAGGAATTTCGTCTTCAAGATTTTGCTTATAGCGTTCGCTCAAACAACCGGTAACATATACTTTGTCAATTTTTCCCCGCTTTTTTAATTCTACCTGTTCCAGAATTGTATTGATGCTTTCTTCTTTTGCCTTATCAATAAAACCACAGGTATTTACTACAACGATATTGTGATCGAGTTTTTTACTTTCATGCAACACATTGATATCTGCTGCGGCCAACTGGCCACTCAGCACTTCACTATCCACCATATTTTTGCTACAGCCAAGTGTAATGATGTTTACTTTATCTTTTTTATTTTTTGTTTTCATTTTTTGTTGCTACTAACTTCACGAATTTTTTTGCCACGAATTACACGGATTTTCACAGATTAATCTAAACTCTCCAAACTTTTCTAAACCCTCAACTACTCAACCCCCTTAAACTCTCTAAACACGAATTTTATTCACTAATTACACGAATTAACCAATTAACTATTTAACTCCTCCAAACAAACTATCTACAAATTCCTTCTTATCAAATACCAGCAGATCAGTTGCCTTTTCGCCAACACCAATAAATTTTACCGGAATTTTAAATTGATCTGCAATGGCCAACACCACGCCGCCCTTTGCGGTTCCATCAAGTTTGGTGATCGTAAGCGCAGTAACTTCTGTTGTTGCGGTAAAATGTCGCGCTTGTTCCAATGCATTCTGGCCGGTGCTTCCATCCAAAACCAACATTACTTCGTGGGGCGCATTCGGCAGCACTTTACTGATAGATCTTTTGATTTTATTAAGCTCATCCATCAGGTGAATTTTATTGTGAAGCCTTCCGGCCGTATCAATAATTACTACATCAATGTTCTTGGCAACGGCACTTTGAACTGCATCGAACGCCACTGCGCTTGGATCGGAGCCCATAGCATGTTTCACAATCGGAACGTTGGTTCTTTCGCTCCAGATATTTAACTGATCAACTGCTGCTGCACGAAAAGTATCAGCGGCACCAAGCAAAACTGATTTTCCCGCCAGCGAAAAATTATGCGCCAGCTTACCGATGGTGGTTGTTTTTCCGGCGCCATTTACGCCTACCACCAAAATTACATGCGGTTTATGGCCTGACGGAAGCTCATAATTTACGTAGGAAGTGTCAGCGGGAGCATCCACTAAAATAGATTGAATTTCTTCTTTTAAAATCCTGTTGAGTTCTGCGGTGTTGATGTATTTGTCTTTCGCTACTCTTTTTTCTATGCCATCAATCACTTTTACGGTTGTGTCAACACCAACATCGGCACTCACCAAAGCATTTTCAAGATCATCCAACACCTCTTCATCAACGGTACTTTTGCCGGCGATGGCTTTGGTTATCTTGTCAAAAAAACCTTCTTTGGTTTTTTGCAAACCCTGGTCCAGGCTTTCTTTCTGTTCTTTTTTCCCAAAAATTTTATCAAAAATTCCCATAGTAAAAAGGTATTGAAAGGTAAATTTATAAACAATCTAAAAAATTGATCTGGCACAAATAAATAAAGCTATCCGCAACAAGTGCCGGATAGCTTTAAAAAATTATTTCGAACATCACAATTAGCTTCCCAGGTGTTCTTTGATCTTGTCCTTATGAACAATAGACTCCTTAAAAGTGTAAGAACCCGATTTTGGGCTGCGAACGGTGCGTACTACTTTAGTCCAGTTTTTTGCATCTGCTGCGGCTTTCTGGTCTTTGGTTTTTATCGCGGTTTTTGCTGACTTTGCCATTTTTTATAATTTAATAATTAGCTGATTAGCTAATTAGCCAACTGGCTAATTATTTAATTTCTTTGTGAACAGTAACTTTTTTCAAAATTGGATTGAATTTTTTCAATTCCAAACGCTCAGGGGTATTTTTCTTGTTTTTCCTGGTAATGTAGCGGCTTGTGCCGGGCAAACCTGAAGTTTTGTGTTCAGTGCATTCCAAAATTACCTGTACCCTGTTTCCTTTTTTAGCCATAACAAATGTTTAAAATATTTTATTAGATCTTAACACCTTTCGCTCTCATTTCTTTTACTACGCTGTAAAGCCCGTTCTTATTAATTGTACGGATACCTTCAGTAGAAAGCTTTAAAGTAACCCATTTATCTTCTTCAGCCAGAAAATATTTCTTCGTTTGAAGATTGGGTAAAAACCTTCTGCGGGTTTTAATATTGGAATGAGAAACAGTATTACCCGTAATTGGTCTTTTTCCTGTTAACTGACATACTCTGGCCATAATGATCTTTTTTTCGGACGGCAAAGGTAATAAAGAAATATTTACCTGAAAAATAAAATTGAATTTATTTGACACAAAGCAGAATAAATGACATCAGTTCTATAATTACCTGCTCAAACTTCAGGCAAAATTAAAAAATGCATGCCACTTTTTATCTTGAATCTACGCGGCACAATTTATGATGAGCTAAAGCTATGGAAACATTTAATGATCTTGTAAAAAGCAAGCAACCGGTTTTGGTTGATTTTCATGCTACCTGGTGCGGCCCATGTAAACAAATGGCGCCCGAATTGCAGCGATTTGCCAAAAGCAATACAGGAAAATTACGCGTGGTAAAAGTGGATGTCGACAAAAATCAGCAGGCAGCTCAGCAATATAATATCCAGGGCGTACCTACCTTAATTCTTTTTAAAGAAGGAAAGGTTTTGTGGCGGCAATCAGGCGCTTTAAGCGCGCAGCAAATAGACCAGGCGGTAAAATCTCATCTTTAAAAAAGTTTAATTTTGCCTCGAATTTGATTTTTAAAAGATAAGAATGGCAGTCAATACTATTAACGCAACATTTAACAGCGGGATGAATTTTACCGCTGATGTAAACGGGCATAAAATTGAAATTGATACCGACGAAGCAGGCGGTGGAAATAATATTGGCACCAGGCCCAAAGCGTTGATGTTGGTTTCCCTGGCGGGATGTACAGGATTTGATATAGTAAGCATGTTAAACAAAATGCGTGTAAAATTTTCTGATCTTTCAATCAGTGTTGATGGGCATTTATCCGAAACGGAGCCTAAAATTTATGATAACGTGGTTATCAATTACGCCATCAAAGTAGCAAAAGAAGATGAACCAAAAGTGGAAAAAGCGATTAAGCTTTCCAAAGAAAAATATTGCGGCGTAAGCAAAATGTTCGAATCCTTTGCGGATGTTTCTTTCAAAATAAATTATTTGTAGAGGAAAGTCATTTTATAGATTTTTCTGATCTTCAATTCTAAACAAAATCACCTTTATTTTAATCAGCCGGGCTTGATGAGGTTTTATTTAAATTCCTCAATTCACATAAGCCATTTTGTAGATTTTACCACTTTGCTATTAAAACTGTTCAGCCAACCGGTCATTTTTTCTATCTCGGTATACACGCATCATTTGCAATGAAACCGCCAGCAATATCAGCGCAAAACCATAATAAAATCCCGGACCTAAAAACTTATTTTCTTTAAAGATGATAAACGCCAGTAAAATAGAATAAACCGGCTCAAAATTATAAGTAAGGTTGGTGGTAAAAGCAGAAATATGTTTCAGAGAATTGAGGCTAAGATTAAATGCAAAGACCGTGCACAATCCTGCTAAAATCAGCAGCCATAGCCAATCTAAACTTGAGGGAATAAAGTTGCCGGAAGGAAAAAACTGAAAGTATATCGGAAGCAAAATACACAAAGCCAGCGCGCCGCCGCTCATTTCATAAAGAGTAACTATTTTAGGCGAAAAAGTTTTTAGAATTTGCTTATTAAAAATCGGAAACAGAGAAGCAAGCATGGCGGAAATAATTCCGAAAATAATACCTGTTTTATATTCGGGATAAAAATTAAAAATAAGATAAACACCCGCAATGGCCAGCATGCCCAAAAGCACTTCTAATATATCAATCCTTCTTCTCATTATTAGCGGCTCAAACAAAGAAGTAAAAAATCCAATGGCAGACAAACAAGTTACTGAAACTGAAACATTCGAATACTTTATACTTCCGTAAAAGGTAACCCAATGCAAAGAAATAATTGCCCCAATGCCAAAAAGAGTCAACGTATTCTTCCAGGAAAGGCGTTGTCAATTCTTTTCTAAAATATATGATCACCCACAAAATAAGGGCGCTTAACACCATCCGGTAAATGGTAAGATATCCTTCATTTAATGTGATAAGCTTGCCTAAGATAGCAGTGAAACCTGCCAACATTACCGCAAGATGAAGTTGAAGAAAGGCTTTTTTCATAAAAGCGCAAAAGTAGATTTTAGATTTTAAATTATGGTTCTCTATTTTAATTTCCGATAGCAGATTAGCTCCAATGCGCTTTTGAAGCTTCTCCATTTAATTGCCATTTAAAACGTTCAACTACGATTTTTGTCGTAAATTAACATTCCTTTGTATAAAAATAACACAGCCGTTATTATTGTACCATTCATAGCTTTATATTTGCCCCTGTTTAAATTAAACCCAGACTATGAGCTTTAAACGCATCAACAACATTACAGGATGGGCAGTATGTATTATTGCTGCCTTCGTTTATTTATCTACCATGGAAGCAACCGGCAGTTTTTGGGATTGCGGTGAGTTTGCTTCCAGTGCCTACAAACTGCAAATACCGCATCCACCGGGAGCGCCTTTATTTGTATTGCTCGCAAGAATTTTTATGATCCCTTTTGACGCGGCTCATGCAGTAACCGGCATTAATACCATGAGCGCACTGATGAGCGCTTTTACTATTTTATTTTTGTTCTGGAGCATTACTCACTTTGCAAGAAAAATTGTAGAAAGAAATAATCCAAACGCGCTTACTACGCAACAAATATTTACCATAATGGCTGCAGGTGCTGTGGGAGCGCTGGCTTATACTTTCAGCGATTCATTTTGGTACAGTGCCGTGGAAGCGGAAGTTTATGCGAGTTCTTCATTTTTTACCGCCATTATTTTTTGGGCGGCGCTTAAATGGGAACAGGAAGTAACTGTTGAACAAATTGAATGGTATAAAAGGCAATTTTACGCGTGCAGACAGATGGCTGATTTTTATTTTTTACCTGATAGGATTGGCTGTGGGCGTGCATTTGCTGAATATCCTTACTATTCCTGCAATTGTAATGATCTATTATTACAAAAGATATCAAGACTACCAAATGGGGAACGTTTTGGGCGTTTTTAATCGGATGTGTCATTACCGGAATTGTGCAGGTTCCAATGGTTCAATGGACCATTAAGCTTGCTGGTCAGTTTGATATTTTGTTTAAAAATAATTTCGGACTTCCATTCTTTTCAGGCTTTACTTTCTTCTTTATCTTTTTGGCTTTTATTATTTATTTGATGCTGAGGCTTGCAAAGAAAAGAAACTGGAATTTTTTAAGGCTGGCCATGTGGAGTTTTGCTTTTGTATTGCTTGGCTTTTCAACTTATTACACCACACTTATCCGTTCTAATGCCGATCCTGCAATTGACATGTTTAATGTAGATAATCCTGTAAGTCTTGTTGGTTATTTAAGCCGCGAACAATATGGTGATTGGCCCATTGTAACAGGCCAGGATTTTACTGCAGAGCCATCAGACCAAAAATATGTAGATACTTATGTAAAAGGAACTAAGAAATTATGAAAAGAAAGGAAAAAAAGTAGTAACAGAATATGCACCTGATGATACTCATATTTTTCCGCGCATGTGGGATGCCAGCAACGACCAGGGCCATGCTGATTATTATGCAAGTTTTGCGGGCATTGGCAAAGATCCAAAAACAGGAAAATATTATGACAAGCCCACTATGGGCGATAACATCAGTTTCTTTTTCAGTTACCAGTTCAACTGGATGTACTGGCGGTATTTCATGTGGAATTTTGCAGGCAAACAAAATGATTTGCAGGGCGTTGATATGGGCAATGTGAGAGATGGAAACTGGCTTACAGGAATTTCTTTCTGGGATAATGCAAGGCTTGGCGATCAAAGCAAAATGCCTGATAGCCTCAAACATAATAAAGCCAATAACAAACTGTTTTGCCTTCCATTGATACTGGGTATTCTTGGACTTATTTATCAATATAAAAAAGATAAAGGAGACACTTTAGTGGTAGGACTTTTATTCTTTTTTACCGGCATTGCAATTGTATTGTATTTAAACCAGGCCGGTAATCAGCCACGTGAACGGGATTATGCTTATGTAGGATCTTTCTATGCATTTGCCATGTGGATTGGTATTGGCGTATTATACGTAAAAGAACTTTTCGACAGAGTTATGAATCAAAAAATGGCCAATTATGCAGCAGCCGCTTTGTGTATTTTGGCTGTGCCGGTTTTGATGGCCAGCCAGGAATGGGATGATCATGACCGCAGCCACAAAACACTTGCAAGAGATCTGGCGGTAGATTATTTGGAAAGTTGCGCGCCTAATGCCATCCTAATCACCTTTGGCGATAATGATACTTATCCTCTTTGGTATGCACAGGAAGTACAGGGCGTTCGCAGAGATATCAGGGTAATTAATTCAAGCTTGTTGGGAACCGATTGGTACATTAATCAATTGCGATATAAAGTAAATCAAAGCGCACCGATCGATGTAATATGGACTCCGGATCAGATATTAGGAAGCAAGAGAGATGCTATTTATTATTTCCCTCAATTGCCGGGCGCCCAGGTAGATCAAACCAAGCCGATGGATCTTTATACCATGATGAAAGATTATGCCGGCAGTGATGATCCAACACGCATGTATCAAAACGGTGACGACTTCTTAAATATCTTCCCAACTAAAAAAGTAAAGGTTCCGGTTGATACAAATCTTGTAAGGCAAAACGGTACTGTAAATCCAGGCGACAGTGTTTTAAGTGAGATTGATTTCGATATTCCCAAAAATGCGCTCGGAAAAAATGAAAGCGCTATTTTAAATATTATCGCTGCCAATAAATGGAAGCGCCCGATTTATTTTACGTCTCCTTATGATGAATTGGGATTTCAACAATATTTAAGAACCGATGGACTTACTTACAGGCTTGTTCCGGTAAAGAACGGAGAAGTAAACCGCGACTGGGCTTATAATGTAATGATGAACAAATTTGAGTTCGGCAATGCCAATGTGCCTGGTGTTTATTATGATGAAGAAAACAGGAGGCATTTAAATACTCTCAGAATGCAGTATGCCCAGGTTGCCAATAACCTTGCAGACCATAACCGGAAGGACGATGCCAAAAATCTGCTCAAAAAAGCCGATGAAATGATGCTTCAGCAAAATTTCCCTTATGGATTGCCTTCGCGCAGGCAACAGCAGAACCAGATTTCCGGCCAGTTTTTACTCGCAGCTTATAAATCCGGCGACATGGCGCTTGCTAAAAAAGTATCTGATGCACTGAGAAAAGATCTTGAGCAACAAATTACTTATTTTAATAGCCTCGACGAAAACAAACAAGTGTCGCTTGCATATGACAACCAGATTGTTCAGCAACTGTTGCAGCAGGTTCAGGGAATGGAGCAGTATTTTACAAAACCCGCAGCACAAACCGAAAGCAATCAGCCGATAATTAATAACGTGCCGCTTCCTAAAAAGGAAAAGCCGGCGCACGATGTAACCCAGTAATTAATAATTTGAATCATAAAAAAATCCCATTCTTAAAACGATGGGATTTTTTTTGTGAAACAAGCCAAAATATAGTTTTTTGAATTCTTATTTAAAACCAGTTTCCATTTTCAAACCTGGTTTTTATATAAAAAATTAAGTTGAAAAATTAGGTTGCTATCAATCCGAAAATTTATTTAACAATGGCGATAATTACAAAGAAAGTTAGTTTTGTAAATTGCATTGCCTGAAAATCCGTAACCCGGTTTTCGAAAAACATCAAATCATTTCCAATGCGAGGTCATAATTTTTCCAGGTTCGATCCCAATGAAAATAGCAAAACTTCCTTCGAAAAATTGCTGGATATTTTTATGCAACTACTTACCTACACCAGCGGCGAGGTAAGCGAGGCATTAAGTTGGCTTACGGAGCTCGACAAAGAATATGATCTTACCAACAACGAATATGGCATGGGCGATTTTATTGAAGACCTCAAAGACAAAGGCTACATTGATGAAAATAAAAATAAAGGCGAAATAAAAATTACTCCTAAAACAGAGCAGGGAATAAGAAAACGAAGCCTTGAGGAAATATTCGGAAAACTTAAAAAAACAAAAGCTGGTAATCATAACACGTTTAAACCGGGTAATGGCGATGAGATCAATCCTGAAACGCGGCCTTTTCAATTTGGCGATACGTTGGAGCAAATTGATTTTACCGAATCTATCCGAAATGCACAAATAAATCATGGCGTGGAAAGTTTCAAAATGCAGGAAGATGATCTGCAGATACGCGAACAGGATTTTAAAGCGCAAACCTCTACCGTGTTGATGATTGATATTTCGCACAGCATGATCTTATATGGCGAAGACCGGATTACCCCGGCAAAAAAAGTAGCCATGGCACTGAGCGAACTCATCATTACAAAATATCCTAAAGACACTATTGATATTGTAGTTTTTGGAAACGATGCATGGACGGTTGAAGTAAAAGATCTACCTTATTTACAGGTTGGTCCTTATCACACAAATACCGTTGCCGGATTAGAATTGGCGATGGATATTTTAAGAAGAAGAAAAAATCCGAACAAGCAGATTTTTATGATCACCGACGGCAAACCAACCTGCCTCAAAATAGGAAAACGATATTATAAAAATAGCTTTGGTGTAGACCGGAGAATACTAAACCGCTGCATGAATCTTGCTGCTCAATGCAAAAAATTAAAGATACCGATCACAACATTTATGATTGCCAGCGATCCTTACCTGCAAAGGTTTGTAACAGAATTTACTGAAACAAATAATGGTAAAGCCTTCTTCGCATCGCTCGATAGATTGGGTGCATTTATTTTCAGGGATTTTGAAAGCGGGAAAAGAAAAACCGTTTACTGATCGTTGCAAATTATTGATTTAAATAAATTGGTAACTTCATTAAAAATGAAAAAGAAGCGTCAATCATCTAACAAAAACCACGATGATAATTTAGATTTCCCCGGTGCACACCGGGCTTTCTGTTATGATGATTCGTGGCAAACAAAACCAAAAATTGACCACACTTTTTTATACCGGAACACCTTCCTGTCAAAAATTTATCAAAAGAAAATTTTGGACCAACTATCAAAGAACAAATAATTAATAGATAAAAGAAAATTCAGCACAGAAAAATGAACATACAAAATATAAAAACCTTAGGCGAATTAAAAGAGAGCAACTACAAATCAAAGCCGGTAAAAGAAGAATTGCGCGACAATCTTATCAGAAAAATCAGCAAAAGAGAAATGACTTTTCCGGGCATTATCGGTTACGAAGATTCAGTAATTCCTGATACAGAAAGGGCAATATTATCAAGACACAACATTTTGTTTTTAGGCTTGCGTGGCCAGGCAAAAACCAGGATGGCGCGACAAATGATCGACTTGCTTGATGAATACATCCCAATAGTAGAAGGAAGTGAAGTAAATGACGATCCGTTTAACCCACTTAGTAAATATGCAAAAGACCTTATTGAGGAACACGGCGATGATACACCAATTGCATGGCTGCATCGCAGTGAGCGCTATGGCGAAAAACTGGCCACACCGGATGTGAGCGTGGCAGACCTCATCGGCGATTTAGATCCTATAAAAGCAGCCAATCTAAAATTAAGTTTTGCGGATGAAAGAGTAATCCATTATGGAATTATTCCGCGAAGCAACCGGGGTATTTTTGTAATCAACGAATTGCCCGATCTCCAGGCCCGCATCCAGGTTTCTTTATTCAATATTTTGGAAGAAGGCGATCTCCAGATAAGAGGTTTCAAATTAAGATTACCGCTGGATATTATGTTTGTGTTTACTGCCAACCCGGAAGATTATACCAATCGCGGAGCAATTGTTACGCCGCTTAAAGACCGCATCGAAAGCCAGATTCTTACGCACTATCCTACTTCAATCGAGAACGCGCTGTTCATCACAGAGCAGGAAGCAGATATTCATAACGATCAATTAAAAAAAGTAAACGTAAGCGATTTAATAAAACGATTAATAGAACAGGTTTCTTTTGAAGCCCGCGCCAGCGAATTTGTTGATAAAAAAAGTGGCGTATCGGCAAGGCTTACCATTGCGGCTTATGAAAATGCAGTAAGCGCGGCAGAAAGGCGTACGATCATGAATAAGGAAAAGGAAACGCAGGTTTGGATCAGTGATCTTACAGGAATTATTCCTTCTATCACCGGAAAAATTGAATTGGTTTATGAAGGCGAGCAGGAAGGTCCGTACCAGGTAGCCTACAACTTAGTAGAGAAAGCGATCCGCACTCAATTTGTAAAATATTTCCCCAATCCCGAAATGTATAAAAAGAGGAAAAGTAAGGATGCATCGGTTGAAGAAAATCCATACAAGGCTATTACACGCTGGTTCGATGCAGGCAATCATCTTAATATTTTCTTTGGATTAAAAGATGAAGACAAAATTCAATTGTTGTATAAAGTAGACGGGCTTTTTGGATTGGTAAAAAAATATTTTCCAAATGCCAACACTAAAGAAAATGCACTGTTGATGGAGTTTGTTTTACATGGATTATCTACATTTTCGCTTATCAGTAAAAAAGTGGTGGAAGGTAAAATTGAATTTAAAGACCTGATGGGAAGTATGCTTAATCTAAACACCCAATCCTTCAGTGATGAAGAATTGGATGAAGAAGATTTTAAGTAAAGTGATTTGTGATTTTTAAGCAACTAAAAATTATGTCCAAAGCCAACATAAAACGAAGTGGCATAATCCCCTTTATAGAATAACGGGCTGATTCCTCCACGGAAGAAAAATCCTCCTCTCGTCGGTTGATAGCGGTATCCTGCACTTAAGTGAAAAATAAATCCGCTTTCGTTTTCATTGGTATTAGTGAAAAAATCGTTCGCATTGGCAGTGATAAAAGTTGTTCCGCCAGCCACTTCCAGAAAATGAGAACTGCGTCCAAATAAATAATTCAGGGAAACCGGTACAGAAAAAATATTGGCACCACTTTCTCCATAAAATCCCAGTCCGGCCGAAAATCCGGCACCATCAACGCGATTTTGAAATCTCCTGTCGTAATGAACAGATAAGAGCGGCCCCGATCCGCCAATTAAAAAATACGCAGCTTGTGGCGGCCGATCGGTAACAATAGTTTTGGAAGCCTTTGCCATTTCGCGAAGACGAACGGTATCTTTTTGTGCAAATGCCTGAACACATCCAAGCATCAAAATGAAGGCTAATGATAATTTACGCATAAACTTAGTTTTCAAACAGACAGTAATTTTTTAATTTTCGCTGCGTAATTCTAAATTATATTAACCTCTCTTTCCAGACTGATCCCGAATCTTTCCTGAACAGAAATTTTTATTTCTTCACTCAGATCGTAAATTTCTTTTCCGGAAGCCGATCCATAATTTACTAAAACAAGAGCTTGCTTTTCATAACATCCTGCATCTCCTTTTCTAAATCCTTTCCAACCGCATTGCTCAATCAGCCATCCGGCGGGAATTTTATAATTTTCTTCATCTATTTTAAAAGCCGGAATTTTTAATTCGCATAATTCCTGTATGCTTTTTAATTGGTGTTTGCCGATAACCGGATTTTTAAAAAAGCTTCCTGCGTTTCCAACAATTTTTGGGTCTGGCAATTTGGAAGTACGAATGCGAATAACCGCATCAGATATTGATTTGATGTTTAGCTTTTCTACTTTCATTTTTCGCAATTCGTCTTCAAGAGCACCGTAAGAAGTATTAAACACCGGGCATTTAGTAAGCCGGTAAGTGACGTTCAAAATTGCAAATTGATCTTTCAACTTCTTTTTAAAAACACTTTCGCGGTAGCCGAATTCGCACTCGCCGGATGAAAATTGCTTAAGCGTTTTTTCTTTGAGATGAAAAGCCTCCAGCTCATGAAACACATCTTTGATTTCAACTCCGTAGGCGCCGATATTCTGCATGGGCGATGCGCCTGCATTCCCCGGAATGAGCGAAAGATTTTCGACTCCTCCATAATTATGATCAACGCAAAATAATACCACGCTATGCCACGGTACACCGGCGCCAACCTTTACGAAAACATGCTCTTCATCTTCCTTAATTACTTCGATACCGGGGATTTCATTTTTTAGAACGAGCCCGTCATAATTTTTGGTAAACAATATATTGCTTCCGCCGCCAAGAATTAAAGCCGGTAAACCGCTTGGCGCAGTTCTTAATACCTCTTGCTAATTCATCTGAAGAACCAAATTTAGAAAAATACCTGGCCTGCGCCTCGATGCCGAAAGTGTTGTATTCTTTTAAAGAATAATTTTGTTGAACTTGCATTTAGTAAAATTACCGGCAAAATACCGAAATATGAATGAACCAACCGCAGTTGTCATAGGCGCTACAGGACTAACAGGAAGTTTATTAGTGCAGGATTTATTGAACGACAAATTCTTCAAAGTAGTTCGAATCCTTGTACGTAAGCCGGTACGCATCGCACATCAAAAACTACAGCAGCAAATTGTTGACTTCAATAACATGGATGATTACTCGAAAAATTTCGGGGAAGGCGATATTATTTTTTGCTGCATTGGAACTACACAAAAAAAGGTAAAAAACGATAAAATCGCTTATGAGAAGATTGATTTTGATATTCCTTTAAACGCCGCGCGGATTGGGCTGGACAAAGGCTTTAAAAAATTTTTGATCGTTTCTGCAATTGGAGCTGATGAAAAATCTTCTAATTTTTATTTAAGATTAAAAGGCCGCACCGAAAATGCATTAGCTCAATTGCCTTTTGAAAGCGTTGATATTTTCCGGCCGTCAATTTTGTTGGGTAAACGGAATGAATACCGTCTCGCCGAAAAAATAATACAGGCGATCACGGAAATTTTTTCTTTTATATTTTTTGGCATGTTAAGAAAATATCACCCGATTGATGCGAAAAATGTGGCAAAGGCAATGATCGCTAAAAGCAAAATCTACGATCGCGGTGTGCACTTTTACGATTATGAAGGTATCATGAAACTTGCAGAAGAAGATTAGAACGGATCAACGTCGGCAACCGTGACAACACTTCTGAATTTTTTCTGCACTTTTAAAAGATCGATGTGGTTGTTGATTACTTTTTTTTCAATTTGCAGATGCGCTGCATCCTGTTGTAGTTTAATAAGTATTTCCATCAAAAACATATTTCTCACCCTGTTAATGATCGGTGCCGCCGGGCCAACCAGATATTCAAAATCTTTTTTCAACGAATCACCCAGGGTATCGGCGGCTTCCAACACCGTTTCTTTAAGCTTATGTTTTAAAGTAATGCGCACCAACCTGCTAAACGGCGGATAAAAAAATTGCTTTCGCATTGCCATTTCATACTCATAAAATTTCAGGTAATCGTGCTGCTGCACAAACAACAAAACCGGATGATTTATTTTTGAAGCTTGTATCAACACCAGGCCTCGGTCTGCTTTACGCCCGGCCCTGCCACTTACCTGTTCCATCAATTGAAAAGCTCTTTCATTAACCCTGAAATCTGCAAACGTTAATAAACCATCTGCATCAAGAATGCCAACCAGGCTTACTTTTTCAAAATCCAATCCTTTTACCACCATTTGTGTTCCTGCTAAAATATCAATGCGATGTTGCTCAAATAATTTTATTAAAGTATCATGCGCATTCTTTCCTTTTACGGCATCCACATCCATTCTGGCAATCCTGTGATCCGGAAAATCCTGGATGAGTTCTTCTTCAACTTTTTCGGTTCCAAAATTTTTTTCCATCCAGTTGATGCTTCCGCAGGCGGGACATGCAACCAGCTTTGGATAAGTGTTTCCGCAATAATGACAATGTAATTTATTAGAGTATTTATGAAGCGTTAATGTTACCGAGCAATTTTCACATTGCGGAATAAAACCACAGGTTCCGCAAATTAAAAACGGCGCATAGCCGCGGCGGTTTTGAAACAGAATTACCTGCTTATCGCTTTGCAATGCATTTTCAATCTCCGCTTTTAATTGAGGAGAGATCATTACTTTTCCTTTCTTAGAAGCAGCAACAGTTTTGGTATCAATAATTTTAATCAGTGGTAGTTGTGTGCCACCATATCTTTCATTTAGCGTAACCAACGCGTATTTATTTTTTTCTGCGTTGTAAAAACTTTCCAACGATGGAGTGGCGCTACCCAATAATACTTTTGCTTTAAACAGAGATGCATAATAGATAGCGGTGTCGCGCGCATTGTAGCGTGGCGCCGGTTCCTGCTGTTTAAAAGACGGATCGTGCTCTTCATCTATAACAATTAAACCGAGCTCTTTAAAAGGCAGAAACAATGCGCTTCTTGCGCCCAGGATAATTTTTAATTCACCGGTTTTTATTTTATTCCAGATCTCTATTCTTTCATTATTATTAAATTTAGAATGATAGATGGCAATGTTTCCGCCAAATGAAACTTGCAGCCGGCGTATGATCTGCGCTGTTAGTGTAATTTCCGGAAGCAGATACAAAACCTGTTTTCCTTCAGCCACAAATTTTTCAATTTGCTTAATGTATAATTGTGTTTTACCGCTGCTGGTAATACCATGAACAAGACAAACTTCTTTTTTCTGAAATGCAATATCAATTTCAATAAGCGCCTTTTTCTGCGATTCATTCAATTCAAATTTTACTTCCATTTTTTTTGGAAGCGATTGAATGCGATCGGTACTTCTTCTTTGGACCAGAAGAATATTTTTATCTGTAAGTCCCTTTAGTTGCGCAGCGCTGGCGCCGGATTTTTTTAAAAGCTGTGGCTGCGAAACTTCGCCTTCCGTTTTTGAAAAATGTAAAAAACTTAAAAGCAATTCCAGTTGCTTTGGTGCTTTGCTTAAATCATCCATCAGTTTATTCAATGATTCATCTGATGAATATTCCGGATTCAGCAACACAAAATTTTCTTTTTTTTCTTTGTACTTATCAGACAAGGCTTCCCAAACAAAACAAACTCTTTTTTCAATTAATCTTTTTATCAATGGATAAACGTGAATGATATTGGCAATTTGCTGCACTTCTGTAATCCTTAATTCTTTTTTTATCAGCAGTGCTTCTGCCAATAAATACTCTTCATCATCAAGATCAGAAAAATCATCGCCATACTCATCATTATAAATCAAAATTGCCTCGCTGCTTAATTTCAAATGTGTAGGCAAAGCAGCGGCCATTACCTCGCCTTCGCTGCACATATAATATTCGCTGATCCATTTCCAAAGTTGTAATTGCTTCGGGTAAATTATTGGCTCGTCATCAATTATATTTAAAATTTCCTTGGTTTCATAAGGAGGCTTTTCGTTGCTGACAGATTTAATGATGCCTGCATATTTTTTATTTTTTCCAAACACCACTTCTGCCCGGCAACCGATTTTTATTTTAGCAATTAATTTTTGAGGAACACCATAAGTATATGTTTTTGGAATGGCTAATGGCAAGATCACTTCTACCCACGTGGAAACAGGTGTCTCCATTTGCACGAACAAATTTTGCTCTTTAGAATTATCAGTAATCATTCACGCAAATATATTGAGTGTGGGCGGATAGAATGAAATTTTGGCTAAGTGATGAACGTTGCCTCTATGAAATATTTATACAGTTGTCGATTTTCATTTCTTTGCTGATCCAACTGGCCTTATACCTGATCAACGCTTCTTCCATCTGTTTGAAAATTTTTTCTTTAAGAGCAGTAACATCTTTAATTGTTAATCCTTCGGTAGATGTTTGTGCAAGATAAACGCCACGACTCTTTCCGGGATTCAAAGAAAAAATGCTTTTATAATTAAGCCGGTCGTAGGTATCTAAAAATAAAATTGGCCGGATGGGTTTTTGTGTTTCAATCGCTATTTTAAATGCACCATCATAAAAGTCTTTTAAGTGGCGCATGTGTCATGTTGAAAGTTCCTTCGGGGCAAATAAAAACCGAAATTTTTTTTTGAATGAAATGGATCAGTTTCTTAACACTCGCGGCGCGCGCTTCCGGGACTGTCGCGCTCAACGGAAACCGTTCCTCTTTTATAAATCGATCCGAAAATGGGTATTTTCGACATTTCGGCTTTTCCCAATATCCGGATATTTTGCTTGCCTGATCACTTTCATCATCATCGGAATATCAAGATAAGAAATATGATTGCTCACAAAAATATATTCTGTATTTCTATCATGCGCTTCTTCATAAATATTCCAATGCCTGATACCGATCGCCAGAAAAAATACATCTGCCCAAAACCGGGAAATTTTATAAATAAGATTACCGCCTTTGATTGGTTTTTGCAAAAAAGCATAAATAAAAAGCGGCAATAAAATGAACATTAACAGCAGAAAAATAAAAAATCCATAAATGCTAAAACAAAATCTGAGCGCCTTTTTTATAATATTCATTTATTTAATTTAACCGGGCGAAAATAGAAAAAGGGCTTCTAAAATCATGAAACAGAATAACTTTTATATATTGTACGCCGGCATTTTAGGCGAAAATTTAAAAAATACGGGTTTTCAGGCATATTAGTATAGAAAATTCTGATAATTGCCTTACATTTGCACTCCAAAAAATTGGAGAAGTATGTTTGCTATAGTAAAAATCGCCGGTCAGCAATTTAAAGTTACACCAGGCCAAAGTTTATATGTTCCACATCTTGCAGGAAAACAAGGTGATGAAGTTGAATTTTCTGAAGTGCTGTTGCATGATAATGATGGAAAAGTTTCCGTCGGCAGCGATGCAAAAGTGAAAGTAAAAGCAGAAATTGTAAATGAACTGGTTAAAGGCGAAAAAGTGATTGCTTTTAAAATGAAAAGAAGAAAAGGATTTAGAAAAAAGCATGGCCATCGTACTCAATACACACACATAAAAGTTACAGCAATTGCATAAGCAATTTGCTTCATGAAATGAGAAAGAAATTTTTCATTTCAATTTTTAAATTTTTTAATACAAAGAATTATGGCACATAAAAAAGGTGAAGGTTCCGTAAAGAACGGACGTGATTCACAAAGCAAAAGATTAGGTGTAAAAATATTTGGCGGACAACCAGCCACTTCAGGAAATATTATTGTTCGTCAGCGCGGAACAGTTTATCATCCCGGTAAAAATGTTGGTCTTGGAAAAGACTTTACCATTTTTGCAACTACTGATGGTGTTGTTGAATTTAGAAAAAGTAAAGGCGATAAAACATACGTTTCTGTTAACGCTGTGGACGCAACAGCATAAAAAAATTTCAAATAATTTTTGGCAGTTAACAAAATGTTTTTATTTTTAATTATTATTTACTAACAATTAAATTCTAAAAACATGGCAACTGCAAAAAAAGCTGCTCCTAAAAAAGCTGCTGCAAAAAAAGCTGCTCCTAAAAAAGCTGCTGCAAAAAAAGCTGCTCCTAAAAAAGCTGCTGCAAAAAAAGCTGCTCCTAAAAAGGCCGCTGCAAAAAAAGCTGCTCCTAAAAAAGCTGCTGCAAAAAAAGCTGCTCCTAAGAAAAAATAATAAATTTTTCTTGCAGATAATTGTAAGTCCCGGAAATTCCGGGACTTTTTTTATGATCCATTATCGCTGAAACACAAACAGGCAAAGGATTTAAACAAATTTAAAAACCGGTGTTCAACATTCTCATATAAGCCATTTTATAGATAATCCATTTTTATAAAAACATGAATAACAAAGAAATCGCCACACAATTTTCATTGCTTTCTAAATTGATGGACGTACATGGAGAAAATAGTTTTAAGTCTAAAACCTATTCGGTAGCAGCCTATAAAATTGGGCAACTAACGGTTGACCTACAAACGCTTTCTGAAGAAACTATTTTTACAATTAATGGAATTGGTGAAGCCATCGGAAAAAAAATTATTGAGATTTTATTATCAGGCAAAATGAAAATGCTTGAAGATTTAATTTTAAAAACACCTGAAGGCATTTTGGAAATGTTAAAAATTAAAGGATTAGGGCCAAAGAAAATTTCTATGATCTGGAAAGAAATGGAGATAGAAAATATCGGTGAGTTGTTATATGCATGCAATGAAAACCGCTTACTTCTTTATAAAGGCTTTGGAAAAAAAACGCAGGATAATGTTATTGAAGCAATTGAATTTTATTTAAGCCAGCAGGGAAATTTTTTGTTTGCACAGGTAGAAGATCTTGCCTTTGATTTAAAAAGATTTTTAGAAAATTTATTTGATGTAAGCGATATAAAAATTACCGGAGATTTTGCGCGCCACGAAGAAACTGTAGACCTTTTGGAGTATGTGATACCAATTTCTATTGACGTGCTTATTAATCACCTAAAGGCTTTGGAAGAATTTACATTTCTTGAAAAAAATGAAGATCACATTTTATATCAGTACAATCATGGCATAAAAGTGAAGTTGCATTCAACCAATGCTGAGAATATTATTCAAAAAACATTTGAAACAACCGGTTCGGAACAATTTGTAAATGCGTTCCTGGATAAATTTCCCAATTTGGATTTACGCCACGCAGCCAGTGAAGAAGATATTTTTGCAAAGGCGCGACTGCAGTACATTCCGCCGTTCTTAAGAGAAACCGAAAACATATTGTCAATTGCTGCTAAAAATGAGATTCCGGAACTCATACAACCTGGCGACATCAAGGGAATTATACATTGCCACAGTAACTGGAGCGATGGAATAAGTACGGTTGAAGAATTAGCCAAAGCTTGCATTAAATCAGGCAAAGAATATCTTGTGATCAGCGATCACAGCAAAACAGCCACTTATGCTCACGGACTTAATGAAGATCAAATAAAAGCGCAGCATGAGTTGATTGATGAACTCAATAAAAAATTAAGCCCGTTTAAAATTTTTAAAAGTATTGAAAGCGATATTTTAAATGATGGCAACCTCGATTATAGTGATAAAATTCTTTCCACATTCGACCTGGTGATTGCTTCAGTACATTCTAATTTAAAAATGAATGAAGAAAAAGCAATGATGCGATTGATGAAAGCAATTGAAAATCCTTACACTACTATCCTTGGGCACATGACGGGACGATTGTTGCTAAGCCGAAAAGGTTTCCCGGTAGATCATAAAAAAATTATAGACGCCTGCGCTGCAAACCAGGTGGTCATTGAAATTAATGCGCATCCGCGAAGATTGGATATGAGATGGCAATGGATTGAATATGCCTTGTCTAAAAATGTTTTATTATCAATAGATCCTGATGCTCACTCCATTCCTGAATTTGACAATACCAGATACGGCGTTTTGATTGCACAAAAGGCGATGGTTAAGGCCAATAATAATTTAAGCAGTTTCACCCTTAATGAATTTGAATCGTTTCTGAAAAACAGGCGGGTTAAACATAAATAAATTGCCAACGGCAAAAGCCAAAAAGTAGTTTTTACAATTTTTCCGATTGAAAAAATTCGCGATAAAACAGCTTATGCTTTAGCAATGGGCAGCTCAACAAAGAAACAGGTCCACTCCCCTTCTTTGGTTTCAAACCATATTTTTCCGTTTAGCTTTTCTACAATGCCCTTGCACATCGCAAGCCCAAGGCCGGTTCCGGACGTTTTGGTAGTAAAGTTGGGAGTAAATATTTTCTTGTGCATCGACTCCGGAATTCCATTTCCATTGTCTTTTACAGAGATCAGCACTTTGTCGTCAACAAAACTGCTTTTTATTTCAATAACCACTTCCCTGAATTCGGGCACGGACTGAACAGCATTTTGAAAGAGATTGGTAAACAGCCGGTTTATCTGTGTTTTATCCGCTTCAATCAATATTTCATATTCGCACAACTGAGTGTTGATTTGTATTTCATCGTTGGTAGCATACAATGTAATCACATTTTCAAGCACCTGGTTTATGTTGAATAATTGAATTTTAGAATTTCCTATGTTGGCAAATTGCGCAAAGTCGCTGGCTATTTGAGACAGATGTTCAATCTGTTCCAGTAAAATACTGGCCACATATAATGAGATATTTTTTACGTCGGGAGAATTGTTATCAATGGCCATTTGCAGGTATTGCAAATTGAGTTTCATTGGTGTAAGCGGGTTCTTAATTTCGTGAGCCACTTGTCGCGCCATTTCGCGCCAGGCGCCTTCTCTTTCGCTTTTGGCAAGCATGCCCGCGCTTACGTCCAACTTCTTCACCATGTTGTTGTACTCATTAACCAGCGCACCAATTTCATCCTGCCTGTTCCATACTATTTCTTCATTACCGGTTTCAAGATTTATTTGTTTCATCTTATTGCTGATAAGCGAAAAAGAGCGCGTAATACGGTTCGTAATAAACAATGCAATGATACCGGCGATCAGAAAAATAAAAGCATTAAGATTGATAATCGTTACCAGGAAATTAGATATTTCATCCTGCAATTTATTCTGCGATTCAAAATAAGGAATGTTGAGATAAGCATATTCTTTCCCGGTTTCATCTCTCACCGGAAGATAATTGCTAAGGTATTTGAGGCTTCCGATTTGCTGTTCCTGAAAAAACTGGACGTCTTTTAATTTGCTTAGATGATAATAAGCAACAGGATCCATTTTCTCGCTTACAATGCCTTTGTCATATGGCAATGGCACAGATGAAACTTTTAAATCACCATTGAGGTCGTAAAGGTTAATATCGGCTACATGAATGTTGGATACCTTGTTAATCGTTTCCTCGAGCTTGCCGGCAGATGCCTGATCAAGTTCGCGCAAGCTAAATTGCTCTATAGATAAAGTATCAATAGCGCCGCGCAGCTCGTTTTCCATTACATGAATGGTGCGGCTTAGCTTCTCACGGTTGTTGCTATGATAGCGGCTTATAAAAAAAAGAATGGTGGTAACACCTATTACAACAAACGAGAAAATACTGATCAAAATGATAGTTCCATGCACCTGGTTGCGGATGGTAAATTGCCAAAAACGTTTGATCGCTTCTGTTTTTTCTTTGCGTTAAAATCTGGTTAACGAGATTAAAAAAAACAGTAATCAACAGGAATGAACAAAATAAATAAGCGAACAAAGTAATCGATTCAATAAAAAATCTATCCTGCCGCGCTATCACAATTACTTTATCGGCATTTGCTTTATACCACAACTCTTCATAACCGTTTCTTTGAACGGTTCTAAATTCATTATAAGCAAATGTATTGTTGTCGATGTTGGTGGTAAAAGGATAATCGTTGTAACTGGTACTAAGTTGATTCTTATTATAAATAGCAAACGCATACACGGTAGAACTTTCAAGGGAGTTGTTATTGCCCTTGGAAAAAAGTTCGGGGTATAGCGCATCGCTCTTATATTTTTTGGGTTTCGAAACTATAAAAAAATACCCCAGCTTATCGCCTGCCGAATCGGTTATTTCTTTTTTGCTGATGTAGTTAAAACGATCGTAGGAAATGTCATAATAAAAAAGATCAGGATCATCTGTAGGTTTTCCCTGCGTTTGTATGATGGCATTTAGTGAATTATAAGTTGTGGAATCATCATTATACAACGGTAATTCCGATGCATTAAACGTATAAATTTTAGTATCGTATTTATTTAGGTAGCCTGAAAAATTTTCATTGAGCAGACTATCTTTTAAAAATTTATTCTGTTCCGGGTTTTTAAACCTGTAAAAAATATCGGACAGATAATCGTTTCTAAAATCCTTAAGAATAATACTTACAATCGCTGGCCCTGAAGGATCTGCCTTGTTGGCAAGGTTTTCAGCAAAATGCCTTCTTTGCTCCAATTCTTTTGTGCGGTTTTGCAAAACAATTATTGCAGTAATTGAAATTGAAAAAAAGAACAGCCAAAAAACAAACCGCGATGAAACCAAATTGTAAGCATGTAACAAAAGAAACTTAAAATTTAGCAGAAACACAAAAAGCAGCAACCATAATAGCAGGCAAAGATTGAAAGCAACATAGTTGGAATGCGGCCTGATGGTTAAAATGAGAAGGCCTGCAATCGCAATAAAAAAATATAAAAGGAAGTTCGGCTTGCCGATAAACGTCTTCAGCGGCTGAAGAAACATTTGAATCAGAAAGAAATATCCCGTTGAGAGGCAACTCAAAACAATAAAGCCGATCACGCTGTAAATATTTAGCGTGAAAAAGTTAATTACATCAAATGATATTTGCGAATCAGCAACAAGGCTTCGTATTACATAGCCAACAGTCAACGTGGTAATAACCATCAACAGCGAAATAAAAATGATTACGGCATACTTGTTAAACCTGGACTTAAATTTTATTCTTGAAAAATCGTACCGGTAATGATAGCGCATAAAAAGAACTATCCAGATAAACAGCAATGAATTAATAAGAAGATCACCTAACGATCTTAAGATAAAATTGGAAGCGTAAATAGAAGGCTTGAATAATTCTATCTGGTCAAAATTAAGCGGCACCGGAAAATTGTAACTCACAATCCTCAATAAGAAAATAGATCCGATCAAAAAAAGAAACCCCTTCCAAAAACCATATTTGCCTATAAAATAATTGGCAAGAATATGAATGAAAAACAGGATTAAAATTGTTGCTAAAATTTTGATCCATAACGCAATAATGTTATCATGACCCGATGTATCCACGCTTACTTGTTTAAGGTAAAACATCGCCTCACCATTTTTATCCTTAATTACATAAGGCGTTGGGCTAAAACTGATGTCATATGTTTTTTCAACATCACTTACCGCAATAAAAGCATTGCTTAAATACTGTATTTTCTATGTAGTAATTCCATTTAACCGGTATGAGGCAAAGTATTTTATAAAGAGGGCCGTCGGGGCTTTGATAAGACCTGTTTTCGATTTCATACCATCCATTCGCCAGCTTTTTGAACTGTATGCCATCAGGCATTTCTATTAAAGATGAATCGGGTTCTATAACCTGGGTATTCCAGAAAACCGGTAAATACTCAGAATCGGTAACTCGATAGAAAAAAACAAAGTAATCTTTTTCAACCTGCAAATCCAACTGGCTTTCGTTATATGTTTGGCTCGCAATGCTTCGTACCAAAGCAGAGTCTTTTAAAAAGGTATTGATCTGCCCTTCAGTTTTACGAATATTTTTTTGAATTTTTTTTTGGACAGCAGATGGCGTAGAGGTTCCGCTCCAATAATTATTGATGATGAAGGAAATTGTAAACAGCCATGCAGCCGCAATCAGCAGGTAAAAATTTCTTCTAAAAAAATTATCGTTTTTATCTATCGTCACTTCAGGCTTTTTGTTTTTTAACTTCATTCCAAATGGCATCCATTTCTTCCAGCGTCATATCGCTTAATTTGATTCCTTTACGTTGCACTATTTCTTCCATTTGCATAAACCGCTTTATAAATTTTTTATTGGTAAGCTCCAAAGCGTTTTCTGCATCCACATTTAAAAATCTTACGTAGTTAATTACTGAAAAGAAAAGATCTCCTGCTTCTTCTTCAATGTGCTCCGTATCGCCCGTTGAAACAGCTTCCAACAACTCCTGTTTTTCTTCCTCCACTTTTTCCCAAACCTGCTCTTTATTTGCCCACTCAAAACCCACTTGTTTGGCCTTTCCCTGGATGCGCATTGCTTTTACCATTGCCGGTAAGGATTTGGGCACACCACTTAACACAGATTTTTTTCCTTCTGCCAATTTAATTTGCTCCCAGTTTTTCTTTACTTGTTCTTCATCATCTGCAACTACATCACCATAAATATGCGGATGCCTCTTAACCAATTTTTCACAAATTCCATCGATCACTTCCTGTAAAGTAAATTGATTTTTTTCTAAACCAATCTTAGCATAAAAAACAATGTGCAGCAGCAAATCGCCCAGTTCTTCCTTTATACTGCCCCAGTCTTTATCCGTAATCGCATCTGCCAGTTCAAACGTTTCCTCAATGGTTTGTTGCCGCAGCGTATGGATCGTTTGCTTTTTGTCCCAGGGACATTTTTCGCGCAATTCATCCATAATAGTTACGAGTTTATTGATATCTGTATTTTGCGACATTTGAAAAATTTAAAGTTGAAAAATTGATACGAAAAAGAAAATAACAAAAAGAAATATCGTAAAGCATAAAAAAGAAAATAACAACAGAAAATATTTTAAAATAGTTTTGAAGCGCCTTTGCCTATAAAAATTTCTCATTGCTTTATAAAGATAGAAGAACACAATAATCGTAAGCAGAACATTTACATAGCTCATCCAATTCCAACCGGTCAAATATTTCATTTTAGAAATCCCAACACTTAATAGCATTGCGATAAAAACAAAGATGTAAAAGTGTATGGCAAAGATTGCGTGGCTTACATAATAAAAGTTTTTGTGCCTTGTATATAACAATTTTAAAAATAAAGCAAAGAAAGGTACGGAGATAAACAACATCTGCGGAAAGTGGTGCATTAAACTATTGATTAATGCTGTCAGTTCCTTTCCCTGATCATTATCGTATTTTTGATTTACTTCTATCCCTTTATAAATCATTTGCCTTTCAATCCAATTGCTCTTTGTCGGCCCGGAAGCCAGTGTGGAATCATACTCCGCCTTCGTTCTGTAATCCGTATTAGTGAAAGTAATGCCGCTTCTTTTTTTAATACTATCCATATAATTGCCATACTCTTTCCTGGTCATCGGCTTCCCGTGATTGAGCAAAATCGTAAAATCGTTAAACTCCTGCGGAGACATTTTTTCTACCTGCTCTTTTGTTTTTCCATTGAAACTAAAACCCTCTTCCTTAAATTGCTTTTCATCGAGGTGAAAAGATGAAAAAAACACAAGAAAAAATATGAATGAAGTAAAAAGATACATCCTCACCGGATTCAAATATTTTGCTCTCCTGCCCTTCATATATTCTTCAGGCAAAAACCCGGGTTTAAAGAGCAGGTCTTTCACGGTAGAAAAAAACTTACCATCAAAATGAGTCATGTCATTGAAGAAATGGGATACTAATTGCCAAACAGATTCTTTTGGCTCTACATTTTCCTGGCCACAATTATGGCAATATTTACCAACAACATTAGTTCCGCAGTTAAGGCAGTTTTTTTCTTTTCTTTGTGCAAGATGCGACACGTATTACTAATTTTATTTTTATAATTTCAGGTTAAAAATAACAAACAAAAATTTCAAACCGGATTATTGAATTATTTTACAGCGCACAAATTTTATCGGATAAAAAAACTACCGTTCCCTGAAATGTCAAAAACTATATTTAGGCTTTCCTGCTTTTTAATTGCATCAATTTTATGTTCTTCAGTTTCTGTACATGCTCAATATTATTATAAAGATATCCTGAGCAACTTACAATTGAATAAAGAGTTTTCAATTTTAAAGAACCAACAGGTAAAAGCTATAAAACTAAAAAGCTTTGAAGAAAACGATGAGCCGAGTGACAATTTTTTTTGTGAAAAGAAAATCAATAAAGATTATTCACAATCAGAAATGATCTCAAAATCGTATATAACTGGAGAATCGTTGCTGGTAACGGATTACAACCCCCAAGGAAAGATTGTTAAAACAACCAATAACACGCCAACCAGCAGCAACACGGTACAATATAACTATAATGCTAACGGGTTGCTCTCTTCGTTGATTACCACAACTTCTGCAGAAGGAGATTCCACCCCCATTATAGAAACACACGAATATTTTTATGATGAAAACGGCAAGCCTCAAAAAATGCTTCGCAAGAAGAATAACACGCTTATGTCAACCATCACCTTTTTAATAGATGATAAAGGAAATATTGTTGAAGAAGATGCGAAGGGTACATCAATGGATAAAAAATATTATTACTATTATGATGATGCCAACCGCCTTACCGATGTAGTACACTTCAATGAGCGCGCACAAAAGCTTTTGCCGGATTATATGTTTGAATACAATGAAGCAAATCTTCCAAAACAAATGATTTCAATAGATGAAACAGCACGAAATTATTTTATCTGGAGATATTCTTATACTGCTAAAAATTTACCGGAAATACAGAAGTGTTATTCCAAAGAAAAACGATTATTAGGAACCATTGAATATGAGTATTTTTAGATTGATGGCTCAGACCATTTGATAAATATCGAACAACAAAATGAAGATGGCTACTAAAACAACCATCAGCATCAATACCCTAACGGATAACAAATGCTTCTTAAAACTTCGTGCCGCCAAAAAGATTGCGAGAAGGCAACACACGATTGATATGGCATGTATGGTACCGATGTTTTTCAACCACGCCGGAAAATAACTCATGTACGTATCTATCTGTTCGCCTGCGCTCATTCCGCTGTAACGCAAGCCTATTGACGACCACATAATAAATAAGATAAGCGCGGGTAATAAAATTATGATTGCAAATGCTGCTGTCCATCTGCGTGAAACGTGTGAAGTAGTTGACATTGCTAAAATTTTTTATAAGCTAAAGTAACCTAAAAATAGGTTAGATGCAAGCATCGAACAGCATTGAAACATGAGCTTTCAAATCTAATATCCCGCGTTAAGATTATTTTAACGTCTTCTAAAATGATCGTCTTTTCAATTGCAGATCAGCCATCAACGACGAAAATAAATTTTTAATCTTTCTTTTCAAGTTGATGAAAACAAGAATGGCATGGTTTTAGAATTAAAGTGGTTCTTATAGAAAGATTGCAGTGAAATAAAAGTAAATGTTCACTTCTTTCTTTATCATTTAAATCTAAATAAACACATGAATACAGAAATCAATCGGACATCTTCTACTGATGTTCAACAATCGAGAAACTTCAAAAACGTAGTGATTGCATTGCTTGTTGCAGGCATTCTAATCCTTGGCGGATTTTTCGTTTTTGATCACAGCAAATCCAACCAGGCTATTCAGTCTGATCAAACGGAAATTGCAAAAATCACTACTGAAAAAAGTGATGTTCAAAACAGCTTTGATGCTTCCCTGGCACGATTGGATTCCATGAAAACAGTGAACACTGAAATGGATAGCAAGCTAACCGCAAGCAGCAAAGAGATCGCTGACATGAAGAAAGAAATACGCAGCATTTTAAATAAGAAAAATGCTACCGCTGCGGAATTATCCAGGGCAAGAAAATTGATCTCAGATCTAAATGCAAAGATCTCTGATCTTGAATCCCAGGTTGCAATGTTAACACAACAAAACGATAGTTTGAAACAAAATGTTGTGGTGCTTACAGCAGATAAAGAAACCTTAACAAGAAATCTTGATTCAACTAATGTAATTAAACAAACACTGGAAAAGAAAGTTGATGTTGCTTCTACGCTAAACGCCGATAATATTTCAATTACCCCGGTAAAAGTAAGGCACAATGGAAAAGAAAAAGTTTCAAGTGTGGCTAAACGCGTTGATAAATTAGTGGTTAGCTTCGATGTAAATAATCGTATTATTCAACCCGGCACCACTGACGTATACATTGTTGTTGTAGGCCCCGATGGTAAGCCAATTACTACTTCGCAAGATAGCAGCACGTTTACAACCCGTGACGAAGGCTCAAAAACCTTCACTGCAAAATTGCCTGTTGATTTAGAAGCCGCTAAAACCAAAAATGTTGAGTTTGCATTTACTCCATCAAATCATTTTCAACAAGGAAGTTATAAAATCCAGATCTATCAGAATGGATTTTTAATCGGCGAAAAAGTACGTGAATTGAAGAAGGGCGGACTGTTTAGCTAATTAGCGCGGAAATAATATTCCTGATACAATATCTTTAAAAAACCAAAAGCTATCTGAATTTTTAAAATTCAGATAGCTTTTTTTATTAGCAAACCTACATGATATAAACGAAAATGTAGAAAAGCAGCTTTTCCAGGTTCAGCAAAAAAAGTATAATCTACATTTTGGCTTATATCATTTGCGTATGATCGTTACCGTTAGTATTACTTAGTTTGAAAGGTTCCTTTTCCAGCCTTGCGCAATTACTTTAAAACAAATCCCATAATCATTTCATAATTTTAGTTTACAAAAACAGGAAAATGGAAAAATGGTTACTATGTATTTTTCTTGGAGTGTCCTTCGTGGCCAGCGCTCAGAAAACAGATAAACGTTTACAAAATGAGATAACAAAATTAGTACAGGGCTTTAATGGTGATGTTGGTATTTACGTTTACGACATTGCCAACAATAAAGTAGCACAGGTAAATGCAGACACGGTTTTCCCTACCGCAAGCATGGTTAAAGTTCCTATCCTTATCGGCGATAATGCACAAGATATATAATGGTGGGTTGGCGTATCACCAAACGATGACGTTTACGGATTCTGTGCGATATGCAGAAGGCGACGAAATACTTGCTTCATTTAAAAGCGATCAACCAATTAATTTAAATGCATTATTAATGCTGATGCTAAGCATGAGCGATAATGGTGCAAGCCTGTGGCTGCAGGGTCTTGCGGGCTCAGGCACTTTAATCAATAAATATCTTGACAGCCTCGGCATGAAGGATACCAGGGTAAACAGCAGAACAGAAGGTCGCCGCGATAATTGGGTACAATACGGCTGGGGACAAACTACGCCAAAAGAGATGGCAACGCTAATGCGGTTTATAGTTGAAAATAAAATTATTAATAAACAGATAAGCGAAAGAATGCTACGGCTTTTGGGGCGCCAGTTTTGGGACGAAGATGCATTATCTGAAATTCCTCCAAACGTATTTGTGGCTGATAAAAGCGGCGCGGTGGATCAAACCAGGAATGAGGTATTATATGTAAATGGCGAGCGTCCCTATATTTTTTGCATCTGCACAAAAAACAATAAAGACACCAGTTGGGAGCCTTCCAATGAGGCATGGGTGCTTACGCGAAAATTATCCGCTTTGCTGTGGAAGCATTTTAATCCAAAATCAGACTGGGAACCCCCGGCGCTATTGAAATAATTTTAAAAGGTTATTTGCAACATCAATTCAAAAAATAAAAATGCCGTTTCATATCTATAAAACGGCATTTTTTGATATCGACCATAAAATTTTTTATTCCTTAACAATTTTAGAATTGCTTTTCGTTGTTATTTCTTACCACCAGGATATATACACCACTTTGTAAATTAACCGGGATAGTAATTAACCCATTTTGATTTTGAATTTGCTTTTTATAAATTGTCTTTCCATTAAGATCGTAATTGAAAGCTCAGCTAAATCTTTAATACCACTCAACATAACTTTTACATTATCGCGCACCGGGTTAGAAAAGAGTTGGACATTCCATTTACTAGCTCCATTTATTTTTAAGGAAATGACCTCACTGTTTTGAGATTTTCCATCGATATCAGTTGAAACCAACCTATAATAAACCATGCTCTTGCCACTGTTCATCACATTGACATCTGTAAATGAGTAATCAACTTTTTGAGAAGAATTTCCTGCCGCAGCAACAGTGCCCAACGTGTTCCAATGTTGTGCATCATCGCTGGATTGAACAGTAAAATTTTTGGTGTTGATTTCCTGGGCAGTACTCCATTGCAATAATGCGTCGGCGCCTTTTGGCACTACCGTAAAATCTAAAAGGTTAATGGGCAACGCATTAAATATGCCATCAACCACGAAAAGGTCAGTATGAGTGGTATCTTCACCATCCTGAGCAACAAAAAGAATTTTGCTATTTACAATAAAAGATAGCCTCGGATCTGCATTCCCTGTGCCTGGATAAATATCTTTAACCAGTGAAGTTCCTGCAGCAGTACCATTCGTTTTCCATAACTCATTTCCGTGTGTGCCATCGTTGGCGGCAAAATAAAGACCTTGTTTCGTATATATATAACTTGCAAGAGTAGTTACTCCGTCTGCCGTACCAGGATTTATATCTTTTACAATTTTAGTATTCGCGACTGTCCCATCAGAAATCCATAATTCATTTCCTTCTGTGCCACTCGCAGAGAAGAAAAAATTGCCATTAAAAAGTGGATAGGTTATTATGCGCCTGGCTGTATCAATACTGTAATTCAAATAAATTATTGGAAATTTGTTATCTGCATTTGCGGGATAAGATTTAAATAGCACTGTGCCAGCGGGCGTTCCATCAGATTGCCATAATTCAAAACGATCTTTAAGATTTGAATAGGGGAAAATAAATTTGTTCGGTAAATTAATGGCATCCAAAATAAAAAAAGAAGAAGATACTACGGTGTCAGTACCTATAACTTTTAAAAGAGAAGTATTTGCGGTTGTGCCATCTGTTACCCAGATTGCGCTTCCATGCACTCCATCATTGGCCATAAAAAAGAGATGGTTATTAAATAAATGAAAACTTTCAAACACAGGGTAGGGATATGAGAATCCGGGTGCAATTTCCGTCCGGATATAAGTTGAACTATCCCGCCCGGGATTTATGTCTTTTAATAGCCTCGTTCCTCCGGATGTGCCGTCTGTTACCCATATCTCTTCTCCGTGAGTGTCATCAGTTGCGGCAAAAAGCTCCAGGTTACTTTTAAAAGGATAAAACTTACTGGGATTGGAGGACCCAACGCCCGGAAAGATATCTTTTAATAAAACTGTTCCCGCAGCAGTTCCATCAGACTTCCATAATTCATTTCCCTGCGCCGCGGTTTTTACATCAAATAAAAGATAAGTGCCGGTTGAAGTTAATTCAGAGCTATCCACTCCAAAACTACTTGTTGGGCCGGTAACAATATCTTTTACAAGGGTGGTATTTGCAGGAGTGCCATCAGTTCTCCATAATTCACGGCCTTCATTCGGCGAAGCTGCAGTAAAATAAACAAAACCGTTCAAAACGGCCATAAATGCGTCCGGCGCGCTTCCTGTAGCTCCGGGATAAATGTCTTTTATAAGTTTGGTGCCGGATTTTGTACCATCCGTAATAAACATTTCTGAACCTGCTGCAACAGTGCTTCCGCCGAAAATATATTTGCCGTTGAGCACAACACCACCGCCTGATTCCCTGATAGTGTCAGTGAGTTGAAAAGTTCCAGCAAGAGTTCCATCCGTAACCCACAAGGTTTGGTCTATTTCTGAAACTACAATTGCTAAATTTGGGTTTAATAAAACCTGGGGGCGCAAACTTCCATTATTATTGATTTGAGTGACCTGGGCAACCAAAAAAGTATTCGCCAAAATAATAAATGCGGAAAATAGTAGAAACTTTTTCATGTGCTGATTTTTTAATGATTAATAATTAAAACTGTGGAAAGGCAGTTTATTTCAGGACATGATTTCACGAGAGTTATTCAATTAAATTGAGGATTTACAGAGGAAGAGTTACCGATAACTTATCAATTGAATAATTCTATCCTAAAAGTAAAAAAACTAATACAATTATTGAGTGGAAATCGCATTTTTTTCTTTGAATGGTATCTCACATTTCTTATTTGAGTTTAGCTTTACGGCAAAATGGAAGTTAAGAACAAGTTAAACCGCCAATTAATAAGTTAACCTGATCAATTTTTCTACGTCTATCAATTATCATTAATACAAAAAAAATGAAAAATCTATACTTTGGCTTTTCACTGCTTGCAGTTATACTATTATCGTCATGTGGCAGTTCGCGACAATATACGCAGGGTGGATATGCCGATCAGAATTATAATGCTGCTCCAGAGCCTACAATCACTTACCAGCAATTTTATGACGACTTAAGCCCTTATGGTAATTGGGTAAATTACCAGGATTATGGCTACGTGTGGGTTCCAAATGTTTCGGGATTCAGGCCGTATTACAGTAACGGGCACTGGGTTTATACCAGTTACGGATGGACCTGGGTATCGGATTATAATTGGGGCTGGGCTCCGTTTCATTACGGAAGATGGATGCAGGACATGACCTTTGGCTGGGTTTGGATTCCCGGCTATGAATGGGGACCAGCCTGGGTTTCATGGAGAGGAGGAGGAGATTATTATGGCTGGGCGCCACTTGGCCCACAGAACGGTTACGGAAGGCCTATGCAGGACAACTGGACGTTTGTGCCACGCCGGTATATTAACAGTCCGCGCGTCAATAATTATTATGTAAATCAATCAAAGAATGTTACCATCATCAACAACACAACGGTGATTAATAATACCGTTATCAATAAGGGTAACAACAGGCCAGCCTACAATGGCGGTCCGGCAGTTAATGAAGTGGAACAGGCCACAGGTTCTAAAATCCGCCGTTTTAATGTAGTGGAATCCAATAAACCCGGTAGCCCTCAGGTTGATAAAAATTCCATCAGAGTATTCAGGCCGGTTGTAAAACAGGAGGCTGCCAATTCTACTAATATACGGCCGGCGAGAGTGTTTAACAGGCAGGACATCGAGGCCGATAAGCAAAGAAATAATTCCCAGGGAACGAATGTTCCGCAGCAGCCGGCTGTGCCAAATAATAATACAACCATTCCAGGCCCTCAAAAAACAAGGGTGTTCGACAACAGAAACAGGCCACAGCAGCCAGTTACAAGTCCGGCAACCAATCAACCCGCAGTCAAACCAGGATAACCGCGCTAACAACAACGGGCAAAATAATCCGCCGGCAAATGTTCCTAATCGTCCGGCAAGAAATTTCGACCATTCAAATCCTGCTGCTAACGACCGGTCTAATACGCCTGCTCCTTCAAATGATCAACCAATTGTTCCGGTGCAAAAAAATGAACCATCAAATAATATTCCATCGAAGCCGCAACGTTCGTTTAACAATGAAAGGCCTGTAAATACTCCGGCAAATCAACCGGTAACACAACCTCCAACAAATAATCCACCGGCAAATATTCCACCGAAACAACCGGCAAGGCGTTTTAATAATGGAGAAAGCCCGATAATGAATCGCCAGAATATTCCGGCTACACAAACGCAGCCGGTTAATCAGCGACAAAGAACGACTACCCCACCTGCGCAGAAACAGTTACGAAATAATGAACCAATGAGACAGCAACATCAACCCCAAATAAACCAGCGAAATGAAAGAACAGATGGCCAGCCGCAACGCCAATTCAGAGATCGCCGGCAGCCGGAAATAAAACCCAACGAAAAGGAATAATTGATTTGATTAATTAATAAAAAACCTCGAAATCTATATTTTGGCTTTCGAGGTTTTTTATTTAGCGAGGCGCTTTAAAGTTCGCAAAAAATAAAAAAAGCTTTGAAGTTAATTAGGAAGTTTGCAAAAAAAATGCAGTCTCTATTTGAGGCTGCATAAAAAATAATTTAGCAGTTAACTTACATTTCTATCATCTTTCCCATTACTTCTTGGGGGCTCGATACCCGTCCCATTACATTTACCTGATCAAAGAAATTGTACCATCCTGCTCCTTCAACCATTTTCTCAAAGCTTTGAGTAGATTCTAAACCTGGAAAAGTCCATACAGCAAAGTAATCATAATCCGCTTTATTAAAAGTAGAAGTTTCGTTACTTCCCCAGCTCAGAATTTGCACTCCGCTTTCGAGTAACTGTTGTATAGCCGGGCCTAAAGCAGCTAAATAATTTCCTCTTTCTTCTTTCGATAAATCTTTCCAAGCCTGTTTTGCTTTCCATAATTCAATGTAGGTAATCATATAATTTTTATGTTTAGAGGTAAATATAAATATAAGCTATAATATTCCGAACTTAAATTTTACTTGCCACGTCCAAGATGGAACTCATAATAATTTTATAGAAAAGATTTTTCGCTTACACTTTGAAATATTTATTTTTATATCTTACTAGGGCAAATAAGGTTAGCGAGATTTTAAACGTCCCCTAAGATATCCCCTAAAAATTAAAAAAGCCTTGAAAGTTAATACTAACAAGGCTTTTAAAATTTAATCGTACCCGGGATGGGAGTTGAACCCACACTTCCATTGCTGGAAACAGGATTTTAAGTCCTGCGTGTCTACCAGTTCCACCACCCGGGTAAACACGTTTAATTTGTTGCTAAACAAACTACAAATAAAAAAAGCAGTAGAACTGCTTTTTAATTTAATCGTGAGCGGAAGACCGGGCTCGAACCGGCCACCCCGACCTTGGCAAGGTCGTGCTCTACCAAATGAGCTACTTCCGCTTGTTATAAGAACTTAAAAATGGATTGCAAAAATAGGGTTTACAGCTTTGTGAGCAAAATTTATTTATACTGCGGATTGTAATGAGTGTTTCCGGGAACTTCAACCTGCGGTTTGCCCTTATAACGATGCTCATACATAGTATAGCAACCACCAATAACTAATGCCGCAAAAATAACTACCTGGCAATAAAACAAAAATCGCGATGTTGATACCCAACTGTAAGCCAGATCTTTGCCCTTGTTATCAATTACTTCTTCGTGTTCCATATTTTAAAATTTGCTTGGCAAAAATAGCAGATTGATTTCAAATTTCATTTTTTACCGCTAACAATTTCAGAAAATGTTTTCTTCTTGTTAATAAAGTACGCCCACACAATGCTTCCATCATAACTGCCAGTCAGCTTTTTTAATTTTATTTTGGGAAAGGAGTTTTCTCTTTGCCCAATAAATATCCATTCAAGAAAATCTAAATGTGCATGGCCAATAGCAACGAATACGCTTAAATTGCCCTTCAACAATGCCTGCACCGCAGCAGCAACATCCAAAGCAAGCCTTAGTGGTATCTTCCAGGCTAATTCAAAAAAAGGTAAGTTTTTGGCAAGCATCACGAGGTTGTTTCTAAAATTCAGGTAAACCTTTCTCTTGCTTCCCATCGCCAGTGTTCCGCCACCCACATGGTACACAACGGATGCGGGTTCTGCAAAAATTTTATATCCTGCCCTTTGCATTCTCCAGCAAAGATCTATTTCTTCCTGGTGCGCAAAAAAGAATTCATCAAACCCGCCCAGCTTATGAAAAACCGCAGACCTTACAAATAAAGCGGCGCCGCTGGCCCAAAATATTTCGCATGCATTATCATACTGACCAACATCACGCTCACAATCTTCAAACACCCGGCCACGGCTAAAAGGATATCCCAGCATATCTATCCATCCGCCTGCAGCGCCCGCATATTCAAACAGCGCTCTATCCTGGTAAGATAAAATTTTGGGCTGACAAGCGCCGATTTTCTCATCGCTTTCCATCAGTAAAATAACCGGCGCAATCCAGCCACTGTCTACTTCTACATCGCTGTTTAATAAAACATAATAATCTGCTGAGATTTGCTTCAGGGCAGTGTTGTAGCCTTTGGCAAATCCCTCATTTTCTTTATTTAAAAGAAGATGAACCTGCGGGTAATTAGTTTGTAAAAAAGAAATGGAATCATCTACCGAAGCATTATCAGCAACAATTACCAGAAGATTTTCATAATCAGACCGCATTACCGAAGGCAGAAATTTTTCGAGAAAATGTCTTCCATTCCAGTTAAGTATTACAACAGCAACAGATGGCAATGAGGTCAAAATATTATTAATTAGCTACAAACATAAAAGATTTTGTTTTTTTGTTCGAATAATTATGCGAAATACATTTTAGATTTGAAGATAATCACTTATCATGCTAAGGCAGCTTTTAAACCTCCGAACGGCACTGGCGCTGATTGCAGTAGCCATTGTGACGGGCACCATATTTTATTCCAATTTTCTGTCAAAAAAAATAGAGGTTGAAGAAAGAGAAAAAATAAGCCAATGGGTAGAAGCGAATAAATTTATCGCATCTGCGCCACCAAACGTTGATCTTACGCTGGCGAGCCAGATCCAGCAACAAAATGCAGACATTCCGATCATCTGGACCAACGAAAAAGACAGTATTATCGATTCCCGGAATTTAGATTCTGCCAAAGTGAACTCTAAGGATTACCTTAAAAAAAAACTGGCGGAGTTTAAATCAGCGCACCCGCCTATCATCCTGGAACTAAATAAATATCCTTACGTTGCTGATAAATATTATTATGGCGATTCAAATTTGTTGAAGCAGATACGGTATTATCCGCTTGTGCAATTGCTGGTGGTAACCTTGTTTATCGTTATCACTTTATACGCAATTTCAACCAGAAACAAATCTACCCAAAACCAGGTTTGGGCAGGCATGGCAAAAGAAACGGCGCATCAGTTAGGAACGCCTATTTCTTCCTTGCAGGGATGGGTAGAGATGCTAAAGGAGCATAAAAATTATACAGAGATTTCGGGCGAAATGGAAAAAGACGTAGATCGTTTAAAGCTGATTAGCGACCGTTTTGGAAAAATAGGAAGTGCCCCAAAATTGGAAGAAAGGAATGTCACTGAACAAGTTGAAAACATGGTAGCCTATATTAAAAGAAGATCGACCGATAAAGTAAATTTTATTGTTGATAAACCTGCAGGATGATGTGGTTGCCAAAATATCCGGGCCATTGTTCGACTGGGTGATTGAAAATCTTTTAAAAAACGCTTTAGACGCAATGGATGGCAAGGGTTTTATCAATGTAAAAATTAAACAACAACCTGGCCACGCTATTATCGATATTTCTGACACCGGCAAGGGCATTAGCAAACAAAATATCGCCAAAGTTTTTAAGCCCGGATTTTCTACTAAGAAAAGAGGCTGGGGCCTCGGACTTTCATTGGCTAAAAGAATTATTGAAAATTATCATAATGGGCAACTTTATGTAAAGGCTTCGGAATTGGGAAAAGGAACAACATTTAGAGTTGTCTTAAACACTTAATTGTTAATTGGAGAGTTTTATTAAATTTGCAACCCAATCAACATAAATGCGGAGGTGGCGAAATTGGTAGACGCACTACTTTGAGGTGGTAGCGCCTTTTACCGGGCGTGGGAGTTCGAATCTCCTCTTCCGCACAAGGCTCTCTTTAAACGGAGAGCTTTTTTTATTTCGCTTTTTTCATTGATTTATTAAACTCCTCCGAAAATAGAAAATCCACCGTCTACGCAAATCATGGAACCCGTTACAAATTTTGAAGCATCGCTTAAAAGCCATACCAGCGCTCCTTTCAGCTCATCCGGCTGTCCAAATCGTTTGAAGGGAGTTTGACGAATTACTTTTTCTCCCCTTTCTGTATAACCGCCGCTGGCAGTAGTAAGCAATGTCTTATTTTGCTCGGTAAGAAAAAAACCGGGCGCCAATGCATTCACACGGATGCTGTCGCCATACCGGGCCGCAACTTCTACAGCAAACCATTGTGTATAACAATCAATAGCTGCTTTACCCATATTATAACCCATTACTTTCGTGATGGCCCGTTTCGAATTCATTGAAGAAATATTTACAATACTTCCCCCGCCGGCCGATGCTATCGCTTTACCAAAAATCTGCGTCGGCAACACCGTTCCCCATGTATTTAGGTCAAATGCTTTCTTCATTCCTTCGAGGTTCATGGTAAAAATATCCTGGTCGGGTTGCAGCACTGCTTCGGCAAGATTGCCACCCGCCGCGTTTACCAGTCCATCAATTTTTCCGAATGCATCCAGCATTTTATCCCTTGCAGCGATAAGCTGTTGTTCATTGAGTACGTCGGCTATTAACGGCAGCGCTTTACCACCTTTACTTTTAATAGCATCTGCCCTTTGATTGGCCATTTTTTCATTTCTGCCCAAAATACCTACCGTGCCTCCGCTTTCAACAATGGCATTTACAAATGCCTCGCCTAAAATGCCGGTGCCACCAGTTACAACCACCACTCTATTTTCTAAAGAAAAATTTTCCATATAATTATTGTTTCATTAATATGCAATTTATTGCCTCTTAATCAAGGTTCATCTATTTTTCAATTTTAATTTACGGAAATTTGCATGGGTTCTCATAAACCTGCACTAAATTACCAGCTTCGTTCCGGCGCGGTAATCAATCAAAAAAATAAAAATAAGTTAAACAGGTTTTAATAATTGCGCCTTATAACAACTTTGCTTTGTTATAAAATTCAGGTTATTTATTGCAGTTTTTTAAATTACTTGTATCTTAATCAAAAACAGAAATATGGCCACTTTAATCACATGTCCCTCATGCCAGCACGAGTTTGCGCCGGAGCATGCTATCGCTAAAACATTGGAAAAAGAATATGAGCAGAGATTTAATAATGACCGTCAAAAATTATTGAGCCAATTTGCCGAGCAACAAAAAAGATTGGAAGAACAGCAAAAAGAATTTGAGAAAAAGAAAGAAAATGAAAACAAATTATTTGTTGAAAGAATAGAGAAAGAGAAACAAAAAATGGAGTCCGAGATGCAGGAGAGGCTTAGAAAATCGATAAGCAGCGATTATGAAAACCAGCTAAAAATACTTCAGCAATCTAATAGCGACAGCGAGGAAAAATTAAGGCTGGCGCGACAAAAAGAACTTGATTTCTTAAGGAAAGAAAAGGACCTGATGACAAAGGCTGAAGAAATGGAAATTGAATTGCAAAAAAAACTCGCTGCAGAAAGAGCACTGCTTACTGAGCAAATCAGAAAGCAGGAAAAAGATAAAAATGAGGTAAAAGAAACGGAATACTCTCTAAGGGTGCGCGAACTTGAAAAGCAACTTGAAGACCAAAAAAAATTAGCTGATGAGATGAAACGAAAGGCTGATCAGGGTTCTATGCAATTGCAGGGCGAAGTTCAGGAAACAGCTTTAGAAGAAACTTTAAGAAACGCATTTCCGTTTGATGTTATTTCTGAAGTTGGAAAGGGTATAAAGGGCGCAGATTGTATTCAATTGGTAAGAAATAATTTTGGCCAGGAGTGCGGAAAAATTATTTATGAAAGCAAGCGAACAGAAAATTTTGGCGGCGACTGGATCGAAAAATTTAAAAAAGATATGCGCAGTACCGGCGCTGATATTGCGGTGCTCGTAACTAAAACAATGCCTAAAGATCTTCAGTGTTTTGGCCTGAAAGATGGTATTTGGATCTGTACTTTTTCGGAAGTAAAAGCTTTGGCAAATGTGCTGCGTGACGGAATTATCCGGGTTCATAATTCTACCAAAAAACATGAAAACAAAGGCGATAAAATGACCTTGCTTTACGATTACCTCACCAGCAACGAATTCAGCGAGCAATGGAAAGCCATACGCGAAGGCTTTGTCGCTATGAAAATGAGTATTGTAAATGAGCGGGCCGCCATGGAAAAGCTTTGGAAAGCACGGGAAAAACAATTAGAAAAAGTACTGTTGAATGCTGCCCACGTAAAAGGCTCTGTTGAAGGAATTGCCGGCCAGGATTCTATCCATCTGAGCCTGCTGGAAGATGAGCCGGATCTTTTGGAAAATGAATGATTGTTAAAAAATAAAGTTCAGATAAGCCATTTTATAGTTTTCTGACTTATTTGATAACCCACGCGAGGCAGAGTTTATCAAAGAATTTGAATGCAATCGAAAGACTGATCTTTTTATCTTTTAAAAAATGTGCATCAATGGTACCCTGTTCATTTTCGATAAATAAGCGATTGAGGCCCATATTTCTTTTAAAGCTCAAAGCTCCTTTTCCGTACCATTTGTAAATGGCTTCTTTGCTGCTCCAAAAAAGAGTGAGTATTTGAGCATGGATTTCCGGCAACTGAAATGCAGATGCGTTCAGTATTTCTATTTCTTTTTCGTTCAAAAATTTATCTTTTACGGATAGAATTTTTGGCGTTACTATTTCAACATCAATACCAACACTACTGTTTTTACTGATGATGGCGGCGGCATAATCACCGCAATGCGAAATTGAAAAATGAAATTCCTCATTGTGCAACACCGGTTTTTTCGACTCCAAAATTGAAATTAAGTGCATGGGAAAATCGGGCTGTAAAATTTGCAGAAGATAGCGCCCGGCAAGATGCTGCAATCTTTTATGCGGATGTGTAATATCTTTGGTGATCGACACTTTCTGAAGAAAGAAATCCTCATTTTCTGTAATATGCCACACCGCCAGCTTAGCAGAATCGTTGATATTATGTTGATAAAACAAAGGCATCGAAATAAGTTAACGGGATTTATTTTACTTTGTTGATTTATTTTGCAACCGTAAAAATAACCGCAATTAAATGATTTTATCCGACAAGAGAATTCTCGAAGAAATTGATAAACAAACCATCATCATAAAACCATACAATCGCGAGAAATTAGGAAGCAATAGTTATGATGTTCACCTGGGAAAAACACTGGCCATTTATAACGACAAAATACTGGATGCAAAAAAGCATAACCAAATTACCCATTTTGAAATACCGGAAGAAGGCTATGTGTTAGAACCCAACCAGTTGTACCTCGGCGTTACTTTAGAATATACAGAAACCCATGCCCACGTTCCTTTTCTTGAAGGAAAATCTTCCACAGGCCGCCTTGGCATTGATATACATGCCACAGCCGGCAAAGGCGATATTGGTTTTTGCGGCCATTGGACGCTAGAAATCTCCTGCAAAATACCCGTTAGGATTTATGCCGGAATGCCAATCGGGCAACTCATTTATTTTCCTTTGGAAGGCGAGGTGGAAATTAAATATGATTCCAAAAAGAACGCAAAATACAGCCATCAGCCTAACCAGCCCGTTGAAAGCATGATGTGGAAGAATAGCTTCTGACAAAGCAATTTGAACCAAGCTATTGCAACTGGTAAGCAGCTACGGTTTTTGCCATAAAGGAAGGAATATACACGATCTTTTTTTCAGGATCGTAACCGAGATCGGCCGCATTTTTTTTCTCTGCGCGCGTATCAAGCAAAGTTTCGTAGCGGCCATCAGCATATACATAATAAACATATCCAATCCAGGAGGTTAGAATAAAATCGCCATTGCCAACAGGCTCAATGCCATCAATTCCTTCTGTAACATCTGTAACTCGTGTAATGTTTTTGTTGGCATCTGCTTTCATTAAAGATTTTCCCTGCGCAAAAAATACATCTTCTTTAATTGCTTTTAAGCCATTGGCTCCTTTGACACTATCTAGAAATAATGCAGGCACATCGTTTTCGATACGCCATATTTTTGATGTTTTTGAATCTGAAACATATACAATTCCTTTGTCGGAAACGGTAATATCATTTAACCCTGAAGCGCCATCAATCGATATTTTCTTAATCACTTTTCCTTTGTTGATATCCATCACCACAACCTCGCTGATATCGGCTGCATACAACAGGTTGCCAAACATACCCAAACCTTTTGGCGCGTTTAAACCTTGTATCCAGTTTCCATTATATTTTTTTCCATCAAACGATAAAGTGGCTACACCGCCTTTCCCGTCTGCATCCCAGGGGCCGCCATCAATTAATGAAACGTATAAAACCGATTTTTTATAATCCGGTAAAACAGATTCGGGAATAGCAACAATTGAATCGGTTTCCCACAATTTTGTGAGTTTATGAGTCTGAGCTTTAGCTGCAACTGCAGCAATTAAAAATGTTGCCAGGAGAAAATGTTTCATAACAAGTTTTTTAAAGAGATAAATAATCGTTATAATCAAATTTACCGCTTATATATTAAACTAATTCGATCACAGTTATTTCCGGCAAAATGCCCACCCTGCCCGGATAACCAATAAATCCGAAACCTGGATTTACATACAATTTTTGTTTGCCTTCTTCATAAAGGCCGTCCCATTCTTTATACATGTATTGAACCGGGCTCCATTGAAATCCGGGAATCGAAACTCCAAATTGCATTCCGTGTGTGTGACCACTTAAGGTAAGATCCACATCAGGATAATCGGGCCGCACCTGGGCATCCCAGTGGCTTGGATCGTGGCTTATTAAAATTTTAAACGGATATTTTTCTGTTCCTGCGTACGCTTTTTTCATATCACCATGTTTGGGAAAGCGGGCTTTGCTGCTCCAGTTTTCAATTCCCATCAAAGCAATTTGTTGACCATTTTTTTCGAGCACTACATGCTCATTCATCAATAGATTCCAACCCAAATCTTTATGCACTTGGGCAAGATTGACCAGGTTTTGCGCCTTGGAAATTCCATTGTATGGCCAACTCACATAATCGCCATAATCATGATTACCAAAAGTTGAATACACGCCCATCGGCGCTGTTACTTTGCTAAACACATCCATAAAAGCTTTCATTTCGGTGGCACGGTCGTTTACCAAATCACCGCTAAAAACAATTAGATCCGCTTTTTGATCGAGTATCTTTTGCACGCCACGCATTACCGCCTGTTTATTCATAAAACTCCCCGAATGCACATCGCTGAAATGAAGAATTTTAAAACCCTTAAAAGCGGGCGGTAAATTATCAAAAGCGATTTTTATCTTCTTAACCTGGTAATTATATTTATTGCGATAGCCATAAATAAAACTTCCAAAAACGGTGCTTCCTATCGCAATGCCAAGCCAGCTAAGAAATACAGACCTGCTGATGCCGCCTTCGCTCATTTGCGATGCTTCTGTATTAGAGAACAAAACCTTTCCCGCCGTCCACTGTACCAATCGCCGCATATCATCCACCAGGAAAAAAATCACTGCCATAAACTGCGCTAAAAATAAACCGATAACGGTTGCAAAAAGATACGTTCTAAATTTTTTGGGCAGGAATTCAGGGCCCGTAAAAACAAAAATTAAAAACCCTATTACGGCCAATGCAGAAACGATCCAATAAGCAGAAAAAATAACCGTGCGGGCTCTCGAACTTGCCGACTGGCTGACGGTTCTGATCGCAAGAAAAACATACATATCAAGCAAAAGCATGATCACTAAAATGATAAAAGCAACAAAAGGTGTTCGCATAAGGATAATTGTTTTAATCCGGTAAAAACTTAAAAATCTATAAAATCGCTTACCTGGCTATTGATCGCTTTGATGGTTTCCTCATTAAGTCGACCATTTACATCCAAAACTTTATCGACAACTGAAATAGGTAATTTATTGTAATGCACATTCATTTTCAGATAATGCAATACATCAGACAAATGATCCATACCACGCAAATTGCCAGCCCTTCCCGTGGCCACGCCGGTAAGCAGTGCTTTCTTAAAATGCCATACTTTTTTAATGTCGCTGTTATCGATCAAGGCATTTTAAAACTCCGGGATAAGAGCCATTATATTCGGGAACAATAAAGATAAATTTGGCGGTCGGAATTAAAATATCGTTTTCTATTTTTTGAATTTCCGGAGAACGATGAAGCACATTCAGATTTTTTAATGAAAATATTCCGGCTTCAATATGTTTTTCAGCTAATATCCGTTGATACTCTTTGGCGACCTTTTCAGTGTGGCTTCCTACCCGGTTGGTGCCGCTTATAATGGTATACATTTTATAAAATTAAAACATCTTTCAATCAAAAACAGGTGATTTGACAAAAGCACTATGGGGGGAAAACTTTTATCTTGAGTTTGTGCTGTAATTATTATGCCTAATAATTAAATTTGCCAATCTGACACCAAAGTAGTTTATGGCAACTTTGCTGATTAAATGTTTATTTTAGCGCTTTTTTGGAATATCCGGATAACCTAACCAAACTGTTTGTTGCACGGAGAACGCCTCACGAAAAATATATCAGGAAATAAAATATGGCAAAAATAATAGGAATTGCAAATCAGAAAGGTGGAGTAGGCAAAACTACCACAGCGATTAACCTTGCTGCCAGCCTTGCTGTGCTTGAGTTTAAGACGCTGCTGGTGGATGCAGATCCGCAGGCAAACAGTACCACAGGCGTAGGCTTCGATCTTCACAACATTACTACCGGTGTATACGATTGCATGGTAAATGAAATACCTGCAAAAGATGTTATTTTAAAAACGGAAATTCCTTACCTGGATGTGATGCCTTCACATATTGATTTGGTAGGCGCCGAAATTGAAATGATTAATTATCCCGACAGGGAAACGGTGTTAAAAAATATCTTGGGCCAGATTCGAGATCAGTACGACTTTATTATTATTGATTGTTCGCCTTCGCTGGGGCTTATCACTGTTAATGCGCTCGTGGCTTCGGACAGTGTGGTGGTACCCGTTCAGGCAGAATTTTTTGCCCTGGAAGGATTGGGAAAATTATTAAATACCATCAAAATTGTACAAAACCGCCTCAACACCGCTTTGCAGATCGAAGGCCTTTTAATGACCATGTATGATGGGCGGCTTACGTTTGTGCAACCAGGTAGTAAATGAAGTTCGCCAGCATTTTGAAGAACTGGTTTTCAATAGCATTATTCATAGAAATACCCGCTTAAGTGAGGCGCCGAGTTTTGGTAAACCTGCCATCCTGTACGATGCAGAAAGTAAAGGAGCGATCAATTATCTAAATCTTGCTAAAGAAATTTTGCAGAAAAATAATATGACCAAAATCAACCAAACCGAAAAAGTATTAGAGCATCCGTAACAATTAGTTGAAACAAAAAAAAATCATAAGCAGAAAAATAAGATGAGTACGCCCAATAAAAAAGATGCACTGGGAAAAGGGATCCGGTCGTTGTTGCAGAATATAGATAGCGATCTTTCTGCAACGCAGAAAAATTTGATAGCAGGCGCCCCGGAAAAATCCGGCCCGGTAAACACACGCATTCCGCTTACTCAAATTGAAGCAAACCCGGAGCAGCCACGCCACGATTTTGATGAAAATGCCCTCAGCGAATTGGCCGCCTCTGTGAAGATGCATGATATTATTCAACCCATTACCGTTACCAAACTTACTAACGGGAAATATAAGATTATTGCCGGCGAACGAAGATTTCGCGCAGCAAAAATTGCCGGCCTTGCAGACGTTCCAGTTTATATAAGAGAAACAAAAGATTCTAAAATTCTCGAGCTTGCATTACTGGAAAACCTGCAAAGAGAAGACCTTAATGCCATTGAAATTGCGCTTAGCTACCGCCAGCTAATGGAAGAACTGGATTACACGCAGGAACAACTTGCGGAGCGCATGGGAAAAGAAAGAAGCACCATCACCAACTATGTAAGGCTTTTAAAATTACCACCCGATATACAGGCTGCCGTGCGAAGCGGTAAGATAAGCATGGGCCATGCAAGAGCATTGATTAACGTAGATGTGGTTGATAAGCAACTTTATATTTTTAACGAAATAAGAGACAAAGAACTTTCTGTAAGGCAAACCGAAGACCTTGTGAGGAAAATGTACGCTCCTGCAAAAACCGCTGTTAATAATTCGGTAAAAACCACGCTACCACCGTCTTTGAAAAAAATTGAAGATAATTTAGCATCACATTTCAGCACAAAAGTGAAAATGATTCACAGTAAAAAAGGAACCGGCAGCATCACTTTCGATTATTTTTCTATTGAAGAATTGAGTTCGCTGTTAGATAAGATGCAGGTTTCTGTAGATTAAATTATGCTAACACGCTCCATATTTTTTACGGCTGTAATTTTCCTTTTTTTATTACCGGGAACAAAATTGTTTGCGCAGCAAAACCAGGATAGTGTGTTGCATGTTCGGAAGGATACCGTTGCCTCTAAAAATTTTGCTGATTCAGGCAAAAGCCTCCTCGCACTGGATACCGCCACAAAAAAAAAGTTCGATCCTAAAGTGGCTACTTTACGCTCGCTGATTATACCGGGCTGGGGACAAGCGTACAATAAAAAATATTGGAAAATTCCTATCGTCTACGGGGCGCTTGGCACTACAGCGGGCGTGTTTTTATACAATCTCAAAACCTACAAATCACTTCGTAAAGCGGTTATCTACCGGTTAGACAGCGATACCACAAACGATCGTTTGATAGATCCGCAGTTCGCATCCTTATCAACAGAAGCACTGCGTATTTATAGAAACGCTTACCGGCAAAATATAGATTATTCAGTATTGGTTTTTTTAGTGTTTTGGGGACTGAATGTGGTGGATGCCACGGTAGACGCACACCTTAAAGCATTTGATGTAAGTTCCGATATCGGTATGAAATTGCGCCCGGGATTGAACTATCCTAATAATGGCGCAGGACTTTCGCTGGTTTTCTTTGTAAAAGATAAGAATCAAAAACCATTGATGCCGCTACCGTAATTGGATTGATATAAGCCAAAATGTAGAAATACCACATTTTAAATTCGATTCTGATTTTTTATTCCTTATTTTATATTTTTCCATCTCACATTTTTTATATTTTAAAATTATGAACATCGCATTAATAGGTTACGGCAAAATGGGACATGCCATTGAAGAGATTGCCGTTGAGCGTGGGCACACAATTGTGCTTCGCATCACAGACGAAAATCTCGCCGATCTTTCCAAAGAAAATATCAGGAAAGCAGATGTTGCGATAGAATTTACGAATCCGCAAAGCGCTGCCGGTAATATTCTGTTTTGTATCGATAACCAGGTGCCGGTTGTTTCCGGTACCACCGGCTGGCTATCCAGTTAAAAGTGGTGGAAGATCAAATGCAAGGAAGTAAACGGAAGTTTTTTATATGCAAGTAACTTCAGTGTAGGCGTAAATATTTTTTTCGAATTGAATAAAAAACTCGCTTCGCTGATGGAGCCGCATCATGATTATAAAATTGTTTTAGAAGAGATCCATCACACGCAAAAAAAAGATGCACCAAGCGGAACCGCTATCACGCTGGCAGAGCAAATAATCAATTCATCAACTCAAAAAACAAAATGGGTAAATAAGATTTCAGAAAGTGATGACGAACTTTCAATCATCAGCAAAAGAACCGACGAAGTGCCGGGCACTCACTCAGTAAAATATTCCTCTTCTATTGATGATATCGAAATTATACACACGGCACACAACCGTAAAGGATTTGCGCAGGGAGCCGTTCTGGCCGCCGAATTTATCAAAGACAAAAAAGGGATTTTTTCTATGAAAGATGTGTTGAATTTTTAATCATCCGAACATTCGCAAAAACTACTTTTTGGCTTATGCCGATGCACTAATTAAAAATAAAAAGCCGTCTCAAAAAATTTGAGACGGCCTTCGTTTAGTATGATCTTTTGCTTTTTAGAAATTATAAGCAAGACGCAAATTAACAGAACCTGTGGTATAACTGTTTTTGCTGGCTGCCAGGTATTTAACTGAAGCATCAAAGTTAGGGCTGAAATTGTAGCCAACACTTGGTGCATACGCAAAAGCGCCACCGCCGCCTTTTACAGTTGATACTGAATAACCCAATTGACCGTGAGCATACGCTTTTTCGCCAAGGTTAAATTTTACACCGCCTAATAAAGGTACCAGGCCTGAGTTTCCACCGCCTTTAACGGAGTAGCCTTCATAACCTGCGCTTGCAGTGATTTTTGTTGTTGGAGCAACACCAAAATCTGCCTGCAAATCCGCGCCGTAAGCAAAGGATAGACCTTTAGTAGTTGGAATACCTGCATTAACGCCAAGAGATAGTTTTGTTTGTGCCTGAACACCGGCAGTTGAAAAGGCAACGATTGCTGCCGCTAGAATTAACTTTTTCATAATTGGTTGTTTTTTAAAATTGAATTTGAGGGTTAATTGATTCTGTAAACCATCGCTGATTTACACCGCAAATATCAATGAATATTTTTGGTAATTTAAATACCTCATGCAATTTTATCATCAGTTTTAACTTTTGTTTTACTTGTCAGGTTGGCAATCATGTCGGTTGTCATGGCGCTTAAATCGTACCTTGGCTTCCATCCCCAATCTCTTGCAGCAACAGCGTCATCAATACTTTGCGGCCAACTTTCAGCAATTTGCAACCGGTAATCGGGTTCATAATATATTGCAAAATCGGGAAGATGTTTTTTAATTTCGGCGGCAATTTCCTTTGGAGAAAAACTCATTCCGGAAATGTTGTAAGACGTGCGAATGGAAATATTTTCGGCAGGTGCTTCCATCAATTCAATGGTTGCCCTTATCGCATCGGGCATATACATCATTGGCAAATAGGTATCTTCTTTTAAAAAGCAGGTATATTTATTTTCATCGATGGCTTCATGAAAAATTTCTACAGCATAATCCGTTGTGCCGCCGCCGGGTTCGCTTTTGTAACTTATTAATCCGGGATAACGCAGGCTTCGCACATCAATTTTAAAACGATGATTGTAATAATTGCACCAAAATTCGCCTGCGTATTTGCTGATTCCATAAACGGTGGTAGGTTCTATAATGGTTTGTTGCGGGCAATCTTTTTTGGGCGATGTAGGTCCAAATACCGCGATGCTGCTGGGCCAATAAATCTTATGAACATTTTCATCCTTGGAAATTTCCAATACATTTAAGAGGCTTTGCATATTAAGGTGCCATGCAAGGCCCGGATTTTTTTCGCCGGTGGCAGAAAGTATTGCGGCCAATAAATAGATCTGTGTGATGTTTTGCCTGATTACCTGCACATGCAGCATTTCCTTGTTCATTACATCGAGGCTTACATAAGGACCAGTGCCTTTCAGCAACGGATTTTCTTCTCTAAGATCAGAAGCAATTACATTACTGCCGCCATATATTCTTCTTAACTCCAGCGTAAGCTCTACGCCTATTTGCCCGCAGGCGCCAATCACCAATATCTTTTCTTTTATCATTGTTTTTTTGCCAACAAAGTAAATTCAAAAAAACAAAGAGTTCAAAATTCCGCATTAATAATGACCCGCAGCGCATTATTAATATTGATCTGAATAAAGCATCATTTTTTAAACAGGAAAAAAACAGCTAAAATCAACAAACCAAAACCAACCAGGTGGTTCCACCGCAAGGGCTGGTCTTTAAAAAAGAAAAGCATAAACACTGAAAAGATGGTAAGCGTAATTACTTCCTGTACTACCTTCAATTGCCATAAGGTAAAAGGGCCGCCGTTTTCATTGAACCCGATCCGGTTGGCCGGCACCTGGAACACATATTCGAAAAAAGCAACGCCCCAACTCAAAAGAATTACTGCAAACAAGCTAACGCCAACGAGCTTGTTCATTTCTTTCAGCTTTAAATGTCCATACCATGCAAGCGTCATAAATGTGTTGGAGCAAATTAGCAACAGCACGGTAATTATTGCCTTTTTCATTAGTTCATATAAGTAATTATATAGAAATCCGGTATTTGGTTAACCGATTATTTTTCCGTCTTTCATATGCAGGATTTTGTCGCTTAGCTGGGCGAGTTCTTCATTGTGTGTTACAATTAAAAAAGTTTGCTGAAAACGGTTTCGCAAATCAATGAACAAGTTATGTAATTCTTTGGCGTTGGCAGAATCGAGGTTTCCGGTGGGCTCATCGGCCATAACAATAGAAGGGTTATTGATGAGCGCCCTTGCCACCGCAACCCGTTGTTGCTCACCTCCGGAAAGTTCGGCGGGTTTGTGGTGCCCGCGATCGGAAAGATTGAGCAATTCCAACAATTCTACGGCCCTGTGTTCCACTTCCTTGTTTTTGCGGCCTGCAATCCATCCGGGAACACAAATGTTTTCAAGTGCCGAAAACTCGGGCAACAAATGATGAAACTGAAATACAAAACCAATGTGTTCATTTCTAAATGACGCCAGTTTTTTGCCTTTCAGTCGGGTAACGTTCGTATTATCAATAAAAATTGCTCCTTTATCCGCCGCGTCCAAAGTACCCAAAATATGCAAAAGCGTACTTTTTCCGGCGCCCGAAGAGCCCGCAATGCTTACAATTTCACCTTTATTAATTTCAATATCTACGCCCTTCAGCACCGGAAGCGTCCCATATTTTTTTAAAATACCGCTGGCTTTTAACATGCTTAAATGTAAGGGTAAAAGTTAATTCGGGCGATAAAAAAAATTTAAAAATTTCACATGCAACATAAATTCAAAAAAATACATCACTGTAAAAGAAACCGGAAAAAACAATGTTTGATTTTCCCAATATAACTTTTACATTTGCGGAAAATTAGAAAACCCTTTTTCTGATTATCTAACAAAAATTAAACGAAAGAATTATATGTTTTGGACCTTAGAATTAGCCTCTCACCTTGAAGAAGCACCATGGCCGGCAACAAAAGATGAGTTGATCGATTACTCTATCAGAAGTGGCGCTCCCATCGAAGTTGTTGAAAATTTACAGGAACTGGAAGATGAAGGCGGTGAAATTTATGAGAGCCTTGAAGACATTTGGCCGGATTACCCAAGCCAGGAAGATTTTTTCTTTAATGAAGATGAATATTGAGGAAGAGTTGAGGGCTGAGAGTTGAGGGTTGAGGAGTTTAGGATGGTTTAGAGATCGTTTAGAAATGTTTAGAATTTTAAAGTTTAGAAGGATTCACTTTAGAAGGCTAACCGAAAAATATGGAATAAAAAATGGCCGCTCGAAATTGGGCGGCTTTTTTATTTAAAGAAAGCGTCTGGGTTTTTAGATTGCCCGGAAAAATGGGTGGCATAATATATGCGCGCTAATTCCAGTAAAGCAATTTCTAAAATGAAACCAAATCCTGGCAAACATAAAAAACACATTTCCTTTCAATCGCCAATAAAACAAATTGTAATTGTATTTAAGGAGAACCATGGTTTCGACAATTATTTCGGCACTTTCCCCGGAGCAAATGGACTTTCAACCTTGCCGCACTTACCCGATCCGCCTTTGAATGATCCGCTGCATACGCACGAAGCATGGCTTAAAAGAAGTACCAATGCAGTAAAAGGGCAATATCATGAATCGGATATTCCCAACTACTTTTCTCTCGCAAAAGAATTCACTTTATGTGATAATTATTATACCGATGTTGCGGGCCCGTCAACACCTAATCACTTAATGCTGATAGCGGCCGATTCCCCGGTTATCAATAATCCGCATACTAAAGATCCCAAACAATTCCAACCTCCTTTTAACCTTCCTTCGCTTCCTGAAAATCTTCAAAAAGCGGGGTTAGAATGGAAAAATTACGGCGGCTATGTTTTTGATTATATCACCAACCTGCAAAAAAATCCGCGCAATGTTATTGCCAGCCAATTTGCGCAAGATGCTGCCGCAGGAAAACTGGCTAATGTTTCATGGGTGTATGGACCGAAAAATCTTAGTGAGCATCCTACCGAAAATGTTGCCGATGGTGATGCATGGACCGCGGCGCAAATCAAAGCAATTATCAAGGGTGGGCTATGGCCATCAACCGCAATATTTATAACATGGGACGACTGGGGTGGATGGTACGACCATGTGGATCCGCCCGAAATAGAAAAATGGAAAGACGGCAGCCAGTTTCGCTATGGTAATAGGGTGGGCTGCATTATTGTAAGCCCTTTTGCAAAAAAGGGATACATTTCTAAAGCGCTTCACTCTCATATAAGTATCCTTAAATTCTGCGAGATAATTTTCAATTTATCTCCCATCAATAAAAGAGACGAATCGGCTGATGACATGCTGGATTGCTTTGATTTTTTACAAAAGCCAATTCCTGCGCCCATTTTATAACCGTAAAAACTTTACGCGGAAATCAACATGCGTAAATTAAGGATCCATAAAAAAAACCGCCCAATTGAGCGGTTTCTGTATTTTTTATTGAACGTTACAAGATTATTTTTCCATTTGTTCTATTACACTATGCGTAACACCGGTTGAGGAAAATCCGCCATCGTGAAAAAGATTTTGCATCGTAACATATTTGGTATAATCGCTGAAAAGCGTCACGATGTACTTTGCACAATCTTCTGCGGTCGCATTTCCCAGCGGGCTCATTTTTTCTGCATAATTCATGAAGCCATCAAATCCTTTTACACCACTTCCTGCAGTTGTTCTGGTGGGTGATTGAGAAACGGTATTCACCCGCACCTTATTTTTTAGTGCATAGTGATAGCCAAAACTTCGTGCAATACTTTCCAGCAATGCCTTTGCATCAGCCATTTCGCTGTAATCAGGAAACACGCGCTGAGCTGCAATGTAAGTAAGCGCAACCACACTGCCCCACTCATTTAAGGCATCCAGTTTATAAGCCGTGGCCAATAAACGATGCAAGCTGGTTGCAGAAATATCCATCGTTTTTTGGTTAAATCCATAATCGATTTCAGTATAAGGTTTACCCTTACGCATATTTAAACTCATGCCAACAGAATGCAAAATAAAATCGAAACTACCACCAAAATGCTCTTTTGCCTTGGTGATCAAATTCAGCATGTCATCATTGTTGGTAACATCGCAGGGAATAATGGGCGCATTTATTTTTTCAGCCAGCTTATTAATCTCGCCCATCCGCATCGCTATTGGCGCATTGGTAAGCAAAATTTCTGCGCCTTCCTCATGGCAACTGATAGCCGTTTTCCATGCAATTGACTTTTCATCAAGCGCGCCAAAAATAATTCCCTTCTTTCCTTTCAATAAATTGTTTGACATAGTTTTATTTTTTGATTGTTTTTAAATGGCAACCTTCGGCAGAATGCCACAGCAGCCCTAAAATAATTCTGATTTAAATATCAATTTCATATCGGTCTTCAATTCGCCATCATTTCTTTTGCATTTTCAAATGCAGCAGCAGTAGGCTTTTTGCCACTCAGCATTGTTGCAATGGCTGTTATTCTTTCATCAGCATTTAATGTTTTGATAGCCGTAATAATCTTGTCCTCCCTAATTTCTTTATACACAAAGAAATGCGTGTGCGCTTTCGCGGCAATTTGCGGCTGATGCGTGATAGAAATTACCTGGTGAGCAGCAGAAAGCTCTTTAATGATGATGCCAACTTGTTTGGCCGCTTCGCCGCTAATGCCCGAATCTATTTCATCGAAAATTAAAGTGGGCAATTGTACACTTTTTGCCACCAGAGATTTTATACTGAGCATTAAACGGCTTAATTCGCCGCCGCTGGCCACTTTACGCAAAGGCTCAAACCGTGCAGCTTTATTGGCCTGAATTGCTGCAACGTTTGCGTTGAACAAAAATTCAATGGTGTCGTTGCCAAAAGCATTTAACGCTTCGGCTTCAGTTATGGCCACTTTTATTTGTGCATTGGGCATTCCAACCTGTAACAAAAGTTTATTTACTTTTTCTTCAAAAGGGCGCGTTTCTTTTATCCTTTTTTCGGAAATATTGGTGGCAAACTTTACCGCTTCCTCAATAATAGGACTGCGCTTGCTTTTCTTTTTCAGCAATTTCATCACAAAGGTTGGTTACTTTTTCAAGTTTTAGGGCAAGGCTATTTTTAATTTGAATTAATTGTTCAGTTGAAGTAACTCCGTGTTTCTTCAGAAGCCCGTAACCCAATGCCATTCTATCATTTAACTCATTTATTTTTTCCGGATCGTAATGTACTTTGTCATTGATCCCTTCAATCTCGCCGGAAATATCCTGCAATTCAATTTGCAATGAAGACAATCGCTCGTTGATCTTTTTGATTTCGGGATAAATATTTTCAAGCGATTGTAATTTATGACCGATAGATTTTAATTGCTGAACCATTGGCTGTTCGCTCTCCTCCATCTGAAAATAAATATCCGAAAGTATCGACTTAATATTTTCGGCATTGCTCATTATTTTTATTTCAGATTCAATTTCCTCAATTTCATTTTCCAAAAAATTGGCCTGCTCCAATTCATCAAAAAGAAATTGATTGTAGTCTAACTCTTTATTGGCCAAAGCCTGTTCGGCTTTAAGAGATTCCAGGTCTTTTATTACGGCGCGGTAATTTTTAAACACCGATTGATATTGCTCCAGCAACTTTCCATTGCCTGCAAGCGCATCAATTACTTCGCGCTGAAAGTCGTTGTTGTTTAATTCAAGTGTATCAAATTGCTGGTGAAGATCTACCAGCAAAGAAGATAATTGCTTCAATTGCGGCAAAGTAACCGGCGTATCATTGATAAAAGCACGCGATTTACCGCTTGCAGCTATTTCGCGCCGGATCAAAATCTCTTCCTCATAATCCAGTTCGTTTTTCTGCAGAAATTCTTTAACCAAACGATGGTTGGTTTTAAAGGTGCCTTCAATAAAACATTTTTTTTCTTTATCAAGCAATACGGATGTATCGGCTCTTTCGCCCAAAATCAAGCTCAACGCTCCCATTAAAATACTTTTGCCCGCACCGGTTTCTCCGGTAATTATATTCAGCTGATCCGAAAAATTGATTCCGATTGAGTCGATGATCGCATAATTATGTATGTGTAATTGCTGAAGCATAAAAATGGCAAATTACAATATTCTGTCGTTTTAAATTTTCGATTTTTTTACAAACGATATGCTTGTTAAATTAATAAAACCAAAATTTGATTTATTACTGAAATAAACCAGGCTCAAAAGTTTGCATAAAAAAAGGCGCCGAAAAAGCGCCTTTGAGAAAGTTATTAAGTTTTTATTTCACTTCAACCGCGTCGTTCAATTCATCATCTACCAGTATGCGGCCGCAGTTTTCGCAAACAATGATCTTTTTTCTTTGTTTGATATCGCTTTGTTTTTGTGGCGGAATGGCATTGAAGCAGCCACCGCAAGAATCTCTTTCTACCGGAACAACAGCAAGGCCGTTGCGGTAATTGTTGCGAATTCTGTCGTAGCTCACCAAAAGTCTTTCTTCCACGCCGGTTCTTGCCGCTTCTTCTAATTTTTTATAATGCTTTTCTTCTTTTTCAGTTTCGGCAATAATTTTTTCAAGCTCACCTTTCTTTGCTTTTAAATTGGTTTCTTTTGTAGCAACTGCTTTTTTGGCAACTTCAAGTTGTTTGGCTTTTTCAGCAATGTCTTCCGTTGCATCTTTAATATGCTTTTCCGCTAAGTTTTATTTCCAGCGTTTGCATTTCCATTTCTTTGTTGATGGCTTCAAACTCACGGTTGTTCTTAACGTTATCGCTTTGTTTCTCGTATTTTTTTACGAGTTCCTGCGATTCTTTTATCAATCCTTTTTTATCTTCAATAAATTGCTGAATACCATTTATTTCTTCTTCAATCCTGTTTTGACGCGCATTTAATCCGGCAATTTCATCTTCAAGGTCGCTGACTTCTATTGGAAGCTCACCTTTTAAAATTTGAATGCCATCCAACTTGCTGTCAACTTTTTGAAGTTTAACAAGCGAGGTTAATTTTTCTTCTACAGAATAATCTTTTACTTGTGCCATAAATAATATATGATTTTATTTTTTTCAGAATTAAACCCGTTCCGTCAGATAAAATAGTAAACCGGATTGGTATTAATTTCCGTTTTTAGGACGGCAAAGTTACGAAATTTTTCCTGTAAAAGTTCAGCAAGAAGCTCAATTGTAAACTGCTCGCTTTCATAATGGCCAATATCGGCCAGCAGTATTTTATTATCGGCATCAAAAAACTCGTGGTATTTAACATCGGCGGTAATGTAAACCTGCGCCCCCGCTGCAATTGCATTCGGCAAAAGGAAAAAACCCGCGCCACCACACAACGCGATCTTTGAGATCTTACGCTCTGTAAGCCGGGTATGTTTTATTAAGGAAAGCCTGAATGTAGATTTCAGCAAAGTCAAAAGCTCGCTTTCCGTTATACTTTCCGGCAAATCGCCTACTAGTCCGCTTCCGCGATCGTCGCGGGTGTTTTCCAGCGAATAAATATCGTAAGCCACTTCTTCGTAAGGATGTATTTCCTTCAATTTATTCACGATTTTATTCTGCAAAAATCCCGGAAAAATTACTTCAATCCTTGTTTCATTTTCGTGGTGGCGCGCTCCTATTTTTCCTACGTACGGATGGCTGCCCTCATTGGCTTTAAAAGTGCCTTTGCCTTCAAGCGTAAAACTACATTCGCTATAAGTCCCTATAGCACCTGCACCGGCTTCAAACAAGCCATTTTGTATATTTTCTGCATTTTCTGTTGGTGAAAAAGTAACCAGTTTTTTCAAAGTACCTTCTTTTGGCAAAAGCACTTTGCAATTCTGAAGACCTAATTTTTCCGCCAGTTTTTTATTTACGCCTTCAACAATATTATCGAGATTGGTGTGGATGGCATAAATCGCTACGTCGTTTTTTATGGCCGCAATTACGGTGCGCTCCACATAATTTTTTCCATTCAACTTTTTTAATCCTCTAAAAATAATGGGATGATGTGCAACAATCAAATTGCATTTTTTTTGAAGAGCCTCTTCAATTATGGCTTCCGTAACATCGAGCGATGTTAATATTCCGGTGCATTCATTATCACTGTTTCCCACGATAAGGCCGGCATTATCATAACTTTCCTGCAAACTAAGCGGAGCAATGTTTTCAAGATATTGGGATGATCTCGCCAATTTTCATTCTTATTTTTTTATAAAGATAAGAAGCCTGCAGAAGCTAACAGAATAAGTACCAAATTGAACAAATTTAAATGCGATTATTCTTCTTCCTAAAATCTTGGACAACGTACCGCTTCGCGTGAAGAACTGTTTCGGTCAACAAATTTTTGGTACGAAAGTGATAATTCAAAACCGCCACGCGATTGGCTTGCAGCTTTTAACTGCGAAACATTTACATCGTAGCTAAGCGCAAATGTAAGCGGGCTCACCTGCAATTTTATTACCGGAATAAAGGCATCGCTCCATCGTAAAAAACCACCGCCGGATATTACATAATGAGGATCTTCTGGATCGTCTAATTTTAAGCTGTACAGCATGCCGCCAATCGCTTCGGTAAACGGCCCCTGCGTGGAATAATCGCCATGAAAAGTAACATAGGCATAATCATTCACACTCATTTTTAATCCGGCAGAAAACACCCATTTAGGAATGACTTGCACGTCAGACGCATTAAAAAATGACGACTTAGCAGAGCGGTTAAAATGGTTATAAGAGATACCGAGATAAATGTTATTATCTACATTTTGGGTTATCTGACTGTTGAAACTAAGACCGGCACTTCCATCAAAATACAAATAATTATTGTTGAGGTTGGATTCTCCATTGCCAAGAGTTGGATCGTAATTGGTTCCATCAAACTGGCTGTTGGTGGTAACTTTAGACCAATCAAATTTTTTCTGAACGATACCTGCAGCAAAGCCGGCCGAAAGATACATGTTGCGATCTGCGCTCAGCGATTTATGATAATTCAGCACCGGCGAAACATGAGTTGACGTAAGCGCAATGGTACCGGCTTTATCATAAAGTACAGCGCCACCAATGGTTAAAAAGTCATCGCCGTTACCAACCGGCAGTTTGTATTCTGCATTTAAGGAAGAAGTTTGATAAGGCACCGTAACAGAATTCCACTGATTACGGTAAACGCCCTGTATGCGCAGATCGCCGCTGAAAATACCGGCCAGCGCGGGATTGCGAAGAAGCGGAGTTTCGGAGAACTGTGAAAAATGTATGTCCTGCGCTATCACTGTTGTTTTTATTAAAAGTAAAACAACGAAGAAGGCAGTAAATTTTAAAGAGAATTTTTTCATAGGAAAAATGTTTTCTTATTCATTAATTGAAAAGTGGATCATCTTAGTAAAGCGATATTTCCCTTAAATACCAGTGATGTATTGTTATCGCACACCACATCGAGCATATAAACAAATACATCGGGCGAAAGCTTGCTTCCTTTGTAGGTGCCATCCCAGCCGGCTGACGGATTGTTGGCGTTGAAGTTGGCCTTTTCAAAAACAAGCTCGCCCCAACGGTTAAAGATTTTAAAGCTTTTAATTTTGAAAACGCCGCTGCCGCGCGGAAAAAATATATCGTTTACTCCATCTCCGTTTGGTGAAAACGTATTAGGAACAAAAACGTTGGCATTGTTACACAAAACGAAAACAGAAACTTTGTCGCTGGCTTTGCATCCGCCCGCATTTTTTACATCAATTGTATATTCAATAGATTCTTTCGGATTAACTACAATTGACGTTGAATTACTGGATACGATGGCAGTTTTTGGCGTCCATACAAAATCAACAACATCTTCAGAAATTGCCGGCTTAATCTCAACTTGTTGCCCTACGTTGATCGTTTTGTCTGCCCCTGCATTTACTTCAGGAAAAGGGAAAACGCTTACCGGCACATAAGCAGTGTCTTTAAAACAACCTTTGGTATCGGTTCCGATTACGCGATAAGTGGTAGACTTAACAGGCGATGCCACCGGCGATGCGCTTGACGGATTGTTTAAACCTGTGGCTGGCGACCAGGTATATCTTTCGGTGCCCGATGCGTGTAGTTCCAAAGACCTTCCGAGGCATAAAGAATCTTCTTTGCTAACCGAAAGCTTAAAAGGAAATTTAACGGTTACACTAAGCGAATCTTTGGATACACATCCTTTGTCGCTGGTGCCTTTTACAAAATATTTGATCGATGAATCTGCTTTGATAACCGGCATTGCGCAATTGGTGCAGGAAAGAAAGGTAGATGGACTCCATGAATAAGTTCGTGCGCCGCTTACTTTTAAAGTAGCCGTTGAGCCGAAACACAGTACATCATCTGATGTTTTTAATTCCGGCAACGGATAAATATCGATCGTTTTAAAAACCGTGTTGGTGCAACCATTGCTGCTTGTGGCCACGGCTTTTACTGTAAACAACCCGGAAGCAGTATAATTTTGAGATGCAGGATTTTGCTGCGTGGAGGCATTACCGTTAGCAAAGTCCCATTTCCATGAAACCTTCGAGGTATCCGGGTTTGAAAGCACGCCCCGGAAATCTATCAGTGCCGGTACGCATGCTCCCGCATTGCCCGCGATAGAAAATCTGGGCTTGCTGTTCACCTTTATTGGATCGGGATTGAGAACACTGTCCCTGCATCCTCTTTGCGTAACCACTGATAAAGACGTTTTATAAACTCCCGGCTTTGTGTATTCGTGCAGTGGATCTGCTTCGGCCGATGTTTTTCCATCGCCGAAATTCCACAAATAATTTACAATGCGATCGTTGTTGATACTTGTATTATTGAATTGTACAGTTCCCGAGTCGCATATCAAATCGGCCTTGCGCTTAAACGAAGCAACCACGCCAAATACCTGTATGGTATCTTTTCCAACAACAGGCACTTTGCAACCGCTGGCATCTATTAAAATCATTTTGGGTACAAATTTTCCCTGGTCCGTATATACATGTTTTACTACGGAATCCTTTGTAGGCACGGTTGTTCCGTCATTAAAATCCCACACAAAAGAAATGTCTTTCGCGGTTTGGGCTTTGAAGCTGGTTTGAAGCGGCGCACAGCCCATCAAATTAGTATAGGTGAATGAGCCTTTTGGCCCAAACACTTTTATTTGTTTGGTTTGTGTTGATGTACAGCCTGCGGTACTGGTAATTGTAAGCACTACATTAAACGTTCCTACCGTTGAATAAAAATGAGATGGGTTGGAAAGCGTTGAAGTAGTTCCGTCGCCAAAGTCCCAATTTATTTTTGAATAGTTGATGGAGTTGTTTGTGAAGTTAACTACCAGCGGCGGGCAGGTTCCTACCGAATCGCTCATGGTAAAGCTTGCCATTGGATTAGCAATCCTTACATAGTTTATTTTAGACGATTCACTGCTGCAGCCATAAACGTCTTTGACAGACAGTTTTACCGAATAAGTTCCTTCTGTTTTGAAAATATGAACCGGTTGCTGCTGGCTGGAAGTGGTGCCATCACCAAAATCCCATGTATAAACTAACCCGGGACCGGTGGAAGAATTCCTGAAAGTTACCGGCTGCGACGTACAGGAAAGTGTATCTCCGAAGAACGAGGCCACTGGTTTTGAAACGATTATTTCTTTGGGCTTGCTAATGGTATCAGTACAACCTTTGCTGTCTGTAACTACCAGCGAAACAGTAAAATTGCCCGGCGCTGAATAGGTATGGCTGAACGGCGGCGCGGTAAAATTATGTGCGCTGCCATCACCCCAATTAAATTGCCATTGCCGCAGGCTGTGTGTTCCATCAGAAAAAGAACTGTCAGAAAAACTTACTTCGCTGTTGAGGCAAATACCTGGCGTTGTTGACCGGAATGATGCAGTGGGGCCGTAAACATTCACCGCCAAAGGCTTTGAAACAGAATCCAAACAACCATTTGCATCTTTAATGAGCAAACTCACATTATAGCCGCCGGTTTTCGTATACGCATGGCTGATAGTGTTACCCGAATCAGATGCTGAAAGGCCATCGCCAAACGTCCAGGTATAAAAACTGATGTTTTTTGGATCGGCATTTAAAGCGGTAAATTTTACCGGAGCCTTTTTGCAGATTGCAGGATCGCTCAGCACAAAATCAGCTTTTTCCGTCACCACTTTTACCGATTGCGTTTTGGTTTTTGAACAACCGGTTTGCCGATTGGTAACCGTTAAAGAAACAGAATATACACCGGACGATTTATAATCATGAACAGGATTTTTTTCGCCGGAGGTTTCACCATCGCCAAAACTCCATGCCCATGTATCTGCGCCGATGGAATGATCTGTAAAAACAACGCGACCACGATCGGTACAATTCTTTGCTGAAGAAAATAATGCTACAGGCGGCGTGATATGAACCGCATTCTTAAGAACCAGCGTATCGGCGCAGCCATTATCAAGGGTAATTAATGTTACCGAAAAAAAGCCGGTATCATCATATTGATGTATGGGATTTTGAATACTTGAACTTCCTCCATCGCCAAAAAACCATTGCCATTCATTTGGGTTGCCAAGAGAATGGTCGGTAAATTTGATATCCTTGTCTGCGCAGGCGTTTGCCGGATCAATTGTAAAATTGGACTGCGGCTTTAGCCCAACCAAAATCGCATTTACTTCCTCAACAGAATCAACACATCCTTCCGAAGTAGTGTAGGTAAGCGATACAGTGTATTTGCCGGGAGTTGTATAAACATGCGTAGGCTTCGCTGAGTCAGAAGTATTTCCATCACCAAAATTCCAGTGATAACCCGTGATAACGTTTGGTGAATTGATTGTAGCCGAGAAGGTATGAGAAAGAGGTGCACAACCTTTTTCGGGCAAATTCGCAATTGAAACAATAGGTTTTTTTATCCTTATAAAATCGGTTCTTACAAGGCTGTCTTTACAACCAGATTCATTAGTTACAAAAAGCTTTACCGTATAATTTCCTTCTGATGAATAGGTATGAGTTGCATTGGCCACATTGCCTGTTGTGCCATCCCCAAAATCCCACAAAGTAAGTAGAGCCCGCCACGCTGTTTGTTGTGAAGTTAGCAGTAAACGGAGCTTTGCAGGCAACGGTATCTTTTGAAGAAAACGACACCACAGGCTTTGCAATAACCTGTAGCGATTTACGAACAGAATCTTTACAAGCGCCAAAGTTGGAAACTAATTTTACCAGGTAAACGCCTTCTTTTTCGTAAATTTTTGATGGATTAAGTGAGTCTGAAAAAGTTCCGTCGCCAAAATCCCAAAAAGCACTGGCAGGTATGGGAGCGCTGGTATTTTTTAAATTGAAGGCAGCGCCCGCACAAACCGGGTCCTGCGCCGAAAAGTTGGCTTGCACGCTTCCAATCGTTATAAGATGCGGTTTAACTAAAGTATCGGTACAACCGGTACTGTTTGATGCAATTAAAGTAACGGTATAACTTCCTGATGCATTATAGGTATGAGATGGATTGGCCTCAGCGGAAGTAGCTCCGTCGCCAAAATTCCATTGATAGCTTAGCGCACCAACACCTTTGGAATTATTCGAAAAATTAATAGTTGAAGGCGCGTTGCACGATTTTACATCCGGATTAGTAAAATCTGCTTTTACACCGGTATTAATTTTAATATAAGGCTCAATGGTTTTATTGGTAATGCAACCAAAACTGTTGGTAGCGCGCAGCGAAACATTGTAATTTCCTACGCTGGTATAAATATGAGCTGGATTTTGTAAATCGGAAAAAGTGCCATCCCCAAAGTCCCATTCCCATTTTTTGAGTGAGCCACTTCCCGGAAAACTTAAGTCGTTGAATTGTACAGGCAGTGGATAACATCCGGTTACAGATGAAGAAGTAAAGTTTATTATTGGAGAAGAATATACGGTAATGTATTGCACTTTTGTTACCGAATCGATTCCTAAAGAGTTGCGAATAAGTAATTTAACGGTATAATTGCCCGGCTCAAAATATGCTACCGAAGGATTTTGCAAAACAGAAGTAGTGCCGTTGCCCAAGTCCCATAACCACGAAGTTGGATTACCGGAAGAACTGTCGGTAAAAGAAACCACTAATGGCGCACAACCTGTGGGCGAACTGGAATTAAAATCGGCCTTAAATTGAGCTTGTGAATAGAAGCTGCAAAAAAGTATAAGGCAGGTGAAGCCCAGGCATTTGCATGCCCTTGTTTGTAAGGTATTGGGTTTTTTCAATGTATAGGTATAGGTTATCTAGGGAATAAGTCTACTCTATCATAACGCCTACACATTCAAAATATTTTATTCGATTAATAATATTTTCACTAGCAAACAACATCTTCAATCATTCAAAGCCTGCGCTCCAACTTCAGTTCAAACAAAATTTTAATAAATTCAATGTATATTTTGGCATTACGATAACAAATCAGCGTGGAATACTGACAATAATTATTCCAATCGCCAGATTTATTAGCGATAAAAGCCATTTTGTAGATTTTTGCTTTTTAAAACCGCGGGCATCTTACAGCTTCTCTTGTAGAATTATTTTTATCAGAAAATTTTTGATAGGAAATTGAAAATTCAAATCCCCCATTTGATTGGCTGGCTGCTTTCAACTGCGAAACATTCACATCATAACTGAAAGCGAAACTGAGAGAATTTACTTCAAGCTTCACCACCGGAATAAATGCATCTTTCCATCTTAAAAATCCGCCGCCGGAAATTACATATTTGGGATTTTCAGGATCATCGAGTTTAAGGCTGTACAACATGCCTCCGATCAATTCTTTATAATTGCCTTGTTTTGAATAATCTACATAATAGGTTGTATAGCCATAATCATTCACGCTCATTCTTAACCCACCTGACAATACAACTTTCGGGATGAGTTCAACATCGGGACTATTGTAAAAAGATACTTTTGCAGATTTATTAAAATGATGATAAGCCGCTCCGACGTAAATAGTTATTATCAGGATTATCTCCAATTTGAGTGTTGAAGCTGAGACCGGCGCTTCCATCAAAATACATAAAATTATCGTTGGTAAATGGTTCGCCGTTGCTGAGTGTGGGATCGTAATTGGTGCCGTTATACTGGCTGTTAGTAGTTACTTTGGAATAATCGAGCCTTCTTTGCACAATTCCTGCATCAAAGCCGGCCGACAGATACATATTTCTTTCTGCACTTAACGATTTATGAAAATTTAAAACGGGCAGCACCTGGGTGGCGGTTAACGAAATGGTGCCGGCTTTGTCGTACAAAATTTGTCCGCCAAGGGTAAGAAAATCGTCGCCATTACCAACCGGCAATTTATACTCAGCGTTTAAAGAAGTAGTTTGATAGGGAACGGTAACCGAGCTCCATTGATTCCGGTAAACTGCCTGCAACCTTAAATCTCCACTGAAAATGCCTGCCAGTGCCGGATTTCTGAGAATGGGCGTTTCAGAGAATTGTGAAAAATGTATATCCTGCGCGCAGCATTCTTTCGCTATAAAAAGAATACATCCAAACAGGACACCGAATTTTAGAATAACAGTTTTCATTTAATTCAAAACATTTTTTAGTCAAACATCGGGCCGTTGGCCGTCCAAAACATTATCGCACCAAAGCAATATTTCCTTTAAACACCAATGTTTGGTTGTTTTCGCAAACCAATTCAAGCGTATAAACAAATACATCTGACGGAAGTTTTTTACCATTAAAAGTACCGTCCCAACCTGCAGATACATCATTTGCATTAAAATTGGATCTTTCAAACACAACCTGTCCCCAGCGATTAAATATTTTCAACCCTTTGATTTTAAATACGCCACTTCCCCGCGGATAAAAAACATCATTGACTCCATCTCCGTTAGGCGAAAAAGTATTTGGAACAAACACGTTGGCATTATTGCAGACCACAAAAATGGTAACATTATCGGTTGCTTTGCAGCCAACAGCCGTATGTACTTCAATTGTATATTGAGTAGTGGTCGCCGGTTTTACAGTAATACCCGGATAATTATTCGAAACAATTCCTTCGGATGGGCTCCACAAAACCCCCGTAACATTGCTTGAAATTTGTGGCTTGATTTGAGTTTGCTGACCTACATTAATGGTTTGATCTTCACCGGCATTTACAACAGGAAGCGGGAAAACGCTTACCGGAATATAGGCAGTATCCTTAAAACATGCTTTGGAATCGGAACCAATAACCTGGTAAGTGGTTGATGTGCTTGGCGAAGCCACCGGAGATGCGATGGACGGGCTGTTTAAGCCGGCAGCCGGCGACCAAATATAATTTTCGGCGCCGCTTGCATTTAACGTGACGGAACTTCCTATACACAATGTATCGGCCCTGCTAACTGTAAGCTTAAACGGTAGCTTTACCGTGAGCAAAACCGAATCAGACGAAATACAACCATTAATACTTGTTCCTGTTACCTTATATCCGATCGAAGAAGTTGCCTGCGAAGCCGGGTTTGCACAGTTAGTGCATGATAAATAGTTTGATGGAGTCCATAGATAAGTTTGTGCGCCACTAACTCTCAACGGCGCCGCATCACCGAGGCAAATGGTTGTATCGGGCGATGTTACCAAAGTGGGCAACGGGTATATTTGAATGGTTTTATTGGCATTGCCCACGCATCCCGCGCTGTTGGTTGCGGCAGCTTTTACGGTAAACGTTCCCGCAGTTGGATAATTTTGAGAAGGAGGATTAATGAGCGTGGATGAATTTCCGTTACCAAAATCCCACTTCCATTGCAGCGCCGAAGTGTCCGGAACAACCACACTTCCGGCAAAAGTCAATACCGCCGGCACACAAGCTCCGGCATCCCCGGAAATAGCAATTTGTGGACTCCTGATCACTTTAATGTTCGCAGGACTGCTGATGGTATCCTTACACCCGGTTTTTGTGGTAACAGTGAGCGTTGTGTTGTAAGTTCCGGTTGTAGAGTAAGCGTGCAAAGGACTTTGCTGGGTTGACGTTGTACCGTCGCCAAAATTCCATAAATACCCGGTGATAACATCATTGCTTGCGCTTGTATTGGTGAATTGAACATTACCCTGATCACAAACGATTTTAGATGAATTATTAAAGGAAGCGGTTACGCCCATTGCTTTTATAGAGTCGGCTCCATTTAATAAAACGCTGCAGCCGGTTGTATCCACGATGATCATTTTGGGCAGGTAAAATCCGGCTTTGGTGTAAGTATGCGTTACAACTGAATCCGGCGCCCGCAATGAATTTCCATCACCAAAATCCCACAACAGCGTCAGGCTTTTTTCTGTGCGCACTCTAAACGTTGTTGTCAGCGGTGCGCATCCGATAATATTGCTGTAGGAAAAAGAAGTGGAAGGGCCGTTCACTGTTATTTTCATTGATTTCTGCGATGTGCATCCGCTTGCCCCGGTAACTGTTAACACAGCGGTAAACGTACCAACAGTTGAGTAAAAATGAGACGGGTTGCGCGCGGTGGAAGTTGACCCATCGCCAAAATCCCAAAAAGAGGTAGAATAATCTGTAGAGGTGTTGGTAAAATTGGCAAGCAGCGGCGGGCAACTTGCTGTGGAATCATTGAGCGAAAAATTGGCTCTCGGATTGGCAATTTTCAGGTAATTGATTTTTGTAATCGAATCCTTACAACCAAACTTGTCTGTGATATTCAGACTGATTGTGTATAATCCTTCGGTTGTATAAAGATGAACAGGATTTTGTTGAGTAGAGCTTGTTCCATCGCCCAAATTCCAAAGATACGTAAGGCCCAAACCAGTAGATGCATTTAAAAGACTCGCTGAATTGGTTGTACACGAAAGACTGTCGCCCGAAAAATTCGCAATTGGTTTTGCAATTAATATCGCATTGGGAACAGTAACGGTATCTGTACAGCCTATATTATCGGTAACCTTCAGCGATACAGCATAGCTGCCGTCTTTAGTGTAGGTATGGGTAAACGGCGGAGCAGTAAAACTTTGCGAAGTTCCGTCTCCCCAGGTCCAGTTCCATTGTTGTATCGGGTGCACTCCATCATTATAAGAGCTGTCAAAAAAAGTAGCCGGACTGTTAATGCAAACGCCTGGTACAGTAGCATGAAAAACGGCCGTAGGTCCGCTAACACTTACCGCATTTGAAATAGTAACAGAATTAATGCAACCCTTAATGTCTTTGATTGTGAGCGTTACATTAAACGACCCGGTTTTGGTGTATGAATGGGTAACAGATCCGGTGGAATCCTGCACCGTACTTCCATCTCCAAAATTCCAGGTGTATAAAGATACATTTGCACGCGAATTATTGGTGGCCGTAAAAGTTACCGGAACATTCTTGCAAACAACCGCATTGCTAACCGTGAAGCCGGGAATTTCGCGGACAACCACCACTGTATTGGTTCTTGTAAAAGAACATCCGGCTGAAAGATTATTTACTGTTAGCGAAACATTATAGCTTCCGGGAGCTGCATAATCATGCGTTGGATTTCGCGTGGAAGAGACTGGGGATCCGTCTCCAAAATCCCAGCTCCACGAATCTGCGCCTACAGACAGATCGTTAAACACAACATGTTGAGGAGTTGCACAGGCAGCGCTGTATCCAAATTTTGCAACGGCCGGCTGTATGTTAATATACTTTGTAAAAGATATCGTATCGGCGCAGCCATTATTCAGTGCAATTAATTTTACAGTGAAGTGCCCGGTATCATTATATTGATGAATTGGATTTTTTTGAGAAGAATTGGTTCCATCACCAAAAAGCCATATCCAACTGTTTGGATTTCCGGTAGAAAGATCCGTAAAAGCAATTGGCTGAGAAGCACAACCACCAAGTGGCGTAGCAGAAAAATTAGCAGTGGGAAGGGTACCGATTGAAACTCCATTTGGAACGTTTACCGTTCCGGTGCAGCCACCTGTAGTGGTATAAGTCAGCTTGATCGTAAAGTTTCCTGCCGAAGGAAAGGTATGCGAAGGCGTACTGTCTGTTGAAGTGGTTCCATCACCAAAATCCCACAAATAAGTGGCAATCGAGTCTACAGAATTTACCTGCGTGGTAAATCTGTGAGTCAACGGCGGGCATGCTCCAAACGGAAGGCCTTTTATAGTAACGACAGGCGTTTTTATGGTAATAAGATTCGATTTTACCATACTATCCTGGCAACCAGCCGCATTAGTTACAAATAATTTTACCGTAAAATTTCCTGTTGCTGAATACGTATGGGCCGGGTTTTGGCTTGTTGAAGTAGTACCATCCCCAAAATCCCATAAATAAGATGCACCCGCAGATGACAGATCGGTGAAATTAACAGTAAACGGGGCCTGGCATGAAGCTACTGAAGAAGCAGAAAAATTTACGCGCGGAGAACCTAATACGGAAATCAATTTACTCACAGAATCTTTGCAGGCGCCAAAATTAGCAACCATCTTAATAACAAAATTGCCGGTATCAGTATAGACTTTTGTTGGATTAATCGAATCTGAAAAGGTTCCATCGCCAAAATCCCAAAATGCGCTTCCGGGCGCCGGCGTGCTGGTGTTGTGCAAAGTGTACGTAGCACCTTTGCATATAGCGATGGAATCAAAATCAGCACGCGTGTTGCCAATAGTTATCAGGTTTGTTTTTATTAAAGTATCGGAGCAACCGATAGAATTAAACACAATCAGCTTTACCGTAAAGCTTCCGCCGGAGTTGTAGGTATGGGAAGGACTTGTTGACGTGGAAGTTGTTCCATCGCCGAAATCCCATTGATAATTTAGCGAACCGGTTCCAACACTATTGTTAGTGAAATTGATTGTTATCGGAGCTTTACACGAGTTGGGCGTAGAATTACTAAAATCTGCCTTTGCACCTGCGCTTATATCAACATAGGATGGGATGGTCTTAAATGAAAAACAGCCAAAGTTGTTCGTTGCTTTAAGGGTTACATTGTAATTACCAAGACTTGTATAAGTATGATTGGGATTTTGCGTTTCGGAAATAGTTCCATCGCCAAAGTCCCACTCCCATTTTTGAACTGAACCACTACCTGCATTGGTTTTATCCGCAAACTGCGTATTTAACGGAAAACATCCGGTTAACGGCGAACCGCTAAAATCAACCACAGGAGAAGAATACACCGTTATAAACTGGGTTTTTGTTACCGAATCAATTCCCAAAGCGTTTTGAACAATCAGTTTAACAGTATAGGTTCCGGGAGTAGAGTAAACTGCAGCCGGTGTTTGTAAGTTAGAAGTTGTTCCATTGCCTAAATCCCAAAACCAGGAAGTTGGGCCACCGGTTGACGCGTCATTAAATAGCGCCACCAAAGGCGCACAGCCGGTGGTAGGGTTTGCCGTAAAATCTGCTTTTAATTGTGCTTTCGAAAAAAATCCACAAAATGCAAACAGAAGCATCAAAGCCGCACTTTTCTTGGCTTTGATAAATATGCAGGAAAAAGTTGTAAAAAATTTCAAGATGGATTTAAAGGTGCTTTTAATACCATGAAAATAATGGCGGTGTCTGAAATAAAATTAAAAAAAAACTTCCAATCGGCTGGCATTTACTAATTACCATTTCATTGTCTGAGCATATTAAGTTGAATTGGATCGTTAGAACCCCACGGAGCAAGTTTAAGCGTTGGTAAATTTTTACTGGTAAACCTCCAGCTTCGCGATAGAAATTTAAACTCTGCGGGCGGATTGGGTAAAGTAATGATAAGCTTGCTGTAATCGCTGTTGCTGCTCCAGGTTCCATTATATACAACACCGTTTTTGGTGGCGGTCATCGGGCCATGGTACAAATCTTCTTTTAAAAGAACAAACACATAACCGTTATAATCCGACGTAATATCTGAAGTGCCGTCTTGTGCCAAAGACACTATAAAATTCCTGGTAAGAATGTTCGTTTCAAAATAATGCTCGAGAAATGGATTGTTGCCGGAATCGCCTTTTTTACACGAAGCACAAACCAGCAAAAAGGAAGCTACTAAGATGGCGGTGCTTTTAAACATTGGAACTCATTTGAATTTGAATTAGTCTGGTAAGTAATTATTTTTATTAAACGAAAATAACGTGCCAAAAAGTACTGCAAAAAGTACGCAATATTTAATTGAAGCAAAACAATACCTTAACTTTATTTCCACAACCACAAATATGCCTCTTTTACAAAAGGTTCTGCTTATTGTAGTATCATTATTATTTTATGTTGAAGGATTTGCTCAAATTTTTGGCGGAGCCGCCCCTTCTATAAAATGGAAACAAATAAATACTTCCGCGTCGAGGATTATTTTCCCTGCGGGATTAGATTCTGTGGCCACAAGAATCACCAACATCATTTCCTCAACAAAGGATGCCACCCAAAAAACAATCGGGCATCAAACCAAAAAGATCAATATCGTTCTGCAAAATCAAACAGTAATATCCAATGGCTATGTTGCGCTGGCCCCTTTCAAAAGTGAATTTTTTATGACGCCTGATCAAAACAGTTTTGAACTGGGGAGTCTGCCCTGGCCCGATCAGCTTACGATTCACGAATTCAGGCATGTGCAGCAATACAATAACTTCAACGTTGGCCTGTCTAAAGTGATGCGCGATATTTTTGGTGAAGAAGGACAGGCGCTTGCCAACAATGCGGCCATACCCAATTGGTTTTACGAGGGCGACGCTGTATTCAACGAAACCAACTTAAGTAAGCAAGGACGCGGCAGCCTGCCGTTTTTTTATAATGATTACCGGTCTCTTTGGCAAGCCGGGAAAAATTATAGCTGGATGAAATTAAGAAACGGATCGCTGAAAGATTTTGTGCCAAACCATTATCCACTTGGCTTTATGCTGGTTGCTTACGGACGCGAAAAATATGGCGATCAGTTTTGGAAAAATGTAACACACGATGCGGCGGCCTTTAAAAGTTTGTTCTATCCTTTTCAGCGTGCCATCAAAAAATATTCAGGGGTAGACTATGTTACTTTTAGAAACGACGCCTTCAATTTTTTTAAAAAACAATTTGATGATACAGCGAGCCTGATCTCCAAAAAACCCTCCAAAAATTCGGCATTTACCGATGAGCGTTATCCAACTTTTGTTAATGACAGTGATGTCGTTTTTGTAAAAAGCAGCTACCGCCAGGTTCCTGAATTCGTGATCCGGAGAAATCATACCGATAAAAAAATACGCGTGCAGGATTATTCTATTGATCAATATTACAGCTACAATAACGGAAAAATCGTTTATGCCTCTTACCGGCCGGATGTAAGATGGGGCTATCGCGATTACAACGATCTTCAAATTCTTGATATTACTAACGGGCACCAACAAACGCTAACTTCACATACCAAATATTTTTCACCGGCCATCAGTGATAATGGCAAAAAGATCGTTGCGGTAAATGAACCATCTAACGGAAATTATCAGCTGAATTTATTAGATGCTGCTAACGGAAAATTAATTGCTGCAGTACCAAATCCACATAAGCTATTTTATAGTTTTCCTGCTTTTTATGGAAACGATCAAATTGTTTCTGCCGTAAGAAACAACGAAGGAAAAATGTCGTTGGCACTTATTAATTTACAAACAGCCCAAACCGAATATCTTCTGCCTTTCAGTTTTCATGTAACCGGGTTTCCTTGCGTTTTAAACGACACCATTTATTTTTCTTATGCTTATCAAAAAAACGATGAGCTTTTTGCTTATACTTTTTCCGACAAAAAGATCTGGCTCATCCATGCTAACAATCAATCCGGGTTAGGGAAATATCATCCCTCGGCAAACAACCAAAGTATTGTGTGGAGCTCGTTTACGGCGGAAGGCTATCGAATAAATCAAATCAAAAAAAATGATTTAAAATTTATAGAAATGGCTCCGGAAAAATTGCAAAGCGCTACTTCCAGCTTTGGAATTACGGCTCTTAATAATTCCAATGCCAACCTGTTGTATCTAACATCTAACGATTCGTTTGCTATTAAAAAATATTCAAAAAGCTTTCAGCTTTTTAATTTTCACAGCATTGAGCCGGCAGTTAACGATCCTCAATATTCTTTATCACTGATCAGTGAAAACATTTTAAATACACTTCAATCCAGTTTGTCTTTTACATACGACCGTTCTGAAAAATTTAAACAAATTGGTTTCGATGCAACGTACGCGGGCTGGTTTCCTTATCTTTCTGCAGGAGTTGATTATTTATTTGACCGCCGTTCTTTGTATCACGGCAAGCGCATTTATTTTGATCAGTTGCAACCGTATGCGGGCTTTAATATTCCTTTAAATTTAAGCAAGGGCCGATCATTTACTTTCTTAAATGCAGGCTCTCAATATGTGTACAGTCAAAACAATTTTAAAGGTGCCTACAAAGACACTTTAGGATTCAATTCTTATAGCTATAGCAGCAACTTTTTATCGTTCAGCCACCAGGTTCAAAAAGCAAAACAACAAATATTTCCCAGCTTCGCGCAGTCGCTCAGCATTTCTTATAAAACTCCTTTTTCAACCTATAAAGGCAATCAGTTTGTAACAAGCGGAAATGTATATTTTCCGGGTTTTCTTAAAACCCATAGTATTGTGCTAAACGGCGCGTTTCTTGGAAAAGACAGTTCTTCAACCATCAGTTTTTCAAGCGGCTTCCCGTTTTCAAGAGGTTATGAATCTATTAATTTATACAGGATGTATAAGTTCGGAATTAACTATCATTTGCCTTTATTTTATCCGGACGCAGGCTTTGCCAACCTCATTTATTTTCTAAGAATAAGAGCCAATGTTTTTTATGACGAAACGCACGGCAAAGATTTTTACACCAACAGAAATGTTTTCAAAGCGCAGTTTCGCTCATTAGGAACAGAAATCAGTTTTGATACCAAATGGTGGAACCAGGCAAATGTATCGTTTGGAATCCGTTACAGTTACCTTTTAGACCCGGATTTGTTTGGAGTCGGCAGGCAGAAACCGGTGGGAAATAATATTACCCGTTAATATTTTTAATCAATAAAAGTTCCGCGTTTTTTCCTTGCATAGATTTCTTAAATTGCAGGCAATATATTTTCGAAAAGCGTTAGAAATGAACAAATCAACCAATGTAAAAAAGAAGAAAAAAGGATGTTCTACATTTTATTTTTTGGCGGCAGCTCTTGTTACAACTGCGGCCGTTGTTCTAACTATTAAAGAGGGCAACCGGATAAAGGCAGAAAATGAATTGCTTTCTTATGAAGTTTGGTAGGCAGCAAAGTAACGGTAATTCTCAGTTCCTATAAAATGGCTTTTTAGCGGATTTCTTTTCCGCAGGTTTTTTTGCACCAATTTAAAGATCAGCGATTATCTGGTCGCATTTTTCTGGTTTCCTCATATCCTCCAAAAATTCAAATATCTACAAAATCGCTTTCGCGGATTAAATCTATCCTTCCTGGAAACTAAAAATATTTTGGATCAGCTTGCTGCAATTTTAGCGGAAAATCTTTCGTTAATAAATCGCCTTGTTTTAATCTGTGTCCAAACTTTGTTACAATTTTAAGAATACATAAATGCGGTACAAAACTTGTAATCTTCAATAATATTAATACTTTTGTAATATTGAAAAAAATTTTTTACATACTTCTATTTATTGCCGGTTTACAGTTTACGAGTGAGGCGCAGATTTCGTCTGCTCCAGCCCAATTTGAAACGGTTAAAACCATAAAGTTCTACCCGAATCCTGCCGTTAGCTCTATTAATTTTGAATTCGATAAAAAATACGATAAATCCTACAGTTTACTCATTTTTAACTTCATTGGTAAAAAAGTTACCGATCTTAAAATATCAGATCAAAAAATAAATGTGCCTTTAACTGATTTCTACAGGGGCGTTTACATTTTCCAGGTGCGCGATAAACAGGGAATGATCGTAGAATCCGGTAAATTCCAGGTTTCAAAATAATCTTCTGATAAATTTTCCTCCGTCTTAGCTTAATTGTGTCATTTTGTCTAACTTTTCTTATTGGCAAAAAGTTTGACTGTACTAACTTTGCAGCGAATTTATATTATGAAAAATAAGAAAGACATGAACGAAACAAGCGAAAATGTAGAAAAAGACGATTTGTTTGAAAATGAAGGCAGCCAGGCGGAAGAAACTCAGGCTGTTGCGGAAATTCCGAATGAAGAGATCGCAAAGTTGAAATCAGAATTGGAAGAACAGAAAGACAAATACGTTCGTCTCTTTGCTGAATTTGATAATTATAGAAGGCGCACCTCAAAAGAAAGTATCGAATTACGACAAACTGCCGGAATAGAAGTAATTACTTCTTTATTGGATGTTTTAGACGATATGGATCGTGCGGAAATTCAATTGCAGGACAGCGATGCTGATCAAAACACAAAAGATGGAATTACGCTGGTTTTCAACAAGTTCCGGAAGGACTTTACAGTCTAAAGGACTTAAGCCAATAGAAACACTGCATTCTGATTTCGACGTGGAAAAAGACGAAGCCATTTCCGAAATTGAGGTTGAGGATAAAAAATTAAAAGGGAAAGTGGTAGCTGAAGTTCAAAAAGGATACCTGCTGAACGATAAATTAATTCGGTTTGCCAAAGTAGTTGTTGGCAAATAATCTTCCTGAAGTATAAATGAAATAAGCCGTTCTGCCAACGGTGTAAGAATTTTTTGGCAGTTATAAAACTATGGCAAGTACAACGTCAAAGAGAGATTTTTATGAAATACTTGGAGTAAGCAAAAGTTCATCTGCAGATGAAATTAAGAAAGCTTACAGAAAAGTGGCCATGCAATTTCACCCCGACAGAAATCCCGGCGATCATACCGCGGAAGATAAATTTAAAGAAGCGGCTGAGGCTTATGAAATTTTAAGCGATGCTGATAAGCGCGCGCAATACGACAGGTTTGGCCATAATGCATTTGGCCCTGGCCGTGGTGGCGGATTCTCAGGCCAGGGCATGAATATGGACGATATTTTTAGCCAGTTCGGAGACATTTTTGGCGATGATATGTTTGGCAGCTTTTTCAGCGGAGGCAGAAGTGGCGGCGGTTCCAGGAGAAGCCGTGGTGTAAGGGGAAGCAATCTGCGGGTAAAAATAAAAGTGAATTTTGAAGAAATTGCCAAAGGAGCAACTAAAACGATCAAGGTAAAAAAATACGTTTCATGTAATACCTGCAGCGGCTCAGGCGCCAAAGATAAAAACAGTACGCAAACGTGCAGAACTTGCGGTGGAAGCGGCCAGGTTCGCAGGGTTCAAAATACATTTCTGGGGCAAATGCAAACCGTAAATACTTGCCCCGATTGTAATGGAGAAGGAACAACCATCACCAACAAATGCTCCAATTGTAAAGGCGAAGGAAGAGTTTACGGCGAAGAAAATATAACGCTGGAAATACCGGCTGGTGTTCAGGAAGGCATGCAATTGAGTATGAGCGGCAAGGGAAATATGGGCGAGCGCGGCGGCGGCCCCGGAGATTTAATTATTTTAATTGAAGAAGAAGCACATCCGCATTTACACAGAGACGGACTGAATGTAGCCTTTGATTTGTACATTTCGTTCCCTGATGCAGTTTTTGGAATTCAAACAGAAGTGCCCACAATAGATGGCAGGGCAAAAATCAAGATTCCCGCCGGTACGCAAAGCGGAAAAATTTTCAGGCTAAAAGGCAAAGGTTTTCCTTCCATTAATTCTTACGAAAAAGGCGATCAGCTGATCCATGTAAATGTTTGGACTCCGCAGAACGTTTCTGCTGCAGAAAAACAAACACTGGAAAGCATGCAGGAAAGTGAGAATTTTCAACCCAAGCCGGATAAAAATGATAAATCTTTTTGGGAGAAGATAAGAGAAAGTTTTAGTTGAGGAATAATTACCGGTATAAAGAAATTTAAATACAGCATTTCAAATAAAATAAATCCCTTTCTGCTATTTGTGGAAAGGGATTTTTCTTTTCGGTTTTGGTTGGCATCACAAGCCGGATATGCCTTTCTGCGGCATCTTAATTCTTCCGCTTCTTTCGTCTCTTTTCATAATAAATCACCTTGCATTTATCTATCAATCCAACAAATTCTGTTTGCAGGTAATCGCCTGGCGTTGAAGATGCAAGGGCGATATTTTTGATTGCATCCCAGCTAACATCAGGAAAATATTGAGACTCTTTTAATTTAAGTCCGCACATAGCTACTGCGGTGGCAAACTGAAGACATTTATCTACGCGTGTGAAGGGTAAATAATTTTTCGGGCAGCTAAATTTGGAAATTCTTGAAAGGGTGTCTGCAGGCAAATGGTAATAGACCGAAACATTGGCAATATCTACATTTTCGCTTTTCAGAGAATCAAGTGTGTAAGGAACCATTTCAAATAAAACTGTATTCCCGGTGCCGGAGCCGATCTCACCACCTTCGAGCTCATCGCTGTTTTCGGCGAGAGTGCTCTTTTTATTATCATAGCCAATTAACCGGTATTCTTTTATTTTATCGGGATTGAATTTAATATCCATATGAACATCGCTGGCAATTGAATAAAGCGTTTGCGTAAATTCCTTTACCAATACTTTTTCCGCTTCGCGGATATCATCTATATAAGCAAAATTTCCATTTCCCTTTTTCGCCAGAACTTCAATTTTGGAATCTTTATAATTTCCCATACCCACTCCAAGGCAGGTTAAAAAAACACCGGATTGTTTTTCTTTGCTGATCAATTCTTCCAACTCTTTTTCTGTTGTTTGCCCGATGTTGAAATCGCCGTCTGTAGCAAGAATGATCCTGTTATTACCACCTTTGATAAAAGTGCTTTTGGCGAGTTTGTAAGCCGTTCTTATAGCCGCCTCGCCGGGAGTATCGCCCGCAGCAGTAAGCGCTTCAATTGATTGGGAAATTTTTGCTTTCTCTGCGCCGCTGGTTGGCTGCATCCATATTCCCACCGTTCCACCATAGGTTACAATCGAAACAGTATCCTTCTCTCTAAGATTTTTTACTAACAACTGGAATGCTTCTTTTAAAAGCGGAAGCCTGTTAGGTAAATCCATGCTGCCTGAAACATCAATAAGAAACACAAGGTTGGATGAAGGAACTTTATCAAGGTTCAATTTTTTTCCGGAAAGATTCAAAAACAAAAGCCGGTGTAACTGGTTCCATGGACAATCAGTTATCTGAGACTGAAAACTGAAAACATTGTCTCCGTCAGGCTCTTTATAATTAAAATTAAAATAGTTAAGCATCTCATCGATCCTTACTGCATCGGTGGGCACTTTCGTTTCCTGGTTAATAAACCTGCGAATATTGCTGTAAGATGCCTTGTCTATCCGCATAGAAAAACCGGTGCTATAGCGGTTATCGGTTTTGATAAACTCGTTTTCTACAGTGGTGCTATAGCTTTCCTGTTTATAAAACGCAGTGGGATAAATATGTCCTTCAATGCCGGTAGTAAGGGAAATAAGTTTCTGCTTGCGTGTGCTTACATTGTTTGCCAGCATTTTTAAAACAATGCTTTGATAGGCGGTCGTTTTTACATATAATGCCTGAACAATATAACCATCAGAACTAAAAATAAGAGAATCGTGTAAATTGGAAGAAGGAATTCCAAAGCCGCCCGTAACGCCGCTGTAATAAATGGCCCGTGTAGAAGGCATGTAGATTTTTACATTTTGTAAAGGCTGTCCATTCTCATCTTTTACATCACCCCTGATATAATATTGCCCCAGCGATGAATAGCAATTGGCTACCAGTAAAAAGATAAAAAGTATCCGTGACAAAACAGTAGTTATTAGTGTATTCTAAAATAATATATTCTATCGAAGTGGTAATCAATCGGCTAGGGACCTGTAAATATATCTAAACTATATAAGACTAATAAATTCTGTAGGATCTAATTATTCTGCTTTGCAGATCTGTTAAACCAATTGATAGATCTCTTTAATATTTCTTCCGAGGCCGTCGTAATCCAATCCGTATCCTACAACAAACTTATTGGGAATCGTAAATCCTAAGTAATCAATTTTTATCGGGTGTATCATCGCATCAGGCTTGTGAAGCAGTGAAGCAATCTTTAATGAAGCCGGATGCTGGTGCTCCAACTGTGGCAAAAATTGAAACAGCGTTTTACCTGTGTCCACAATGTCTTCTACAATAATCACCTCTCTTCCATAAATATCTGTATCAAGCCCGATTGCGGTAATTACTTTACCGGTAGACTTAACTCCTTTATAGGAAGCCAGCTTGATGAATGCAATTTCAGCTTCTACATTTATTTGTCTGAACAGATCGGCGGCAAAAATGAAAGCACCGTTTAAAACAGCAATGAATAAAGGTTTTTTTCCAACATAATCCCTGTTAATTTCAGCAGCCATCCTGCTAATTTGCTCTTCAATTTCCTTACTGGTTAAATAAGGAGTAAACTCTTTATCATGAACTTTTATAGTGGACATATTTTATTTTGAAATGATGAGTTGCTGGCCGGCTTGTAAATTATCGCTCTGCAAATTATTCCATTGTTTTATTTGCTCGATAGAAACGCCATACTTTTTTGAAATTGAATAAAGGCCTTCTTTCGGTTGTACTTCGTGGGTTTGCTTTTTCAGGGAAGTGCTGTCAACACTTGCCGTTGCTGATGTTGGCGCTTGTTTGGCAATCTGCGGCTTCAAAAATATTTTTGTACCGGCACTTACATTGTCATTCGCGGAAAGGTTGTTATAATCACAAATACTTTGCAACAAAACGCCATTTTTTTGCGCTACATCATACAACGTTTCGCCGGGCTGAACGATATAAAAATTTCTGTCACCCTCCTTTTGTTTTTTCTCCAGGAAAACAAACTGGTCTTTAGGAAGCAATCCGTCTGTTGTGAGATCATTAAATTGTAAAAGCTTCGCCAGGTTGATATTGTTTTCCGTGGCTATCGCCAACAACGAAGTTCCCCTGGAAACAAATAAAGCTCTTGACCCGTTGATGGAAAGCTTTGTTGGCGATGCGATGGCCTCCTGAATATTTTGAAGCGGAGTATCTTCTGATACATCAGGCATTTTTACATCCGGATCGTCCTTGTATTTTGAAGCATCAAAAACCGGAACTTCATCGGCGCCTGCCAAAGTATATTGTTGTAAATTATTCGCTTCAATATTCTTAATAAGTATGTCCGGATATTTCGGATTAGTAGCGTAGCCGGCCTTGCGCAATCCGTAGGCCCATGCTTTATAATCGGTGGGATCCAGCTTAAATAAAAAGGCATACCGGTCGTTGCCTCTTAAAAAGTTAGAATGATCGCGGTAGGATTCTTCGGCATCTTTATACATCCTGAAACATTCGCCCGGCGCGTCATCATCATGACTCACGCTTCCACCCGTCCATGAGCTTTTACATTTTATCCCAAAGTGATTATTGGATCTCATTAGTAAGTCGCTATTGCCGCTTTCAGTTTCCAGGATGCCTTGCGCAAGAGTAATCGCCGCCGGCACGCCCATTCTTTTCATCTCGCGGATAGCAAGATCTTTGTATTGCTCTACATATTGTTGCGGAGTAATTTTTTGAGCATAGCTTTCGAAAAAACAGCATGATAAAAAAAACAAAACGATGGCTATTTTGTTCATTATTAATCCAGAATTTAGTTTAAAAAAATCAGTAAAAATTTAGTTTTTCCTGATCATCATTAATCCGTCGCGAAGCGTTATTATTACCTGCTGCACTCTTTTATCATTAGAAACATGTTCGTTAAATGCATGGATTGCGCGGGCATTTTTACCCTTGATATTTTCTTCTAAAACCTCACCATGAAACAAAACGTTATCGGCCAACATTACACCGCCGCTTCTTAATTTCGGCAAAGTTAATTCGTAATAATTAATATAATTGATTTTATCAGCATCGATAAAGACAAGATCCCATGTTGGCGTTAATGTTGGAATAATCTCCAATGCGTTCCCTTCATGTAAAATTATCTGATCGCGCTGTGAAGATTTTGCAAAAAAACTTTGTGAAAGCGCAGCATCTTCCGGCCGTAATTCTATAGTATGCAAATGTCCGTTTGGAGCAAGTCCTTTGGCAAGGCAGAGCGCGCTGTATCCTGTAAAAGTTCCTATCTCCAGTATGTTTTCAGGCTTTACCATTTCACTGATCATTTCCAGAAATTTACCCTGCAGCGGCCCGCTGAGCATGTTGGAATGGGAATGATTTTCCAATGTGTACTTTTCTATCTCCTGCAATAGTTTATCTGTAGGTTCTGAAAATGCGGTTGCATACTCACTGGCCTTATCATTGATTATCTCAGGCATATAGCGGTTTAATTTCTGCAGTTTTCTTTTTTGAAATTAATAACAATCCAATAAAAGTTAACAGCCCGTTTACAATAATTAATTCTTCCGCAAATACGTAGCCATTAAACAGCACTGTTGAATATTTATCAATAAAAAAACATGCCAGTGGCGCGATGATACAAATGATGGGCGTTGCCTTATCGAGCACACTTCTTTTTTTGGCATATAAAGAAAAAGCGAATAAGCCAATAAGCGGCCCGTATGTATAAGTAGCCACTTTAAAAATTGCTGAAACCACCGAAGCGTTGTTTACTGCATTAAACAACAATACTACCAGCAAGATCAACACAGAAAAGCCAATATGTACCAAAGTTCGTTTTCGCACCATCTGTTTTTCGGTCTGCGTTTTATTTTTATCGAAATTTAAAAAATCAATACAGAAAGAAGTAGTGAGCGCCGTAAGCCCCGAATCGGTAGTAGCAAACGTTGCAGCCGTAAGGCCCAGCATAAACACCACGGCCGGAACTCCTTTAAAATGGTTTAAGGCAATCTCAGGAAATAAATAATCCGTTCTTGGCAAATGAGTTTGCGCATCAACGGGAATAGCGATGCCCTCTTTGTTTGCATAGATATAAAGCAAAGCGCCCACACTTAAGAAAAATAAATTGATGATAACAAAGATTCCTGTAAAGCTGAGCATATTTTTTTGCGCTTCGCGAATATTTTTGCAGCTAAGATTTTTTTGCATCAAATCCTGATCGAGACCAAACATGCCGATTGTAACAAATATGCCACCCAAAAATTGTTTCGAAAAATGAAACTTGCTGGTAACAAAATCATCTGTAAAAAATATTTTAGAATACCCGCTATCCTTTACTGCATCAAAGGCCTGGCCGATGTTTAGGTTTAAACTGTTGCAAATAAAATAAATGGAAAGAAAAACCGAAGTAACCAGGAAAACTGTTTGCAAGGTATCCGTAATGATGATCGTTTTTAAGCCGCCTCTAAAGGTATATCCCCAGATAAGCAAGAGGCAAATAACAATTGTAAGCCAGAAAGGAATTCCCATTTCATCGAAAATGAAACGCTGTAATACAATGGCAACAAGATACAAGCGAAAAGCGGAGCCAATGGTTCTTGATAATAAAAAAATTCCGGCAGCCGTTTTATGACTCACTTTTCCAAGAGTTCTTTCTATCACTTCGTAAATAGAAATAAGATTCATCTTGTAATACAACGGAAGCAAAATGCCCGCAACAATAAAATACCCGGCAGCATTGCCCAGCACAAATTGAAAATAGCGAAACTGCGATCCTGCCATGTTTCCAACCTCTCCGGGAACAGAAATAAATGTTACACCGCTTAAGGCCGTTCCTATCATCCCAAATGCAACCAGGTACCATTTGGAAGATCGGTTGGCAATAAAAAAAGTGGCGTTATCACTGGATTTTCTTGAAGTAAGATAAGAAACAACTATAAGCATTAAAAAGTATCCGATAATAAAACATAGTAATACGGTTGGCGACATGATGTAGGTAAGTGATTTTTTAATTAAGAGATTTAATTTTGGTTTTCAACGTTCAAATTTTTTCAAGATAAATAAAAATATCAAAACAATTTTTTCAGATGCTGATTATCGCAAAAAATGCAGCCTAACCTCGCTTTATATTAAAAAAAATTCCGCCTGATAAAAAGTTTTGCCATATCGATATAAGCGAAAAAGTAGATTATTAATATTTTAAAAAATACCTTTAATCAAAATTTAATTACATCTATAAATTATGTCCCGCATCATTTTTATAACAGGCGCCACATCAGGAATAGGAAAGGCCTGTGCGCAAAAATTCGCCGCCAACGGAGATCATTTAATCATCAACGGAAGAAGAAAAGATTTGCTTGAAGAATTAAAGAAATCGCTCGAAGAAAATTATGACACCGAGGTTTTATGCGCACCATTTGATGTTCAGCATAAAGAGGAAGTTTTTAACGCCATCAATAATTTTACCGGCAAATGGAAGCAGATCGATATACTCATCAACAGTGCAGGACTGGCACTTGGCCGCGATCTCTTTGATGAGGCAGATATCAGCGATTGGGAAACCATGCTGCAAACCAATATTAACGGGCTTTTATATGTAAGCAAAGCAGTGCTGCCTTCGATGATACAACGAAACAGCGGGCATATTATTAACCTCGGCTCTACAGCCGGCGATGATGTATATGAGCGTGGAAATGTTTACTGTGCCTCTAAAAGTGCGGTAGAAGCCATTAGTAAATCCATGCGCATCGATTTGCTTCGCCATAGTATTAAGATAACAACCGTTAAACCCGGCGCCACAGAAACTGAATTTTCGCTGGTAAGATTTAAAGGCGATAAGGAAAAAGCTGACCAAACTTATGAAGGCTTTACACCGCTCACTGCCGGAGATGTTGCAGAAAGTATTTTTTATTGCGCGTCATTGCCATCACATGTATGCATAAACGATTTTACCATAACCTGTACGGCGCAGGCAAACGGTATTTATTCGTACAAAAAATAAAAGTAACAATGCCTGTACCACATAAGCCATTTTATAGATTTCCGGGTTTTTAATCAGCAACTTCAATAGCGGTTGGTGTTTAGTTATTTATGATCTCAACAATAACTTTCCAGAGTGTGGAAAAACTGGTAAGAATAACAAGCGACCCAATCAAAATAAACATTGTTTTTAAATGCAGCTTACCCACGAGCCGCGCTGCTATGGGCGCCGCTATAAGGCCGCCTGCTATGAGGCCGGCGACATCAAGTAAAGGAATGCTTTTTAAAAAAATAAAGAAAGTGATTGAGCTGGCGAGCACAACAAAAAATTCGGCAAGACAAACTGAGCCAACTACATAGCGAGGGCTTTTTCTTTTTGATATAAGCGTGCTGGTAACCAACGAGCCCCATCCTCCACCCGAAAATGCATCTAAAAATCCACCCACCGAAGCCAGCCAGCCCGCCCTCTTCACCTTCGTACCAACGTTTTGTTTCCGAAATGCTTTTCGAATGATAAAGAACCCAAGATAAACTGTATAAATACTAACCGGAATACGCACCCAGGTTGAATATTTCTGTGCATAAAAAGCAAGAGCGGCTCCAATGATTGCGCCGATCACACCCGGAATCACCAATGCTTTGAACAGCTTTTTGTTGATATTACCAAAGCGGTGATGGCTGTATCCAGAAACACCGCTTGAAAACACGCGCGCCGCGTGCACGCGGCTGCTCACTATCGCAGGATTAACGCCATTGGCAAGAAGAAAAGTTGTTGAAATAGTGCCGTAGCCCATTCCTAAAGAGCCATCAGACATCTGGGCCAGGAAGCCACAAAGAAGCATCATTAAAAACGCCCGCTTATCAACTACGGCAACCACATTTTTAGTTTCTTCAACGATGCGTTCAAAAGGAATAAACGATAAAATTGTATGGCCCAATATCATAAAGAAAAAAGCAAAGAGGCTCCACTTAACAATGCCCTGCCATTTTTTTGCTTCGCGCTTTGAGCCTTCTTTTAACGTGACCTGTTTTGCCACCAGCACTTTTGTTATGTCATTCAGGTGCCTCACTTTTTCATCAAAATCGCCATTCATTCCCCGCCTGATCGTTTGCATGTTTTGCAATACATTTTCCATTTCGTCAGGGATCATGGTATCAATCACTTCTTTTAAACGTTTGGCAATGGTGGGTGATTTTCCATTGGTAGAAATCCCGATTTTAACGCTTCCTTTTTTTACAACAGACCCCAAGTAAAAATCGCATAAATCGGGCTTGTCTGCTACATTAACCAGTTTCCCTTTTTCCTTTGCATCCATCCTGATTTGCTCGCTTACCGCGATATCATTCACTGCGGCGATCACAATATCGGCGTTATCAAAATCATCAATTTCGTATGGCCTTTCGTTCAACTCAATATTGAAGTTCCCTTCAGCTATTTTCCTAACCGCATCATTGATTTGAATACTCACTAATTGGATTTTTGTATCGGGTGAATTATTCAATACTGCTTTTAATTTTTCAAGCGCTACGTTGCCGCCGCCGATAATAAGCACGGCCAGGTTTTCCAATTTTAAAAAAACGGGAAACAGCCTGTTGTCAACGGTTTCAGCGTGTTTTAAATTTTGATCCGGTATTGAAGTTCTTGTTGTCAAGTCTGCGTTTTGAATAATTAAATTGAAATTCGTTTATGTAGACCGATTATTTAAGCAAATCTTCTATCGTCCACGACACATAATATAAAGCTCCGATAGTTGGACCTCCGGCATATTCTATATGTCTTAAATTAAATACATTGGTACCACCAATCTTTATCGTTGATTTTGCCGCGGGCAGACGAAGTGTAACCTGAGCATCCACATTATTAATCGCATCAATGTTGCCTGTAACCAAAGGGCTTTCCCACAGGAAACTATTCTGCCATTTCCATACTACATTAAAGCCAATATTTTTTGTAATGGCCCTGTTGCCAATTGATACATTGGCAGTCCATTCAGGTGTGTTAAAACCAGTTACAAACAAATCCGGCGAAGCATTCTCTTTGATGCGGTTATAATTAACATTACCCGATACAGTGAAGCGCTTGTAAAAATTATAAGTCACACCTAAAGAGGAGCCATACGTGGTATACTTCTGTTTGGCATTGGTATATACCCTGTATCTATCCTGCCCTTTGCTTGCTGCATTGCCATCCTTAGCCACAGTAGCATCCCGGTTGCGATCTACCATCGCAATTACCGCAGCATCTGAACCAACCGTTTCATCTTTAGGAACATACACTTGTACCTGCCCAAGGAAACCATCATAAATATTTAAGTAGGCATCTGCATCAATAAATAATTTATTGTGAAACAGAACGCTTTTATAACCCGCCTCAAAGGAGTTGATTCCTTCAGGTCTTCCATTTGGAAGATCCGCCACCTTTAGTAAACTCCGGTTGGCCAACGCTGCCACGTCGGAATTGCCGGCCGCTCTTACAGCTGCATTAAAAGCCGCCACCGATGATTGAGTATAACTGTTTTCGCGATAACCCAACCCTTCATCAATAACAGGTAAAATTCCTACACGCTTTACCCTTCCATTGTTCACATAAGACAATGCTTCAAACAAAGCAGGAAAGCGGTATCCCTGCTGAAATGTGACGCGAAAATTATGCTTTCCTTTAAGTGTGTAAACCGCTGCCAAACGCGGTGTAAGCTTTGCAGTAAATTCAGGATTGTAGTCAGCACGAAGTGATCCCCATAGTTTTAATTTCTCTTCAAAAAAGGTTTTTGTCACCTGGGCAAAACCACCAAATTTTTTATAGTAAACATTATTGCCAAAACTTCCATCAGGCAACGACGTACTTCTGTCTGCAATCGGACGTGTAAAATCAACAAAATTATTTCCATCGGGTATCAGTTCATAAACACGCGCATCTGCGCCTATTAAGAGGTCAAAATATTTTACCTGTTTTGAAAGATCTAATTGCCCTTCGATGTGATACAAATTACTTTTTTGAACTAATGCAGCACCGCCTGTTACCGGCGCATTAGGGATTGCGCCTGACTTAATATCCCAGTTATTTATTTTTATGATAGAATCTTTTACAATATTAAACCGCTCGGTGCCTGGTTCTGCGCGGCCTGCATCTGCCTGCTCACGGGCGTATTTGCTTGCTTCAACAAGGTTGTTGGATGTAAGCTGTCCGCCATGCGATGCTGCAAATGCATTTAGCGCATTTTTATATTTCGTGCTCCAAACATTCGCGCTGCCACCGGTGTAGAGGTCTAAATTATCAGCCAGGGGTTTTACGTTATAAGAGTTTCCCGAGTTTTCCCGCGACACATAAGCCTTAACCGTAAAGTTGCTTCCTTTCACTTCCAACTGGTGGTTTTGCACAACTACGTTATCTAATTTAACTTTATTGCCTCTTTGAAAAACACCATCCACGCGCCCCACTCTGTAAGAATAATTTATTTCGGTAGATGGATTGAAACGGTAATGCAAGGCCGCATCGAATTTCAGATTATTTACTTTCGGATCAACCAAATCTTTTTCCCAATAGCCGGTGCGCGCAACCGTTAACGTTTTGTTCGGTAGAACCATCAATCGTTAACCCGGTGATGGAAACCGTGTTGCTTCCTGCAAGCGCATCGTCACCATATTTATTCCATCCATCAAATGCAATATTATTGGCCCCGTTCAACACGGGATAAGCAGGATTTGCAGTGTTCTTTGAGTTGGGATTTTGATCTGTTTGTGTGTTGGATATCCAATCAACACCTTGCAGATACCCTGCGTTGATCTTAAAAGCAAACTTGTCGTTAAATGCTTTTGCAAATCGTATAGCCGTCTCCGTTAGTATCCCCGGCGCATGATCTTTACCATCTACATGATTAATGCCGGTGCGATGAAAAACACTTAAGCCTTCCGACTTAAAAGGATTTTTGGTGATAAGATTGGCCATCCCGTTGATCGCATTCATTCCATACAATGCCGAGGCAGCGCCGGGTGTAATTTCGATGCTTTGAATGTCAAGTTCAGTTGGCCCGATGGCATTTCCCAACGGCACTCCAAGCGTTGCAGCCTGCATGTCAATACCGTCAACCAGTTGCATAAAACGGAAATTGTTAGGGATATTAAATCCTCGCGTATTAGGAACTTTAAAAGTGATAGAGGATGTAGTTAGCTGAACGCCTTTTACATTTCCCAGGGCATCATAAAACGATGCGGCCGGGGTTTCTTTCAACGCCTTGATGTCTAATTTTTCGATAGACACAGGCGATTGCAACAGTTTCTCTGCCTTGCGGCTGGCCGTTACTACTATTTCGTTGGCGAGATAATTTTGAGTTGATAATTGAACCGCTACATTTACGTTTGGATTCTTAACTACTATTTCCTGCGGATTAAAACCTATCGAGGAAATGATAACAGTGAAAGGAAATTTTTGATTGATAATTAAAGAAAAGTGGCCGGCAGAATCTGTGATGGTTCCGGCGGAAGTTCCTTTGATAGCGATACTGGCGTTTGGCACAGATTCGTGATTGTCATTAATAACATGTCCGCTCAATATGGCCGACCCGTTGAGTTGGCCAAGCGTGTATAATGGTGATAAAAAAAAGAATGCTATAAAATATTTCATGATGTTGTTTTTAAAATGATGTCTGAGTTTGATGAACACGAGTCACCCGGAAAAACAGCAAAGTCTTCGCCAAGCAACTTTTTGGGCTAACAACATCGCATTTCAAATATTTTGAAAGCATCAACAAGCAATTCAATTTTCCATTGTATTTTATTTTTCATTGATTCTCTTTTTGCAATAGTCTACAAATATAGTAGACTATTGTTTTAAAAAAATTTATTTTGTTTAAAGAAGGGTATTTTTTGAAAAATATATTTTGTCGAAAGCCATTTTATAGTTTTTTAAGATTTGATTGTTAAACCCAATACCTGCTGAATATTGGTTTTAAATTATAGCGATTTGGTTCGATGCATAAAATCGCCAAACGATTCCTTATTGATCCGGTTTGTTTTAAAGTCTGCAAACAAATCATCAAGCTCAGTCGAGGATCGCGCTTTCATCAAGACTTTCCTTGTATACTTTATTAAGGCGATAGCCTTCATTGTCACCGCCTAAATGTAGGCTGTATCTGCCCATAGCGGTGCCTATAAATCCAATCTCCGAAACATGAGAGCGGGCGCATCCGTTGGGGCAGCCTGTCATTCGCGTGGTTATATTTTCATTGATGAGGCCATGCTTCTCCAGCAATGTTTCGATCTTCGTAATCAGAGACGGCAGGTACCGCTGCGACTCTGCAAGCGCCAGCGGGCACGTTGGCAAAGCCACACAGGCCATTGCATTTTTGCGTATGGGAGAAGCGCCGTCTGTATGTTCGATAATCTTATAATCTGCTAAAATTTTGTTGATTGCTTCTTTGTCATTGTTACTTACATCGCTGATGATCAAATTTTGATTTGCTGTAAATCGGAAATTTACTTTACCCGTTTTTGCCACATCGAGCAATGCCGATTTTAGTGCAAAATTATTTTCATCAAGTACTCTTCCATTTTCAACAAAGATGGTATAATACCAGTTACCCTTGTCGCTTTGCTGCCACCCGTAATAATCCTCCCGGCTTGTAAAAGTAAATGGCTTTGCAGGCTCAAACTTAAAGCCGGTGCGGGTTTCAACTTCGGCTCTAAACTGATCAACTCCCATTCTGTCAATCGTATATTTTACCCGCGCAATTTTTCTGTCGGTACGATTACCAAAATCCCTTTGTACAGTAAGTACTTCATAGATTGCTTTTAAAATTTTTTCTTCACCACCTACAAAACCGATTACATGTGCCCAGGCGCGCATAGGTTTCAGAATTGCCCGGTGTAAACGACAGGCCACCGCCAACAGCAAAATTAAAACCCAATAATTCATCGTTCTCAACAATGGCAATCAATCCGAGATCATTTCCAAACACATCAATATCGTTGTTTGGAGGAATCGCAATTCCAATTTTAAATTTACGCGGCAGGTAAGCATCAAGATATAAAGGATCCATTTCTTCCTCTTTATCCAATATCTTTTCTTCATCAAGCCATATCTCGTAATAGGCCCTCGTCTTCGGTTTTAAATAAGTTGATATTTTATCTGCGTATTTAAATATCTCATCATGCAGAGGCGACTGTTTTGGATTTGAACTGCAGGTAACATTTCTATTGATATCGCCGCATGTTGCAATCGAATCCAGCTTTGCGCGGTTGAATGCTTTTATTGTCGGCTTTATTTTCGACTTAAGCATTCCATGAAGCTGAATGGTTTGCCTTGTTGTTATCTTAATTACGCCGGTAGTATTTTCGCCTGCAATTTCATTCAACGCAATCCATTGGCTGGCGCTCAGTAAACCGCCGGGCAAGCGAAGACGTATCATAAATGAAAACAATCGCTCCAGTTTTTTTTGCGCTCTTTCTTCTCTCCTGTCGCGATCGTCCTGCTGGTACATTCCATGAAATTTAATGAGCGCGCAATCATCTTCACGAATAGCGCCGGTTATTTCATCGTTTAAACTTTCGGCAATAGTTCCGCGGAGCCCATCACTAACTACTTTCACTTTTTCCAATGGTGATAAATTATTTGTTGCAGACATGCTATCTTCTTTTTAAAAATTTAATTTTCTATATTTTGGCTTTTATGAAGGCAAGTTTGACCGACGTTTTACCGGATTGAAATTTTAATACACATCCAGAACATACCTACCCTCTTCTTTTAAATCATCCAAATATTGTTGTGCATCTTCTTTAGACCGTTCTCCAAATTGTTGAATAATTTGCAAAATAGTTTGCTCCACATCCACGCTCATAGGCTCTTTTGCGCCACACACGTATACATAACTGCCGGCCTCAAGCCATTCAAAAAACTCCGATCCGTGTTTAAGCATTTTATGCTGTACATAAATTTTTTCTGCCTGATCTCGTGAAAACGCAGTGTCAATTTTTGTAAGCACCCCGGTTTGTTGCCAGTTTTGTAATTCTGCCTGGTAAAGAAAATCAGTAACAAAATGTTGCTCTCCAAAGAACAGCCAGTTTTTTCCTGAAGCACCTGTTGCATCACGTTCTGCAATAAATGAGCGAAATGGCGCAATGCCGGTTCCGGGCCCAATCATGATGAGATTTTTATCCTCATCCGGAAGCCGGAATTGATTGTTGGGATGAATATAAAATTTCAATTCATTGTCTTGATTTAAGAGTGACAGGAATGCGGAAGCAAGGCCGTATTTAATGTCATCATTCACCTTGAAGCAATTTTTAGCAACAGTAATATGCACTTCGCCGGGATGCGCCTCCGGAGATGAGGCAATAGAATACAGCCTTGGCGAAACGGGCTCCATTATTTTTAATGCTTCTATAAATTCATCTCTCGTTTTTGGGTGGATATATTTTAAGAAGGTCGATAAAATCAATTTTCGTAGCCGGTATTTCCTGGTGAACGATGGAGGCATATTTTTTAACCACTCTTTCCGGCAGATGTACCACATTTAATTTTTTATGAAGCAGTTCTTTAACAGAAATTAAGTCATCTTTATAATCAATATTTTTTGAAGGGTCAACACCTGCTAATGCAATCATATTTTCTACCAAAGCCGCATCATTTTCAGGAATGACTCCTATTGAATCTCCCGGCTGATAAGTAACATCTTCCGCTTCAATTTCTATATGAAAAGTTTCTTTATTGCTTCCCCTGTCATTTAGGTTAATATGCGATAACAATTTGCCAGTATAGATCTTCCTGCCCGCCGGCTTTTTATTTACCGGCGCAAATGCAGTGGTATCAATACTTACAGGACTATTATTCAGCGCGCTAAATACTTTATTGAGCCATTCATCAGCTCCTTCATTAAAATCAATATCGCATTTTTGTAATGGCGCAATGCGGGTTCCACCAAGTTTATTTAATTGCTCGTCCACATCTTCACCGGCCTTACAAAACAACGGATACGAGGTATCGCCCAATGCCAAAACGCTGTATTTTAATTTTGACAGTTTAAATCCATTTTGATGAACGTAGTCATAAAATTTTCTCGCCGCTGCGGGTGGCTCCCCATCGCCGTGGGTGCTGATTACGGCAAGGAAATATTCTTCTTTAACCAAATCGTTTAACCGGTATTGCTCAAGGCTTTGAACCTTTGCATGAATTCCGTGTTGTTTCGCTTTTGCTGCAAAACCGGTGGCCAGTTTTTTTGAGTTGCCCGTTTCGGTAGCATACGCAATGGTAATTTTATTCACACCATTTTTTGTTGCCTGTTGCGTTCCCTTTACTTCCTGTTTTGAAAGAATTCCTTGCAGGTATCCGTTTACCCAAATCAACTCGTCGTACGTTGAAGTGCTTATAAGTTCCTGCAACGCTTTTAATTTGTGTTCAACTAACATTTTTGTGCAATTTATCCGGGTGATTCAAAGAGATTACGGGGCCGGAGACTGGCTGAAAATAAGTTTCGTTATGAAGATTGTTTTTAAGCCATTTAAATTTTTCGTGAAGCGATACCACCCGGCCAATGATTACGATTGAAGGAGAAATAAATGAACGGCCGGCCAGGTTGTTTTTAAAATGATACAAGCTGGTGATGTGAACGTTCTGAAGCGGCGTGGTAGCCTGCTCAATCACCGCAAGTAATTTATCCTCATTAATATTTTTTGCGATTAAATTTTCAACGACGGTGGTTAGTCTTTCCGACGACATATAAAAAACCAGTGTATCATTTGTGTGAGCCAATTCCTTCCAGTATTCATCAGAAATAACATCGGATTTATAGCAGGTAAGAAAACGAACTGAAGTAGCATAACCTCTTGCTGTAAGCGGAATCCCAGCGTAAGCCGCTGCCCCCAAAGCAGCGGTAACACCGGGCACTATTTCATAAGGAATATTATGGGCAACCAGGCTTTCCAGTTCATCAAGGATATTCGAATAAATGGAAACGTCGCCCCCTTTCAGGCGAACCACCAACTTCCCCATCAGGGCATTTTGAACCATTAAATTATTGATGTCTTCCTGCGATGTGGAAATGCCACGCCGGCATTGTTTTCCAACATAAATTATTGCAGCACCGGGAGACACATATTCTTTCACTATTTTATTGCTGACTAACCGGTCTACCAATATTACATCAGCTTGTTTTAAGCTACGGGCGGCTTTCACGCTTATCAATTCAGGATCCCCGGGACCTGCCGCCGCGAAAATCACTTTTCCTTTTTTTGCTTGCTGGCTCATATAAAGTCTACTAAATTGGTAGAGTATTTGGTTAAAAAAATTTAAGGCTTATTCAATCATACACGCGCCAACAGTTACACAACTTGTTTCGTCAATTAATATAGCGCCACCATTTTGCCTTAATGTTTTATAAGAATCGTAAGCCACTGGTGATGCAGTTTTTATTGTTGCTTTAATGATATCATTCAACACCACTTTTTCTACAGCATAATCTTTTTGCAGCGTATTTACATCCAGCTTAAACTCGATATTTTTCACCACCGCTTTTACCAACCGGCTGTTTGTTTGCAACAAATATTTATTGCCGGCGATCAACGGCTTGTTGTCCATCCAGCATATCAACACATCCAACTCCTGCGCAAGTTTTGGCTGGTTATTTAAAGGAACGATCATATCGCCCCTGCTAACATCAATGTCGTCTTCAAGATGCAATACAACGCTTTGCAATGCATACGCTTCATTTGTTTCGGCACCTCCAATCTCAATGCCCGAAATGGTGCTTTCAACTCCTGAAGGAAGAACAATTATCTTGTCGCCTTTGCGGTATACACCGCTAATAACTTTACCGGCGTAACCTCTGTAATCGTGTAGTTCCGGCACCTGCGGCCGAATTACATACTGAACTGAAAATCTCGCATCGGTAAGATTAATGTCCGAATCAAGCTTCACATTTTCTAAAAGATGCAACAATGATTCGCCTTCATACCATGGATATTTTTCAGATTTTTCTACAATATTATCACCATCCAGCGCACTGATCGGAATATAGTTTACATCCTTTAATCCAAGCGATGCGGCTACATCCCGGTATTCGATCACAATGTTATTGTACACATCTTCAGAATAATTTACAAGATCCATTTTGTTGATGGCTACAATAATATGCCGGATATTCAGCAATGAGGCAATGATGGAATGACGACGGGTTTGCTCAACCACGCCATTTCTGGCATCTATTAAAATGATGGCCAGCTCAGCATTGGAGGCACCTGTTACCATGTTCCTGGTATACTGAATATGTCCCGGTGCATCAGCAATGATGAACTTGCGTTTAGGCGTTGAAAAATATTTATAAGCCACATCAATGGTAATACCTTGTTCGCGTTCCGCACGCAATCCATCGGTTAAAAGAGCAAGGTCTATTTCCCCATCGGCTTTATTTTTACTTTGCTTTTCAATGGCCTCAAGCTGGTCGATCAAAATAGATTTGCTGTCGTATAATAATCGGCCTATCAAGGTGCTTTTTCCATCATCCACACTTCCTGCGGTTATAAATCTTAAAATATCCATTTTATTGTTTAAGTTTTAAGTTAATCTTGTTTAATAAAATATCCGCCCTTCTTCCTGTCTTCCATAGCTGCTTCAGAAACTTTATCATCAATTCTGGTTTCACCTCTTTCGCTTGTTTTGGCCGCGATAATTTCGTTGATAATGTCATCGATATTTTCTGCGCCGGATTCAACAGCAGCGGTACAGGTCATATCGCCAACCGTGCGATACCGAACCTTTTGCATGGTTACCACATCATCATCATCAAGTTTGATATATTCCGAAACGGCCACCAGCTGGCCTTCGTGCTCGATCACCTCGCGTTCATGCGCGAAATAAATTGAAGGCAATTCAATGTTTTGTCTTTTAATATAATTCCAGATATCCAGTTCCGTCCAGTTGCTGATAGGAAATGCCCGAACATTTTCGCCCTTGTGAATTTTGCCATTATAAATGTTCCATAATTCGGGGCGTTGCAGTTTTGGATCCCACTGACCAAATTCATCTCTTACAGAAAATATTCTTTCTTTCGCTCTTGCTTTTTCTTCATCTCTTCTTGCGCCACCGATGAGGCATCAAATTTAAATTCTTCAATCGTATCAAGAAGCGTATAAGTTTGCAAAGCATTTCTGCTGGCAAATTTTCCTTTTTGTTCTGTAAGATTTTTTTCCCTGATGGTATCTTCTACTTTTCTAACGATCAAATTTTCTCCGATTAACGAAACCAACTCATCGCGAAAGTGCAGCGCTTCAGGAAAATTATGGCCCGTATCAATATGAACTAAAGGAAACGGAAATTTACCCGGGCGAAATGCTTTTAATGCAAGATGAACCAGCGTTATAGAATCTTTTCCGCCGGAAAACAGCAACGCCGGCCGCTCAAACTGCCCGGCCACTTCGCGCATAATGTGAATAGCTTCCGATTCAAGCTGCTCCAGGTAATCCAAATAATATTCACTCATGTTTAATCATTTATAGGGTTTAAATTCTCAGCCTGTTGATGAATGTGCAGGCCACATTCTTTTTTTGTATCGCCTTCCCACCACCAGCGGCCAGCCCTAAAATCTTCTCCCGGCCTGATGGCTCTTGTACATGGAGCGCAACCAATGCTTACAAAACCACGGTCGTGCAGGGGATTATAAGGCACATCGTTTCGATTGATGTATTCTTTTAGCTCTTCTGTTGTCCAGTAAAGAACCGGATGATATTTTATGATTTGGTTACTTTCATCCCACTCAACCTGCGGCATATTTTGGCGGTTTGAAGAATGCTCAGCGCGAAGGCCTGTTATCCAAACTGCATTGCCACTCAATGCGCGCTTTAGCGGATCCACTTTTCGTATAAAGCAGCAAGCCTTACGATTTTCTACCGACTCATAAAAAGAATTAGGGCCTTTTTCTTCCACGAATTTTTGAAGTGCCAAATGATCAGGATAAAATGCCTTAATATGGGTGTTGTATTTTTCGTTGGTAGCGCTCCACACAGCATAGGTTTCAGGAAACAGCCTGCCCGTATCCAATGTAAAAATGGACACCGGAAATTGTGCGCCAAGTATTTTATCAGCAATTACCTGGTCTTCATAACTGAAACTTGTGGAAAAAGTAACCTTATTGGGAAAACGTTCTATAAGATCTGCCAAAACATCTTCAATGTTCGAATTATTGATCTTTTCTGCAATGCTATTGATATGGCTTTGTAGCGTAAGAAGCATTTTTAATTATTTGTATTTAGATATTTAAGTTCTCTTCAAAAAAGGAAAAAAGGTAGGCATGCGGTTTATTTAAATAAGAAGCAACAGCATCGCATCGAATAGCAGATAGTGCGTTTATATAAAAGAAGAGAAGATTGCATTGTTGAAATTATTTGTAAAGTCTACAACAAAGGTAGGGTAATCACTTTTAAAAAAATATGATTTTCTTAAATAATTTTTTTTACACAACATTTTACAAAAGGCCTGCGCTTTATCAAAGAACGAAAACCCTTTACAGGCAATGGTTGTACAACACAGCGATTCTTAAAATTCCAACAAAAAAAAATTGCTTCGCGTTCAATTCTTCAAAAGTCGCTATGTTCATAAAACCCAAAATATAGATTTTTATATTTTTTGAATTGATTAAAAGAATGCCAGCGATTATAAAAACGATTGTGCCAATGCAAAAGTTTGGGGGATAAGTTTAATTTTTAAACTGGCATAAGCGAAAATGTAGATTTTTTTGATTTTGATAAATTTCGAGCGATTGGGTTAGCGTCCTGGTTTAAAAAAACATTAAAAAGAAAAACAATATTCCCGCTTTCAGAGCGTTCTGATGCAAGATTTTTAAGCTTAAACTTCCCCGATGTTAATTAAGAAAAAACATAGGAAAAATGCTTAAAAAATCGGGAAATATTCAGTAATATTGTTTATCCTATTTCAAGAACCGATGAAAAACCATTTGAAGAACCATGTATGGATGCTGCCTTTGCTTATGTTTTTTTGCTTAAGTGTATGTGGCCAGGAAAGGATAAGACAGGTTGCATGTTTCGATTCCACTCTAAAAAGCCAGGCGGATAGTTTAAAGGAAAGTTTATCAAAACAGGGATTTATAATAGTAAGGGAGGCAACCATGACGATGGAAAGTGAGTATGAAATGCCGGTAATTGTGCCATTGAACGAAGGAAGCTATTATAAGTTTGCATTTATTGGCGATCTTTCATCCAGGTTATACGAATTGCGGATGTACGATCAGGATGAAAAACAGGTGGTATATCAAAAACATTATGGCGATGGAATGGAAAGTAATATCATCAGCTATTCTTACATTCCGAAGATTACGGAATACCATATTATAAAGCCGGTTCAGGTAAATAAAAAGAAAAAGAAAAATATTTGCGGCTATATAATTATGTTTAAAAAAATTAGTTAAGTCTTTTTGTGATGCTTGTTGATAACTTACCCGGGGAGTGATTACCCCGGGTTTTTTATGCGATTCAATCAAGTTTTGTAATTTCTAAACAATTTTCCGGGACGAAATAAATGCCGGCATACTGGTCAGCATGTTGTCGTATATACTCCATATAGCGCATTTTTCCCAATTTGCTTTCCAGCCATCCATAGTAATTAAAATATAGTAAGTATAAATTTTTATCCGGATCCTCGCCGTAATTATCCTTGGTCTTCAGAAAATTACTGATTAGCCGGTTGGCTACCGCTTTAGAATGAGCATCTGACAAACGGCCGAGAAATAACATCAGCCCGCGCTCAAATGGCCGCAACTTTTTACGGGTATATAAAAAATGATAGGCTGTTTTCAAACTACTGTCGAATTGATCCCATTTTTCCTGTTCATAGAGGATAACAAGATTAAAGAGTAAACAAAAGTACAGGATATCATCCCGCTTTATGTTTCTGTTGTGTTCCTTTATAACAGACAGGAGCCGCTCTGCATCTTCCAATTGTTCCAACACAAAATAAGATATGCAAACGGAGCACATTACCGATAGTTGTTCCGGCGGCGACAACACTTTGGATAAACAGAGAATCACATTGTTTGTTTTACTTTCCAAAAGATGTTTGAGTTTATTGAATTCCGCAGTTTTTACATAAATTTTCAACGTGGTATTAAACCGGATAACCTCAAAATGCCCGACATAACTTTCATTTTTTAAATGCTTTTTTACCAGTTGCTCGTAAGCCTGCAAAGCTTGCTCTGCCTGCTTAATATTCTTCGACAAAAAATTATTATAACAGGTAGTGTTTAGGGAATTCAGGAAAAGAAGAGGGTATTCGTTAATCAATTGAGTGTTCCTCTTCCAGCATTCGTAAATCGTGCGACAGGTATAGCTGCAAAGGATGGTGTTATGAAGCATGTATTGACATAACGCCAATGTATTCAGGTAAAACAAGGTAATAAGAGGTTGCTCGTCACCGGGAGGCTTCAAGTCGTTTAATATTGTTTTTACCTTTTTTATTTCAGTTAATTCCTCCGGCGTTATTGGTAACCAGGTGCAGTGGGTAAGCGCGCGGGCCTGTTCGTATAATAATTTATTCTCTGTAATGAATTTGTGCAACTGAATCGCATCTTGCAGCTTGGAAAGGATAGATCCGTTCGTGTCTTTAAAATATTTATAATCTTTAAATTCAAAAACCCTGTTCTGCAATTGAAGTAACGATATCAGAAAATGAAATTTTTGATATCGTTCAGCCAGGAAAATTGCTTTTTTGCAAATTCGTTGAGCAAGGTGAAACAAGTTTTTTTCCTGCAGAGAGGTTATTTGATCCTGCATAAAACATAACTGCGTATCCACGCAATTGTTTCTTTTTCGAAATACAAGCGTGTCTAAAATATCTTTAAAGAGATAAGCTTTCAGGCCTGAAAAATGGATCTTATTTTCAATATTAAGCGATTCACAGAGTTGGTTTTCATTCGTCATCTTGTCTTTTTCGATTAACTTAAATAGCCTCAGATGAAGTGCACTGTTCTGGTCGGCATGCCTTTTGGCCATTTTCTTATAATAGGATTTTTCACCCTGGCTTAATCCTTTTATTAGCAGGAAAATATCAGAACCACCGCCCTCTTCTTGTAAAAGATGCTGCATAAAAAAAATTTTATGGCCTTCTGGAGTTTGATTACTAAAAATACAACAGTTTTTGTTTTTTTGGCCCGTAGTCCTTGATGAAAAAATCCGTTCGGTGATATATTGTCCGCGCCACCTTCGATTACTAAATAATCGCCTAAATCATAATTGTTTTAAACCAAACGTGTGGATACATTGCGCTACGGTTCACAATCAGTAAAGGGTAAGTAAAGCGGATTCGCCGCCTTCTTTGATCTCCAATTTCTTCTTGATAATCCCCCAAATAAATCGTGCAATGATAGACACTGCGCTCATACTGCTCAAGGATGAATTGACCAACTACCTTTCCTCGCGAGACACAGCCACCGTAGTGATTGACAATGTAGGATTAGCCGAAACGCCTGACGGCGCCGGGCTTACGGAAAATATCATTATTACACTGGTGAATGTGGAGGAAGAGAGTACATTAAAAAATCAATCTCCATTAAGACGGCCTTTTTCAGGGAGTGCCATTTATCAGAATCCGCCTGTAAATTTAAACCTGTATGTACTCTTTACCTGCAATTATAAGGGCGATCATTATCAGCTTGCGCTAAAAAGGCTTTCCTATATTATCCGGTTTATACAAAGCAAAAATGTTTTTTCTGTGGCTTCTTCCATATCAGGCGGAAGTATTAATCTGGATGATACAGATTTACCGGATTTGAAATTTACAATGGAATTATATACGCTGAGTTTTGAGCAGATCAATTATTTGTGGGGATCGCTGGGCGGCCGGCAAATGCCCTTTGTAATGTATAAGCTAAGACTGGTAAGCCTCACTGAACGTGCGATTGTGCGCCAGGTGCCGCTTATTGAAGAAATTGAAACCCGATTAACCAACAATACCAATAGCTAAGCATGTCTGTAGTATATAAAACACTGTTTGAGGTAAAGCTGATGCATGAATTTTACCTTACATCGAAAGATGGTAAAAGCGTGTTTGAACTGGTGAATCAACCAGACCGGATTAATTATTTGCTCGACCAGTTTTCTAACGGCATGCCGTCTGTTAACAACGACCTTGAATTTATTTTTCCGGCGGAAAGTGAAGAAATCTACAAAAGCGCTTATATGAAGCTGCTTTCCACTTATTCAGGTTGTAAAGTGGCCATCCGCGTAAATCCTAAAACGCTTGCCGACGGCTCGCTGGTTTTTGAACCATTTGTGCCGTTGCCGGACGATTTCAATATCAATATTCAATTGAAAAAGAAGTCGGCGTTTATTGAGCGGTATACCAATTCGGCTACAAGCCCGGCAGTTCCGGCACAAAATTTTTTCTCTAATCAAACTATTTCCGGCGTTAAAACATTTCCATTTCTTACAAGCCCCGTTCCGGCTTTTGATGGCGCCCGCACTTATGAACAGGGCGAAATAGTCTCCTTTGGTGCAAATGATATCAGGGAATTTTATAACGATGGCACAATTGATCAATGGGAATCCGTTAGCGGTACTGATTTTTCCAATGAAAATGATCAACTGCTCGTTCCGCTGAAATTTTATTATTCGTTTGTCAATCAAAATAATATTACGGCCGCAACATTTATTTTGAAGGACAAAAACGCAAACGAGATTAAATCGATTAATATATCCGGGTTCAGATTCCTTACAAAGAGTGCTGCTTGATTTTTCAGATGTGGCTGATACGATATCCGTGCAAGAAAAATTTTTATTTCCGGATGCTGTTTTCCAAATGGAAGTAAGCGCCAATAACGGGTACACAAAATCACACAGCCTGTTGTTTAGCGACCCGCTTTATAGCCGCGAAAACTGGGGATTGATCAACATTCAAACCAAAGCCACCAATAATTTATACAATTTGTTGGCAGGCGATGGTTATTTGATAACAAGAAAAATACCTCCCGGAACGTGGAATGATGCGCCTGTTTTTGAAATTCCGATAAAAAGCAAATTTGCATTTTGGAGATTCATCAATGAAAAAGGTAAGGAATTAAAACTGGCGGCTTCGCTAACTGATTACCTGTTTAAAGAGGACAAGATTTTATTAAGTAAAAGACCAAGGGCTTTAGCCGATGGCTACTTTTTGTTGCAGAAAGAAGGCAGTACCAGCACGGTTTACGTGCCCAACCCTATTAATTACGACCTGAAAAAAGATAGTAAAGCGCGACTATGTCTGGACATCATGGTGCCAGCGTCGGATTTGTTTCCGGTTGTGTAGCGCCTGGTCTGAATGATTGATGAGCGGCGAATTGTTGATAAAATTTTTAATACAAATAATTGATAACCCTAAAAATAACCCCATGCCAGAATATAAAACCCCGGGTGTTTATATTGAAGAAATTCCACACCTTCCGCCAAGTATCGCATCGGTAGAAACGGCTATTCCTGCCTTCATCGGGTATACGGAAAAGGCTCAATGGAAAGAAGCCGGAGATTTAAAATTGAAGCCATGGCGAATAGAATCGCTGCTGGAATATGAGCAATATTTCGGCTATCCATCTCCCGAAAACGGAAGTATTACCGTTTCGTTTACGAATTCAGGCTCCAGGACGGATGTAAATGGAAAAGTGGATGAAACGCTGCGTTCCAAATTCTTAATGCATTATTCTATGCAGATGTTTTTTGCCAATGGCGGCGGCCCCTGCTGGATCACCTCGGTAGGCGATTATACCACTACCGGCGGACAAATTGTTGCACAGGATTTGAAAGACGGCCTGGCCGAAGTGGCAAAAGTAAATGAAGTAACCTTGCTGCTTTTTCCGGATGCCGTTAACCTCGGCTCAGCAACGGATTATTACGATGTATACTCCACAGCGATCACGCAGGCAGTAACGCTCCAGGACCGGTTTGTGGTGATGGATGTTTATCATGATCCTGCCAACCTCGATGTATGGGATTTTGATATCAATGGAAATGGTGGCACTGGAGGCCTGAGAAATATTTTGTCGGGCACTACAGATACTTTGAAATATGCGGCCGCTTACTTTCCAAAAATTTACACCGGTGTCGATTTTAATTATGCAATGCCCGGAGATCAGACAACCAATAACGATGCATCTATAATCATTGTTGGCGGCGCCGCGGCAAACATGGCAGATTTAAAACAAGCCAACAACGCACAATACTTCCAGGCAAAAAACGCGATCACCAATATTCAAATGCTGTTGCCTGCATCTCCCGCCATTGTTGGCATCTACGCGGCAGTGGATAATGCGCGCGGAGTTTGGAAAGCGCCGGCTAACGTAAACATCGAAAACGCCATCAGCCCCCAGTATTTAATTACGAACCAGGAACAGGAAGGGTTGAATGTGGATACCAACGCCGGAAAATCCGTTAATGTGATCCGCAAATTTGAAGGCCGCGGCCCTGCCATTGTCTGGGGCGCACGAACACTCGCCGGAAACGATAATGAATGGCGCTACATATCTGTTCGCCGTTATTTTAACATGGTGGAGGAATCTACAAAAAATGCCACCGAACAGTTTGTGTTTGAGCCAAATGACATCAATACCTGGGTAAGAGTGAAATCGATGATCTCTAATTACCTCACGCAACAATGGAAAGCCGGCGCATTGATGGGCGCATCTACCAAGGAAGCCTATTTTGTACATGTTGGTTTGGGCGAAACGATGACCGAGCAGGATATTTTTGAAGGCCGGATGATCGTTGAAATTGGGCTGGCAGTAGTGCGTCCGGCAGAATTTATCATCCTCAGGTTCATGCACAAAATGTTACAGGAATCATAACTACCTAAATAATTCCCCCAATAAAAATTTATTATCATGAACATACAAAAACGAAATGGCGATTGCCCTCCGCCGCCCGGCAACGGTGGCGGTGATTGCCAGGATAAAGACAATGCAACTCAAAAAAGCATTAATGTCCAGCGCATGATACTCTGCGGTGTATTGTATGATACGGAAGGCAATGTGGCGCAGCAGCAAACAAAGTTTACCGGAGAAAATGATGTCTTCAAAGAGAAAAAGTGCATGTTTTTGCATACAGAAGAAAACTATCGCAGATACAGGAATCTGGAGATTTCTGCGGGCACCGAATTATTGCAAACGAACGATTCGCTTAAAACGATTGTAGGCTCGCTGAATAAATTAAATACGGATCTCAACAAAGTATTAACGGACATTACCAAACAGGTGAAAGATGCCAAAAGCAAATTTGCTGATCTGAAAGCCGCCGCATGCAAATTGGACGACAGTATAACGGATAAATGCAATGCTGCGCAGTGGAAAGCAATTACCGGAAAAGCCGGCGAGAATTGTACAGACGGAAACAATCCTCCGGTGGACCCATGCAAAAACGCAGAGACAGAAATCTACAATTTGACTTGTCTGCCGAAAGGTTTGGGTAAGGATATAGATTATATCTTCCAGGCTTCTGCGGACGTTACCGGCATCCAGGTGTTTTCAAATATTGACACGCTCGATCCTCTTCAAAAAACCTTGTCTGATAAATCAAATGCTTTTGAAAAACTCATCAGCGACACGATGAAAACACGAAAAGCAGACCTGGACAAATTGCAAAGCGACCTGGTAGATTCTGTTAAAAGCATCACCCAGTCTGCGATGGACCGCAACAGCGCCCGGAGCGATTTTGAAGGATATTATGATGCTACCCAATTCCTTTGTTGCCCGCCATGCGATTGCGTTACTGTTCCATCTACAGATAACACTGCCGCCGGAAAAGACAGCAAAGACAATTGTGTGCCACGTTTGCAGGTTTGTTCAACCAACATCTGCACTATTTGTAAAGATGTTCAAAACACATTCTGTTGTGATACACCGGATAATCCCGATAAAAAATGCGATTAAAAAAATTGATTACCATTTAAAAAAAAGCGTATGCTCACCAATCATAATTACCAGGATGTTCCTCAAAACTGGGATAAAGATGTCCTGGAATGTTGCAGTAAAGTAAATCCCGGCGATCCAACCTGTGTTGACTGCTGTTACGATACCTGGCAGGACGAACTAAAAAAGGTAACCCAGAAATATAACAGTGTAAATGAATACGCCGCGCAGGTTCAAAAAAAATTGGCCTTCATTACCGATCGCAGAGCGAAATACCGGACATGGGATAATGAGATCATCAATGCGCAGGACCTTGCGCTGGCAATTTGTAATCAACTGGAATTGATAGCCGTTCAATCTGATAAAATATGGTACAGCTCGTGCAAGGCCGTGGACGCAGTGGAAACTCTTTTCTGTATGATCCGTGATTTTTTCATGCAGATCGATCTGATAAAAACCCAGTATGATGATATTCAAAACTGCCTGACCAATAATTCGGATCCTTCACTGGTAAAGGGACAAGGTATTTTAAAGGCGCTTGACGATTATAAAGCCAAGCTGGATATTGTTATAAAATTACGGGATGATATTATTAAAAATATAGTGACAGCGGTTCAGTTGGCCAACCTTATTCGAAATAATATCTCGACAAAAGATTGCAACTATGAAGGATTTGATCCCTGCGCTGATAATCCGAAGCCTTGCGCCGGCGATGGTGTTTTCTATGGCTTTAAAACCGTGATCTGCGAATGGTACAATGCGTTCGCCTGCGATGTTCCATGCACAGACACAACGACTACCGGTACCGCAACCAGTACGGCTGCTGCCTCCGCTCCGGCGACTCCGGCGCCTGTTGGCACCAACCTGGTTCAAAACGATTGTGGCGATGATACCTGCGATCTGCTGCCTACATTCGATTTCCCAATTTGTAACAACTCTTATAAAGCCTGTGTGGAAAAATGGCTCGCGGCAGATGATACACTTTATAAAGACTTAACCGCCGAATTACAAAAAACCAATAAGGAAAAAGAAGCGCTTACAGCCTGCAAAAACAGTTTGGTTAAGGCCCTGAAAGCGGTAGATCCTAAAACAAGATGTAACTAAAATTATTCACCTTTAAATTTTATAACATGCCAGACTTTAAATATCCGCTTCCGAAATTTCACTTTGAATTAGAATGGGGCGGCACCAGGCTGGGTTTTACCGAAGTAACCGGTCTCGATTTTGAAACCGAAGTGATTGAATATCGCGAAGGAAATTTGCCTACATACAACAAAACCAAACAGCCCGGCCTTACAAAATATACGGATGTTACTTTAAAGCGGGGCATCATCCTGGACGACCTTGAATATTTTAACCAGTGGGTGAAAACGGCCATGTTCCAGGAAAAAAAGGAAACCTACAGGCGCACGGTAACCATCAAGCTTCTAAATGAGGAACATAAGGCCATCATCGTTTGGACGCTCTCCAAAGCGTGGCCTTCAAAAATTCAATCAACGGATTTAAAGGCCGATGGAAATGAAGTGGCCATTGAGACCTTAACTTTTGTTCATGAAGGACTGACCATGACCAAACCCTGAGTTTCACCTTTTAAAAAGTAGTGCACATGCCTGACATTTTATATCAGACGGTAAATTTTCATTTCAAAGTTGATTTCAATTTTGATGCACAGGATAAAACCGACATCCGGTTTCAATCGGTAACCGGATTGGATTCCACTTTAGACACCGAGCAAATAAAAGAAGGTGGTGAAAATCGCTTTGAACATGTGCTTCCGGTAAGGAGAAGATATGGCCCGCTTACTTTAAAACGGGGATTATTGAAGCCTTCCGATTCCAAACTAACCAAATGGCTAAAACAGGCATTTGATGATGAACAGGTGGTTCCTTTGCAAACAGTTACCATTTCTTTGTTGGACGAACAGCACAATGCGTTGATGCATTGGGCGATCAATAATGTATGGCCGAGAAGCTGGAAATTAGGTGAATTAAACGCAGAACAGGGAGCCGTGCTGATAGAAACTTTAGAGCTTAACTATAACCGGTTATTATTTGACAATCCACAAACTTAAAATATGCCAATAGAAGTGCGCGAGTTGATCATTAAGGCCACGGTGGTACAGGAGGGAGCCGCAGGAGCACTTTCCGCACCATCATCGAGTTCGAACAATAATGTGTCGGCCAATGAAGAGATCATAAATGCCTGCGTTGAAAAAATTTTAGAAATATTAAAACAGCAAGATGCCCGATAATTCTAAAACACTGTCAAAGCTTATTATCCATTCTTATGATAAGAATGATTTTAAGGTTGAAGATAAAAGCAAGCTCTTCACTACTCCCATCAACCCGGAATCATTTACTAAAAATTACAAGGTTGAACTGGATACAAAACGCGGCCATGGCCAATCTTCCACCAATCCGCAATACAAATCCTCCGCTCCGCAGGAATTAAGAATTGAATTTATTTTGGACGGAACAAAAACGCTCGAAGGTTACACGGATGAATACAATAAATTGGATGTACATGATCAGCTAAAAAAATTACTCACCTGTGTTTACGATATCAACCAGGAAATACACCGGCCAAGGTTTTTGAATGTGCAATGGGGGTCGGAGATTAATTTTAATTGTGTACTTTCAAGTCTAGACATTAATCACACGTTGTTTAATCCCAATGGCTCGCCGCTAAGAGTTAAGATCAATGCGGCCTTTATTCATTATGTGTCGCCGGAAGAAAGAGCCAAAGCCAAGGAAAACAAAAGCCCGGACCTTACACATTATAAAAAAATAAAAGAAGGCGACCGGCTGGATCTGCTGACTTACAGTGTTTATAATACGCCTGGTTATTTTTTGCAGGTTGCCAAGATCAATGGCCTCACCTCTGTAAGGCGACTTACGCCCGGAGCGGAAATTTATTTACCACCTTTAGATAAAACTTAAGCTTATGCCAGATGTATTAATTCCGAATGATTCAAAACATGATGTTGCTACCTTCAAAATTGTGGTGGATGGTGCAGAACTGGATCCGTCTTATCAATTGTTGTCACTTTCAATTCACAAAGAACTAAACCGCGTTTCTTCCGCTTCAATGATTTTCAGAGATGGCGATGCCGCGCTACAAACATTTCCGCTCAGCAATAAAACGGATTTTGAGCCGGGCAAAAAAATTGAGATCAGTATTGGCCGCGATGGCGCCAACACAAGCGCTTTTAAAGGTATCATTGTTAAACATGCTATTAAAGTGAAAGCAAATGGCGATGCTCAATTGCAGGTAGAATGCATGGATGCTGCCGTAAAAATGACGATCGGAAGGCGCAATCAATATTTTGAAAACGTAAAGGACAGTGATGTTTTTGATGATCTGATTTCAAGATATGGTTTAACATCAGATCCCGAAACCACTAAACTTCAGCATAAAGAATTAGTTCAGCACAATATTACCGATTGGGATTTTATGCTGCTTCGTGCTGAAGCCAATGGAATGATGGTGAGCGTGGACGATGGCGTCATAAAAATTGCAAAGCCTGTTATTCAAAAAGAAGTGCTGCAGGTAAATTATGGATCTTCTGTATTAGAATTTGAAGCAGAGATAGATGCGCGTTATCAATACAAAAGTGTCAATGCGGAATCATGGGATTACAGCAACCAGCAATTGTTCCAGGCCGACACATCCTCTTCTTCTTTTGCGGAGCAAGGAAATTTGAAATCAGATGACCTGGCAAATGCTTTAAGTCCCGAAAAATTTCAACTGCATCATAGTGGCCATAAGTTAGAACAAGAGCTACAGGATTGGACTGACGGAATCATGCTGCGAAGCCGGCTCGCAAAGATCAGGGGCCGTGCAAGATTTACCGGATTCGGAGGCATAAAACCCGGCGACACGGTATTGCTTTCAGGAGTGGGCGACCGTTTTAATGGTAAAGCTTTTGTAACAGCAGTGCGACAGGATATAGGTGATGGTACCTGGGAAACGCAGCTCCAGTTTGGCCTTGATCCAAAACGATATGCATTCATTCATAATGATATGACTGACGCGCCTTCGGCAGGATTGGTCGGCGGTATCAGCGGGTTGCAAATTGGCATTGTGGTACAGTTGCAAAGCGATCCCGACGGCCAGGATAGAATTCTGGTACGCATACCTGTTATAGATGCGAACGCCCAGGGAATATGGACACGCGTGGCCAGCCTCGACGCGGGCAATGATCGCGGCGCTTTTTTTATGCCCGAAATCGGAGATGAAGTAATCGTTGGTTTTATTAATGATGATCCACGTGATGCAGTAGTGCTCGGCATGTTGCACAGCAGCAATAAACCTGCGCCAATAACTCCTTCCGATGCCAACAATGAAAAGGGTTTTACTACAAGAAGTAAAATGCATCTGAGCTTTAATGATGATACCAAAACAATAGTGATAGATACTCCGGCAGGCAACAGTATTACCATTGATGAACAGAGTATGAAGATTGAAATTAAAGATCAAAATCAAAATAAGATTACGATGGGCACATCAGGAATAAGCCTGGAAAGTCCGCTGAATATAGATATCAAAGCAGGCGCAATATTAACGCTGTCGGGCGGCGCCTCGCTTTCTATTGGCGCTCCTTCGCTTTCTGTAAAAGCAGATGCAAATGTGAGCATTGAGGGCGCCATTGCAAAATTGTCTTCATCGGGAATAACAGAAATAAGTGGATCTATTGTAAAGATAAATTAAAAGGAAGCTGAAAACGGAATGCGGAATACTACATTTTGGCTTATGTGATTATCGAATCGTGAGAGGGGGTTTAAGAAAGAAAAAATGAGATTGATATAAATGAACAATTTCTATTTTTTAACTTATATGATATGAATAAAAGGTGAATAACGATTAACAAATACTGAACGACGAATTCTCGCTACTCATTACTTGCTACTTGCTACTCACTACTAAATAAAAAACAATGCCATCAGCAGCACGACTAACAGATATGCATACTTGTCCACTGGCAACGCCCAACCCGCATGTAGGCGGCCCGATCACCGGTCCGGGCGTTCCGACAGTTTTGATTGGAAGTTTACCGGCAGCGGTAGTGGGTGATTTATGTGTATGTGCCGGTCCGCCGGATGTAATTGTAAAAGGCTCTTCCACGGTGGTCATAGGTGGGCGTCCTGCAGCAAGACAGGGAGATTTAACGGCTCACGGTGGCGTGATCGTAGGCGGCATGCCGACAGTTCAGATTGGAGGCTAAAAGGATGAGTGATAAATGGCGGGGTGCTTTTTACATGCTACCCATTACTTGCTACTTGCTACCTGGTAGAGGGGTTGGGGTGAGGCTTTAAAAACTATCAAAATGGAAACAACTTTCAATTCATTTTTAGGAACCGGATGGGCCTTTCCTGTGGAATTCGATTTGAATTCCGGAACCGTTGAACTGGTAAGCGACTACAAGGATATTGAAGAGAGTTTGAACATCCTGCTTTCTACAAGCCTTGGTGAACGGGTGATGCAACCAGATTATGGATGCAACCTTAATGATTATATGTTCGAGTCGCTGAGCAGTACGTTAATTGGAATTATAAAGCATCACGTGGAAAATGCCATCCTTTATTATGAACCACGGATTGTGGCCGAGAATGTTGATGTTACCACGGCAGACTCATCCGATCTTCTTGAAGGAAAATTTACCATAACCGTTACCTATACAGTTCCCGAAACCAATTCCAGATTTAATTATGTGTATGATTATTATTTGAATGAATCATCGAGGCCGGTGTAGGGAGCTGAGGGTTGATGGGTTGAGGGGGTTTAGGAGGTTTAGAGAGGTTTATTGGTTTATTGGTTTATTGGTTTGGGGTTTAGAGGTTTAGAGAGTTTAGAAGTTTAGAATGCTCTACGGATCATGTCCCTCTCCTTCAGGAGAGGGGTTGGGGTGAGGCCTAAAAAAAAAGTGAGGCCTAAAAAGTTTAGAAGTAGATGCCTAAATAGGTTTAAAAGGTGAGGCCTAAAAAAGTTTAGAAGTTAAGGCCAAAAAAAACTTAATTAAAAATTATGTACAACTGCGATTGCCTCATACATCCTTTTCAAAACGACCCGGGCACGAGCCAGAGCGATCGCGTGATGGAGGATTTATTGTCAGGTGCAGCCAAAATAGACGGGCGCACGCTTGCAGATCTGCTGGATTATTTTACCCAGATGTCGCGCCATATTAATTTTTATGACACGCAGTTAAATGTAAGCGACTGGCAATTATTTTTTCAAAAAAGTATTCCCTTTACACTTGCTTCGGTTGCTAAAACACCTTTGGTAACCTTACAGGAAAATTTTGCTTTATATAATTCTTTGTTCGAAAAAAAACCGGCTTCTCCCGGTTTGCAATTACAGGCTTACTTCATTTATTATCGTTTCATCAATAAAATAAACTCCTGGTATTTATCTGTAAAAGACAGCGGGCTGCCCATTGAAAGCTTTCTGGAAATGTTGATAAAAGATAAGCTTCAGCAACCCGTAAAATTGTTCATCGGCTATACGAATGCAGCCGTTAAATGGTATGGAATTAAGAAGATTGATTTTTCAAAGCTGGGCGATAATCCCGTATGGAACTTTGACGTGACTGACTTGTATGCCATCGACAATTCATTTAAAACCGGCACTACCAGCAAGTTTCAACAAATCAACAACCTGTATCAACAATTCAAAACAATTGCCACTCCCTTTTTTAATGCCATACAAATAATTTCCGGCGAAGCCGAAAAAAATCTTGAACCGAGCCTGCTTCCTTTAAAAGAAGAATTGCAAAAAAAGCAGCCACCACACCTGGCATTGCTGTTTGTTTTTTTAAACATGTTCCGGCAATTGCAAAATGACCTGAATGGCTTCAGCCGCAAGCATCTTGATTTTTTTTATAAAGAAGTATTGCAGTTAAAACCGCGCGATGCCATCGCCGATAAAACACATATCATTTTTCAAATTCAACAACAACTCCAAAAATACCTGCTTAAAAAAGGATTGCAGGTAAAGGATGGCAAAGACAATAACAAACAGGAAATACTTTTTTCCCTTGATGATGATATTGTTGTAAACCAAACTGAGATTGCTGCAACAAAAACCTTGTTTTTAAACAACCAAACTGCGTATCAGCAAACTTATATAGAGGGCGTTTACATTGCCAATGATGCAACCAAAGCAGATGGAATTGACAAAGATTTTAAAGATGACCAACCGGTAAGTTTTTCAACCCTGGGCGCAAAGCTTAGTAAATACAGCGATCCGGAAACAAAAGTTATTCAACCTTTTCCAAACGCCAGGCTTGGCTTTATTATGGCTTCGCCGGTTTTGTATTTAAAGGAAGGAACCAGAACAGTAACTATTTCTATTGCGTGCCAGCTAAAAGATTCGATTTGTTCAGACATTGGTAATGCCCTCATCGCCGCTTCAAAAAATTGTTGCGATGATCCGGCCGCCGGCGGGAAGTTGGTCAGTGATCCCGCTAATCAATACCCGGATTTTTTAAGCCCGGAAATTATTTTCACACAAATCCAGGCCAACATTTCAAAGAAATATATTTACCTCAGTGAAAATATTTTGAAAGCCGCTATGGGCAAAGGTTTAAGCGAAGATCTTGTCCAACTGATCCGCGATCAATTTCTGAAGGAGCCGGCAACTTCAAGGGTGTGTTATTGTGAAGTACCGGTTTATAAAACAGAAACATCTGTGTTCGTCGATGACTGGAATGCATTTATCAACCTGCAGGTTACCGACGCGGGAATAAAAAAATTAATCAATGCAATATTTATTGCTGAATCTGTTTTGAGCATTTTATTCAGCGGTGACAAAGAATGGCTAATTCCTGCAACAAGCAATATTTCCATGGGAAATTTGACGGGAAATTCTTTTAAATTAACCATCAGCGCCACCATCAATCCAGACCAACCCGCGGTCACTTTTTATAATGCCGAAACTCTGAAAGAAGATTTTGATACAACTCAGCCTCTTGTAAAAATAGAATTAAATGACCGGCTCAAATTGTCGTGGGATATCGCGCCATTACCGCCTACAGAAGGACCCGGAAAATGTTGCGACCAGGACGAAAGCTGCTGTTTATTGAAAAATGATAATACGCCGCCACAAATAATTTCCTATTATCACTTTTTCAGAAATATCCAGGTGTTGAAAAATATTGGTCCTGAAAATACGAGAATAGATGTGCAGGTATGCGGACTTAAAAATTTCATTGTTCAGAATGATGAAAGTTTGCAGGATGTAAACGGGCCGGTGTATCCCTTTGGCACAAGGCCGGATATCGTTGATTTTAATGTAATCGACGCCTTTAAAAAATACTGTATCACTCCACAATTTATAAAGGACGTTCATGCTGCCGGAATTAATATTGCCACCGAAAATTTTTTAAACTCTTTGATTGTTGCTACAGGTGAATACGCGGTAGGATCAACCATCAGCGATCTCGATACTTTTTTGGCCGCAAAAATATCCGTGGTTGCAGATCGTGCAAAGCTTAAAACCAAATGGCTCGCCAATAATTATTGTAACAAAAATTTAATCGGCCCCAATTTTTATATAGGCTGCAATGAAATATTTGGCAAACAGTGGAATGAAATTTTCATCAATTTAAACTGGAAAAACAAACCCGATAATTTCAGAGATTATTACAAAGCATATTTATACCAGGAAGACAACAGTGTTCCTCCAAAAAACATTTATGGATTAGACGACCAGGCTTTTGAAATCAATCTGTCTCTTCTTGAAAACGGAAAATGGATTGGCGAATTACTTCATCCTCAGCCTACGCCTGCTCCGCCTTATGCAGAAGAGACAACGGTTTCAAACATTTATACAGCAAGCAACAACCGCCGTTTATTTCCGAAAGTAAGCACGGTTTCTTTTTGTAACCTTACTACCGGGTTTCAACAAACACTTCATTTACAAAATAATTTTTTTACGATCACCAACAAGCCTTTCGAGTTGGACAATCCTGAACCTAAAAAATTTGATGTTGACTCGAAACATGGCTTTCTGAAAATCAATCTGCAGAACCAGGATTTTTTACATAAAGATTATGCCTATGTTCTTGCACGGCAGATGAATGCTGCCGCAATGTTGGGCATTTTAGACAGCGGTGGAAATCCAAAGCGGGTTGAAGGTGCAGTTTATTATGATGCAAGTACCGGCGGACTCGTTGTTTTCAGCACAGACAAAATAAAGACCACTGTAACCCAATCGGTAACTATTGCTAACAGGGTAAGAGATGATATAAATGCCGGTGGTACGGGCATTAAAGATTTATCCGATTTGGCAGGTCCGGGAAATCCTATAAATACTCCTGAAGCCGATGCCATAAGAGACACCGTGCACCCACCAGACATATTGCATCCAACAAGAAAAAATCTTACGGGCGATGTGGAAACTTTAAAAACCAACCTGGGTCAGATAGACACCGATATTAATTCGGGCAAAGATTTCCAGGCAATTATTCCCAATGAACCGTGGACGCCCATCATCAGCGGCATGGCGCTGGATTACATCGCTACTGCCAATATCGAAGACATTGCGCTCATTCATTTATATCCCTACATGGGTACATACAGTCATGAGTCCATCAAATTAACCCCTACTTTATTTCCGACCTTCTGCGATGAAGGAACCTTATTTCTCGGACTTAAAAATTTCGTTCCCGGGAATAACTTAAATCTACTTTTTGAGTTGTCTGAAGCCACTTCTGATTCTGAATCTGAGAAAGAGGAAGTGCAATGGCATTACCTGGAAAGCAATGTATGGAAGCCTTTGCGCGCAGGATTTGAAGTGTTGGACGATGCTACTGAAAACCTCACCGCTTCGGGTGTTATAAAATTTGCATTGCCTGCCAACATGACCAACGACAATTCCATTATGACGAAAGGCCTGTATTGGATCAAAGCCTCTATACCACAAAATAGCAAGGCAGTAAGTGAAACAATCGGCATACATCCACAGGCGATCAGCGTAACATTTACGAACGATGAGGCCAATGACAAACTGCGTTTATCGCAACCGTTAGCAGCAGGAAGTATTTCAAAACTTGCTGTTGCAGATGCCAATGTAAAAAGTGTAAAACAACCTTATGATTCTTTTGATGGTGAAGTGCCGGAAATTGAACAACAATATTATGTGCGCGTAAGCGAGCTGTTGCGCCACAAGGGGCGGGCCATTCAGAAGTTTGATTATGAACGTTTGGCACTGCAGCAATTTCCGCAATTATTCAAAGCGAAATGCATCAATCACAGTTTTGCTTTGGATGCGCATTTGTATAAAAATGATTTTCCTTATGCGCCCGGATATGTAATACTTGCCGTCATTCCTGATTTAAATAAACTGAAAGCAGCCAATTCTTTTGAACCGAAAGTTCCGGTGAGCATTCTTGGAAAAAATAGAAAGCTTATCTACGCAACCGAACATCACCTTTTGTTCGTTTCAGGGCGATGAATCCGCGATATGAACCAATTAATTTTTGTTTGAGGGTAACGCTGTTGCCCGGCAAAGATGAAAATTATTATAAAGAACAATTAAAAGAAGATTTGAAAGAATTGCTGGCACCGTGGGCTGTGGGCAAATATGATAAACTCACTTTCGGACAATGTGTTTATCGCTCTGACATCATTCGGTTTTTGGAGCAAACCGATTATGTGGATTTCATAACGGATTTCAGGATGGCTAAACAATCACAAACTCCGGATGCAAACGCTTCAAAAATTTGTCCTGATACACCACGCTCAATTTTAATCGCAGGAAATATTGAAGTGTGTATCAATCAACCGGATTGCGACGACTGGAAATTGTGTTATGATGATCGCCAGCAGAAAACAGATTGTTGCGATACAGAAATAATTCGCGTGGCAGATTACTGTAATGATAAAAATATACCGATCGTATAATTATGGCAGTGGACTCAACCAATAAAACCATTAGTTCAACCGATTCAGGTTTTCCTCCCTATCTGAACTTTGATAAGCTGCGCAGCGATGCGATCGCTTATTTAGGAAATCTGACAGGAAAAATATGGACTGATTATAATGTTCATGATCCCGGCATTACAATTATCGAAGCGCTTATTTATGCATTACTGGATCTGGGTTATCGAACCAACTTACCGGCTGTTGATCTGTTTACCAGGGCGCCAGAGCGATACAACGCCTGATAATAACTTTTTCACACCTGCGCAAATTCTTACCAATAATCCATTAGCCATAATTGATTTCAGAAAACTACTTATCGATATATCAGGAGTTAAAAATGCATGGCTTGAAGTGGAAAATAATTTGCCTGTTGATCCATGTAAAAAAGAGGTGCCTGTTCCCGGTGCAATTGCCAACCGGCAAAAAGGAAACTGTGACTGTGATTTTTTAAACGGTCTTTATCATGTTTTTATTGAACTTGAAAAAGAGTATGATTTAACGATTTCAAAAGATGCAGACGAATACAGCGACATTATTTATAAAATAAAATGCGCCTTGATGTCGCACCGGAATCTTTGTGAGGATTTCATTGACATAAAAATTTTATGCAAGTTAAAAATCGGCTTATGCGCGGATATTGAACTCGAAGAAAACGCGGTAGCAGAAGATGTTTATCTCAATATGATAGAAGCGCTGCGCGATTTTTTCTCGCCTTCACCAAGGTTTTATACACTTCCGCAATTATTGGATAAAGGCAAATCAATGGAAGAAATTTTTGCAGGCCGGCCTTACAATTGGCAACAAAGCTTTGGCTTTGTAGATACCAACGAATTTGAAAAAATTACACTTCGAAAAAAACTTCATCTCTCTGATGTATACCACACTTTGTTTGATATAGATGGCGTTAAAAATGTGCGCAATCTTGCCTGGAGACTTTGCAATAGCGCCGGTCCGCAGCCGGATATTATTAATAAATGGGAACTTCATCTTCCGGAAAATTTCATTCCCGAATTTGATGTAACCTGCTCCGGGTTTCAGTTTTTTAAATATGGAATGAAAGTGAAAGCAGACACTTCAAAAGCGAATTCTGTTTTTGCCATGAATTTTTCTGCCAATGGAAAAATACTTTACACGCAGCCATCGCCTTATCTTGATAGTGCAATTCCTCAGGGAATTTTCCGGGGCGATTTAGCGGAATACAATTCTATACAAAATGACTTTCCTCATGTATATGGAATAAGAAAAGGCGACCTCTCAGTTAACGCTTCAGACCAGCGAAAAGCACAGGCTTTGCAACTGCAGGGCTTCCTGTTATTTTTTGATCAAATGCTCGCAAATTATTTAAGTCAACTAGCCAATGTGCGCGCCTTATTTGCGATGTCTTCTTCAGTAAACGAAGAAAACAATCATACTTATTTCACCAATACGCTCACCGATGTGCCGCAATTGGAAAAATTGCTTCGGTTCAATACCGGCAGCAACGGCAATACTTTGGGAAGCGAAGGAAGTATTCTGGCTTATCCTACAAGCAGAAAAACCCTGGAAGAATTAATTGCTTCCGGAAAGATACAAAATACCGACCTCGACAGAAGATGCAATGATGTAAACAAAGACGACTTTCCTCCTTATGAATTTTGTTATGGCCAGGTGCGTGACCAGGCAGAAAACCAGCTGAGAGATGATTTGCTGAACGGCGATTTTGAACCGGTGGTTATTGCGAATTACAACGATTGTTATTTCTTTTATTGTTTTACTTCTTCCACCAGTTTTGCCCTCATCAGCAAGAAATATTATTCATCCGCAAAAGAAGCACAAACCGCCGCTGCTTCCATAAAATATTTAGGCACCTTCGCAGAAAATTATCGTTCTTTTATTATTGATGATGATCCTGCCAACCAATTCTTTTCATTCGATATTGAATTAAATCTGAGCGCCTATTCAAAATATCTGCAATTGATCGCCGAAGATGATAATTTGTACTTGGCGCGCCGCCAGGAATTTTTGAATCATTTGCTTTCACGCTTTGCAGAACAATTTACAGATTATGCATTGATCACCGCCGGCTTTCTAACGCCGGAACAAATGCAGCAATCACAGATAAAAAAAGAAGAAAGATTTCTTGCGCATTATCCTGACCTCAGCAGCAACCGGGGCAAGGGTTACGATTATAAGTGCAACGGATGGGACAATGATAATATTTCCGGATTTGAAAAAAGAGTGAAAGCATTAAGCGGTATTGACAACTGGAAAAAACATTATCTCTGCAATTTTGTGGTTGAAAAAGCAGATGCGATCTATCAGCTCTCCATTTCTCTTTTCGGCAGCGCATTTGAAGTGAATGAAAAATTGTTCACGTATGAAGCCGGCTATTCCTCTCTAAATTCTTTGTATAACAAACTGGGTGCAAATCCTTCCCTTGAAACAGAATACATACCGCACGAACAAAAGTGGAGCGTCTTTATAAAAGATGATTATGGAAATAAATACAGCGATCAAAATTTGTTCAATACAAAAGATGACGCAGAGCAATACATCAACTCGCTTCATTCCATATTAACCAGCAAGCCAGAACCCGATGCCAATGTTTTTATCAGCAAATACATCTATAAACTTCTATTTAAAACCGGTGATGGTGCGTTGATTGAAGAAAGCAAGGAAAAATTTGATACCCCAACAGATGCGCAAAAATATTTTGATAAAATAAATGGCAAGCTCAGCAACTATCTTAATGACTCAAGCCAATTTGGTAAAATTAAAAAAGGCGTAAGGCCGGATAAATTGATTCTCCTGAAAAATGAAAATTATGATGCGCTTTATATTGATCAGCATAAGTTTGAATTCAAGCCGGTGGACGTAATTCAGTTAGACAGTGTAAAAAAGAAATTCGCATTATTAAATGATCAGAAAACCATCCAGTTTGATTCTTTAATTACTTATGATACGGTAAAGCTTGCTACATCAGGCTTTCAGCAATTGCTTGGTTTACTGACTTCTTCCGGCAATTATCAAACCCGAAAAGACAACGGCGACAATACGTTCAAAATAAAGATCAATGACGGGAAAAATGATGTAGCCATTTACTTTCAATCATTCAACACTGAAGAGGAAGCTCAAAATAAAGTGAAAGAAATTCTGGATGAGATCATTTCGCATACGTACCATTTAATCATTTCAGAACCTGTTCCGGATAATTGGGAATTTAAATATGCGTTACCCGATCCAGCCGGCAACAACATTGAGTTTACAACCCAGGCAGCTTACACAACCCAACTGCAGGCGCAGGCCGCGGCCAAAAAATTTTATGCGCATGTTCCCGTCCTTAAGATTCAACAGGATAAGAATGAGGTGCAATTAATTCTTGACCACAAAAAGCCAATTATTGCAAACGCTTCATTGCCGGCAGAATCAACAGAGCCGGCAAACAACCTGTTACTGCAGCATCAGCAATTGTTCAATATGGTAAACCATCCTGATAAAAAATTGATTGATGCGGCGCTTGCTTCCGGTAAGCAGGCCAATAATGAGCCATACATTTATAAACTCGTGGATAAAGATAATTTGATTGCCGTTTCCAGCTATGTATTGTCAACGCTAAATGATGCGCTCACCAAAAAAAACGATTTGATCAATGCAATACAAAACGGATATGACTACACGAAATTGTCTTTTGGTGCAGAGGTGATTGATCAGCGGACAGATGCAGTAACGAACATTACCTGGTACCACTATCTGATTAAAAGCACCAATGTGCTCTATCAAAAAGGAACGCTGAAAGGCCAACCGCTGATCCTGTTTGAAAGCACGCAAGGCTATGCCAGCATAGAAGAGGCACAACAGGCATTTCAAAACAACTACCTGGTTATTTTAAAAAAGGGTTTTATTGATACCAATTATGGACCCGGCCAGTTTATTAGCCTGGTGGAACTTTTAATCCATGAGGACGGCGATTGTAATAAGAATGAAAGCACCGTTTTTGTGCGACCGGAAACTCTTTATGAATTTGACGGCGACACAACGGCTACCATAAATGAAATTATTTTATTGTCGAAAAGCTATCCGATACTTTATATTTCAAATGGCCGCTACCGGTTTTCACTGTTCAACAAACAGGTTGGTTCGTACGATTGGCGAAGCACCAACTGGTACTCAACTCCGCAGGAAGCCATGCAGCATTTCCAGTTTTTTCTTTCGTTATTAAATTATTCAGGAAATATTTATATAGAAAAAAATGAAACGGACTGCAGGTACCGAATTTTTATTCGTGAAGTGCTTGCAATAAGCCTCCGTTCTTTTGCAACGCCTGAAGAAGCCTGGGGCATAAACGGGGTTGAAAAAATGATCTGTGTTGCGCAATCAGAAAACGGATTTCATACTTACCTCAACCGCAGCAATTGCAGCCACAGCTTTTTTATCGCATGTGCCAATACAGGTTTGATACATCCCTGCAAATACGAAACGCCGGAGCGGAGAGACGATGTTTTAAATAGATTATACCAGGCTGCTTCATTTAATTTTTTTGACCTGCTGCAGCCAGATGCCGATTATATTTTATTGAATGATTTGGATAAAAAACCTGTCGCCCATCTTTTTATTAAGCAAGACAGCAATCGCCAAATTGATGCGTGCGAACGATTGATTGAAATTTTTGAAGCCATTTATGTTGATGAAAACTTTGTACAAAGTGATACATCTTTTTATCTTGAAGATGTAAATAAAATTAGGATCGCTTCGCCTGCTTCCGCAGATATAACACTTGATAAATGGAAGCAGCAATTGCGCTCCCTTGCCTGCTATTTTCCGCTGTTTAAAAAACTTTCAGCTGGCACCAGCGCTCCCGGCCGGCAAATAACCTGCAATTTTTATGTTCAAATAAAATTACCCGGCTTTAACAATTGTAAAGATGATTTTGCAAACAATTGCCCGGATATTTATTCCGATGATGACTGCAAACCTGGTTGTTACATCGCCTGGAAAAGTGATTGTTGCTTTTTCAGTTGTTGTGAAGCGCTGCTCTTTTATTTTAGTTCGTTAAAAATCATTGCCAATTTTGCTAACTATAAACCGGTTTACGAGTGCACTTGCCGCGATTATGGAATAGAACTGCATGCTGAAGAAACAATCAATACCGGAAATAGCTCAATAGCCAATACGACAACGATGCCGCAATGGCTTTGCGGCGATGTGCTGAATGAGGCAGGAAATGTTTATGATCGGCAACGAAATTTTTATAACGAATGCCTTAGTGAAATTGTTGCCATCAATCCTCAATCTTATTCCAGCAGCGCGATAGCCTGCGATGCAGTAATCCGCGCAAAGAAATTAATCAATAGTGAAGGACTGCATCTGGCAGAGCATATTTTATTAAGGCCCCGCTGCATTGACGATTGTAATTGCGACTATTTGCCACAGCCTTGCGAGACAAGCCAAAATGTAGAAAATTCAAATATTTGTCATTTTACCTGGAAGCCTGGGGGCACAGTGGATCCTTGTACTGCTGATGAAATCATTTGTTTTACTCCGGGTTGCGATCCGTATTCTTTTATCGCCACGATTGCATTACCCGCATGGCCGGCGCGTTTTCGCACTGCGGAAAACAAAGTGGTGATTGAAAAATTATTGCAGAAAGAAGCGCCGGCGCATGTACTGCTTCGCATCTTATGGTTGACTCCCCGCGATTTTTGCTGCTTTGAATATTATTTTAGAAAATGGAATTACTGGCTTGCAAAAAAAATGTGCGATCCTTTCTATAACAATTGTGATTTCCTTGGGCTGTTGTTTCATAAAAATTTCGAAACACTTAATGAATGCAATGAATGCGTTCCGTGTGCATGCAATGAAGTTCCACCGGTTTCATGTTTTGATGAAGAAAAGGATCCCTGTGCCGGTGTTGATTTCGTTACTCAAATAAATAATTTGTACTGCTGGAATGATGGAATCTACGACACCTACAATTGCGAAGATGTAGCTGACCCAATCATTGAAAAGCCCATTGCTGGAAGAAAAATAATGCAGGTAAATAATGCGGCCAATCAGCCAAAAATCATCAGCGAACCAGCGCCATTGGAACCCGTTAACCGGCCTGCTTTGGAAAATCCCGAAAGAGATCTTTTAATTCAATCGCGGCATTTAAAATATGCCGGTAACGTGCAACAGGTTGTCAATGCCAAACCCGGCAACAAAGCTGCTGAAGAGGCACAGCACTTTCTTGATGATGTTAGTCCGACGCCCGAACAGTATGACGACTTGCTGAATAAAATTTTGAAAAACAAACCGGACAAGACCAACCACCTTCCCGGCCTGTCATCAAAAGAAAAAAATATTTTGATAGATAATATAAGCTGGCAATATTTTGACAGGATCTTTTTGAAGCAAAACGCGCGGGACAGTATTCAACCCAGCCGTGCACTGTTCAATCATTTAAGAAAAAATAAAATCAACATGCAGCAATTATTTGACGACTGGAATGGTAAAGAACTGCAAACGATTGATCCGAGCATGGATTTAAAGAAAATAAAAAAAATGGTGGTTTGAAATAATCAATATGAAACACATCATCAAAAAACAAATTATTGATCTTACGCTGGGTAAAAGCGTGGATGCTTTTTCAATCCAGCAAAAGATGAGTGATCAGTATTATGCTAAAATAGTGCCCTTGCTGCAACAGGCATTTCGACGCAGCTTCGCCTGGAGATGAGGTCATGACAATTGACCGATTAGAAGTTAATGTTGGCGCGATCAATTTTAAAGAACTTGAAAAAGGAGAATGGATTGAAAAAATTTCTAAGAGACCTTTCTGAGCAGTTGCTTCCATTGCAGTATGGATTAAAGCCTCAAATAAAAACAGCAAAAAATCCTCGCCGGCTTAGCGATGCGCATCAATGGATGTTTTATATGCGTTACGGATATCTCTCATGGAATGTTTTAGAAATAAATGAAGACTGGTATAAAAATATTCTTGCTGCGTTTGCTTCAGATTCTACAGCCATACATCAACTGCGGGAGCTAATCAATAATTATCCAAATGCAATAAAAAGAATCGTGGCGCAACATTCTGAAAGCTTTTTAAGAGCGCTTGTTGAAACACTCACAGCAGTAAACCAGGCAGATTTACCCAAGCTGATTAATGAGGTGGCAAAAATAAAATCAACTACAGAAAAAGATAAGGAGCATGCAGCTTTAAAGCAAGCGAACGCAAAGAAACAATCATGGATGCAAGTATTAAAAATCGTTACCGCGGCATCCATACAACTTACAACCAGCGAAATTATGGGCTTATTGTTAGCCCACAATTTTTCTATGAGCCGGTTACACACAAAAAAAATGCAGCAATTCATGTCGAGAAATAAAATTGTGCTACACGATACAAACACGATCGTTAAAACCCAGGATGAAAATGCCAGCATTGTTAAAGAGCCAATTCAGGAGCAAGAAAACTGTCGGCATCGATTTTAAGATTGAATTGAATGAAGATGAAATATATGTGGTGAATGCGGGCGTGGTGCTGCTGCATCCTTTTTTACCTCGTTTGTTTAATAATCTTCAATTAATTAAAGACGAGTTTTTCGCAGATGCTTTTTCTCAACAAAAGGCTTTGTATTTATTACATTATCTCGCCACCGGAAATGCACAACCGCAGGAGCATGAACTGGTAATACCGAAGTTGTTGTGCACATTCCCTTTGGAAGATCCTGTTGATTATTTTATCGAATTAAATGACAAAGAATTAACGGAAGGTGAAAGCCTGCTTGAATCCGCAATAGGGCAATGGACTATTTTAAAAGGCACTTCGCCGGAAGGATTGCGTGAAGGCTTTTTGCAACGCAAAGGAAAATTATTTACCAATAATGGAAACCTTGTTTTGCAGATGGAGCAAAGCGCCATAGATATGCTGTTAGATCATCTGCCATGGAACCTGAATATTATTAAGCTGCCATGGATGAAGGAGCTGTTGAAAGTGGAGTGGAGATAGAGTTGAGGAGTTTAGGGTTGAGAGTTGAGGGTTGAGATGGGTTCGATAGGTTTAAGTTTAAGTTTAGATGGTTTAGAAGGTTTAGAGGGTTTAGAGCTAAAAAGTTTTTTTTGAATAAAATGACTAAAAATGAAAGCTGCTCAACCTGCAACTGCAGCATCTTCTGCAAAAAATAATATTCCTTTCTTCAACAAAGAAAGTGAGCAGGGGTTTTTTCATTCATCTGTAATCGAACAACCTTTTTTTTCAAAATCCATCAACAGTCACGCCGGCATCCAGGCCAAATTAAGCATCAACCAGCCAGGAGATATTTATGAAAAAGAAGCCGACACCATGGCTGATAAAGTAGTGCAGCGACTTGGCGAACCCTCAGGCATTCAGGCCCAATCTTTTTCATCACAAAATATTATTTCAACATTTGTACAAAAAAAATGTGCACACTGTGAAGAAGAAGAAAAATTACAGGAAAAAGAAAATGACGACAAGAAAGCCGAGTCAATTCAAACGAAACCAATTGTCGAAAATAATGGTCCTAAGGATGGTCATTTTTCCTTAGCAAGACCGGTGTAATGCTATTCAGAGAAAATGCACTGAATGCGAAAAGGAAGAAAAGTTGCAAAAAAAATCAGACTCCTCATCAATTCAAATGGCTCCGGCAAATATTGAACAAGGACTAAAATCTTCGAAGGGTGCAGGCTCATTAATGCCGGTTGGCACCACCAGGCAAATGGAGCAATCTTTTGGCGCGGATTTTTCAAATGTGCGCATTCATAACGATAGTGCCTCCGCCAGTATGAATAAATCGCTCCATGCACATGCGTTTACGCATGGTAGTGATATTTATTTCAATTCGGGCAAATACGATGTGAATTCTACCCATCGGGAAAACATTTGCTGGCACATGAACTGACCCATGTGGTGCAGCAGGGAGCCGCCAACACGCCCAACGTGCAGGGAGATTTTTGGGATGATGCAACCGGGCTTTACAATGCCGTAACTGATACCGGCAAAGCTGCCTACCAAAAGGGTTCGGACCTTGTTACTGCCGCGGCTGACACGCTTACTGACACCGGCAAAGCGGTTTATCAGCAGGGAGCAGCAATTGTTAGTTCTGTAGAAGATAAAGCTAAAGCGGTAGTTGATTCCGCCCGACAAAAAACCAATCAAGTATTAGATGCCGTTGTGCATAAAGGCCTTGACTTATCCGGATTAAATAATAAAAAGGCACAAGTGCTTGCACAAATCAGCATTGCATTAAACAATATTTCCGGGCGCGACGCGGTGTATTTAACTGATGATCAAATCGCAGCCATCAATAATAATCTGGGTAGTGTAAGAGAAAAATCTCTGGGCATTATCAACTTACCTCCAATATCTGCCCGCGGAAATGACCTTAAGGAAGGCGGGTTAAAGCCGGTAGCGGCCAACACTTTGACAGAGCTTTTGCAAAATATGCAATCTATTATGCAGGCTGATTTTATGTCTGTAGCTTCCGATACACAAGGCAGCATCCAGGGAAGCATTCAACGATTTGCGCCCGCTATTCCAATTGTGGCTGGCCTCGCCCTTGCTGAAATTCTTGCCATTATTGCAATATTCTTAATTATTGTGCTGTTATTAAGCGCCGGGCCAAAAATAATCGACAAAGAAAAAAAAGAGCAGGAGGAAAAAGAAAGAGAAAAGGAACGGGAAAAAGAAGAAAAGGAAAAAGAGGAAGAAGAGGAACGCAAAAGAAAAGAAGAAGAAGAGAGACAGAAAAAAGAAAACGATAAAAAATTAGGCCTTCCCTGCATTGATGTGGGTGTGCTTAAAGTTTTAAATAATGTGCAGGGAAATTTATTGATCACAAATTTATATAGCGACAACTGGATCTTCTTCAGAAAAAATGTTCATGAAGACCGCAATGGTAAAGGCACTTACTGCTCTGCTAACAGTGCGATTAAGAATGACAAGCGCGATTTTTTCCTGAAGATTGATAAAACGTTTCAGCATTGCCTGGTGATGGTTTGCAGCCCGCTGGGAAAGATCATTGCCTTCTCTCCCGGAATTAAACATGCCAGCCTTACAGGAGGGGATGTACATGCAGAGCTTAACGCCCTCCCATTTATTAAAGTGCAGCTTCTAAAAAATCCGAAGGATACGGTCGGCGCCAAACTCTTTAGCGTTTGTTTTGACTTTGCCTGTGACAAGAGTGAAACCTCCTGCGTACCGCAATTACAGAAGTTTGTAAATGAAAATTTGCCCGGCGGAAGTTTCGAATCAGACAAATCAAGGGACAGAAGTGATATGCAAGATGTTTGTGACAACGCATTTGATGATGCTTTGAAGAGAGCATGCACGCAACCCTGATTATAGAAATTAAAACACTCGCATTCAGTCAACATAAAATTAAATGCAGTCCTTTCAATCACAGAAATATTGCCCCTTCTAATACCAACCATTCTCCATTTCACAGAGAAAGTAATCAGCCGTTTTTTGGCAAGAACAATGAATCATTTTTTAATAACACTCCTGTTCAGGCTAAATTAACCGTTAACCAGCCAGGCGATATTTATGAAAAAGAAGCAGATGCTATGGCTGATAAAGTAGTACAAAGATTCCATGAGCCGGCTTCGATACAAACAAAACCCTTATCACCTGTCGATCCTGTTACGCCATTCGTTCAGCGAAAATGCGCGCACTGTGAAGAAGAAGAAAAGCTGGAACAGCAAGAAAAAGAAAACACAACGAAAAAACCAATTCAAAAGAAACCCATTTTTGAAAGCAATGCAGAACCTCCCGATGAAGACTCCCCTGCCCTTCGATTCGGCCGGGATGAACCACTGCAAAGAAAATGTGCCGAATGTGAAAAGGAAGAAAAGCTGCAAAAGAAGCCGGACACTACTTCCCCGGTGGCATCACCCAATATTGAAAGCAGGTTAGGTTCTTCCAAAGGCTCAGGAGCTCCTTTGCCTGCAGCGATCCGTTCCCAAATGGAATCTTCATTTGGCGCCAATTTTTCTACTGTAAGAGTTCACAATAACAGTTCTGCGACACAAATGAATCGCGATCTGCACGCATATGCGTTTACGCATGGTAGTGATATCTATTTCAATGCAGGTAAATATGATCCGGATTCAAAAGGTGGCCGGCATTTACTTGCGCATGAATTAACACATGTGGTGCAGCAAAGCAACAATGGCATTCAAAGAAAAAACGCGCAGGATTCTCAAAAGCCTTCTTTTTTAAACACGAAGGGGAATAAAGTTCAAAGGTTTAATATTCCATGGACCGATTATGAAACGGATTTCAGTTGGAGTGGGGTTAAAACTGCTGCAGGACTAACAGCCGGCGCGGCAAAATCTGCAGGAAAATGGGCGTACAACCGCGGAAAGTACATCGTGGGAAATGCCTATGATTGCGCAAAAGCAACCGGAAGCTCACTGGAAAAACTGGTAACCGGAGATTTTGATTCACTTCCTGATCTATTGGGAATGCCTAAGCCGGGGGAAGACGGGCCATCCATGACCGACTGGATTACATTTGTAATTACCCATCCCTGCTTAAAGATGATCCCGGGATATGAGGCGGTCGAATACACCGTTGATAAATTCTCCGGCGTTTCCAAATTTTTGAAAGGAGCATGGCACATGGCCAACAATCCTGATGAAGCCATTGAAGCGATTCATACGTCATCGTTTCTTACTGGAATGGTAAACGGAATATCGCCTGCTACTTTATCCATCGCGATGAAGGCAGTAACATTCAGCTCTCCATCCGCAGAAATTGTAAAAGGTATTTACCGGCATCTCACGCCCAAGCTCGATTATTTGGCCAATAACTGGTGGGAGGTTTTGAAATCCGCTGCATGGGATCTGATATGGCCGTGGCCGGGTGTCGGCAAAGATTTAGGAGTGATCTGGGACCAGTTAAAAGAGTGCGTGGACAATTTATGGAGCCTGAATATTTCAGATGCTGCAGATAATTTACTTACGATTTGGCGCACTGTAAATGGTATGCTTGGCCGCTTATACGGATGGTTTTTGATTGCATCGGTTCTTATCGGCGCCATCATCGGGGCTTTCTTTGGCGGTGCAGGCGCTATTCCCGGCGCCCTCCTTGGTTTTGAAGTAGCGATGGCGGCAGGACAGGGATTACTGATTTCTACCGTAGCTGCCGAAACGGTAACCATCGGCAAAGCAGGATTAGATCTTGTTTTCAAAACACTCACTTCAGAAGAAAAAGAAAGCAACTTTGAAAAAATAGCCAACAGCGGCATCACGCTGGCGATCACCGGCGTAATGGTTGCATTGGGCGCGCTGGCCGTAAGGTTTGCGAAGGGATTGATCAATAAACTTTCCGGTTTGTTTATTTCCGCAGAAGAAGGAGCAGCCGCAACCACGGGTGGTGTTGGAAAAGGCGGAGGCGCGGGCCAGACAGGCGGTGGTCAATCATGGACACCACGGGTAATACAAGGTGGTAAAGGAGCCGGCACCTCAACCGGCCCGGTGGCACAAGGAGGTAGCCCTTCCGGCGGAACAATCGGCAACACCGCGGTAAAAATAGAACCTGCACCCATTATTGAACCGCCGCCAAAACCCAATCTTAAACTGGTTCCTGATTTGCCGCCTGCGGTAAAATCGCCTACTTTGCCCGCTAACACTGGTCCGGTGCTTGGCGGACTTGCCGGCGCAGAAGCCGCAAAAAAAGCAAAGGAGAAAACTGATGAAGAGCAGAAAAAGAAAAAGATCTGCTATCGCAATTCGATCATCTTAAGAATTGAAGGAATGACATTTGTTCCAATAGGAGCAGGACTTACACCGGATGACTTACGAATTCCGGCCTGTGTTTTAAGAACCGTAACCGGCACAACTGATAATGATTTTACTTTCAGAAATATTGCAGTAGGAAGGTTCCTCGTAAATGGAAATATGGAATACGTTGGTGCTCCTAATCCCGAAGGTAATATCCATTCTGAAGATGAAGTGCTTCGTTTGGCAGAACAACGTTTTGGCCGGGGAAATTATACTCTGGATGCACTGTTCACTGAGCGGCGGCCCTGCGACAGATGTACCGGAAATCTTTTCCGGTTCCCAAGAACGCCCGGCTTCCTGGTGTATTGCATCATCAATAATGATTATAACTGGCGGCAGATCAGGGAAGCCTATAGTGAGGGAAGACTGATTTAAAAACATAAACCCATTGAATTTCAGAAAAGCCAAAATCTATAAAATGGCTTTCCTGGCCCATCAAAAAAATAAAAATACTCATGGTTGCCAATCAACAAAAACCGCTTTCTCTTCAATGGAATCAACTAACACTCGAGGCCATTAAGATTACCAACACTTCACCGCCGCTGGCAGCGCGTGCTTTGGCAATGGTGCATACCGCCATGTATGATGGATGGAGTGTGTATAATAAATGCGCTTTCAGCACCACCACATCAAGATACATTAAAAGATATGAAGAAAATTGCGGCGAAAGTGAAATTGAGAAAACGATTAGCTATGCGGCTTATCGCGTGCTCACCCATTTGTTCTGGCTTGCGTTGCCACCGGAAAAGAGAAATATATTTCATGACCTGATGATTCAATGCAATTTCAACCCGGATGATTGCTCAATGGATATTACTACAGCGGCCGGGATTGGAAATTTAATTGCACGATTAATCCTTGATTACCATCATGGGGATGAAGCCAATCAGCAAGGAATTCTTTTTCATTTCGCGCCATGGGCCGATTTCACAGGATATCAGCCTGTTAATTCTCCCGAGCCTGCCCCGGTAAAAGATATCAATCACTGGCAGCCGCTTTTGGTTAATGGCAAGACGCAGCATTTCCTGGTGCCCCACTGGCCTTTGGTAAAAGCATTTGCATTATCATTTGCCAAACAGTTTAGACCTGAGCCACCTTTTAATTCGAAAGAAACGCCCAATGAATTTAAAAAGCAGGCACAGGAAATTATTTCCATAAGTGAAAATCTAAGCGACAAGGAAAAAGCCATTGCAGAATATTGGAATGATGGGCCCGGAAGTTACACTCCGTCCGGCCATTGGTGTGAGATCGCCCAATTTATTTGCGAAAAAGAAAAATATGGTAACAAGGATTGTGTCAAATTATTTTTTGCGCTGACCAATGGTTTTCTTGATGCGTCCATAGCCTGCTGGGAATGTAAGCGCAGGTATGATTCGGTACGGCCAATCACTGCTGTGCATGAATTATACCGCGGAAGGATCATTAAGGCCTGGGGAGGCCCGTTCAAAGGAACGGTAGAGATGGATGGAAAAGAATGGATGCCTTATCAAAAGCCGGATTTTATCACCGCGCCATTTCCGGAATATGTTTCGGTACACAGCGCTTTTAGTAAAGCAGCAGCGTATATCATTAATGCCTACACGAAAAAGGAAAGCTTTGACGGATGTTTCCTGGTAAAGAAAGGATCGTCGGCGATAGAGCCCGGAAAAACGCCTTCTATTGACATTTTGCTTGAGTGGCCAACACTAACCGCGGCCGCAGAGGAAGCAGGTATGTCACAGCTTTATGGTGGTGTTCATTTTAAGAAAGGCAATGAATCGGGGCTAAAACTTGGAGCTGCTGTTGGCAAATATGTTTGGGAAAAGGCATTGATTTATTTTAATGATTAAACCGTTTCAAAGATGAGCTTAGCAGGAACGGCACCTCAAACGGACAGGCCGTTATGCTCTTACAAAAGAACAAAATGCGATTATGACCCAATTATGGATACGCCTTTAATTGTTTAATTTTATTGCAGCCATTTTATTTATTCTTTTAAAATTTATGGTTATGTCCTATTGTTCCGAAGTTATCGCCATAGCAATCTCCATCAACGTGATGAAGGAAAGGAAGGACTTGTTTTTTCCGAAGCAAAACAGTGCGATGCCCAATGCAAAAAACACTTTTTTCCAGGCAAAGTTTTATGTCAATCAGCCTGGTGATCAATATGAACAGGAAGCAGATGCTGTGGCCAATTCGGTGATCAGTCAGCCGGCAGAAAAATCTCCCTTGCAACAATGTGAAATGAATGTTCGGCATTCCCTGAGCATTACGCCGGTACAAACCAAGCCGGAAACCGGCAGCGGCGCCGCGTCACCAGTGATTTCTTCAAAAATAGAAAGCTCAGCCGGTAAAGGCACACCGTTGCCACAAAAAACATTGCAGGAAATGAATGCTTCATTTGGTGCTGATTTCAGTAGTGTTAAGGTGCATCACGATAGCGAGGCAGTAAACATGAACGGTGAATTGCAGGCGCAAGCGTTTACGCATGGCCGTGATATCTATTTCAACAAAGGCAAATACAACCCGGAGAACAAGGAAGGAAAATTTTTGCTGGCACATGAATTAACACATGTGGTGCAGCAACAAAGCGCGGTGCAGGCAAAACCCATTCAACGCTCGTTCTGGGGAACGGTGGGCGGGGCGCTTGTTGGCGCTGTGGGCGGTTTCCTGGTTGGTGGTCCGGTTGGAGCAGTGGTTGGCGGAGTTGCCGGCGGAGTGGGTGGCGATGCGGCTACCACGCATAAGCGGGGCCTCAATAATGCAGAACTCCAGGAAGCGCAAAAAGTTTTTGGCAACAGTTTGAACTATGGCGCCGTGAGCGTTTCTGATTCGTCTGAATTGATGCAGATCGGCGGATATGCACGAACACCGGGCAATACCGTTTTCTTTCCTACAGGTACCCTGGGCCGCACAGATTCCAGCTACTTTGCTTTCCTAATACATGAGCTGACGCACACCTGGCAATCCCAGCATGGAGTTTCTGTGTTGACTAAAATCAGGTATTCACTCAGTGAATCGAATTATGATTTTGGCGGTGATGCCGGCCTTGCCCAGGCTATAAAAGATGGAAAATGCTTTAATGATTTTAATACAGAAGCACAAGCTTCTATCCTTGAAAAATATTACAAAATTCTCAATGGCATTGCGGTTGGCGATTTATCTGTTTATGAACATTTTGTCTGGCAGGTTCAAAACCTGAAAGGCAGATGCGGTATGGAAGGCTCAGGTATAAAAACAGATATCTTAGATCCGAAATTCAGATCCGGTAATGACAAAGAAAAATCTTTCGCCTGACGACCGAATAGAAAAGATCTCAACTCATACATTGAATCAAACCAAAAAATATGTCTGTTGAATTTGAATATTTAAGCGCGCTTCTCAACTACCGGCTCAACAATGCCAATGGGCGTGATATTCCTTCCATGCCCGATGTGAATACATGGAGCCTTCCTATAAAAAATTTTCTGCAAAAAAATAATCTTGAAAACGATGCGAATGCAGCCACCTTACTTTTGATTGCGCTGGCTCCGCACGCCGCCCCCGAATTATTTGATAATACGCTCCAGGAAAAAATTAAGACGCCGGGAGATTTTCCGGAGATAGGTGGCGTGCGCGGTAAAAATTTCAGGGGCTTTCTTCCCACCGGGCAAACGGCAGTTTATCTTTTGGCAGGCGATGACTGGGACCGGAGGAAAGAAGTGGAACAATTATTCTGGTCGGATAAAGACTTTGCCAAAAAGAAAATTTTATGGCTTGAAGAGCTGCCACAGAGCGAGCCGGTGCTAAGCGGCAAAATGATCATGGCGCTGGATTATGTGGACCTCTTTCTTTTAGGAGCCTCGGCACCACCGCATTTCAGTACGAGCTTTCCCGCCAAAAAAATTGAAACCAAACTTCGTATTGATGACATCGTTTTAAATAAAGAAGTACGCAGGCATTATCAAAACCTGGAAGACTGGATTCATTTCAACCAGTCTTTAATGGATACCTGGGAAATGGAAAAACGATTAAGAAAGGGTTTCAGGGTTTTATTTTACGGGCCACCCGGCACGGGGAAAACATTAACAGCCGGCGTACTTGGCAATGAAACGAGGAAGGACGTTTATAAAATTGATTTGTCGATGGTGGTGTCGAAATATATTGGCGAAACAGAAAAGAATCTTGAATTGTTATTTGCCAGGGCCGAAGACAAAGACTGGATATTATTTTTTGATGAAGCAGATGCCATCTTCGGAAAGCGAACCAGCGTGCGCGATGCACATGATAAATATGCCAATCAGGAAGTGTCGTATCTATTACAGCGGATAGAAGACTATAACGGACTGGTGATCCTGGCCACAAATATGAAAACGAATATTGATGACGCGTTTATAAGAAGGTTCAATGATATTGTAAAATTTACCATTCCCAATGAAGAAGAACGGAAAGAGATCTGGGAAAAATCTTTTCCGGTTAATGCCGATTATGATGATATACCCAACCAGGTAAAAAAATATGAATTAACAGGCGGCAATATTATCAACGTCATCCATTTTGCCGGCATCCAGGCGGTTAAAAGGAAAGAGGCACAACCCGGCGATATCAATAAACTTACATTTTACATTGAAGATGTAATAGAAGGCATCAAAAGAGAAATGATCAAAGAAGGAAAGCCATTTGCTTAAGCTCAAAATATAAAAATCTACTTTTTCGCTTATGTGGATATTTGGAAGCGATGATCAGTCAACGCACTATTGATGTAACCATGATCCTCGCTATTCTGACTATTGGTAAAGAGAGGAGATAATTATTTTCTTCATAATAACCTTTTTGAAAAGGTTGATTGATTTTTTATTTAATATTTCAAGGCGTAAACATCAGCTTTTAAAGTCAACGGAATCTTCTCTTCAATATTCCCGGATTTATTTTTTCAGACCAACTTAATTTCTATTAATATGAACGGCTCGTTTGAGACTTTTAAGACTAAAATTGTAATAAGAAAATGACATACTACCCCCAAAAAAAACTCATAGTTTTGATAAAACCACTTTGAATTTTTTCTCGTAAATTCTTTCAGATCCTCTACTAACGCTTATCAGCGAACTTATTCTGCGACCATGACAATCACATTTTTCAATCACTTTATGTTTTGAAAATGTCAGGCTTATACCATCTATCACCGTAAGAAAAAGTGTTCAGTGTGAATAATAAATTCATTTTTATTTTTTAACTATTAAACTTTTAAAATGAAAAACATTTTTACGTCTAGTAAACTGAAAATCCTGGCTGCGGCGCTATCCATATCTGTTTTTTCAGTTTTACTAATGTCTTCAAGTCACCGCGAGGCGCCTATGATCTCAAATGATCCATTGGCCGATAATACCGATTTGTATGCTTTTAAAAGCCCCACAAATCCTAACAAAATAATTATTATCGCCAACTACATCCCGGGACAGTTGCCTAATGGTGGACCTAATTATTATTCCTTTGGGGAAAACGTGCGTTACGAAATTCATATTGATAATGATGTTACCACCAAAGGAGACGATATTGTTTACCGTTTTACTTTTCACAAAACAAATGAAGACCCCACCACATTTTTCAACATTCGTTTGGGAAAAGAAAATTTGAAAACCACCTATACTTTAGAAAGAAGTATTGATGGCGGCAGAAGCTGGGAAGATGATGAAGCTATCAATGGTAACGGGAATCTCACAGAAAGTTCAGACCTCAACAGGCTCAGGGACCAGGACAGGGACAGGGATTGGGATAAAAAACACTTCAGGACAATACTTACGAATGGAATAGTTCCTCCTTATAATATAGGAGAAAGATCCATAAGCTCGCCTGTTGGCTTAAACGCACCGAGTTATAACTCGCTTATTGAAAAAGCAATTATGACTACCAGCACCGGTGAAAGAGTTTTCGCAGGTACTGCGGATGATCCATTCTTTGTTGACCTCGGTGGTATTTTTGATCTGGGTGATGCGCCCCGCACAGGATCCACTCACTCAGAAGATGCGTTAAAATGTAAGAACGTTTCAACCATTGCGCTTGAAGTGGATATTTCAACTTTACAGAAAGATCACAAGACTGCTATCGAAGGCTAAAAACATTCTTGATCCTGATTATGTAATTGGCGTGTGGGCTTCTGCAAGCAGGCAACAAATAAGAACTTTAAATGGTAATGGTACTGAATCCAATTTTGGCCGCTGGGTGCAGGTTTCCAGGCTTGGAATGCCATTAACCAACGAAGCAGTTATTCCTATTGGTTATAAAGATTATTGGAATAGTTTAACACCCTACCAGGACCTTGCAAAGCTTAGCACTTTCGGTAATTTCTTTTATAATCCTGAATTAGCCCTTTATATGGATGATGCACAATTTGGTAAAGCTATTCCTGCTTTTTCTGCTTTGCGCATACAAAAAAATTCATTAGGCAATGTTTGGTTTTGGAAATGGACAAGATGGATTGTTTGGTTTAACCGAAGCACAAAGGGAAGGGACTGCTTTAGATGGCAAGTATCAGAAACTATTATTGCCTGGCCCCGGAAAACCGCGTTCTGTTGATCTATATCCCATTTTTAATACCGGCGTTCCTAACCAGAGTCCTTACCAACTGGCAACAGGTAAGGGTGGAAATCCATTGGCTGCAGGCAAACCGTTCATCAATAATTTTTTACCTAATGGCGGCGATATGCTGCGCCTCAATATGGCTGTACCTGTTACTGACCGTAACTCTCCTGACTTTAATTCAGACGGATTGATATGGACCGCGGTTTTGGGCTTAACTGATCCCAGGTTTAATGGAAATAAAGATCTTGAGTTTATTCCAAACATGGATGGGTTTCCTAATGGAAGAAGATTAGAGGACGATGTTACGCGTATCGAACTGCAGTCTGTGGGTGGTGTAGTGTTAGCAGCGCTTGGTTTATGGTACGATGATTTTGTGCCAGGCGGCAGCCCTGTAACGCCACGGCTATTAGGAGTTGTAACCTACAACACCGGTGTAAATGCAAATGATACTACTTTTAAAACCTCCTTCCCATTTGTGCAAACACCGTGGTCGGGAACACATAATTGTAGTTGTTCAACCCCTGCGCCGATGAGTAAGACAGCTATCAACAGCAACGGGCCTTCAACAATGCAACCACTTGGCTTTGCTTCTCCTGGTATAGAAATAGCCAATTCACCTAACCCTATGGGAAGCAGTAATACTTTGCGTTACCATGTAGCCGTTCCTTCAAAAGTTACTATCATGCTGTATGATGCATCCGGGAAGCCTCTTAAAGTTCTGGTGAACAAAAAGGTTGAAGCCGGGACTTATACTGTACAATGGGATGCAAATGGAATGGCCAAAGGATCTTATTTTATTTCCGGAAGTAAAGATGGCGGAGCCAAACAATCTGTAACCGTAATTAAAGAATAGCTCTGTTAAAACTAAATAAGTCCGTAGGAAAACTGCGGGCTTATTTTAATTAGGAATACAATAGAATTAGGAATTGAATTTGGAAAAGGCAAAGCCACAGGAATGGTGAATGTGAACAAGCCAGAAATGTAGCAAATTTCAATTTCGGCAATTCAACAATATAACAATTCAGGAATGTAACAATCAACAACTATATTATGAAGAAAAAGTCTACCTATATCATACTGATTGTATTTTTTCTTTTGGTCTCTGCGTTTGTGGTTATCCGTTACACCATACGCCATTCCAGAATGGAACACGCCACTTACCCATTGCTTGATAGGAAAGATACTTCGGCTACTGCTGTTGAATGGAATGCTACAAAAAAAGTTGCTCAGCAATTGATTGAGAAAATAAACTATAATCCAAATGACAATAAGACGGCAATTGCCTTGTCAACCCTTTATATTCAGGAAGCAAGGATAACTGGTAATTATATATATTATGATGCTGCAGCCATGAAGTATATCAACCGGGTGCTTGATAATGATCCCAATAATTTTGAAGCCCTTACATTAAAATCATTGCTTTATATGTCCCAACATCATTTTGCTGACGGATTGAGCATCGCGGAAAAAGCTCAAAAGATAAATCCTTACAACTCTTTAATTTATGGCTTACTGGTAGATGGCAATGTTGAAATGGGAAATTACAAAGCCGCAGTTGAAAATTCTGATAAGATGGATTCTATCAGGCCCGACATACGTTCGTATTCACGCATATCCTACCTGCGTGAAATTTATGGAGATTATCCCGGGGCTATTGAAGCTATGAAACTTGCCGTAAGCGCGGGAGGCCCGGGTGATGAACCAACAGAGTGGACGCGCATACAACTGGCACGCCTATACGAAAATACCGGGGATTTAAAAAATGCTGAAATGCATTATATGATTGCCCTGGAAGAACGGCCAGGATATGGTTATGCTACCGCAGGGCTGGGACACATTGCTATGGCAAATAAAGAGTATCCAAAGGCCATTTCTTACTATGAAAAAGCTACAGCTTCTTTAAATGATTATGCCATACAGGAACAATTATCACAATTATACAGGTTAAATGGAAATAACAAGAAAGCAGACAGCCTTTTGCAGAAGCTCATTGAGGGAATGAATAATGATAGCAAAAAAGGCGAAAATGATGAAAGCATCGGCCATTATGCCGATCGTGAACTGGCTTATGCCTATCTTTTAAATAATGATAATGAAAACGCCCTGAAACACGCATTAACAGAATATAACAGGCGGCCGATGAACATTGATGTTAACGAAACGGTTGCATGGGTCTTCTATAAAATGAAGGAGTATGATAAAGCATTGCCCTATTTGCAAACAGCATTAAAAACCAATTCAAAAAACCCTGTGCTTCTTTGCAATGCCGGGCTTATTTATGCATATAGCGGAAGAAAAGAACTTGCAAAATCCACTTTGCAGGAAGCGTTAAAAAATAATCCCAATATAGATGTTGACTTAAAAACAGAAAGTGAAAATGTTTTGAAAACACTGTAATTTTTTATGGAACAATGCCAATTTAAATACAAAACATTTTTTGCAATCATTTGTCTTGCATTGCCACTAACTCCATTTGCCCATACCATAAATTATGTACTTGAAAGAGCACCGGTTAATGATGTGGTATGGTATTATTTTAAACTGGGCGTCCGTCATATTGTACCGGATGGATTTGACCATATTTTGTTTGTTATAAGCCTTTGCCTGCTTAATACAAAGATCAAAACAATTTTATGGCAGGCATCCGCATTTACGGTGGCGCATACGATTACCCTTGCATTAAGTATGAAAGGAATAATTCAATTTACCTGCAGAGATTGTGGAACCATTAATTGCTTTATCAATCATGTTTGTTGCGATTGAAAATATTTTATTAAGCGAATTAAAAGCATGGCGTATTGCAATCGTTTTTATGTTTGGCCTGGTACACGGAATGGGATTTGCAAGGGCATTGAATGAAATAGGTTTGCCACGAAATAAATTTTTCACGTCTATTTTCTCTTTCAATATAGGAGTAGAAATAGGTCAGATAATTGTGATAACACTGATGTTTTTACTCATCATCATCCCTTTTGGAAAAAAGCCGTGGTACAAAAACTTTATCGTATATCCATTATCAGGAGCGATCGCATTAATTGCGGCATATTGGACAATACAACGTATCGCTTGACTGATTTAGAAATACCTAAATAATAATGGTTCTTCATCAAAACAATGGAAATAAATATTCCTGGCAGATAAGCTAAAAAATAGAAAATGGGATTTTTTTAAAAAAATGAAAATTAAAAGTATGAGATAAGCCAAAAAGTAGAAATTTAATATTTACACTTGGCTTCCGTAGGTGTTTCTCTTTCAAATTTAAAACATTTTGCGAATCAGGTAAAGCCCTTGTTTGTACAACAACGACAGGTCACATCTAAGCATCGGAAACTCAACTCCTGAATAAATTGCATAATAATGAAAAACTAAATCATCAGAGACTATGTAAACCTATTGAAGGATTTATCTATTAACCTTTAAACTTTTTTAGGACGAGTCAGGGAGATTCCTTACTGCTTATGCAATACCAAAAAGCCATTAAATTTGTAAAGCACAGTGGAGCAGCGACCACTTATAAAAAACGGGCGTAACCCAAAAGCCAAACGAGTAGGACTTCCCTAAATACATTTTATGTCTGACAACAGTGTTACATTCCACAGGGTTCTTAAAGCACCTCCTGAAAAAGTTTATCGTGCCTTTATTGACCCGCTTGCACTTGCCTCGTGGATACCACCGTATGGCTTTGTTTGTGAGGTGCATAAATTAAATGCAGAAGCTGGAGGAACTTATAAAATGTCCTTTAAAAATTTTTCCACAGGCAAAGACGAATCATTCGGCGGAGAATATGTTGAGCTCCGGCCAAATGAATTTATTCAGTACAAAGATCAATTTGATAATCCCAACCTTCCCGGAGAAATGACTACTTCTGTTTCGCTCAAAAAAGTTTTGGTTGGCACAGAAATAAATATTTTGCAGGAAGGAATTCCTTCCGCCATCCCTGTTGAAATGTGTTATTTAGGCTGGCAGGAATCTTTGGAAAAACTGGCAAAATTAGTGGAGCCGGAAATTCCCGATGCCTGATCGTTTCGAACAAAAAAAATTGAAAAAAAAATTTGCGTAGTCAGATAACTACATGTAAATTTGTAGCCGAATAACTACATATCCCGCGCGAATGGTCTGAAATATTACATGATGGCCATTCCATAAGGTGATAAAAAAAATTAAGAGCGATGAATTTAAGACGCGACGTTTTCCAGGCCATTGCAGACCCCACACGACGGGCGATCCTGCTGCTGGTTGCTTCACAATCCATGACTGCCGGAGCTATTGCAGCCAACTTCAACACAGCCAGGCCAACCGTTTCAAAACACCTGCAAATACTTACTGAGTGCGAACTGCTTCAACAGGAGCAAAACGGCAGGGAAATTTATTATTTTACCAATGCAAAAAAAATGAAAGAAGTGGCCGACTTTATTGAACCGTTCCGCAACATGTGGGATGTCAGGTTCAACAAACTGGAAACCATCATGAAAAAATATAAAGCCGGTAATCATCGCGGAAAAAAAATTAAAAATTAATATTATGAAACACAAAACAAAGGTCGATGCAGAAGACGGCAGCCAGGAATTGGTGATCAGCCGGGAATTCGATCTGCCAGTGGCATTACTTTTTAAAGCGTATGCTGAACCGGGAATTGTAGAACAATGGATGGGAACCAAAGTGCTGAAAATGGAAAGTAAGAAGCATGGCGCTTACCAGCTTGAAACGACGGATGGCAAAGGGAACAAGGTTTTTAGCGCTAACGGCGTAATCCATGAATTTATCCCGGACAGCAAGATCACGCGGACTTTTGAGATGGAGCATACGCCGTTTGGCGTTCAGCTTGAGGTCTATGAATTTGAACCGGTAACTGAAACCACGAGTAAGCTTCATATGCATGTGATATACGAATCGGTTGCACAAAGGGACCAGGTGCTGAAGCTTCCTTTTGCACAAGGCATCAATATGGCGCATGACCGCCTGCAGGACATTGTTGAAAAATTAAAATAACCATCATGGCAAAAAGAAATAAAATCATCTATTGGATTGCCACCATCTGGCTTGCCCTGGGAATGGTTTCAACCGGTGTGGTGCAATTGTTCAAAGCAAAAGCCGGGCAGGGCGGCGTTGATATGATCACTCATTTGGGCTATCCTGTCTATTTACTAACCCTACTCGGAACCTGGAAAATATTAGGAAGCGTGGCGGTGCTTATTCCAAAATTTCCTTTATTAAAAGAATGGGCTTATGCAGGTTTTTTCTTTGTCATGTCCGGCGCCCTGTTTTCACACCTCGCAATGAATGATTCAATCAATACACTTTTTCCGGCTTTGTTGCTTTTAATCCTGACTTTTATCTCCTGGTATTTCAGGCCGGCCGATAGAAAGCTGATCGCGGCGAAAATGAAGGGAACTAATTTTAATAAAAGAATCAAACAAACTTCCGGTAATGCCGGAATTATTTCTAACTAAGCCTAAAAGAATAATTATGAATCCCAAGGTTGATTTCTTTTTTGATAAAGCGTCCAACTGGCAGAAAGAATTTGCAAAATTGAGGACGATCGTACTGGATACCGGACTAATGGAAGACTTAAAATGGGGCTGCCCCTGCTACACACATGACAATCGTAACATCGTTTTAATACACGGATTTAAAGACTATTGCGCCCTGTTATTTTTCAAAGGCGCCTTGTTGCAAAACCAGCATGGATTGCTGATCCAGCAGACCGAAAATGTACAATCTGCCCGACAGATGCGGTTTACCGGCCTTGCTGAAATAAAGCAAAAGGAAGCGTTAATAAAATCGAGTATCTATGAAGCCATCGAAGTTGAAAAAGCCGGTTTGAAAGTGGAATTAAAAAAAGCCAATGACTTTCCCATTCCTGAAGAATTTCAAGATAAGCTAAATACACGGCCAAAGTTAAAAACGGCTTTCAACGCTTTGACACCCGGCCGGCAGAAGGCTTATTTATTTTACTTTTCGCAACCCAAACAACCGAAAACCCGCGAGTCAAGAATTGAGAAAAGTATTCCGCAAATTCTGGAAGGAAAAGGGTTAAACGATTGACGGCATAAACCTCCAGCTTAACAGATCCTATATAATCATGAAACATACAACGCCCAAAAAACTATCAGTTGAAGAGCGATCAGCGCTGCTTGAAACTTTACGATCCCGTTTTGAAAAAAATACCAACAGGCACAAAGGTATTGAATGGAATATGGTACAAACCAGGTTAGAAGCGAAGCCTGAAAAATTGTATAGCCTTAATGAAATGGAAAAAACAGGTGGCGAACCGGATGTAACCGGCAAGACAAAAGCCGGTGAATTTATTTTTTGTGATTGTTCACCCGAAAGCCCGAAAGGAAGGCGCAGCCTGTGTTACGACCGGAAAGCGCTGGACGCAAGAAAAGAAAATAAACCTAAAGACAGCGCCCTTGAGATGGCTGCGTCCATGGACATTGAGCTTTTAACTGAAGCAGAGTATCGCGGCCTGCAACAACTGGGTGAATTCGATACCAAAACTTCCAGTTGGCTCCTGACACCTGCTGACATCAGGAATCTTGGCGGTGCCATTTTTGGCGACCGGCGCTATAACACCGTGTTTGTGTATCATAATGGTGCAGACTCTTATTATGCTGCGAGGGGATTCAGGGGTATGTTGAAAGTTTAATGAAGGCGCAATTTGAGATTAAAAAAAGGTAGCGTTCAGTCACCAGTGGAGACTTTCGCAGAAAAGAATTTCAAAGAATTGATAAGAATCACCAATTGGTTTTTTACAATCCAAACAGGAAACGAAATAAGCGATTTTGTAGAAAATAAACATTCCGATAATTTACCAAAACAGGCATAAATTTACGTGTTATGATCAAAGATATTTTTACTTCAGAAACTGCAAACGAAGTGATTGACCGGATCAATCATCTTTCACCCGATCAGAAACCCGAATGGGGCAAAATGAGCGCTGATCAGATGTTGGCGCATTGTAATGTCTCGTACGCTTTCGTTTTCGAGCCGCAAAAGTTTAAGAAGCCAGGAATGCTTAAGAAATGGGTACTTAAGACATTTGTAAAAAATTTTGTTGTTGGTGAAAAGCCTTATAAAATCAATAGCCCGACTGCACCAGATTTTTTGATTAAGAACAGCAGGGATTTTGAAAAAGAAAAAAAATTGTTGATCGACAACATCCATAAAGTACAGCGCCTGGGAAGAGCGCATTTTGAGGGGAAAGACAATTTCTCTTTTGGAAAAATGTCCGCCAACGAATGGAACATTTTGTTTTATAAACATCTTGATCATCATTTAAGACAGTTCGGCGTGTAACCCGTTCTAAAAATGATAAAAGAAATGATTTTCAAGCCTTGAATCAATTCATTTGTTTTCTATGGCAGACAAAAAAACATTCCATCAAAATTTCTTACGAATAACAGCCTTAATAGTTGCGTTGGTTGGAGCAGCCGGCTCACTCTATTTTATGTTCAATGCAGGTCGCAAACAACCTTCTGTTATTCTGCTTGGACTTTTTACAGGCTGGGTTCTTTCTCCGTTCATAGGGCTTGCCATTTTAAATAAAATTATCAATCGCCGGAAAGCTGTTGGCCGTGGGGCATTTTATTGGATGATGATCATTCTGACCATTTGTTCTTTGATTGTTTATAGCGGTGCATTGAATACGCCTGAGACAAAAAATGCTTTTGTGTTTCTTGTTTTCCCGATAATTTCATGGTTTATTATTGTAATATTTTTCCTGATAACAAGAAAAATTTCGCACAGGAACTTAATCTCATAGCAAAGTTTGGAGATTTGTCCGCCAGGAAAGGATACGAACCGGGGAATAGCAATGTTCTTGTTATATCAAATCCTGAAAATCTATTTTCTGGCTTGTATGACTTTGCGTTGAAAATGAAACACTCCATTATTTCCTGTTTTGCTTTCTGTTTTTGCCTTTTCTTTTGCCTTGATGCAAAAGAAACAAAAAATCAAGGACAACCCGAATCGCTCCGCGCGTTTGTCCGGCCAACGCCACCTGACTAGTCGGCTGAATAGCAAGGTTTTCGTTATTATACAAAAAAAAGCGTTTAGGGACACTGGCACAAAATATCCATCGGATTTATTGTTTTTAATTGTGCTTATAAGACGCTCTGCTGCAAAAGCCAAAAAGAAGATTTTGCCATTAGCCTGGCTAAAGTGTAGTTTCGCGAGACCAAAACATATATGGCAAAGGTTCGGGCACAGAGTATTCCTAATTTTTCGCTGTGCAAAGCCGTAAAACATTGGCACAATATCATTTAATTATAAAAGATTCACTCCATGTCTATAAGACAATCATTCATCATCTTCATTTTAATTTTTACTTTAAATTCCTGTAAGACCACTTCCTATTTTGCTTCTCCAAATTACCTGGCAGACAAGGATTGTAAGCTCGTTTTGTTAGACGGCACTGAAAAACCGGGTAAGCTTACCATTCAGTTTGAAACCGGGCACGATGCAAATAACAGTGTGATTTTGAAGTCGTCAAATAATGTCGTGGAAAAAATATTGATTGATAGTATTCAATTCTACCAAATTGGGAAAGAAGTTTTTTATCCAAAAGAAATTAATTTAGAATCTTACGAAATTCCATATAAAGACAATTTATATCTACCAGGCGCCAAAAACATTCTTTTTGTGAAAGCGCTGACAGATCAGAATGCAAAAATCAGTTTATTTGAACTTTTTCAGCCGAAAACAAAAACTTCAGATGGCTTTGATCATTATGATTATTTTTTATCCATCAGAAATCAACCAAGGCTGATGGCTACAGATTTGGGAAATAAACTATTCTTTCCAAATTTTAGTGAAAAAATGAGTAATATAGTTTCAGACTGTCCATCACTTTCGGAAAAAATAAAAGCAAAAGAAAAAGGTTATTCGCTAAGTCAAATTTCAGTCGACATGAAAAGACTTGAAGTCTTTAAAAAGATCATTGCTGAATATAATAATTGCAAGTAGAATTTCACGAAACCAAAAAGATACCCTGCTTATTGTGGCGGCGAGACAAGAAATGAAGTGATTGACCGGATTAATCATCTTTCACCCGATTAGAAACCGCGCCACCAAGCTACCTTGCTTCATCGCAAATGTTCCTGCTATTTTAAAAATGAAGTGAAGACACAAGCCGGCGCCGCCAAACTACTCTGCTGAATAGCAATGTTCTTATTATATCAAAATCCTGAAAATCTATTTTTTGGCTTGTATGACTTGCATTGAAAATGAAACACTCAATCACAAGTCTGGAGATTTGCGCCAGGAAAGGGATCCGGTTCGTGAAGACACGAACCGGGGGAAAAAATCTACTTTTTTGCTTGTTACATATGATTAATAAAAATTACTGCGCCAGCGAAATTCTTACCTGCGCTCCTACCCTTGTATTGATCGTTGGCGCCGACGATGAAATGTATGGATTAATTCTTGTCTGGTCGAAATACAGCGTCACTTTCACCCGGTTATTAAGGTAATAATCTACCGTTGGGTTGATGTGTATTTCCTTACTTCCATTGGTGGCAAATGCGCTGTTTTGATCGAGCCTGCTGTTAGAAGTAACATTGTTTCTTATCGAGAATACAAGATTGAAATTTATTTCATTATCCAGCTTCTTTGAATCCTTTTTTGTGAACGGAACTTTAAATGGAAGCTTCATACCGCGCTTACGGAAACCGCCGCCAAACGTGATCTCAGTAGAACGCACTTCGCTAAGCTGATAATCTATAAGACTGAGGCTAAGCTGCCGCTGCTTTGTGTAATCAAACTTCAGACTAAGCTGGTTGGTAAACGTCATGTTAAGCCCAAGTAATGGCGCAAACTGTTCCTGGATGGTAATGTTTGGCACCAGGAAAAACGGTATGTAGTTGTTGGAAACGGTATCAATAAACGATGGGTAATTAAACCGCGATACATCCTGGTAAAGCAATGCTGATGTAAAGCTGTTCATTCCCAGGCTCGAATTATACGCATGAGAAATGGAGAAGTTGGTAAATATTTTATCCATTCCCGGAACCCGGCTTAAGCCATTATAGGTAAGCCGCCAGTTTGGCTTTGGTAAAATTCCGCTAAACGGATTCGATTTTATGTTGGAATTATTTTGTTTTATCAGCGAAACTTTTTCCGGGTCCTGGCCGGTATACGCGGCAATAAATGCCGGCACCAGCACGTCTACAGCGTATCTTCCATAGCCAAGCGCATAACCGTCGGCGCCCAATGGGTTACCCTTCAATTTATTATATTCATTTTGCGCGCCTAACCGCTGCGACAATATTTTTCTATAATCCTGGAATTTTAAGAAGGTAGCTGAAACCCTGTTGGGGTCGTATTTTTCAAACAAGGTATTGAACGCAATGTAGCTCACGCTGAAGCTTCCCGATGCATACGGGCTTAAGTGCGAAAAATGATCTCCGGTACCTGTTGTATCCTTAAAGGTTTCCGAATAATTCTTGCTGAAAGTCTTATCTAAATTAATATCGATGGTAAGATCCCTAACCGGTTCCAGTTGCGCCGCAACGGTAATCCGCTGATCAAAATTTTGAACAAAAAGATCGTTGAAATTAGAATCGCGCGTTATCAAACCACGACGGGCAGCGCGGTTGAGCCAATTGCTGTCGGGCTGCTTGCCCAGGATAAAACCAAAGCCGGGAGCCATGCTTTTAAAATTCTCGCCCAATATTTTCGTGCTGTCTGTATAACCGGGCAATCTTGTATTGCTGTTTTGCGACACGGTTGCATTTACTGATTTTATGCTCGTGAGCAATTTCCCAAATACCCTCAAAACACCGTTTACTTCGGGCAAGGATGCATTTGGCTGCGACGGCGCGATGCGCGGCTTTTTAGGCGCCAGCGAATCGTTCGGATTTTCTTTGTTTGTCTGCCTTGGCTGATCAATGGCCCGGAGCCATTTCGACTTATTGTATAACCTCGTAAAATCCAGTTGCAAATCTGCTTCTTCCTGCTGGCCATTTTCAAGGAAATTGCCGAGATTTACGGCAAGCCGTGAAGCTCCGATCCACCTGTAATTGGCAGTATATCGCAGTCGCAAAGTGGTCCAGTCTGTTAATGGAAACTTGTTTACCGGTACATTATACGATAAGCTGATGCTTTGCGAAAATGCGGTATTTCGGCCACCGGAAAAGAAATTTTGCATTACGGTATCTTTTTTCGCTTTCGTATCTATCCGGCCATACGGCTCATCAATCCTGGCATTGTTTAGCGCAGAATAATCAAGATTTAATGATCTTGTAAAATCCCAGCGCAAAATATAGCTCCTGTCGAACGTGAAATACTTATCATAGGTTTCGGGCGTGAAAAATTTATCTCCGCCAATGCTACGCGGTTTTATCACGCCAAATTGCCTGTAAATATCAGCCTTAAACGTAAGCTGAGTGGGAATCGGGTTAAAATTGAAATCTTTGATAAGATCGAACCAGTGGGTTTTCGTTCTCTTGAACAGCTTTTTAAACGGCTCAAAATATTTTGGTTGCGGCGCAAAATTATATGCCAGTCCGCCCCGCTGCTTGGTTACATTATTGTATTCTATCAGCGGATTATGTGCTTCGGTTTTGGTGTAAGTATAGCTAACGTCAACGTTTTCTATATCCCAAAGTTGCGGTTTTTTATTACCCGTTCTGTTTTTATGAACATTGGTAAAACTGATCGTTTTAGTTGAAGCAAAATCTATTGCATTTTTACGAATAGAATCGCGCTGACTTTTGGGAGCCGTTTTTAATTTTTCTTTCAGTGTAATATCCATATCGAAAGGATCCCATTCCGGGCTGCTGATTATATTAGAAATGCTGGCATAAAAAGGAATGCTGAGCGCTGCCTTTTTCGGTAACAACTTTCCTAACTCCAGGTTGGCAGCGGCATCAAACTGAACGAAATTATCTTTAAACCGTTCATTTACTCTTTGCTCTAAAGTTCCAAATCCGTTGCTGTGCGTATTTGCAGAAACCGAAATGGTTCCAAGATCTGCAAGGTTTGCATCTACCCTTGCCAAAGAAGCCCAGCCGCCTTTTTCGTCTAGCGACGACAAGCGAAGTTCATTAAACCAAAGTTCGCCGCAGGCCGATACCGCATTGGTATTTTCTACGCCCATCAACATGCCTTTGATTTCCCCAAGATTCGGATTTCCCATGATGGAATAGGTTTGGCCATTGGTTTGCAATTGAGAATACAACTGATTTAATGGCGAATTGGAAAGATTCCGGGTTGTTTTTATCTGGGTAAGTACGTTTAAGTCAAGATCAAGATTGTTGGCTTTAATCCATAGGGAATCATTATACGCGTTGCTGTTTGGATCGAGCCCGGTGTTTAACGGCGTTAACCGCAACGGGATTCGCACTTCATAATAGTTGCTGACAAAATCGCTTCCCATTCTTACTACAGCAGTAAGATCATTTTCATTTAATTGAGTTTCATCATTCTTTTCTGCATGAATAAACATTTCGAGCTTTCTAAACTGGCGCAGGTCTTTATTACCAAAAGTCTGGAACACCGCTTTGCCGTCTTTTCTCGCCAGGTTACAAAACTGGAGTGTGAGCGATTGTTCATTTTGCAACAGGCTTACACCGTTGTTGCTTAAAGTTTGTACTCTTTCTATTTCGCGGGGCGTACGGTAAGGCAAGGGAAAACGCTTATCATTTTCTTCGATATTTACAGCACCCACATTAAAATCATCGGTTTTCTCGGGCGCATAATTTCCGGTGGTATCCAGCTTGTACTGAAATTTCCTCCATGTATTTCTTACGAGGCTGAGTTTTCCAAACCGAACCGTAACACTATCGTCAAAACCGGTTAAAAACATTCTTATAAACCTTATCGATTTGAAGTCCGGGATGTTGCCTATCTTTTTATTGTAAGAATTGATCGGAATCCTTAGCTGGTACCATGTTTCCGGCCGTGTGTTTCCATCAACCAATTTTACGTTTACCACTTTTTTATCGACGATGTAGTTTTCGCCGATAGACATTTCCCTTGCTGACGGCGGCTTCAGGTCTACAACATATTGGAAATATTCCTCAGTTTCATTCAGCGTATTATCCCGGTTTAAATCTTCCTGGTCGGGGTATAAAGTTGCAGCCGATGAGAACTGAGAATTATTATCAGCGATCGGCGAATTTCCCTGGGGGTTATTGAATTTTTTATAACGATCCAGGATACCTGCGCCTTCGGCATCAAGGTTGGCGCCGCGGTAATATTGGTAGTTGTCTGATGAAGGATCAGCCAGGGCATCCTGGTAGATTTTTGATCCGGTTCCAAAATTGGCCGCAAGCACATCTAAGTAGTCGATACGTCTGAAAGCCCTTTCAGAGCTGTCGGTTAATCCGTCAAAGCCTACATCCTGGTATGGCCTGTCGGTTGGATCATTGCTAAATGCATTAGTTACCTGAATGGGATTTCTCGGAACAACTCCCCAAATAGACGTATCTACCTGCGCGGGTAATTTTGGCGTTGGCAATCCGTTCTCATAAAATCTGCGCGAATCTTTTAATACATCTTCAGAAATATTTCCGAGATTGATATAGAACTTTCCGCCGGTGCTTGCCGGATTTAAAATGAATGGATCCTGCACCCAGCACTCAATGTATTCCACGTTGGCAGTTTCAAAATCGGTCTGATCAATGCTTCTCATCAGCCCGCCCCATTTTTGCCTCGGGTTACGGAATTTACCGGCGGAATTTAAATTAATTGAAGATGCGTCGTAATTGTAGGGGCCGCGTTCCGCAGGATAATAAGAAAGATCGAAAGTGATCAGTTGATTTTGCCCAAAATCTGTGGTTCTTTGTGGAAAAATTTCGGATTGTGAAACCGCTCTCACGCGCGGATCAGAAAGCGCCGTCTTGTTGCCCTTTAGGGGATTATTAATATTTCTCGGATCCTGTAAAGTGGGCTCAATCTGGTACCATGAAATTCTTGCTCTTTTCTTTCCATAATCAAGATTATTGCTCAAAGTGGCCTCAGGAAAGAGTATTGCTCCGCTTTCATCGGTGGCGCCTAATGGCGTAGAAGCGAGCGCCCAGCTAATTGGAGGAAAACGGAGATCGATGTCGCTTTTGCTTCCTTCAAAATTATCTATATAAACTACGCCACTGTTTCCTTTTCCTATCTGCGGTGCATGGCCGGGTTTTAAATAAGCGCCTTCTGCATAGGCGTTTACTGACGACGGCGCGGTGGTACGATAAAACGGAAGTTTGTTTAATAATTTGGTAAGACGCGGAAGGTCTCTTTTATAATTCACATCCAAACCATACATGGTATTTCTTATCGGATCTTCTCCATAATCTACTTTTGTGAAAAATGGTCGTTCACTCAGGCGCACAATGGTACCGCCGATGGACAATTGTTCCTTTGCGGTATTTTTTGCGAGATAATCAAGCCTTAAGCCAAGGTAGCTTTTTTGCTGCAACCCAAAGGTGGCGTTATTCTCATAATTTACCTGAACCGGTAATCCGGCATTGATGATGGCCTGGTTAATTATTTTGATAGTACCCAAATCATAGTTAATCGTGTAATCGATATTCTCACTAAGCTGCTGCCCGCCGGCGGTTACTTTTACGGAACCCGGAGGAATGTTATACCCAATACTTATATCTGATGTAGCCGATGTTTTTGCAGAGCCTTTTAAAACAAACCGGTCAAGGTTGGGAAATTGCTGCTGCGCCGTTGCCTTTATGGAATCATATAACGGGTAAAATAAACTGTCTGCACCAATGGCCGGATTACTGAATACTTTTGGAGCAATATCCCGCCCGAAAGGTTGTAATAACGGGAAGATGACCCTGCTATATTGCGAGATGACCGTGTATCCTTCTACAAAATCGAAAACTCCATCCGGCTGAGGATCATTCTGATTATTCAGCCGGTCAAGATTTACCAAAGTTAGAATCGGTGTTCCCTGGTTCAGATCTCCAAACGGAAGATATCTTTTAGCACCGAGGCCTGGCTGCTCGTACAATACATTGAGATTAAAATCCTGCCGGTCCAATGTTCCAAATCCTACGCTATAGACATTTTTCATCATCAGGTTCCAAATGGGAAGCGCCGGCCGCTGCGAAGTAGCTTTTAACAATTTTAAGAACAATACTTTTTGGTTGCTCGAAGTAGAATCCGGTGGCACATCCTGCGAAAATTCGCCTACCTGGTAAATTTTTCCATTGTAAGTATATTGATAAGCCACTGCCAGCACTTCATCGGGCTGCAAGGGCTGGCTTAAAGATACAAACCCCACTTTCGGGTTATATATATACTGTGTGGAATCCAATTTCCTGGCAAAAGTTTTTTCAAAATCCTGAACGGGACTTAAACCCATTCCTATCAGCTGGCTATTGATCAGCGCTGCGTTGCGGCTTCCCGGGTTGTTGATAATAGAACTGTATTCATTATTGGTTCCGTTTGAAGGCAAAGTGCCTGTAGCAATAAAATTATGAAACGGATTAGATTCACCAAGGTCCATCAGGCCAACAATCTCCCTTGCGTCTGTAGTGGCGCCATTTCTGTTGGTTACCCAAACTTCCATTCTTAATATATTCACCGGCGTAGTAACTGCCGGCAGGTTGCTCATGGTTTTATTATAGTTGTTTTTAAAATATTGTGCCAGCAGAAAATGCCTGTTCTCTTCATATTCATCGGCTTTAAACTCAAACTGCTGCGCGGCAGTGCCACCTTGCAGATTTACAGATTGCCTCTGAGATTTTTGATTGGCCAAAATGGTAGTAATGTACAATTTACCAAATTGCAACTGTGTTTTTATACCAAACAAAGATTGTGCACCGGGAATCAGGGTGCTGCGCGAAGGAAATGAAACGTTACCGGCTTCAAAGCGTTTTAATATTTCATCGTCAGTGCCGGTATAATCCAACTTTAGCTGGTTGGCAAAATCGAAATTGGCCAGCGTATTATAGCTGATCGGAAATCTCAGCTTATCCCCGATATTGGCATTTACATTTAATTGTGCGGCCATATTAAAATCGAACCCGCCGTTTTTCCTGGCACGTTCCGGCAGTGTGGGATTTTTTACATTTTGTCCCTGGTAGCCGCCAGTGATGTCTATATTTCCCTGGGGCTGAATTTCTACTTTTCCATTTCCGAAAAGCCTGTTGAAAAGGTTGTCGTAAACGCTTAGCTTGGGCTTTACGCGTCCGCGGTTCAAAATATTTAATGTATTGGCCCGGTTTTTAAAATAATCCATCTCCGCTTTCTTTGCCTGCAAAGCCCTGAATTCTTCTGCAGTATAATAAGTAGGCGTTCTGTAGAAACGGTTCCCTATTTTTTCGTAAACAATATAGGTTTGCGTGGCCGGATCGTAAGCCACTGAATCGGTAATATTAGAAGGAAGTTTAAAATCGTAAATAGATGGGTTGGCAGAAATAAAATCGCCTCTGCGGTCGTGGATGGGAAATGGCAAGCTATCGTTTTGCCTGTTGCCCAATGAATCCTGGGCATTGGCCCCGGACTCACCTACAAACATAGCAATCATTGATAGAAAACAAACCATCATCAACCTGATATAATCCGGCGCCAATTTTCTTTTAAATAACATCCAACAAATTAATTAGGTAGAGTTTCTATCAAATAGCTTTCAGTGCTTTTTTTATTAAACTTTCAAGAGAATTTATAGAGGGTTCTGATATTATTGTTTTTTTAATTGCCTGCTCGCCCATTGGCCGTGAAATTCCCAATGCCATTAATGCATTTAACGCATCTTGCTCTAAAGTATTGCCAGCAGGGATAACGCCGGCAACTGATGTGGATAACCTGGAGACCTTGTCCCGCAATTCAAGCACTAATCTTTCTGCAGTTTTTCGCCCAATTCCTTTTACACTTTCTAAAACAGCTGCCTGGTTGGCCATGATCGCGTTGCTTATCTCCGCGGGTTTCATATTAGACAACATCATCCTGGCAGTAGCTGCACCCACTCCTGAAACCCCAATCAGCAAAATAAACATTTCTTTTTCCAATGCATCAAAAAATCCGAATAATGTATGAGAATCTTCTTTTACCTGCAGGTAGGTATACAATTTTCCCTCGGTAAGATTTTGTATGTGCGAATAAGTATTAAGGCTGATATTTACCTCATAACCAATACCCGCCACATCTACATATACAACCGCCGGATTTTTATATGAAAATTTTCCTGATAAGTACGCAATCATAAGGAATTTTAAGCGCGCCAAAAATAAGTCTTTCAACTTAATGAAACGATATTTTAATTTAATTGTTATCAATGACAAAGCGAATACAAAGGATGTTGTATTTTTATCGCCTTAATTAAATTTTTTTAACCTAGATGACAAACAAAATTTTCGCCGCCATTACAGGCGTAGGCGCTTATGTACCGGAATACAAATTAACCAATGCGATACTCGAAACGATGGTGGATACCAACGATGAATGGATAAAAACACGAACCGGCGTAGAAGAAAGAAGAATATTAAAGGGCGAAAACATGGGTGTTTCCAAAATGGCGGTCCCTGCCGTAAAGCAACTTTGCGAAAAGAGAGGAATTGACCCGTCGGAAATTGATTGTATCATTTGCTGCACAGTTACTCCTGACATGACCTTTCCTGCAACAGCCAACATTATCGCTTATGAAACTGGCGCCGTAAACGCCTTTGGCTTTGATCTTTCCGCTGCCTGCAGCGGATTTTTATTTGGTGTTACCACCGGCGCCTCTCTCATAGAAAGTGGCCGCTATAAAAAAGTAGTCGTAGTAGGAACCGATAAAATGAGTGGAATTGTAGATTATAGTGATAGAAAAACATGCGTGCTTTTCGGCGATGCCGCGGGCGCCATTTTACTCGAGCCCAACGAAGAAGGCTTTGGAATACAAGACAGCATATTAAGAACGGACGGTTCGGGATGCGAATACCTGAAGATGGTTGCCGGCGGAAGTGCCAAACCCGCTTCGGTAGAAACGGTGCTGGCCAAAGAACATTATATTTTCCAGGAAGGGCCGGCCGTATTTAAGTTTGCCGTAAAAGGCATGGCTGATGTTTCTTACGAATTGTTACAAAAAAATAACCTTACCGGCGATGATATTGCGTGGCTTGTGCCGCACCAGGCCAACAAGCGGATTATTGATGCCACCGCCAGCCGGATGGGTTTAAGCATGGATAAGGTAATGATCAATATTCAGCGATATGGAAACACTACTTCCGCAACAATCCCGTTGTGCTTATGGGAATGGGAAAACCAATTAAACAAAGGCGATCTGATTGTACTGGCTGCTTTCGGTGGCGGATTTACCTGGGGAGCTACGCTGATTAAATGGGCTTACAACTCCAAATAACTGAAAATATCGATTTTACAGTTTTTCAACTTTTTAATACAAAAAACGGTTCGTGATATACACGGACCGTTTGCTATTAGAACCGAGCCGCAAAACAGATTCATCAGAAATCGTCGTCTTCTTCATCCGCTTCAATGTCAGTATCTTCAAGATATTCGTCTTCTTCACTATCATATCATAGTTTCCATCATCTTCCGATTCGTTGTTGTTTGGCAGATCGGCAACAACATCATTTGCCAGATCTTCGTCGGGCTGGTTTTGATTGAGTTGCTGATCAAGATTTTGATTTTTTTTGGGTTGTGCTTTCATAAAATGCTTTTTGTAAAACCAAATCAATTGATATGCCATAGAAGATGACGATAAACGAAGTTTAAAAAAAAAGAAACACTGGTTTGTATGCGCATAGTTAACAAGCCCTTGTGAATGCTATAAATACAGGTACATTGGTAAAATGAGTTGATTAAATTCTACAAAAATGGTTACGGTTTTGTAGACCACTCAAAATATTTGTTGAACTCTCTCAATATTTGGCCATGGCATGAAAGTTGAAATTGATATGGAAAATCAAAAAACAAAAACTTATGCAAGATTCTAACAATCCCCAGGATACCAATCGCTCCGGCAACCCGCAGCACCAAGAAGGACCAGTTGCAAAAAAGATCGAAGATCAAACAGCCAAACTTCCGTCAGATGTTTTTCTTTGGGCGGCATTAGGCTCGATGGCCGTTTCACTGGCAATGCAAATTGCCGGAGGCAGACATAAAAGTTTGTTTGTAGGCCAATGGGCTGCTCCTTTTTTACTGTTTGGTATTTATAATAAACTCGTAAAACAGCAAGGCCACGATTAATTCGCTTAATCATTATCTTTTCAAATAAGCCAAAATATAGTTTTTCGCCATCGTGTGCTCATTGTTTCATCAATGGAATTAGGGCTTGATTGACTGTTTGATTTATACAATACTATTTGCGTTTAGCCATCACCGTTAAATTTCTTATTGACTGTTTAATAGTGGCCAATAAGAAATTTTTTTATTACTGCGACAACTGTTTATCCTGACGGATTGGTTCAAGCATTGGTTCAAACATTATTTGACGCGGTTTCATTAAATCTACTTTTTGGCTTTCCAGATCATTGCCAAAGGCCTGATGGTGGTTTAAACGGTGTCTTCAAAGCAATCAGATCACACTTAAAGTTTCAATCAAATAATTGGAAAATCCCCAAAAAAACAGGCTGCCGCAGAGGGCAACCTGAAACAAATTAAATTGTGTTGATGGAAAAATATTCTTCTCAATAATAAGTTACTTTTAAAACAGTGCCATCGCCCATGCTTGTTACAAACCAGGTGCGGCTGTTGTATTGTTTGATGCCAACAGGCATATTTAATCCGCCGGCAAGTTGTTCAGCAGTGCTACCATCGGCCCACACAAGCGCCCCTGTATTTGGCGCAAAACCGGTTGCTCCGAAAGTGCCAAACTGAACTGCAATGTGCCCATTGTAATTGCCTGGCGCAATATCAACGAGGCTCGTAAAGCCTTGCTGGTAAATACTTACATTACCTCCCATTGAAACCTTATAAATGCGCGCCTGTCCTGAAGGAAACGGAAAACCAAGTAATGTGGTAACTAAAAAATTGTGGCCATCGTAAATAATGCTTGTTGGCACGCTTTGTATTTGCGGTGGCCCTACCGGTGTTGGGTTGGCTATTCCGGGTATCTCCGCCAGCACAGAATACATTCCCGGACCTTTGCGATGCAGGATTGCATTGGCGCCTGCATCGGCGATGTAAATATCACCGTCCGGACCTTTTGTAAGATTGTACGGATGAGAATCGTGCGCATTGTCTACAAAAGGATAAGAATAAACAAAAGCACCCACATCTTCAAACGGAATGCTGGCCGCATCCAACGGCTTATCGCCTGGCTTAAAATGCGACACGTTTGCCTTGTACAGGTAAACTCCGGAAAGTACATACAAAGTGCCTTTATCTAACATCAAATGCGACGCACCTTGTACTTCCTGTGAGATTTCATTAATAATAGAAGACAAGTTAACGATGGCATCGTATTTTACGCCATTGGGCTTAATGACCACCACCTTGGCATCGTTGTGTGCCGTGCCGGATTCCGTAACCCAAATATTTCCGGCATTGTCCATCTCAATTCCCATCGGATTTACCAGGCCAGACGCAACCGTGGTGATGGTAAGTGTGGGAGTTTGCGGATTTTTTTTGCATCCCGCGAAAAATAAAAGAAATGCAATGCATGTTACCGATAGCCACCCAAATCCGGGGCTGGCATAGCCTTGTAATAAACGCTTCATGTGTTTAAATTTTAAAAGTGAATAGAAATTATTAACAATCTTGAATACGCTTTGTGTAATAATTCTTAATCAGGATGTAGCGGTTTTTAGAAGAAGAGAAGGTGAAATATTTTGTGCAAAATATTTTATAACATCAGGTTAGAGAGGCAAGTTAGTCATTTTTCAATCGAATATTAAAAAATTAAAATATTTTTTAAAGCCGGGAAAAGCATAATGCTTCGTCGATCTTAAGACCTCTCACCCTTCATGGATATAAGGGATTCGTCTGTTGGAACAAAGAAATGTTTTCACCGTTAAATCCACAAAATCTATATTTTGGCTTGTATGATTTGCATTTTGGGTTTTAACATTAACTTCAATTTTAAAAATCAAAATTTTAAAAAGATAAAATCACCATATGCCTTTAAAGGCTTTTAAAAACGACAGGTAAAAAAATGAAAAGAATCACAGTGTTTTGCGGATCAAGTGCAGGAAATGACGAGGCTTTTCAATTACAGGCAACACTTCTTGGAAAAACATTGGCCCGGCAACAAATTGGCGTAGTTTACGGCGGAGCTAAAGTAGGATTGATGGGTGCAGTGGCCGATGGCGCACTAAGCGAAGGCGGCGAAGTAATTGGCGTACTTCCTCTATTTTTAAGATCAAGAGAAATATCTCACGAAGGGCTTACCGAATTAATTTTAGTAGATAGCATGCATGAGCGAAAAACTAAAATGAATGAGTTATGTGATGGCGTTATCGCATTGCCAGGCGGCTTTGGAACCATGGAAGAATTTTTTGAAATGATCACGTGGGCGCAGCTTGGTCTTCATAAAAAACCGATAGGACTCTTAAATACTGAAGGCTTTTACGATTCGTTAAACGCCTTAATCCAGGAAATGGCAGACAAGGGATTTCTTAAAAAAATGAACCAGGAAATGGTTTTAACCAGCGGCAATATTGATGATCTTCTTAATAAAATGAGAAATTATGTACCACCCTATGTAGGCAAATGGATCGACAAAGAAACTGTTTAACAGTTCCCGAAAAAATTGAGGAATAGTTTTTGAGCCTGCTTTTAGTTCATCAGAAAAAATTTATTATGGACAAAAGAGAAAAATTGCGCTCTATGGAAAAAATGTTGCGCGAGTTAGAGGATATTGTAAACAGCCAGACTTCTCTATTAAAAAAAATTGCGCAGCTGGAAGCTGAAAATATCAATCTCGGCAATAATCTCCTGGAAAAACAATTACCCGAAATTCATTCAAAGGCTGATGAAACCTTGACTGTAGCGTCTGTTTTGCATGAACAATTTACCAATGCAAAAGACAAATTTATTAAAGACAATAAGCTGGATGAAGTTCTTCCGGAGCCTTCATAGTCTATCTTCCTTTTAAACTGCCAATAGGCCTGGTGCGACTGAAATTGATAAAATCAGTAGCTGGAATTTTATCGATATTATTTTGCCGCAACATGGTAACAATTTGTCCGCGATGATAAGATTGATGATTGAATAAATGAAGCAGCATTTCGTAAACCGGCTGTTTAAAATATTCCTTCTTCGAATTATAATAGCCAAACACATGCAGAATATTTTTTTCGTTGGCTTCATTAACCCAATCGATCCAAAGTTTGGAAAGCTCTAATAATTTTTTAGTAAGCGCGTCCAGGTTTTCACCGGCATCAACCTCCGGTACTTCAATCCGTTCTTTCAACTGTAAACGCTGCCACCACACACTTTCCACCTGCACTAAATGTTCCAGCGTTTTATAAATACTTCCAAAGCTGCTGCCCATCTCTTTTGTTATTATATCTTTTGGCAATTGAGCAAGCCTGTCTGATAAAAGCTTGTTAGCCCAGAAATTATAAGAAGCGTATTGTTGAAAAAGTGGTTTCATAATTAATAAAGTAGCCGATTATCTTCTTTGGAATTTAGAAAATATATCGAATGGGTTTAGGAAAAATTAATTTTATTCTCAAGTTCAAAATGTTTCTCGGCCATTTCCCTGATATTATTTCCAATAGCAAGCGCTGCAGTGGCCGCAGGCGATGGCGCGTTCAATACATGGATACTCGTTTCTTTATACTCAATCCTGAAGTCATCGCGTGTGTCTCCATCTTCGCTAAGCAACATAGCGCGAACGCCGGAACGGCCCGGCTTTATGTCATCCATTGTAAGATCCGGGATAAGCCGCTGCAATGTTTTCAGAAATAATTTTTTAGAAAATGCCCTGCGATATTCATTGATTCCAAACCGCATATTTTGAAAAAATAATTTCCACGTACCACGGTAACTTAATGCATCCAAAGTATCTTTCCAGCTAAAATCTGTTTTACCATAACCTTCTCTTTTAAAAGTAAAAACGGCATTAGGGCCGCATTCAATTTCGCCATTGGTCATCCTTGTAAAGTGCACGCCCAGAAAAGGAAAATCGGGATTCGGCACCGGGTAAATAAGATTTTTAATCTTATGTTTTGCCTGGTCAGTTAATTCATAATAATCGCCTCTGAAGCCAACTACTTTTTCTTTAAGATCAACCTGATCTTTGTGCGCAAGGCGATCAGATTGCAGTCCGCCACAAAATATAGTAAACCTGCTGCGATAGATTTCTTTATTGGTTGTGATCACATTAATATCATTTTCTTTGTTAAAAGAAATTGCTTCCGTGTTTAATGCAACCTGGCTGTTGGTGTTTGTTGCCAATGCCAGCTCGGCCATTTTTTCGGTGGCTGCAACATAGTCGATTATTCCGGTGCAGGGTACCCAAATGCCTGCTATGCCTGCGCAATGCGGTTCGTGTTCTCTTATTTGTTCGGCAGTTATTTTCTCAATTCCTTCAATTCCGTTTTGCAGTCCGGTGTTAAATATTTTTTCGAGATAAGGAAGCTCGGATTCATCTACAGCGACAACAATTTTACCACACACATCGTGGGGAATATTGTTGTCTTCAGCAAACTTCACCAAAGCCTTTCTTCCGTCCACGCAATTTTTAGCTTTTAAAGAGCCGGGCTTATAATACAATCCGGAGTGCATAACGCCGGAATTGTTTCCTGTTTGGTGATAAGCGAGCCGGGATTCTTTTTCAATAAGAATGATGTTTAAGCCCGGATGGTGTTTTTGTATTTGATAAAAAGTTGCCGCTCCCACTATTCCGCCACCGATGATGGCAATATCAAAAATTTCGTTTTCCAATGTTTTGATTTAGACTAAATAATTATTGTTTCTTTTGCTGATGCAGATCAAATGGATATTTCCTGCAAAAATAAATCTTCTGATTTATTGAATGCTGCAAAAAAAACGGCGAAACATTTTACTGCTTCGCCGCCATTTATAACTATTGAAAAACCTTTATAAATTTAACGTCACGCGTCCAAAAACATATCTTCCGTTAAAACCAAATTGCGAAACAGATCTTGAATAGGTGAATCGTCCGGTAGAAGTATTATTGTAATGTGATTGCTTATCGGGATACACATCGAACAAATTATTGGCACCAATGTTTACGGTTACCGTCTTATTGATGGCATAGCTGAAACTTAGGTCAGTAATGGCTTTCCCACTGAAAGTCTGATCGAGCGATTCAATCGTACCATTATCAAAAGCGTTTGCGGCGAGGTTTGCACCGCCGGTTGTATCAGTTAATGAAGTTACCTTTCCGAAGTAGGCCACGCGCAAAAGTGTTCCAAACTTTCCGATTTTGTATTGGGCAGACACAATGTCTTTCATTTGCGGGCTTTGTGTTTCAATGCGCGACTGATCAACGCGGTTAAAATATTTATTAAGCTGGCCGGATTTTACCAATACATCCGAAGCATGAATGATCACATTACCATTAGCATCTCTTCTAAGCCTGTTCTCTACTGATGAATGTGCAATGCTGAAATTCAAACTTTGATTTTTGCCAAATCGAAAGTTGTAGCTAAGTACAGCTTCTAATCCGCGGGAACGCGTATTTACCGCATTGGCAAAAATAGATGCCGTATTAGCGCCTGCTGCATTTAATGCAGTGGTTAAAGCCGCATCGTTGCCACCGGAAAATGCATTGGAAAGAATGATTCGGTTATTGATATCAATCTGGTAAGCATCAACTGTTAAGTCGAATCCCTTGGCGATATTGAAACCTGCGCCCACTGAATAAGAATGAGATGTTTCTTGTTTTAATTTCGGTATTCCTAATATCGCAGCAATTTTTGAATCGTTGGTAAATGTACCTCCTTGTACCGGCACGAGGTTGCCATTTACATTTATAAACAAAGTAGTAACTTTTGAATAGTGCTCTTGTTGTAATGATGGCGCGCGGAAACCGCTGGAAGCCGCGCCACGCAAAGTAAACCAATTGGTAATTTTATAGCGTGATGCTACTTTATAATTTAGTGTAGAACCGAAATCAGAATAATTTTCGAAACGAAGCGCGCCTGACAGCAGCCAGTTTTTATTGATATCTAACTCGTTGTCGGAATAAACTGCAACGCTGGTCCTGTTCCATGAGCCGGCACTTTCGGGCAAAAATCCGGCAAATACCTGGGCGCCCGCAATTCCTGCCAATGCGTTGTCGTTGGTTTGATTGTTATAAGAATTTACTTCGCCTGCATCAATACCATAACCATCAACCCTGAACTCAGCGCCCAAAGCGGTACTCAGGCCTGCAAGCACATGATGGCTTTTTGAAATATCCACATTGGTGATGGCCTGGTAAGTTTTTGTTTTACCACTGTTAAATCTTGTTTGCAATTGATTGGCTGTAATTCCCGGCGTATAAGCCTGCGTATAATTTACAGAATTAGACACAATATATTCGTAGCTGTTTGCACCAAATGTTTCGCTTACATCGAGGTTCCATGAGCCCGCTTTTCCTCTCACACCTGCGGTAACATCGTAATCGCGGACTTTGGATTCTTCATGAGGCAGGAAGCCATAAGGATATAATGATAACACAACAGCGGCAGCAGCTGCCGACCCATCGTTGGATGAGGGAAAGCTTCCGCCCGCCCTGATGCTGTTTGGATAACGGTAAAGTCCGCCTGCATTACCATTTTTCAGGTTGGCAATACCACTAACGTACAACTCCAGGTTACTGCTTACCGGATAGCCAAAGTTGACCACAAATCCACCGCCTTCAATTTTTGAATTGCCCAGGATGATATCAAACTTATCGCGGGCAACTCCCTTGGCAGAATTGATACTGTCGGACCTGTCAACGCCGCCAATGCTTGGCCAGATTTGGCCGGTGTATAAGCCCGTACGATTGCTCGATCCGCGTTTGAGGTATTCCGCACTTAATTCTAAAAATCCTTTTTTTAAAGGCACACCGTAGTTAACAGAAGCCTGGACGTTTTCGCCATCTGTAAGGCTTTTACTTCCGGGTAACTGGTCGGCGGGATGTAATTTATTCCATGCATAGTTCTTATCATAGCTGGTTACATTTTCACCAAATGAGCCATTGATGATAAGTCCGGTTCTTTTTTTCAAAACAATATTGATTACTCCGGCAATAGCATCTGAACCGTATTGCGCCGCCGCTCCATCGCGCAAAATTTCTATCCGGTCGATTGAGCTTGCAGGAATAGAGTTCAGGTCGGTACCGACCGTTCCACGATTTACGGTGCCGTTTACATTCACTAAAGAGGATTGATGATAGCGCTTTCCATTCACTAAAACCAGAACCTGGTCGGGACCGAGGCCGCGCAACTGTGCAGGATCGATATGGTCTGTACCATCGCCAATAGTTTGGCGCACCGAGTTAAAAGATGGTGCCAGGTAAGTAAGTAATTGACTAACGTCTAACTGCCCCACTTCATTGGCCAATGCCTTCAAAGGAATTACATCAATAGGAACGGCAGCATCGGTAGCGGTGCGTTTTGGATTACGCGAACCTACCACTACCACTTCTTCCTGGGTGAGCGCAGCACTCGCCAGCGTAAGATCCTGCTCTGTAAAACTATTTTCCGATACGGCAATTGAAGTGGTTTCCGGTTGCTGACCAACATAAGAAACGGATAGCTGATAACTGCCCGCAGGTAACGCCACGGAATAACTGCCACTGTTATCAGTAAGTGTTGTTTTCTTACCTACTTTCACAGTTGCGCCTGAGAGTGGATTGCCGGACGCATCCTTTACCACGCCCCTCACGCCGCCGTTTTGCGCAAATCCCATAACGTTTAACAACAAAACGAACAGGAAAGATAAAAGTGCCTTTTTAAAATCGAGTAATGGTGCATTCATGTTTCTTTAGGGTTTTGAATTTGAAAAAAATTTCTTGTCTTCATTTAATAAAAAAACCCTTCAATAGAAAGGCTTAATTAAGATAACTTTTGTGATATTTAAAAAAACCACCGCGGACCGCGCCAGAATAAATATGAGGTCTGCAGGGCAAGATGTTCATAGTGTTAATATGGCTTTTCTGTTCATCCACGCAACAAAAATAAAACAATATTTAATAACCCTACTAAATTTATAGGGCAGTAGACAATTTTATTTCGCACTGCGATTGAAGGCGACAATTAAATCATCATTTAAATGTCGAAAATCTATAAAATGGCTTTCGTGGCCTTCATAATTTGGTAGCGTTTTTGTAAGATGGGCTTAAAGCATTGTCATGAAGAAAAAGCTTTCAATAAAGGGCATCTGGGAAGTTTTGAAAAATTCTTTCACCGGCTTCTCCGACCATAATGTAACCAAGATGAGTGGTTCGCTGGCTTATTATACCATTTTTTCTCTGGCACCATTACTTATTATTGTGATTTCTTTGAGCGGATTTTTTTTAGGCAAGGATGCAGCGGAAGGAAAAATTTACAGCCAGCTTGCCGGGTTTGTAGGTTCTGACACGGCCGCCCAATTGCAGGATATGATCAGGCATGCGTCTCTTGCAGGCAAAGGAAAATTCGCGGCCATCATTGGCGGAATCACTTTGCTGGTGGGCGCCACCACAGTCTTTTCAGAGATTCAGGATTCCATTAATACCATTTGGGGCTTAAAGCCCAAGCCGAAAAAGGGCTGGCTCAAGATGCTGAAAAACCGCTTGCTTTCTTTTTCTGTAATAATTGGGCTCGGATTTTTGCTGGTAGTTTCTTTAGGCATAACTACGTTAATTGATGGCTTCAGCGCCTCGCTCCGGGCTCATTTCCCTGATGTGACCATTGTTGTTTTTTACATCGTAAACCTGGTGATTACCCTTGTTGTAATCACTTCCATTTTTGCAGTAATATTTAAAGTGTTGCCCGATGCCAAAATAAAATGGAAAGACGTTTTGAGCGGCGCCATAGCTACCGGTGTGTTATTTATGTTGGGCAAGTTCGCGATATCATTCTATATCAGCAAAAGCAATGTAGGAAGCACCTACGGAGCTGCAGGCTCGCTGGTGGTTTTACTTTTATGGGTATATTATTCCGCTATCATTCTTTATTTCGGTGCCGAGTTTACCAAAGCTTTCGCCGTAAAATATGGCTCTGAAATTCATCCGGACGAGTATGCCGTTACCACGAAAACAGTTGAAGTGGAAACAGGCCAAAAATCAATCCAGGATAAAGAAAAAACGACAATTACTCCACAAACCAACACTGCTAACGGTAAGGCATAAACGAAAATATTAATTGCAGTTCCATAATAACCCGCTTTAATGCAGCTACTACCATCAGTGAATCGGCAAGCTGCATACCATTCATAAAAAATTTTAATTGGTTATCCGTAAACCTCATTTACTTTGAGAAAAAACAATCAACCTTTTATGCGCGTTATTACCTTATCACTGGTCATCCTTTTTTTTGCCTGCGAAAATTATACACAGGCCCAGAAGCTATACATGCCCAGGAACATTTCCAAATCATATAAAAACAACATCCGCGGAGCAGATGGAAAGCCCGGTGCAAATTACTGGCAAAACGAAGGCAAATATGACATGAACATAACAGTGACGCCGGATACAAAGATCGTATCGGGTGTTGAAAAAATTGTTTATTCCAATAACAGCCCGGATACATTGCGCATGATTGCAATCCGGTTCGTAAATAATTTTCATAAACCCATGGCTCCGCGCGGAGGCTATGCCAACGCTGATATCATTACATCAGGACTTGATATTGAATCGTTCTCCATAGACAACGATGTATATCAAATTAACAGCAAAGACTGGGGCACAGTGGCTGCTGTAAGATTAAAAAAACCAATACTGCCGCATTCTTCAGCAACAATAAATATCGGGTGGAATTATCCCTTGTCCAAACAAAGCGGCCGCGAAGGCCAGATAGACAGCACTACTTTTTTTGTAGCTTATTCTTATCCGCGGGTTTCTGTGTATGATGACTATAACGGCTGGGACATGATCCCGCACACCGGGCGGCAGGAATTTTACAACGACTTTAATGATTACAACTTTACAGTAAAGGTTCCGAAAAATTATGTAGTGTGGGCAACCGGAGATTTATTAAATGCTGATGAGGTACTGCAGCCGGCGATATCAAAGCGTTTAAAAGATTCTTACACCTCTGATGCCGTAATTCAGATTGCCGATTTTAATGAAATGCAGCAACACCAGGTTACGTCGCAAAATGACTGGAACATCTGGAAGTTTGCAACAAAGCATATTACAGACGTGTGTTTTGCAGTAAGCAAAAATTATGTATGGGATGCGGCAAGTGTATTGGTAGATGCAAAAAACAACCGGAGAGCCAGCGTGCAATCGGCATACAACGACACCGCAAAAGATTTTCATCATTATACAAAATGGTCGCAGAATTCTTTGAAGTATTTTTCAACAAAATGGCCCGGCGTTCCTTATCCGTTTTCGAAAATGACTTCAGTGCAGGGCTATGCAGATATGGAATATCCCATGATGGTAAATGATGCCACTACTTCAGATCTCGGGTTTTCGAAGTTGGTACAGGATCATGAAATAGCGCACACTTATTTTCCTTTTTATATGGGTATCAACGAAACCAGGTATGCGTTTATGGATGAAGGATGGGCAACAACGTTCGAATACCTGATCGGGCAGGAAGAAGTTGGTAAGGACGGTGCTGATTCTTTTTATAAAAAGTTCAGAGTGCAGCGATATATATCTGATCCATCTACAGAAGAAGACCAGCCCATTATCGCAATGTCAACACAGGTAAGCGATGCAGGCTATGGAAATAATTCCTATGGAAAAGCATCACTAAGTTACCTGGCATTAAAAGATATGTTGGGCGATGCAACATTTAAAAAGGCTTTGCATTATTATATGGACGCGTGGAACGGCAAACATCCAATTCCGTGGGATTATTTTAATGCAATGAATGCGGGATCCGGCCAGGATTTGAACTGGTTTTTTAATAACTGGTTTTTTAGCAATAATTATATTGATCTGAAAATAGACATGGTTAAAAAACAAAATGGATTTTATGCGGTGCATGTTAAAAATGAAGGTGGATTTGCCATTCCGTTCGACATGAAGGTTACTTATGAAGATGGCGATGTAACCACTACCCATCAAACACCCGCGGTATGGAAGACAAATCAAAAGGAACAGATATTAAAAGTCTCGACAAAGAAAACGATAAAAACAATTGAACTTGATGGCGGCATTTTTATGGATTACACACCATCAGATAATAAATGGGTGAGTAATTAATTTGTTAGCAGGATAAAAAACGTAAAAACTACTTTTTGGCTTTTATGACTTACTAAAAGTATAATCGTGAAGTTGTAAAATATGCTGGAGTTTTGGAAAGAATCCTTTCCTGATACTCCTTAAGAAAAATTGGAGTTTTATTTGTGGCACGATTTATAAAACGAATTATGCAAGAACATACCTTCGAATTTGTAAGTAACGGATTGCCTTACGTCGTAAAAGTGATCCCCTATAAATTTAACGATGAAACGAGATTTCGCGTAAGCTATAATGGCGGCGGCGAAAACATTTTTGCCTGGGATACGGATGTAAAACGCCTAAGAGCAATCGGCGACGATTCATCCACTTTTCCCGACGATCTTGGAATAATTATTTCTAAAAAATTAGAGTCGAAAAACTATTGAGGCATTAATGGGCTGACCGTAAATTTTTATGGCTGATTTTCTTTTTTTAGATTTGAAGTCGTTAAATGGTCATTTAAAAAATTTACGTTTTATGATAATCGAAAAAGGAGGCTTTATTCATCATGTATATTTTTGGCTAAAGAATCCTGAAAGCAAAGAAGACCTTGAAAAGCTTATTGATGGATTAAAAAAGCTTTCAGCCGTGGCAACCATTCAGTCGTATCATATTGGCAAGCCGGCTGCTACCAACCGCAGTGTAATTGATTCAAAATATAACATTTCGTGGCTTTTATTGTTTAAAAGCAAAGAAGATCAGGACAGCTATCAAACAGATCCTATTCACTTAAATTTTATTGAAACCTGTTCACCATTATGGTCGAAAGTAGTAGTGTATGATACGGTAGATATTGATTAATGCAAAGCTGCTATCCTTTTTAATCTTGTCTATAGAAGATAAAATTGTGTTTTTATTGACGAGGGATTTCGACGATCCTATCCATTATTGTCGCGTACTTTACTGATTAAAGCCGCAACGAGAGAAGTCCATCCTGTTTGATGGCTTGCACCGAGTCCGTTGCCATCATCACCATGGAAGTATTCATAATACAAAACAAGATGTTCATTACCGGGCTGATTATAAAACCAGTTGTACTTTCCATAGATTTTTCTGTTTCCTATTTCATCTTTTTCAAAGAGACTGATCACGCGCTTCGCTAATTCATCAGCAACCTGTTTTAAATTCATTTGGTTGCCTGAACCTGTTGGACATTCTATCAGAAAATCGTCACCATAAAACTCGCCATATTTACAGATCGATTGAATGATCATATAATTAATAGGAATCCACACGGGCCCGCGCCAATTGGAATTTCCGCCAAAAAAATCAGACGTGGAATCGCCGGGATCGTATTGTATTGAATAATCTATCTCATCAATCGTAAGCTCGTATCGGTTGTTCTCGTGATATTTGGATAAGGCCCGAATGCCACCGGGAGAGAGAAACTCATCTTCATTTAATAAATGAATCAAAATTTCTTTAAGCCTTTGCTGCTGAACAAGCGAAAGCAGAATCTTTCCATTATCAGTGCGTTCTTCGTTAGGCCAGAACCGGTCATTTTTACGGCGGTATTTTTCAAACCAATTGGTTCTTTTTTTAAAATCTGCCAGTTTATCGCGCACGTGCTTTGGAATGGCAGACACTGCAAATAATGAAGTGATGCCAACAATAGATTGAATGCGAAGCTGAATTGGACCAGTTTCCGAATGTGAAAGTATATCGTAAAAAAACTTGTCTTCATCGTTCCACAAGCCATGGAGGTTAAGCGCTTCGGCAATCAACACAAAGTGCTCAAAAAATTTGGTTGCCGTATCTTCAAAAGCATCATCCACCATCGCAATCTCAAGGGCGATGTCCATCATGTTGAGCGCATACATCCCCATCCAGCTTGTTCCGTCGGCCTGCTCCAGGCGATGGTTTCCGGGCATTTCAATACTCCGGTTAAATATGCCTATGTTATCAAGTCCGAGAAAGCCGCCCTGGAAAATATTGTTTCCACTGGCATCTTTTCTATTGATCCACCAGGTAAAATTGATGATGAGTTTATGAAACACTTTTTTCAAAAAAGATATGTCTCCTATGCCGGTTGATTCTTTTTCTATTGCATACACCTGCATGGCAGCCCATGCCTGCACCGGCGGATTTACATCACTGAAATGCCATTCATAAGCCGGCAATTGTCCGTCGGGTTTCATATACCATTCTCTCATAATCAACAGCAACTGGTCTTTGGCAAAACAAGGATCCAGCAAGGCCATCGAAATACAATGAAAACCCAGGTCCCAAGCGGCATACCACGGATACTCCCATTTATCAGGCATTAAAATAATATTCTGATTTTTCAGGTGTTTCCATTCGTGATTGCGGCCACTCTGCTTGCCTGCGTTAACCGGTGTAATACCATCACTTGTGGTAAGCCACCGCTCCACATCATAATGATAATATTGTTTGCTCCAAAGCATCCCGGCAAACGCCTGGCGCTGTATGTTTTTCAGTTCATCGCTGATGCCGGCCGGAAGAATAGCGTTATAAAAATCATTAGCTTCTGATTTGCGCAGCGAAAAAATATTTTCAAATCCGTCTTCAAAAGCATCTTTTAATTTTTTGTCGGAAAGACGCAAATAAACCGTTTCGGACGCGCCACCTTCGATATTCAATTCATATACCGGCGCAAACTTGGTTCCGTGTTTTCTGTTGCGAAGCAGATCAATATTTTTATTTTCAATAATGGCATCATGAAATGCATCTTTCACGAATGGCGTTTCATTGGGTGTGCCTGTAATCTTTTCAGTATTGGTTATATTATCGGTAAACAGCAACGTTTTTGCCGGCTCAAAATATAAATAATATTCCCCCAGTCTTTCGCGTGATGCTTTAACAGAGGTTTCCGTAACCTTAGTGATGACGGGCTTTTCGGCCAGATCACGATTGCTTGAGCGGTTATAAAACCATAAGGTTGGCAACAGTGTTATTGCGGCACTTTCTGTGTAACGGTTATGAATATCAATCTTAATAAAAATATCGTGCGAATCTTCTTTGGCATAGGTTATACAAACATCAAAATATTCATTGTTGTCAAATATCCCGGTATCCAATATTTCGTATTCCGGTTCAATTCTCGATCGCAAACGATTTTGCGTTCTTATATCTTCATATGGAAATTCCTGCTGCGGATATTTATATAAATATTCCATGTAATAATGAGTTGGAATATTATCGAGGTAGTAATATAATTCTTTTACATCTTCACCATGATTACCTTCCCTGTTGCCGAGCCCAAACAGGCGTTCCTTTAAAATGGGATCTTTGCCGTTCCACAATGCAACTGCAAAACATAAATTTTGAAAATAATCAGAAATTCCCGCGATGCCATCTTCGCCCCACATATAAGAGCGTGCGTGCGAATCGTTGAAGGGAAAATAATTCCATGCATCGCCAAAGGCGCCATAATCTTCGCGCACCGTGCCCCACTGCCGCTCACTTAAATAAGGCCCCCATTTTTCAAGCGGAATTTTTTGAGTTAAATTGTCCTGTAGTCTTTGATGTTCTGCTGTCATAGTATTTTATTGGATAAAAAATTCTCTGTTATTTTTTTTTAAATCTTATTCCCTGAGCACAATTCTGCAAATACCAACTTCAACAAATTCCCAGTATACCGTACTCAATAAGTTTAAAAGTTTATCCTGTTAAAGGTAAATAGTAACCCCTGAAAAAGGAGAAGAGTAATAATCACATTATTATTTGTTTGAATTAAATGAGATAAGAAAGTATATTTCAATAGAGTGTTAACCTGGTGATTGGTGAACGCCAAACGGTCATAAACTGAAACAAGCCAAAAAGTAGTTTTTTATTCTTTCATTAATGGAGAATAATCAGCTCACGACTATAAATAATTAAACAGTTTATCGATATCATTTTTATCGTTGTAAAGGTGCGGGGCTATTCTCATACTAGTTCCTCTAAAACTTATGTAAACCTGGTTGTCAGAAAGCTTCTTACTTAATGTCACCGCCTTGTCGTCCGAAAATTTTATTCCTATTATATGTCCAACGCGATCATTGCGACCTGTTGTTTCAAGCCCGGATGCATTGGCTTTTTCCTCTATTGCATTCGTTAATACTGAAAGTGTTTCCTGTATATTCTCAACGCCCCATTCAAGAATTTGTGTCAATCCGGAAATAGCCATAGCAATATGTATAAAGCTGGAAAACTCGCCCACATCAAATCTCCGTGCGCCGGATTTATATTCATCGATATAAACTATTTTAGAAAAATCTTCACTCGCAGCTTTATTCAAATTGCCGAATTCAATTGGAATTCCTTCTTCACAAAATTCCTGCGACGCATATAAAAACGCTAAGTTGAAAGGGCCGAGAAGCCACTTGTAGGCAGCCGCTAAAAGAAAATCTGGCTTTATTTTATTAATATCCAAAGGATAAACTCCCAAAGACTGACTGGCATCAATTACGAATCTCGCATTAACTTTCTTTACGGCTGCACTAACTTTCTCCAAATCAATTAAACTTCCATCGGTCCAATGGCAATTGGGAATAGCGACCAGTCCTGTTGCTGAATTTATATTGGCAATGATCGCCTCTGTCCAATTCTGATCTTTTGTTCTTTTGACGGTAATTATTTTTGCACCGGTTCGTTTAGAAAGATCGTGCCAGGCGTAAACATTTGATGGAAATTGCCGATCTAAAATAACAATCGTTTGCTGATCAGTTAAAGAAATATTTTTGGCAGCAATTGCAATTCCATAACTCACCGAAGGAATTAAAGCGATGTGCTCTTTATCAGAATTTATGATGCGGGCAAATAACGATCTCAACTGCTCTGGTGCGCCAAACCAGTCATCATTGTTGATGTTCCAGGGATGATTGCGTTTGTTAATTGCTTCTGTGCCCGCCAGGTTTGCCTTCTTAAGTAATGGCGACATGTAAGCGCAATTCAGGAAAGTAACATCAGAAGGTATGTCGAAAAGTTCCTTTTGATTTGATAAGATCATGGTAATATTTTTTCTGCTGATTTTTAGAACTTCTCAAAATTAAGTTATAAAATATTGCCTCGTTTTTATAAGATTTAGTATTAAACAAAAAAACGTGTCCGGTTCACTTTTCCGTAAAATCTTAAAAAACTACTTTTCGGCTTTCCACTGACTGCTTTCCAAAAAATAATTTTCTCAATTTATTAATTAATCGTAATATTGCGATTACAATTCAGAAAACATGGGCACCACTAAAACAGAAGAATTTACATTAAAAGATAATCGCACTGCAAAATATGCAAAAGCATTATCCCATCCCGCGCGTATAGCGATCCTGCGCCTATTGATTCAAAAACAATCCTGCATCTGCGGAGATATTGTGGATGAGCTTCCACTGGCGCAGAGTACGGTATCACAGCATTTAAAAGAATTAAAGCAGTCCGGATTAATTAAAGGAGATATTGATGGCGCTAAGGTTTGCTATTGCATTGATGAAAAAGAATGGAAGGCTGCAAAAGAAAGAATGGACCGGCTTTTTGATTCTTACAAAGGAAATGAGAATTGTTGTTAAATTTTTACAAGTATTAATCGAATTATTACGATCACAACAAAATATACAAACATGCAAACAGAAAACGATTTAAAAGAAATAGTAAAGCAAAAATATTCGGAGATCGCTTTACAGGATAAAGAAACCAATCAATCATCCTGCTGTGGTTCGGGCTGTTGCAGCGATGAGGTTTACAATATCATGTCTGAAGATTACCAGCAACTGGAAGGTTATAATCCAGATGCTGATTTAGGTTTGGGCTGTGGCCTGCCAACGCAATTTGCAAAAATTAAAAAAGGCGATGTGGTAATTGACCTGGGAAGTGGCGCGGGAAATGATGCGTTTGTTGCCCGCCACGAAACCGGCGAAACGGGAAAAATAATTGGAATAGATTTTACACCGGCGATGATTGAAAAAGCGAGAAGCAATGCAGAATTAAGAGCATTCAACAATGTGGAATTCCGGCAAGGCGATATAGAAAAAATGCCCGTTACTTCAAACGTTGCTGATGTAATAGTAAGTAATTGCGTATTAAACCTCGTGCCCAATAAAGACGGTGTTTTCAAAGAAATTTTCAGGGTATTAAAACCAGGCGGTCATTTTAGTATTTCTGATATTGTGTTGGATGGCCAACTTCCGTCGAATATAAAAAATGCGGCAGAAATGTACGCAGGCTGCGTTTCAGGCGCTGTTCAAAAACAAGTGTACCTGGAATTGATAGAAACAAATGGCTTTACTAACATAAATATTCAAAAAGAAAAAGCCATTGTAGTGCCTGACGATATTCTACAAAATTACTTATCTGAAGATGAGATCAGGAGTTTTAAAAATTCCGGCACGGGAATTTTTAGTATCACCGTATATGCAGAAAAACCATTGAATACAAAAGATGCTTGTTGTGAGCCAGGCTGCTGCAATTGATCGTTAAATTATTTACCATGATAAAGCTACATAATATGCTGCCTGATGATTGGAATGCGGTAAAACAAATTTATGAAGAAGGTATTGCCACAGGTAATGCAACATTTCAGCAGAAAGCGCCCGATTGGGAGGAATGGAATAACGGGCATCTCGGCCATAGCAGGATAATAGCAAAAGAAGATGGGATAATTTTAGGTTGGGCAGCGCTCACGCCGGTTTCAGGGAGATGTGTATATGCAGGCGTAGCAGAAGTAAGTGTGTATGTGAGTGATAAGGCAAGAGGAAAAGGTTTGGGAAAACAATTACTTCAAAAGCTGATTGAAGAAAGTGAAGCCAATAACATCTGGACATTGCAGGCAGGAATTTTTCCTGAAAATATAGCCAGCATTAAAATCCACGAAGCGTGTGGCTTCCGTATACTCGGCACGAGAGAAAAAATCGGGCAAATGAATGGAAAATGGAGGGATACTATTTTAATGGAAAGGAGAAGTAAATTAATTGGTATTTAATAAGTAGAAAAATATGTCAGCAAACAATTGCGCACCGGCAAATGAAAGAAAGAAATTAAGTTTTTTAGATAGATATTTAACCCTTTGGATATTTTTGGCAATGGCAATTGGTGTCAGTATCGGCTATTTCTTCCCGTCATCTTCAGCTTTTATAAATTCATTTTCGTCAGGCACAACAAATATTCCTTTAGCTATCGGCCTCATCTTAATGATGTATCCGCCTTTTGCAAAAGTGAAGTATGATAAAATGAGTGAGGTTTTTAAAAACACAAAAGTATTAGGTGTTTCATTATTACTTAACTGGATAATTGGCCCGATTCTGATGTTTATTTTGGCCATTGTTTTTTTACATGGCTATCCCGAATATATGATAGGCTTAATTCTCATTGGCCTCGCGCGGTGCATCGCTATGGTAATTGTTTGGAATGAATTAGCCGAAGGAAGCCGGGAATATGCAGCGGGTCTAGTTGCGCTGAACAGTATTTTCCAGGTATTATTGTACAGCGTCTATGCCTATGTGTTTATAACAGTTCTTCCTCCGTTATTTGGCATTACAGGTTCAGAAGTTAACATTACCATTGGACAAATTGCAGAAAGCGTTGCTATCTATTTGGGAATTCCATTTGCAGCAGGAATTATAAGCAGGTATTCTTTAATAAAATTAAAGGGTGAAGAATGGTATGAGAAAAAGTTCATTCCCATAATTTCACCAATTACATTGATAGCGTTACTTTTCACGATCGTTGTTATGTTTAGTTTAAAAGGTGAATTGATTGTGCAAATACCAATGGATGTTGTAAGAATTGCCATACCATTAGTAATTTATTTCGTGCTCATGTTTTTTGTCAGTTTCTTAATTGGCAGAAAGATGGGAGCTGATTATTCAACGAATGCTTCAATAGCATTTACTGCCGCAGGAAACAATTTTGAATTAGCAATTGCAGTGGCTATAGGTGTATTTGGAATTAATTCGGGGCAAGCATTTGCAGGTGTGATTGGGCCATTAGTGGAAGTTCCTGCTTTAATTGCATTGGTGAATGTGGCGTTTTGGTTAAGAAGAAAATATTATTCTCCGGTTAAGGAGATTTAAGGTTGCAAATACTAAAACCCTTTACGCCGATAATTCTAACAATTGAATAAAAAATAATAAAGACAAACCATATCAAAATGAAACGAATATTGGTTCTATGCACCGGCAACAGTTGCCGCAGCCAGATAGCAGAAGGTTATTTAAGACATTTTGCCAACGGCAAAGCCGAAGTATATTCTGCAGGCATTGAAACGCACGGTGTAAATCCGCGGGCCATCTCTATAATGAAAGAAGACGGCATTGATATTTCACATCATACTTCCAATAATGTAGATGAGTATCGTAACATTGATTTTGATTGCGTGATAACCGTTTGTGATAATGCCAACGAAAGATGTCCTTACTTTCCTTCAACAGCAAAAAAATTTCATCACAATTTTCCTGATCCTGCCAAAGCACAAGGCAGTGAAGAAGCGATTATGGAAAAGTTCAGGGAAGTAAGAGACATGATCAAAACTTATTGCAGGAATTTTACAGATAAAAATTTATAACAGCGAATCTGCAGTCCGAAAACAAAATGTTTTTATAGACAAAATCTACAAAATGGCTTATAACGCTTAAACTACGCGGTAATCCTTTGTTCAATTGTTGAAGCATTACGGCAATCCAACAATATAACAATTCAGCAATATAACGATATAACAATTCAGCAATTATTTACCAATTCAGTAATCAACATCTCTTCGATCACCCTCTCTTTTGCCTATTTTTGCAACATTCTTAATTTCGGATTATTAAATTATCATATGTCCTCACAAAAAAAACAATTGAAAGGATTTGGTTCTGCGGCCATCCATGCCGGCCACGATACAGAAGAAAACAATGCTCATTTAACGCCAATTTATGCGAGCAGCACCTACGTTTTTGCCACAGCAGAAGAAGGCATGCGCCGCTTTAGCGGAGAAGAAAACGGGTATATCTACAGCCGATGGGGCAATCCGAGTATGAAGGAAGTAGAAGATAAAATAGCCGCGCTCGAAAGTTTCGGACTCACCGAAAATAAGCAGCCATTACAATTAAAAGCCCGCGTTCATGCAAGCGGAATGGCAGCTATCAGCACTTTGATGCTGGGCAATTTAAAAAGCGGAGATAAAATTTTATCTCATTATTCATTATATGGAGGCTCGCAGGAATTAATGAACAGAGTACTTCCCGGATTAGGAATTGAAGCAATAATTGTTGATTTGAGGGACCTAAACAAAGCTGAGGAAATGATGAAGCAGGATTCTAAAATAAAAATGCTTTATCTTGAAACCCCGGCCAATCCTACCATTCAGTGCGTAGATATTGAAGAGCTCACTAAACTCGGCAAACAGCATCATTTAATTGTAGCCGTAGATAATACATTCGCCACTCCATATTTGCAACAGCCTTTCAAATATGGAGTTGACTTTGTCGTTCATTCCACCACCAAATTTTTAAATGGCCACGGCACCGCAATTGGTGGCGCGTTGGTGGGAAAAGATATTGAATTGATGGAGGGTCGCATGGAAAAAGTGCACCGGCTGCTGGGCGGAAATACCAATTCATTTGACGCTTTTTTATTAGCACAAGGCATGAAAACACTTGAAGTAAGAATGGAGCGCCATTGCGACAATGCAATGAAGGTTGCCGAATTCCTTCAGCAAAATGCTGCCATCAGCAAAGTAAATTATCTTGGCTTGGCATCTCACCCAGATCATGCAACTTCTAAAAAACAAATGAAACATCCTGGTCCGATGCTAAGCTTTGAAATGAAAGACGGGCTGGAAGCCGGCAAAAAATTTATTAATAAACTGCAAATGTGCGTAAGAGCAGTTTCTTTGGGAACCTGCGATACACTCCTGTCGCATCCTGCATCCATGACGCATTACGGCGTACCCAAAGCCGACAGGGAAAAATATGGTATTACAGATGGATTGATCAGAATGAGTGTGGGGATTGAGAACATTGAAGATATACTAAGTGACCTGGAACAGGCGGCCGGGAAGTGAGAAATAAAAAAATAAGAAATAAGAAATAAGAAAGGAAGAAACCTTTTAAATCAGAATTGTTTTAAAGTATGAATAAAGAAAAGAAAATCGAAGAACTGAACAGTGGCGCTGCCATTACAGAAAAGCTGAGTGCGGCTTCTATAAGAAGAGCCTCAGAAAATGATTGCCAGGCCATGATGGAACTCATTAAAGAACTGGCGGTTTATGAAAAAGCACCGGATGAAGTAACGGTTGACTTTGATCATTTTTTAGAAAGTGGTTTTGGCGAAAATCCGGTGTGGTGGGCGTTTGTAGCGGAAGCGGAAAATAAAGTAATCGGGTTTGCTTTGTATTATATCCGTTATTCTACCTGGAAAGGACAACGAATGTATCTGGAAGATATTTTGGTTACAGAAGAATGGCGTGGTAAAGGAATCGGCAGATTATTATTTGATGAATTAATAAAAGAAGCGAAAGAAAAAAAATTATCCGGAATGATTTGGCAGGTGTTGGAATGGAATAAACCCGCGATTAATTTTTATAAGAAATATGAAGGAGTAAGTTTTGATAATGAGTGGATGAATTGCAGCCTGGAAATAAGAAATGAGAAATAAAAAATAAGGAAGAAAAAAGTAAAGAACAATAATTACGAATTCCATAAAGAATTTATCTCAAGATAATTGGATACCTAATCCGTAAAAATTCGTGTAATTCGTGGCAAAAAAAATAATAGTATGACAGCAAAAATTTCAATGAGCGCGGATGGACAATTAATCGTGCCCGACAATCCAACAATTCCTTTTATAGAAGGCGACGGCATCGGACCGGATATCTGGGAAGCAAGTGTTCGTGTTTTTGACGCAGCAATAGAAAAAGCCTACCAGGGAAAAAAGAAAATCAGCTGGCTGAAAGTTCTGGCGGGTGAAGAAGCGTTTAACAAGACCGGCGAATGGATGCCAAAAGAAACCATGGAAACGTTCCGGGAATATGTTATTTCTATCAAAGGCCCGTTAACAACGCCTGTTGGCGGCGGTATCCGTAGCCTAAATGTGGCGCTGCGCCAGGATCTTGATCTGTACGTTTGCCTGCGGCCGATAAAATATTTTGAGGGAGTGCCCTCTCCTATGTGGCAGCCGGAAAAAGTGAACATGGTTATTTTCAGGGAAAATACGGAAGATATTTATGCAGGTATTGAATACATGACCGGCACACCTGATGCAAAAAAATTATTGGATTTTCTACAAAATGACTTACATGTAAAAAAAATACGCTTTCCGGAAACAACTTCCTTCGGTATAAAAGTGGTAAGTAAAGATGGCTCCGAGAGATTAATTCGCGCAGCGATAAAATATGCGATCGAAAACAAGCTTCCTTCGGTTACATTGGTTCATAAAGGCAACATCATGAAATTTACTGAAGGTGCTTTTAAAAACTGGGGCTATGAACTGGCGGAGCGTGAATTTAAAAACAATGTTTACACATGGAATCAATGGGAAGCCACTAAAAAAGAACGCGGCGAAGCAGTGGCGAATGAAGACATGCGCATTGCCGGAATCGGCGGCAAAGTAATTATCAAAGACGCCATCGCCGATAATTTTTTACAACAGGCATTACTGGCACCCCAGGATTATTCCATCATTGCTACATTGAATTTGAATGGCGATTATATCAGCGATGCCCTGGCTGCCCAGGTTGGCGGAATTGGCATTGCACCCGGCGCAAATATTAATTATTTAACCGGCCATGCCGTATTTGAAGCAACACATGGTACCGCGCCAAGATTTGCCAATACCAACAGTATGAATCCTTCGTCATTAATTTTAAGTGGCGTAATGATGCTGGAATATATGGGCTGGAGAGATGCCGCGGAAATGATTACCAATGCGGTTGGAAAAACCATCCGCAATAAAACTGTTACTATAGATTTTTACAACCTGATGAAAGGTGCAAAATTGTTGAAGACGAGCGAATTTGGGGATGCAATCATTAAGAATTTGTAGGTTCTTTGATGTGTATCAATTTGGTTATATTTGTGTATAAACATTTTATTAGCCATGAGAACAAATATTGAAATCGACGATGAGCTCATGAAAAAAGCACTTAAGTATTCCAAATTAAAAACTAAAAAAGAAATTATTAATGAGGCTCTCAATGAATATGTAAAATATCAAATGAGGCTCAAACTGTTATCGTTACAAGGAAAAGTAAAATGGGTTGGAGATTTAGATAAAATGAGGAGAAATGCCTAAACTTATAGTTGACAGTTCTGTTTGGATTGACTTTTTTAATAAAAAAACTTCCTCTCAAATTGTGTATCTACGGACGCTTCTACTTTCGAATCCGGTTGATTCTCCAATAACAATACTTCCTATAATCATGCAGGAAGTGTTACAAGGTGTAGAAGATGATAAATTTTATAATCTTATAAAAGAAAATCTAAAGGGTTTAGATTATTTTGACTATGAGCCTTATGAATTTTCAATAAAGGCAGCAGAATTATACAGAGCATTAAAACGGAAAGGAGTTACAATAAGAAAAGCTAATGACTGCCTTATTGCATCAATCTGCATTCATAATAATTTCCCTTTGTTCCATAATGACAAAGATTTTGATAATATTGCAAAACACACTTCCTTAAAAATTTATAAAAGTTAAGAATGACAAAAATTAAAGTAGCCAATCCTGTAGTGGAACTTGACGGCGATGAAATGACAAGAATTATCTGGAAATTCATTAAAGACAAACTGATACTTCCTTACGTTGATGTTGAAATAAAATATTTTGATCTGGGAATTGAGCATCGCGATGAAACCAACGACCAGGTTACCATTGATGCTGCCAATGCAATTAAAGAATATGGTGTAGGAATAAAATGCGCCACCATTACACCTGATGAAGCGCGTGTAAAAGAATTCAATTTAAAACAAATGTGGAAGAGCCCGAATGGCACTATCCGCAACATTCTTGATGGAACTGTTTTTCGCGAACCAATTGTAATGCAAAATATTCCGCGCCTGGTAAACAACTGGACGGCTCCTATCATTATTGGCCGTCATGCGTTTGGAGATCAGTACCGCGCTACAGATACCGTTATCAAAGGAAAAGGAAAATTAACCATGACCTTTACACCTGAAGATGGCGGCGCCCCGCAGGTTTTTGAAGTGTATGATTTTAAAGGCGATGGCGTTGCACTTTCCATGTATAATACCGACGAAAGTATCGAAGGCTTTGCAAGAAGCTGTTTCAATATGGCTCTAAGTAAAAAATGGCCACTTTATCTTTCTACCAAAAACACCATTCTAAAAAAATACGATGGAAGATTTAAAGATATTTTTCAAGACATCTATGAAAATGAATTTAAAGCTCAGTTCGATGAAGCAGAGTATCACTTATGAGCACCGCCTGATTGATGATATGGTGGCCAGTGCTTTAAAATGGAACGGTAATTTTGTCTGGGCTTGTAAAAATTATGATGGTGACGTGCAAAGTGATACCGTGGCGCAGGGTTTTGGATCGCTTGGATTAATGACTTCTGTATTGGTAACGCCCGATGGAAAAACTATGGAGGCAGAAGCGGCGCATGGAACCGTTACCCGGCATTATCGGGAACATCAGAAGGGAAATCCCACCTCAACCAATCCCATCGCTTCCATTTTTGCATGGACAAGAGGCCTGGCATTCCGAGGAAAATTAGACAGTAATCAAGAATTAATTGATTTCTGCAAACGCGCTCGAAGCAGGTTTGTATTGAAACGGTTGAAAGTGGCAAAATGACAAAAGACCTTGCCGTGTGTATCAGTGGTAATAAGGTTTCGCACGGAACCGACTACTTGTACACAGAAGAATTTCTGGAAGCAATAGATGACAATCTGCGTAAAAAATTAATGGCAACGGCTAAATAAAATAAGCGTTTGCCGCACATCTTCCATTTTAGGAACAAAGTTTGATGCCATAAAACTCAAAATATAAAAATCGGGTTCATTATGAAGGACCCGGTTTTTATCTTTCCGAATTGAAGGCAAAAAAATTCTGCGTCCGAAGGCACAAAGAATGAAACCGCGGTTGAAAAATTTACAGTTTGGTCAAAAAAAGATACCAAACAAAAAAAATTAGCGTTATTGTTGATGTATTATAAATGAGCTTTATCAGCTTTAATTTTTTAATTGATTGATAAGAACTGAATAGAAGAAGCGATAAAAATTTCAATTTCCTGTTTCACAAAACTGATTAAAATACAATGTCCAGAATTTTAGTTGTTGATGATGATATTGATATCTTATCCGTAATGGAGGTTTTATTATCAATGAAAGGATTTGATGTAGAGGTGACTGCCAAAGGCGAAAATACTTTTCCAAAAATCAATTCTTTTAAACCAGATCTTATCTTATTAGATGTACTTATTTCGGGGCATGATGGCCGATCGATCTGCAAACAATTAAAGGCCAACGAAACTACGAAACACATTCCGGTGATTATGTTTTCGGCCCACCCGGGAGCAGCTGCTACCATTTCTGATTACGGCGCAGACGATTTTATAGCGAAGCCTTTTGATGTGGAAAATCTACTCAAAAAAGTGTATGCTCAGTTGGGCATGAGTAACAACTAATTGTTTTACTTTAAAAAAACCGGTTTACTATTTTTTGGCTTGTCTCCTCTTTTAGTGGCATTGGTTCTTCTATAAAAAAAACGGAAATTCTACTTTTTCGCTTATAAGAAGATTGGTATTTGTATCTTGAAAGACTTCGCATAAAAATAAATCATGCCGTCAAAAAATACATTTTCCGATTTGGTAAACCATGGTTTTAAATTCAGGCTGTATCTTCTTTATAAATTGCCTGCGGCTTTTTTTTCAGGAGTAAAAATAATCGAGTTCTCCAACGAAAAATGCGTCACCTCGGTTCCTTATAAATGGCTTACTAAAAACCCCTTTAGGTCTACGTATTTTGCTTCGCTTGCAATGGCTGCCGAAATGAGCACGGGCACTTTGGCAATGGCCAATGTTTATAAAAAGCAGCCAGCAATATCAATGCTGGTTACGAATATGCAGGCAAATTATTTTAAAAAAGCTACCGGTACTACTTTCTTTACCTGCGAAGAAGGATTAAAAATAGCAAGCACAGTAGATGAAGCCAGCCATAGCAAAGAAGGAAAATCGATCACTGTAAAAAGCATCGGAAAAAATGCAAACGGCGAGCTAATTGCAGAGTTTTTATTCACCTGGTCTTTTAAAGCGAAGGCATGAAAGTGCTTTTATCAAACCATGTGCACTTTTAAAAATAAACGTTTATGCCATACTGTTAAAACGACTATCAAATAACGCTGCAATTTCATTAACTTTATTTTTCTTCACCAGTTTCTAAATTACATTTATGAAAATAGCCTTCCATGGCGCCGCGCGCACAGTTACCGGTTCAAAGCATTTGCTAACTCTTAACAATGGTAAAAAATATTTACTTGATTGCGGAATGTACCAGGGGCTGGGCAAAGAAACTGATGTGCTCAACAGGGATTTTGGTTTTGTTCCTGCGGAGATAGATCATATGATTCTTTCGCATGCCCACATCGATCATTGCGGGTTAATCCCCAAGCTTATCAAAGATGGATACACTGGCAAGGTTTACGCCACACCTGCAACAAAAGATCTTGCAGCGATACTTATGGCAGACAGCGCCGGTATACAGGAAAGCGATTTAAAATTTTTGAACAAAACGCGTGCCGCCCAGGGCAAGCCTTACATTTCGCCGTTGTACGTTATGGAAGATGCTAAGAGAGCGGTTGATCATTTTGTAATTGTTGATTATGGAAAATGGTTTACCATTGATGAAAATGTGCAACTCATGTATCTTGATGCAGGACACATCATTGGAAGCGCAACGGTACATTTAAAGATCAATGAAAATGGAAAAGAAACGCATCTTACATTTTCAGGCGATGTTGGGCGTTACCGCGATATTATTTTAAAATCTCCAGAAAATTTTCCGCAGGCAGATTACATTATTATGGAATCTACTTACGGAAATAAATTGCATGAAGAAATTAGTGGCACCGAAGACGAGCTGCTGAGTTGGATAACAAGAACCTGCCTTCAGAAAAAAGGAAAACTGATTATCCCGGCATTTAGTGTTGGGCGTACGCAGGAAATTCTTTTTGAATTAAATCGTTTGGAAAATGAAAACCGGTTGCCCGATCTTCCTTACTACGTTGATAGCCCGTTGAGCTTTGAAGCAACGCAGGTTATAGAAAGCTATCCTCAGTATTTTAATTCAAGAGTGCAAAAATTATTACTGAACGACCAGGATCCCTTCAATTTTAAAGGTTTAAAATTTGTAAAATCCGTTGAAGAAAGTAAGTCGCTCAACTACCGCAAAGATCCGATGGTTATTATCTCTGCAAGCGGAATGGCAGAAGCAGGGCGCGTTAAGCATCATATAAGCAATAATATAGAAAACAGCCGTAATTCTATTTTGATGACCGGCTATTGCGAGCCCAACTCTTTAGGTGGCAGATTAAAATTGCATCCAAAGGAAGTGGGTATTTTCGGGCAACCGCATGAAGTGCATGCAGAAATTGGCGAAATAAAAAGCATGAGTGCCCACGGCGATTACAATGACTTAAGCCAATGGCTGGCATGCCAGGATCCGAAGCAGGTAAAGAAATTATTTTTAGTGCACGGCGAATATGATGTGCAGATAGATTTTAAAAATCGGCTCATCAGCAAAGGATTTTCCGATGTGGAAATTCCGGCAAGGCATACAGAAGTTGGATTGGGATAATTGCCAGAATTCGCTTTTGCAAAGCCACCACTTTTTTACCTTACAAATAACTGAGCCACCATCTTTTGTGCGAAGATTTTAAGCGGTCGTATTTTTTACACAGCGGGTACATGCCAGCTACCACTGCGATCCAGATTAAATAAACCACGCCCAACGAATATCCAAAACTATCCGGATGAAAATGAATCAAGCCCGTATTCGCCTCAGATAAGCTGTGCCCGTTTAAAAAAAACAAGATCATTACAATGAAGTGCAAGATGAAAAAATGAACCAAAAAATAAAAGAAAGGCACTCTTCCATAAACCGAAACAATGTTGGTCCAACGGCCTTTTTTTCTCTCGAGAATTGAAAGCATTATCAAAGCAGGCCCCAGCGTCATACTTAAGAAAAGCAGCGAAGGCGGATATTTTGTTACATTAAAAAATGAAATAACCGTAGTAGCGGCGTTCCTTTGTACGCCCCAGCGCGAAGGATCTCCATACAAATTGCTCAATCGCAGCACCAACAAAAAACAATGTAACAATAATGCCTAAACGCAATAAAATCTTTTGTCGTTGTTGTGCATTGTATTCCTTAACATATAAAGTACCAAGACAATAACCCAGCATCATTACACCGGGCCATGGTACCAATGGATAGAGGATTGCAAAAAGCCGGTTGTTGGCATATGGAAAAAAAGATTGCTGGTGCAAAAATCCCCACCAGAGCGGCGTGGCGCCTGGCTGAGTAAAATCGAATTTATCCAAAAGATTATGACCAAATACCATAATGCAACCAACAAAAAATATTACCCGAACCGGCAGCCAGATCATTGCCGCCAGGATCATCATTGAAAACCCGATAACGGAAAGTATTTGCACTGTAATGAAACTGTAAGCCGGATCGAACGTAAGGATCAGATTAAAAACAACCAGTTCAATACCAATCAACCAAAGACCTCTTGAAAACAAAAAAGCAGATAATTGCCTTTTTGTTTTTTTTCTTCCTGAAAGAAAGGCCGAAGTGCCTGATAGGAAAACAAAAACCGGCGCGCAAAAATGAGTGATCCAGCGTGTAAAAAACAAAATGGGTGTGGTAGTTGCTAAATTGGTTGGATCTGAAGCCACATGAAAAAAATCACGCGTATGATCCAGCGCCATAATGATCATCACAAGGCCGCGAAGAATATCGATAGAATTGATTCTGTATTTTGCCGGATTGAGATTATTCATGTGGTTCTTTACTCAGCTTGCACCGTTAATCATTAATTTTTTGGCCGTTCGTTTTTTCTTTGAAGATGTCGTCAGTTATACTGATCTTACTTTTTGTACTGTCCAGCGCTTCCTGAATTTCACTTGCCAGTAAGCCCGTGGAACTTCCCGTATGATGAATAAAAATCAGGTCGTTATTATTAAAGGCAAAAAGAGATTTGAATTTTTTCTCTGATGCTTCTTCGATGGGATCGATCAGTAAAATGATATCGTATTTTCTTTGATGAAAAATTTCTATGGCACTTTCATCATCCACCGTTCCTGTGCCTTCCCACTTTGGATTTTCGTTAATAAAACGCAACAGTTGTTGCAGCACCACAGGATCGCGGCCGATGCCTAAAATTTGTATTTTTTCCATAGTCGTTCTATTTAAAAATTATTTTTTTATTAAACTAAACGTCGGTTTTTCAAAAGCAATCAAATCTATATTCCGGCTTATATCAAAAGCAAAAATCACTATTATTTTGTGTAACGCATGTATCTTTCCAAAAAATTTTAATGAAGAAAAACCACACGCTGCTGTATCTGCTGGCACTGATAAAATTTATTCTTCCGTTTCTCCTGCAAAATAGTGCTTATGAGCCGCATCGGGACGAGTTTTTATATGTGGCAGAAGCGCATCATATGGCCTGGGGTTTCATGGAAATACCACCGCTTCTTTCAGTGTTTGCGTGGCTTACCAATCTTTTTGGAGCCGGTTTTTTTTGGCTCAAATTATGGCCATCTTTATTTGGCGCACTCACTTATATTATCGTAGGAAAAACGATTTTATCTTTTGGAGGAAGAGCTTTTGCACTATTTCTTGCCTTTTTACCTTTTGTTTTTGGCGCTTTTTTGCGCATCCATTTCTTATTTCAGCCCAACTTTTTAGACGTGTTTTTTTGGACAATGATTGCGTTTAGCCTTATCCGTTATATTCAAACTGAAAAAAATAAATGGCTTTATGTTTTAGGCATCAGTGCAGGCCTGGGAATGAACAGTAAATACTCCATTGCATTCTTCATCATTGCTATTATGGCCAGCCTGCTGGTTACGCGGCATCGGAAGATTTTTTTAAACAAGCATCTTTACGCTGCTGCGCTGATAGCGCTTCTGATTTTTCTACCCAATCTTGCGTGGCAATACAATCACCATTTTCCGGTATTGGTGCACATGGACGAATTAAAAAGAACGCAACTGCAATATATAAGCCGACCCAGTTTTTTAATTGATCAGTTGCTGATGAATTTGCCATGCGTTTTTATATGGATCGCGGGATTGTATTTTACCATTTTTAAGGAAGGCGGAAGGTACCGTGTGTTTGCATGGGCTTATATGTTCACACTGCTGCTGTTACTTTACTTCCAGGGAAAAAGCTATTATTCGCTGGGTGCATACCCGATATTGTTTGCGTTTGGCGCTTATCACCTGGAACGATTTACCGTGGCTCGTTACAGAGTCTTGAGGTATGTTCTTATCATATTCCCGATTGCCTTCGGAACGTTGATTATTCCGCTGTTGTTGCCGGTTGCAAAGCCTGCGGCTTTGGCTAACTATTATAAGAAAAGGCATCTTGATAAAACAGGATCATTAAGGTGGGAAGATTTGAAAGATCACCCGCTGCCACAGGATTTTGCCGACATGCTGGGATGGGAAGAAATTGCTCAAAAAACGGCCAAAGCATATGCTTCTTTAAGTGATGAGGAAAAATCCAAAACGATGATTTTTTGTGATAATTATGGCCAGGCAGGCGCCGTAAACTTCTATGCAAAAAAATACGACCTTCCGGTAGCCTACAGTAATAACGCCAGCTTTTTATATTGGTTGCCTCACCCGGTACACATTGACAATTTGATTTTAGTAACCGATGATCAGCAGGAAATGCAGCATGACTTTTTAAAAGATTTCAGATCCGTTATTCTAAGCGATAGCGTTACCAACGAATATGCGCGCGAAAAAGGCAGCCTCATCATTATTATGAAGGGCGCCAATGAAAAATTTAATGAAATGTTTTATAAAAAGATAGAAGCCGATAGGGCAAAATTTAAATAATACCGAAATATAACATTGATGGTTATACGCATTTATTTGACAAACGATCCAAACATATAAAAACTATATTTTGGCTTATGCGGCAGGTGTAATTTTAAAATCGCTCTACCCGGAAGGGAGTAATATCAATCGCGGTACTTTTTCCGGCTACAATATCACTGATGATTTGACCGGTTGCAGCGCCTTCAGAAATGCCAAGCATCGCATGGCCGCCAGCGATTAATAAATTATCAAAGTTGGCTGCCTTTCCAATGTAAGGCAAACCATCCGGAGTAACGGGGCGAAGGCCTGTCCAGATTTTATCCGCAGGAGGAAAATCTACTTTTAAACCCGGATAAAATTGTTTGATCGAATTATAGATGCCCTGCATCCTGTTGGTCAATACCTTGTTGTTGATACCACTAAATTCCATGGTTCCACCAATGCGAAGTCTATGTTTCCACGGTGTAATGGCGCAGCGGCCATCTACCAATATCGCAGGATAACGAATATTTTTTTCTACATAATCATAAGTATAGCTGTATCCTTTTCCGCCTTCGAGCAACAAAGTAATTCCCAGCATTTTTGCGAGTTGCGGTAGCCAGCTTCCGGGGCTAAGAAGAATTTCTTTTCCGGTGAATTCACCTTTATCTGTGATAACCGATTTTATAGTTTTTCCACTTTTGACGAAGCCGGTCACGGTAGTATTCAACTGAAAATCGACCCCTTTTTTCTCCAAATAATTTTTCATGGCCACCATAAACTTACCCGGGTGAATATGCGCGTCGTCCTTAAATAACACCGCTCCATAAATATCCAGCTCAACGTCCGGCTCTCTCTGTTGTAATTCGTGCCTGTTCAACACTTCAACATTAAGTTTAAATTTTTCAGCCGCAGCAGCAACCTTTAGTTCGTCTTCGAACGCCTTTTTAGAATGGCACATCATCATGCAACCGATCTCTTCCATATCAAAAACATCGCCTATGTCGTTTCTTATTTCATTCATCAGCCTGCGGCTGAGATTTAAGATTTCGCTGAGATGCGGTGCATTCTTATCAACTGTTTTTTGCGTGCTGTTTTTATAAAATTTTAATGCCCACTTAAGGAAAGACAGGTTGAGCCTGGGTTTCATGTAGAACGGGCTGGTGCTGCTCATCATATGCCTGATTCCTTCGGCTACCACACCCGGCGAGGCAAGCGGCACAAAATGGCTTGGCGATAAAAAACCCATATTTCCAAAAGAACAATTATCTGAAATATCGCCACTGTCGATAACGGTTACTTCATAGTTTCTTTTTTGAAGATAATAGGCGGAGCATAAACCATTAACTCCGCCTCCAACGATCAAAATTTTATCCATTTTTTCTTGTTCAGATTTCAATACAAATTAAGCAGCAATTGCTAGTGCCAACCAGTGTGTATGCTTAAAGATCCACCTGGTTTTTTAACAAATCTTCAAATACATCTCTCTTTCTTATCAGCGTAGGCTTTCCGTCTTTTACCAAAACCTCAGCGGGCTTTAAACGCGAATTAAAATTGGAAGACATTTCAAAACCATACGCACCTGCGTTGTAAAATACAAGATAATCGCCTTCTCTTATTTCATTGATCTTGCGGTCGATGCCAAATGTGTCGGTTTCGCAAATATTGCCTACCACCGTGTAGATTTTTTGCGGCCCGTTTTCGTTGCTGATGTTTTCAATGCGGTGATAAGAATTATAAAACATAGGCCGTATCAAATGATTGAAACCGCTGTTAACTCCGGCGAATACGGTGGAGGAAGTCTCTTTTAAGACATTCACCTGAGTAATAAAATAACCCGCTTCACTCACTAAAAATTTGCCGGGCTCAAACCATATTTGCAGCGGCTTATTGCCCGGGTTTGGATGATCTGCAAATGCTTCTTTCACCTTTTGCGCAAGCAGCTGAATATCTGTTTCTGAATCGCCATTTTTATACGGAACTTTAAATCCGCCGCCCAAATCCACAAACTCCAATTCATCAAAATGAGGAATGATGTCGAATATTTTTTCGATGCCTTTTACAAAAACATCCACATCGTCGATTTCGCTGCCGGTATGAATATGCAATCCCTGGATGAACAGGTTATTTCTTTCTACGCACGCTAAAATTTCGCTCAGCTGATCAACAGGAATTCCAAATTTACTTTTATCGTGGCCTGTAGAAATTTTAAGGTTGCCGCCAGCCAGGATGTTTGGACGAAGCCGGATGCCTACAGGATAAGTATGTCCGAATTTTTTCCCAAACTTTTCCAGGTTCGAAAGGCTGTCGATATTGATATGAATACCTAAATCTTTTGCTTCTTCAATTTCGCTGAAAGCAATACTGTTGGAGGTGTATAAAATTTTTTCCGGGGAAAAACCGGCGTGCAATGCCAGCCTGGCTTCGTTAATGGAGCTACAATCTATATTAGCGCCAATGGACTTTATATACTGAAGCACATGAATATTGGTAAGCGCTTTTGAGGCGTAAAAAAACAGTACATCCTGCTGCGCAAAAGCATCCGTTAATTTTTGGTATTGTTCTGCAATTTTTTCGGCATGATAAACATAAAGCGGGGTTCCAAATTCATCAGCAATGGCAGTTAGTTGGGAATGCGATAAGGCCTCGGGCATTGTATTAAATTAGAAAGTAAAAAGTAAATACATTGGAAATCAGAAAAAATTGAAAATACTACAAAATCGCTTTCGTGGCAGCATTTCTTACGCTATTTCATCACGCTCGTGTGCTTCTCCGGAATCATCGCCAGGTTGATCTTCCAACGAATTTTCTTCAATCTCCACTTCAACGATGTCCGCATCTGAAATTTCATCACCGGCAATTTCTGCGTTTGCTGCGTCCGTTTTTATTTCCTCTTCTGCGACTTCTTTATCCTCTTCTTTTTCAATCCGGGTTGCTTCAATTATTTCCTGGTCGAGTATTTCTTTTATTTTAGGAAGATCATCCGCGGAATTAATTCCGAAATAATCCATAAAGGATTTTGAAGTTGAATAAATGAGCGGCTTGCCTACTGCCTCTTCTTTTCTTCCGGAAATAACAATCAGTTCTTTTTCCAATAATTTTTGAACGGCATAATCGCAGTTTACACCACGGATGAGCTCGATCTCTGATTTGGTTACCGGCTGCTTATAGGCAATGATGGCAAGTGTTTCAATAGCGGCAACCGATAATTTTTTCAAAAATTTATCGCCATAAAGCTGGGCAACTGTTTTATGATATTCTTTTTTAGTAAGAAATTGCCAGCCTCCGCCACTTTCAACCATTTCGAACGCATAAAATTCGGAGTTGTATTTTTCGTTGATTGCATTTACGGCAGCTTCAACCTGGTCCGCAGTGGCACGATCTTCAATAAATCCCATTGCATTGTTGATCAGTTCGGTAAGTTCACTAATACCCAACGGCTTTTCGCTGGCAAAAATCAGTGCTTCTATATGTGGGATGATAAGGCTTAACTCCATTTTTAAATTGGCTTGCAATTATTTAACCGATCGATGCAATCAAATAATTAAAGATTAACCTTGCAGCGCGGCCGCACCACTTACAATTTCTGTAAGCTCGGTGGTAATAGCTGCTTGTCTTGCGCGGTTGTAACTAATTTTTAATGCCTTTAAAAGCTCGTTTGCATTTTCGGTGGCCTTGTCCATTGCAGTCATGCGGGCGCCATGCTCGCTCGCATTGGCATCGAGCATTGCTTTATACAATTGAGTATTTAATATTTTGGGCATCAATTCCTGTATCAAAACATTTTTATCGGGCTCAAAAATAAAATCGGCTTTTGCCTGGCCTTTTTTAGGTGTAGTTTTTTTAACCGGTAAAAATGGCTCGGAAATAAACACCTGGGTTGCTGCATTTCTAAATTCGCTGTATACCAGTTCCACCGCATCCACTTCGCCCCTGGCAAAAACGTCCATAGCATATTTTGCCGCAGCAGCCACGTTTTCAAAATTGAGGTCAGAAAATATATTCCAATAACTATCTACTACTTTATATTTATTTTTTGAGAAATGCTCATAGCCTTTTTTCCCGATAGGAAGTATTTCTACATTCCCTTTGGCAAATTGGGCAGCATATTTTTCTTTAATATCGAGTTTGGCGAGTTTTATGAGATTACTGTTGTAGCCGCCGCACAATCCCCTGTCGCTGGTAATTACCATGATCAACACTTTTTCTACAGGTCTTTCTTTTGCAAGAGCCATATTAATATCTCCATCAGCATTGCTGATGATATTGCTTAACATTTCCTGAAGCTTTTGGGCGTAAGGCCTCATCTGAATGATAGCGTCCTGTGCTCTTCTTAATTTAGCAGCGCTCACCATTTTCATAGCTTTGGTAATTTGTTGCGTGCTCTGAACACTCTTTATGCGGTTTCTAACTTCTTTTAAAGCGCCACTCATAATATTTTTTGTTTACGGGCTGCAAAGTTAAGTGAATGAGTGTATAAAACCATGTAGTGATTACAGATAAAAAGCCCCTAAAGAGGGGCTTAAAAATTTGGCGGTCAATTGGAATTAGGAATACATCTTTCTAATGGCCAAAGCGTGTGTGTAGTTCTTCTTCAGGATATTTGGAAAACCATTTAACCAGATTCAATTTATAAACCCAAATTTAATTGTTTATTTAATTGAAAATTAACTTGTTAAGGATTAAGGAATGCTTGTAAACGACATTTAAATGATAATTATCAAGAAAAAAGCCTCGTTAGAGGCTTGGATTTTTATCTGGGGCTTTTCATAGACTGGCATTGCGGCCATTCAATTATCAGCTCTAAAGATAACTATTTGAAAATAAGGAAGTTAACCGTATAGGGTGAGGAAATATCTATATAAGTCATTTTATAGATTTTTTGATTTGCGGGCGGATTATCCTATTTTATTAAAATCCTTCGGCAGATAATTAAATTCCTTTTTAAAGGAATTTGAAAAATTACTAAGGTTTTGATAGCCGATCATTGCTCCCACTTCGGAAACAGAATATTTGCCGGTATTGAGCAATTCCTTGGCTTTATGCATCCTGTTTTTTTGATAGTATTCGTACATTCCCATGCCAAAAGCGCGCTTAAAAATATTTTTCAATTTGGTTTCGCTCATCAGGGCAATGCGGGCCAGTTTTTCAATGCTTGGAAAATCGGTATTGTAATTTTTAAGAAGCATCGATTCTACTTTCAACACATTTTGAAAATCTTTTACGGAGGTGGGAAAGGCGTTTGCTGAAACGCCGTTTTTAAGTATATTCTCTAAAAAATCTTCTAAAAGCCTGAGCACGCGGTTACCCACATACAATCGCGGCACGGCCAAAGCAGAACTGTCACAAAATATTTCGTTTAGTAATTTTTGCGATTTGGGAGTAATGAGGCTTTGAAAAACATCTCTCTCTTTAAATAAAGCATAATTGGCTGTATTAGGATGCGCAATTTTTTTTTTGAGCCAGCCTTCCGTTATCTGAATCGTTAAACCCTTTATGTAAGTGCCTTTGGTAAGTTCCAGTTTTTGTGAAAGAAGGCTGTTGGTCATTATTAACGTGTTGTATTCGCTTTCTTCACTGTCAATAACCACTCTTTGATTTATGGTGAGCAAAAGTTTTTTGCAATGGGCATATTGGTAAAAATAAATGATCAGAAAATAATTATCTGCAGGCTCCCTGGCAAAAGTAAAATCGGTATTGAGGCGGTAATCCACAATACGGTAAGTAAGGCCTGGCTCAATGCCATATACCTGGGCAAATCCGGTTCCGAAGCTTTCCGGATAGATCACTACATTTTTATCCGGGCTGGTTTTTAAATGCGTCGCAAAATCGCGAATCCAGGGTTCCAGTTTCGATGGCCTGGAATCAGGTGGTATGCACATTTTTTGCCTTATCAGCACTCATTGCAATTTGCTTTGGAAAAAAGCAAATCTACAAACTATTAAATTACAAAATTTTCAAAGACGAAAAATAATCCTTGCTTAAGTATTTAATTCTCAAAACAATTCTTCCAAAGCTGATAATAAAAAAGGCCGCGATAAACACGGCCTGTAATATTATATCATTGATGAAATTAAATAATCAGCATTGCATCTCCATAACTAAAGAAACGGTATTTGTCTTTGATGGCTTTTTTGTAAGCTTCCATAATAAGATCGTAACCCGCAAAGGCACAAGCCATAATAAGAAGGCTTGTTTTTGGCAAATGAAAATTAGTGATTAAAGAATCGGCAATATTAAAATTGTATGGCGGATGAATAAAATGATTGGTCCAGCCTTCTGAAGGTTTTAATAATTTTTGCGCCGTAAAAGAAGTTTCCATGGCACGCATGGTGGTAGTTCCAACAGAGCAGATTCTATTGCCGGTTTCTTTGGCTTTATTTACAATGCGGCAGGCCTCTTCTTCGATACGGTAATATTCTGCATCCATTTTATGCTTGCTCAGATCTTCTACTTCAATAGGTCTGAAGGTACCAAGGCCGGTGTGCAAAGTAACTTCTGCAAAACGAATACCTTTTATTTCAAGGCGTTTGATCAATTCCGGGCTAAAGTGCAAACCTGCTGTAGGAGCAGCAACAGCACCTTCGTGTTTGGCATAAACGGTTTGGTATCTTTCCTTATCTTCTTCGTCGGGTTTGCGCTTAATGTATTTTGGCAAAGGCGTTTCTCCCATAAAATAGAGCATTTTTCTAAAATCTTCTTCCGTGCCATCCCAAAGAAAACGGATCGTTCTGCCGCGGCTGGTGGTATTATCAATAACTTCTGCTACCAGCTCATCGTTTTCACCAAAATACAATTTATTGCCAACGCGAATTTTACGGGCAGGATCAACAATTACATCCCAAAGCCGGTTTTGTTTATTCAATTCCCTGAGTAAAAAAACTTCAATTTTAGCGCCGGTTTTTTCTTTACGGCCATACATACGCGCCGGAAAAACCTTGGTATTGTTTACCACAAAAACATCTTTGTCGTCAAAATATTCAAGAATGTCTTTAAAGCGTTTGTTTTCAATTTTTCCGGTGGCTCTTTCGATAACCATCAACCTGCTGTCTTCTCTTCGTTTGGTCGGATTTTGTGCAATTAGATTGAGAGGAAGGTCAAATTTAAATTGACTTAATTTCATGTGCAATTATAAGTTTAAAAGTTAATTGTCACATGCCTTTACTGTAGTTTTTACAGAGATACGTACCCGTTTGGGCCACTTATCATGTTACGGCATGATTTTTAAAGGCTGCAAAGGTAATATTTAATTTCGAAGAAGAACCGATTTGTTAAGTTAAATATACCTTTTATGTATCTGATAGATAAGAATTAAAAATTTTTCTTCGCGCAGAAAGATAAAAATCTATATTTTGACTTATCTCAAACCGCCGACAGCACATTTTATTTGGTAGAACCTTGGCTAATATGCACCTTTAGTATAACTAATTACAACTGCAAATGCGATTGAAATACCTATTGATGGTTTTTAGCCTTTACGGATTTATTATTTTACCTGCTGCCGGATTTTCACAATCGACTCAAAATAAAAAATACCAGGGACTTTTATGGGAGATTAGCGGAAACGGATTAAAAAAGCCTTCTTATCTTTTTGGAACCATGCATGTAAGCAGTAAAATGGTTTTTCATCTTGCGGATTCGTTTTATTATGCCTTGCAAAATGTAAATGTGGTTGCTATAGAACTTAACCCGGAAGTGTGGCAGGTAGAAATGGTGAAGCTTGATCAACTTCAAAAGAATTTTAAAAATTTTAGCCAGGGCGCCGCCAATGATTATCTAAACGAAAAATCTTTTAAGATCGATAGTTATGAGGACGAATTAAAAGCTGCATTACAATCGGAACCTACTATTGTAAACGGCCTTTTATACCGTACTTACAAAGCAAAAGAAGATTTTGAAGAAGACACATTTTTAGATCTTTATATTTATCAAACCGCCAAAAGATTAGGAAAGATTACCACCGGCGTGGAAGATTATTTTGCTACTGAAAAAACAGTTCTTGAGGCTTACGCAGATATGGCCAAAGAAAAAAAGAAAAACTATGATTCCGGAAATGATTCGCCCTATGAAATTGAAAAAAAAGTGGAAGATGCTTACCGCCGCGGCGATCTCGATCTGCTGGATTCGCTGGAAATTATTATGCTGGGATCAGAAGCCTTTAGAAATAAATTTCTTCTGAAACGTAACGAGATCCAGGCAAATTCGATCGACACTATTTTAAAAAAGAACTCATTATTTGTTGGCGTTGGCGCTGCGCATTTGCCCGGCGAGAAAGGAGTTATAGAATTGTTACGGCAAAAAGGCTATCGTTTAAGGCCTGTTAAGCTCGTGTATAAAAACACTTTCCAACAGAGCGAAATTGATAAGCAAAAGGTGCCCGTAAATTTTTCGCAACAAACATCCGGCGATAGTTTATTTTCTGTTGACGTGCCCGGCAAACTTTATAAGATGTCGACCGATTACTCCGGGCTGGACAGAAGCCAGTATGCCGACATGAGCAACGGAGCCTATTATTTAGCCACACGGGTAAAAACTTACAGCGCCTTTAGCGGAAATACCGAGCAATCGGTTTATAACAAAGTAGACAGCCTGTTATATGAAAATATTCCGGGAAAGATCATTAAGAAAACTGCGATTAAGCGTAACGGTTATAACGGCATTGATATCATTAACAAAACCCGCCGTGGCGATATACAACGCTACCAGATTTTTGTAACGCAACATGAAGTGCTGGTATTTAAGATGAGCGCAAAAGAAACTTATGCCAATGGCGCAGAGGCTGAAAAATATTTTTCTTCTATCAGGATAAAATCGCCGGAAAATGGCTGGGTAAATTTTGAGCCGAAACAAGGCGGCTTCAAAGTTAAATTGCCCCAGGCGCCACATCAGTTGGTTAGCAACACCATTACCGATGGCATGGACCGATGGGAATATGGGGCCAATGACAAGGCCTCGGGAAATTCATATCTCATCATGAAAAAAACGGTAAATAATTTTAGTTTTTTAGATGAAGATACTTTCGATCTTAAGCTGGTCAACGAATCTTTTAAGACGTCTGATTTTATTAAAGAACCAGCACAAAAAACGTTAAACGGAGTTAACCCTTATCCTTCTTTCGAAACTGCCGCCACATTAAAAGACGGAAGCTTTGCCAAAGTAAAAATCATTGTTAAAGGCCCTCATTATTATTTACTGGCGGCCCGGGGAAAAAGTGCCAATGCAGACTTCTCGAGTTTCTTTTCTTCGTTTGAGTTAACTCCGTTTAAATATGAAGCGCCTAAATTGGTTACCGATACATTTCTTCACTTTACCGTGTTAACGCCGGTGGTACCTGAGCTTGAAGAAAATTTCAGGGCATTGATCGAAAGCATTGCCGGCAATAACTATTACAATGGCGCCGACCGGGATTCTTATTTTCCAAAAGAAAAAAATGCGTCTTTCAGAAGTGAGAAAACGGGCGAAGTAATAATGGTAACGATGCAGCAACTTCCGAAATATTTTCAAATGCAGGATGGTGTCAATTTCGTGAAGGAAGAAATAAAGGATTATTTGCACGATGACGACATGATATTGAAATCGTTTGATTCGTCTGTAATTGACAACCAAACAATCGCTTACCGCTTTACCATTTCAGATACAAACACTTCCCGCGTAATATACCGGATGCTGGTAAACAGCGGTAACAAATTTTATAGAATTGCCGCTATGGGCGACAGTTCCGGCAGACAAAGCGATTTTGTAAAAACATTTTTTTCAAGTTTCCGGCCGCAAAAAGATTCCTCTGGTTTCAATATATATGCGAGCAAAACTGATCAATTTTTTAATGATCTGATAAATAGTGACAGCGCAACACATGCGATGGCGATGACCGCTTTTCCCAGCATTTATTTTTCAAAAAAGGATGTTCCGAAATTTGAAAAGCTGCTTAACAATTTAAAATATGGCGATAAGGATTATTTTGACATCAAAGTAAATTCGATCCGTGAATTGGGTTACATAAAAGACGATGGCCCTAAACAAGAGGTTACAAGGCTACTGAAACAGATATACGAAAAAACCGCCGACACGGCCACTTTCACCAATGCTGTAATTAAATCGCTTGCCAAAAACAAAACGGAAGCTTCGTATAAATTATTAAAAGAGCTGATGATGGCAGATCCGCCATTGTTTGAGAACAGTTATGATTATGCAAACTTCTTTGCCAATCTGAATGATTCTTTGTTACTGGCAAAAAAACTGTTCCCGGAAATTCTTCATCTTTTAAGCATAGACGATTACAAAGAAGAAGTTACTTCGATGCTGGTAACACTTGTTGACAGTAATCTGCTCACTGCAAAAGATTATAAAAACTTTTATACCAACATTTATTTTGATGCGAAGATTGCTTTAAAAAAACAACAGGCCAAAGATGAAAATCTGATGAAAAAAGAAAGTAAGAAAAATGAAGAGGATTATAATGGGGATGATGACGGGGATGAAAGATATGATGCCGATTCCCGGCTTGATCAATTTGCAAGACTGATGATTCCGTTTTTTGATAAAGAGCCCGGTGTGCAAAAGTTCTTTGAAAAGTTGCTCTATTCCAAAGATCAGAGTTTGCAATTATCAACGGCAGTGCTGCTGCTGAAAAATAACCAGAAAGTACCCGACAGCATTGTAAAAACGCTGGCGCAAAATGATAGATACCGGGCATCTCTTTTTAAGTCGCTGTGTGATATTAACATGCAACAAAAATTTCCCGCCAGCTATAAAACACAACAATTAATGGCAAGAAGCGTATTGGCTGGAAATGGAGAATTCGACAAAATCGATTCTCTGGAATCGGTAACATCGGTGCCTGCGGATTTCAGAGGGCGCAAAGGAATGGTTTACTTTTATAAGTATCGCGTTAAGAAAGAGGATAGCTGGAAAATCGCATTCAGCGGCCTGCAGCCCGCTAATCTTTCCGACGTAGATACCAATGATGACTACACGAAATTTTCAGACAGAAAATTAGACTACGAAACTCCGGTATCAGACCAGTTCGAAAAAGAGTTTAAAAAATTGGAAATCTCATCTCACAAAAGCGGCAAAAATTTTTATCTAAAAAACGACTACAACCGTTTTGAAGGCGATTGATATAGCTTTAAAAATTTACTTTAGGTATTGATGCAATTAAGCGCTGGGTATATTCTTTTTTAGGATGGTAATAGATTTCATCAGCCGTGCCGGTTTCTTCAATCTTTCCTTTGTTCATCACCATGATGCGGTTGCTGATGTAATGCACTACTCCTAAATCGTGCGAAATAAAAATGCACGTAAAGCCAAGTTCCTTTTTAAGGTCATTTAATAAATTTAAAACCTGGGCCTGAACGCTAACATCCAGTGCGGATACACTTTCATCGCAAATGATAAAATCAGGATTAAGGCCCAGAGCGCGCGCAATACAAATCCGCTGACGCTGGCCACCACTAAATTCGTGCGGATAGCGGTTAAGATGTTCCGGTTTGAGATCTACCTTTTCCAGCAGCTCAACGGTTTTTTCCCTGCGCTGCTTTTCTGTAGGCAATATTTCGTGAATTTTCATGGGCTCGCCGATGGCCTGGGCTATGGTTAACCGGGGATTTAAAGATCCATACGGATCCTGAAAAATAATCTGGATGTCCTTTCTCATTTTCCGCATTTCCTCATCCGGAATGTGGGCAATGTTTCTTCCGTTAAATATTATGTTGCCTGATGTTGGTTTGATCAATCTTATAAGAGATCTTCCCAGTGTGGTTTTGCCGCAGCCACTTTCACCAACAAGGCCTAAGGTTTCTCCTTTGTTCACTTTGAAACTTATATCATCAACCGCTTTAAACTCGGTCAGCACTTTGCCGAAAAAGTTTCTCTTTACAGGAAAAAAAACTTTAAGATGCTCCACCTGCAAAAGAGGCTTACTAAGTTCTGTTACAATATTTTTAACTACTGATTGCGGCTCGGTAACCGAAATCGACTCATTGCCATTTTTTGTCCCGCGGGTTCCATTGCCTAAAAAATCACTGATCACGGGAAGCCTTGTGCCCTTTGAATTAGCAGAAGGCCGGCAACTTATTAATGCTTTAGTATAGGCATTTTGGGGATTCAAAAAAATGTCTTTAACGGATCCGTATTCCACCACGCTTCCCTTATACATCACAATCACTTTATCCGCAATTTCAGCAACCAGCCCAAGATCGTGCGTGATATAAACCACACCCATATTCTCTTTCGCCTGTAATTCTTTTATCAATTGCAAAATCGTTTTTTGAACGGTAACATCCAGCGCCGTGGTTGGCTCATCAGCAATTAACAAGGCCGGATTGCAGCTCATAGCCATCGCAATCATTACTCTTTGCTTTTGGCCGCCGCTTAGCTGATGAGGATAACGGTGAAGCATAGACGCAGGTTGCGGAAGTTTAACCTGCTGAAACAATTCAATCGTTTTTTCGGCCGCTTCTTTTTCAGAAATTCCATGATGAATTCTCATGGCCTCCATCACCTGCGCACCACAGGTTTGCACCGGGTTTAGCGACGTCATTGGCTCCTGAAAGATCATCGATATTTTATTTCCCCGGATTTTTCTAAGTTCTTTCTCCGGGAGTCTTAACAAATTGACCGGCGATTTTCCATCCGCAGAAAAAAGAATCTCACCTGACGGATAGGATGCCGGCGGAGATGACAGTAATTGCAAAATAGTTAGAGATGTGACAGTTTTGCCAGAGCCGGATTCGCCAACAATAGCAACGGTTTCACCGCGGTTTATTTCGAAAGAAACGTTTTTTACTGCGGAAGTAATTCCTGATTCTGTGGTAAAATCAACACTTAAATTTTTTATTTGGAGCAGGGGAAAAGACAAATTGGGGGTATTGATTAAATAGTTAATTGGGTTAACTGGTTAAATAGTTAATTGGTTAATTGGTTTATTGGTTAACTGGTTTATTACTTAAAACTTAATACTTAAAACTTCTTCTTAAAATTTCAAATGCCTTACCGTTAATCCATCGTTGATCAGTTGTTTAAGCGATTCAATACCGATCTTTAAATGCATTTCAACAAACTGGGCTGTTACGCTTGCATCACTTTCGGTAGTCTTTACGCCTTCCGGAACCATTGGCGAATCACTCACTAACAGCAATGCTCCTGTAGGAATTTTGTTGTAAAATCCTACCGTAAAAATTGTTGCTGTTTCCATGTCCACTGCGTAGGCGCGCACTCGTCTGAGATAGGCTTTAAAAATTTCATCGTGTTCCCAAACCCTGCGATTCGTAGTGTAGACAGTTCCCGTCCAATAATCCACTCCATGATCCCTGATGGTTGTAGAAATGGCCTTCTGCAATGCAAACGCCGGTAAGGCAGGCACTTCCGCCGGAAAATAATCGTTGGAAGTTCCCTCTCCTCTTATTGCCGCAATCGGCAATATCAGATCACCGATTTTGTTACGTTTTTTTAAGCCACCACATTTACCCAAAAACAAAACCGCCTTGGGTTCAATCGCGCTCAACAAGTCCATAACGGTTGCAGCTCCCGGACTTCCCATTCCAAAATTAATTATCGTAATATCATCAGCAGTGGCACATTCCATTGCTTTTTCTACGCCCACAATGTTTACATTATTAATATCGGCAAACATTTTTACGTAATTGCTAAAATTGGTAAGAAGAATATATTTGCCAAAATTATTCAGTTTTTCTCCCGTGTACCTGGGAAGCCAATTATTTACAATCTCTTTTTTTGTCTTCATAACTCTGTTAAGCTAACCTTTTATTTGGTATGGATAAAAATACGATTTTAAGACACTAATTGCGCGAATTTTGCGAACAATCCGAATTTACCCATTAGCATTTGAATTCAATTAAAATATTTACAGCTTACCTTTAAAATAAAACGCTTCCTGCAAATAGTACGAACTCAAATGATAAAAATTGAATTCCCGAAAGATCAAATTAAAATACAACAACGGCAAGGCATAAACGAAATTTTTGACCAGGTACGAAAAAAATGGCTGCTACTTACGCCGGAAGAATGGGTGCGTCAAAACATTGTTCAATTTCTTTTAATTAAAAAAAAATATCCGGCTGCCCTCATCGCCATAGAAAAAGAAATTAAGTTAGGAGAATTGAAAAAACGCTGTGACATCGTTGTTTATAACCGGCAATCGCAACCCTGGATGATCGTGGAATGTAAAGAAATGAATGTAATCCTTTCTGAGAAAACATTGGAACAAGTACTTCGGTATCACATCACACTTCCTGCAAAATATTTAATCATAACGAATGGCAGCCATTGTTTTGGTTTTGAAAAAAACAATAATCGCTTTGCGGAGATTAATAATTTCCCGGATTTTGAAGTGTAATGAGATAAGCCAAAAAGTAGAAATTCGATATTTTTAAAAGATGAAATTTCCTGCTGCTTTTCATTTTGTTTGAATGGAAGATAACAAAATGCAACTTTCTACTTTTTCGCTTATATGAAAATTAAAAAGCCGGAACAAATATCCCGGCTTCTCAAAAAATATTTAAAACTTTTATGGAAATATTCCCAGTTCCGCATAGGAAGTAGCCACTTTGTTAATAGCGCAAACATAAGCGGCAGTTCTCATATCCGGAATTGCCGGAGTTTTTTGCCAGATGTCAACAATTTCGCGCGTTGCGGTAATCATCGTTTCTTCCAAACCACTTCTCACCAAATCAATCTCATCGGCGCCGTGCATCAAGAATTCTTTTTCTGCAGGGTTGATCGTTTTACCTGTAAGCTCTTCTATCTGCCCCACAATATGTTGATTCATATTTTCGGAAAATCTTTTTTCCAAACGACCATAACGTACATGGCTAAGGTTTTTTAACCACTCAAAATAACTTACGGTAACACCACCCGCATTCAGGTACATATCCGGTACCACCAACACGCCTTTTAAATTAAAAATTTCATCGGCTTCGGGCGACAAAGGTCCATTGGCCGCTTCGCCGATAACCTTTGCTTTTACACGGCTTGCATTGGCGCCGTTGATTACATTTTCGAGAGCTGCCGGAATTAAAATATCGCATTCCATTTCAAGTGCATCGGCAGATTTTTCAAAATTTTCTGCACCTGGGAAGTCTAAGATTGATCCTGTTTTTTTACGGTGAAGAACAACCTGTTCCACATCAAGTCCTTCATTGTTTCTGATCGCGCCTTCAAACTCTGCAAGCCCTACTATTAACGCGCCCGCCTGCTGAAAAAACAATGCAGTATGATAACCCACATTACCTAATCCCTGGATGCAAATTCGCTTTCCTTTTACGCCAAGCGACAATCCAAGTTTGTTCATAAGAGAAGGCATATTACAAACTTCGGAAAGTCCGTAAAACACGCCCAAGCCTGTTGCTTCAGTTCTTCCACGCACGCCGCCCTGTGAAACCGGTTTGCCCGTAACGCAGCCAGCAGCATCGATTTCGCCGGGATGCATTGCCACGTATGTATCTAATATCCACGCCATTTCTCTTTCGCCGGTTCCGTAATCAGGAGCAGGCACATCAGTACCCGGACCAATAAAATTTTTCTTGATCAATTCTGCGGTGTAGCGCCGGGTTATTTTCTCTAACTCGTACGGCGTGTACTCCCGGGGATTAATTTTTATTCCTCCCTTTCCGCCACCAAAAGGAACATTAACGATGGCACATTTATAAGTCATTAATGCTGCAAGCGCCATTACCTCATCCTGGTTTACGGCGCTGCTAAAACGAATACCTCCTTTGCAGGGAGTTTTGTGGTGTGAATGCTGAACACGGTAAGCTTCAAGTGTAACAATTTCACCGCTTTCCCTTTTGATAGGAAATCGCATCTGGTAAACACTGTTGCACTGTTTTATTTGTTGAAGAATGCCATTATCCCAGTTAGTGAAAATAGCAGCTTTATCAAAACTTCGCTCTACGCTTTGAAAAAAACTATACGGTACGTTTGATGACATAAATTTTATTTTAAATAGCAAATAATATCCGACAAGGTAATAATTTGCAATTAAATACACGTGTTAATCTACATCAATTTTTCTTTTTTGGAGACTTTGCGATCTATTCTGATGAGGTATAAAAAAAAGACGGCGAGGATAACCACGCAAACGGCCATCACTACATAAATTTTGTTGTGGCTGCGCATGGTTTCATCAATGGATGATGTGCCGGAATCAGCGATGGCTTGCGCCCAGGATAAGCTGCTCACCAGCAACAATATAACGGAGATGCCTACACGCTTTAATAGAAGTTTATTCATTAATTAAATTTTTATTGGCAAGAATGCTTAATCTTATTTTCAAACTGCTGATCCATATTCCTAAAAGCAGCCAGCCAAAAACAGCTGGCCAAAAGATAATTCTCATTGTAGCATCAAGGCTGCCACCGCCAAGCGCGGGATTTCCGCCGCCCTGGGCACCTTCCATGCCGCCGGGATGCAGCGATTGCACCAGCCTCGGCAATATCATTATCAGCGGTATATAAATGAAGTAAGCGAAAATATTATATACAGCAGAAATACGGGCTTTTTTATCAATGTCAATCATGGAGCCACGCAAAACAACGTAAGCCAGGTAGATTAACACCGCGATGGCTGCGGCAATTTGCTTGGGATCATTACTCCAGAATTCGCCCCAGGTATATTTGGCCCAAATAGCCCCTGTTGACAAACCCAAAATGCCGAAGATAATTCCGGTTTTTGCAAACTCGGCGGCATAGATATCATGCTTAATATTTTGTGTTCTGAGATAAGCGATGGAATACACGAGAGAAAGTGTAAGAAGGCCCATTTGCCCGAACCACATCGGCACGTGAAAGAAAAAATTACGAATGCTTTGGTGAAGATTTCCAATAATAGGAACTTTTATAAGAAAGCCCGCAGTAAAGGTTAAGAATAACAACACCATGCACAACCACTTCCACCATTTAAGTTTCATGAATTTATTTTTGGTGCTGCAAAATTATGTCTAAAAGTTTAATTGTTCAATTGTATAGCGTTTCGATTGTTTTATTGTTGCATTGTTTTATTGTTTACAATAATTCTTAATCTTTCCATAAAAAAGGAAAAAGTATAACCGCTAAAACAATTACGAGCACATCGAGCGCCGCCAGCAAAAGGCCTATCTGCAATAATGCACCTTCTCTAAAAACTTCTCCCATGGCCGATTTGGAGAGTCTTATTAAAAGTAATAACTGTGGTATAATAAGAGGAAATCCTAATATAGCCATTACCGCTGCATTTTGCTGAGCCTTAGCCGCAATAGCAGCCATCAGCGTAAAAACAAGGCTTAAACTTAAGCCGCCAAAACATGCTATCAGAATAAATCGAAAATTGTTCATTACGGGATTGCCCAACAACCTGAATAAAATAAGGCTTACGAAAACCATGAGCAACATTACTATCGCGCTATAAATTAATTTGGCTATAATAAAATGAACCGGGCTGGCAATTGAAAAGAAGTAAAGCATGCGCCCCTTTCCTTCCTGCAAAAAGCTTTTGGCCACCGCATTTACACAAACAAATAATTGTATCATCCAAAATAAACCATTGTAGACGGTACTTTCAGGTTGGCCCATCGCCAGGTATAAAACAAAAATGGTAGACGCTACATAAAGAATGATTCCAAAAAAAGTATGCTGCTGGCGCAACTCAAGCAGAAAATCTTTTTTTAAAAGAGTAATTATTTTTGACATGAGAATCGATGATGAATTAAAAATTTTGATCTTGCTCACCCAATTAACCAACAAACCAATTAACCAATAAACGAATAACCAACAAACTATTTAACCCTTCAACGCCGCACACACCCTGCATCTTGGCTCATAAATATCTTTTTCTCCCAGCAAAACCTGGCCGCCGGTTTTTACTTTGCGGTAACTTACATTGGCTATGTTGCCACATACTACGCAAATCGCATGTAATTTGGTAATATAATCTGCGATGGCCAGCAAATTGGGCATTTGTCCAAATGGCTTTCCTGTGTAATCCATATCCAGTCCGGCAACAATTACGCGCATGCCTTTAAGAGCGAGCGCTTCGCAAACAACTGTTATCTGATCATCGAAAAATTGTGCTTCATCAATACCTACCACATCAACATCCTGCGCCAGCAGTAAAATGGTTTGAGAGTTATCGATTGGGGTAGAAATGATCTTATTTTCGTCATGACTTACAATTTTAACTTCATCATAACGAATGTCTACCGAAGGCTTAAATATTTCTGCTTTCAGGTTAGCAATCTTTACTCTTTTAAGCCTGCGTATCAATTCTTCCGTTTTTCCGCTGAACATGCTGCCGCAAATAACCTCGATCCAACCTCGTCTCTCGCCGGAAAAATTAGGTTCTATAAACATTTTTTGTATTTAATTTTGATATCAATTTGTAACTTAGCCACGATTGCAAGGTTAAAATGAATTTTCGTTAAATCAAAAACAAACATTTCATTTCCTTCTTTTTTGATTTTTTTACAATATCTATATGGAAAGAGTTTCAACACTCCTAAAAAAATTAGAACAGCAACTTAATGATCATTCATCGGCCAGCGATATGCTGAAAACGGTGCAGATTTTAGAGGCAGAACTGATAAGCAAAATTGATAAAAAAACCGCATTGCCCAATGATAAAGTCGCTGTAATAATGCCGGTGATTTTTTCTTTTACCGGCCCCGGTATAACCAATGATGTTACTCAACAAAAAGTGGTGGAAGTTTTACAGGTTGATGAAAAAGAAATTGAAGAAGAACTGGAGCAAATAAAACAAAAAGCCAAAAATGCCAATTCAATAAGCGCTCACAGCCGCCCGGCGTATGTTTACGATCCTATAGAAGAAGTGCCCACATTATCTCACCAGGATATTCCGCCATCTTCCAGAAATGAACAGGGATTTGAATATCCCGAATCGTTAAACGACCGTCTTAAAGAAACGAAGATTGAGCTTTCGCAATCACTCACCTCTACTCCCATCAAAGATCTGAAAAAAGCCATCAACGTAAACGACCGCTTTCTTTTTATAAGCGAGTTATTTCGCGGCGATGAAGCGATGTATGAGCGCAGCATTAAAACAATTCAGAATTTTTCCATTTATGCTGAAGCGGAATACTGGATAAAAAGAGAATTGAAAGTAAAAATCGGCTGGCTGGATTCTCACCCGGTAGTAAAGCAATTTGATCAATTGGTAAAAAGAAGATTTTTATAATTTAGTAATTGATCCGGGTAAGCTTCTCTGTATTAAAGATTGCCGGATCTATGCTGGCATTGGGTTTCAGGTTGTGATACTTTTCTACTTGTATTAATTGATCATTGATATAAAAATGAACCAAAGTTTCTGAATAACCGCCATCAAGTTTTACATGACCTTCAAATAATGCTTCTTCTTTGCGATTGTTTTCAAATTTGATCATGCGCACAATATTGAAATGTTCTTTTTCAATCCAGAGTTGATTGGTTGTATCTGCCTGGTTCGAGGCGCCGATAACATACACGCTTTTTCCTTTCCATACGTCTTCATGAAATTTATTATAATCAAAGCCAAACGATTTTATGCCGGCAAGCATTTCATCAAACGGATAAAAATACATGCCACCTATTAAGAATAATAAATCGTTCCTGTAAAAGCTTTGTTTTACTTTTTGTGAATTTCTAAAGACGAAGGATGAATCGTTTTTGAAGATTACCGCGTTGTCACTGTCTGCATTGCCAAAATTAATTCGGAAGCTGGAAGGAAATTGAACGTACTCGTACCATGTTTCAAAACGCTTCAAAGAATCGTTTTTGTAGATTTCCGTGGTTTGATTGAAGGTGAGTGTTCTGTACCATTTTCCCGCATACTGATCGTGCATTTTTTTAAGCACTTCTTTCCCGGTTGATGGCGCAACCATTGCGCTAATTATAAATGCAGCAGCCATTGCAATCAATAATCTCTTCATGCGATGTGTTTTGTGGTGAAAAGAAAACTAACTATTTTTTTTGCGTTGGGTGATTATGAGAAAAGCCAAAACATAGATTTTTTACTTTTTATCGTCATCGCCGATAACCAGGTTGGCGCCTCCTTCTTTTATGATTTCATCCATGTTTCTATCGTTGTCAATAATTCCTTTTGCTTCAAGCATGCGCATGTCTTTTGCATCTCTTAAAAATTCCGAAGCAAAAATAAATTCGTTTAGTTTGTCGTGCTTGCTGAAAATAATTTCTTTATTATTTCCTTCCCATTCTTTTTTTCCGTGGTATAAATAAAGAATGTTTTCACCAATTTCCATCACACTGTTCATATCGTGCGTGTTGATTACGGTAGTCATATTATTTTCTTTGGTGATCTCGTGTATCAATTTATCAATTACCATTGATGTTTGCGGATCCAGTCCGGAGTTGGGTTCATCACAAAATAAATATTTTGGCTGAAGCACGATCGCTCTTGCAATACCCACTCTTTTTTTCATACCACCGCTTATTTCTGAAGGATATTTTTTGTTTGTGTCTTTTAAATTTACCCTATCGAGCACATCATTTACGCGCGCCATTTTTTTTGCATGTGGCCATTTGGTAAACATATCCAGCGGAAATTTTACATTTCTTTCAACCGACATACTATCAAAAAGTGCCGATCCCTGGAAAAGCATTCCTATTTGCTGACGCAGTTCCTTCCTTTGCTCCTGCGTCATGGTGGTTAAATCCTGGCCATCAAAAAGCATGTCGCCTTTGTCTACTTCAAACAAGCCAACCATGCATTTTTGTAAAACCGTTTTGCCGCTTCCGCTTGTTCCGATGATCAGGTTGGTTTTGCCTGTTTCCATAACGGCTGATACGTCGTCAAGGATTTTCTTTTCACCAAAAGATTTAGAAACATGTTTTATTTCTATCATAATGAATTGCTATTGTATTTTAAAACCGTGCTGTTTTCTTATAATAAAAAGAAGGCGAGTATGTAATCTGCAAACAAGATCAATATACAACTGGTAATTACTGCAGAAGTGCTGGCCCGGCCTATTTCCAGCGATCCGCCCTGAACATTATAGCCATAAAACGAAGGAACGCTGCTAATAATAAATGCAAAGGTGTAAGCTTTAACGAGGGCGAACCAAACATTTTTTGCCGCAAAGTTTCGTATCAATCCCCTGTCGTATGTATCTCCGGAAAGAATTCCACCAAGGGTGCCCGCTAACCTTCCTCCATAAATTCCCAATACCATGGAAATAACTACTAATAGAGGAATGGTAATAAGCGCTCCTAAAATTTTAGGCGCCACCAAATAAGATTTTGTGTTGATACCCATAATTTCGAGTGCATCTATTTGTTCACTTACCCGCATATTCCCAAGCTCGCCGGCAATTTTACTACCCACCACGCCCGCCAACACGATGCATACTAACGTGGGCGCAAACTCCAGGATCACCGTATCTCTAACAACCTGGGCAAGTGTTTCTTTCGGAAGAATAGGACTTGTAAGCTGATAGGCAGTTTGTACGGCGCTTACAGCACCCATAAATACAGAGATAACCGCTACAATGCCAAGCGAGCCAATACCAATTTCCACGGATTGATGCATCAATTCTTTCCAATACATCTTCACATTCTCCGGCTTTGTAAACATGCCTCTCATCATATTGATGTAAGCGCCAACAAGAGATAAAAATTTCATTTTACGAGCTTATTAAATTTGCAATACTATTCTTCCGGTTTCGATTTTTTAAGACGGCCCCATTTCCTGGGCATTGCTTCTTCGGTTGCTTTTTTCTGCTCACATTTTGTTTGCGCATCCATTACAGCAATCAACACCATATTATAAATGCTTCGTATCTGGCTGCCCAATTGCAGGATGTGCACCGGCTTTCTGATTCCAAGCAAAATGGGGCCAATAGCCTCCGCGCCGCCAACTTCCTGTAACAGATTATAAGCAACATTTCCTGCAGCAAGATTAGGGAAGATCAGTACGTTTACATCATGATTTACCAGTTCGCTAAACGGATAATTATCTTTTAATATTTCTTTGTTAAACGCAACGTTCGCCTGCATTTCGCCATCGATGACCAGTGAAGGTTCTTTTGCTTTTACAATAGCTCTTGCCTGCGCCACCAACCTGGCTTCCGGCGAATTGCTGCTTCCAAAATTGGAATAGCTTAACATGGCCACACATGGCTCAATGCCAAAATTTCTTACTTCTCTGGCCACCATTAAAGCAATGTCTGCAAGCTCTTCCGCGGTTGGATTGAAGTTAACGGTTGTATCGGCAAGGAACAAAGGCCCTTTTTTGGTCATCAAAATATACATGCCGGCCACTTTTCTCGAGCCCTCCTCAAGCCCGATTATTTGCAACGCAGGACGAATGGTATTAGGGTAATTTTTTGAAAGCCCCGATATCATTGCATCCGCCTCGCCGGTCTCCACCATCATGCATCCAAAATAATTCCGGTCGCGCATCATTTTTTTTGCCTCGTAATAATTGTAGCCTTTACGCTGACGCTTTGCAAAAAACAGTTCTCCATACATTGCTCTTTTTTGCTGCGTTTCTTCACTTTTGGGATCGATAATGGGCATTCCGCTTAGATCAATTCCGCTGTCTGCCGCAATCTTTTTTATTTTTTCGGGGTTGCCTATTAAGATCGGAAATGCGATTCCTTCGTCCAGAACAAGCTGGGCCGTCTTTAATATTTTTTGATTTTCTGCCTCCGCAAACACCACGCGCTTCGGGTCTTTGCGGGCTCTTGCACCAATTACTCTTAATAATTGGTTATCGATGCCCAGCCTTTCATTAAGCTCATGTTTATAGGCATCCCAATCTGTTATCGGGTGACGTGCCACGCCACTTTCAATGGCCGCTTTGGCCACTGCCGGCGCTACGGTCGAAAGCAACCGGTTGTCTAACGGTTTTGGAATAATATAGTTAGGACCAAAAACAATGTTTTTTTCGTTGTAGGCCATCATTACAATATCAGGAACCGGCGATCTTGCCAGTTCTGCCAAAGCCTTTACAGCCGCAAGCTTCATTGCCTCATTAATTTGTGTTGACCTTACATCCAGTGCGCCTCGAAATATATAGGGAAAGCCTAAAACATTATTTACCTGGTTTGGAAAATCACTTCTTCCTGTAGCCATGATCAGATCTTTGCGAACTGCAATGGCCTTATCATAAGTGATCTCCGGATCGGGGTTGGCCATAGCAAACACAATTGGATTTTTGGCCATGCTCTTCACCATTTCGGGAGTTACCACATTACCCACACTTAATCCAATAAAAACATCGGCATCTTTAATAGCCGCCGCAAGTGTGAGATCTTTATTTTTTGCGTTGGCAAATTGTTTTTTAACCTCTTCCAGGTCGTCTCTGTCGCGATGCAATACTCCGTTCTTATCGAACATAATAAAATTGGCAGAATTGGCGCCCAGGGCAACATACAACTGCACACAAGCCATGGCAGCGGCTCCTGCGCCACTTACTACAAACTTAGTGCGCTCTATTTTTTTCTTTTGAATATCCAGTGCATTTAATAAGGCAGCAGAACTGATGATGGCGGTTCCATGCTGGTCGTCATGCATCACAGGAATTTGCAATCTTTCCTTTAATTTTTGCTCGATGTAAAAACACTCCGGAGCCTTGATGTCTTCCAAATTTATTCCACCGAAAGTTGGCTCCAATGCAGCTACGATCTCGACAAATTTCTCAGGATCGGTTTCATTTATTTCAATGTCAAACACATCAATATCTGCAAATATTTTAAAAAGTACTCCCTTGCCTTCCATCACCGGTTTTCCGGCAATTGCGCCGATATTGCCCAACCCCAACACTGCGGTACCATTGCTGATAACCCCCACAAGATTTCCTTTTGCGGTATACTGATAGGCAGCTTCAGGATTGTTATATATCTCCTTACAAGGCACGGCCACACCTGGCGAATAGGCAAGTGAAAGATCTCTCTGAGTTTTTGTGGCCTTCGTAGGAACTACTTCAATTTTTCCCGGCCTTCCTTTTGAGTGATAATCTAACGCCTCCTGGTTTCGAAGATTCTTTTGCATAATATGTATTAATCCCGGGCCCTCAAGGCCAAAATTTCATTGTAAAAAACGTAAAGATAGTTAATGTAAATAATTCACTGAGCAGAAGCAGAAACTGCCAGCCAGGCCATAATTCCTATCCCGGTCTCAATAGACCTTTCATCGATATTAAATGTTGGCGTGTGCACGCCTGATGTGATATTTTTTTGAATGTTTCCCACTCCCAATCTGAAAAAACAAGCCGGTATAACATGAGAATAAAAAGCAAAATCTTCAGCGCCCATGCGCATTTCAGTTTCTTCTACATTTTCTTCTCCGGCAAATGTTGCAGCACTGCGTTTAGCCATGGCTGTTAGCTCCGAGTCGTTCACAACAAAAGGATAACCCACATCAATTTCAACATCAATCTGCGCTCCTGAAACTGCTGCCGTTGCACTACAAATATTTTTGATAAGATCGTGCGCTTTAAACCGCCATTCCTCATTCATAGCCCTGAAAGTGCCCATTAATTTTACCTCCGAAGGAATTACATTGGTGGTATTACCGCCCTGGAAGGAAGTGATGGAAAGAACAGACGGATTAAAAGGATTGTTCATCCTGCTAACTACCTGCTGAAGATTTACCACCAGTTGCGATGCCGCCAGAATGGTATCGGAAGTGAGATGCGGAGCCGCCGCATGGCCGCCTTTTCCCTTAAGGGTAATATAAATTTCATCGGCGCTGGCCATTACCATTCCGCCGCGAAAACTTAATTTTCCAACCTCAAGATTCGGATGAACATGCAAAGCAAAAATCGCATCCGGTTTTGGATTTTCGAGCACGCCTTCTTTTATTAACAGGCTTGCCCCACCGGGATTTTTTTCTTCTCCGGGTTGAAAAATTAATTTAATAGTTCCTTCCCATTCATCTTTCAATTCATTTAAAATTTTGGCCGCACCAAGGAGGCAGGTTGTGTGAACATCATGTCCGCACGCATGCATTACACCTTCATTTTTTGAGCGGTATTCAATTTCGTTTTGCTCGGTGATAGGCAGTGCGTCCATATCTGCACGTAAAGCAATCACTCTTTTATCCGGGTTTTTTCCCTTAATTAGCGCCACAACACCGGTAGTTGCCATCACTTCAAAACCAATTCCCCAATCCGCCAGTTTCTCCTGCACCAATTTGGAAGTTTCAAATTCATGATAGCTTAATTCAGGATGCGCATGCAGATGATGACGGATCTGAATAAATTCGTCCGCATACTTTTGCGATAATTTTTTTATATGTTCTTTGAGCATTCCTGTCATTGATTATTTAATCAAAAATAGAAAGAGTTTCGCAAGAGAAGATTTTTTTTGTGCGATAGCCAACGCTCAATTTCTAAATAAGAAAATTGATAAAACCTACATTTGCGCTTATATGAAGATGATCACTAAATATTTCGACGACTTTACAGAGACGCAGTTACAGCAATATGCTGCTTTAAAGAATTTGTATGACGAATGGAATCAAAAAATAAATGTGATCTCCAGGAAAGATATGGAGCATTTTTATGAGCATCACGTTTTACATTCGCTGGCCATTGCCACGCAATTTAATTTCCCCGATGGTTATGAAATTATGGATCTTGGCGCAGGCGGTGGTTTTCCCGGTATTCCGCTCGCTATATTTTTTCCTGAAGTACATTTTCATTTGGTGGACAGCATCAATAAAAAATTAAAAGTAGTGGAAGCTGTTGCCGCTGCAATAGATTTAAAAAACGTAACAATTCAACATTCAAGAGCGGAAGATATCAAAGACAAAAAATTTGACGTAATCATTTCCCGGGCGGTTGCACCATTGAAAGATCTTTGGTATTGGAGCAAGCCTTTATTAAAAAAGAAACCTATCGATCAGCCGAAAAAATTAAACGGATTAATTTGCCTCAAAGGCGGCGATCTTTCAAAAGAAATTGCTGAAAGCGGCCTCCGCCCCCACGTATGGGAAATCAGTAAATTTTTTGAGGAAGAGTTTTTTACGGAGAAATATATTTTAAAAGTTAGCTAATCAGCCAATTGGCTAATTGGCTGATTAGCTAATGAAACCTACCAATTTAACTTCAACAAATTATTTTTCTGATCAATATCCGCCATTCTTTTTGTAGGGTCTATTTCAACTTGTATCACATCCTTCAACGGGCGTTTAAACTCTACGGTGTAGGTGGGATTAGTCCAGTTCCATTCTTCATGGTTAAATCTTTTTTCTGTGCTTTCTGCCGGTTTATCACCAAGCATCAGATCCATCGGAACATAATGCAATTCTTTGCTACTGTCTTTAAATGTAAGCTCAAGATCAATAGGCATCGGCATTTGACCAATTCTTCTTAACCTGATTTTTGATACGCCGTTATCTTCCCAAAGGCTATCAATGCTGTAATCAATACTTTTTGTGGTGTTCACCCAATACTCTTTGTACCAGTCAAGTTGTATACCACTTACATCCTGCGCCACCTTCATAAAATCTGCTGCGTTGGGATGTTTAAATCTCCAAAGCCGGTAATATTCAAGCAAAATTTTATCGCGTGTTTCGCTGCCAACAATGTAGCCCAATTGTTCTAAAAATATTTCGCCTTTGGAATAAGAATTAATGCTGTAGCCAAAATTGGTATTGTAATGATCTGAAAAAGTAGTGAGCGGTTCTTCTAATTTTTGTTTCATTAAAAAATAATAACCGTTGTAAGCATCCGCATGGTTTAATGGAAGTTTTTCTTCTGTTTTAATTCCCATCTGCTTATTATAGTAAGCCGTTACCTCACCTTCGGCATAACTTGTAAATCCTTCGTCCATCCACGGATACTGATTTTCATTGGTGGCCAGCATCATCTGGTACCAGCTATGCATCCATTCATGAAAAACGGTTCCAAGACTGGGTCCTTTTATTAACGTTGCCATCGGGTATTCCATGCCGCCATCGCCGCCTTGTATAAATGAATATTGCGGGTATGCATATTTCCCAAAACGCTTTTCGATAAATGGCAACACAGTAACAGCGGCGTCGGCCACGCGCTCCCAGTTTTTTTGTAATGAATCTACCTTTTTATAAATCACGTTTAGTACCACGCCATTTTGCTTTCTAACTATGTGATCATAATCCGGATCGGCGGCCCAGACAAAATCGTGCACATTTTTCCCAACAAAATGCCAGGTGCGTTTTGCTGAAGAAATATTCTTTTAAGGAAGTACCGGGCTTATCATATCCCCAGCCAATTTCACTGGCATTTACCAGCATACCCGTACCGCCTAATTTATATGATTTATCAATTTTTATAGTTACATCATAATCGCCCCAAACACCGTAAAACTCGCGCGCAACATATTGTGCAGGATGCCAGCCTTCATAATCGTATTCGCAGATTTTTGGGTACCATTGGCTCATGCTGTAGCGTACGCCTTCCGCATTATCACGGCCACTTCTTCTTATCTGAACAGGTACCTGGGCTTCAAAAACAACCTCAAAATTTACTTTGCTTTTTGGCAAAATAGGTTTCGTAAGATTCACTTCTAAGATAGTGCCATGGTACTTTAATGACTGCTCAACTCCGTTTAATTTAAGCGATTTAATTTTTTGATAACCGATTTCGGAAGGCGTTAATTTTGATATGCGGTCCTTTACTCTAGGATCCCAATCGGGGCGGCCGTTAATTAATATTTTCCCCAGTTCCTGGCTGCGAACATCCATTTCACTTCCCGGCTGAAAAGCATTCCAGTACAAATGAAAATAGACCTTGTTTAGTTTATCAGGTGAATTATTGGTGTATTCGAGTTTTTGAATTCCGTTAATAAGATTGGTATTAACATCAACGTCTACATTCATATGGTAATTTACGCGTTGTTGCCAGCGATCTGGTTGTGCAACTACCAGCATTAAAAATGCAAAGTTCAAAACTAAAAATAAACAGAGTTTCTTCATGATTTCAATTTAAAAATGGAATTTGTAAACATCGTAAAAAAATGATTTATAAAAAAACCAAAATCATCTGGTAATAAAAAACAACATAAGTTTTTGTGAAAGCCTTTAAAAAATCCAGAAAACTTAATTCCATAAAAAAAGGAAGCTGTTTAGGCTTCCAATATCTTTTGCCTCCAGAGGCGATTTTTTAAAAAAAGCGAATAACTACTTTTTGGCTTATCTCAACCTATAAAGTGAGCAGTAAAAATTATACCAGCATCGTAACCGGATTTTCCAAAAATCCTTTTACCGTTTGAAGGAAAGCAGCGCCTACAGCTCCGTCCACACTTCTGTGATCGCAGCTCAACGTAACTTTCATTACATTGGAAACGCCAAAGCCATCGCCTTTTTTAACTACTATTTCTTTTATGCGGCCTACAGCAAGTATGGCACTGTCGGGCGGATTGATGATCGCAGTAAATTCTTCAATATCCATCATACCAAGATTGGAAATGGTAAATGTATTACCGCTGTATTCTTCAGGCGATATTTTTTTATTTCTTACTTTCTCATACAATTGTGATGCGTCGGCGGCAATTTGTGAAAGCGATTTTTGATCGGCAAAACGAATTACCGGAACCATCAATCCATCAGGCACTGCTACTGCAGAGCCAATATGAATATGTTTATTCTGGCGGATAAATTCGCCTCTCCAACTGCTGTTTACCGCAGGATGCAGGCGCAGCGCCATAGCACAGGCTTTTATCACCAGATCGTTAAAAGAAACTTTTACCGGACTAACTTCATTTATGGCTTTACGTGAGCTCATGGCATTGTCCATATTTATTTCCATTGTCAGGTAAAAATGCGGCGCCTGGAATTTGCTCTCTGCCAATCTGCGGGCAATTGTTTTGCGCATTTGCGAATTCGGAATATCTTCATAGCTTTCCTGGCCGATTGGTGCAAAGGCTGCAACAGGCTTGGCTTCTGCAGCTTTTTTGGCTTCTTCTTTAGGCTGCTGCAGAAGGAACAAAAGAATCAACATCTTTTTTTACGATTCTTCCGCCATCGCCGCTTCCTGCAACTTGCGAAATATCAATTCCTTTATCAGCAGCCAATTTTTTTGCAAGTGGCGAAGCTTTTAATCTTCCGCCTTCACGCAGATTCGTTTGTTGCTGGGCGCCGTTATGTTTCGATCAACCGGCTTGTTGAGCCGTCGGAGCTTCTTCTTTTTTTCAGCTGGTTCCGGCTTCAGTTTTCTGCTGGAGCATTTTGTGCCGCTTTTTTCTGCATTGCACAAAAGCGCTTACATCAGTTCCTTCTTTTCCAACAATGGCAATAATTTCATTCACTTTTGCGGCTTTGCCTGCTTCTACGCCAATGTATAATAAAGTGCCTTCTTCATATCCAACCACATCCATTGTTGCTTTATCAGTTTCCACTTCGGCCAATGAATCATCAGCTTTTACTTTATCGCCTACTTTTTTATTCCATTGAATAATTTTTCCCTCTGTCATCGTATCACTCATCAAAGGCATCCTGATTACTTTGGCATCTTTTGGTAACTCAACATTTCGCAGCCACATCGGCAGGTTTATTATCAGATTGCTTTTCTTGTTTTTCAGCAATGGCTTTCTCTTCATTTTCGTTCTTTTTGGAGCACCGCAGCTGTCACTTGCTTTTTTCCTTGGCTCTTTATTTTCTTCGTTCAAGAATCGATTGATAATCTTCTCCTTCTTTTCCAACAATAGCGATGATATCATTTATTTTTGCTGCTTTCCCTGCTTCAACACCAATATATAAAAGAGTGCCATCTTCGTAGCCTACCACATCCATAGTAGCTTTATCCGTTTCTACTTCTGCCAGCGAATCGTCGCTTTTTACTTTATCACCCACTTTTTTATTCCATTGAATGATTTTCCCTTCCGTCATTGTATCGCTCATCAACGGCATTCTAATCGCTGTCGCCATAATATAAATTCAGTTTTTTATATGAAAATTAAGCCGTGAAATTAATGCAAAATCAGGAAATGAATTACAAGGATATTTTTAACAGAAAATTTGTCATCAAAAAAAACCTCAAATCTTTTTCCGCCCTGAATCCTGACTTTAATTGATAAAGGCAATCACTTTTCGTTCGCATAATACTATCTAAGATTTTGATAAAGGCTTTACCTATATTATAAATTCATGATGGAAAAAGCGCTTCATGAATTGCTTAAAGGGCTTCAAAATGAAGAAAAGCTCTCCGCTCTCTGATGCGCATTATTTTTTCATAACAAAACAACAGGAAGGTTTTTTTTTTGAAAATTAAATCAAATTTCTACCATCTTTTCCAATTCGTCATTCACAAATTCCATTAGCGTTTTAATATTTTCGGAAGAAAAATCAAAATTTAAGTCCGGCTGCTTTATAAAGTTCGGGTAAGGTTTTTGTGGCGCCCAAGGCTTAATGCTTCATATAATTATCCAGTGCTTTTTCAGGATCTTTTTTGTATTGCATCCACAATCCGATGGCGCCTAATTGTGCAATTCCATATTCAATATAATAAAAAGGCACTTCAAATAAATGCAATTGTTTTTGCCATCCATTTTCGCATATTTTTCAAGGCCGGAATAATCAATTACATCTGTCGGAAAATTCATTAAAATATTTCATCCATCTTTCTGTTCTTTCTTCTAGAGTATGTTTTGGATTTTCATATATCCAATGCTGAAATTTATCAATGATGGCGATCCACGGAAAAATAGTAATTACTCTTTCCAGCTGATGTTCTTTTGCTCTTTTCAGATCTTCTTTATTATCAAAAAATACATCCCAGTGATCCATGCTGAAAAGTTCCATCGCCATGCTGGCCACTTCAGCAATTTCCATCGGGTATTCTTTAAAGGCGCTTAGTTCCAAAGAGATGGGTAAGAAAGGATTGAACTGCATGGCCGCCTTCGTGCACCATGGTGGTTACATCATGCATCTGCCCGGCGGCATTCATAAAAATAAATGGAGCGCCGCTTTCTGCCAAGCGGGCAATTATAACCGCCCGGGAGCTTTGCCTTTCCTGCTTTCCAGGTCAAGGTGCTTCATGTGCATTCATTTGCCGAAGGCAATCGCCAAAAAAAGGACGAAGCTTTGTAAAACATTCAATTGATTTTTTCAAGCAGTTCTTTTCCCGTTTTAAAAGGCGTCAAAGGTTTTGTTCCTTCAGGCTCTGCTTCAATATCCCAGGGGCGCAGATGCATCAAGCTCTAATTTTTCTTTTTTGTTTGCATAGATTTTATTCACCAACGGCAACACATGTTGCTTTACCGATTCATGAAAATGAAAAGCAATCTTCTTTGGTATAATCAAAACGGCCCAAGTTCTTTAAATTTAAAATCACGGTAATTTTCAAAACCTGCATTCAAGTGCTTCCTGGTTTCTCTTTTGCAACTAATTTAGTAAAAAGTTCGTTTAACTTCATCTTTATCCTGCAGTCTTCTTTCATTTACTTTACGGTAAACTTCTTCTCGTAAGTTTCCTGTCATGGCTTTCAAAAAATTTAGCGGCCTGCTGAAGCGTATATTCTTTGCCATTAACCTCAACCGTCATTTTTCCGGTGATCATTCCATACTGCTGCTGCAGTACAGCCATTTCTGCCTGTAATGGGAATATTTTCTTCCCGGAACAAGTCAATATTTTTTCTTACAGAACGCAGGTAAGTAAAATATTTTTCGCTGTCTAATTCATTTAAAAATGGCGATGCAATTAGTTTTTTATTAAGATCAAATGCATAGGGCTGAATTTTCGGCTGAATTTCCATGCAAAAAAAATTGAAGGATTCTTCCAGCGTTTTATTGTTCGTATCGCAGGTCATTTTTATCTGGCGCCAGCAAACATCTTCATTAACCATGGCTTCCAGTTCACTCATATCTTGCAGCCATTGTTCCAGTTCTTCTTTTGAATCAATTTTTCTTTCTAAAAGCTCTTTAAAAAAAGGTTCAATAGCTTGCCCAATCAGAAACGGTTAAATTTTCCGGAACATATTTTCTGGGCAATTTTTTTATATCAGCCGATGGATTCATTTTCTGTATTTAATAAAACGATATAACTCAAAAAGTAGAAAATTAAGATTCTCCGGTTTCCGCAATCATAATTCGTAATTACGGACTAATTCGTAATTGCTTCCGTAATTCGTAATTGATAATTCGTAATTGATTATTACTTCACCCCGCTGCTTTCAATTTTTCTCGGATTAGATTGCTGCGGTTTCAAATCTTTTACATGAGCGTTTTCGGTATGAATAGGTTTTGCGTTTTTTAATTCTGCAGCGGCTTCTTTTTCCTCTTCAGTTTTTAATTTTATTTCAATTTTATTTTTATCAAGAATATGATACCATTTTACCATTTTCTTCATATCGCTTGCATATACTCTTTCAAAATCCAGATCAGGATATACTTTTTCAAAATAAGCTTTCAGCGATTTATTATCGGCCTTTGCATCCGGAACATTCTTCTGCGCTGTTTTTCATTGCTTCAAACAATTCGGCAAGGTTGGTATTATCTTTTGTAGTATAAACTTCAATACTTTCCAAATGCGAAAAATTATGCTGCCTGGTGCTTACAAATTTTGTGCTGTTATCTTCTAAAGAACGAACTACACCACCATCTGATTTAGAAGATAACAATTCAAATAAACCCTTAAACCGGTAACTGAAACAATCTTATTATAATCCATAATTAATTTTATTTTTTGGGAGTGCAATATAATTGAAATGATTTTGAGATTTGTTAAACCGGATAAAAATTCCTTATGTAAAAAAGCAAATTCGTGCGCAGGTTTTTTTTTAATTTATCGTCTTACAGATACTTAATCAATATTATGTATCGAATTATATCTTTATTTCTTATAAACTGCTTTGATATTTGCTAACGCCAATGCGCAAAGTGTTTCAGGCATTTTGCAGGATGCTACTGATAAATCACCATTGGCCAATGCTACTGTTAAACTTTTACCCAGCGATTCTACTGCAATTCCACTTATTACGGTCAGTAATATAAGAGGCTCGTTTAATTTTAATAATGTGCCCAATGGAAATTACAGCCTGTCCGTTACTTCTGTAGGCTACGGCAATTTTGCGAAACAAATATCTGTCAACGGCGAAAATGTAGTCATTGGGCAATATTGAAGTTTCAAAAAGCGCCGAAACGCTTGCTGCGGTGGTGGTTACCAACACAGCGCCCGTAAAACAAAAAGACGACACGCTGGAATTTGCTGCCAGCAATTCAAAGTAAATCCTGATGCCACCAGCGAAGATTTAATTAAAAAAATGCCCGGTGTTACTGTTGATAAAAATGGCACCGTAACGGCGCAGGGCGAAACCGTAAAAAAAGTTACGGTAGATGGGCGTGATTTTTTTGGAGATGATGCCACAGCAACGTTGCGGAATTTGCCCGCAGAAGTAATTGACAAGATCCAGGTATTTGATAAATTAAGCGACCAGGCACAACTTACCGGTTTTGATGACGGAAATACCACCAAATCGATTAATATCGTTACTAAAAAAGATATGCGATCCGGTAATTTCGGGCGCTTATTCGCGGGCTATGGAACCGATGACCGGTACAGCGCGGGTGGCAACGTAAGTTTTTTCAACAATGCAAGAAGAATTTCTTTAATAGGATTAACGAATAATGTAAATCAGCAAAATTTTTCGTCGCAGGATCTTTTAGGAGTTACCAGCACCGGTAATCGCGGCGGTGGCGGACAGCGCGGCGGCGGCGGAGGCGGCAATTTCAGGGGCGGGTCCAACAATTTTACCGTTGGCCAGCAAAATGGAATCGCAAAAACCAATGCATTTGGCATTAACTACAGCGATGCCTGGGGAAAGAAAGTGGATGTAACCGGAAGTTATTTTTTCAATAACAGCAATACTTCAAACAATCAATCAGTCAGCCAGCAAAATATCATCACAAAAGACAGCAGCACTTATTATGATGAAAACACGCTTTCTGATAACAAAAATTATAACCACAGAGTCAATTTCAGACTAACATACAGAATCGATTCCAGCAACACAATTATTGCTAACATCCAACCTCAATTTTCAAAATAACAATTCTATCAATTTTGTAAACGGAGCAAGCTTTCTGGATAAAGACAAACAAAGTGAGTTAAGCCAAACAATAAATGATATCAACAGCAGGTACTGGGGCAATACTTTAAGCAATGAAATTTTATTCAGGCATGCGTTTCCCAAACGCGGAAGAAGTATTTCACTGGGTATTAACGGAAATTTCAGTGATAGAAACGGGCAGAATTATTTAACGGCGGCCAATACTTATTATAAAACAGTAGCCGTAACTGATTCGCTTAAGCAATTATCTAATCAGGACAATTTTAATCAGCCGGTACAGTTTTAATTTGGTTTATACCGAGCCTGTTGGAAAAAAAGCTCAGATACAATTAAACTATAATCCATCCTTTTCCAAAAATAGTGCAGACCAGGAAACAAAAATGTACGACAATGGAACCGCAAAATATTCCAGCCTGGATACCAGCCTTAGCAACAAATTCAACAACACCTACAATACTCAAAATACAGGAATAACTTATCGTATTGGCGACCGGAACAATATGTTTTCGGCAGGCCTTTCTTATCAATACAGCGAATTAAAAAGCGACCAGGTTTTTCCGCAGGTGATCACAAATAGATAACTCTTACAGTAATATTTTGGGCAATGCCATGGCAAGATTAAAGTTATCGTCAAAGAGCAACATTCGGATCATTTATCGCGGATCTGTAAGCTCGCCATCGGTAACGCAGTTACAAAATGTAATCAACAATTCTAACCAGTTTTTTTATTCAACAGGCAACCCTGATCTACAACAGCAATACACAAATAATATCATCACCAGGTATACTTATACCAACAGCGCAAAAAGCCAAAGCTTCTTTGCCAATGTTTTCTTTCAAACCATAAACGATTACATTGCAAACGCTACCTATACGGCCTCCAAAGATTCTGTTCTATCCAATACGGTTACACTTTTTAAGGGATCGCAGATTTCAAAACCAGTTAACCTAAATGGATACATCAGCGCAAGATCATTTTTCACTTTCGCAATGCCTCTTAAGTTTATAAAATCCACCCTCAACTGGAATGCAGGAATGAGCTATACCGAACTTCCGGGTTTGATTAATAATGTAAATAATATTTCAAATACTTATAACTACAATCTTGGCGCTGTACTGGCAAGTAATATAAGCCAGTATGTAGATTTTACGCTTTCTTATTCAGCCAATATCAACACGGTAAAAAATACGATTCAGCCCGCGTTAAACAATAATTATTTTAGCCAAACTGCGGGCATCAGCAGCAAACTTTCTAACCAAAAAAGGATTGTTTTTTCAGAACGATTTATCCAACCAGTATTATAAAGGATTGGCCGGCGGATACAACACCAATTACTGGTTGTGGAATATGGCAATCGGGCAAAAATTCTTAAAGAATGAAATGGGTGAATTGAAACTTTCTGTATTCGATCTTTTAAAACAAAACAGGAGCATTACACGTAATATAACCAACTCTTATATCCAGGATGTACAAAACCAGGTATTGCAACAATATTTTATGCTGACATTTACTTACAAATTAAAGACCTTTGGAAAAGGTAAGGCAAGCTCTACTAATGACAGGGAAAGAGAAGGGCGTCCGTTTGGCGCGCTACGGTATGCCGGAGGCATCATGGCAGCTGGCGGCCCGCCTCTTTAGCATTTAAATATTTTGTTTTGAACGAAAGGGAATTAATCACTCTTCTTAAACAAAAAGACAGGGAAGCCTTTAAGATTATTGTAGAAACCTGGCAGAATATGGTGTACAACACTGCGCTTGGAATTTTGCAAAATGCCGAAGATGCTGAAGATACTGCACAGGAAGTTTTTATGCAGGTATATGAATCCATTAATTCCTTTAAAGAAGAATCAAAATTTTCTACCTGGGTTTATAGGATAACTGTATCCAAAGCAATGGATCACATCAGGAAGAAAAAAAGAAAAAAACGATTTGCTTTTATTCAAAGCCTTTACGGAAAAAATGATGGAGTAATGATAGAGCCTCCGGATTTTTTTCATCCGGGTGTAAGTATAGAAAATAAAGAAAATGCGGCAGTTCTTTTTAAAGCAGTTCAGGAATTATCGGCTAATCAAAAAACGGCATTTGTTCTTAGCAAAATGGAAGGATTAAGTTATGTTGAAATTGGCGAAGTAATGAATCTGAGCGAATCCGCGGTAGATGCGCTTATTGCAAAGAGCTAAAAAAAATCTGCGGGAAAGTTTGAAAGGATTATTATTTAATAAGTAAGCGTTAAGCATTTGTTATAGCTAAAACAATAAAAGAAACAAAGGTTTTAAAATAAAATATCGTCTAAAGTAATAGAAATCTAAAAGCAGGATATGATATCTAACTCCCTAAATTGATAATTATGAAAGAAGATTTCGATAAAAAAATTTACGATGCCATGAACAGCATTGACGGCGTACAAAAAGCAGCACCACGTCCGTTTTTCTTTACCCGGCTGGAAGCCAGAATGCAGCAGCGAAAAAAATATTTGGGAAAAAATAACCTCTTTTGTTGCCCAACCGGTTATTACGTTTGCCTGTATTTGCCTGGTGATTATGATTAATGCTGTGGTGATTTTTGCTTCTTCAAATTCAAACAAAATTATCGCGCAGCAAAACAACGAATTGCCAACTGTAGATGAATACACCCAGGTAAGCGCCACATTATATGATCTTGAAACTATAAAGCCATGATGGATACCATTAAAAAATATAAAACGCTGGTTTGGATTATTGTTTTTCTACTGATCACCAATTTTGCCATGCTTATTTTCTTTGTAACTTTAAGCAAGCCCGCAGATAAACGATTTAAAGAAGGCCAGGAAAGTGGCATGTACACCTCACTGCAAGATGATGTGGGATTTTCCAAAGCCCAATTGGACCAATACCAGGAGTTAAGAAATTTAGCAGCGTAAAAATGTGAAGCCCATCTTCGAGAAATTGAGAAAATCCAAGCAGGATTTTTACGGATTATTGTATTCGGGAAATGCCCCGGATTCACTTGTGCAGGCCGATGCCGACTCAATCAGCCAAACACAAAAATTGCTTGACCTGCAAATGTTCAATCATTTTAAAACGGTAAGAAATATTTGCACTCCCGATCAACTTCAAAAATTTGATTCAACCTTAAAAAAAACAGTAGTGCGCATGACGGGCCGGCCAGGGCGCGGAAAACCAGCAGGTAAATAATTAAAATTTTTTTCAATTAAATAAAACAACACACAATTATGAAAGTAAAATTAAGCATGTTGATAGCCATCTTATTGCTGGCCACCACTACCCTTTTTGCACAAGAATTTTCAGCGGCAAACCGTTCCTGAAAGAGTAAAAGCAACCATGGATAAAATTACGGACCCACTTAGCCTTAATGCTTCGCAGGTAAGCAGCACCGACAGCGTTTTTACGGAATTTTATACCGCGCAAAATAAAATGAGAGAAGATGCAAGAGCTTCCGGCACCAGGCCTGACCGGAGTGTTTTTGAAAAATTGGCCAGCGACCGCGATGAAAAATTAAAAGCCATTTTTACAGCCGATCAATACACAAAATTTAAAAATGAAGTAGAAGCTACGCTTCGTCCGCAACGGCAAGGCGGCGGAAATAATTAAAAAAACACCTCTGATGTTTTCAAAAGGATTGCTCTCTGCAATCCTTTTTTATTGTGGATGCTTTTGATTATTTTTCAATTCATCATTCATTTCACTAATTAAATCCAGCACTTTAGATTCTTCCCATTTTTTTTACTGAGCTGGTAACAAAATGCTGAGGCAAAAATTGTTGCGTTTTTCGCAGGCTTTCTAAAAAGGATTTTACATTTTTACTAACGATGGCTTGTTTTTCCTTATCTGCTTTTGTAAAAATAATGGTAAACGGCACTTCCCATAAGCCAAGGTGTTGTATAAATTCCAGGTCCAGTTTTTGCGGCGAATGGCGCGAATCTATTAATACAAAAACATTGACCAGGTTTTCTCTTTTTCTCAAATAATTTTCAATCATTTGCTCCCATCTTCTTCCTGCTGCTCAGGGAAATTTTTGCAAAGCCATAACCCGGCAAATCTACCAGGTACCATTTGGTTTCATTATACTCACCGGCTTTGGACACACTTACAATTTCAAAATGATTGATCATTTGTGTTTTGCCCGGCGAGTTAGAAGTTTTGGCAAGCTTATCATTATTGCAAAGCATATTGATCAGCGAAGATTTGCCCACATTGCTTCTTCCAATAAACGCGTACTCGGGCTGATCTGGTGGCGGACATTTTTCATACGACGGGCTGCTGATACTATAGGCTGCTTTTTTAATATGCATGCACGCAATATACATTAATAGCAAATAACGCAATAGACCTGTACCATATGGCATCGCAGGGCATATTGGCAAAAATTTAATCCTAAAATAAAAGTGAAAGAATCGTTAATGGTTTCTGTTATAAATTCAAAAAACTATCTTTGAGCCAATGAATATTTACCCACACGATGCTGTTGTTCCTTTTAAAGATTCTTCCGAAAGCAAGAAGAAGCAAGTGGAAAATATGTTCGATAACATTGCTTTCCGTTACGATTTTTTAAACCGTTTTTTAAGCGCGGGCATCGACGTAAGCTGGCGCAAAAAAGCCATAAAGCAACTGATTCCATTGCAGCCAAAACAAATTTTAGATGTGGCCACCGGAACTGCGGATTTTGCGCTGACGAGTTATCATATATTAAACCCTGATAAAGTTACCGGCATCGACATCAGCGACGGAATGCTGGAAATTGGCCGAAAAAAAGTGCTAAAAGCAGGATTGCAGAATAATATTGAGTTGTTAAATGGCGATAGTGAGGCAATTTTATTTAGCGATAATTCGTTTGATGCAGTTACTGTTGCATTTGGTGTAAGAAATTTCGAAAATCTAGAAAAAGGCTTATCAGAAATCAAGCGCGTGATGAAGCCAGGCGCAAAGCTGATCAGTTCTGGAATGTACAAAACCTTCTTTACCGGTAATAAAGCAACTTTATCATTTTTATATGAGATTTATTACCCCAAAAATTGGAAAGATAATTGCTCACGATAATAATGCCTATCAATATTTAAATGACTCTGTTCTTCAGTTTCCTGAAAAAAAATCATTTATTCAAATTTTAAATCAAGCAGGATATAGAAACGCTTTCTACAAAACATTGACTTTAGGAATATGCACCATTTATTGCGCGGAAAAATAGTTTTAATAATACTGTCATTCCTGTTTTGTTCTACTGCGTCTGTGGCACAGCTTCGTGATGTAATTAACCAGGAAAGCCATGATGATAAACCATATCATTTTGGTATTAACATCGGCTACAACAAATCGCATTTTAATTTTACCCACCACGAGCGTTTTTTGCAATACGATTCTATTTTGGATATTGAAAGCGTGAACAGTGCAGGCATTAACCTGGCCTGGCTGGTAAACGTGCGAATGAGCAATCATTTCGACCTGAGGCTGCATCCACTTGATCTCACTTTTTCTGAAAAGTCTTTTATCTATAAACAAAATTATGAGGAAGATACTTCGGTAACCAAAAAGGTTCAATCCATCACTTTAAGTTTTCCTGTCCATATAAAATTTAGCAGCGACCGCATTGGTAATTTTAAAGTCTATACCATTTTAGGCGGAAAATTTGATTACGACCTTGCAAGTAATGCCGGAGCCAGCCAGGCAGAGAATTTAATTAAACTCAATCGATCCGATTTAAGCGCAGAAGTTGGATTAGGTTTTCACATCTATTTTCCATATCTTCGTATTATCTCCTGAAATAAAGCTCAGCAGCGGGCTTGCGCAATCTTCACAGCCGCGATCCAGATCTTAAATATTCCAATGTGATTGATAAAATCAATTCGAGGATGATCACGTTTTCTTTAACTGTGGAATAGCTTCGTGCAACAGATTTCAAAAATCAATTTACCCTTAATAGTTATAATCTCTTCTCGCCGCATTCCACCTGATGCCAATATTGATAAGATTGGTATTATTGGACCCTGGTCCCTTGGCAACGGTGTATTTTCTGTACAGGTAAGAACCGTCGATAAATAAATTCTCTTTCAATTCGTAAGACAATACCAGCGAGGCATTCAGGCATTTTGCTTTATTCCCGTCACCTACAAAATAGCCAAAATCCTTTGTGCGTGTAGTGTACAATTCAAAAGGATTACCGCCAAAGTTTATGCCGGCAGAATCTAATCCCTGGTAATAATAAATGGCTCTTGCATTAATATACCATTTTGTGGCGGGCTGATATTTTAAAATGCCGACAAACTCCTGGAAATTGGCGCCCAGCGGGTGTGCCAGCATCTGGTTGTAATGCGTGTAATTGGTAACGGAATCATAATGAGAATAAGTGAACGGCCTTACTCTGTTGGTTTCAATTTGCAGATCAAGGTTTTTTACGGTAAAGGCATCTACATATTTTGCACCAAGCTGGTATCCGTATTTATTGGCCCAATAGCCGTTGCTTTTTGTAATTTGTTTAGCGATAAATTCATCCAGTAAAAACTGCCCGTAAAACTGGAACTGATGAGCAACATTGGCTTTGAAGTCAATGCCTACGTGCGCTTTATCAGGACTGCCAACATTTCCTTCAGCATACCGCAGAAAGATGATGGGATTTAAATATTCAAAATCAAAATATTGTTTTCTGCCAAAAACCACGCTTTCAAATAAGCCGATATTCAGCCATTTGGTTACGTTCATACTTAGGTGATGCATAGCCGCATATTTCCTGGCCAACAAGTTATCGCCGCTTTTTTGAAATTGCGGCATCAGCTCCATAAAAAGATTCTGATAATTGAATTTCCAGATTCGCGTGTTTAGCTTAAGAAATAAATAGCTATTGGCATAATCGCTCAAAAACAAGCTTCTGTATCCATCGCCGATAAAATTTTTATCGTAGCCAAACTGGATGTCAATGTATTTTGTGGCGTTAAAAGTTACATATCCTCTTGCATCAAAATAATCAAAAGCAGTTCCTTTAAAACTTTTATAAAAACCAACTCCCGGAACCGCATGAAATTGATTGACCCTGTCTTGAAAAAATTGCGGACCTCTTTCCTGGTTTTCAGTTAGTGTGGTGGAAAAACCAATTTTGTTGGCAATTCTTCCGCGCGCGTTACTCCGCGGGTATTTACAAAAATGTTGGAACTGTTACCCGATTGTTTACCCATCTCCAGATTGATAACAGGATTTATCGCAAGAAAAAAATCTTTGCTATTTACTTCAAACAGATTGGGCTTTGTTACGTAAAAGGTATTCCATATTGGCTTCTTACTTAGAAAACTTTCTTTGGAACCTTGCACCCATTCTGAATTATTCATTAAAAAAGAATTCAAATTGTATTCGTCGATAGACGTGAGATTAGTGCTACTTATCCGGCTCAGGCTGTCGATGGCTTCAGCAACCGGAACAACCGCTTTGCGGCTATAAGGTTTTAAAGTGGAAAAATTAAGCTCGGGATTATTTTGCTGTTTAATTTCCAGCCGGTCCAAAAAATTGTATCGCTTTTGAGCCTTCCTGGATATAGGTAGTTTGCGCAAAAATTATTGCAGGGCAAAAAAATACGAGCAGGCTAATAACACTTTTTATAATTTGCATCTGGTTGGTTATTAATTATCTAATTTCAAGTTATGCAAAATTATCTTTTTAAACAGATATCTGTGGTCAATGAAAATAAAATCTCACAAAAAGATATTTACATAAAAAATGGCCGTATAGAAAAGATTGATGACAATATTGGTATAAACGAAAATGCAACAGAAATTAATGGTGAAGGAAAACATTTATTTCCGGGCGTTATTGATGACCAGGTGCATTTTCGTGAGCCGGGCTTAACTCATAAAGCAACCATCTATTCGGAAAGCAAAGCCGCTGTAGCCGGCGGCGTCACATCGTTTATGGAAATGCCCAATACCATCCCCAATGCACTTACCCAACAAATTACTGGAAGAAAAATATGCCATTGCCAAACACAATTCTTTGGCCAATTATTCTTTCTTTATGGGTGTTAGCAATACCAATGCTGATGAAGTTTTGAGAACCAATGAAAGAAAAAAAGAAGTTTGCGGTGTAAAAATATTTATGGGTTCCAGTACCGGAAATATGCTGGTGGACAGTGAACCGGCGTTGCATAAAATTTTTAGTGAAAGCGAATTGCTGATTGCAACGCATTGCGAAGATGAAAAGATCATCAAAGAAAACTATCATAAGCTAAAAAGTAGAAAACCTGAATTATCGCCTTCAGATCATCCATTAATAAGAGATGAAAATGCTTGTTTTACTTCATCGTCATTCGCTGTTGCTCTTGCAAAAAAATATAACAGCCGGTTACATATTCTGCATATTTCAACAGAAAAAGAACTGGAACTTTTTACCAATAATATTCCTTTAAAAGAAAAAAGAATTACCGCGGAAGTTTGTGTGCATCATTTACATTTTACTGCTGATGATTATGAAAAACTGGGCTATTTAATAAAATGCAATCCGGCGATCAAAGAAGCAAAAAATAAAGAAGCGCTCTGGAAAGCCTTGCTGGATGACCGTTTGGATGTAATCGCTACCGATCATGCGCCGCATACTTTGGAAGAAAAGCAACGCACCATATGAACATGCACATTCGGGATTGCCATTGGTACAACATTCATTGTTATTAATGTTGTCTTATTATAAAGAAGGAAAAATTTCTTTAGAAAAAATTGCCGAAAAGATGAGCCATGCTGTAGCAGATTGTTTTAAAATAAAAGAACGTGGTTATATAAGAGAAGGCTATTTTCGCGGATCTGGTGGTTGTTGACCTTAATAATACAACAACGGTAAAAAAAGAAAATCTTTTGTATAAATGCGGCTGGAGCCCTTTTGAAGGAACTACATTTCCGGCATCAATAGAACAAACTTTTGTAAATGGTAATTGTGTTTATAAAAATGATCGTTATGGAAAATATGTGTTTGATGAATCTTTAAAGGGAGAAAGAATGTATTTTGACAGATGAGGTTTGGGTGTTTTATTGTTGAATTGTTTTATTGTTTTATGGTTCTATGGCATGCAATCGCTACGACCTCTAAACCTCTAAACTTTCTAAACCAATCTAAACCAATCAACCGATTAACCAATAAACCAATCAACCAATAAACCAATGAACTTTGCATAATGGAAACAGACAAAACCACTTTAATTGATCTTTCTATTTTCAATCATGAAGAAGAGTTTTCTGTTTTCAGTAAATTAAATTTTACAAGAACTGTTGGAGGCCGGGAAAAATTAAGACAAATTTTCCACAGATCTTTAAGTGATATTGAATCCATTAATAACGTACAGAAAACATTACAAATTATTCTTGCAAAAGAGAACCAATGGCCGCTTTCCATCAGTAATGGCTCTATCATGATGATCCATAAATTTTATGAAACATCCATAGATCAGCCACCTTCCCATCCCACCACTACTTCTGCTCAATACTATAAATTATTTCATGCGCCGGATTATTCCTTGATAAAATATTCCACCGGCCATGCCTTTGATTTTATAAAAGGAATGAAACACATTCTTGAGGTTTTTTTAAACGAAGATGCCCCGGAAAATCTGAAAAAGATTTTAGCGAAAGCAACAATTCTTCTGGAAAAACAGCAGCTTCATATTATTTCCCATAAAGAAAAAAGTAGTGATCTTTCCATTACGGAAATACTTTCCCTTGCTCATTTTATCAGGTATCATTATAAGCAGCAATTGTTTGAGCTGATCGAAATTTATTCTCATCTTGATGCGTGGTATGGAATGGCCATGGCTGTTAAAGAATTCAATCTGTCTTTTCCCGTTTTTAATTCTTCAAATGAGCCTGTCTTAAAAGCTAAAGGACTTTATCATATTTTATTGGAAAAACCTGTTGCTTACGATGTGGAACTTAATGAAAAAAATAATTTTATTTTTTTGACCGGAGCAAATATGGCGGGCAAAAGTACTTTTATAAAAGCGGTGGGCAATTCAGTTTTCCTGGCGCATATTGGTATGGGCGTTCCGGCAAAATCCATGGAACTTTCTTTATTCGATGGCTTGCTGAGTAATATTAATGTAGTCGACAATGTAGTAAAAGGCGAAAGTTATTTTTACAATGAAGTACAAAGGATAAAAAATACCATTTTAAAAATTACCGACGGCAGAAAATGGCTGATATTGATTGATGAATTATTTAAAGGTACTAATGTTCAGGATGCGATGAAATGCAGTACCGTCGTTGTTGAAGGTTTAATTAAAATAAAACGTTCGCTATTTATTTTATCCACTCATTTATATGAAATCGGTGACGATTTAAAAAAATATTCCAACATCGATTTCAAATATTTTGAAACTTTTGTTACCGATGAAAAGCTCGAATTCAGTTATCAGTTAAAAGATGGAATCAGCAACGACAGGCTGGGTTATTTAATTTTGAAAAAAGAAAAAGTGATTGAGTTGCTGGAGAGATTGTAAATTGAAACAGTCATATAAGCTAAAACATAGTTTTCCTCAATTTTATTTAAAGTGCAAATGCAACTTTTAAAAATTTTTATTCCAATTTCTTACCCTTACTTTTTTTGGCTAATTTCATTTCATGTTAGTCAAAACTTTCGGCAGCGCTGTTTATGGCGTAGAAGCCATCACGATAACCGTGGAAGTAAATGTGAGCAGTGGCAAATTCACTTCCATTGTTGGCCTTGCAGATAATGCGGTAAAAGAAAGCTTAGAGCGCATGGAAAGCGCTATCAAAGCAAATGGTTATCATTTTCCAAGAATAAAAGTGGTGGTAAATCTTGCACCTGCAGATATCAAAAAAAGCGGAACTGCTTTTGATCTCCCGATAGCGATGGCTACATTAGGCGCGAGCGAGCAATTGGAAAATGCGGAAAAATTAACTGATTATGTGATCATGGGCGAGTTGAGCCTGGATGGAACTAGTGCGGCCTATAAAAGGTGCTTTGCCGATTGCGATACAGGCACGAAAAGAAGGTTTCAAAGGATTGATTCTTCCGAAAGAAAATGCCCGCGAAGCCGCGATGGTTAATAATTTGCATGTATATGGTGTTGGACATATTAATGAAGTGATTGATTTTTTTATCGATGAAAATTCTATAAAGCCAACCATTGTAAATACACGCGAAGAATTTGCCAATGCACAAAGTGATTTTGAAATAGATTTTTGTGATGTAAAGGGCCAGGAAAATATAAAACGTGCTTTGGAAATTGCGGCAGCCGGCGGACATAATGCCATCTTGATCGGGCCGCCCGGTGCCGGTAAAACCATGCTGGCAAAGCGTTTGCCAACTATTCTTCCTCCATTAAGTTTGCAGGAAGCATTGGAAACAACAAAAATTCATAGCGTTGCCGGCAAGCTTCCCGAGAATGCAACATTAATTTCTAAACGACCTTTTCGTTCTCCGCATCATACCATTTCCGATGTTGCATTGGTTGGTGGCGGCGGCATACCACAACCCGGAGAAATTTCTTTGGCACATAACGGTGTTTTATTTTTAGATGAATTTCCGGAATTTAAAAGAACCGTTTTGGAAGTAATGCGGCAGCCGATGGAAGAAAGAAGAGTAACTATTTCAAGAGCAAAAGTGGCACTTGATTTTCCTTCAAGTTTTATGTTGATCGCTTCTATGAATCCCTGCCCATGCGGTTATTACAATCATCCTGAAAAAGAATGCACTTGTCCGCCTGGCGCTGTTCAAAAATATTTGAATAAAATTTCCGGGCCTTTATTAGATAGAATTGATCTTCATGTAGAAGTTACTCCTGTTGCTTTCAGTGAACTTTCATCAACCCAAAATTTTGAAAAAAGCGAAGCGTATTCGTGAACGGGTAATTAACGCACGAGAAAAACAAGCAGAACGATATAAAGAAAATGACGGCGTTTATTGCAATGCGCAAATGAGCAGCAAAATGCTGAAAGAAATTTGTGTGATCACCCAGGCCGGCGCCAATCTGTTAAAAATAGCCATGGAAAAACTAAATCTTTCTGCCCGCGCTTATGACAGAATTTTAAAAGTAAGCCGCACTATTGCTGATCTTGCCGGAAGTGATGATATTAAACCTGAACATCTTGCAGAAGCCATTCAATACAGGAGTTTGGATAGAGAAGGATGGGCGGGATAGTTTACACAATTTTTAAGACGATTTTGTTCCGGGCTACTTTTTAAAGTTTGCTTATTTCTACATTTAGACTTATATGAACAAGTATCAGAACGTTCGCAGGTACTGCCACAATTCATTAATTTTGCAAAATGATCGAGATTGATAATGTTTTAATAAGTGACCAGGTGGTTGAGGAGCATTTTGTGTGCGATTTAATAAAATGCAAGGGCGGATGTTGCGTTGACGGTGATGCCGGTGCTCCTTTGGAAAACAAAGAATTAAAAGAACTGGAAGAAGCCTATAACGAAGTACTACCCTATCTTACAAAAGAAGGCCAATACCAAATCGAACAACAAGGGAAGTATATATATGATAAAGAATTTGGCTGGGTAACTCCCACTGTCAGCAATGGAATGTGCGCTTATGGAATGATCGACAAGAAAGGGATCGTAAAATGCGGAATAGAGCAGGCCTTTAACGATGGAAAAATCAAATGGAAAAAACCGATTAGCTGCCATTTGTTCCCAATCAGAATAAAAAAAACGGTTAAATCAGAGCTCGTAAACTATGAGCCCCGCGAAGATCTATGCAGCGCTGCCTGCGCGCTCGGTCAAAAATTAAAAGTGCCGGTTTACCAATTTTTAAAAGAACCCATCATCCGAAAATATGGAACTGACTTTTTTGAAGCCTTAGATGCAACTGCGCATCATCTTAAAAAAAATAAATAAAATTTACCAGTTAAATATTGTTTTCTATTATGAATAAAATTGCCCTTTTATTACTGCCGTTTTTTGTTTGCTGCTTCGCGTCCTGCACATTAAACAAAGCCAAAATCAATAATGACCTTAAAAAATATTTCGACTCTGCGCATGTGGATGGCTCTTTTTCGTTGTTGAATAATCAAATGGGCACCGTTACGGTTTATAATATGAAGGTCGATACACAGCGCGTTTTGCCCGCCTCAAGCTTTAATATTGTAAACGCATTAGTCGGCGTACAAACCGGAAAAATTACCGATGAAAACATGGTAGTAAAATGGGATGGTATAGTAAGAAATGATGCCGGATGGAACAAAGATCTTACTATGAAGCAAGCCTTCGCCGCTTCCTCAGTTCCATACTTCCAGGAAATTGCGCGCAGAATTGGAAAAGATACGCTGCAAGTATGGATCGATTCCATTCAATATGGCAATAAAAATACCAACGGGGCAGTTGATTCATTCTGGCTTAATGATGATTTGAAAATTTCGCCGGACGAGCAACTGGGTTTAATGAGCAAATTGTATTTTGATCAGCTTCCTTTCCAGAAATATGCGCAACAAATGGTGCGCACTGCAATGCTGGCAGAAGATAATACGCTTTACAAACTAAGCTATAATACCGGCTGGGGATCTGATGAAAACAATCAGTCAATCGGCTGGGTTACTGGTTGGATCGAAGAAAACAGGCACGTTTATTTCTTTGTAACGCTGGTAAAATCTCCCGAAAAAAATACCGATATGAAAACAACAGCGACAAACATCACAACAAACATTTTAAAAGAATTGGGATTTTTTAAAGGCGAGAAATAACGCGGTTCATATAAGCAAAAATGTAGAAAATCTACTTTTTCGCTTATACCAGGTCGCCCATAAATTAACACTTCTTCACAAACATTCATTTATAATTTAGCAACGGATGATTCATTTTCAATATACAGAATATCTTATCGCGCTGGCGGCAATTCCGCTGATGATATTGCTATATGTTATGTTGATACAGATGGAAAAAAAGATCAGCAAAAAAAATTGGTGACCCGGAATTGGTTAAAGAATTAATGGCGCAATATTCATCACGCAAATTTGCAACAAAATTTATTCTTTTTACCATTGCTTTTGCTTTATGTGCATTTGCGGTAGCGGGGCTGGTGCAGCCGGATGGCAATCAAAAGATAAAACGGAAAGGAACAGATATTATGATTGCGCTGGATGTAAGCAAAAGCATGCTGGCGCAGGATATAAAACCCAACAGGCTGGAGCGTGCAAAGCAAGTGATATCAAGAATTATAGACAATTCGCCGGATGATAGAATTGGCCTGGTTTTATTTGCAGGACGGGCTTATTTGCAAATGCCAATGACCATAGATCATGCGGCTGCAAAAATGTATCTGGCTTCGGCTTCGCCCGATGATGTGCCGACGCAGGGCACGGTGATAAGCCAGGCTTTAAAAATGTGTTATGCGGCATTCAATCCAAAAGATAAAACGTTTAAGTCGGTTCTTCTGATAAGCGATGGTGAAGACCATGATGAAGATGCAATAAAAGTTACCAAACAATTAGCGCAACAGGGAATTATGGTAAACACGGTGGGCATCGGATCGCCGGAAGGCGCGCCCATTATGGATCCTGAAACAGGTCAATACAAGACCGATGAAAAAGGCCAAACTGTAATTACCAGGTTAAATGAACAAGAACTGGGTAACATCGCCAAAAACGGAAACGGCATTTATCAGTTGTATTCAAATACCGATGAAGTATCAAAAAGTATTAAAAATAAACTGGCAACTATTGGCCAGGAAACATCAGTAACCGATAGCTCTTATGCATCGTTTATCCAATATTTTCAATATTTTTTGGGTGCTGCTTTTATCTTGTTACTGATTGAATTTTTTGTTTCTGAAAAGAAAAAGATCAACCTAAAAAATGCAGCAGCGGCTGTACTTTTTATTTTGATAGGCAGCCCGTCGTTTTCACAAAACGCCAACAAAGCGTTGATAAAAGGAAACAAAGCTTACATCGCCAATAATTTTAGCGAAGCAGAACAGGAATACCGGAACGCTTTAAAAAACTCTGAAAATAATTTTACTGCCGACTATAATCTTGGAAACGCGCTTTATAGGAAAGACAGCGTGGAAGAAGCTGCTAAATCTTATGATAAAGCGATTCAAAATACCACTGACAATGTTATTAAACAAAAGGCTTTTTATAACAAGGGAGTCGCCTATCAAAAGGCGAAGAAAATTCCGGAGTGCATTACGGCTTATAAAAACGCGCTTATTTTAAATCCCAATGATGAAGATGCCCGTCAAAACCTGCAGCGTGCTTTAAAGGAACAAAAACAGCAGCAGCAAAATCAAAATAATAATAAAGATAAAAAGCAGCAGCACGATCAAAAAAATCAGAAGAAAAACGATCAGCAGAAAAACCAGGAACCACAGCCACAGCCTTCCAAAATTTCTAAACAAGATGCAGAAGAGAAATTAAAATCGCTGCTGGAAAATGAAAAGCAGCTGCAGGAAAAACTTCATAAGATTAAGGGCGCTGCCGCTCCAAACAGCCCGGAAAAAGATTGGTAAGTGCGCTGCGGCTAATGAAACCCGGCAAGTTGACGCCACCAGGTTAACTTATTAACGATTTAGTCAATCAGCCCAAAGCACATTAAGTCGTATTTTTGCAATTCAATATATTTAGATAAATATGCAATTGTTTGCTGAATCCTTAACGGAATATAAAAGGCTTTCCACGCTTGAAGTAAAGGTTGGCGATTTGTTATTGGGCAACTTCAATCCAATACGCATACAAACAATGACCACCACAGACACGATGGATACGCTGGCCACGGTGGAGCAAAGTATCCGTTGCATTGAAGCCGGTGCAGAACTGGTGCGCATTACAGCGCCTTCAAAAAAAGAAGCTGAAAATTTATTGAATATAAAAAATGAATTACACAGGCGCGGGTATAAAACTCCGTTGGTGGCAGATATTCACTTTACTCCAAACGCGGCTGAAATTGCGGCGCGCATCGTAGAAAAAGTACGGGTAAATCCCGGCAATTATGTTGATAAGAAAAAGTTTGAACTCATAGAATATACTGATGCTGATTACGTAGAAGAAATTGAAAGAATAAGAAACCGTTTTACACCGCTGGTAAAAATTTGCAAAGAGTATGGAACGGCCATGCGCATAGGAACCAATCATGGCTCATTAAGCGACCGTATTATGAGCCGCTATGGCGATACAGCAATTGGTATGGTGGAAAGCGCGATGGAATTTTTACGCATTGCTGAAAGTGAGAATTATTACAACATTGTGCTCAGCATGAAGAGCAGCAATCCGCAGGTAATGGTACAGGCTTACCGGCTGTTGATAGAAAAAATGTTTTCGGAATTAGGACATTGCTACCCGTTGCATCTTGGCGTAACAGAAGCCGGCGATGGCGAAGACGGTAGAATTAAATCCGCCATTGGTATAGGCACTTTACTGGAAGATGGAATCGGCGATACTATTCGGGTTTCTCTTACCGAAGACCCAGAGTTTGAGCTGCCTGTTTGTAAGGATATCGTTAAAAGATACAGCGGCCTTTCAGAACAAAAAGAAACAGCGGTTCCTCCAATAACCAATTTTAATTCTCTGGCTCCTGGTATAACAGTAATGAACACACGAAAAACGCTGCCTGTACAAAATATCGGCGGTAAAAATGTGCCCGTTGTTATTGCTGATTTTAATAAAAAAGAAAATATCACTCCAACCGACCTGGAGCCTATCGGTTATAAATATGATGTTGTTACCGACAAATGGAGCATTGGCGATATGGCGGCCGATTATATTTTTTGTGGCAATAATATAATTGATTTTGCCTTGCCCGGAACGCTAAAGATCATCTACAATTACGATACCTGGAAAAAAGTATCTGATCATTCTAAATGCTTTCCCATATTTGATGATCAACAATACCTGGATGAGACGATTGAAAAATCCAAATTGATGAATTTTGTGATGCTGGATTGTTACTCCGAAAATTATCCGCCTTTAGATAAAGACAAGGTTTTGGAGAAGATCAGTCACGATTATACAGCCGTACTTTGCCTGAGCACAACCAATAAAAACGCTTTGCAAAGTATCCGCAGAATGTTTCTTGAATTGAATGAAAAGGAAATTAATAATCCGGCAATAATCATTTGCGACAGCAATAAAGATACCATGGATGAAACGCTTATCCATTATGCCATTGAAACGGGCGCCTTATTTATTGATGGATTCGGAAACGGAATCAGCCTCGGTTATCATTATAATGATCCAGCTAATATTCCCGATTATAAACTGCTTAATTCAATTGCCTTCGGAATATTGCAAGCTTCGCGCACGAGGATTTCCAAAACAGAATATATCAGTTGCCCCAGTTGCGGCAGAACTTTATTCGATCTGCAGGAAACCACTGCAAAAATAAGAGCGGTTACCAACCATTTGAAAGGCGTAAAAATTGCTATCATGGGTTGTATTGTAAATGGCCCCGGCGAAATGGCCGATGCAGACTTCGGATATGTTGGCAGCGGACCTGGCAAAATAACCTTATACAAAGGCAAAGAAGTGGTCAAAAAAAGTGTACCGGAAGCAACCGCTGTTGAAGAATTGATTAACCTGCTTAAAGAAAATAACGCCTGGGTTGAACCGGCCCTAATGGTTGTCTGAAAATATTCAATCAGTATCTTCGCGGCTACATGTACCAACTACTCCGTAAAATTTTATTTTGGTTTGATGCAGAAGAAGTGCATCATTTTTCCATGAACATACTGGCGTTTTTCTGTAGATTTTCATTCATAAAAAAAATTTTAAGAAGAAAATTTACACCCTCAGGACACGATTTTTCCAGGCAGGTTCTGGGGCTTACATTTTCCAATCCCATTGGCCTGGCAGCAGGGTTTGATAAGAATGCAAAATATTTAAACGAATTGGAAACGCTGGGGTTTGGGTTTGTAGAAACCGGCACCGTAACGCCTTTGCCACAGCCAGGAAACCCAAAAAGTAGATTATTCAGATTACCCAAAGACAAGGCGCTCATCAATAGAATGGGCTTTAATAATGACGGGGTAAAAGTAGTTGCGGAAAGAATCAGAAAATTCAAGCAGCAAAAAACCAATCTTATCATCGGGGGCAATATCGGCAAAAATAAAATGACGCCTAACGAAGACGCGTGGAAAGATTATGAAATTTGCTTTAACGAATTGCACGATACAGTTGATTATTTTGTCGTGAATGTAAGCTCGCCGAACACGCCCGGCTTGCGCGATTTACAACAAAAAGAATCTCTGAGAAAGATCCTTACTCACCTGCAGCAAACTAATCAAACTAAAAATATTCAACGGCCACTGCTGTTAAAAATATCGCCGGATCTCAATCAAAAGGACTTAGACGATGTTATTGATCTTGCAATTGAAATTAAGCTGGATGGGCTGGTAGCGGCTAACACAACCATAAGCCGTAACAATCTCCTTACTCCTCAACATGAAATAGATAAAATGGGTGCAGGAGGATTAAGCGGGCAACCTTTGAAAAAAGAATCTGACCGGATTACTGAATACATCCATTCGCGTACAAGCATTCCTGTTATAAGCAGCGGCGGAATTTTTACCGCATCCGATGCAAAAGAAAAATTCGATCTTGGTGCAAGCCTGGTACAGGTTTGGACAGGTTTCATTTACGAAGGGCCTGCAATTGTAAAGAAAATATTAAACTCATAATAGCCTATTTAGCCATATCATCCTGGTTAACATCATCAACCGGAAATACCGGTTCATCTAATTGAACCACTTTTCTGTTTTGCTTTTTCATCATCACCATATTCAATATTTCCACCACAAAAGAAAAAGCCATGCCGAAATAAATATAATTTTTCAAATGAAGGTCTTCGGCTTTTTCGGCATCCCAGCCTTCAATCACCAGGCTTAAACCGATCATTACTAAAAACGAAAGCGCCAGCATTTTAAAAGTAGGATGTCTATGAATAAAATCAGCAATTACCGGACTAAAAGAAAACATGATAACCATTGCAATGATTACAGCGGCTATCATGATCTCTACATGTTTTGCCGTACCTCCGGCAGTGATGATGCTGTCGAAAGAAAATACCATATCAACCAATAATATTTGAATGATTGCCTGGCTAAAAGTAAATTGTTTACCCTTTGGCTTTGAAACGGAAGGGTCTTCACCTTCCAATTTTTGATGAATTTCGTGCACCGATTTATAAATAAGGAAGAGACCTCCTGCCAGCATTACAATACTCGCAAGATCAAAACCCTTATCAAACAAAGTGAATACTGCTTTCCCTTTTTGAGACAGCAACCAGCCAAGGCCGAGCAACAAAATACTTCTCACCACGCTTCCCATAATCACCCAAACCAGCCTGGCTTTTTTGTGTTTATCCCGCGGCAAGCGGTTGATGATAATGCTTACAAAAATTACATTATCAACGCCTAAAACTATTTCCAGCACGACGAGAATAAAAAAACTGATAATGCTATCGGTAGTCAGTAAATGGCTCAATGTTTATATTTTTTCATGAAATGATTTTATGTTTGACATTGATCGGTTTCATCAATCAAAAACGGGTCCTTACATTCCATATTCACTAACGAGATAAATAAGCGCCGCCATATTTGCCGCGCCCAAATTCAATTCTCTTTCGCTTACGTTTTCAAAAACGTCCGTAGCCGCATGATGGATGTCGAAATATCTTTGCGAATCAGGGCCCAGGCCGGAAAGCGCTGCACCTATTTCTTTTAATGGCGCTATGTCTGAGCCGCCTCCGCCTTTGGAAAATTCATAAACTCCATACGGATAAAAAAGATTTTTCCATGTCAACAACTTTGCAAATTGCTGATCCGAAGCCGTAAATGAAAATGTTCGTGGTGTAAACCCACCGGCATCACTTTCCAAAGCAAAAATGTGCTTTTCATTTTTTAGCTTCGCATCCCGCAAATAAGCATCACCGCCGCGGCCACCATTTTCTTCATTGGCAAACAAAACCGCGCGCACTGTACGTTTTGGCTTAATGCCCAAAGCCTTCAGTGTTCTTAAAACCTCGATGCTCTGCACTACTCCTGATCCATCATCATTAGCACCTTCCGCAAGGTCCCAGCTATCCAGGTGCCCTCCTACGGTAACTATTTCTTCCGGCATCGCTGTGCCTTTGATTTCGCCTACCACATTATATGCCTTTGCATCCGGAAGCAGCTTACAATCCGTAAGGAACCATGCTTTGGTAACATTTCTTTTTTTCAATTCAGCGCTTAATTTTTCAGCATCATTGGTGCTTATTGCTACTGCCGGAATTTTTGGAAATGAATCGTTGTAAACGGTTACCCCGGTATGCGGAAAATCATTCAGATTGCTGGCAAGCGATCTCACCAAAACACCAACTGCTCCGTACTTTGCGGCCATGGCCGCCCCACGCGTTCTTGAAACTCCGCTTTCGCCGTAAGCCCGAAATGTCTGAATATAAGTGGGATTCATTTTGAAGTTAAAGAACACTATTTTTCCCTTGATTGCATTTCCCAGGCTGGCAAGCTCTGCCATAGAGCGCACTTCAACGACAGGCGCCGAAACACCATTGGCTCCCGTAGCTACAGAATTTCCCAAAGCAGTTAAATGCAGGGGAATCTTTTTGCCACCAGAAAGTAAAATTTCTCCCTTTTCCTTGTTGCCTCTTACCCAATGCGGCACCATGCATTCCTGGAGATATACCGTATCGGCGCCGGCGTCTTTCAGCATTTTCTGAGTAACCTTTACGGCTTTTAAATAATTGTCAGACCCTGAAATCCTTTGCCCCACCTGTTTACATAAGATGCGCAAATTCGAATAGGCGTTGGCGTTAGTCATCACTTCATCTACCACTTTTTTCACCATCATTGAATCATTGCTTTGTGCAAACCCGGTGCACACAAAAAGAAAACCAACAAAAACTAAAATTCCTTTCTTCATAATTGTTTATTTTTTTTAATTGTTCTATTTAACTTCTTCCACTTTATCAACGATAAATTTAGTTTCGCCGCGCCATGGAAGCCTGGCTAATTTTTCTTTATAATGTACACGGATGTCCCTGCCTTCCAACTTAGATAAAGAATCCGCAACCGACCGGTCTACCACGGAGAAATCCCACATATAATTCATCATCATGTTGCCGTTAGTGGCGTTGGTAACTCCACCAAGATTCATCTCTCCCTCGTATGTTTTAAATACATAGCCCCTGCTGGCAAATTTAATGAGCCTTCCTGCCCGGCTGCCTTCGCTGTAGGTAAATGTAATATTGGCGATGGTAAAAAGGACCGCAAGCAAAAGTGCGACACCTAAAAAAGTCAGCAGAAACTTTTTCATGATTAAATAATTTGCACAAACATACTCATTCCATATAAAAAAGCAGCCTTGCCGCAAATGATCATACTCCGTAAAAAGAAATTGTAAATTTGCGATTCAATTGAAGAAGTTCTGCTTGCCGTTGGGCACACGTAAAAACAAAAGAACATTATGAATATAGGAATAGTTTGCTATCCCACGTTTGGCGGAAGCGGTGTATTGGCAACAGAATTAGGAAAGGCGCTTGCAGAAAAAGGCCATAACATACATTTTATCACTTACCAGCAACCGGTGCGGCTTGGCGGGTTTCATACAAATATTTTCTATCATGAAGTAAGTGTGCCTACTTATCCGTTGTTCGATTTTCCTCCTTACGAAACGGCTTTGGCCAGCACTATGGTAGATGTGATCATCAACAATAATATAGATCTTCTGCATGTTCATTATGCAATACCTCATGCATCGGCAGCATATATGGCAAGACAGATTTTAAAAAAAGAAGGCCTTGATATTCCCGTGATCACCACTTTGCATGGCACAGATATTACGCTGGTCGGAAAAGATAAAACCTATTCGCCGGTAGTTACTTTTTCAATGAACGAAAGCTCTGCCGTTACTGCTGTTTCAAATAATTTGCGCGATGAAACTTACGCCAATTTTAAGATGGAAAAAGAGATCGATGTGATCTACAATTTTGTAGATGCAAAACGGTTTAATAAAAAGCCCGTTACCCCTTTCCGCCAGGTGATTGCTCCCAACAACGAAAAAATTTTGTTGCATGCGTCTAACTTCAGAAAAATTAAAAGAGTGGAAGACGTAGTTTATGTTTTTGAAAAAGTAAATAAAGTAATTCCTTCCAAATTATTATTTGTCGGCGACGGACCCGAGCGTTCTTCGATAGAAAGCCTTTGCCGAAAAACCTGCGCACAGGCCGATATCCGGTTTTTGGGAAGACAGGAGCAAATGGAAGAAATCCTTGCCATATCTGATCTCTTCTTATTACCGAGCGAATACGAAAGTTTTGGGCTCGTTGCGCTGGAAGCCATGGCAGCAGAGGTTCCTGTGATTTCAACCAATGCAGGCGGCTTACCGGAAATTAATATTAACGGCGTAACCGGGTTTACAAGCAACGTGGGCGACGTGGAAGAAATGAGCACCAACATCATTAAAATTCTTTCAGACGAAAAGGCTTTTGAGACGATGAAAAAAAATGCGTTGAAGCATGCGCTTAAATTTGATATTGATAAAATAGTTCCCCAATATGAGCAACTATATAAAAAGGTTTTACAAAATAAATAAAACCAAATTTCAAACTCATGTAAGTCAAAATGTAGATAAAGCAATTTTGATGTGAGCCATCTTTCAAAAAAGAATCATGCATTGGCTCTTTGTTAAAGATCAGAAAAGCCAAAATGTAGAAAATGACCAACCGGCAAATATTTTTAAACCACATAGGGCAAACATCCGATGCTCCGTTAGCGCTTGAAATAATTAAAGCCAGCGGCAGCAAGCTTTATGATATCAACGATAAAGAATACATCGATCTTATTGGTGGCATCAGCGTTTGTAATGTTGGCCATGGAAATAAAAAGGTAATTGATGCCATAAAAAAACAAGCGGATAATTTCATGCATGTGATGGTAAATGGCGAACTGGTTTTATCTCCGCAAACATCTTATGCAAAATTATTAACCGATAATTTACCCCAATCGCTTAACTCGGTTTTTTTTACTGCCTCGGGAACAGAAGCCACGGAAGGCGCCATGAAGCTTTCAAAACGCTTTACTCATAGAACCCAAATTGTAGCTTTTAAGAATTCTTATCATGGCAGCACGCAAGGTTCGCTTAGCATTATCGGTGATGAATATTGGCGCAATGCTTACAGGCCTTTGCTTCCCGGCATCCTTCACCTAAATTATAATTCGTTTGAAGATCTTGAATTAATAACAGAACAAACCGCCTGCGTAATCGCTGAGACCATCCAGGCCGAAGCTGGCGTAATTGTGCCGCACGAAGATTGGATAAAGGCACTCAGAAAAAGATGTACCGATACGGGCACTTTGCTGGTGCTGGATGAAATACAATGCGGCTTTGGCAGAAACGGAAGTTTATGGGCATTTGAGCAATTTGGTATTGTTCCGGATATTTTATTATTGGGCAAAGCCCTTGGCGGCGGCATGCCGTTGGGCGCTTTCATTGCCGATAAAAAAATAATGGATTCGTTTACCAATAATCCCGTGCTTGGCCACATTAATACGTTTGGCGGCCACCCGGTTTGTTGCGCTGCCGGCCATGCAGCTATGCAATTTTTATTGGAAGAGCGCCTTATTGCGGGCGTTGAGAAAAAAGAACAATTGTTTCTGCATAATCTTCGCGATGCAAAAATTAAAAACATCAGAAGCCGCGGCCTGATGATCGCATTGCAATTCGAAAATTTTGAACAAAATAAAAAGGTTATTGATTCGCTTTTGGAAGTGGGTGTTTTTACCGATTGGTTTTTATTTGCCTCTGAGTGTTTAAGAATTGTGCCACCACTCACCATTTCCGAAGAAGAAATTACCCAGGCCTGTAATGCGATTAACGAAGTGATTGCCAGATTATAATATTTTTGTTTCCAATAAAGAATCAAGCATGAGAGTTATAAAATCATTTGCATTTGCCTTGCAGGGATTGAAGGATTGTTTTCTGCAGGAAAAAAATTTTCAGATACAATTTGTCATTGCATTGATGGTAACCATTGCCGGATTTTTCTTTTCAATATCTACAACAGAATGGCTGGTGTTATTAATTTGCTTCGCGGTTATTTTAAGCTTTGAAATCATTAATTCAGCCATCGAAAAGATATGCGACTTTATCTGCCCGGAATTTAATTTGTCGATCAAAAAAATAAAAGATATGTCTGCGGCGGCTGTATTATTATCAGCCATTATAACAGTCATTATCGGATGCATTATTTTTTTACCAAGAATAAAGCTGATGTTTTTTTAATTGTTTTATTCGCGATTAGAAATTCAAAGGTCTGCTCATCATATGTTCACCGGATATATTTTCATCAATAGCAAAAGCCAAAACATAGAAAATTCATTTTCTATGTTTTGGCTTTTATGAAATTCACCATTTTAAAAATCAAATCCCATACTAAAATACCAGATGGGCTTGCCTTTAAACAATCCGTTCATCGGCCAGCCTGCATCGGCTTTCAGGAAGTAGCCAAGTAATGTGCTGCGTGCGCCAAATCCGTATCCACCGAGGAATGGGCCAATGCCCGGAGCTTTAATGCGTATTTGAAGGGTTGGATCGCTGGGATCGCTATAAGCAACTGACGGCCGCGCTAATTTGTCGTAAGCGCCATTCCATGCTGTTCCAAGATCGATGAATTGTACCAATTGAAAATTTCTAACAAACGCATTGTTGATCAGGCTTGCTGAATAAAGTAGTAAATACCGGCAACCTGAATTCGCTGTTGATAACAGTTGCGTTGTTGCCATTGGCTGCATTTTGAATAAATCCTCTGAGGTTTACGGCCAGTGTTTGAAATGCATAAGATTGATCCGGCGCCGGCTGATTATTTTGATTAAAATAACGATAAGACTGAGTGCCATCTTTGTTGGTTTTAATGTTGTTGCCCAACATAAACCAGTTATCAATTCCACCTAAATAATAAATAAATTTCTGGTTGCCCCAGCTGAAATCGGCTGCTACCCTACCCGCCCAGATAAAGTTGCGGTAAATTGGATAGTAAGCTCTTGCATCAAAACCAAAATTAAACGTGCTTTTACCATCTTCCGCGGGCGACAATTTGGTGAGCTGGGAATTGAAATCGATATAAGCTTTATAGCGAATACCATCCCATATATTTTGAGCAGGATTCAATGTATTATCGTACACATATTCCAGGTGCATCAGGCCATAGCTTTTTGACTGGTCAGGAGCGATAAGAGAAGAAGGATCAACGGCGCTGACTACCGCCCGGTCGTTTCTAACACCAATGTTTAGACGAACACTTTTAGTTACATCAAAAGGATACGAAATACTTCCCTGGTATAGATTGGAAAATATCTTTCCGGGATAAGAATTTACACCGTTGGTAAACCCGGTTTGCTGCACATTCCTGTAATACATTAAACCCCAATCTATTCTTTTACGAAGATTGGTAAATTGAAAAAGCCAGTCGTTGTCTTTTAAATTAGAAGATAGACGAAACCCGCCCGATATTTTAATGTCTTCCATAATGTCGGAGATACCCAATCTTACTATTCCATTTAACCCATTGTTGGATGTAAGTGAAATTGGCCCCGCACCGCCCTGGTATACCTGGTATCTTGTACCGAGTACATTGTTGTTAAAACCCGCCACCACATAATCTGCAGAAAATTTTAATGGCTTGTACGGATACAATTTTGCGGACGATAATACCTTCGATTCGTTTACCGGCGTGACGTATTGGCTTTCGTTAGCGGCTTTGGAACTGTCTTTCTTTTCGGGCTTAAATTCATTTTGAAAAACATCGTCGGCTTCTTTCGTTATTGGCGTACTGATAATTTCCTGCCCTTTTGAAATTCGATCCGCTTCCATCAGTCTCTTCATATAAGTGGTAGGCGTAGCGCTCACATTTCTGCGGCGCAATGCATTTTCATCAATTTTTAATTTGTAAAGAATTTTATCATCGCTTTGGCGGGTCACTTCACTTACCTGGTTATTGGTACCTGCTTCCCTCGTTTCCAAAAGGCTGCTTTCGTAATTGGTGAGCGGAAATGAATAAGCGGAATCGCTGGAAATAGCCACTACTGCAACAGAATCCACATCATCTTTATGATAAACTTTTAAAAGAGAATCCACTTCGCTTAAAGACGGATTGCGCAGCATATCATCACCTACCAGCACCAAGGTATCAACGCCTTCTGCCTTAGTGGTAAAGAAGCCTGCATAGCGGTTACCGATTCCGTTTAAATCGCTTACAAACGTAAAATGATTATCGTTGTACTGCGTTGGAAACCGGGCATCGCCAAACTTTAAATTGGTTAACTGGGTTATTTGATTGAGTGCAGGTTTATCGGTATTAAAATCTGTTACCAGAAAAATATTGTAACGGTTATGCATCAGCGAAGTATCACCGCCCTTTGTATTGGCAGTGGGCCTGTTGCTGGAAAAGATGATGCCTGTTTTATTGGGAAAGGCTACAAACGATGGATCAAGATCATCATACACATCGTTGGTAATCTGCTTCAGTTTTTCATTCTCAATATCGTAAGTGTAAATATCTGAATGCCCGTTTTTTACGGCGCTGAAAAGCAATGTCTGGCTGCTCAGCATGTATTTCATATCCTGCACCTGGTCGAATAAATTGGTAAGATCTCTTTTATACGGCTTCACCCTGGTAACCGCATCAAAAACAAAAAGCTTTATTCTTCCTTCTTCCTCATAAAGCACCGAAAGCCTTGTGCCCTTTGGATCCCACGCCATCATTGGATAATTAGGATTAATATCACCGAGCTTGGTTTTGCCGCCAAATTTCAACAACACTTTATCCTTATCTTCTTCATTTAATATGAGCTTGTATTGTCCCTTTTTATATTGAACCACAGCAAACGATCCATTGCGTTTATTGGGATTTACATTGAAATGAAAATAATCTACGCGCTTGCCAACAGTAAAACTGGTGATCTCACTTCCTTTTGGATAATTTCTCCTGCGCGAAATATCTTTATCATATTTGTCTTCCTGGTATTCCATGAAGTCTGCAAGCACTTCTTTAAACTTTCTTTTTTTGGTAACCTGTTGCGATGCGCGGTTCAGATTTTTATACACGCGCGCCAGGTACAGCATATAAGTGGTGTTTTCTTTCTTGTATTTTTCTTCAATATAATACCAGAAAGCATGGCCGGCGAGCAATGGTTTATCAAAAGCAAACTGGTAAAAGTTTTTATATTTTCCGCTTAATATTTCGCTCTTTAAATCATCATCAAGCTGGGTACTCCAGTTTTGTCCAACATAGGCAATGTAGCCGTCAATGAGCCACTGTGGCAGATCGAGCAACGCCTGGTTTCCGGCAACTTCTCCAAGATCATCACCAAATAAAATATTTTGAGTAAGCACTTTTGCAATGCCTTCTCTTATCTGTTTGCGAAGATCGGCGTGGTTGCTATTGTAATAAACGATCATTTTATTATTTACCAGTTTAGTAACGCCGCCCGGAGCCTGCCAGTCGGTACCGAGGCCAATATTGCTTTGCTGCATGTCGCCAAAGGTGTTATAGATCACAATATTGGCCCTGCGCTGCAGGCTGTACTCAACAAACTTTTCAACCTCCGGAAGTTCTTCTTCCGCAACCTGCGCTACATACTTTGCAATTTCCTGCCCGTTCTGATTAAAGTAAGCATTGAAGTTGGTGGTTTGATAATATTGCCATTTGAATTTTTTATATTGAATCCTGTTTTTCCCATATTCTACGCTGCTTACCTGGGCACTGGCAACAGTAGCAATTGCGAAGAAAAACGCCGTTAGCAGAAATATTTTTTTGTCAATTCGTTTCTTGTGATCTTGCATGTACTGTAGGTTATAATTGCCCTAAAATTAACTGTTTCGTGTTAATCAATAAAATGAATTTAAAGACCCTATATATACGCCATGTTTCAAATCAAAGTTTTTACATTTAACCCAGTTCAGGAAAACACTTACCTGCTCTACAACGAACAAAATGAGTGCATCATTATTGATCCGGGATGTTATGCCGATGAGGAAAAAGATGCGCTGAAATCTTTTATAAATCTTAACAAATTAGAGCCCAAAATTTTGCTGAATACCCATTGCCATCTCGACCATGTATTTGGCAATAAATTTATTGCTGAAGAATATAAGCTTACTTTAAAAACGCATCCGTTGGAAAAATCCATCCTGGAGCTGGCGCCGGCATCGGGCTTAATGTTCAATCTCCCTTTTGATAATTACCAGGGCGAGATTATTTACCTCGAAGAAGGTGATAAAGTTATCCTGGGAGACGATGAATTAGAAGTGATTCACGCGCCGGGGCATTCGCCCGGAAGCATTTGTTTTTATTGCGCAAAACAACAATTTATCATCGGTGGCGATGTGCTGTTTCAAAATAGTATTGGCCGCACCGACCTGCCCTATGGAAGCCATGAAGAACTGCTAAAAAATATTAAGGAAAAATTGTTCAAATTGCCTGAAGAGGTAATTGTTTATCCCGGACACGGACCTGCAACAACGATTGGAGCAGAAAAGAGAGGGAATCCGTTTTTGATGTAGCAAATTTGGATCATTGGAATACAGCAAAAATTTAAGCCATCACTTTACTAAAGAATACACTTTATTTACAGGTTTAACTGGTGACCCATTGAATTTTAGCGAATCAACAACATAATATTCGAAGCTCTCTCCGCAACATTTACCTTTTTTAGTCAGCCATTTTATTTCAAGACTATCCTGCGATGCTTGCTGACTATAATAAATATAACTTTTTTCTTCAGGCACATAAAAATCAAATCTTACATTATCAGAGTTAATTACGCCTTTGCGCACTGAAGCATTATTAACATCGAAGTTGTTCTTTTGTCTCAAAACCTGGATGCTGTCTATTTTATAAAGAGCAGCCGGGCCAAATACTAAATTTTGTTCCTGCTGGTTAATGAATTTAACTTCCAGATGTTGACCATCATCAACGTCACATTTGCAAGGCGGCTTTAGACAAGAACTGATATTCATCAGAAAATAAATTAGCAGCAGGTTATAATAAAGTCCGAATTTCATAAAAGTGAAATTAGTTTGGTTACAATTAACATTAATAGTGAATGAAAAAATCACTTTATTATCTTGAGCTTTTGTTAAACCTGAATGAAAGAGTTGGTTTCTCAATACGCTTGTTGGTATCACAGAAGATCAGGCTAGGGAACGCATCAGCGATACAGATAATCCTGCAATCTGGATCGCTACCCACACTGTTTGGGCGCGCTAGAATATGGCAATGCTTTTGCGGAAAGCCAGGTAACAATCCATACAACGGCTTGTTTGAAAACTTCAAACCTTACGAAGAATCTATGCAGTTGCCAACACTTGAATCAGTAAAAGATGAATGGAAAAAAGCATCACAATTACTGAAAGAAGCGTTTGCATTAGTAAGCGAAGAACAACTTGCCAGCGATGCCCCTTTCAAAAATCCAACTGGCGATTTTACCATAGGCGGCAGCATCGCTTTTCTTGCCCAACATGAGAGTTATGATATAGGCCAAATAGGATTTCTTAAAAAGTTGCTTACTAATGAGGCTATGAGTTATAATTAAAACATAAACTCACCTTAAAAACAAAAAAGATGAAAGAGTATTTATTGCTGTTACGGGGTGGCGTGCCAATGGCCAGCAAAACAGAAGCAGAAAACAAAGCTGAAATGGAAGCCTGGGGCGTCTACATGGGCAACCTTGGACAAAATGGGCAATTATCAGGCGGCAGTCCCTTGGAATCAGGCGGGCAAACAGTTTCAGCGACCTCCACTGCTGCAGAAGCCGTCACATCCGCTAAGGAAGGAATTATAGGTGGTTACCTGATTATTAAAGCAGAAAACCTTGATAAAGCAACCGAAATAGCAAAGGATTGTCCGCACATTGCCAATAAAGGAAATATTGAAGTGCGGGAAATTGCGCCGATGCCGGGCATGTAATATTGAGAAATATTTGGATGAGGTCTTTTGGATGAGGTCTTTGGGCTTTCTTTATAAAATTTTACCGGATAGCAACTTTTTATTTTCTTTCCATCACCAACTCAATCAAAACCCCATTCGTATCTTTCGGATGAAGAAAACAAACCATTTTATTATCAGCGCCTTGTTTTGGCGCTTCATTAATTAATGTAAATCCTTCATTTACCAACCGCTCTTACTTCCGCTTCAATATCATCTACCTCAAAAGCGATGTGGTGCAGGCCTTCGCCTTTTTTTTCAATAAATTTATTAATCACACTTCCAGGGGCATAAGCTTCTATCAATTCAATTTTACTTTCTCCTTTTTCAAAGAACGCGGTATTTACCTGCTCGCTTTCTACTGCTTCCGTTTTGTAGCAGGGCGTATTTAATAATTTTTCAAAAAGAGGAATGGAGACCGATAACTTTTTTACCGCGATACCAATATGTTCAATCTTTTTCATTTCTTTTTTATTCAAATTTAAGCATCAGAAAAGCGTAAATGTAGTTTTTATCTTTTTGATCGATCAATCAAAATAGCAGGTTCCATTTTTCTGAGGTAAGCCAAAAAGTAGTTTTTTAAGTTTGATGATTTGCACCCGGCATCGCATTGCCTTGGCTTGTTTTAATGTAATTTTGTAATTGATTAAATTGCCGCTTGAGCTATGTTACAACTTCCCATATATCTCGATAACAATGCTACAACGCCAGTAGATTCAAGGGTTTTGGAAGAAATGATGCCTTATTTTAAAGAGCATTTCGGCAATGCGGCCAGCCGCAGTCATCCGTTTGGCTGGGCAGCAGAAGAAGCCGTGAATTATGCGCGCGAACAGGTAGCACATTTGATAGGCGCAGAGCCCAAAGAAATTATTTTTACTTCCGGCGCTACAGAAGCAGACAACCTTGCGTTAAAAGGAGTTTATGAAATGTATGCTGCAAAAGGCAATCATATTATCACCGTAAAAACAGAACATAAGGCAGTATTAGACGCTTGTAAGCATATTGAAAAAACCGGCGGCCAGGTAACTTATCTTGATGTAAACCAAGATGGATTAATTGATTTGAAAGAATTGGAAAGTGCCATGCGGCCCGAAACAATTTTGGTGGCTGTGATGTATGCCAATAACGAAATCGGCGTGGTTCAGCCAATAAAAGAAATCAGTGTGATCGCAAAAAAACATGGCGCATTATTTTTTACAGATGCAACGCAGGCAGCCGGAAAAATTCCGGTAAACGTTATAGACGACGGCATCGATCTCCTGGCATTTTCCGCGCATAAAATGTATGGGCCCAAAGGCGTTGGCGCGTTATATGTACGGCGAAGAAACCCGCGTGTAATGTTAACCGCACAAATAGACGGCGGAGGCCATGAGCGCGGCATGAGAAGCGGCACGTTGAATGTTCCGGGCATTGTGGGTTTTGGCAAAGCATGCGAATTGTGCCGCATCGAAATGAAAAAAGAAAGTGAGCAAATAAAAAAATTACGCGATAAATTAGAAACTGAATTATTAAAGCTGGATGAAGTTTCGATAAATGGCAACACGTCAGCATCGTTTGCCAAACACTACTAACCTCAGTTTTAAATATGTTGGAGCCAACGAGCTGATGTTGGGGTTCAATAAAAATATAGCGGTTAGTTCCGGATCGGCATGTACATCGGCCTCTATAGAACCATCTCACGTTTTAAAAGCGATGGGATTAAGCGATGAACTGTCGCATTCTTCGATTCGCTTCGGGTTGGGACGATTTAATACCGAAGAAGAGATCGATTATACTATTGACCAGGTGAAACAGGTTGTTTTAAAATTGAGAGAGGCCCAATTAGCTAATTAGCTAATTTCATAATAGCTAATGAAATAATGTTAAAAACTCTCAATGATAAATCAGATTATCAAATAGAGCTGAAATCTGGTGTATTTTTGCATTAGCTAATTAGCTAATTATCATATTAGCACATTATCAAATTAATTTATGATTTACGTAAGCGACAAAGCAAAAAAAAGAGTGGTGAGTATCATGGACGAAAAAAAATTTTCGCCCGATAATTTTTTCCTGAGAGTTACTGTGGAAAGCGGCGGATGCTCCGGACTTACCTATAAAATGGATTTCGACAGCGTTAAAAAACCAATGGACCAGGAGTTTGAAGACAACGGAATTAAGGTGGTTACTGATCTTAAAAGTTTTTTATACCTCGTAAATACCACTTTAGAATTTAGTGATGGCTTAAACGGAAAAGGATTTTATTTTAATAATCCAAATGCCAGCAGGAGTTGCGCCTGCGGCGAAAGTTTTGCGGTATAAATTTTTAATGATTGTTATAAAAAAGGCTTTCTGAAATTAATCTTTCAGACAGCCTTTTTTTGATTGGTCGTATAACATACGCAAAAACTACTTTTTAGCTTGTATCGTCGATACCATAAGGCTGTCTTGTTAAATTTTGACCAAGCCTTTTATTTCTCCGAACCTCATCTTTTTAAAACCGTAGTAGTAGGATAGGATTTCCCATTGCCCGCATACACGACTACAAATGCAATTTCAATTGTGTTGGTACAGGTAGAAAATGTACCCGACGCAGAAATGGTTGAAATTCCTGACCCATCGTTAAAATATGGCTGAGACTGAATGGTTACTGAGAATGCTGCAGGATCTGTCCAGTTAAAAGTAGCTAAAATACCGGGATTTGCTGCTGGCGCGGAAGGGGGAAATGGTCCCCAGCCATTATCTGAAGTAAAACCCAAATTTATAATGTTAGCTGTAGCTGTAGTTGGGCCGGTGGAAACCCAATTAGTAATCGTAGCAGTATAAGGCCCTTGAGAACTTGGAGATCCATTGAAATAATCAATTGTATTTGTATAATCCCCAGTCATTTGAGATTCAACTACATCACAATATTGTTGCAGAACCACTTCATAAGTTTCAAACCCTTTGAATACTGTTGGATCGCCGCCGGTTAAGGTAAAGATCAATGTATCTATACGGCCGCCATTGTAGCCGCCGTATATTCCATTTAAAGAAATTGAATCCACAGCGGTTCCGGCGGGTATGATCACTGAATCACTAAGATTATATTGCTGTCCGCGTACGGCTCCCGTAGGAGAGGAAACCGTGTAAGTAACCGTTCTCGGCGATTTTGAAACGTTGGTAATGCCCACGGGAATTTTAAAAACTGATTTGGGATCATTCTTAATAAAATATTGCCCCAGGGTGCCTGGTTGCATGAACTCGGCGGCGGCTGGCGGTGGCGTTATTGTATTATCTTTTTTACAGGAAAAAATGCCGACAGATAAAACGGAAAACAATAACCCATATACTTTTGATTGTAATTGCATAGCTGAAAATTTATAGAGTTTAGCGGAGTGGGTTTTGATCTGCCGCAGTTAAACTTTTGTTGGCATCCATCTCAGCTTGCGGAAGCTGCCATACCCACCTGTAATCGTTAGCGGGAACATTTACCACGTTGCTCCATTGGTTTCCGTCTCTTACCAGGGGCATTTGGTATCTCTTCAGGTCAAAATATTGAACGCCCATTTCGCCATAAAGTTCCTTGCGCCGTTCAAGCAGAATTTCATTGATCAACGCATCTTTTGTAGTTGCAACAGATCTTACCGCTGCCGGGTCTCTCTTGGATTGAAGGACAAACAAAGCATCTTTCGCTGCCTCTAACTGACCGGTTTGAGCAAGTCCCTCAGCTTCAATCAGGTAAGTTTCTGCAGACCGCAGTAATACAAAATCACCGGAAAAGGTGGCATTATCCACAAATTTTGCGGTCATCCATTTTTTCCATGGAGTGGAAGAACTTTGATTAGGCGCCGGAACAAAAAGATTTCTTACATCGGTGGCACTGAACTTATCCACGAAACTTGAATTGACATAAATGTCCTTGTAACGGGTGTTTCCATTTGTAGGATCTATGTATCCGAAAAAAGATGCGTAGGAAAGGGATTGGGAAGCATTAAATTGTATGCCCCAAAGCCATTCCTCGTTCTTTACATCGTTAAACCCGGATTTATATTCTGCCCCTGACATCAATGGAAATCCGACCCTGGCTGCCTGCGCATTACTGATTGCCTTGGCCCATAAAGTATTGTCGGCCATTGCCAGTTCCTGGTAAACTTCCGCCTCAATCAGTTCCGCTACATTTTTATTGATGCGGTATTTATCAATGCGGTCGGTGGTAAGGTTGGCAATTGCAAAATCAAGATCGCTTACTATCAACGCATACACGTCCTTTAACGGAGCCCTTGGATTGCCATTGCTTGCGGCGGTAGCCGGTTCTGTATATAGTGGAACGCCAGGTGCAGAAGGATTTTTTGCATAAGTAAACTGGTATATTCGCGCAAGCCAAAAATAGGAATAGGCTCTTAATGCTTTTGCTTCGCCGATCAACGGTTTTTTACTGTTTCCGATGCGGGAATTTTAGGTGTATTTAAAATAATGGCATTGGCATTATTAATTGCTTTATAAAATAAGTTCCAGATTTGTTCTGTCCTTGCTGATGTTGCAATTCTGCCATATGAGTTATCAGACCAGTTATTTTCGTAAGTCCACCAATTACTCGGGTCGGCTATCAAATCATTTCCTCTCAAATCAAAGGTGAATTGTATTGTTTTTAAACCGTACATATTTTGCCTTCCGTTATCATTGATATAGGTCTGAAACAGGCCATAAATACCGGTTAAAGCATTATCCACCCCTATTTTAGAACCAAATATTACGGCATCAGATACCGAGCCGTCTGCAGGAGTTACCTGGTCGATATATTTTTTCGAACAACCGGTAAGCAGCAGCACCATTATACCTGCCGTTAGTAAAATTTTTGATATTCTCATTTTATGATAATTAATAGGTTATTTAATTTAAAAACCGATATTAACGCCTACAGATAGTGTTTTATAAACACTTGATGTGTTAGAAGTAATGCCACCGATTCCAGCCTCGGGATCCAATCCTTTGCGCCCGAAAAAGGTAAAAGGATTTTGCAGGTCTACATAAAACCTTGCGCTGTTAAATGATATTTTCTTTAAAAGATCGGCAGAGAAATTATATCCCAGCGTAATGTTCCGGATCCGCGCGTAAGAAGCATCATAGAGAAAACGGGTGGAAGATGAATTGCCCTGGAAATCGGTAGTGGTAGTTAAAATCGGAGTTCTGCCATCGCCCGGATTGGATGGGCTTTGCCATCTTCCGAGGATATCTGTACTCCAGTTATACCCGGGAGAGGTTCCGGTATTTCCATACATTAAGCCTGCATAATCCGCGTCATAAATTTTTCCGCCTATACTAAAGGCTATCAAAACCGTAAAGTCCAAATTTTTATAGCTCATGGTACTGGTAAACCCGCCGGTCCAATCGGGCAATGCAGATCCTACATAGTAGCGGGTACCTTCGCTATAAGTTTTGGTGGGAACTTTGCCGATTACTTTTCCGGCAGAATCTTTCTCATCTTTATACCACATGGGCTGTCCGTCGGAGGCGTCAACGCCGGCATATTCTCTTAGATAAAAATTATATAAGCTTTCCCCCACTTTTAAATTACTGAATCCGGCCCCGGGAATAGAAGGTTGCGGCAGCGTTAAAATCTTATTTTTAACACGGGTAATATTCAGTGTTGTGGTCCATTTAAAGTCTTTTGTATTTACGTTTACGGTTGTTAAATCAATTTCTACTCCCTTATTTTCCACCTTACCAATATTGTCATTAATTCCGTTGATACCTACAGAGGGAGGCAATGGCCTGTCGAATAATAAATCAGCGGAGGTTCTTTTAAAATAAGTTACCGATCCTGTAATGCTGTTTTTAAACAACCCGAAATCTATACCGAGATCAAGGTCTTTTTGAGTTTCCCAGTGCAATTTTCCATTGGAAAGCGAGGAGATTACTGAACCGCTATAACCGGCAATATTCCAACCGGCAGAATAAGCGCCCAAATAAGGAAAATATCCTGGCAAAGATTGATTACCCGTGGTTCCATAACTTACGCGAAGCTTTAAATCACTCAACGATTTGGCATTATTAAGAAAACCCTTCTTTATTAATATTCCAGGCACCGCCAACAGAATAAAACACACCCCAGCGTACAGAATCTGCGAACCGGCTGGAGCCATCTGTTCTTAAGGAAGCGGAAAGATGATACTTATCAGAATAATCATAATTTACGCGGCTAAAATAGCTGACCATTCTGTTATCATAAGATCTTGAACTTGCGGTGTAGGGAGTGGTTCCATAATCAAGTTCCGTTACTCCGGGAAAGCTAAAGCCTCTTGATTCCGCAGCAACTATGCCATCATTATAGCGATACGCCTCCATCCCTACCAACGCGTTAATATGATGCACATCCGTTATTTTCTTATCATAAGTAAGTGTATTGGTAAAGGTTTGATTTACCTGCTGTTCACGCGATTTAAAACTTCTGCCGTTGTAGCTGGCGCCATCCCCAACAAACGGGTTATAATATTGGTTACTTTGTAGCTGGTAAAGATCTATTGCATACTGGGTTCGAAACTTCAACCCATTGAATATTTGTGCTTCTGCATAAGCATTGGCCGAAGTGGTGTATCGGTTATAGGTTGTGGGATTTAAATTGGTGGTACCTGCAGGATTGCCGGGGGTTAAAATAGGACGTAATAAAGGACCATTGTTTCCAAAATCGTATTGCTTTTTTCCATTTTCATCAAGAATAAATGCACCCGTGGCAGGGTCTCTAGAAATTCCGGATAAATACCTGAAACATTCCGGATCCAGCCAATCACATTTGAATAAGCGCTTCCTCCCTGGGTAGGGAAATTTTGGGTGGAATAGGCCAGGTTCGCATTAACGCCGGCATTCAACCAGTCATTTACCTTAGTATCTACTTTTAACCTGCCGGTAAATCTTTTAAAATCTGATTCTATCGGTAATCCCTGGTCATCGAGGAAGCCTCCTGATAAAAAGTATTTTGTTTTGTCGCTTCCGCCGGAAATAGACAAGTTATAATCGTTACGAATACCGGTGCGCAGTAAAACATCTTCCCAGTTTTCATTCCACAGATTTTTAACACCGGCTACGATTTTGCCATCCTGGCCAACAGGCTGCGGTACGCCAAAAGGATTGTACACCAATATGCCAACCACATTTTGACTCGCATAATCCTGTGCTGAGACCGCGCCCGAAGCAGATATTAAAGATGGATTAAGAGTGGCTTCATTTTTTAGCGCTTCCCAGGTGAGCTCATATAGCTGTTGATTATTCACAAAAGGATAATCACTTACTGCCCTTTTTGAAAAGCCGGTTAAATAGGACAGGTTGACTTTCGGCTTTCCGCGGCCGCTTTTGGTAACAATTTGAATAACCCCGTTTGCTGCCCTGGAGCCATACAAAGCGGTAGAAGAAGCATCTTTAAGGATTGTAATTGATTCGATATCATTTGGATTAATTCCATTAATATTTCCGCCGTAAGGAGCGCCATCAAGAATAATTAATGGATCTGAACTGGCATTAACCGATCCAATACCCCTAATGCGGATGGTAGGGCTTTCGCCGGGCTGTCCATCTTCACTAACTGCCAAAACACCGCTTGCATTTCCTTGCAAAACACCAGTAATTGAAGTTACCTGCAGATCTTTAAATTCATCAGCTTTTATTGTAGACGCTGTGCCGGTAAACGCTTTCTTCTGAGTAGCTCCATATGCAGTTACTACTACCTCGGTCAAAGTTGAATTGGCCGCTTTTAGAATGGTATTGATATTGCTTTGATTTCCAATTTCTACTTCCACAGGTTGCATACCAACCGATGAAAAAACTATCACACGGGCTGCATTCGAAACGGGAAGAGAGTAGGTTCCATCGATCGATGTGGTAGTTCCCACTTTCGTACCCTTTACAACAACAGACGCATTAGCCAAAGGAGCGCCATTTTCATCAGTTACCGTTCCTGAGATAGTTCTATTTTGGGCAATTGCGCATTCTGTAAACAGCATAAACGCAATGCATATTACTAAAGATAGTTTCATAGATTCCTTTTAAATAGTGTAGAAAGATTATAATGATGAGGCAATTGTTTTTTTTGCTATGCTGCAATCTTTTTTTTTATTTACTTATCTGTGACTATCTGTTTTAAATTGGTTTTTGCAAGATTTTTACCAATGTTTTAAAAGAGTACAACCCTCGATTTAAATTTAAATTGGTCCCCATTCAGCACTACTCGTCTTTAACTTAATTTCCTGCATTAATAGAAGCCATATAACCCGAAATGTAGATTTCCACTGGTTTCCAAGAATTGGTGCCCAATAAAAAAAGAATCATCCGGAAATCAGCAATAAAAAACCGTCCCAAATCGGGACGGCTTTTAAGCTAAAACGAATCGCAACTAATATTATTTATTTGTCCCAGAATATTTGCGGAGAATACAAGGTAACATTTGGCGCCACGGTTGCTATATTGGCTCCATTGTAGGAGTACTCGGTTTGCGGATATAAAAATCTTCTCGGAATTTTGCTGCCCACTATTGGTGTAAGAATCGGACTTCCGGTTCTGCGCCATAAGGTCCAGGCTTCCGGATTAAGGTATAAAGCAATGTATTCCTGTGAGGCAACTTTAGCAATGGCCGCATCTACTGTTGCAGGTAATGTTCCATTAGCGGCTACGTAAGTTGCAGTAGCCGATGCAGACACACCCAGTTTTTGCATGTTTGCCTCAATTGCTTTTTGATAGTCTGTTTGAGCGGTGGCAATATCACCGGTAGCTCTAAGCGTTGCTTCGGCACTCATAAACAATAATTCATCGTAGGTGATAAATTCCACGGGCGAATTGATGTTTCCATAATAAGGGCCCATTCCAACTCCGTTTACATCGCTAAAAGTGGGATCAACAAAGATCAGATACCTGGGATCATTACTGGCCTTCATTTCATCACCAAGCGGGCTGGTATCAAATGTAATATCAGCCATCGTTGTTCGTTAAACTGATACCACGGATTGGCAGAGGTTTCGGTACTTCCGAACATATATACCGCATTATCCGCATTAGAAGTAAAAGATTTGGCAATTTCAGCCAATGCATTGTTTGCCATTGCTGCATCTCCTTTGCTTTGGTGAATATACAAACGTGCTTTTATTGCATGCGCAAATTTGATCCATTTGGAAAGATCGCCACCATAAATTACATCTTCGGCGCCAGGCACATCTAATCCGGGGTCGGTTGCGGAAAGCTGGGTAATGGCAATATTTAATAAGTTAAATATGGTATCGTATAACGCTTTATCATTATCATATTTGGGTTGAAGATTGGTAGCACCCTGAAAAGCATCTGAATAAGGAATAGCGCCCCAGCTATCAACCGCCAACTGAAGGCTATAAGCCATTAAAATGCGGGAAATCCCGCCATAGGCACTGTCTTTCTTTGAATCAGCATTTTGAATAAGAGTGTGGTCATTTTGCATTACCGAAGTAAATATGTTACCCCAGGGCGAATCAAAATCCACTGAAGTAAAGATATATTGATAATAAGCGCCGGCTTGCCGGGAATTGCTGGAAGTTTGCTGGGTTATTAAAGAGGTATACCTCGAAAAATCCCCGCCTTGCGTATAGGCCAATGTTCCTTCAACGGTTGACAGAAGGACACTCGGAATGATGCTGGAAGGATCAGGAGCGTTTACATTTTTATTTACATCTGTATAAAACGACTTCTTACAGGAAATTCCCAAAACCAGCAACATCAGGGCAAGTATCGTGAACGATTTATTATTGATTATTTGTTTCATAACACTTTTTTTAATTTTTCAGATGAACTTATTGCAATCCGATATTGAGACGTACTCCAAAACTTTTTGTGCCTGGGTTATTAAAATAATCCAATCCCTGGCCGTTAGAAGGGCCGGCAAGGCTTGTTTCAGGATCAACCCCGTTGTATTTTGTCCACAGAAATGGATTGTTGGCAAATACGGTAACAGAAACATTGGTAAAATGTGCCTTCCGGATCAGGTCTTTGGGAAATTCATAGCCAAGGCTGATCTGGCGTATTCTTGACCATGAAGCACTTTCGATGCTGGGTTCTGCAGGTCCCACAAAACTACTACCTACGTTTTGCCAGTAATACTGACTGTATGTAGTAGCCACGTTATTTACGCCGCCGGGCTTGGGAACTTCAGTAACGCCATCAGCCGCATAATGCACTACATCGCCTGACGCATCGAGATGTCCGAGTACACCCTTAAATGTCACCGGTTGGTTGCGATTGCCGCTTTCCGCAGAGGTTCCGAAATAAGACAGTGCACCACGTGTACCATTCCATATCACACCGCCCTGCCTGATATCAAACTGAACACCAAGACTTATTCCTTTAAAGGTCAATGTATTGATCGCGGAACCGGTCCAATCCGGATTTATGTCGCCGATTGCAGCATTTTGAGTGCTTACGATTGGCATTCCATATCCCGGATCTCCTTTGGTATCATTAATTAATAACGGGCTATTAAAATTATTGGGATCAGAACGCTGGTAAACACTTCCGTATATTTGGCCGAAAGCTTTTCCGGCAATAGCATCTACTTCGCCATTTTGGAAACCGGCTATCAAAACTTTCGGTACCCCGGTTGCTAAAGACACCACTTTATTTTTATTAGTTGACCAGTTGAAGTTTAGATCCCAACGGAAATCCCTCAATTTTACCGGCGTAGTGCTCAATGTAATTTCAAGCCCTTTATTGGTAATTGTTGCAGCATTTAATAATTCTGATGAAAAACCAGTTGAATAGGCAATTGGCACAATCAGGATTACGTCTGTTGATTTGGAATAGTAAGCAGTGGCATTTAAGGTAACCCTGTTTTGAAAGAAGCCTAAATCAGTTCCTACTTCGTAAGAATTGGTTTTTTCGGCTTTTAGCTTGGAATTTCCTATAGTAGAAATGGTAGAGCTTATCTGGTAACCTGCAGTTTCCGTTAATTGGAAATTGTATACCGGTGGTAAACCCATCAGCAATTGAGGCCTGCCCAAAATAAGTTAACAAGCCCTGCACAGGGGCATCTTTACCAACCTGCGCGGCAGAAACTCTTAGTTTACCGTAATTCAACACCCTGCCGGAAGATAAAGAGGGCAAAGATGTAAACTCCCATGCGAGGCTGGCTGAAGGATAGAAGAAACTATTATTAGCCGGCGGCAATGTTGAAGAAGTTTCCCATCTGCCGGAGAGTGTAAGGTAAAGCATGTTCTTAAAATCCAGGTGAGCTTCCCCGTAAAGAGCAGTAGTACGCTTCCTCGTTTCCAGCTCGTTATTGGTGTAGGAAGTTGCATTAGACATGTCTAAAAAATTGGGCAATACAAAACCGGTTCCATGCGCAAGGCGCGCATTGTAGGTAGTGGTAAAATAATTTTGCCCTAATAACAATGAGCCGCTGAGATCATGCGATAAATTCTTTTTCATATTGATCGTAAAATCAGAATTATACTGCTCGTTGTTATAATTCAACAAATGGATTGCGCCTGCAGGAAAGGCATTCGAAAATATATCGTAAGCGTTTTTATCATTTTGAGAATAAACGTCGCCGCCCAAACGGTAAGCCAGCGTCATCCAATCAAACAGCTGATAACTAGCCTGCCCATAGCCAAACACACGACTTACTGCCTCATGAAAAGGATTTCTGTTAATGGTCCAATATGGATTATCATAACCGGCCCCACCTCGATAATCTCTCTGATGGCCGTAACCCGGTAGATTTATGTCTGGTTGTACATAAGAAGCTGTATTACTTACTGCATCACTTAATCCATAAGAATTGTCAAATGTTGGCGGAGTGCGCAACAGGCCCAGCATAATACTTGAAACGTTTGATCCTTGCTGTACTTTATCGTTTGATGTTCTTATAAAAGTATACCCCTCCGGAAATATTAAATTTATCCGAAATAGCAGTTTGCCCGTTTATTGATAAAGTTGTTTTATCGTATTTTGTTTTTGGAATAACACCTGTTTGGTTCAGGTTTCCTAAAGACAGTCTGAATCCTGATTTGGCATTTCCTCCTGAAACAGCAATGTTATTATTGTACGTCATGCCGGTTTGAAAAAAGTTATAACGATCGTAGGGAGTAACCGGAATTTTTGCCAGCGGACTCGATTTTCCAACAATGTTTCCGTGCGGGTCCCAAATATTAGAAACACCGTCCCAGGCTAAAGTATCAATAGCGGCGCCCCAGGTTAATCTCCTGGTTGGAATTGCCCGTTAGGGCCGGCATATATTCCATTGCTTCCTTGCGAGTACTGTGTTTGCAAGCCGGGTAACTGGCTTACTTTATCAAAGGTAACAGAAGAATTAAAAGAAACACGCGTACCACCGGCGCCTCCTCTTTTGGTGGTAATTATAATTGCGCCGCTGGCTGCGGATATTCCGTACAAAGCCGTTGCTGCGGGGCCTTTTAACAAGGTTACTGATTCTATATCAGATGGGTTTAAATCTACACCCCGGTTGGTAGGCGTTGTTCCACCGGTTTGGTTTGATGCAGGGCCTGAAACATTTGGTGTGGCCGAAGTAGCATCATAATTATTAACTGAATTATCAATCGGAACACCATCTACCACCATCAGTGGCTGGTTATTTCCTGTAATGGATGTTACGCCTCTTAAACGAATATAGGTACCGGCTCCTGGATCGCCGGCACTGTTTATAATGGTTAATCCTGATGCTTTACCATTTAATTCGCTTAATGCATTACCACTGCCGGATTTGTTGATTTCCTCCGAACTGATGGTTTGCGTGGCGGTAGCCAATTCTCTTTTTTCGCGCCGGATGCCCAAAGCGGTAACAACCACTTCTTCCATTACATTATTACCGCGTTTTAAAGTAACAGAAAGGGCATTTTGATTATTAACCCGCACATCCTGCGAAACGAAATTAGCAGACGAAACTTCCAATACATCGTTGCCTTTAGCAGATATACTGAATTCGCCCGCGGCGTTTGCCGAAACTCCCTCCACGGTTCCTTTTACCACAACAGAGGCACCGCTTACCGGCTGGCCGGACTCATCTTTAACCATCCCGGTTATCGTCCGCTTTTGAGCAAATGCGGAGGCTACAAAAAACATTAGAATAACGATAGTACACATGCATTTTTTCATGATCGTTGATTTAAAAATTTACTCCTGATATAAGAGTTAACAACCATGAGGCAATACATCATAAAGCAATGCTGCAAACAAATTTTTAAATTACGTGATTATGACATTTTTGCCTTTTACTCAATTTTTTTAATAAATCGGGCACACGTGAAGGCAAATAATTTGATTGAAGTTTGATTCGAAATGGAAACTTTGAAATGGAAAATCTACAAAATGACTTATTTGGACGCAAGCGCCTCCGTTCCGGAAACCAGGAAAATCTACAAAATGGCTTACATGATGCGAAACGTCCGCGTTCGGAAAACATGGGAAATTGATAAAATGGCTTATATGGTGGCAAAACTGCTATTTCGCAAAAAGAAAAACCCCTTTTTAAAGGGGTTTCCAGCAGTTTGTGTAGGTAATTTTTTTCCCTGAAAAGGTCTTTGAAAGATTGCTTTTCGGTTCATAAATCAAAAATTCATAAGCTAAAAGAGGTAGTAATAAGAGGTTGCGGATTCATTAATATTTAGTAGACATCTTACAACGTTAAAACGCTGCATTTGGCGAGGTTTTCAGCCAGAAAAATCTTTATTTTAATACTTGCGGGGCATATTATTGATACCTCAGCCATCGTTTATTTGTTTTTGGAAAAACGTTTTAATTATTTTTCATCACTTAAATTGCCTTTTTAAGCTATGATATCTATTGCCAGGAAAGAATTGCACCAGTTTTTTAGTAGTCTCACAGGCTACATAACCATTATTTTATTTCTGCTCGTAAATGCCATCTATCTTTTTATTTTAAAAGACAGCAATATTTTTGATTTTGGGTATGCAACACTGATTAATTTTTTTGAATTGGCGCCCTGGGTATTTATTTTTCTGATTCCGGCTTTGGCCATGCGCAGTTTTGCCGATGAATTTAAAACCGGCACTTTTGAAACGCTGCAAACACGGCCGCTTACCAAATGGCAAATTGTTTGGGGAAAATATTTCGCCATTATTATGGTTATCATTATCGCGTTACTTCCTACATTTCTGTATGTTTTTACGATTCATTCTTTATCAACGACAGGCGGTATTGATACCGGCGGAATTACCGGCTCTTACATCGGGCTGTTTCTTTTGGCATCTGTATTTGCCGCGATAAGTGTTTGGTGCTCGAGCCTTACGTCCAATGCCGTAATTGCATTTTTAGTAAGCGCATTTGCGTGTCTTATTTTATATTTCGGTTTTGGCGCAATAAGCAGACTGCCGGTGTTTTCGGGCAATGCAGACTATTACATAGAAATGCTCGGCATCGATTTTCATTATCAAAGTATTAGCCGCGGCGTAGTCGACACACGCGATATTATTTATTTTTTCAGCATTATTTTTCTTTTTCTTTTTGCTACGCAAAAAAACTTAAATAAAAAATAGTAACCATCAAAAATGAAATCTTCTCTACATAAAAATGGATGGTGGCTGGTTCTTATTGCTGCAATCATCGCCATTAACTTTTTGGCCGCTATGGTTCACAAGCGCATTGATCTTACCAACGAAAAAAGATTTACCATTTCATCACCCGTAAAAAAGATCTTAAAAAATCTGGATGAGGTAGTTGAGATCCGGATTTTTTTAAAGGGCGAGCTTCCGGCAGGTTTTAAAAAATTATCAACCTCAGCGCAGGAGCTTTTACAGGAGTTTAAAGAATATTCAAATGGAAAAGTGCATTACAAACTAATTTCTGCCGATGATAAAATGCCGGGCACAGAAAGAACTTATGCCGATACGCTTTCTTCGCTCGGGCTTGTTCCCATCAATTTAAAAGTGCAGTTAAAAGCCGGCGAACAATCGCAATACGTTTATCCGGCGGCCATCGTATCGTATAAAAATAAAATGCAGGCGGTTGATTTATATTCCGGAACCAAAACTGTTATTACGCCACCCGAACTCAATAGCGCCGAGGCTTTGCTGGAGTTTAAATTTGCCGATGCCATCTATAAAATTATTGAACCGCAGAAGCCGATGGTTGCTTATGCAACAGGAAATGGCGAGCCCACTGGTCCCAATACTTATGATCTTGTTGAAAATGTGTTGAGAAAAAATTACCATGTTTTCACAATGGATCTTGCAAAAGAACCCGTAATTCCGGATACTTTTAAGCTGCTGATGATTGTAAAACCAACTTTGGGCTTCTACTGATGCTGAAAAGTTAAAGATTGATCAATATGTGATGCATGGCGGAAAATTAATTTGTTTTATCGATCGCCTTGAAGCGGAAATGGACAGCCTTCAAATAAAAAACCAGGTAGTTGCTTACGACCGAAACCTGCATCTTGAAGATTTATTTTTCAGATATGGAGTACGGATCAACCCCGATCTTTTAATGGACCTGCAATGCGACTTTTTACCATTTAGCGTAAACGGAAAAGATCAGTTTGAATTTTTGCATTGGAATTATTTCCCATTATTTGAGTCAAAGCAAAATAGTGTCATCAATAAAAATGTAGGCCTCGTTGCGGGCAGGTTTGTAAATTCTATGGATACCGTAAGCGCTCCGGGAATTAAAAAAACTATTTTGCTAAGCTCATCGGCCAATTCAAGAACGATTGAAACGCCCGCGCTAATAAGCGGAGCCGAAAACAGAAATTCGCCTGAGGATGCGGCTTACAACAAAAAAGTGATTCCGGTGGCCGTATTGCTGGAAGGGAAATTTACTTCGTTGTACAAAAACCGAGTTAGCCAGGCAACGATGGATTCGCTTGCACAATATGGAACTCCCTATTTGCCGCAAAATATTAACGAAAATAAAATGATTGTTGTTGCGGATGGCGATATTGTTTTAAACGGAATGTTTAAAGGCGCATCCATTGCCGATGGGGGTAAATTCATTTACTGTTGGAAGCCAGTACGAATACCAGTTTGCGAATAAAGCGTTCGTAGAAAATTGCCTGGAATATCTTATAAATAATGCGGGACTAAGCGAGGCAAAATCCAAGGATTACAAACTGCGCCTTCTGGATCCTAAGAAAACAGGCACACAAAGAAATTTCTGGGAAATATTAAATCTTGCTTTGCCCGTATTGCTTATTATTCTTTTCGGAATCATTTACCAGTGGTGGCGCAAAAGAAAATATGCTAAATAAAACTTAATGCGCCGAATTTTGCGCTTTGCAACAGGTACTACTGATTCGATTCTTATCTTTGAAACTATTCAAAAACATAATTGATGACACCTACAGAATGGAGTTATTTGGTATTCGGAATAGTTTTAGCTGGTTGCCGTTATTTTTGATTTGGGGCTGCTCAGCAAAAAGTCGCATACCATTTCTATCAGGCAGGCATTTTTTCAAACGATGTTTTGGGTAAGCCTTGCATTAGGATTTTTTGTTTTTGTGTGGTTTGAAGACGGGCAAACACTTGCATTGGAATATCTGAGCGCTTACTTAATGGAATGGGGTTTAAGCATAGATAACATTTTTGTATTTATCCTCATCTTTTCATTTTTCAATATTCCCGAACGCCATGCCAACCGGGTTTTATTAATGGGAATTTTAATTGCCATTGTTTTGCGCGTCATCTTTATCACCGTTGGCATAGCGCTCATCGACCGCTTCTACTGGATCTTATATATTTTTGGCGCCTTCCTGGTTTACACCGGTTTTAAAATGTTTATTGTAAATACCGAAGAGGAATTTGATGTGCAGAACAATGTTGTTTACAAATTCATAAAAAGGTTTCTTCCGCTAACCCATGAAAGCAGCAGTGGAAAATTTACCATGATGATTAACGGCAAAAAACATTACACTGTGCTCTTTGTGGTAATGGTAATGCTGGCTGCAACAGACATTGTTTTTGCACTGGATTCGATACCGGCGGTGTTTGCCATCACACAAAACAAAATGGTTATTTATACCTCTAATATTTTTGCAGTGCTGGGACTTCGTTCTTTATTCTTTTTGCTAAGAAGCGCAGTAGATAAATTTAAATACCTGAAAGAAGGAATTGCCATTGTTCTGATCTTTATCGGGCTAAAAATGTTGATCTCTTATTTCGGAATTCATTTGCCGGTTTTTGTTTCTTTGCTGGCAATTGTTATTTGCCTGGGTGGCTCTATTTTATTTTCGATTTATAAAAATAAACAGCAATCAAAAAAAATTAATCAGCCATAATTGAATGTAACGTTTCATTATACAATGGAGCAGATTGTATCTGTTACTCATGGAATCTGGATCCATAAAAATCTGCGAAACCCGCATCCCGCTTTTATTTCTCTTGATAGCCGAAAAGTAGTTTTCCCTGATTTAACTGTTTTTTTCGCCATTAAAAGCCACCATCAAAACGCCAATTTATTTATTGATAACCTTTATAAAAACGGCGTAAGAAATTTCGTTACCGATGATAAGGAGATCGATATTGCCAAAATTCCTTTAGCCAATGTGGTGGTGGTTTCCAACACGGTTGACGCATTACAGGCGCTGGCCATCCATCATCGTAATCAATTTAAAAATCATTTTCGGGTAATAGGAATTACCGGCAGCAATGGAAAAACGATCGTAAAAGAATGGCTGAATCAGCTGCTGGAAAAACATTTTTCAATTGTACGAAGCCCCAAAAGTTTTAATTCCCAAATTGGCGTTCCACTCAGCGTTTTAAATATAAATGCAGCCAACAACCTTGGCATTTTTGAAGCCGGAATTTCGCAGCCTTCAGAGATGCAAAAGCTTGAAAAAATAGTACAGCCCGATATCGGCATTTTAACCAACATCGGCAATGCACATGATGAAGGTTTTAAAAACAGGAAGCAAAAGATCAGGGAAAAATTAATTTTGTTTAAACGCGCGCAACATTTAATTTTTTGTTCTGACGATACAGAGGTTTATGATGAAATAACTATTTTTCAATCAAAGAATAATCGACAGCTTCAATTATTTTCCTGGGGCACCAAAAGTGGAAATGCATTACAGATAAAGTCAATAAAAAGCGAGCGAAGGCCAATCTGTAATTGAGGCCGTTTATAAAAGAAAAAAAACTTCCATCACCATTCCATTTATTGATGAGGCTTCGATAGAAAACTCAATCAATTGCTGGTGCGCATTAATTATTTTGGATAAAGCAACCGATGAAATTCTTGCCGGATTTAATACGCTTTACAAAATTGCCATGCGCCTGGAATTAAAACAGGGCATCAATCATTGCACCATCATCAACGACAGCTACAGCAACGATTTACATTCATTAAGCATTGCGCTGGATTTTTTAAATCAACAAAAGCAACACACGGTTAGCACGCTCATCCTGTCGGATATTTTGCAATCAGGCCGAAAACCCAAAGAGCTTTACACGAGCGTTGCCTCTCTTTTACGTCAAAAAAAAATTGACCGGTTTTTTGGTGTTGGTACGGACATCTATTCTCAACAAGATGATTTTTCGTTTTTAAAAAATCAAGTTCTTTTTTAGAAGCACTGAAGAATTTTTCAATCATGTTTCTTCCGCAAATTTTAAAGACGAAACCATTTTAATTAAAGGAGCGCGGCAATTTGAATTTGAAAAAATAAGCCACCTGTTAGAGCAAAAAGTGCATCAAACAGTGCTTTCTATTAATTTGAATGCACTCGTTCATAATCTAAAAAAATACAAGGAAAAAGTTCATCCTTCTACCAAAATTATGGCGATGGTAAAGGCTTTCAGTTATGGAAGCGGCAGCCACGAAATAGCCTCTGTACTGGAATACAACAAAGCCGATTACCTGGCGGTAGCTTATGCGGATGAGGGCGTAGAATTGCGCAAAGCCGGTATCAGCCTTCCCATAATGGTGATGAATATCGATGCCAGCACTTTTGATTCTATCGTAAATTATGATCTCGAACCTGAAGTTTTTTCTTTCGAAATTTTGAATCAATTCAATCATTTTTTAAAAACTTCGGAGATCAGCAATTTTCCGGTGCACATAAAAATTGATACCGGCATGCATCGGCTTGGTTTTATGCAAGAGGATATTGATTTATTGTGCAGGCAACTTTCCGAAAACAATTTGATAAAAGTGAAAAGCGTTTTTTCACATCTTGCCGCAAGCGAAGATCCCAATGAAGACCGTTTTACACAACACCAATTTGATCTTTTTAAGAACAGCTGCGATCAAATAGAACGCGCATTGGGCTACGCATTTATCAAACACATCGATAATACTTCCGGCATCAGCCGCCATCCGGGCTTCCAGATGGATATGGTGCGACTTGGAATTGGACTGTATGGAATTGACAGCAACGCCCGCATGCAAAAGCAATTGAAAAATGTGTCCACTTTAGTGACTACCATTTCTCAAATAAAAAATATCAAAGCAGGCGAAACCGTAGGCTATGGCAGAAATGCCCGGCTAACAAGAGACAGCGTGATTGCTGTAGTGCGAATCGGATATGCGGACGGATATTCAAGAAAGCTGGGAAACGGAAACGGGAAAATGTTGATAAAAAATAAACTTGCCCCGGTGATCGGCAACGTTTGTATGGATATGACGATGCTTGATATTACCGGAATAAAAAACGTAAAGGAAGGAGACGAAGTGGTTGTATTTGGCGAATCGCTTTCGCTGCAAACGCTGGCCCGATGGGCAGAAACAATTCCCTACGAAATTATGACCGGCATATCACAAAGAGTAAAACGGATTTATTTTGAAGAATAATCCGGCCGCACTTCCAACCCATTTTGTCAATGCTAATAATAATGAAACGGGAAAGCCCCCATACTTTAATTACATCGCTTTTATCTAATTTTATATTGTCTTTCTCATTATTCATTTTGTAAAACTTATTTTATGATTATCGTTCACGATATTTTTATTTGCAAGCCAGGCCAGGCTTCAAAGTTTGCGAAACTGTTTAAGGAAGTTATGGCTGATAATAATGAATTGGTCAACATCATGACTGACATGACGGGCGACTTCAACAAAGTGGTCATGGTTACAAAATACGATGACCTTACTGCTTATGAACAAAGCTTTCAGAAATACATGCAGGATAGTGATGAAATGAAAAAAATGAAAGAAAAAATGCAGGGCTATCACGAAATGTATCTGACAGGCTCAAGAGAGATTTACAAGGTGTGGTAAAAATGGTTTTATCCATCCCATTCACGGCTTTCTGCAGAAAGCTTGCAAGGATTTTGCATTTACGGTAATTTATATTCAACCGGCAGGTGCATTCACACCTCGTAATCAATTTTCACTTCTTCTCATTTTCATCCTCATTTCAATCGCTTCCACATTCTTTATCGGCTGGCAAGTTCATGTATCGTTTCGATCAGATTTACCAATAATTGGACAGCAACAACACAACACATTTCCCTGTTTCACATGTACCTAACAGTTATGATTATACGTAAATATATACATGGCAAAAATTTTCTTATCCAGGAAAGCCATTTTGTAGTTTTTCTATAAAAAAACGCAATAATCCAGGAAACCTTTGGTGACCCTGCATAAGAAAAATCTTACCTTCGTTATCACACTCACCGGTAAATTATAGCTCATGCCTGAAATTAGTCATTGAAGCCCGCAATGCCGCTATCAGCAAATCCATGAAGGTAAAGCGCATACTTCCTTTCCGGCTACGGCGAATGGTTGGTCCGTTTATTTTTATGGATCATGCCGGACCGATTGCGGAAACGCCATCCGCTTTGCATTCATTGGATGTATTGCCGCATCCGCATATCGGGCTTTCAACGGTCAGCTATCTTTTTGGCGGCCAGGTTACGCACCGCGACAGCCTGGGTGTAGAACAGATCATCCGCCCGGGTGAAGTAAACTGGATGACTGCCGGCAGCGGCATTGCTCATTCCGAAAGATTTGAAGATCCGTCTGCACTGGCAGGCGGTGAACTGGAAATGATACAAACCTGGGTTGCGCTTCCGGAGAAAGATGAAGAAGACAATCCATCTTTTCATAATTACACTCCCGATCAACTGCCCGTATTTACCGACAAAGGTGTGTGGATGCGGCTGATTGCAGGCAATGCCTATGGACTTAACAATAATGTAAACACAAACTCACCCTTATTTTACCTGCATGTCGTACTTCAGCAAAACGCCTCATTTGGGCTTCCGAAAGAACATGCGGAACGGGGCTTTTACATTGCAAAAGGAAGCGTGGAAGTATCCGGGAAAAACTATCATGCGGGGCAAATGCTGGTGTTCAGCAAAGGTGATGATCCCCTGATTCTTGCAAAAGAAAATACAACATTGATGCTTTTGGGAGGTGAACCATTGGGTGAAAGATTTATCTGGTGGAATTTTGTTTCTTCCCGAAAGGAGCGGATTGAACAGGCCAAGGAAGACTGGAAACAAGGCCGCATCATGCTGCCACCAACCGACAATAAAGAATTTATTCCGCTGCCGAATGATAATTCCCGCCCTGCGGGAAGTGCGCCAAGACCGGAGCCGCTTTCATAAAAGCCGGTGAAACTTGTTTCTGGAAATATGACCAACAACATTTGGTACTTTAGCTTATGCAACACTAACGGTCGGAAAAATAGCAATAACTATATTTTGGCTTTTATGAAAGTATTAAGGGATCGCTTTATAGTACTGTAAGCGTATATAACATTGATGTGTGTACGTAAATTTTTTTTGAGCGGATCAGGTTTTTAATGGGATGAGAAAAGCTATTTGAACAACCCAGAGGGATGTTTCGTGTGGCACGAAACAAGGCCGAAGATCAACGGCTTTATACAATATGTCTGAACCTCAGATTAACTGATTTACTTATTATCCTGATTGGAATGAGATTGCTTTTAGTATCCTTTTTTTCCAGAAATCAGAGCAATCAGTCAATCCCTTAAATCTGCGGTTCAGATTTTAGCCAATGCGGGTAATCCTTTTTATCTTACGAACCCTTTAATCCGCCAGTGAGCTGCCGTCTGGTTTCCTGACCAACGGCAAATAAATGTTCCGTGTGCCCGAACCCAGCCCGGATTAAATTAAAATTTGAAGACAAATTGATAACGCCTGCGCAGAGCTATTTAGTAAAGACATTCACATACTTGATATTGCCAATTAAACCACTTTCATCTATCTCAGTAACTCCGTTTTTTTGCGAAACGATACCTATCGACTCACCGTACTGGCTTTTGAAATAAATAGTATTGTCTTTTTGCGTATAGGTTCCTGCGGTTTCAGGTTGGCCCGGGGTTCCTATGGATTGCTTATATGAAGAAGATTTAACCACATAACAGGTATCTGTACCAATGTAATTAGCATGAAAGGTACCATCCGTATTAAGGGTGAATTTATTATTTGTGAGACATGAGAAGGCAGATTTATCATAGGTTGCAGTCCCCGTAGTGGTGCCAATTAAAGAATAAGTACCCACAGGGTTTATTTGACTGGCGGGAGCGGGTGTATCATTTTTTTTACAGGCAATCACTCCAAAAAGGATCAGTAAAAACAACCGGTTCTTTCTCATAATATGCATTTTTAGTTTGGTAATATCCAATATTAATAAACGCAATGTTAAAAAACAAGTGTGATGGGGGCTTTTCTGCCAGCACTCAGAAAAAGGATCTAGCTCAAATGGGTTTAATGGCCAAACGTCTCGGGAAAGCAATTATACCAATATACAGCCAGTGGTTCAAATAAGCGAAGTAATACGTTGATGGATTTATTATAAAATACCGCAGGTAAGCCACCGATTGGCTTGTATATACAAACTTAATGATTGGTTCATGAAGACAGGACCCACAGCGGCTGCAAGTAACGAATGGTTCGCGAAGACACTAACCATGGAAATTATTGTCAAAACCAGGGCGGATTGTATTACTTAGCCGGCAATTGAAAATAAAAAGTAGAACCTTTACCAATTTCACTTTCTACCCAAATTTTTCCGTTTTGTGCTTCTACAAATTCTTTTGAAATCGCCAATCCCAACCCTGTTCCTTTCTCCTTTGATCCGGGAACCTGGAAATACTTTTCAAATAATCTTGGAATATAGGCCGCATCAATACCTGGCCCAGAGTCTTTAACAGAAAAAATCACATTCCCATTTTGCCGGAAGGCTTTAACTTCTATCGAATTATTGGTATATGAATACTTGATGGCATTTGTCAAAAAGTTATTTAATATCCAGGTCGTTTTATCCTCATCAGCATTTATTTCAGATAAGTCCTGCTTTGTAGTATTCAAAATAGTAATGTCTTTTTCTTTTGCACTACCGGAAACAGCTGATATCGCGTTTTCCACAATACGGGCAGGGCTTACTTTTTGAATGTTCAATTCTATCCTTCCGGTTTCTAACTGTGACATATTCAATAACTCACTTAAGATTTTAAGCATGCGCTGATTATCATGTTTCAGGTTTTCTATTAATTCTTTTTGCCCGGGTGAAAGTTTGTTTAACCGTTCATTCTCTAACAATTTCAGACTAAGATCTGAAGCGGCTAAAGGCGTTTTTAATTCATGTGAAATGGTGGCGATAAAATTTGTTTTTGCCACATCCAATTCTTTATAGGACGTAATATTTTTAAGCACCATCACTTTATTATTTACTTCGCCTTGCGCCACTTCAATGGTTTCTTTTACAAAATAATTTTCCCTGTTGTCCATCACAATTTTAAATGGTGTTGAATTATCATTCTCTATCAAAAAACGAAACAGGTCATTCCTTCCGCTTATTTCATTGGTCGATTTTCCTACAATTTCTTCCTGCTTTAAACCCAATAATTGCAATGCCTGGTAATTGGCAAAAAGGATTTTATTGTCTTTATCAATTCCAATGCTTGCATCTTTCAAACTGTTGATCACGGCTTCCGCACGGCTTTTTTCAAACAGCAATTTATTCAGGTTGCTCGTTTCAAAATAATCCAGCCGCTCTGCCATTTCATTAAAGGAATCGGCGAGTTTTCCAAATTCATCTTTATTGTCAATATGTATCCGGTACCGGTAATTTTTATTGGCGATTTGCTTAATTGCTTCAGAAAAAGAATTGATTGGATTGGTAACCACCAAAGGAAAATTGACCACGAAAGTAAAAGAGACGAGAAACACAAATGTGCCCAAAGCAACAATATACATCAGCGCTTTATTCGCCGTCAACTGCGCTTTTTCATTTTTTAATTCAATCGCTTTCATGTTCACCGCAAGTATCTTTTGTATTTCATTTTGCAGCGATTGAATATTTTGTTGTGAAGTGTCGCCCGCTTTTAATTGATCAAAATGTTTTTTTATCAAAAGAACTGCTTCTGCCTCACCCGGCTCGGTAATGTTTTTACTTTCTTTATCCAATTCAATTCTCAAATCTTTTTACAGAAGAATCAAATTGAACATGCAGGTTATTTAACTGCTGTTGCATGTTATGCCCGTAAGTTAAACTCTCATAATTGTCCTGCAATATAGCTTTGGCGTCAGCTTTCAGTTTCGACATATAATAAATTCCCACGCCGCCTGTTAACAACAGCAACAGAAAAAGGAACAATGTCCCCAACCGGATTTTATTTTTTACGCTTACTGCCATCAGGAAAGAATAACAAGGTCTATGTTATTTTTCGATAATTTTTTTATTAATTGGTTAAATACATTGGTCTTTAAAACGATTTGTAATAAATTAAGGTGAGGCTTGCCGATACAAATAGTAGTGATACCTTTTTCTTCCACCGTTTCTATGATGGCAGACGCAATTTTTTTCGATTTTTTTTGTATCACTTCCCCGCCCAGTTCAGTGGCATTTTTAAAATTATTGATCAAATGCCTTTGCGCAGCGAGCGAAATTTTATCCGAAGATTCTTTCGCCGTTTGCACATACAACACGTACCACTGGCTGTTGTAGTAAGAAGCCAGCCGCGCGGTTTTGCGGATAATCTGTTGCGCAATTACAATGATTGGAAGAAATACAGGCTAAAAAACGTTCGTGCCGGAAAGGCTTTAGTTTATCTGTTATTTGATAATCCACTTTTCTTTCCACCTGGCCCGCTACTTCTTTTAACGCGAGCTCGCGAAGCTGTAAAATTTTATCAGGCTGAAAAAAATTTTGCAATGCCTGCTGCACTTTTGCATGGTCATAAATTTTCCCTTCTTTTAATCTTGTGATCAATTCATCGGCAGGCAAATCAATGTTCACTACTTCATCAGCGATCTGCAGCATTTTATCCGGCACTCTTTCTTTCACATCAATCCCCGTAATTTTTTTTACATCTTCCTGTATGCTTTCAATGTGCTGAATATTCAGCGCCGATATTACATCTATGCCCGCATCCAGCACATCAAGCACGTCCTGCCAGCGTTTTTCATTCTTGCTTCCGGGAATGTTGGTATGCGCCAGTTCATCTATGATCACCACTTTAGGCTGCAACAATAAAATCGCCTGCACATCCAGTTCTTCCAATCTTTTTCCTTTATAAAAAACTTCCCTGCGCGGAATTACCGGAAGCCCTTCAATCAATTCCTGCGTATCCTTTCTTCCATGCGTTTCTATAAAACCGATTTTGATATTCTCGCCATTGCGCAAAAGATTATGCGCTTCCTGCAGCATCCTGTAAGTCTTGCCCACACCGGCGCTCATGCCAAGATATATTTTCAGCTTTCCTCTTTCAGGCTTTTGGCTCAGCGCTAAAAACTGTTGAACCCTTTTTTCTTTATCGTTTATTTCATTCATTTAAAAACTTATTGCAAATGATGTAGTAATTGAAACATCATTTTTAACTGATCCATTTCCTTTTTGAAAAATTGCATCTTTGCTGTTTAATGTCCTGGCTTCTATCCGCCACCAGACATTGTTGTGAATCAATTTATCTACATTCAACGATGCACCAAAAAGATTAAAACCATTCATATTTCCTGTATAAATAATTACTTCTTTTTCATCATTAAAATATTCAGCTCTTGCCGCAAATGCCCAATTTGAATCAGGCATATAACGCAAAATTAAGGTTGGTGTAAACCAATTATTCCATTTATTTGAATTCAATTTCTTTTCCCAGCCAATGTCAAAACCGAAAGTAATTCCAAACTGATTAGTTATTTGAATGATCGAATAAAAGTCATGGAAATACCGCATTTGTTTTACACTGTCCGGTTTATCATTCCCAATAAAAGTGCTGCTGTTGATGAGGATTTTTGAAGATGGCTTATAAATTATTTGTGTACCCAAGGCAGGTGTGGAATTGCCATCTACACGATGAATACGTTGCCAGCCGTTTAGGATTAACGCACTCAAATACCATTGTTCGTTCTTTGACGTATAACCGATTTTTACGCCGGATTCAAAATAAGGGGAGTTGTCTGCTGCAACGCTTCTTGTAAGCGTCCAATCGTCTTTGCTTACTGCGCCTTCCCATCCAATGTGTGATGGCATAATGCCGGCATCTAACCATAAATTATCTTTATTGGAAAGCTTGATGCCGATATTGGCTTCATAAATATTTTTTAATCCATCAGGTTCCGAAGCATAATTGGCAGTGATGTAAGTACCTGCCGCGAAGGAAAGATTTGCACGAACCCAATCAGAGCTATAAGTGCCTTTTAAAAAACCGAGATTCAAATTCACTTCATTCGTTCGGTTATGACTGTAAATAAAAGAAGGTTTTGAATTGTTGGCCGGTTTATTAAAATCATAACCATAATAAACTTCTGCATAACCGCTAATGATTAAAGGATTTTGTTTTTTTGTACTGTCCTGTGCAATTAATTGCATAGGTATTAAGAGCGAAAGAAATACAGTAATTGTAATTATGCTATTTTTAAGAAGGTACATTTTATGGTTAATTAATTGTATTGAACAATGTAGGATCGCGCCGTGGCGCGTTCATTTAGATTGCGCTACGGCGCAATTTTAGACGCGCCGCGACAATTTTGGACGCGTCGCGGAAATTTAGAACACCCCGCGATATATTTAGAACGTACCGCGCCTCGGCATATTTAGAACGCGCCGCGGCGCGATCCTACAATGCAATATTCAATTTCAATACATTTATTTTTTCCGGCCCAAGAAAACCTGCCAATGGTTTTTCAATATGTTTATCAATAAGCGCTCTTAATTTTTCTTCAGAAATATTTCTGATTTTTGAGATTCTTTTTACCTGTATGTACGCTGCCTGTACAGAAATATCCGGGTCTAATCCACTGCCTGATGCGGTAATTAAATCAGCAGGAATTTCTTCTTTTTTTATCCCCGGATTATGAACTAAAAAACTATCGATCCTGTTTTGAACAATTACTAAATAAGCAGAATCAGAAGGGCCTTTATTGCTTCCGCCGGAAGCGGTCGCATTATAATCAGCAGCAGAAGGGCGGCTATTGAAATATTTATCATCTGTAAATTTTTGTCCTATTAATTTGTAGCCAACTACTTTGTTATTTACTGAAACGGTTTCACCTTTTCCATGAGCTAGGTGATACTTGAGCAATGCCCAGAATCAGTAAAGAATAAATCCCACAAAAAAACAAGATGCAAACGAGAGTAAGCCTGATAGCGGGAAGAATATATTGTTTCATATAATTGAATTTTTTAAAAACTGAATACTTTTAAAACCAAACCGACACCAATAAATCAATTAATTTAATTCCGATAAACGGTACAATCACCCCGCCCAATCCATAGATCAATCAAATTTCTTCGCAGCAAAGCGCTTGCCCCGATTGGCTTGTAGGCAACACCTTTCAAAGCCAGTGGAATCAGCAACGGAATAATGATCGCATTAAAAATAATTGCTGACAAAATCGCACTTTCAGGGCTATGAAGATTCATAATATTTAAAGCCTGCAAACCCGGAATAGAAAGAATAAATAATGCCGGAACAATGGCGAAATATTTTGCCACATCATTGGCAATTGAAAATGTGGTAAGCGTGCCTCTTGTCATCAGCAACTGTTTTCCTATTTCAACAATTTCAATCAATTTGGTGGGGTCATTATCGAGGTCAACCATATTGCCAGCTTCCTTTGCGGCTTGCGTTCCGCTGTTCATAGCTACACCCACATCCGCCTGGGCAAGTGCGGGTGCATCATTAGTGCCATCGCCCATCATCGCTACCAGTTTTCCATTTGATTGTTCTTTTTTTATGTATTGCATTTTATCTTCCGGCCTGGCTTCCGCAATAAAATCATCAACGCCGGCTTTATCGGCTATATACTTTGCGGTTAAAGGATTATCGCCCGTTACCATCACAGTTTTTACGCCCATTTTTCTTAAACGGTCAAATCGTTCATGGATGCCGGGTTTGATAATATCCTGTAATTCAATTACCCCTTTTATTTCATTATTTTTTGCAACCACCAAGGGCGTTCCGCCATTGTTTGAAATAATTTTTACTCTTTCTTCTGTGTCTGCCGGAACTGTATTTCCTGCTTTTTTTACCATATCCCGAATGGCATCAAATGCACCTTTGCGGATTTTTGTATGATCCAAAATATTCACGCCGCTGCTTCGCGTTTCCGCAGAGAAATGAATAAAATGCATTCCTGTTTGGTCGGTAACAGTTTTAATACCTTTTGAATTGGCCAATTCAATGATTGATTTCCCTTCGGGTGTTTCATCAGCAATGGAAGCGAGCATGCACATTTCTATAAAATCGCTTTCCACAACATTATTTGCAGGATAAAAATTGGTGGCTTTGCGGTTGCCGATAGTGATGGTACCGGTTTTGTCTAATAATAATGTGTCCAGATCGCCTGCTGTTTCTACCGCTTTTCCACTTTTAGTGATCACATTGGCCCTCAATGCCCTGTCCATTCCCGCAATGCCGATAGCGCTTAATAAACCTCCAATGGTAGTTGGTATCAGGCAAACAAAAAGTGAAATAAAACTTGCTATCGTAATGGTAGAATTGGCATAATCCCCAAACGGTTTCAGCGTAACACAAACGATAATAAATACAATGGTAAATGCTGCAAGCAAAATAGTAAGCGCAATTTCATTGGGCGTTTTTTGACGGCTTGCTCCTTCCACCAACGCGATCATTTTATCCAAAAAACTTTCACCGGGTTCTGTGCTTACCTGCACCTGGATTCGATCGCTCAACACTTTGGTACCGCCGGTTACAGAAGATTTATCGCCACCGGCTTCACGAATTACCGGCGCGCTTTCCCCGGTAATGGCGCTTTCATCAATGGTAGCGATTCCTTTTATAATTTCACCATCCATCGGGATGATATCGCCGGCTTCGCAAAGAAAAATATCTCCCTTTTTCAATTGGGAAGAAGGCACAATTTTCACTTCATTTACAAAAATATCTCCAACCGGCTGTATCCATTTGGCTGGTGTATCTTCTCTTGTTTTGCGCAAGCTGTCCGCCTGTGCTTTTCCTCTTGCTTCAGCGATGGCTTCCGCAAAATTGGCAAACAATAAAGTGACAAAAAGAATAGCGGTAATAATAATATTGTACAATAAATTTCCCTGCGATTTTTCGCCTGAAATGATCCAGATGCAAACTGCCAGCATCACGACGGTTCCGATCTCAACCGTAAACATTACCGGATTTCGGTACAAAGTGCCCGGGTTCAATTTCAGGAAAGATTGTTTAATGCCTGTCTTCACTAAAGAAGGTTCAAATAATTTTTGTGTTCTTCTATGTATTGACATTGGTTGATAGTTTAGAGTTTAGAGTTTAGAGTTTAGATTTTAAGTTTATAATTTGATCTGATCTTAACTTCTGCGAACTTTCTTCAAGTCCCTATAGGCCTCATGTAAAAAATTCCGCAATCGGTCCCAATGTTAATGCAGGAAAAAAGCTCAATGCCGCTACAATGCATATCACTGCAAAAACCATGATGCCAAAAGTGCTGGTGTCTGTTTTTAAGGTGCCGGCACTTTCAGGAATATATTTTTTCTCTGCCAAAATTCCCGCAATAGCTACCGGGCCCTGCAATTGGAATATAACGCGACAGCAACATGACGATGCCATCAGAAATATTCCAGAATGGCGTATTAGCGCCAAGGCCCGCAAATTCGGACCCATTGTTTGCGGAAGCGGAACTATATTCATACAGCATTTCAGAAAATCCATGATAGCCGGTATTGTTCAGCCAGCCCGCATAAGCCTCCGGATTATGCGCATATAAATAAGACGACAATGCCGTTCCCGCAAGTATGAGCAATGGATGCAGCAATGCGACTGCCATAGCAATTTTCATTTCTCTTGCTTCTATTTTTTTTCCTAAAAATTCCGGTGTTCTTCCTACCATTAATCCGCTGATGAAAACTGCTATGATGAGAAAAATATAAAAGTTGAGAAAGCCAACGCCAACACCGCCATAAAACGAATTGACCATCATTCCCAGCATGGTGCACATACCAGTTATTGGATTAAAACTATCGTGCATTGAATTTACAGAACCATTGGAAGTAACCGTTGTGGTGATGCCCCAATAGGCAGATGCAGCCGCACCAAAACGGATTTCTTTTCCTTCCATATTTCCATCATGCTGCACGATATTCATCTTAGCAATGGCAGGGCTGCCGTGCATTTCATTATATACCGAAGGGATTAGCAACAATAAAAAACCAACTGTCATCACACAAAAAATCATCCAGGCAAATCTTTTTCTTTTAAGAATAAAACCCAATGCAAACACCATTGCAATTGGAATTAAAATGATGCTGATGTTTTCAAGCATATTGGTAAAGTAGTTTGGATTTTCAAACGGATGCGCTGAATTGGCGCCATAGAATCCTCCGCCGTTTGTACCAAGTTGTTTTATGGCAATCATTGCCGCCACCGGTCCACGGCTTACATTTACCGTATCACCCTGAAGGGAAATGTATTTTTCTTTTCCTTCAAAAGTCATTGGTGTGCCATTAAAAACTAACAATACTGCAAGCACAATTGCCAATGGCAATAAAATTCTTGTGCAGGATTTTACAAAATAGTTGTAAAAATTTCCCAGTTTTTCAGTGGTTCTTTCTTTCATTGACATGAATACTACGGCACAAATTGCCATACCCGTTGCCGCACTGATGAATTGGAATAACATCAGGATCAATTGCCCGAAATAAGACACGCCTGTTTCGCCGGAATAATGTTGCAAATTGGTATTGGAAATAAAACTCACCGAAGTATTGAAAGCCAAGATCCGCACTCATGGATGGATTGCCATCGGGATTAAGTGGCAGCCAACTCATGTTCATCAATACCAGCATTGAAAATATAAACCAAACCAAATTAATTATTAGCAATGCAACAAGATGCTGCTTCCAGTTCATATTCTTATTTGGATTGATACCACTGAGTTTAAAAAATATTTTATCTAAAGGATTCAGAAAACGATCCGGCCATGTTTTTTCGCCTTCATATACTTTGCCGATATATTTTCCTAAAGGAATTGCCAGTGCAATTGTGATTAGGAACATCAATATAACACCTGAAATTTCTGTGTTCATGGTGTTAGATTTTTTGCTTAAAATTTCTCAGGCCTTATCAATACATAACAGAGGTAGATAAAAACCAAAATGGCAATGATGAATAACAGGGTCATAATTTATTTTTTGAAATAATGTTATTCTCTATGTGCCAAATGGAATGCCTTATTATGAAAATGCAGGATAGTTATTCGCTTCAATCTTTTATCAGCAAAGGGTTTGAGAAGAAATGAGAATTTTACAAGAAGATTATTTCATAAAAAAAGCCTTCCATTTTGGAAAGGTGGGTTTTCATTTTGGAAAGAATATAATTTTTGGAAATTTTGATTATGGAATTATGGGATTGTGCAATTGTGGGATCCTGAGGTGTGGGATCGCGCCGCGGCGCGTTCATTCTAAATTTTGCCGAAGGCAAATTTAGAATCTGTAAATTTTATCTTTGCCTTTGGCAAAAATGAACGCGCCGCGGCGCGATCCTACGGAGGTCATTTCTTCCACAGAGATTATTTGGATTATTTCAGAGAATCCCCATCCCAATTATAAACATTGTTCGCTATGTAATTACTGATTCTGTTATAGGAAACATGATTTCTAATGATGTGGTCATGGAATTTTGATTGCCATACAAAATGTGGAAAACCATTTTTATTACACCACTTTTTTACATCGCCTTTATAATGATTAACTATGGAAGAAACAGAACCGGGTACTAAAGGATTCAATCCTTTTTCTCTATCCAGTATTTTCCTGCCGGGAATTTCTTTTGCTATTTCAGACTGAACTTGTGGTATTTTATTTTCTGTTTTATCAATGGAAATAATCAGGTGAACATGATTGGGCATTATTTCCCATTCGCCCAATGTAGCCAATGGATATGTAACAGGGATTTTTAAAATAAATTCTTTGGCAATTTCACCAATTGGCGATAAGTGCATTATTGCATCTTTTTCCTTCCCCGTTATTTCACCAAAATAATTAATCCGGTTTTGGGTGCAAATAGTAATAAAATAATCTCCTGATGCTGAATAATCATAACCGGGCAAACGGTATTGTTTGTGGGTTTTGTAGATCATTATTTTATTTTAAATATAGGAATTTTTCCTTGTGGGAACGCGCTGCGGCGCGTTCATTTTGCCAAAGGCAAAATAAAAATAACAGATTCAAAATTTTGCCTCCGGCATAATTTAGAATGAACGCGCCGCGGCGCGATCCCACAGCCGCGGCGATCCCACCGTTCCTACAATTTATATTCTTCTATTTTCCGGTACAAGGTTGTTAATCCGATATTCATTAATCTTGCAGCTTCAGTTTTATTTCCTTTGGTATGCGCCAATACTTTTTGAATGTGTTGCTTTTCGATTTCCTCCAATTCATAAGAACCACGGGTATCATCTTCCGATTGATATTGCATATCTAACGGCAGGCTGCTTTCTGTTATCCATTCTCCATCTTCTAAAATCACTGCCCTTTCAATGGTATTTTTCAATTCACGAATGTTGCCTTTCCAGTTATGATGTTGCAATATTTCATTGGCTTCAGCATTAATACCTTTAAATTTTTTGTTGGTTTTTTCTCCAAAAAAAGATAAATAATAATTTGCCAGTTCCGGAATATCTTCTTTGCGGTCCCTTAGTGGTGGCAATAAAATTGAGAAAACATTCAGGCGATAAAAAAGGTCTTCCCGAAATTTACCCGGCTTTCACTTCATCATCCAGGCTTTGATTGGTTGCCGCTATGATCCGCACATTTACTTTTACCGATTTGGTATCGCCTACTTTTATAAACTCAGATGTTTCAAGTACCCTCAATAATTTACTTTGAAGATCCAGATGCATTTCACCAATTTCGTCCAAAAATAAAGTGCCGCCATTGGCTTCTTCAATCAAACCTTTTTTATCTTTTGTAGCGCCAGTAAACGCACCTTCCTTATGGCCGAAAAGTTCACTTTCTAATAATTCATTTGAGAATGCACTGCAGTTGAGCGCCAGGAAAGATTTATTTTTTCTGCTGCCGGCATTATGAATCGCTTGCGCGAAAACTTCTTTGCCCGTGCCGGTTTCACCCAACAATAAAACATTCGCATCAGTGGGCGCTACTTTTTTTGCCAAAGAAATGGCGGATTGAATAGCTTTTGATTTTCCAATAATACTTTCAAAACTATATTTTTTTCCAACCTGTTTTTCTAATTGCAGAATACGTTTTTGCAAGGTTACTTTTTCGAAGGCTTTGCTTAAAAGCGGAATTATTTTATCATTGTCATCACCTTTTACTAAATAATCAAAAGCGCCGTTCTTAATGGCTTGCACTCCATCCTGGATATTGCCATAGGCAGTAAGTAAAATAATTTCAATTAATGGAAATTTTGTTTTCACTTCCCTGATAAAATCCACACCATTGCCATCGGGCAATTTTACATCACAAAGAATTACATCAGGATCTTCTTTTTCAATCGCTTTGCAAGCGGCTTTCAAGCTTCCGGCTTCGGTAACTGAAAAGCCTTCGAGCTTAATTATCCGGGACAATAAATTTCGCAATTTTTCTTCGTCGTCTATAATCAGCACCGTGTTCATAAATGCAAAGATGACCAAAAAATAGCAACCAGGCGGTCGGAAACCATCGTTCACACGATGCTCTTTTAACCATTTGCAAAAAGCAGGAAATCTACATTATCACTTCTCCGGGTTGGTGATCACTACGTTTGGAGCGCCTGTAGTGCCTTGCGAATCAGCCAGCGTTTTCATAAAAGGTTTTAAGAAATCTATCGGAATAGGGAAAATAGTAGTGGAATTATTTTCGGTGGCAATTTCACGCAAGGTTTGCAGGTAACGCAATGTTAATGCGCTTGGCTGCTCACTCAAAATTTTCGCTGCGTCGCTCAATCTTTGTGATGCCTGAAACTCGCCTTCCGCAGAAATTACTTTGGCTCTTCGCTCTCTTTCTGCTTCGGCCTGCTTGGCCATGGCGCGCTGCATTTCCTGCGGAAGATCAATTTGCTTTACTTCCACATGGGTCACTTTTACGCCCCAAGGCTCAGTTTGCTGATCAATGATATGCTGTAGCTTTACGTTGATTCTTTCCCTTTGAGAAAGAAGCTCATCCAGTTCCGACTGGCCCAACACGCTTCTTAAAGTTGTTTGCGAAAGTTGCGAAGTTCCCACCAGGTAGTTTTCTATTTCGATGATGGCCTTTTGAGGATCTACCACCCTGAAATAAATGACTGCATTTACTTTTATGGAAACGTTGTCCTGCGTAATTACATCCTGCGGCGGTACATCCATCACCACGGTGCGCAAGCTAACTTTCACCATTTTATCAATCACCGGAATTAATAAAATTAAGCCCGGGCCCTTTACGCCGCCATCCAGTACTCTTCCTAACCTAAAGATCACTCCTCTTTCATACTCACGTAAAATACGAATAGAGCTTGCAAGAATGTAGAGTATAAATACAATAATAATTATTACAGGAAGGCCAAGAGGAATTTGTTGCATGTTATTTTTTTTAGATTGAATTGATCAAATTTATGTAGTTGCCTGGTAATGTTCATTTGATGGCTCTACAAATAAAGTAAGCCCTTTTATTTCTTTCACGATCACGTTTTCGTTTTGATGTATTTTCCGCGACATAGAAACTGCGTTCCATGTTTCTCCGGAAATTTTTACCTGGCCCGAAGGATTCAATTCATTAACCACCGAAGCCATTTTTCCAATAAACGCATTTGCCCCTGATACCGGCCGCGATCGTTGCGCTCTAAGCCCCATCGTCACAATAAAAAGAAAGAATAAAGCGGAAACACCGGTAACAGTAAGAATTACGCTCCATGACAGCGCCACAAAATTTTCGGCGGGGCTGGTTCTGAACAAAATCATTGAGCCCAATAAAACGGAAATGATGCCTCCGATTGCTAAAAGGCCATGACTTATGATTTTTATTTCGAGCAGGAAAAGAATAATGCCAAATAATATTAACGCAATGCCTGCATAATTCACCGGCATAGAGCTCATCGAATAAAAAGCAAAAATCAGGCATATCACGCCGGCAATGCCGGGAAAAATAGCGCCGGGACTAAAGAGCTCAAAAATAAGTCCGAAGAAACCAAGCATCATCATTATGTAAGCAATGTTCGGGTCGCTGATCCTGCTTAAAACTTTTTGAAAGAATCCCATCTCTAACACTTCGACAGCGGCATTTTTTGTATGAAAAATTTTAAAGCCGTTCTCTAATTCCACCTGCTTTCCGTCTAACTGGCTCAGTAAATCTCTTTCATCCGTTGCCACCAGATTGATCACATTTTTTTCCAGCGCCTCTTTTTCCGTGATTGATTCGCTGTTACGCACAGCCACTTCAGCCCATTCAATATTTCTCTTTCTCTTTTCCGCAATGGTTCTGATAAAAGCAGCGGCATCGTTGGTTATTTTTTCGTTCATCACTGCATCTGTCTTTCCCTGCATATCCACGGGATGAGCGGCGCCGATGTTGGTGCCAGGCGCCATTGCGGCAATGTGGGCCGCCAGTGTAATAAACACGCCTGCAGATCCTGCATGAGCGCCGGCCGGTGAAACATACACCACCACAGGCACCTGTGACTGTAATATATTAGTCACAATTTCTCTTGTAGAAGTAAGTAAGCCGCCAGGTGTATTTAGGTTAATGAGAAGGCATTCCGCATTTTCTTTTTGGGCTTTTACAATTCCCTGCTTAATAAATTCCGCGGTGGAAGGATTAATGCCTTCATTAATTTTTATTGAAATTACTTTTTGAGAAAATACAGCCGGAATGAAAAACAACAAGCCAGGAAGAATAAAAATTATCTTTTTAAAATATCGATTTAAAAATATTTTTTTAAAGTGAATTGGCATACCTGTAATATACTTAAAGCAAAATTATAAACAAAAATTAAAATGATGCCGGGCATTGTCTTCCGCTGAAAAGGCGTGCTGGCAAGGAATTGTTAAATTACAGATCTGATTTCAATTTAAAATTTGATTGCCAGTGTCTTTCAAAAAATGATCTCAACCGCAGGCATAATTCATCCTGTAAACAATGTTGATTGTTTCAAATTTTGCATCTGTATAAAATTCGTGTACGCATCACTGTAATGCTCATTCAGTGCATCTACACAAAATTCTTTGATAAAGGGAATTCCAATATCAAACCAAACAGCAACATGATTTATTTTGATAATTAATGGGAATATTTTTACTTAAGAAATGCTTTTATCGATTCCCAGCTCCAGGCCGCGAAGCTCCGCCAGTCCGCGCAAACGCCCGATGGCACTATACCCGGGATATGTTTTTTTATGAAGGTCATCCAGCATTTGATGCCCATGATCGGGACGCATGGGAATAGCAACATTTCTTTTCCTCATAAGCAATATGATTTCCTTCACCACCCCATACATATCTACATCGCCGCCAAGATGATCTGCTTCATAAAAATTACCTTCAGCATCACGCGTGGTGCTTCGCAGGTGAATGAAATGAATGCGATCTCCGAGCCGCCTTACCATTCCCGGCAAATCATTATCAGCTTCTTACGCCATACGATCCGGTACAGAAACATAAACCATTTGCGGGCAAAGGAACAGCGTCCAGCAATTCCTTCGCATCCTGTTCAGTACTTACAATTCGCGGTAAACCTAATATAGGAAAAGGCGGATCATCGGGATGAATCGCCATTTTTAATCCGGCTTCCGCGGCCACGGGAACCACCTCACGCAGAAAGTAAAATAAATGTTCCTTCAGCTTTTGCGCATCAATATTTTGATATGTTTTCAGCGCGCTTAATATTTGTTCTTCGGTAAAACGCTCTTCACTGCCTGGTAAGCCTAACAGTGTATTGCGGTAGAGCATTTCTTTTTCTTCCGTGTTCATTATTTCGAATCTTTTCTTTGCTTTTTCAATCTCTTCAGCGCTATAATCTTTTTCCGCGCCAGGGCGTTTTAACAGGAAGAGATCGAAGGCGATAAAAGCAGCCTTTTCAAATCGCAACGCTTTACTTTTATCAGGCAGTTCATAAGAAATATCGGTGCGCATCCAATCGAGTATCGGCATAAAATTATAAGTAACCACCTTTAACCCGCACGCAGCAATATTGAGCAAACTCGTTTTATAGTTTTCTATAAACTGCCGGTAATTCCCGCTTTGCTTTTTAATATCCTCATGCACAGGAAGGCTTTCAATTACCGTCCACGTCATACCGGCATCTTCCACCAGCAATTTTCTTTTGTTGATCTCTTCTATGGTCCACACTTCTCCAACGGCGATATGATGCAATGCGGTAACCACTCCGGTGCATCCGGCCTGGCGAATATCCCACAAGCTTACCGGATCGTGTGGGCCGTACCATCGCATTGTTTGCTGCATTAACATGATGATTCTGTTTTAGTAAAGAAACAAATATCCACTTTAAAAAAATAAAGAAAAAACTACTTTTTGGCTTATCACAGGTGGTTTATAAAGATGTTTTCGGGCAAGAGATAATTTCTACATTTTCGCTTATATCATTTCTATTACTGCTGCCTTATCTGCGAAACAATCTGCAAAAATCTGCGAGAAAGACAGAAAAAAATCAGCAAAATATCACGCAGATAATCGCAGATGAAAGAAACGCAGATTACCGCTGATCCTGTCTGCGAAATTTGCGAGAAAATACTTTATAAAATACCAGAAAAATCAATCAACAGAAATTAGAATTTTGATTTCTGCTTTGTTAATATATTTATGCTTCAATCAATTATCATGCATAAATTAACAGCCTTCTTATTTTTACTTATTCCTGCAATTATTTTTGCCCAGCCAACACTTAAACCACTTACGGTAGAAAAAATTATGCGCGATCCGAAATGGATCGGAACATCACCTTCAAATCCTTTCTGGACGCCCGATGGAGACACATTGTATTTTAACTGGAACCCGGATAAAGCTCCTTCAGATTCGCTTTATTTCATAACCACAAAAAATAAAAAGCCGGTAAAGGCAAGTGTTGCGCAAAAACAAAATGTTGTTGCAGAAAACACAATCAATTATAATTATACGCGAACTGCCTATGTTTATGCGAAAGATGGCGATATTTTTTTTAAAGAGATCAGAAGCTAACAAACTTAACCGCATTACGCAGACAGAAGACATTGAATTTAATCCGCAATTTTCTTTTAATGGCAACAAAGTCGTTTACACCAGGAATCAAAATTTATATGCCTGGGATATTAAGTCAGGCGAAACCACACAGCTTACTAATTTTCAATCGGGCAACAATACGGACAACAAGGAAAAATTGTCGCCGCAGGAAGAATGGTTAAAGAATGATCAGTTAAATTATTTGCAGGATTTAAAAGCCCGCAAAGAAAAGCAACATCTCGCTGATGTTTATGACAGCAGTCTTCCCAAAACTAATTTGAAAAAAATATATATTGACGACAAGCGGATTCAGAATCTTTCTATAAGTCCTGATGGGCGATTTATTAATTACCGGTTATTGAATCTTCCTAAAGAAAGAAAACTTACTATCGTACCTGATTATGTTACTGAGTCAGGATTTACAACAGACCTACGCGGAAGAACGAAAGTAGGCGCGGAACAAGGCACCTCTGTATTTTACATTTACGAAAGGCAGTATGACAGCGTATTTATAATAAAAACAGATTCCATAGCGGGCATAAGAGATCTGCCTGATTATGTAAAAGATTATCCTAAACAATTAGAAGAAAGAACGAAGAAACAGGCATTACGCGAAGTAGATTTTACTGCAGCAGTTTGGTCGCCACAGGGTACTCATCTTGTTGTAGACATTAGAGCCCAGGATAATAAAGACCGCTGGATCATGCTTTTGGATCTGGCCACAAAGAAATTAAAATTACTGGATCGCCAGCGCGATGAAGCCTGGATTGGTGGCCCCGGAATAGGTAACATGGGATGGATAGACGAAAATAATTTTTGGTACCAATCCGAAGCAACGGGCTATTCGCATTTGTATACAGTGAATGTGCTTAACGGAAACAAAAAAGCATTAACCACCGGCAAATATGAAGTACAAAATGCCCGTCTTTCCAATGATAAAAAATATTTTTATATCACCACCAATGAAGTAAATCCCGGGGAGCAGCAATTTTATCGTCTAGGCATTAACGATAGTAAGGCAGAACGAATAACCAGCATGGAAGGTGGTAATGATGTTACCCTTTCTCCCAATGAAAAAACGATTGCATTTCTTTATTCATACTCCAATAAACCCTGGGAACTTTACTTACAGGAAAATAAACCCAAACAAAAGGCCGAACAAATAACCGATAAAGCGACCTCAGAAGAATTTAAATCTTACTCATGGAAAGATCCTGAAATAGTAACCTTTTCAGCCAGGGATGGCGCCACTGTTTATGGAAGATTGTACAAGCCGCAAACGCCGGATGCACATAAGCCCGCCGTAATTTTTGTTCATGGAGCAGGATATTTACAAAATGCGCACAAATGGTGGAGCTACTATTTCAGAGAATATATGTTTCACAATATGCTCGCCGATAATGGCTATTATGTAATTGATATTGATTATCGCGGAAGCGCCGGATATGGCCGCGATTGGCGCACAGGAATCTATCGCCACATGGGAGGAAAAGATCTTACCGATAATGTTGATGCTGCAAATTACTTAGTTAAAAATTTTGGTGTTGATCCCAAACACATTGGCATCTATGGCGGATCTTACGGCGGCTTTATTACGCTGATGGGAATGTTTACCACGCCGGGCGTATTTGCTGCCGGCGCGGGCCTGCGCTCGGTTACAGACTGGGCCAATTATAATCATGGATACACTTCCAATATTTTGAACGAGCCTTTTAATGACAGCCTTGCCTACAGGAGAAGCTCGCCCATTTACTATGCCGAAGGCTTGAAGGGCAATCTTTTGATGTGCCATGGAATGGTAGATGTAAATGTACATTTCCAGGATATTGTTAAGCTTTCGCAACGCTTAATTGAATTGAAAAAAGATAATTGGGAACTCGCGGTTTACCCAATGGAAGATCACGGATTTGTTGATGCCGATAGCTGGACCGACGAGTACAAACGCATCTTTAAATTGTTTGAAAGCGTTCTTAAAAAATAAAGAGCCAAACGAGAAAAGCCAAAATGTAGATTTTGGCTTTTCTCGTTTATAAATTTTGTTGAAGCAATGCAAGTGCTGAACAAGTGGCACTCCTATTCCATCATTCTAATTTTTTGCAGCCATTGCTTTATTTCAGTTTGTACCGCTTTTAATTTTTCTGCTACCATTACAAAATAAACGCCATCGCTTTCTACACCGCCTTTATTGCTTGTCGGTGTTTTGTTACAATCCGGTTGTTTTTTCCAAAGCATCGGGATATCGCTCACCTTCGATTTTAATATGTGAAGAAGCCTCATCAATTTGTTTTAATTCTTCCGTAGTGAATTGTATCGTTGCAGCGCCGTTATTTTCCGATAAGCGATGCAATTTGGTAGTGCCTGGAATGGGCACAATCCATGGCTTTTGAGCGAGTACCCATGCCAAAGCAATTTGTGCAGGTGTTGCATTTTTTCTTTCAGCAAATTGATTAATTAAATCTAAAAGCGACGCATTGGCTTTACGGGCTTCTTCAGTAAACCTGGGTAATGTATTTCTGAAATCACCCTGTTCAAACCTGGTGCTTTCGTTAATCTTTCCTGTAAGAAATCCTTTGCCTAAAGGGCTGAATGCAACCAATCCAATTCCCAATTCTTCGATGGTTGGAATAATTTCTTTTTCATGCTGGCGGGTCCATAAAGAGTATTCACTTTGTAGAGCACTAACAGGCTGCACTGCATGTGCTTTCCGAATAGTTTGTGCGCCGGCTTCAGATAAGCCAAAATATTTTACTTTGCCTTCCTGAATCAAATCTTTCACGGTGCCGGCAACATCTTCGATAGGCACATTGGGATCAACACGGTGTTGATACAATAAATCAATCGCATCAACTCTTAACCTTTTGAGAGAACCTTCAACCGCTTTCTTAATATGTTCCGGTTGACTGTTTACACCCGCCTGTTTTCCATTCTGAAATTCGAAACCAAATTTGGTAGCGATTACAACTTTACCTTTGAAAGGTTCAAGCGCTTCGCCAACCAATTCTTCGTTAGTATAAGGTCCATACACTTCAGCCGTGTCAAAGAAATTTACACCCTGTTCTATCGCTTTATGGATCAGATTGATGGCATCTTTTTTTTCCGGGAACGGATAATAAGAAAAGCTCATTCCCATACAACCTAAGCCGATTGCGGAAACTTCAAGGCCTTCGTTTCCTAATTTTCTTTTTTGCATTGTTGTTATTTTTAAAGTGATTTAATTATTTAATTTTCTTTCACCCAGCCATTTCACCATTGCGGGATCACGATGGTTGAAGAAGCTGTTGTTTTTGTGTCTAATGTTTTGATGGCTTCCATATCATCATTGTCAACTAAAATCAAGGCTTTGAAATTTTCTTCCATCCTTTCTTTACGAACTGATTTGGGAATGGCAACAACACCTCTTTGCATTGTACAATGTAAAGGTCTTACCATTTTTCCGGCCGAATGGTACACATATTACGGATTTACTTACCAATATTACTGATTGAAGAAAGGCGCATTAATAAAGGGCGAAGAAAAGCTTTCCTACTTTGCCTCATTTTAGCAAATGATTTCCTGAGACAAGCCAAAATGTAGAAAAACGTAAATTTCTTTTTTATAAGCACAATAATTGCTGTCATTTTTGTAACAATCATACAAATTAGTGAACAATGACACCACAAAACAACAATTCCCTTTTTCCGCAAGGTGAAAAACTTTCCAGTGATTGGTTTACCGGCAATGCCTTTTTATATGCTTTATTGACAAGAGATAAAAACAATGAATTCTCCCTTGGCAGTGTAACTTTTCAGCCCGGCGCAAGAACAAATTGGCACACGCATCCCAAAGGCCAGGTTTTGATAGTTACCGGAGGCGAAGGCTTTTACCAGGAGAAAGGCAGGCCTGCACAAGCACTGAAAAAAGGCGATGTAGTAAACATTCCCGAAAACCTGGAGCACTGGCACGGCGCATCGGCCGGTAGCACACTCGTTCATATTGCCATTACCAATTATAAAGACGATAAAAATGTAGTGTGGCTGAAACCGGTAACGGACGAAGAATACAGCGCAGTAAATAAAAAATAACAATAATTATGAACAGGAAAAGATTTTTAAAATGGATATTATTTTTTGCTTTGTTAATCAACCATAATTCAATGATTGCACAGGATAACACAAACGCAAATCAGTCCTTGAACGCACAACAAAAAAGCATCGCAGGCATTTCGGCATCGACTGCAGTTGGTAATTTGGAGACACTGAAAATCCCATTAAACATGGACACGGATATGATGATCCGGATTTCTGAAATTGAAATTGTTCCCGAATATTTAAAAGCGTACAATGCCATTCTTAAAGAAGAATCGGCAATCTCAATAAAAATAGAGCCGGGAGTAATTGCCATATTTCCGATGTATCAAAAAGAAAATCCAACACAGATAAGGATCGTGGAAATCTATGCTAACAGAGCAGCTTACGAACAGCATTTGAAAACGCCGCATTTTCAAAAATACAAAACCACTACACTGAAAATGGTGAAGTCGTTAAAATTGGTAGATATGGGCAGTTTGGATATTGAAACAATGCCGGAGATTTTTAAAAAAATAAAGTAAGTATGTGTCCTTTGATTAGTAGGCATGTACGGGAAGCTACATTGAAAATAATTTCCATTTAAATTAAAAACTTAAATATGATTTTAGAAGAAAAGTATTCGCTATCAAATGGCGTTAAAATTCCAAAGCTTGGTCTTGGAACCTGGTTTATAAGTAATGAAAATGTTGTACAGGCAGTGAAGGATGCTGCAAAAATTGGTTACCGGCATGTTGATACAGCACAGGCATACCAGAATGAAAGCGGCGTAGGAGAAGGCATCCGGACGTGTGGTGTGAACAGAGAAGATATGTTTGTGACCACGAAGCTTGCGGCCGAAGTAAAGTCATATAAAGAAGCCGTTGCATCAATTGATGCATCACTCAAAAGATTGGGGCTTGATTATATTGACCTGATGATTATTCACAGCCCAAAACCATGGGCCAAATTTCATGGAAATGATGCTTTCTTTGAAGGAAACCTTGAAGCCTGGCGCGCCCTTGAAGAAGCCTATAAAGGTGGAAAACTTCGTGCCATTGGTCTTTCAAACTTTGAAAAAGCAGACATGGATAACATCCTTGGCTCTTGCCAGGTAAAACCAATGGTAAATCAAATTTTGGTGCATATAAGCAATACACCCAAAGAGCTGATTGAATACTGCCAGGATAAAGGTATTCTCGTGGAAGCTTATTCACCAATCGGACATGGAGAATTATTGAAGAACCCCGAAATAGCAGCAATAGCAGAAAAATACGATGTTTCTGTGGCTCAATTAAGTATTCGTTACTGCCTGCAGCTTGATTTACTTCCACTGCCTAAGACCGCCAATGCGGAGCATATGAAAACAAATGCAGAAGTGGATTTTGTGATCGCTGCGGATGATATGGAATTCTTAAAAAATGTGAAACAAATTGAGAATTATGGAGCGGCCGGCAGATTTCCTGTATTTGGCGGAAAATGAATCTGAGACGGACTTTTCCATTTAATTGCGTTACGTTCAATCGCATAGAGCTATAATTTAAACCACAGATTGCAGCCGAGAGAAGTTGTTCATTTTCCTATTTAGCAACAACAGTTGCGGGCTTTGCATGCTCTTCACCAAAGATGGCTTTCCGGCTTTCGTGTTTAATAAATTTCAACAGAATGCCGCCGGTAAACAAAAGGATTGCTAAAATTAACCCGGCAATCAAGCCAATCATTCCATAGATAACAGGCGATTTAAATTGAACATCGTAAGGCGGCTCCGGCTTGTCCAACACCTTAATTACAGGCGTTGCCTTTTGTAATTTGTAAGCGGCATTTTGCTGGTTGGCAACGGCTGTAGCGTATTGCTGGCGCAGCATTTGCTTATCAACCAATAAATTTTCTGTGGGCACTCTAAACTCAAGCTTGGCCGTGTTGGTAAACAAAGTTCTTTTATCAATTGCAATAAGCTGATTGTCTTTAGAGTTCATTACACTTCTTAACGAATCCACTTTATTAGTGGCAAATTCAAAATCGCGCTTTGCCTTTTCACGCTTCAGATCGATATAAAATGTAGAGATTTTATCAATAAATCCGTAGCTGATGGTTCTTACCAAATCCGGGCTGCGGCCGGTATACGTGAGCACAAAACTATTGTTTTTATTGATGGAAGCATTTAATCCATCTTTTAAAATGTTGCCCGCCCAGGTGATCAATGCATATTCATTTGGTGGCATTTTTATTTCAGGCTCCAGCAATCCGCGATGGCTGTTGATATCTTCAAACAAGCAGGGCTGCAATGGTTTTATTTCCTCTTGATGAATCTTTGATGGCAGCCACTTCCTCGCGCGTGGTGCGGCTTTGAGCAAGTTCAATAATATTGACGGAGGCATCGTCGCTAAAGCTTTTGGAATTTTCGCTGGCACCAAACAATGCGCTTAAAGCAGAAGAGTTTACACCGGGATCACTGCCACTGTTCAACGGAAAAATAGATGACATCGAAGTGTAGGTAACCGGTTTTTGCAACGCATAAAAAACCAGTGCAGCAGCGCACACCAAACCGGCCGCAATAATCATCAGGCCATACTTTTTTATTCTATGAAAAACCGCAGTGGTTAATTGCTGGGTGGTCATCAGCTATTTGGCTTTGGTTAATAAATAAGCAATCAGAATAGGAATTGCTGTTACAAAGCCCTGCGATACAAAATTGGTAAACCCTTTGCCCTGCGGCTTTACAGGAACTGTTATTACACTTCCTTCCTGCACTTTTGGATAAAAATGAAGGAAACCAAAATTCTTCGTACGCCTGCTTTTGCCGTTGGCATAAGTAACATAAATTCTTTTTCTCCAGGGCCTTTCAGCAAATCCGCCGGCCTTATCAATATAATATCCGAGCTGTGAATGCTCTTTATCAAAATAAATTTTCAATTCATTTTGCACCGCGCCTTTCACCGCAATTACAGGATTCATTTCAGGAATAAAAATCATGTCTCCGCTTTGCAATACCAGGTCATACTTGGAATTGGGAGATTTAAGCGCTTTCTCCAGGTCGATACTGATGGGCTCTGATGGATTGAACAACACGCTATCAATGATGCGGCCTTCAGAATCTTTTATATATTTCGTGATATTGCGCTTGAGCAATGGATTCTCGCGAATGGCCGTATCGCGCATCCTGTAAAGAATTGCGCCGGCAGAATTCGCATTTTCTTTAAGGCCTCCGGCTCTGCCAATAAACGACGACAAGTTTTTCGCCACCTGCAAGTTTCGGATAGGTTCCGGGATATAACACATTGCCATCGATCCTTACATTTTCCTGGAGTTTAAAATCAGGATTTCGTCTTACAAACACCTGGTCGTAAGGTTTTAATTTTACCTGCTCTGTAATGGAATCAAGATCAAGATTTTGATTTACAGAATAAGTTCTGACAACTGTTTTTGTAGGTTTCAGGCTTTTTTGAGACGAATCCACTTCAACAACACTCGACACCACAATTTTGCCATACTCCGCCGAAGGCTTTAATCCGTTGGCGAAATACAAAAGGTCTTTTAACGACATGCCTCCATATTTTGGATACTTGCCGGGCTTGCGCACTTCGCCTTCAATAGAAATAAACTGGCGATCAGAGAATTGGTTCTTGTTGAATATTTCAATGATATCGTTTGCTTCTATCGGAATGTTATAACTGCTGTTGACATCTTTGTTAAAATCCGAAAGGCTTACATCTATCTTGTCTGACCTGAGATTGGTTGAATCACCGGCGCCTTTATAAATGTAGGCCCGTTGCAAATAAGTGTTGGGCGTAATGCCGCCCGCGCGATTGATCACATCAAACAAACGGTCGCCTTTTCTTATTTCATAAACGTTGGGATACGAAACTTCGCCTTTTACAATTACCTTATTACTTAATCCCTGGTTAATAAAATTAACCACCACAATATCGCCGTCAAACAAAGGCTCACTAACCGCTCCGGGAGATGGCGCCCTTTCTAATGTATTAAAATTTACAGATTTTATGGTTTGCTTTTCATTGATATTCCTGATGATAATTCCACCGGAAGCATAAGCATCAGGAGTAAAGCCACCTGAAAATTTCAGCAGATCGGATACACCTTCATCACTTTTTAACTGATAATACATGGGTCTTTTAAACTGCCCGGTCGCAAGCACTTTCTTATCATAAAAAGGAACCAGCACAAAGTCGTTATTTTCCAGGTAAAGATGTTTGCCGAAATCGCCGGTGCTTAAATATTTGTATACATCTATTGAATCGATAATTCTTCCATTGCGCGAAATGAGAATGTTGCGCATGTTTCCATATTCTGTAACACCGCCGGCGAGCGCCACCACGTTAAGCGCATTGGTAAACGCCGAAACCACCAAAGGACCGGGGTTGGCAACATTGCCCGATGCCTGCACCACAATACTTCTTGGCTGGCCAAGTGTAACAGAAACATTGGTAGAAAGCGGGATCACCCTTTTAAACCGGTCTAAAATTATGGAGCGTGCGTTTGCAAAAGTTAATCCCTGAACGGTAATTTTTCCAAGGCCTTGCGGGAAGATGGAACCATCCCGGGCAACCACATAATCCTGCTCAAAATCTGCACCGCCCCAAAGGGAAACCACAATGTGATCGCCCACACCTATCGGGTAATCCGCCGGCGGCGTGGAAAGTTGCGCAAGCTCAATTATCTGGCTGTTGTGAAAAAGATTGCTGCCATAAACCGATTCCGGATCGGTTAGTTGTCTTTTATAGTTATCTTTTTGCGTGCTGTCTTTTACAACGATATTTTTAGCAGCAGGATCGCTGATTGTTTTATGAATGTCTTCGCCGGCCTTTTGATTTTGCTGATTATAATCTTTTAAATAATTCTGCAGATCGCCGGGAGAAACATTTTTTAAGGCGTTCGGATCTATTGGCAGATCATCCTGGTCGGGAATTTGCGCATAGACGGACGAACTTGAAAAAAGAAAAAGTAAAGCAGTGAAAATGAACAGTAACAGTAATTTTTTACCGGCAGTTTCGGTTTTGACAAGACTCATGTGTTAGGGTTATTGTGCAATATTCTTACAAACGACCAAATATATGATTTTATTTTACCGCCGGCGCAATAGCCTGTTGATTTTCGGGCGATTTAACCGCGAAGCGAAATACCGGTTTAATGCGGTTTGATTTTCATCCGGCGGTTATCCGAGATCAATTTCTGTATTATCCCCGATGTTAAGGGAGCGCGTTTCGCCCTTTACTTCCGTATCGTTTCCTATAAGCGAATCATCCAGCATTACATCGTATAGTTTGGAAAACGACCCGATAATAGATTCCTTAATAATAGAAGAATGTACGATCGTATTCTCGCCCATCGCCACATGCGGACCAATAATAGAATTTTTGATATCACATCCTTCCGCAATACTAACGGGAGGAATAAAAATAGTGTTTTCAAATTTGTTGGTCTCTGCTATAGTGCCGCCAAATTTTTGAAGCAGAATGGAATTGGATTGAAGCAGCGATTCCTTACGCCCGCAGTCAAACCAATTTTCAACTTTAAACGATTTAAACCGCACGCCTCCATTGATCATACATTGCAATGCATCAGTCAGATTGAACTCGTTATGGCTTTTGATGTCGTTGGCGATAATATTGGAAAGACATTTAAATAGCAACGCGCTGTCCTTTATCTTATAAAGTCCTACCAGCGCCAGGTTCGATTTTGGGATGGACGGTTTTTCCACCACCCTGGTAATAAATTCGTCCTCATCAATTTCGGCCACGCCAAAATTTCTGGGGTTATCTACTTTTTTTACACCCAACATCGACCAGGGAGCGTCTAGCATTTCTTTAATTCCGTATTCGCAGATGGTATCGCCCAGGGCAATAAAAACCTCATCATCGCCAATAATATTTTTGGAAAGATCAATCGCATGAGCCGTTCCCTTTCTTTCATTTTGATAAATAAAATGACAAGTAAGCTTCGGATATTTTGCCTTTATATAATCCTGAATTTTTTCGCCGAGATAACCAACAATAAAAACAAATTCGTTGATCCCTGCTTCATGAAGCTGATCTACGTTAATGCTCAGGATCGTTTTTCCGGCTAAAGGAATCAGCGCCTTTGGTTGTGTGTAAGTATGTGGACGTAGCTTGGTGCCTGCTCCGGCTACAGGAATAATGGCCTTCATTTTCTATTGATTTATTGATCTTATTCGTCAAAAAAGGGAAGTGTGAATATAGCGAAACCTGTGGTTTAAGCTTTGTTTAACTTTCAGGCTTAGCTATTTTTTCAAAAAAACAAAATTCCTACATTTTGGCTTATCTCAAAAAACTTGTTCGCTAAATGTTTAGTTGCATTTAATTATCAACCGCCGATTATTTATTCGCGCCATAGTTAAATTTCGAAAAAATACATTTTGGCTTATATGAACCGACCCGTTCAACTAATTAACTCCTCAACTTTTTGTAGGTTTGCGAAAATTTATTTTCATGCAAAGAGATACGCAGATTTTCGACATTATTAATAAAGAATTAAACCGCCAGCGCGAAGGAATTGAGCTGATCGCTTCAGAAAATTTTACATCATTACAGGTAATACAGGCCATGGGAAGCGTACTTACCAACAAATATGCTGAAGGTTACCCGGGAAGAAGATATTATGGCGGCTGCGAATTTGTTGATGAATCGGAACAGCTGGCCATCGATCGCTTAAAGGAAATTTTTAATTGTGAATACGCCAATGTTCAGCCTCACAGCGGGGCCCAGGCAAACTATGCGGTAATGTTTTCCGTGTTAAAACCGGGAGATAAAATTTTAGGACTTGATCTTAGCATGGGCGGCCATCTCACGCATGGTTCTCCCGTAAATTTTTCGGGCAAATTATTTGAAGCCCATTTTTATGGCGTAAAAAAAGAAACCGGCCTGGTTGATTACGAAGTACTGGAACAAAAAGCAAGAGAAATAAAACCCAAAATGATCATTTGCGGCGCCTCTGCCTATAGCCGCGATTGGGATTATGAGCGTATTAGAAAAGTGGCAGATGAGATTGGCGCATTTGTGTTTTGCGATATGGCGCATCCCGCAGGGTTAATTGCAAAAGGCTTGTTGAATTCGCCATTTGAGCATTGCCATTTTGTGACTTCTACCACGCACAAAACATTGCGTGGTCCACGTGGCGGAATTATTTTAATGAAAAAAGACTTTGAAAATCCGTTTGGATTAAAAACGCCAAAAGGCGAAATAAGGATGATGAGCCACCTGCTGGATATGGCCGTTTTCCCGGGAACGCAGGGCGGCCCGCTGGAGCATGTAATTGCCGCAAAGGCAGTGTCTTTTGGAGAAATATTAACTGATGAATATACCAGTTATGCAAAACAAGTCCAGGTAAACGCGCAGGCAATGGCCAAAGCATTTAATGCAAAAGGTTACGATCTCATCAGCAACGGAACAGATAATCATTTAATGCTGATCGATCTTCGCAACAAAAATATTACCGGTAAAAAGGCCCAGGAAACGCTTGACAAGGCCAGCATTACCTTAAATAAAAATGCGGTTCCTTTTGATGATAAAAGCCCGTTTGTAACTTCCGGCATTCGCGTTGGCGTACCTGCAATCACTACCAGGGGCATGAAAGAAAACGATATGCAAACGGTAGTAGATCTGGTGGATAAAGTTTTGATGAATCTTGATGACGAAAAGATAATTATGTCCGTAAAAAATGAAGTGAAAGAATTGATGAAAGGATTTGAGTTGTATCCCGAGCTAGGATAAAAATTGATGGTATTTTTTTGTAATAAATAATGAATTTCTAAAACCTTCAGTTTACTTTCGTAGTATAAAATTGCATCATGATACAGCGCGTACAAACATTGTGGATGATCCTGGCAGCCATTGCTGTTTTCCTCACGATCAAATTTTCTTTTTATAGCGGCACATTAATTTCCGGCAATACTTATCATGCGATAATGGCCGGCGATAATTTTTTTATTCTGATGCTGACCAGCGCCCTGGGCACCTGTATCATTATCAATATTTTTTTATTTAAGCAGCGAAGTACTCAATTCAGAATTATTATAGCGGCCATATTTGTGGAATGCGCCATTATATTTTTATACATCCGCGAAACCAATAAATTTTCTGCAGGCAATTTTAATATCTGGTCTGCGCTGCATGCTTTCGTAATTGTATTTTTAATTTTTGCGGCAAAGGGAATTTATAACGATTCAAAACTGATAAAAGAAAGTAACCGGCTGAGGTAAAAGCCTAATTCCCAACATCCTTGAAGAAGTTTTACAACTCGTCATTGGCTTTATTCGTTAAGGCTAGTGAGTCATCTCTATTGGGCCAAATACCTCCCCGTATAACTTTCCTTCACTTTTTTCAATCCTTCCGGAATACCGGCATATACTAAATTTCCGCCTTCATCGCCGGCTTCCGGGCCAAGGTCGATGATCCAATCGGCAGATTTTATTACATCGGTATTGTGTTCGATCACGATGATGGAATGCCCTTGTTCTATCAGCGCATTAAAAGACGCCAGCAGTTTTTTTATATCGTGAAAATGCAGGCCGGTTGTGGGTTCATCAAAAACAAATAACAGGTTTCCCTGGCCTTTGCCTTTGCCTAAAAAAGAAGCCAGCTTTACGCGCTGGGCCTCGCCACCGGACAATGTATCAGACGATTGGCCGAGCTTAATATATCCCAGGCCCACATCGCTTAAAGGTTGAATTTTTTTCGCAATCTCTGCCCCGGAAGCTTCGTTTTTCTTCGTGGATAGTTTTTCAGTTTCAAAAAAAGCAATTGCTTCATCAACACTCATCTCAAGCACATCAAAAATATTTTTATCATGGTATTTTACTTCCAGCACTTCTTGCTTAAACCTTTGCCCATGGCACACATCGCAAATTAAATGCACATCTGCAAGAAACTGCATTTCAACAACCTGTTCTCCTTCGCCTTTGCATGCATCACATCGTCCGCCATCTACATTAAAAGAAAAATGCTTTGGTAAATAACCACGCATTTTACTCAAGGGTTGTTTGCTGAATAATTCTCTTATCTCGTCATAAGCCTTTATATAGGTTACCGGATTGCTGCGCGATGATTTGCCGATTGGATTTTGATCTACCATTTCAATTTGAGAGATATAGTCCATGTCGCCCGAAAGCCCTTTACTCAATCCAACCTTTTCTGCAAATTCCCCTTTCATTTTCTTTAAGGCCGGAAACAAAATCTGTTTTACCAGGGTTGTTTTGCCGCTGCCGCTCACACCGCTTACCACACACAAAACATTTAGCGGAAAGATCACGTCAATATTTTTTAGATTATTCTGCCGTGCGCCTTCCACTTTTATAGAGCGGTTCCATTTTCGTACATGCTTTGGTGGCTCAATTTTTAACTGGCCGCTTAAATATTTTCCCGTTAAGCTGTTGGGATTTTTAATGATGCTGTCATAATTTCCTTCTGCAATTATTTCGCCTCCAAGGTGGCTTGCAAGCGGGCCCATATCAATGATATGATCGGCTTTACGCATCATCATTTCATCGTGCTCTACCACCACAACTGTATTTCCAAGTGACTGCAAATTTTGCAACACTCCAATCAGGTTTTCTGTATCTCTCGAATGCAGGCCAATTGAAGGCTCATCTAAAATGTACAACGAATTGGTAAGGTTGCTGCCAAGGCTTCGGGTTAGTTGTATGCGCTGGCTTTCGCCACCGCTTAACGAATTTGCCAGGCGATTTAAAGTAAGATAGCCAAGGCCTACATCAAGCAATATCTTTAACCTTGTATTTATTTCGATCAATACTCTTTTAGACACGGTTTTATCATACTCAGATAATTCAATTTCTTCAAACCATTTTTGCAGGTCTTTCACCGGCATTTCACAAAGCTCTCCTATGTTGTGTCCTGCAACCTTTACATACAGTGCTTCTTTCCTTAAGCGATAGCCATGGCATTCCGGACAAACAGTTCTTCCGCGATAACGGCTCAGCAACACACGGTATTGAATTTTATAAAGATTTTGCTCTACTTCTTTAAAGAAATCATTGAGCCCGTCAAAATATTCGTTGCCGGTCCATAATAAATTATACTGGGCAGTGGTTAAATCTATGATCGGCTTGTGAATGGGAAAATCGAAGCGGTTGGCCACTTTTATCAATCTTTCTTTCCACAATCCTAATTTTTCGCCGCGCCATGGTGCAATAGCATTTTCATAAACACTCAGTCTTTTATCCGGAATTACAAGATCAGGATCGATGCCAAGTACCAGGGAAAATCCACCGCAAACGGGACAGGCTCCATATGGATTATTGAACGAAAATAAATTAGGAACCGGCTCTTCAAACTTCAACCCATCAAGTTCGAATTTGTTAGAGAAATGCAGTTTATCATTTCCATTGATTTCAAGCATTAGCTCGCCCTCGCCTTCGTAAAAAGCAGTATTTACTGAATCTGCAATGCGGTGATTATCGTCTTCATCAAAATCTTTTACCACCAAACGATCAATGAGTACGTACGATGTTTGATGTTCAAAGTAGGAAGCAATATCTTCCTTCTCCTGGAGATCTTCGATCCGCAAAATCTCCAGCTGGCCGCCTTTAGAAGGGTTTGGAGAGGCGATTCTTGAAAATCCTTTCTGCATCAAAATATTCAACTCTTCTTTTGCATCACGGTGATGTAATTGTTTAAACACTACCAGCAACAATACCTTATCGCCCTTTTTTAATTTATTGATCGCTTGCACCACATCGGTTACATCATCTTTTTTCACTTCTCTTCCTGAAACCGGCGAAATGGTTTTACCTACCCGCGCAAACAGCAGGCGTAAATAATCGTACACTTCAGTCATGCTGCCCACGGTAGATCTTGGTGTTCGTGTAGTGACCTTTTGCTCAATGGCAATGGCAGGGCAAAGGCCTTTTATATAATCAACATCGGGCTTGTTCATACGCGCCATAAATTGCCTTGCATAGGCGCTCATACTTTCGGCATAACGCCGCTGGCCTTCTGCGAATAACGTATCGATGGTTAATGAAGATTTCCCCGATCCTGACACTCCTGTAACCACAATTAATTTATCGCGTGGTATGGCCACATCAATATTTTTTAAGTTATGGACACGTGCACCTTTAATAAAAATATTATTGGTAGAATCTTTTGCTGTAGTGGTTTTGCCGGAGGCTGAAGTTTTATTAGTATTCATTGTGGATTGCAAAAATAGTGAATAGTAAAATTACCATCACACTTGTATGAGGGTTAACCCTCTATTTTTTATATATGGCAAAAAAGATTACCAAAACATTTGCAAGCATGAAATATTTATCTAATTTTATCATTCCAATTTTCCTGAAAGAGTGAAGAACCTTCTGCCCTCCCGCAAAGTCTCCGATCATTTCCCTAAAATTGGATTGAACTTACACAATATCCTAAATCAAAAACCGTAATCAAGTTTATGAAAACCTTGAACAATTTGTCGGATCAACAACTGATCCATCTCTATCGCGATGGAGATTCAGAAGCTCTTTCAACACTGGTAGAACGTTACAAAGACAAGATCTACACTTCCATTTATTTGCTGGTAAAGGATAAATATCTTGCAGAAGATATTTTCCAGGATTCTTTTATTAAAGTAATTGATACCATTAATGGCGGCCGTTACACCGAAGAAGGAAAATTTCTTCCGTGGGTAATGCGTATCGCTCATAATTTATGCGTTGACCATTTCAGAAAGGTAAAACGCAGCCCAACCATTAAAACAAGCGATGACCGCGATATTTTTGAAGTATTAAACTTTTTTGAAGCCGGAGTTGATGAAAAAATGATGCAGGGACAAAGCCACGCAAGAGTGAAGAAAATGCTCGACTTGCTTCCGGAAGATCAAAAAGAGGTAATTGTGATGAGGCATTTTGCTGATTTAAGTTTTAAAGAAATTGCCAAGCTTACAGATTGCAGCATCAACACGGCACTGGGCCGCATGCGCTACGGGCTCATCAACCTGAGAAAGATGATGGTTGAAAAACAGATCGCCTTATAATCTATTTCTGAAACCCCAATAAATTTAAAATCCCTTTCATAAAACTGAAAGGGATTTTTATGTAACGTATCGTTGATATAAAATCTGAAAAAACTACTTTTTCGCTTATATGAACGAAACCAACCTCGCCGGAATCTTAGTTAATTGAAAACAATTCATTAAAAATATTTCTTCCATCTGTATTGCCGAGCATCGGGCGAACAGGCTCTTTCAGGGTGCGGCATCATTCCAAAAACATTTCCTGCTTTATTTCGTATGCCGGCAATACCGTTTAAAGATCCATTGGGAGCATGATCTACATGAATTTCGCCTTCTTCATTGCAATAGCGATAAATAACCTGGTTATTTTTCTGCAACTCATCAAGTCCTTTTTCACCTATATAATATCTTCCCTCGCCGTGGGCAACAGGAATTTTATGAACCGGATCCGAACTATTTTCGCCCTTCATAAAAATATTTTTACAAACAAATTTAATGTTGGCATTTTGCAATAAAACGCCAGGAAGCAAGCCGCTTTCACAAAGGATCTGAAAACCATTGCAAACCCCTAATACTTTTCCGCCTTTGTTCGCAAAATCTATCACACTTTGCATCATCGGACTAAACCTGGCAATGGCGCCGCACCGCAGATAATCCCCGATAACTAAATCCGCCGGGAAGAACGATACAATCGGAAGTATTAAATGCCGACAGGTCTTTATCTTTATGCCAAAGTGGAACCACTTCCTGCTTCATATCGATCTGCAAGGCATTGATCATATCTCTATCACAATTGGAACCAGGAAAAATAACAACTCCAAACTTCATGATTAGTGCTTTTTATTGACAAAGGTAAAACACATACATGGATTATTTGAAGTACTCCATATATATAACAAATCCTACCATGATCCAATGCAAAGCCATCGCCGTCCATTTTAACCGCGGATAAAAAAATGCACACGCTACAAATGCCGACATGGGCACTACTGCAAGAATCCAGTATTCAAAATTCTGGCTGATATTAATGAATGGAATCGATGCGGCAACAATAAGATACAACACCAGCAACGACCAGCTTTTACGCACCTGAACTATTTGCTTACCAGAAAACGATTGTACAAAAAATGCGCCCACAATGGTGATGGCCAGTAAAAAAATCATGGCGATATATCCGATCGGTCCTTCAGCAAATACCGGCCTCGATATTTGAAAACCCGACGGATGAAAGCTGTATAACTTATCGGTAAGAAACAGCCACACAAATAAAAAATACCAGGGCGTAAAAATGCCGATCAATGCAATAAGCCACTCGGCAACTTTGGGAGGCCGCGTAATCAGCAAGGCAAATATGATCAGCAACCCAAACGCCAGCGAGGCAAAATAAAGAAAGGAACAAATGCCAATGGCCATGCCGATATTAAAGAGCGCGGTTTTGGCGTGCTTGTTATTATACAAGGTGCTCATTTTTGCCCAGATCCATATCAGGAAGGAGTTAATAACCAGCGGTGCGCTTAAAACATTCCATTCGCTAAAGAAGGAAGTAATCAGTAAATAACTCATTGCGGGCAAATAATTGGGCTTCTGCATCAGCCTCCGGTTGTTGAGCAACTGATTAAAGCTTACCGCCTGCATAAATAAAAAAAAGTAGGTTATAAAACTATACACCACCGGAAAATGGTCGAGCGTAGGTTTAATTGCCGACAAAATATCATTGAAGAGAAACCCGTTGGTTTTTTGCAGAACCGGAACCGGCGGATGAACAAACCATACCAGCTTTAAAAGTATTCCATACACAAAAAGCAAAAAAGTATTGAGTGGATTATTGGCCCGGAAAATTCCTGTCACAATTAAAATTTACTTGAGCAACAAAAGTAAAAATTAAAAGCGTTTACTCAACACATAAAGTGAATGAAATGTTTTTTGTTTTGATTATGGATACTCAATCTTGGCAAAACAAATATAATTGCGGTACGTGCAAGGCACTATTATCTGCGAAGCGCTTACCTGTTTTGCATATCGCGGCATAAACTGGTAGCCTCTGTCAAGACTTTTTAATGGCGGATTCCTGGTTACTTCTCCCGAGGGAGAAACGCTCTGGTCGCTTAATAGCTGGTTACGCCTCTCTAATTCATTAAACAAAAAGTGCAATTTGCCGCCTGAAAGCATAATGGCATAGGAAAGAAAATTATCATTATCATCATCAAACTGCGACTTGTGAATTGCATTGCCCCATTGCAATTTCCCGGTATTATCCATGTTTAATATAAGGATGTTATTATAGTAATATCGAGCCTGCGATCCGCTGCCAAAATAAGGACGGCCATAATATCCATAGGAATAGGGCGAGTAATAATTATAATAAAAAGGCGAATAATACGGCGACATTGACGGGTATCCATATAGGTAATCGTAGCGATTCCATGGAGATGAGCGGGATTGTGTGTAATAATCTTCTGCGGTTAAAATAAATCCGCCGTCTTTTTTAAGAATGACATCGCGCACAAAAAAATCGTTTAATGCACCGCGGTTGGCGCCTTCGGTTTTGGCCATTGCTTTTATAGAATCACCTAACTGGGCAAAGTTTTGTGAAAGCACGCTATTGCTTGGCTCGTCCCACACAGATGTATAAAGGCCCTCCACATTGCCTCGTTTTTTCGTATAAAACAAGGAATTAATTACATAGTGTTTGTTGACATTATCTACTTTCAATTTGATTTCATCAAGGTATTTGTTTGTCAGATCCAGCCGGTTCAGACTAAATGTATCGGCCATTGGCCTCTTAATGATTAAATCCAGTTGCTGAATGAAATCTCTTGATGATGAACGGTTACCTCTCGTAAAAACAAAATTTCCTGAATTATCAACAAAGAAGTCACTGAAAATATCTTTTCTATCTTCAAACGAAGTTGGAATACTCGACTTGCGTTGAAGTTGTAAGCTGTCGTTAAATAGCAACGTGGTAAAATTAAACTTATCGTTTTTTTTCTGGATCTTATAGATCATGATCTTCGATTTATCCTCGCTGTAAACAACAGAATAAATTTTATTATCAGCAAAAAATGAAAGCGCAGTTGTGTCCAGTTCCACCGGGTCGGCCAACAATTTGCCACTACCATTTATTTTGGCAGCCATGCAATGCAGCACATTTCTTTTTTGATATTGATAAATTAACCAGGCAAAATCCGGATAAGCGACAAAATCTACATTTAGGGTTTTCTCAGGCATGTAACGCAGATCGATCTTGTCTGTTAATTTCATTGAATTATCGTAAACACTTATTGCGTTATCGTTTCTTAGATTTTTGTACACCAGAAAGTTACCGCTGATTTTTCCGATGATTTCGAAATTCATAGAACGTATGTCATTGGATTCCGGTAATGAGTAAGTGATTTGCTGGGAAAAAACTTTCAGGCCTGTTAAACCCAAAACAAAAAATAAAAAAAACTTCTTCATATTGTGCGATTATTTTTCTTAGCGCAATTAGTTTTAAACCAACTGTAAATTGAATCATTTAATTTTGAAAACGATACCAATTTACGAAAAATATTATGCCTGTAGTTTTAATCTCCGGCGGTACCGGCCTCATAGGTACAAATTTAACACGGCATTTAATAGAGCGGGGTTATGAAGTAATTATTTTAACCAGGGATAAAAATAAAGTGCCCGGAGATTTGCCGATAAGCTACAGCTATTGGAATGTTGACAAGCAGATAATGGATGCTGAAGCCGTAAAAAAATCGGATCATATAATACACCTGGCAGGCGCAGGCGTAATGGATAAAAAGTGGACCGCAGACTATAAAAAAATTGTTGTTGAGAGCAGAACCAAAAGCGCCCAACTAATCATCAATACTTTGAAGCAAAATGATCACCACGTAAAATCGTTTGTTTCTGCTTCGGCTATTGGATGGTATGGAGGAGACGCGGATCCGCTGGTAAGGAAAGATGGATTTATTGAAACAGATTTGCCGCCCGGTAATTTTCTAAGCGAAACCTGCCTGCTCTGGGAAGCAAGCACAGAGCCGGTTTCAGCATTAGGTATACGGCTGGTGCGATTGCGTACCGGAATTGTTTTAAGCAAAGATGGCGGCGCTTTTTCAGAATTTAAATCTCCTTTACGATTTGGCATTGCAGCAATACCGGGAAACGGAAAACAGGTAATTAGCTGGATACATATTGACGACCTGAGCAGGATGTATTGTGAAGCCATTGAAAATAATTATTTGCAGGGAAGCTACAATGCAGTAGCGCCGGTGCCGGTTTCTCAAAAAAATTTAATACTCGCTTTAGCCAACAAATTGAGACATAGATTTTATACCACCATGCATGTGCCCACCTTCCTTTTGAAATTAATGTTCGGAGAAAGAAGTATTGAAATTTTGAAAAGCGCCACCGTAAGCGATAAAAAAATAAAGGCTGCGGGATTTACTTTTTTATATCCCACGATTGAATCTGCGATCGATGAATTAATTGGAAAGTAAATGATGTGATATTGCAGGCTTCCATTTAATGTCTTCTTAAACCATTTAATTTTGGTATCGCCCACTTTTTAATAAATCTACCTTAGAAAAATTAAATTCTTCTTGTGGGCCGATTATCACCCCGGTGTTTTCTATTTCTTTTATAAATGGATTGTTTTCCGCGTTATCTGCCAATATAAAGGGATGCAGTTCTATGTTTTTAAAAGTACGACGAAGAGGAGCCACTTTTTCCATAATTGTAAAATATTCATCCGTGAATGCAATACTCCAAACCGCTAAATCTATGTCACTGTATTTATGGGCACTCCCTTTAACGCAGCTTCCAAATAAGATGGCTTTTTGATAAGGATATCCTAAATCAGATAGCGCTTTTAAATAGCCATTTATTTCGTTTTCAATATCTTTTCTTCTAACCATTTTTTTAATTTTTCCACCTTGGCAATTTGCTCTTTAAGATAATTGTCTGTTGTATTTTGATACAAACGCTTAGTATAATCAGGATAGCGCCCACGAATATTCCAACTATTCATTACTGATAAAAAATCATAATCATCAGCACTTATATCAAGTTGCAACTCGCCGCAGAGTCTTTGCAGATCATGTGTGTAAGGAGGAGCGTCAGTAATGCTTTGTTGTATCCACAGTGCTTTGAATAATTTTTCTAAAGCCAAATGAAGCGCAAATAAAGAAAAGGCATAATGCTTTCCTGATGCAAGATAAAGAGCGGAATCCCAACTTTCTTCAGCGCTTTCGTACCAATTTTTACATGCTCTTCTTTTGTCATAGACGTAAATTTACAATAAAAACAAGGAAGAATTGATTCGCGAAAACTTTAAAATAGTGTAATTTTTTTCTACAAATCTTCTTTAGTAAATTTTTTAAGGGCAAAGAAATAATAGCCACAAATATAAAGCAGGCTGGCCATTACGAGTATCCACAGATCGGGAGCGCCTTTATAAATTACCTGGTTTCCAAATGGAATTGGCAACATAACATCGGTTACCTGCAAGGGTAAAAAATAGCCAAGCGGTGTAAGATGCATATTGAAATTAAGCAGCGCAGTTATCAGCCATTCAAATATTAATCCATACAAAAAGAACACAGCAATGGCAGCGCCACTCCTTCTGAAAAGCACTGCGAGGAACATAGCAAAGGTTATATAAGCCACTGTTTGAATAAAAATATAACCAACGTTTTCAATTCCGTCGAAAGAGAAATGCGAGCCTTTGGTGATCAGTCCGAACAGCAATGCCACCAAAAAATTAAAGAAGGTAGCAACGACAGAAAATAAAATGGCAAACACAAATTTCACGGTTATAAATTCCTTGCGCGTCCAGCCATCAATAATATTTTGACGGTGTGTTTTAAAATTAAATTCGTTGGTGAGCAGCATAATGAATAAAATTCCCGGGAAATATAAAAGCCAGCTACTCATAAAACCCACTGTTTGCCATACTTTCGGAAAAGCATAAGGTGTTCCTAAAACGATTTCGCTGGCGGGCATATTTTCCACCGCCAATTCATTAATATAAAAACCGGTATAATTGATCCCAAGAATTGCGAAGGAATAAAGAATGGCAAATATCCAAAACGCTTTATAGTTTTTTACTTTAAGCCATTCTATTTTTAAAAGATGTTGCATGCGTTAGTTATTAGTAAGTTCAAAGAACCTTGCTTCAAGGCTTTTCTTTTTAAGTATCAGGTGATTTAAAACCACTCCATTATTAAAGCAATAATTATTGATAGCAGTAAGATCGGCAGTGCCAACGGGAAAAAATAATTTTATAATTCCACCATCAAATGTTATCCGCGTTTTGCCTGGCATATTCTGCAATACCGCATATAAGCCATTATTATCGGCTGCGCCCACTTCCACCATATCTTCGTTCGATAAAATTTCATTTACATTTCCGCTCGTAACCAGTTCGCCTTTTTTTAAGATGGCTACATGCGTGCACACTTTTTCAACTTCATCCAAAAGATGGCTGGCCATAATAATCGTCTTGCCCTCGCGATGCAGGTTTTTCATCAGGTCGCGAATCTCGGCAATGCCAACCGGATCGAGGCCATTGGTAGGCTCGTCAAAGATCAACACTTTGGGACTGCCCAATAAACAGGAAGCAATGGCAAGCCGCTGCTTCATTCCCAAAGAATAGGTGCTGAATTTTGAATCCTTTCTCCTGGTAAGATCTACCATTTGCAGAACCTTGTCAATATCTTCCTTTCCATGCTGTTTTATCTCTGCCGCGATTTCAAGATTTTTTACACCAGATAAATAATGATAGAAATTAGGCGTTTCCAGCAGCGTTCCTATCTTTCTGCGATGTGCTGCAGTAGCAGGTTCATCAAAAAGCCTGTAAGTGCCGGTAGTGGGCTTTAAAATATCGGTAATGGTTCCAAGCATGGTTGTTTTACCACTTCCGTTTGGGCCAAGAATACCAAAGACTGTGCCTTCCGGCACCGAAAAGCTAACATCTTTCAACGCCTGTATCCGGCCGTAATTCTTTGATAAATTTTCAACAGTCAGTATCGACATAATAACAATTAAATGTATTGCAATATAAGCGATGCCACATACATTATTTAAATAATTACATAAAAGGAAAATGATGAAAATGTACATTTTCGCTTATCTCATTACATCAATTTAAAACCAGACGTGCAGCAAAACAAGTGATTAAGGTTTTTGCGCATCGTGCCAGATACTTGAAAAATCGCCCACAACAGCAAAGCCGTTTTTATTAAAATCCAGCCGGTTTAAATGAAGATCGCTAACATCGCGCAGCGTTACTTTTCGCATAAACGGATTCATTGTTCCGCCGGTTAAGCCTGCGGGGATTTGGGGATCGTATTGATATTGCGGATCTACCAGGGTGCCACGCGGATACATGATTCCGGGCCTTCCGTATCCACGTATGTCTAACTCTGTAGGATGATCGAGGCCAAGTGTATGGCCAAACTCATGCGCAGCGGTTGTAGAATTATTTAGCAGGTTCTCCAGCTTAAAATAACCGGTATTACAGCCTAATCCATCCACAAAAGAAATGTTTCCATGTGCATATTCCTCGATCCGGAAATAATTATTGCGCGGGTTGGTGTTCTCAAAAATCATTTCGGGTGTCAGATCTTTTTCATACAATCCTTGTATATTGAACAGCACCTTAAATTCATTTCGGTTGATCGTCACTGTTCCATTCGGCTCATTCCAATGGGTTTCAATGTCCTTCGCTATTTGAAAGGCGAGGCTTTCGTTGGCAGCATTTCCATAAAAATAAATGGTTGAATGGATGATCAACAAATTGCTTTCTGGTTTTAGCTCCGCTTCGCCCATGGTTAAGTTTATGTTTTGATCTGACGGTCCCCGTCTGATCAAGGTACGACATGTTCAGTTGCCCGGTCAGACGGGGACCGTCAGACCGAATACTTATCAATTATTTTATAGGATGTTTCAATAAATATTTCGGGATCCGGAGGCCGTTGGACCAATTAATTTCTTACAGGTTTCCCACTTTTTAATACACTCTGCAATCTTTCCAAAGTTTTCTTTTCACCACAAAGGCTTAAAAAGGCTTCGCGTTCCAGGTTTAGCAAATATTGTTCACTCACCAAAGCCGGTTCGCTTAAATCTCCTCCGCACATTACATAAGCCAGTTTCTTTGGCGATCAAAACATCATGCTCGCTGATAAAATTTCCGCGAAACATGCCGTTAATGCCGGCGTACAGCATGCCTAAGCCCGCGCGGCCTAAAACTTTGATATCCGTTCTTTGCACCGGTGTTGTATATCCGCGATCGAAAAGCCCGATCACACTTTCTTTTGCATCCGCAATTCTTCTTGATTGATTAAGACTAATTTCGTCTATGCCTTTCCGTAAGATACCCAGATCGTATGCTTCAAATGCAGAGGTAGAAACTTTTGCGGTACCTATAGTGATAAAACGGTTTTGTAAAGGAATCGTTTCCGGCTCATTGTGCTGAATGGCATCGGAAGCACGAAGTGCAAATTCTTTGGTGCCACCACCGCCCGGAATAAGCCCAACGCCCAGCTCTACCAAACCAATATAGCTTTCTGCAGCTGCCTGAACTTTATCACTGTGCAGGCACATTTCGCATGCGCCTCCCAGCGTTAATCCATGCGGGGCCACCACCACCGGGATAGATGAATAACGCACGCGCATCATTGTATTTTGAAACAGGCGGATGGCCATATCCAGCTCATCATATTCCTGCTCTGCGGCAAGCATAAAGATCATTCCTACATTGGCTCCGGCACTAAATTGCGGCGCTTCGTTGGCAATTACCAAACCTTTAAATTTTTCTTCTGCTATCGCGATCGATTTATTCAGCGCTTCCAAAACTTCGCTGCCAATGCTTCCCATTTTTGTATTCCAGGTAAGCCCTACTACATCGTTGCCCAAATCGTAGAGGTTACAGGCGCTGTTTTTCCAAACGGTTTTTTCTTTAAGATCGCTTAGAATAATAAACGAATCGCCGCCTGGTAAAGGCAAGTATTGCTTTGAACTAACATCATAGTATAAACGCTTTCCGCCTTCTACTTTATAAAATGAATTATTGCCCGCTGCAATAAAATCGTTTATCCATCCGGCTACATCAAACCCGGCATTCTTCATTGCAGCAACGGTTTCCTTTACGCCAAAAACATCCCAGGTTTCAAATGCGCCGATCTCCCAGCCAAAACCGGCTTTCATGGCATCATCAACGCGGTAAAGTTCATCGCTTATTTCCGGAATGCGGTGAGAAATATAAGAGAAAAGGCTGTAATGAAACTGACGGTAAAATTCGCCTGCTTTATCTTTTCCCTGTGCCAGTACTTTCAATCGTTGTTTTAAATCATCAATTGGCTTTGCTGTTTCAATAGTTGCAAATTTGGCTTTTTGCCGCGGCGCATATTCGAATGTTTTTAAATTGAGTGTAAGAATTTCTTTTTGTCCATCGGCGCCTTTTGTTTTCTTAAAAAATCCCTGCCCCGTTTTATCACCAAGCCATTGGTTATCTACCATTTTTTGCAGCCAGGCGGGAATAGTAAAAATTTCTTTCGCTTCATCATTAGGGCAATTGTCTTTTACACCGAGGGCAACTTTTACCAGCGTATCAATGCCAACCACATCAGCAGTTCGGAACGTGGCAGATTTCGGGCGACCAATTACCGGACCGGTCAGCGATTCTATTTCATCAATGTTTAATCCCAGCTTATCCATGATATGGAAAATGGACATGATGCTGAACACACCAATCCGGTTGGCAATAAAAGCCGGCGTGTCTTTACAAAGCACCGTTGTTTTACCAAGGAACAAATCACCATAATGCATTAAAAATTCAACCACTTCCGGGTCTGTAAATTCAGTGGGAATTATTTCGAGCAGCCGTAAATATCTTGGCGGATTAAAAAAATGCGTTCCGCAGAAATGCTTTTTAAAGTCTTCACTTCTTCCTTCGGCCATCAAATGAATGGGAATGCCGGAAGTGTTTGAAGTGATCAGCGTGCCGGGTGTGCGAAATTTTTCAACCTGGTCAAAAACCTGCTTTTTAATATCCAGTCGTTCCACCACTACTTCTATGATCCAATCGCTGGAAGCAATGTCTTTCATATTATCTTCGAAATTGCCGGTGGTAATATTTTTTACTACATTATTGGTATACACGGGCGATGGTGAAGATTTAATTGCAGCTGCCAGCGCATCGTTTACGATCTTATTTTTTGTCTTAAGATCTTTACTATCCGGAGTTGGAATATCGAGCAATAAAACCTGCAACCCAACACCTGCAAAATGACATGCAATGCGGCTTCCCATAACACCACTTCCTAAAACCGTTACTTTCTTAATATTCCTTTTGTACATCATAAAAATTAGTTAGTTAAACAACTATTTAAAAATCTAAATTAAGCTTTTTTAATGCTATAAAAATTGAGTGGCCGCAATTTTAATTTGGCAGCCGAAGAAAGAAATGAGCATCACTGCGTAAACATCAAATTAAAAAATGAAAAAACTATTTTTTGGCTTGTTTCATTAACACGAAAGTTTTTGCGGTCGCATCTCAATCGAAACAAACTGGGAAAACTACATTTTGGCTTTTATGAATCTGAAATTGAAAATAAACCGCGGCGTTTTCCGTTCTTTTAAAAAATGCGTTCTTAAATAATAAGATTAAGAATTGAATTGATGGCATAAATATTTTAGTTTTATACTGATAAAAAATCCTTTTATGAAAAAACTTGCGGCCTTTCTTTTTGGAATCATATTTTGCCTTACCGCACATTCTCAGAATCAGCAGGTTCCCAATCTTCCTAAAGACGCAAAAATTGACGGAAGCATTGTGGATATGAGAAGCCGCCTGCCAAAGAATAACGAGCTGGTAGTTTTCAGAAGCCAGAAAAACAACAACGAATACCAGGCAGTAAGCGACGAGAACGGGAAGTTTTCTACCAGGCTGCCTGCGGGAGATAAGTACGATATATTTATTATGGGTTTTAAAGATTCTATCAGCCAGAATGTAATGGACATTCCGGCGCTTGGCCCAAATTCTTATTACCGCGACCCGTTTAAAGTTAGTCTTGAATTTGATCCACCAAAAACGTTTGTGCTCGACAATGTTGAGTTTGATTTTGGTAAAGCTACACTGCGGCCAGAATCGTATCAAACGCTTGACGACCTGGTTGATTATTTGAAAAGAAAGCCGCACGAAAGAATAGAGATTGGTGGCCACACGGATAATATCGGCAAAGCCGCAAAAAATTTGGCTCTTTCGCTGGAACGGGCAAAATCAATAGTTGCTTATCTTATTGCCAAAGGGATCAGTACTGATCGCCTCGAGGCAAAAGGCTATGGTGCTGACGAGCCAATTGAGGAAAACGACACCGAAGAAGGAAGGCAAAAGAACCGGAGAACAGAAGTAAAACTTCTTGAACAAAGCCAATAATTATACCTACCATCGCCGGCCGTAATGGTCGTGATCATCGGAATGAAATATCACTATTATTATGCCCCAACTGTATTTACTTTAGTAGTAGATCGTACATTTGTCTTTTATGACATCTTCCTTTTTTACTTACAGTAAGCCCAAAGTTTTGCAGGCTTTACGATACCATTTTATCAGCCGGAAGGAAATAAAAATTATGATTATCGTGGTGAATGCGTTTGCAATCTTATCGGCAGGCTTGTATTATTTTAAGAAAGTTTCTCCACTGGCATTTTTATTAAGCTCCACACTGTGGTTTATATTAATGGTATCTTTCTGGTACGTTCTTCCCGGTATTATTTACCGGAAATCCGCTACTTTTAAAGACCGGTTTAAGGTAAGTTTTGAAGACCAGCACATGTTTATTGAGAACGAGCGTGGTAGCAGAAGCTGGCCATGGTCTGCTTTTAGCACCATGCTGGAAAGCCCGCATTTTTTTCATTTATATTTCGACAGCCGCTCATTTTTTATCATTCCAAAAGATGCTTTTGAAGCAGGCCAGGTGCAGAATGTAAGGCATTTGCTAAAGGAAAAGATAAGGCATTAGTTGTTGAGTCAGAATCTTCTCAATTTTTTTTCCATAATGAAATGCGGAAGTGATACTTCCTCAAACTCTTTCCCTGTTGCTTTATAGCCCAGCTTTTCATAAAAACCAATGGCGGTTTTGCGGGCATGCATAATCAGTTTTTTATAGCCCAGGTCCATGGCAATATTTTCAGCAAAGTTCATCATGGAGGCGCCAATTCCTTTCCCTTGTAAATTGTTTTGTACTGCCATTTGCCGAAGCCTCACACAATCTTTATCTACCCGTGTAAGCAGGCAGCATCCCAGTATTTTGTCTTCGTCAAAAGCGCCGATGAGCACATCGTTTCTTTCCTTATCTAATTCATCCGCTTCGAAAGTGAGCTTTAATGGCTTGCGCAAAATTTCATTTCGCAAACCGATCATTTGCGAATATTCCTTTGTACCATGATCTATTTGTTTAATAGGCATAAGAATGGATAAAAAGATTATTGATTTTGCAGGATAAAAATACGGTTTTTATTTTTTGTAATTGGCCAGTTGGAGCGATAATATTGATTATTACTCAAATTTTACCCAGCCTTAAGTGCCTCACACTTAAACTTTTCTTTTAATAAACGGGTCGTCAAACCGCTGTCCTGTTTGCGTTATCTCATAAGATTTTATTCCAAATAGTTATTATTTTTTTTTATCACAAAAAGTATATTTTTGTGCCCACATTAACTAAACTTTACAATCATGCAAGACATTGCAACAAGAGTAAAAAAAATCATTGTTGACAAGTTAGGAGTAGACGAGGCCGAGGTTGCACCAGAAGCTTCATTCACTAACGATTTAGGTGCCGATAGTTTGGACACCGTTGAACTTATCATGGAATTTGAAAAAGAATTTAATATTTCTATTCCTGATGAACAAGCCGAAACCATCACCACGGTTGGCCAGGCAGTAGCATACCTTGAGGAACATGCTAAGTAATCATCTTATTTAACTTCGCAGGCAAGCTTTATGGAATTAAAAAGAGTAGTAGTAACCGGATTGGGAGCCATAACGCCGTTAGGCAATACAGTTCCCGAGTACTGGGACGGATTAACTAATGGTGTTTCCGGCGCTGATTTTATTCAACAATTTGATTGTGCTAAGTTTAAAACCAGGTTTGCCTGTGAGGTTAAAAATTTCGAACCCACCAATTTCCTGGAACGAAAAGAAGCCCGCAAGCTGGACCGGTTTACGCAATTTGCACTCGTTGCAAGTGATGAAGCCGTAAAAGATGCCGGTATCTCCAAAGATAATGTAAACCCCGACCGCGTTGGGGTAATTTTTGCAAGTGGAATCGGCGGAATAACCACCTTCCAGGACGATGTAATGGAGTTTGCGCGGGGCGATGGAACTCCGCGCTTTAACCCCTTCTTCATTCCGAAAATGATATTGGATATTGCCGCCGGCCAAATTTCCATGAGATACGGATTTCGGGGCCCCAACTTTGCCGTAGTAAGTGCATGCGCCAGCAGCACCAACGCTATAATTGATGCATTCGACAGTATTCGTTTGGGAAAAGCCGACATTATTATTTCGGGCGGAAGCGAAGCGGTAATTTGCGAAGCGGGAGTAGGTGGCTTTAACGCCATGAAAGCGCTAAGCGAAAGAAACGACGATCCCAAAACCGCCTCCCGGCCATTTGATAAGGACCGCGATGGTTTCGTAATGGGCGAAGGAGCAGGCGTATTGGTGTTGGAAGAACTGGAACACGCCAAAGCCCGTGGCGCTAAAATTTATTGTGAAATTGCAGGCGGCGGCGCCACTGCCGATGCCTACCATATTACTGCACCGCATCCGGATGGATTAGGCGCTAAAAATGTAATGCATGTAGCCCTTGCAGAAGCCGGAATGCAGCCGGAAGACATTGGCTACATTAATGTACACGGAACTTCTACGCCGCTGGGCGACATTGCAGAAACCAAAGCCATCTTAAATGTTTTTGGTGAAAAGGCTTATGATCTGAATATCAGCTCTACAAAGTCGATGACCGGCCATTGCCTCGGAGCAGCGGGTGTAATAGAAGCACTTGCCTGCATTCTGGCGGTTACCAAAAATATAGTTCCTCCTACCATCAACCATTTTACTGATGATCCGGAGTTAGATCCTAAACTCAATTTTACTTTTAATAAAGCACAGGAAAAAATAGTTAACGCCGCCTTAAGCAACACTTTTGGATTTGGCGGGCATAATGCTTCTGTTATTGTTAAAAAGTATAAGGAGTAATTTCATCAGAAAAAATAGTTATTATGGAGCCGGATACTAACATTTCCACCGCGGAAATCAATAATTTTCTTGTTCGCCGGCTTGGCGAAAAGGAAGCCGCAGAAATAATGGATTACATTCATGCTGAAATAGACAAACAGGTTGCTGCCAAAGTGGATGCAACCAAAAATGAAATCCAGCTCTGGAGAAACGACCTTAAAAACGATTTTGCAACAAAGGATGACGGCATTATCCTGGAAAAGAAACTGATAAAAAGAGTTTCCGCCGTTGAAGGCACTATCATTTTATGGGCATTTGTTTTCTGGTTTACGCTGATTATTGCGATGTATGTGATTTTTAAATTCATGCGTTAAATTGATCGTGATCTTGTACCTTTTTTACGTCTCAAAACAAAGTAACCAATAGCCCGTTATCCAATAAATGGTATAATTTATTCTGTATGTTTATCCAATCTGTGCCTAATCAGGTATTTTGCATTATCTAAACTATCGAAAGTCTCACGTATCAATCAGGAGCCTGCAGCCTTTGTTAGCAACTTTTATTGCGATGAACTGCCATAAACCTGATCTCTTGCCCCATCCTTTACAACCCATTCATTATACGATAGTTCACTTGGCTGAAATTCAATTCCTGTACATCCTACACTTTCGATTTCATTTTTTAAAGTTTCGGAAACAAAGTAGCCGATGCCTCCTTCAACCCTTCTTAACGCAAAGAAATCTTCGCTAATATTGCTTTTTAATTTAATGTTAATAATCGTGGTGATTCCACCCTTTTTTCCTGTATGCACTCGGTGTCCTTCAAACTCTTCATTTGATTTAAAATTCATTCTGATCTTTTCAGTGAGGTAGGAGGTAGCGTAATCATCCCGTTGCTTTTCATAAAGAAATACGCTGTTTGGAAAATCTATGAATTCTTGATTAAATTCATACATGTGTAATATCCAGTAATCATCATAAACAACTTTGTTTTTAATCACATTAAATTTAAAATACTGAATACCGGATTTTCTGTATTTTTCAATGATAGATCTTAGTTTGCCACTGATGAGTAGCTTCCCTGATGCTGGTCCTCCATTTTGGATTAAATCAAGGATTTTTGATTTTGAAAACAATTCAATATCAACCACGGTAGGTTGAAAATCAATTCTCTCTCTAATCTTATAAACTAATTTAGGGTCATCCCACCACCAGCCCTCAAAATAAGGGCCTTGGAAATGGTAACCTTTGATGTAGTTGGCAACTCCTCTAATTTTAGGATTGAGTGTAAATTCAACTCTATAATAATTCATACCTAGAAAATTAAATCATTTATTTTAACCGTTGGATTATTTATTATAACCTGCTTGATCTCATTAATAATGCTTAACAGTTTATTGTAACATTCGGTAGGAGCTGCATTCGGCTGTTCGTCCAAAAATCTTTCCAATTTTCGATAAATCTTGTCTGTATACGCCGGATGATTCGGCTGATTTCTCCACGTTTCCACCGGTATTCCATTCAGTACATTATCAATATGGAACCCCTGATTGGTCGCTACTTGTGTTGCCTTCTGAACTACTTCATGGTTTACAATGACATCAGCCCTCGGCAACACGTGATGTGCCTGTTTAGTAGCATCGCCCGCTATACCTAAAGCCTTTCTAAATTTACTACTATTATACCCGCCAAAAGTAACCATGGTTTTGCCGGCAACCGTAGATGTAAAATATTTCAGATTATCCAATCTTCTTACATACTTAACACCATTGGCGGCCCAGCCAGCTATTGGAAGCATTGATGCAAAGCTTAGGAAAGCTTGGTCCCCATCTCCCTGTATGGTATAGAGAATTCCACTCGTTAAATCGAAAACTTCTCCAATTACTGGCACCATTCCTGCCACATCCAAGGCTGTGTGAAAGGATTCCTGTGTGGCTTCCCAAAGACATTTCACTTTGCTCCAGTCTTTATGCATCAGTCTGTTGTATGCATAATCTGCTCTTGTTTCATTAGCCCATTTTATACCCCACGTAGAAGGATTTAAAGGCGTCAGTAAACCGGGGCAGCATTGTTCATAAAAAGATTGTACGTGCGGATAGGCTATATTGCCAAAACTCTCATTCCAACTTTCATCGAGGAAATTATTTGTGCCTTGATCAATAATTATTTTTGCTATGGTTTTCGCTTCTTCCGAAAAGTCAGCAGATTGCAATTCTTCATAGATTGAATTGATATATTCCGGATTATTAACTAACCATAAGGATTGTGCATTATTAAGATTTAATGAGGCAGATAAATTGTATTTGATTAGCGGTTCTTCAGTGGGTTCCCAGGCCGGCTCTGCATTGCAGGGTGCAGGTGGAAGGGCTGGTTTCGGCAAATGCGGATCCGCAGACGGAAGGCAGGGTTCGTCTGCCCATCCGGAGCCGGTATCACCGCCACTACTATTTCCGCCACCACCGCTTCCATCGCCGTTACTTCCACTGCCACCTCCGCCGCCATCGGGCCAGACAAAATAATTTTCACAATGGTCTTCAAAATGCCCCCTAACAGGTACAGATGCCATTCGGGCTTGAGCAGCGTCTCTCACCCAAACGGAATAGCAGATGCTGATTGTAACTGTTCCCATAGTGCGTGCCTCTCTTGACTGATTAAACGAATTAATTTGAATTGAGGAGGCCGGCTGATTGTTTTCCTGTAAAAGCAATTTGTCGTTAATGCTGAAATTCTTTTGCCCGTTTACATGGTTGGTAAAACCCATGAATAAAAGGGCCGTCTGATGGGCACTATTAAGTTCAGTTTCGCGCAGGTAGCCGCCCTGTTTGTACTGCCAATGGTACATCACCGAAAAAAGCGTGTCACGCCCGCTTATCGTAGCTTTTAAAATGGAATTCACCTGCTGACCACTTGTCAGGCATCATGGGTACCAATATCACTTGTGGAGTTATTCCTTCCCGGTTTAGGGAGGAGGGTCTGCTGCCCGCAGTCATAATAATTGCCTTTTCCCAAACCGGGTAACCGGCGTATTTTACAAATTTTTCAATGAAGGGCTTTTGCAGCTCTTCTCTTTGTATTTTGTTCTTTATGCCCGAAACAATTGCATCAACTGGCAGAGGCGAATTGAAAAATTTTGTTACATTATTTTCATTTTGAACAATTTGAGAGATTCTGTCCTCGTTTGATACACTCGGTATGACAGTTTTACGGCAGCTAAAATTCATCAATACTGCAAGAAAAATCAGGGCAAAAAAACTTTGCCTGGCAAAGAAATTACATTTCACAAGATTAGTTTTGGAATGCCAAATATAATCCCAATTCTGAATTTGCAAAACAATGATCGTTTATTTTTGAATTGGTCTTTCAAGCGGTAAATAACCAAAACTTTTAAACTTATAAAAATAATAATCTATAAAGAAGGAGGCTGTTAAGCCAAAGAATTAACTAATTCTCCTTTATTTCTTTAATTTTAGGCGAAATTTAATTTTTGACAGTGCTTTTCACCAATATCTTTTATTCCAAACAGGAACGCGAGTTCAGAAAACAGTTGCGGAATGTGCTTGGGTTTACTCCAAAAAAATTAATATTATACAAAACCGCGCTCAGCCACCGCTCCGTACGCGAGGGTGCAGATGAAAACAATGAGCGGCTGGAATTTTTAGGTGATGCAATATTGAGTACCATTGTAGCGCATTACCTGTTTATGCGATATCCTTATAAGGACGAAGGTTTTTTAACCGAAATGCGAAGCAAAATGGTAAACAGAAACCAGTTAAATGATATCGCGGTGAAGATCGGATTAAAAAAAATCACACTTTACAACCGCTTCGACAACTCTTTAAAAATTTCCCAGATATTTGGCAATACCTTAGAAGCGCTGGTGGGCGCCGTTTTCCTCGACAAAGGATATGATGAAACCCAAAAATGGGTGGCACGGCAAATTATACATCCCCACTTATTTATGCAGGATCTTGAGAACCTTGACATCAATCAAAAAAATAAATTGTATGGATGGGCCAACAAAAACGGCAAAAACCTGGAGTTTGAAACACTGGATGAAAAAATTGAAAACGGAAGAAGACTATTTACCATAGCCGCCAAAATTGACGGAGTGGTGATCGCCGAAGCAAAGGCATACAATAAAAAAGACGCCAGCCAGGTGGCTGCGCAAATAGCCGTTGAAAAATTAAAACTATTATGAACTTTGGAATTATAGGAAGCGGAAGCTGGGGAACGGCGCTCGCCAAAATATTAACCGACAATAAAAACAACATTAACTGGTGGCTTAGAAGCGATTCCAACATTAGCAGTTTTAAAAGTCGCCGCCATAATCCACAGTATCTTCGCTCGGCTTTTTTTGATACCTCTCTTATCAATTTTTCTACCAGCGTTGAAGAAGTGATCAGCAAAAGCGACTATCTTATTATTGTGGTACCTTCTGCCTATACAATTGACGCGTTAGGCGCATTGCCGAAAGATGTTTTCAAAAACAAGAAAATTATTTCGGCTGTTAAAGGCATTCTTCCATCGCGCAATTTGTTGCTAAACGATTATTTAAAAATTGAATTTAACGTGGCGCTGAGCGATTATTTTACCGTACTTGGCCCCTGCCATGCAGAAGAAGTAGCCGCAGAAAAATTATCTTATCTTACTTTTTCCGGCATTGATGAAGACACCGCGGCAATCATTGCATCTTCCTTTAAAACGCCCTATTTAAATACGATTCACAATAACGATATTTATGGTGTTCAATATGCGGCAATTTTAAAAAACATTTATGCAATAGGCGCGGGCATTGCGCATGGGCTCGAATATGGAGATAATTTTTTAAGCGTTTTAATTGCCAACAGCGCCGATGAAATGGCAGGCTTTTTACGAAAAGCAGGAATACAACACGTGGAAGTTGGAACAATTGACCATCATTCGGCAGACCGTAAAGAAACATCCAAAACCACTAATTACGCAGCTTCTGTGTACCTCGGCGATTTGCTGGTAACCTGTTATTCGTTATACAGCCGCAACCGCACTTTCGGAAACATGATCGGTAAAGGATATTCGGTGCAGGCTGCGCAATTAGAAATGAGCATGATTGCTGAAGGTTACAACGCCAGTAAATGTATGTTTCTGATTAATGAAGAAGTAAAAGCCGATATGCCTATTGCGGAAACAATTTATCGGATTTTATGGAACGATCTTTCGGCTGATGAAGGATTTGCAGAGATTGAGAATGTGTTGGTTTAGGAAAGAGTTGAGAGTTGAGGAGTTGAGGGTTTAGAAGAGTTTAGTGAGGTTTGAAGGAGTTTAGAAAGTTTAGAAGTGTGACTTAGATTAACTTAGTAGAGGTGCTTAGAGAGTTACCACTTATAACTTAACACTTACAACTTACCACTTAGTAATACATTCATACAAGCCAAAAAGTAGTAATCTCTAATAAATTTATTTTGAAATATTCCATCTTCATTTTTATAACGGCCGTGGTACTTTTTTCCTGTAAAAAAGATTCTTTTACCACCAGCCCGGATGCAACGTTGTTTACGAGTTTGCGTGCCGGCGGCGATACGCTGGCTTTCGACACGGTTTTTACCTCGTCAGGTTCTGTAACCAAATCGTTTAAAATTTTTAATAACAACAATCAAAAACTTCGCTTATCGGAAATAAAACTTTCCGGAGGCGCAGCGTCGCCATTCAAAATAAATATAGACGGCACCGCGGCCACCGAAGTAAATGATATCGAAATAAATGCCAACGACAGTATTTATGTTTTTGTTCAGGTAAATGTAAATCCAACGGCCGCCACGCTTCCATTTATTTTGAGCGACAGCATTTTGATTGCTTATAACGGCAACAAAAACTTTGTACAATTACAGGCTTACGGTCAAAATGCCGTATTTATAAAAAGCGAAAAATTAACCGGAAACCTAAACTGGGACAATACTTTACCTTATGTAATTATCGGCGGCGTACAACTTGATGCCAATGCAACTCTTAATATTGCCGCCGGTACAAAAATCTTTTTACATGCAAATGCGCCATTTTTAGTGGATGGTACATTACAGGTAAACGGAACGCCGGATGCCCCGGTAATTTTCTCCGGCGACAGGCTGGATGCGGATTACAGAAATTTGCCCGCAGGCTGGCCCGGTATTTATTTTCGTTCTTCTTCTAAAAATAATATTTTAAAACACGCCGTAATTAAAAATGCCTACCAGGGAATTATCGCACAGGATCTTGCCTCCACGGCAAACCCAAAAGTTACTTTATCGCAATGTATTATTGATAATATTTACGACGCCGGAATTTTGGCGATCAACACAAATATTTATGCCGATAACAGTCTCATTTCAAACTGCGGAAGTAATATTCAGTTGTCACTTGGTGGCGATTACCGGTTTATCAATTGCACCGTGGCTACTTACGGAAACACTTATATCAATCACAAAAACCCGGTTTTACAGGTATCCAATTTTATAACAGAAAACGGTACCAATTATACAGCACCGCTCAATGCTTTTTTTCAGAATTGTATATTTTGGGGCGATGGAGGAAATGTTGATAACGAGATATCGTAAATAAGCAAGGTACCGATGCATTTTCGGTTACGTTCGACCACGTGATTTATAAAGCCAAAACCGACATTGCCAATTCAACTTTTTCTTCTTCGATAAAAAATCCGGTTTTAAATTTTGACAGCATCAACGTATCAAAAGGAATTTATAATTTTCATTTTAATAATGATCCTTCTTCACCGGCGGTAAATGCGGGTGTGGCCACTCCGTTTCCTTACGACCTTGATGGCAAGCCAAGAGATGCGAAGCCGGATATTGGTTGCTATGAAAGATGACCTGTTTTGTAACATGGTTCTTTCTGAAATATTCAGGAAACCGGCCCATTCATTAAGGGAAAAAGGGATGTTTTGTGCAATTGAGGTAAATGCACTGAATTTAATTCCTGTTTTGATTGCTTTTATTATTGAAAAAATATCCTTGTCGTCAACAGAATTATAAGAGAATGATTTTTCATTTAGTTCCAGCGATTTCATTTTAAAATATTTTCATAAAGATAATGAAAATTGGCATAAAATAAACGACAGTTGTCGAACACTGTTTCTCCTAATAAATTGATTTCCCATTTCTAAAAAAAGCGGATTTTCTACATTTTCGCTTACGTGAAAAGATTTTCATAATCATCCACAATCATATCTGCTCCGTTTAATTCTTCTTTTGGATGAGTGGTGGCAACGGCAATCACTTTCATTCCGGCCGCTTTTGCAGAATTGATTCCAACAACGGCATCTTCAAATACCAAACAGTTTTGGGGCTCAACGTTTAATAGCGCAGCCGTTTTGATATAAATTTCCGGGTGCGGTTTTCCTTTTTTTATGTGAGAGGAATTTACCACCGCTTTAAAATATTTTTTAATCGGAATATGCTCAAACATGAAATCAATATTTGGCTGGATGCCTGAGGTGGCAATGGCCATCGGAATATTTTTGTCGTGCAAAATTTTCAGTAATTCTATTAATCCCGGAATTGGCTTTATATAAGGTTGATAAATTTCCCGGTAAAGTTTTTCTTTCTCCAGGGTGTATTTCATGGATTCTTCGGCATCCATTTTTCTGCCATAGATGTATTCAATGGCGTCTTTGTTGGTTCGGCCGTTCATGTGCGCATTAAACTCTTCTTCCGAAATTTTTTTTCCCATTTTTTCCAAATAGACTTCCCATGTTTTTCGATGAAAAGAATTGTTATCAATTAAAGTTCCATCAAGATCAAATATTACTGCTTCAGTTTCGAAATCTTTTAAAATGTTTTCTATCCGCAAAATTTTATCGCTCATTTAATAAATGTGTTTTTGAGGTCGCGAAGTTCTGAAAGAATATCCAATTTCTTTACCAAATCGTTCTTAACCGAATCCTTACCTTTACCAAAAAAAATATGAAAAAGTACTTTTTCGCTTGTATGGCGCTGGGATTATTTTCATTTATTATTCCAGCTTCTACATCAACCATCATGAAACCTGATACCATCTTTCATTTTAAAGTTCCTTCGCTTGATGGCGGAACGATTGATTTTTCGAAATTCAAAGGAAAAAAAATATTGGTGGTGAACACGGCTTCCAAATGCGGCTTTACTCCTCAATATGCCCAGCTTGAAGAATTGTATAAAGCTCATGGCGATAAATTAGTGATCGTTGGTTTCCCGGCCAATAATTTCGGTTCGCAGGAACCCGGCACCAACGACGACATTAAAGAGTTTTGCACCAAAAATTATGGCGTTACTTTTCCAATGGCGGCAAAGGTTTCAGTAAAAGGTGACGATATTGCCCCCATCTATAAATGGCTTACCGAAAAATCTGAAAACGGCGTAATGGATGCAGATATCAAATGGAATTTCACTAAATTTCTTCTCGATGAAAACGGTGTTCTCATAACAAAATTTGATAGTAAAGTAACACCGTTAAGCGATGAGATTTTGGCTTATTTGAAATAAGAATTCCGAATGGCAAATATAGTTCTGTCGCTCTTGATACATCTGATACCTCGATACCTGATTCATGCAATTTAAAAATATAATCGGCCAGCAACAAGTGAAGCACCGGCTTACAGAACTGGTGCAAAAAAACCGGCTCTCACATGCGCTCTTATTTTTAGGAAGAGAAGGCAGCGGCGCATTGCCTCTGGCGATTGCGTTTGCTCAATATGTACTTTGCGAAAAGGCCAATCCCAAAGCAAAACCAGAAAACGCCATTTCATTGTTTGGGGAAGAAGAAATTGCTGCGATCAACCTGGACGATAGTTGCGGCACATGCGCTTCATGCTTAAAAACGGCGCAACTGGTACATCCCGATCTTCACTTTTCTTACCCGGCTTTAAAACGCGACAGCAAACATGAGCACGTTTTAAGTACCGATTTTATCACTGAATGGCGCCATTTTGTGCAGCAATTTCCTTATGGCAATTCAGCGGACTGGATCAATTTTTTAAAGGAAAGCTCATCGGCAAAAATTGAAAGTGCCGTTAATAAGCAGGGCAACATCACGGCAGATGAATGCAACGAAATCACCCACAAACTAAGTTTAAAATCATTTGAAAGCGCTTATAAGATTTTAATTATGTGGATGCCTGAATTTCTCGGAAACTCGGGCAATAAACTGCTTAAATTAATAGAAGAGCCGCCGGCCGATACGCTTTTTATTTTTGTGGCCGAAGATGAGAATGCAATATTGCCTACTATTTTGTCGCGTACCCAGTTAATTAAAATTCCATCGCTGAGCAATAAGTGAAATTGAGCTTGCTTTAACTTCCGCTTATGAAATAGATACTGAAAGGGCGAAACAGATCGCGGCCATATCAGAAGGAAATTATCGCGAAGCAATGCTATTAATGCAGGATGCAGAAGACAACTGGCAGGCGCAGGTGAGAGATTGGTTAAATGTTACGCTTAAAAATAATGTAACAGCCCAATCAAAATGGATCGATGACATAAGCCGTATTGGCAGGGAAAAGCAAAAGCAATTTTTAAAATACTTTATTCATTTATTGCAGCAGGCCATACGGGTTAGATATTTAAATGACGACGATTTGAATTCCATTCCCGGCGACGAAAAAGATTTTGCGCTCCGGCTCAATAATATGTGTAGCCTTGAGGCTCAGGAGGCGATCATCGGGGAACTGGACAAAGCGATTTATTATGTGGAGCGTAATGCGCACGCAAAAATGTTGTTTCATGCGCTCACCATCCGCTTCTTTCATATTATTAAAGATAATTCGCTAATTTTGGTAAACTGAGGAAAATGACCTGGAGCAGATGCTTTTAAAAACTTTCGTTTGAAAAAACTTTTTATCTATACTTTTTTTGCTAATAAACTGCCGTATCAACGACAGAAATATGATGTGATATTTCTTAAAACATAATCCCACAGCGGCTTAGCGGAAAATCATCATAAAAGTATTGCAAGAAATCGTACTGCATCTGCAAATAGTTTATCCCACAGTAACTGGCAATTTCGCCTGAGAAATTAATTTTTTAACTCAATTATTTAATTTTAAATATATGGGATGCACGAGTTGTAGCACCGGAAAACCTGGAGGTTGTAAAAGTAACGGAGGATGTAGTACAGGTGGATGTAACAGAATGAATGTACACGATTGGCTTGCCAATCTTCCTTTCAGCGATCCTGAAAGTTCCTGCCGCATTATGGAAGTTTCCTTTAACCAGGGAAGCCGCAAAGATTTCTACCGGAATAATTCCATGAGCTTTTATGAAAAAGGTGACATTATTTCCGTTGAGGGTGTAAGCGGATTTGATGTGGGTACGGTTAGTATGACCGGCGAATTGGTACGCATGCAATTAAAAAAGAAAGGCGTAAAGGAAGACAACCCTGAAATAAAAAAAGTGCTCAGGCTGGCAACGGACAGCGATATTATTAAATGGAAAGAAACTAAATCCCGCGAAAAAGAAGTTTTGATAAGAAGCCGCGCCATCGCGCGTCAATTGAAAGTGGATCTGAAAATGGCTGAAGTTGAAATTCAGGCTGATGGCAGAAAAGCTACCTTCTTTTACATTGCTGATGAAAGGGTTGATTTTCGCGAACTGATACGGGTTTATGCATCTGAGTTTAAGGTAAAAGTAGAAATGAAACAGATTGGCGCGCGCCAGGAAGCCGGAAAAGTTGGAGGAATCGGAAGCTGCGGGCGCGAGCTTTGTTGCAGCACCTGGCTTACTGATTTTAAAAGTGTAAATACCAATGCCGCACGTTATCAAAATCTGAGTATCAATCAAACCAAGCTAAGCGGCCAATGTGGAAGATTGAAGTGCTGCCTTAATTATGAATTGGATACCTACCTGGATGCGCTTCAGCATTTTCCCGAAGATGCAGACGTAATAGAAGTAGCCAAAGGCCGCGCGTTTTTAATAAAGAAAGATATTTTCCGCAATATTATGTGGTATTCTATGCCAGAAAGCACCAAGCATTATCCGCTTTCTATTGAAACCGTAATGAAAATCAAAGCTCAAAACAGGGAAGGAATAAAACCGGACGCATTGGAAACGGTAGAAGTAATTAGCGGTAAGCCAAAAGAAATTGAGCCGGAATTTGTAGATGTGGTGGGCCAAATCAGTTTAAAATCTCTGGAAAAGAATAGCCGCGGCGTAAAGACAACGAACGCAGACAAGCCACAACTACCAACAAACCACCACAAAAAAATCAACAGAGGCCAGCGCAGGGACGACCTCATCCGGCGCAAAATGCACAGCAGCGACCACCACAAAATGCGGCTCAAAACCAGCAGCGTCCTGCACAAAGACCAGGAAACGCTCCGCGACCAAATACAAACAATCCTACTAATAACAGGAACCGGCCGCCACGAAAACAAGGATAAACTATATTTTGAGTTATATGAAAAGACCCTGGTTGTTTGGGAAATTCAGTTCCTTCAAACAATCCAAAAAGTAGAAAAACTTCTTTTTGGTTTTCCGGTCTCTTCTCAAATCAAATCTTTAACATAAGCACGCATAAAAAAAGGGAGAAAAAATCTCCCTTTTTTTATAAAATAAATCATCAATTATTTAAACTGGTGCACAATCTCATTTGCCAGTTCAACCATTTTTTTAATTCCATCTTCCGGTAAATTACCTTTCTTAAATTCAGCTAAGTACTTCAGGAAATTTATTTTCCATTTCCAGTAAAAAATGTTCTTCAAATGCTTTTACATTTTTTACTGCAACATTGCTGATCAATCCATGTGTTCCCAAATAAATAATAGCAACCTGCTTTTCAACAGAATATGGAGAGAATTGTGGCTGCTTTAAGAATTTCCACGTTACGTGCACCTTTATCAATTACGATTTTGGTAGCAGCATCAAGGTCACCACCAAATTTAGAGAATGCTTCCAGTTCACGGTAAAGTGCCTGGTCAAGTTTTAAAGTACCGGCTACTTTTTTCATTGATTTGATCTGTGCATTACCACCCACACGGCTTACAGAAATACCTACGTTAATCGCAGGACGAATACCTGCATTGAACAGGTTACCTTCCAGGAATATCTGTCCGTCGGTAATAGAAATTACATTGGTAGGAATATAAGCAGATACGTCACCAGCCTGTGTTTCAATGATTGGCAATGCTGTTAATGAACCACCACCTTTTACCAGATGCTTGATAGATTCAGGAAGATCATTCATCTTTTGCGCAATATCATCTTTGGCGATAACTTTTGCAGCTCTTTCCAATAAACGGCTATGCAGATAGAATACATCACCAGGATAAGCTTCACGTCCCGGAGGTCGTCGCAACAACAAAGAAACTTCACGGTAAGCAACAGCCTGTTTGAAAGATCATCATAAATGATCAAAGCAGGACGACCGGTATCACGGAAAAATTCACCAATAGCAGCACCGGCAAATGGAGCATAGAACTGTAGTGGAGCCGGATCAGATGCAGAAGCTGCAACAATGGTTGTATAAGCCATCGCACCATTTTCTTCCAATGTTTTCATTACACCGGCAATGGTAGATGCTTTCTGACCAATAGCAACATATATACAATAAACAGGTTTACCTGCTTCGTAAAATTCTTTTTGATTGATGATGGTATCAATACAAATAGCAGTTTTACCAGTCTGGCGGTCACCAATTACCAATTCACGCTGTCCACGGCCAATCGGGATCATCGCATCAATCGCTTTGATACCTGTTTGCAATGGTTCTTTTACCGGCTCACGGAAAATAACACCCGGCGCTTTACGCTCCAATGGCATTTCATACAATTCACCTGTAATCGGGCCTTTACCATCAATTGGTTCACCCAATGTATTAATAACACGGCCACCATACCTTCACCTACTTTAATAGAAGCGATCTTACCGGTACGTTTTACTTTGCACCTTCTTTAATATCGCCGCTATCACCCATCAATACCACACCCACATTATCTTCTTCAAGGTTCAGCGCAATGGCTTTTACACCATTTTCAAATTCTACCAGTTCACCGAGCGTACATTGTTCAATCCATAAACACGGGCAATACCATCACCTACCTGCAATACGGTTCCTACTTCTTCCAGGTTGGCTCCTGCATTAAAATTGCTTAGCTGGCTTCGGAGAATCGCCGAAATTTCATCTGGTTTAATTTCAACCATATCAAATGTTTTTTTTAAGGCTGCAAAGGTATGGAAAGCAAATGCAAAATCAAAAGTAAAGAGTGGTAAAATTGAAAGAAAGCAAATGTTTTTCTATCAATTTTTCGCTTCCGGTAAATGGATACATTATTTCAAAACAAAACCCGGACAAATAGCCGGGTTCTTAATAATTTATGATTGACAATTTCTACATTTTGGCTTTCGCAGTTATCTCAATTTATGTATGTAATCGTTATTCGCAAATTGTTTTTTCACATCATTCAAATCTCTTAAAATACTGGCATCAATCAGTTTGCCTTCCATTTCCAAAACAAAACCGCCGATGATGTTTTCATCCACTTCGGTTTCCAAATTAAGATGATCAATAGAAGAAGATGTTTTTATTTTGGTAACAAATGAATTAACCAATTCTTCGCTTATAGGAGTTGCGGTAGTCAGTTTTGCATTGTGCAAACCCTTAACAGTATTGTATTGTGTAAGAAAAGAAGCTACAATTCCCGGCAGATTGGATTCCCTGTTTTTATTACAAAGCAATTGTAAAAAAGTATCCGTAATTTTTGAAACTTTTCCCGCTGTAATAGCGCTGATGATTTTATTTTTCTTATCAGATTTTATGATCGGGCTATCAAGCATCAAAACAAAATCACGATTTTTTAAAACCGCCTGCAGCACCAACATATCTTCATGAACCACATCAAGTTGTTTCAACTCTGTGGCAAGATCAATAAGGCTTTTGGCATATCGTTGCGCTAAACGTGGGCATTACTCATAACAATTTTAATTAATTCAAATCAACATTTTGGGTAAGCTGCTGAATGTATTTTTCCTGCTCTGCTTTATTGCTTAATTCTCTGCGGATTACTTTTTCGCTTACTTCAAGCACTAAATTTCCTACCTGGTTTTTCAGATCAGTGATGGCCGCCATTTTTTGCTGGTTAATTACATTTTGTGCATCAGCAATTATTTTGCTGGTTTCAACACGCGCCTGCTCTTTCGCTTCCAGGATTATTTTATCGCGGGTTTCTTTGGCTTCTCTCAGCATTTGTCCTCTTTCTTCACGCGCCTGTGCAAGCAAGGCTTCATTTTCACTTTTCAACTCTGACATTTCTTTTCTTACATTTTCTGCAGATAAGATAGAGTCATTAATATTTTTTTCCCTGTCGTTGAGCGATTTTAAAATTGGCTTCCAGGCATACTTGGCAAGAATAAAAAATACGATGCCAAAAGCAAGAATGGTCCAAACGATGAGACCTAATTTAGGAAGTAAGAGTTCCATAAAAAAATTTGAAAATTTGAAAATTGAAAAATTAGCAAATGCTAACTAATTATTAAAACCACAATTATTAAAATTTAAAAATACTGCATCCTCCGCCCTGTGCTTTGGATGCAGTAAAATTGGGTGCTTAGGCAGTTTTAAGAACAGCCAATAATCCTGCGATAACTGCGAAAAGGGCAACACCCTCAACAAGAGCAGCAGCAAGGATCATGTTTGCACGAATTTCGTTGGAAGCTTCCGGCTGGCGGGCAATAGCTTCTACGGCACCTTTACCAATCTGGCCGATACCGATACCTGCTCCGATAGCAGCTAAACCGGCGCCGATAGCTCCACCCATGTGTGAGTATCCAACTTCTGTTAACAAGGTCAATAATGACATAATACTTGGTTTTGTTTATGAATAAAAAAGTTTATAATAATCCGTCGTGTGTGCCGGGATGTACATCATGATCGCTTCCTTCAAAGCCCTGCCCGATAAAAATTGCCGTAAGCGCCGTAAAAATGAATGCCTGTATAAACGCAACCAGTATTTCAATAAAATACATAAATACAGTGAACAGGATCGAAACCGGGGAAAAACTCCATCCGGCTGCGGTATTCATTGCGCCAAAAATAAATATCAGGGAAATAAAGCTTAGAATGATAATATGTCCGGCTACCATGTTGGCAAAAAGACGTATGATCAACGCGCCTGGTTTGATAATAAAAACACCCACAATTTCTACCGGAACTAAAATTATTTTTACTAAAAAAGGTACGCCGGGAGGCCATAATACGTGCTTCCAGAAATGCGCCGTAGTGCTAAAGAGAATCACAAAAAATGCGATAATGCCCAGTACAAAAGTAAATGCTATATTACCGGAAACGTTTGCCGAGCCCGGTAGCAATCCGAAAATGCTGTTGATCAGTATAAAGAAAAATACGGTAAGTAAATATGGCATGTAGCGCATCCAGCGGCTTCCAAGATTTACTTTCGCAATTTCTTCCCTTACAAAAATAATAATAGGTTCCATAAATCCCTGTGCGCCGGAAGGAGCCGATGTTACACCCGCACCTCGCTTGTATTTTTTCGCAATATTGATCATTAAAATAGTAAAAAGTGCCAATGCAAGAAAAGTTTGCACCACGTTTCTCGTTAAAGAAAAATCGTATACTTTTTCATTTTTATCAACAGGAACTATGTTGTTGCCATTTTCCAGCCTGTATCCATTGTATTCTTCTGTACCTCCATGGCCGAATTTTGACGACGAGAAAACAGAAAGCCCTCGCTCAGTGGAATACAAAATAACGGGCAAATGAATCACCGCATCAAAATGTCCCACAGAGAAGAAATGGAATTCATAAGCGTCCTGGATATGACCCAAAATTTCCTTTGTAGGATCAAATTTCTCTCCTTCGCCATGATGCTCACCAGGGTTTTCCTGGGAAAAAGCGGTATTCGAAAAACACAGCATCAAAAGGCTGAAAACCGCTACCAATAAAGATTTCATGCTTTTAGAACCCATACTTCTCCTAAATTTTGCGCAAAGATAGGGGTTTGTATGAGGATTTGGAAGACAATGCGCATAATTTTTTAACGCATTTGCCTCAGCGCTGCATTTCATTTTACATGCCGGATTTTCTAAAGAAAACCTGCGGCTTAAAAAATGCTTTTTCTATATTTTGGCTTTTATCAACTATAATTCTCCGGAATTTGAATGGTTCTCAAAACAATTCAATCTTAATAAAAGCTCTTTTAGTTTCTTACATTTATGTAAGCGATGGCTCCTATTTTATAAAAAGATCATCATGAAAAATCTTATTTCAACCAGGCTTGCTACCATTATTTTCGCGGTAATCATCGGTATTTTTGGCGCCAATAACATCCTGCATGCGAAAGTAATGTCTGCCGACATTCCTTCATTTTTACCTTTCCCCAAAATATTGATCTATATTTCCGGAACAGGTTTTTTACTGGCGGCGGTAGCGTTTATCCTTGACCGTTATGCAAAACTTGCCGGCTATCTTTTAGCCTTATTACTATTAGTGAAAGTATTTTCTGTAGATATTATTCAAATACAACATGCCGTCGATTTACCAATGAGAGTGTTTTTAATCAAAAATATACTCAAAGATGCAGCCCTTGCAATGGCCGCTGTTTTAATTGCTGATATCTCAAGAGAAAGAACCATTTAGTGCTTTATTTCTCCGTAAAAAAAATGCAAACGAGATAAGCCAAAATATAGAAATTGATATTTCAACAATGATCAATGATGCTTTTTTCTTAATGCCAGCGCATCGAGGTAATAAATAACTTTCAGAGAAATGTTATTATTTTGCGGCGCAGAAACCGTGTGCGTGAAATTTTTAAAATACGATTCATCTATCTGCTGATTGCCGGAGTAAACAGAATTTTTCCATACAACATTGATGAAGCTTCCCGGCGCAAACTCCCAGGTATAAACCATATCAATATTGAAAATATTTAAATTCTGATTGCTGTTGACATTATAAATTACATTCTTCAGAAGCGTTCCATCATTTTGTAATGTAAAAAATTCTTTGGCTTCTACCTTGCTCCAGTAATGCCTTAGCCTGAAAGTGATGCCATTGCGTTTATTAAAATTGTATTTCGAATTCAAAATATTTTCAATCGTGATCCGGTCTCTTTTTTCGAAGATGATGTCCGTGCCGCTTATATCAGCAAAACCGGCCTGGTTGTACGATGGCGATAAAATAATGCTATGTCCCACAGAAAATTTGTCGTTGAAGCGATAATTGTTTTGGATGGTATATATAGAGAATTTGTTATGAAACAATTTACTAAATCCTGAATTCACTTCGAGGTAATAATAATATTTTTTTGCCTGGTTGCTGTTTACCCACGCGCCGATGTTTGCGCTGACGGGCGATTGATAAACCCTGCCAGCAACACGCGGCTCATAAAAATCGTTGCCCTGGGCATGATAATTAATGTAAAATCCGGCATACATCAGGTTTTTAAGTTGCCCGTTTATATTACCATTATAATTAAATGCCTGATAGGTGTTGGGCGTATACCTTTTGCTGTAAGTAAAATTTTGGTTGAGGTGAAGATTGTTGTACCATTTGCCCGGCTTATTCCAGTTGTATCCAACCCACAAATAATGATCGAGGTAATTATTGTTGAAGAGAATTCCCAGGTCGTTGGGATTGTATTTGTCGTTCGTTAGCTCCTGGTTTAATTGAAAATTAAACCTTCCGCCAACCTTGCCAAAGCCCAAATTATGCATGTACCCGGTTTGCGTTTGTGCATGCTTGTTATATATATTGCTCAGCGATATTTTCCCGTTCCAGTTATAGATATTTTTTTTGTTATTGATGTTAAAAACCAAAGCAGAAACGTTGGAGTTATAATCGCTGCCATCTCTTAATACGTTGGTATTGATCAGCGAAACCGATGAGTTATTTTTAAGAGATTGATCAAGCACCAATATATTGTAGTTGGTAAGCGGATTAGTTTCAATTTTGCGCTGGTGCCCATGATCATCTTCCACAATGGCATACATTGCTTTCGTGATGGCATTGAGAAATCCGATGCCCAGCCCTTTTGAAGTGCGCCCGGAAATTTTTGTGGCATTAATGAGTTTGGATTCCGTTGGATTTTTCACAATATGCTCCGATGAATCGAGCTTTGAGGCAACATCATTATAGTGTATTGGCTGGCCACCAATTCGTCGTGAATAAAACAAATTCCCTTTTGAAAAAAGTTCCGTTCCTTCAGTAAAAAAACTTCTGTTTTCATTGTATTTTACTTCAAACGGAGTTAAATTAAGCACCTGGTTGTCGCTTTGCACCTGGCCAAAATCGGGTATCAGGGTCATGTCAAGCGTAAAGCTTTCATTGATGCCATATTTCAAATCCATGCCACCGTTTATGGAAGAAGTATAATCACGTACACCTTGTGTTTTGTACGGATAATGATTGATGTAAGAAGAAAAATATGGGCTTAAAGACAAACGCATCGGCGCTTTTATTTTTTCAATCCCAATCCATTCGCCTTCCTGGTTTTGAAGTCCGTTTACGTTTGGATCGATGTTGCTCCATGCATATTGTTGTGAAGTTTTTTGTCTTTTCCTGATAAAATTGATGCCCCAGGTCTGATTGTCTTTATTACTAAAACGCAACGCTGAATAAGGAATCCTCATTTCAAAAGTCCAGCCGTCTGGCTGCATTTTAGCGGCGCTTTCCCACACGGCATTCCAGGTAGGATCTTCATTTCCGGTGGCTGAATATTTTGCGTCAAACTGTTCTCCATAAGGCGTAACAAAAAAGCCACTTCCATTAATCTTATCGTTATAGGTGTCGAAAATTACACCCAAAAAATCGCTGTTGCCAATTCTATCGCGGCCAACCAGTTCTTTAGAAACGCTGTCTGCACTTATTTCGTGACAATAGCCACCGATATAAACATTATTATCATCGTACAATATATAGATCTCTGTTTTATTTCGATCAGATTCAATTTTACCAGGGTTGGGACGAAATTCAATAAGTCCGCTAATTACCGGACACTTTTTCCAGCCGGGTTCATCAATTTCTCCGTCAATCTTAAATACGTCATTGGTTTTTACGGCATGTATTTGTTTAATTTTTTTCTGGCCAGATACAGTTAATTGTAGAGGAACAAGAAGACAGCTTATCAATAAGAGTTTAATCATGTTAACGTTTGGTTATACGAAGCTATACGTATAACCGAAAAGAAAAGTTACCACCCATCACAAAAAAATTTTGTTTGGGTTTTTTTTAACAAATTCCCAAGCCGGAGAGGCTTGATAGACCATTCGTCAATATATCAGGCTGCATTCTTATTAACTTTGCCTCAAAGAATGCCATCAGCAAAACAAATATTGTCTCTTCCGTTTATCGGCTTGATAAAAATTTATCAGCTTATTATTTCGCCATGGCTGGGCCCATCGTGCCGCTATACGCCTACGTGCTCGCAATACGGAATTGAAGCATTTAAAAAATATGGCCCAATAAAAGGCATGTGGCTTACAGTAAAAAGAATTGCCCGGTGTAATCCATGGGGCGGCCACGGTCACGATCCGGTTCCCTGAATTGACTCAGCAAAAAATTAAAGGTACCTGTAAAAGACTTTCTCATTTAATGATTGCGAGAATATATATTTCTGAAGACCTAAATTAATACGAATACTAAAGACGTTACAACTATTTGGAAGGTCCATCACAAATGGGTAATAAATCGATGTTTGAAGCAAAAGATCCTCCAATATTTAATAACAAAGGCATTGGCAACGGACAAAATTATTTGATCAGTCTACCTGAGGATGTCAATATCATGATGTTGGGACCAATTTTTGCAGAGTCAATCATTGCACCTGTCTTTGAATCAAAACTAACTGTGCCGGAAGCGTTCGGTGGAATAGTTGCAAAGGGCTCAATGTTAGCGTATATCACATTATCGAACACAATCAATTTATTATACATAGGATCCATCTTTCGAGTCCAAATAATATTTCCGGTAACCAAATCTGCACAAAAAAGTAAAGATTCTCCGTCAGAAGCATTCAATCCTGCAATATAAATATTGTTGCCAGAAATAACGTTCGCAACGATATATACGTACTCGAACCGGCTCCATCTTATGTCGCCATTCTCACTATCGAAAGCGATTAAACCCGGGTCGGCCAAAGAAAACCTTACCGGATTACATATTACTAAATTATCATAAAAATTAGGTAGGCGTGGATTAACCCTGGTCTTGTTCCATTGAAATTGACCACTGGTTTTATTAATTAAATACAAATCGCCTTCGTTTCCTAGGTGATCAATGTGGTCAATTATTCCAAAGCTGTTGTTATTGCAAGAAAAGAGTGGACCATGGGAATAGCTAATAGGAGACTGCCATATTATATGTTTTGCCGCAATATCGAACGCATTAACGTGAGATTTTATGTTCCGATCGGCACTTATAAAATAAAAAGTATTTCCTTCAATAAAACTTCCCCAGCCATAGTCATATACATCCTGGAAAGGTACCTGCCAATACACTTCCCCAGTTAAAGCGTTACTGGCTTCAATAAAAGCAAAATTGGTATTAAAATGGTTATAGAAAATAGTATCATTTCTGAAGGATAGATTGGCAAAATATCCAAAAGAGTTGTCTATACTCCATTTTTCCACACCATCGCCAGCGTTAATTACAGTTAATGAGTAACCTGAGGAAAAATACAACATTCCCTTATACAAAACAGGTTTTTGGAAATACTCACCACTTAGATCTTTTTGCCATTTAAGGGAATAATTTTTATTATAGGCTACCGCCCGGTAGCCAGATCCGGTAGTTTCAGTCCGCAAAAATCCTTCAATTGTGTCCGATGTATCCGGATGTTGTATAGAATCTTCGACCGTATGTTTTTTACAGGAAAAGAGAAAGGTTAAAATAAAAAAAACTAAAATAAAAAATCGTTTGTCCTTTATGTTTCCCGGATATTGGTTATAAATGAATCTCATATTACATATTGGTGATATTGTTTAGAACTACCAGTCAATGATAACGCTAATACAATTAGATTAGTATTATATTAAATGCAAAAAATAATAGCATGATAATTTAACTGGCCTAAAAACAAAAACGCCATCATCAAAAATCGACAATGGCGTTATTAAAATTAGTAAGACGTTTTATCCTTTTTCAAAAAGCTCTGCAACTTTTTTCCAGTTTACTACATTCCAAAAAGCTTTTAAATAATCAGGTCTTTTATTTTGATATTTCAGGTAATAAGCATGTTCCCAAACGTCGCAACCCAACACCGGCGTGCATTTGCACTCAGCAACATCCATCAACGGATTATCCTGGTTTGGTGTTGAACAAATAAGCAGTTTGCCGTCCTGGCTGCCCAACCACGCCCAGCCACTTCCAAATCTGCCCGCGCCTGCTGCATTAAATTTTTCCTGCATCGCCTCAAAATTGCCAAATGCTTCATCAATGGCCGCGGCAAGTTTTCCATCAGGTTTTCCACCGCCATCGGGAGATAAGATTTCCCAGAAAAAGCTATGATTCCAGTGACCGCCTCCATTATTGCGCACTGCCGGCGGAAGGCTTCCCGCATGAGCAATCAATTCTTCCAAAGATTTATTTTCATTGGGCGTGCCTGCAATGGCTTTATTTAAATTATCAACATAAGCCTGGTGATGCTTATCATGATGGATTTGCATGGTTAATTGATCAATGTGTGGCTCAAGCGCATCATAACCATAAGGTAGAGCCGGTAGTGTAAATGCCATAATATTTATTTTTAAAGTGAACAATTGTTGAATCCCAAATTTACTGAGTATCTGTCAGAAACATAAGGCAAAGTTTTATTTGGCGGTTGTTAATAATGATGAAAGACCGTTTCACAAATTTTATGCCCACGTCAAAAACAATGTTGTTGGGGTTATTTATGAAAACATCATCTTTTTTTTTGGAAGAAATCTTTCATCAATGTTACACATTCATCAGCCAAAATGTTTTTTACAATTTCTGTTTTTGGATGCAACGGATTTTTATTTTTGGCTACTGACGTTATTAAGGAAAGCCCTCCATGTTTTGGATCAGAAGCTCCGTAAACCAACCGGCCAATCTTGCTCCAGTACAAGGCTCCGCAACACATAGTACAGGGCTCTATGGTTACATATAAAGTAGCATCCGGCAAATATTTTGCCCCGAGAAAATTAAATGCGGCAGTGAGCGCAATAATTTCTGCATGCGCTGTTGCATCGGTTAATGTTTCTACCTGGTTGTAGCCACGGGCAATAATTTTATCCCGCATTACAATCACCGCACCAATAGGAACCTCATCTGCATCCAACGCTTTGTAAGCTTCCTTCAGCGCCTGTTGCATGTAATATTCATCATTCATAAACGGATCCTTTAATATTGAAGCGTCAAAGATAACCGATTAAAAAGTTGGTTTTTTTTGTCTGCAAGTTCTAAATGAGATAAGCCAAAAAGTAGATTTTGATGTATTTTGTTACTTCATACTCTTTCATCGATGTACCACATCCAACCATTAAGTGATTTTTTTAATTCAGGCGCTACGCTTTCTTATGAGTTTAGAAAAAAACAATTGCTTGCGCTTGAAGATGCGATCAAAAAACATGAAGAAGAAATTGCCGCGGCATTGTATAAAGATCTTAAGAAAAGTAAAGAAGAAAGTTGGGCCACAGAAACCGGTTTGTTATTAGGCGAAATAAGATATGCTATTAAAAATTTGGACCGATGGATGAGGCCGCAAAATGTACCTTCCGGATTAATTACTTTTCCTTCCTCGGCAAAAATTTATAAAGATCCATTGGGAGTTGTTTTAATTATTTCACCATGGAATTATCCTTTGCAATTGTTATTGATTCCGTTGGTTGGCGCTATCGCTGCAGGAAATTGCGCCGTGCTAAAACCCTCTGAAATGGCACCAGCGACAGAGCAGCTTCTCGTAAAATTAATTGAAGCCACATTCGATAAACGTTACATAAAAATTATTACCGGTAGCGGCGCTGAAGTAGTACCAACGCTAATTACAGGCTTTCGTTTTGATCATATTTTTTATACAGGAAGCACCATCGTAGGAAAAGAAATTTATAAATTGGCGGCCAACGACCTTGTGCCTGTTACGCTGGAACTTGGTGGCAAAAGTCCCTGCATTGTAGAGTATGATGCCGATATAAATGTTGCTGCAAAACGAATTGTGATGGGCAAATTTTTAAACGCCGGACAAACTTGTATTGCACCTGATTATATTTTGGTGAATGAATCGATAAAGGAAAAATTTTTAAATCAACTTTCGGCAACCATTGAAAAGTTTTATACAGACTGATCCGTCCAATTCATATGACTATGGAAAAATCATTAACGAGAAAAGATTTGCAAAAATTGGTTGGCTTTCTTTCAGAAGGAACCCTATTTTATGGCGGCAAACATGATGAGGCAAAGCTTTACATTCAACCCACCATTCTTACTGATATTTCTTTAGATGATTCAATTATGAAAGAAGAAATATTCGGGCCGCTTTTGCCGGTGATCTCTTTTAATAAAACAAGCGAGGCAATTGATATTGTTCATCAAAATGCCAAGCCATTGTCTTTTTATCTCTTCACAAAAAATAAAAATACAGAAGCTGAATGGCTGCGCCGCGTGGCGTTTGGTGGTGGATGCATTAACAACACAGTGTATCATTTTGCGAATTTAAACATGCCATTTGGTGGTATTGGAAATAGCGGCATCGGCTCTTATCATGGTAAAAAAACGTTTGAAATTTTTTCGCATGCAAAGCCCGTTTTAAAAACAGGAACCTGGCTTGATCCTAACATAAAATATCCTCCTCTAAAAGGAAAAATAAACCTGCTCAAAAAATTTATCGGCTAAACGAACATGATGAATCTCCTCAGAAAAATAATTAATGCCACCTATCCTTTTAGAATGAAAATCTCCAAACTCACGGGTATGGGAATCAATAAATATGAAAATATTAAAGGCGTAAATGCACCGGAAAGCTTTTACTCATTAAAGGCAATCTCAAATAATGGCGAAGAAATTTCTTTTGAAAAATATAAGGGAAAAAAAGTACTGATCGTAAATCTTGCCAGCCAATGTGGCTATACGCCTCAGTATGCTGAACTTGAACGATTGCATCAACAAAATAAAGATCTTGTGGTGCTGGGTTTTCCGGCCAATAATTTTGGCGCGCAGGAGCCGGGCAGCGACCAGGAGATTGCGGAATTCTGTCGTTTAAATTTCGGTGTTACTTTTTCTCTTTTTACAAAAAATGATGTGAAAGGGATTGACAAACAAGAAGTATATCAATGGCTCACCGATAAAAATAAAAATGGCTGGAATGACGAAGAACCTAAATGGAATTTTTATAAATATCTTATTGATGAAAATGGCAATCTTCTGAAAGTATTCTCATCGTCTGTTAAGCCTGCCGATGTTTTAGCAGGAAATCAGATAAACCAATTTTACACCGGGCATTTTTCGTGATAATTAATTAGTTCGATGGGCGTTTTTTCGAACTCGTATCCTGAATATTGAACGATGATTTCATCGAGCACAGACAAAATTTCATCTACTTCTTTCAACGTTACCAGTTTACCTCTGAATTCTTTTATGTTGGGCATACCTTTTAAATAATTGGTATAATGCCTGCGCATTTCATTGATGCCAACTATCAGCCCTTTCCATTCTACCGATTTTATTAAATGCTTTTTGCAAACTTCCACCCGCTCTTCAATTGTTGGCGAAGGAAGTATTTCGCCGGTTTCTACAAAATGGCTTATCTCGTTGAATATCCACGGATAACCAATCGCAGCACGGCCAATCATAATTCCATCTACACCATAACGGTTTTTATATTCCAATGCTTTTTGAGGTGAATCAATGTCGCCGTTTCCAAAAATCGGAATAGTAATTCTTGGATTTTCTTTCACCTTTGCAATCAATTCCCAGTTGGCGCTTCCCTTATACATTTGAGTGCGCGTGCGCCCGTGAATAGCCAGCGCCTGTATTCCAACATCCTGCAATCGTTCGGCAACTTCTTCTATATTTTTTGTGTCTTCATCCCAACCCAGTCTTGTTTTAACCGTAACGGGCAACGAAGTGCTTTTTACCACCGCATCGGTTAAGCGAACCATTAGCGGCACATCTTTTAATACACCTGCACCCGCGCCGCGGCAAGCAACTTTTTTTACCGGGCAACCAAAATTGATGTCAAGTAAATCGGGATTAGTGGCGTCTACAATCTTAGCTGCCATCGACAAGCTTTCTTCATCGCCACCGAAAATCTGAATACCAACCGGTTTCTCATAATCGAAAATGTCTAACTTTTTCCTGCTTTTTATCGCATCCCGAATCAATCCTTCGCTGCTGATAAATTCAGTATACATCAAATGTGCACCTTTGTCTTTACACACCGCACGAAACGGAGGATCGCTTACATCTTCCATTGGCGCAAGCAATAAAGGAAATTCAGGAAGCTGTATGTTGCCTATTTTGATCAAGTTGATTGGTTAATTGGTTAATTGGTTGATTGGTTAATTAGTTGACACGTTAATAGACAGGGCCAGCGTATCTCAGATATTGTATAACAGACATCCAGCGTCTCCCACCTCATTTTCTTCTTTTAAAAATTTTTGGCTGTAAATTTACGCACTTAAAAATTTAGAACATGCTGATTGATCAAAATTCAAGAAATTTTAGCTTTCCCAGCCAATTGGGCATTTTCATCGGGCTCATTGGCGGCGGGCTTATTCTTGGGTCAATCATTTCTGCAGGCATTTGGTTAATGATGACGGGGCGGCCGCTTCTGGCAATGGAAAGCGACATGCTCAATCCAAAATATTATAACGCAATTATGTTGATGCAGGCTGTTTCTACTGTGTTCATGTTCTTTTTACCGGTTTATTTTTTTGCGCTGATTTGTTACCGGAATCCTTCAAAATTTATTGGTTTTACCACTAAAATTAATCAGCGGCAGTTGTTGTTGGTGGTTGGAATTCTCATTCTTACTTTTCCACTGTCGGGCGCTTTGGCAGAACTCAATAACATAATTCCAATTCCCAAAAACCTGGAGATTAAGTTTAAAGCAATGGAAGCATCACGGGCCGCACAGGAAGCCGCGCTTATTAATATCAACTCGTTTCCACGCTACATTCTTTCCATGTTTGTGATTGCTTTATTGCCGGGCATTGTTGAGGAAGTTTGTTTTCGCGGCGGACTTCAAAATATTTTTACAAGATGGTTTAAAGGCCCATGGGTAGCCATTATTTTAACCGCCTTTTTATTTAGCATTATTCATCTTTCTTATTATGGTTTTTTGGTTCGCTTTGCCTTGGGCATTATTTTAGGGCTTGTTTTTTATTATAGCAAAAGTATCTGGCTAGCGATATTTTTCCACTTCTTATATAACGGCGTGCAGGTTACTGCGCTGTATTTAATTACTTCTGCCGGCGCAAAGCCCACCAAGGACGTAGAAGAAAATTTTCCGGTGTGGGCCGGTGTTATCGCACTGGTTTTAATTATTTATGCCTTCATAAAATTCAGGGAGATCTCATTAGTACAACAACAAAAATTTACACAGCCCGATTTGGGCGATCCAAACGATTTCCAAAATTGGGCAAAACAACAATCCGAAAATTAACCAATGGCTTTTGATACCAAAACGTTTAAAACACGTACCATCACTGCGGTCGTTTTTGCCATCGCAATGCTTACAGGATTACTTTGGAACCAATTGAGTTTTATTATCCTGTTTACCATTATTCATTTCGGCTGCTGGCTGGAATTTATTCAGCTCCTTAAAAAAATTGATCCGGCCAATTACAAAGTAAAAAGCCTGCTGGGAGTGCTTTACATCACACTTCCCATAAGCCTGATGTTATTTATGCGAACCGATAATCCCGGCGGCGCTGCGGATAACCTGTTAAAAATATTGCCTTGCGGAATCGTATTTTCCATTTGGATCAATGATACCATGGCATACATTGTTGGTTCGTTTATAGGAAAAAATCCCATGTCAAAAATCTCTCCCAAAAAAACGTGGGAAGGAACCATTGGCGGCGCAATCTTATGCGTTGTTGTAATCGCCTTGATCGGAAAAGCAAGCGGTTATTTTTCTATGCGGGATTGGATTATGATCCCATTATTGTGCGCAGTGTTTGGCACCCTCGGCGATTTGCTGGAAAGTAAAATAAAACGAATGGCCAAGGTAAAAGACAGCGGAAGTTTGATGCCGGGACATGGCGGATTTTTAGACCGCTTCGATTCAATGCTTATTGCCATACCTTTTGTTTTCTTATATGATGTTTTATTCATGAGGTAAAAATTAAAATCATCATCTCCACTTCAATTTTTATATTTGCGGTTAAACTAAGCTGATGAATATTCACAAAGAAGGCTATAAAACCATTGCCTTATGCGCGCTGATTTTTGGAGCCATCAATATTATTTTCTTTTTTTTCTTTAGCGCTTCCATGCCGGTTATTTCATGGATTGTGTTTGGTGTTACGCTGATAACGCTTTTATTTATTATATCTTTTTTTCGTTCTCCAAAAAGAAATTTTACGGTAGCACATCACCAGGTAATTTGCCCGGCAGATGGAAAAGTAGTGGTGATAGAAGAGATTACCGATCCTGAATATTTTAAAGACAAACGCCTCCAGGTTTCCATATTTATGAGCCCTGCCAATGTTCATATCAACAGAATTCCCATGTCGGGTAAAGTGGAGTACAGCCAATATCACAAAGGAAAATATTTGGTAGCCTGGAGTCCAAAATCATCTACAGAAAATGAAAGACATTCGGTTGTTATCAAAAGTGATAAGGCCGAAATACTGGTAAAGCAAATTGCCGGCGCACTTGCCAAACGCATTGTTAATTACCTGCATGTTGGCCAAAAAGTTCACCAGGGCGATGAAATGGGATTTATAAAATTTGGAAGCCGCGTTGACATTTTGCTTCCTGTTGGAACCGAATTAAACGTATCGCTCAACCAGGCGGTAAAAGGCGGTATCACCGTACTGGCCACCATCGATACGCTTGTTCCGGTTGAAGAAGCCGAACAAATTATGTAATATATGCCATCCAATTATTTAGAAAGCGCAAAGAAACAATTTAATACCTATCGGTCTCTTGGCGAAAGAGCCATTAACCAGGTAGATGAAGAAAAATTGTTTTGGCAATACAATTCCGAAAGCAATAGTATTGCGATTATTGTTCAGCACCTGTCGGGAAATATGATTTCGCGCTGGACCAATTTTCTTAATGAAGATGGAGAAAAAGAATGGCGCAAGCGCGATGAAGAATTTGAACCGCTGGTTACTACAAAGCAGGAGTTAATGGAAAAATGGAATGCCGGCTGGGAGCGCTTATTCAAAACATTAGATGATTTAACGCCTGCAGATCTTGAGAAAACAATTTATATCCGGTCTGAACCATTAAACGCCATGGATGCCATCAACCGGCAACTCGCGCATTATGCATCACACATAGGGCAAATTATTTTCCTTGGAAAAATGATCGTGAATGAGCGCTGGATTTCTCTTTCAATTCCCCGGAAAGGTTCACATTAATAAATCATCGTAGCGAAATTCCATTTCCCAAAATATTAGGCCACATAAGCTAAAAAGTAGTTTTCTTCAATTTGAATTGAATTGGGTGTTCCTCATATCCACAACTCGTATCAATGAATTGCCCATTCCTTTTCCAACAACTCCGTTCTGATAATTTTTCTAATAAAAACGCTGAAGAAATGTTGTTTGGATAGCTGAGCTTATGCTGGTTAAGACTTTTTGAATTCGTTATAAAATAGATTCCAGTTCTTTCAGATGCCGTATCGTATAAGTTGGACCGGAATTGCATTCTGCATTGATATGGTTAACAAATATTGAATCCATTCCTGCATTGCTCGCGCCCAATATATCGGCTTGTAAATTATCTCCAATCATAATACTGTTGTCGATTTTACCGCCGGCTTTATTTAAAGCGTATTCAAAGATTTCCTTTTTGGGCTTTACCGAATTAGATGCTTCAGAAGTAATTACATGCGTAAAATATTTTGAAAGATTGGCATTGTTCAATTTACTCCATTGCACTTTTTCAAAACCGTTTGTAATAAGATGAATTGAATATTTTTTTTCTACCAAATAATCCAGTATCTCAAAAGTGTACTCAAACACTTTCTTTTTGGTGGGAAGTATTTCTAAAAAATGAGCGCTCATTTCTTTGGATAGTTGCTCATCAGCAATTTTAAAATCGAGTAAAGTGCGCCACATTCTTCTCCACTTTAACTCTTCGTGGGTGATGTAACCTTTTTCATACCGGCTCCAAAGCATGGCGTTATGATTCAGATAAGTGGTATAGAAAAATTCAAATGAACTGATTGCTTTTTTTTCAAGCCCGAAAGAATGATAAAGCTCCAAAAGAGATTCTTTAGCATTTGCATCAAAGTCCCAAAGTGTATGATCAAGGTCGAAAAAGAGATGGCGATATTTCACGATGGTATATTTTAATTGCGGATTTTAAGTTTAGATTTGCTCTCTACCGTAAGTTTACGAAACGAAATTTAGCAATGAATATTGTAATTACAGGAGCCAGCAAAGGTATGGGAAAAGCATTTGCACAAAAATTCGCAGAGGCTAAAAATAACATTTTCATTTGCTCCAGAAACGGTCAACAGCTCGCCGAAACTGCCAATGAGCTTAATAAAACTTTCGGCAACGTTGTTAAATATTTTGCGGCCGATCTCTCAACCAACGAAGGCGTTGAACAATTTTACAATTGGTTAACGGAATTGAATATCGACGTTGATATCCTCATCAATAATGCCGGCCGGTTTATCCCTGGAAGTATTTATAATGAAGAGGAAGGAATTCTTGAATCCATGATCGCAACTAACCTTTACAGCGCTTATCACCTCACCAGGAAATTGCTTCCGCGGATGATGAAAAGAAGGTCGGGGCACATCTTTAATATTTGTTCCATTGCCTCGCTTAGCGCCTACCACAACGGCGGCTCTTATAGTATCAGCAAATACGCGCTGATGGGTTTCAGTAAAAACCTGCGGGAAGAAATGAAACCTTACCACATAAAAGTAACTGCGGTTTATCCCGGTGCCGTGTACACTTCATCCTGGGAAGGAGCAGGCGTAAGTCCCGAAAGAATTATGGAAACCGATGACATTTCGCAATTAGTATATGCTTGCTCGTTGCTATCGCCACAGGCCTGTGTAGAAGATATTATCATACGGCCGCTATTGGGCGATTTGCCTTAACGCTTTCTTTAACAGTTGCCTGCAATTAACCTTTTTTTTAAAACTATACAGCTAAATTTGTCATTCATCCATGCTGAAAAATGGTTACATTTTTACAATCAGTGCGATTTAAAATTTTTGCTTTTTCCATTATTTTTTCTGCAATTTTTGCGCAGGAAAAATCATTTGGCCAGGTAAAGTTTTCAGTTGTTTGTCCGCAAAAAACCATCGGTAAAAATGATGTGCTGCAAATTCAGTTCAGGCTTGAAAATGCTTCTAACATAGAAACGATCAATCCCCCATCTTTCAACAATTTTACGGTGGTAGGCGGTCCCAACCAGGAAAGCGGCATGACCAGCATCAACGGGAAAACAACTCAATACGTTGCCATTGGTTTTTACCTGAAGCCTAAATCAACGGGTAAATTTTCTATCAAACCGGCAACGGCAAAGGCCGATGGCAAAGAATATCAACAGCGCGCCTCTTACTATTGAAGTAACCAATTCATCAACTGTACAATCAAATAATTCAGCAAATGCCTTATCGCCTTTTGCCAATTTTAATTTTGATTTTCCTCCCGCGCCGCCAACACACCAATTTGATGATTACATTTTAAAGCCGGGCGAAAAAGCAGAAGACAAAATTCAAAAGAATCTTTTTATCAAGCTTGATGTGAGCAAAACGAGTTGCTATATAGGGGAACCCATTACTGCTTCGTACAAATTATACACGCGCCTGCAGTCTGAGTCTACCATAACCGATGCTCCTTCTTTTAATGGATTTTCAGTAAGCGACCTCGATGTTAATAACAACAATGGCGGTATTGAGAAATACAATGGACGCATGTACAATGTTTACACGCTGCGAAAAGTACAATTGTATCCGCTGCAAGCGGGCACTGTTGCAATCGATCCGCTGGTAGCAAAAAATAAAGTAACGTTTATAAAATCGGCTTACGCCAACTCGCGAAACAGCGATCAGTTTTATGATATGCTTGAGAATTTCGCAGATGCCACCTCTCCGCGCGATGCAGTTATTGAAGAAAACATCACCTTAAAAAGTAAGCCGGTAGAAATCGTTGTAAAACCACTTCCCGCGGAACATACACCGGCAAATTTTAAAGGCGCTGTTGGCCATTTTACCATAATGGCTTCTTTTGAAAAAAATAAAATAACCACTGATGACGCCGGAAACCTGAAGGTTACAATAAACGGCCAGGGCAATATTCAATTGATCAATGCGCCTAAAATAAACTGGCCCGAAGGCATGGATGGCTATGAGGCCAAAGTAAAAGACGAAGTTGATAAATCTTCTGTGCCAATGCGCGGAAGCAAAGTGTTTACTTTTCCGTTTACCGTTTCCAAAACAGGCACTTACCAAATCGATTCTATTTCGTTTTCCTATTTTGATCCAGCCTCTTCTTCATTTAAAACAGTGCGCACCACGCCCCTGGAAATAACGGTGGATAAAGGAACAGGAGTAGCCAATAATTTGTTTAACAAAGCCAACAAGCCCCAGGCGACTAAAAATAGCTTTGCAGTTAATCAAACTGATCTGATGATAGCAATCGTTTTACTGATTTGCATCGGGCTTTTGATGCTTTTGTTGTTCAACAGAAAAAATAAAAACAAAACTGCTTTGGCTGCAAAAATCAAGATTGATGATTTACAGAATGATCATGAGGAAAAAAAGCCCGAGTATATTGTTCCTGAAAACCCGTTGTTGGCGGCTCACGACAAACTAATGCAGGCAAACCCTTCGGAGTTTTACCACGTGCTGGATGTGTCACTTAAAAAATATCTATCGGGCAAGTTTAATGTGCCAACGGAAGAATTGACTAAAAAAAGAATCAATGAGGAATTGGATAAATGCAATATTGGGCTTGGCACCTCGCTTATGTTGAATAATCTTTTAGAAGAGATCGAACTAAATTTATACGCGCCTCCTTCTGACGTGGATCATCTTTGCAGTGTGTTTGAAAAAGCCTCGGAAGTGGTTTCACTTTTAGATAAGCAATGCGCTGAAAAGTATATCAGGCAGTAAACTTATAGCCTATCCCTCTTACCGAATGGAAGAATCTTGGATTGCGGCTATCTTCCTCAAAATACCTGCGGAAGTTTAAAATGAAATTGTCGACGGTTCTGGTTGTTGGATAAACATTATAGCCCCAAACCGACTGCAAAATTTTTTCGCGCGTTACCACTTCATTCTTATTTTCAATAAGTAGTTTCAGCAGCATGGCTTCTTTTTTGGTAAGCGCTACCACGTCTCCCACTTTGGTAGTGCATTCCAGGGATTTAAAATTGATCAGATTTTTACCGAAGCTAAATTCTTCTGTTACCGGTTCTTTGGATGAAATACGGTGGCTTTTGTTAATTAACAAGTTTACTCTTATTAATAGTTCTTCGAGATTAAATGGTTTTGTAACATAATCGTCGGCGCCCTTCTTCAATCCAAGAACTCTGTCGGCGCTTTGGTTTTTTGCGCTAAGCATTAGTATCGGAATTTCCGAATTGCTTAAACGGATATTTTCACAAACTGCTATTCCGTCTATTTCCGGCAGCATCACATCCAGGATAATGAGATCAAAATATTCGTTGTGCAATGCTTTTAATGCTTCTGCACCATCGTAAGCAGACGTTACATCATACCCTTCCATCTCGAAATTTAATTTAAGGGCATCTTGCAAATTTTCTTCGTCTTCTACTAATAAAATCGAATGTTTTTTCTGTTGCATAATGAAAAATTAACGGTTATTATTTTTGGTTGCTTTAAGACTAATTTCAAAAATACATCCCTGTGGACTGTTATTTGTCATAGCGATGTCGCCATGATGTTGCTTAACAATCTCTTTTGTCAGGTAAAGCCCCAAGCCAGTTCCTTTCATTTGCTTTTGTGCGCCGCGAAAATATTTTTCGAATATCCGGTGCTTTTCTGCAGCCGTAATTCCAACGCCTTCATCCACCACCTGAAGTTTTACCAGTTTATCATCCCGAAAAACTTTTACCAAAACTACATCGTCCTTTCCTGAATATTTAATCGCATTATCCAAAAGATTGTTAACAGCAAGTTGTAATAATATCTTATCACCCGTAACCATTACCTGGCCGTCAAAATAAGTTTCAATATTTCTTTGCGGAAAACGAATTATAAAATCATCAACGCAATCATTTACCAAGGTTCCAAAATCAAATTTTTCATTGGTAAGCGTGTAGCCGCCGGCGTCAATCTGGCTCAGCAAAAGCATATTATTGCACAGCGCGTTTAGCCGGTTAGCCTCTTGTATCGTACTTTTCATCAGCTTATGCTGCTGCTCTTCATCCAGCCTTCGCCTTTGCATCGTTTCAAGATTGAGCTTGGTGATGGCAATAGGAGTTTTTAATTCGTGAGTAATTGCCATCATAAAATTCTGTTGCTGCTCTGATTGTATCAACCGCCGGCTAATCATGCGCAACACCAAAATAGCGCCCGCCACAATTACCAGGAATGAAGTAATTCCTTCACCAAGATATTGAGCAGCTTTGCGGTCGCGGGAAGATTCTATCTTTTGTATTTTTTGGGCGTGCAGGCTGTCGTCCACATCAATCATATCCAGCCGAAACTTGCTAAGTTCCTCGTTTTGATGGTTGAGGGCAATAAACCAAAATATCAGCGTGGCCATAATGTAGGTCAGCAAAAACCAGTAGAAGAAATAGATTATCCGAAGTGGTTTCACATTGTATTTATTTTTAAACAACCGGATATAGGCCATAAGTTCAAAATTTGAATATTACAACGCGTGGCTGAAAGCAGAAAATCTACATTTTGACTTTTTCAACTCTTATCCCAACAGACAAAATATATTTTAAAGGATTTTCGCGCATGATCTGCCCTATGGAAAATGTATAATCGCCCGGTTTTTTAAAAGCAAGCGGCCCCGGCGAAATCATCTTTCTAACTTCAAAAATATCATCCATACCGCTACCCTCCCAGCCTTTTGCATCGCTTGCCAGGGAAAGATTGATGTTTTGAAAATGCATTGAATCTTCGGGCACTTTAGAGCCCATGCGAAGCCAGATATTATTATAATTATAAAGATCGGTATGCCGCAAAACCACATAAACATTGTATTGTGAAGTGGTGTCTTCAATATGAAAAGTAAATTGAGGTGTGTTGTTATAAAACCATTGCTGAGCAGGAATCTGCGATTGCTTTTCAAAAAGATCAATATTAGAGCACGAAGCCACAAAAAGGGAGGCTGATAATAAAACGAGCAGATTTTTCAAGTCAGGTTTTTTTACAAAAATAATTGGTTTTCATCTTGCGTAAAAAAATGCGCATTAAAGAATATTGAAAATTTGTTCCTTCGCCTTTTCAAGATCGTCTTTCATCAGCACAACACATCGCTGAATATCGGAATCATACGCTTTCGATCCGGTGGTATTTATTTCGCGCCCGATTTCCTGAATAACAAATGACAGCTTTTTACCCTTCGCTTCTTCATCGTTATCCAGTATGCTGATAAAGTATTCGCAATGATTTTTAAGGCGCACCTGCTCTTCCCTGATGTCTATTTTTTCAATGTAATAAATCAGTTCCTGCTCCAGGCGATTTTGATCATAATTTTCTTTGCCCACATTTTCTTCAAGCAACTGAATTAACTCAGTCTTCATTCTTTCCATTCGTTTGGGCTCCAGCTTTAAAATTTCTTCTTCCTGCTTGTTGATGTTTTTAATGCGCAGGCGAAGTTCTTTATCTAATGATCTTCCCTCATTCACACGATGATCATTCAATTCTTTCAACGCAGCATCAATCACTTTTTTTAAATCCTTCCAATCATTTTCATCCAGCACTTCATTGCTGGGAGAAACTACTTCCGGCAGGCGCAATAAGCGAACTCAATACAGAATTTGAATCGATGCCAAGTTCAACAGAAAGATCCTTAATTTGATTGTAGTAAGATTTTATCAGTTCTGTATTTATCACCACTGGTTTTGCAGAACCATTTTGCTTAATAATGATCAGGCATTCAACCGTGCCGCGTAAAAGATTTTCCTGTAACAAACTTCTTACGTCAAATTCGTAAGGCTTAAGCAATGGAGGAATTTTTAAATTGATATCAAGTTGTTTGCCGTTAAGCGATTTTATTTCAACCAAATAAGTTTTCTCATTCACGGTTTGTTCAGCCCTGCCAAAGCCTGTCATTGATCTTAACATTGTTTTTTAACTTTTTTTAATTTGAAGCAAGTTATACAATTCTCCCTTGAGTTAACATTTTCATTTCTCCCGGATGCAAATGTGCCAGTGTTATCTTTTCTATTCTGAATCTAATCAATCTTAAGGTGGGAAAGCCAACCTGTGCAGTCATCTTGCGCACCTGCCTGTTTTTTCCTTCGGTTAAAATTATTTTGATCCAGCTATCAGGAATGGTTTTTCTAACGCGTATCGGCGGCTTTCTTTCGTCTACCAACGGTGCAGAATCAAACTTTTGCACCTTGCATTTTTTTGTTTGATATAATTTTCCATCAACATTTATGCGCACACCTTGTTGTAATTTTTCAATTGCTTCATTGGTTATGTCTCCTTCTACCTGAACCCAATATTCTCTTTCATGCGCATGTAATGGATTCAACAAATGCTGATTCAATTTTTTGTCATCTGTAAGAATCAGCAAACCTTCACTATCATAATCAAGGCGGCCTACGGGATACACATTTGGCGGCACATCAAAGAAATCTTTCAATGATTTTTTACCATCTGCAGAGGTAAATTGAGAGAGCACATTGTAAGGTTTGTGAATAATAAAATATTTATTCAAGAAACGTTATTTAAAAAATTGAAGATTTTTTTAAAATGCTGCTAAAAATAATAAAGCCCGTCTTAAATTAAACGGGCTTTGTTATATAGATGGGTTAGTAAGTACAGGAAATAAATTTCCCTACACAATATTAAAAATAATTTTTGCTAACAAGAAAAATTTTGGATATTTTTTTATCAACATTTTAAAATAAGTTGTGGATAATGTTGCGCCATTTCAGGCCATTTTTTTACAGTTAACTACTTTTGATTTTGCAACACTGTGTTATCAACTTTGCATTCTTAAATCATCAACTTCGTTACAATGCAATGTGGCCAAGGGTTTCACAGGTTTGCAGTTTTTGTATGAGTTATCCGGTGTATCTATTTTCATTAAGAAGAATCGACATGTTAATCTGCAGATAAAATGTTTCTTGTGATAATTTATTGTGTCAAAATTATTTTTTATTTTTTATTTGTGAACTCATTCAAAAAACGCGATTGACAGCAATACGTTTCACAAACTTTATCTTTGACGCATAAATTTATCTTATGCAATTTCCTTCTCCTGTTTCAGCACAATGGATCGCTGATTTTATCAATGCAAAAATTTCGGGCAATGACAATTCTTCCGCTTCGGGCATCAATGAAATCCACAAAGTGAAAAAAGGCGATATTGTTTTTGTTGATCATCCAAAATATTATGAAACATGCCTCAACAGTGCGGCAACCTTTATTATTATCAATGCTGATAAAGATGTTCCGGCAGGAAAAACATTATTCATTACCGATGATCCATTTGAAGCATATTTAAAAATTATTCAGCATTTCAGACCCTTCGTCTCCATCCAATAAAATGATCAGTGACTCTGCAACCACCGGCAGAAATACGATTATAATGCCCAATGTTTTTTTAGGAAATCAATGTTAGTGTTGGTGATAATTGTATCATTCATCCTAATGTTCCATTTATGATGAATGCATTATTGGCAATAATGTTGAAATACATTCCGGAACTATTATTGGCAGCGATGCGTTTTATTTCAACACAAAAAAGAACAGGGAAAACTGGTTTAAAAAAATGCAAAGTTGCGGGCATGTAATAATTGAGGATCATGTTGAAATAGGCGCCAATTGTACAATTGACAGGGGTGTCAGTGATTCTACAATTATTGGAATGGGAACCAAAATGGATAATCTTGTTCATGTTGGGCATGATGTAGTGATTGGGAAAAATTGCATTCTTGCCGCACAAGTTGGTATTGCAGGAGGAACACATTTTGGGCGATGGTGTTACTCTTTGGGGACAGGTTGGCGTAAATAAAACAATTACTATTGGCGACAACGCCGTAGTGATGGGCCAGGCTGGAATTACTTCAAGCATTGAAGGAAATAAAACTTATTGGGGCACACCCATCCAGGAATTTTACAGCAAAAGAAAAGAATTGGTTTTAATAAAAAGGCTTCCGGAAATTTGGGAAAAGGTAAAAGGAATCAAATAGTCCGATGTTCATATAATCCAAAATGTAGATAAAAACAGTTTCTTCTTTCAACATACAGATACTCTACATCAACATTACATCTTATTCAGGTTGTAATCATAAGGCAGCATATCTCCTATTTTTTTAAATCCAAGATAACCATTGGTAATAATATCTGTCTGATCATAGTAATATCCATTTTGCTCAATGATAACAGATTCACCCGGAGCAAAAGATAATGTTGATAATTGAAAATGTTTTCTTGGCTGAAGGATCCTGTTGCAGGTAAGCATCCTCAGGCTTTTCTTTATTATAGATAACTGCCACTTCGATTTGATTTGGAAAAATTTCTACTGTATTGGTGCTGTCATCTTTCGAATAATTTAATGCACCATACATGATCTTTAAGCGGAACAGGAAATTTCTTCTCATTATTTTTTACAATGAACTGCACCTCAAAACCATCATCCTGTAACTGTGCGCGCAATAAAGGCTTCGCATAAAATGAAGCATCGATCCTTTATAAGCATCAGCCGATTTTTTGTCCATGTTTCTTGTTGCTCCGGCGTGCCTTGCATCTCTTCAAACAAAGGATAACCTATGAATAAATTTGTGTTAGAATTATACTCATTGGTAAATGAATCGATCGCAAATTTTAACGTATAACCTAATGCAACATTATCAACCACCAGATGGCTCTTTAGCTAAAACTTTTAAGCGGTTTCTTTTTTTGCTGAAGTAAAAATGAAGTATTTCAGGATTTTTGATCACGCATTGTTTTGCAAAACTTGTTTGCCCAATAAAATTATCCGTAAAAAAAACGCCATATTTCTGCCAGCCATCTTTCACCTCGTTGCTGATAGCCACCGAAACTTCTTCCAATGCTTTTTCTTTCGGGCTTAATTCAAAAACCAAATTACTATCGTCCGAGGTAGCGTGGTTAATGCGCATACTTTCTGTTTCGTAACCGGTATAAGTTACCACCAGCGAATATCCACCATCCGGAAGCCGGATGCTAAAATTTCCTGCAGCATCGCTTGCTTCGCCCAAGGTTGTATTTTGAGCAAATATGGAAGCGCCCTGCAAAGGCGCTCTTGTGTTTTTATCAATCACTTTTCCTTTTACTACAAAATAACTTGTTTGAGCACCAGCTACTTATGGGGCTCATCAAAATTATCGTTGCTGAAAAAAAAATGGTTGCAAAAAATTTTCCTGGATGGACTTCATAGGAATGTTTTAAAGGTGATATTTTTCTTTTAAGATTGCACAGGTGCGCTGAATAGTATCTTTTATTTTAGTGAATTGAAATTGCAGGCAGTGTCTTTAAAATTTTACTGTTATCAAAATATACTTTTGCCTGCGCTGTGCGCGCAGTTTCTTTTGTAAGCAAATGTTTTTTCCCTGTAAACATTGATTTCACCGCTTCAGCTCTCCAGACAAGCTCCGCTAAAAAAGGACTGACTTTTTTTTGAGGCGGCTTTTTTCCAAAACAGGTTGCTATCTCAGAAAATATTTCCCTGTAAGATAAATTCTCACCATTTAAAATGAAACGCTGCGCGGTAATTTCGCTGTTCATTAACAGAATCATTGCCCGGGCAACATCCATAACATCTACAAAACCGGAAACACCATCGGTATACCATTTAAATTCGTTGTAAGCAGTTTTAAAAATTGCTGCCGACCCATTTTCCCAATCGTCTCCGCCCAATATTACCGTAGGGTTTACAATAACTGCGCGCAGACCTTCGCCGATGCCACGCCACACTTCCATCTCGCCAAAATATTTTGATTTGCCATAAATACTATTACTCGTTTCTTCCGTCCAGTTCATTTTTTCTGTAACAATTTCATCTTGTCTTATTCTGCCGAGGGCAGACACGGAGCTTACATGAACCAATTTTGAACCGCCGCATCGATACATGCATTTACGACATTGGCGGTTCCTTCAACATTTAGTTTTAAAAAGCTGATGCTTTTGTTTTGAATCAAACGAAACTATGCCTGCACAATGGTATACATGGGTAATTCCTGTCATCACTTCTTCCAAAGAAATTATATCCAGTAAATCGCATTGAACAATTTCTAAAGCAGCATGCGAAACTGAAACCGGCGTTGAATGATAGATGGCTCTTACCCTGCAATCCTTTTGCCAGCAATTGTTTCAACAACTCAGTGCCAACAAGGCCCGAAGCGCCGGTTACCAAAATATGCTGATGTTCTATTGTGTGTGGGGAAAAACTCTCCTGTAGCATTATGTATGTTGGTTCATTATTTTAGGATCCGTAAGTTAATGATCCTTGTTAGTATTGATAAAAACCTTTTCCTGTTTTTTTTCCCAGCTCATTATTTCTTACTTTTTCAATCTGCAGCCGTGATGGTGCAAAACGTTCTGCATGATTAAATGCATCATAGATACTTTGTGTAACAGTAAGATTGATATCCATGCCAATGAGATCCATTAATTTAAATGGGCCCATTTTAAAACCGCTTGCTTCTAAAATCTTATCAATGTCTTCAAATGATGCAATTCCTTCTTCAGCAATTTTAAGAGCTTCCAGATAATAATGGCGGGCAATCCGATTAACTATAAAGCCCGGTGCATCTTTACACATTACCGGAATTTTTTCCATTTGCTTACAAATATCAACAACAGCATCTACAACTTCTTCGTTTGTTTGCAGGCCTTTTACAACTTCAACTAATTTCATAATATAAGCCGGATTAAAAAAGTGCATTCCAATAACCCTTTCGGGGAAAATTATTTTTTCCTGCATAGAAGAAACAGAAAGCGATGAAGTATTGGTGGCAAAAATTACTTCTTCATTATTGTATTTTGCCAATTCATTAAATAAGGAAATTTTTGCTTCTTCTTTTTCAATGATGGCTTCAATGATAATAAAACCTGTACAGTCTTTTATATCAGTTATAAATTTTATCCTGCTAAAAATTTCGTTGCTTTCCTGCGGAGAAATTTTATTTTTATCAACTAAATACTGAAGATTTTTTTGAATAGTAGACCCTGCATTTGCAAGAACTTGTTCATTTACATCAAACAGGATCGTATCAAAACCGCTTTGCGCGCAAACCTGTGCAATGCCGCTGCCCATTGTTCCTGCGCCACAAATGCAAATGGTTATTGTCATAGTTATTTTTTGAAAAACGTCTAAACAGCGTTTACAAACTGCTTTAAAAACCTGACATCATTTTCACTAAAAATACGCAGGTCTTTTATCTGATACTTTAGCATGGTAATTCTTTCTATGCCCATGCCAAAAGCAAATCCGGAATATTTGTTAGAGTCGATGCCACAATTCTCCAGCACATTTGGATGAACCATTCCACAGCCCAAAATTTCTACCCAGCCAGTATGCTTACAAACATTACATCCAACGCCACCGCAGATCAGACACGAAATATCCATCTCTGCACTTGGCTCGGTAAATGGAAAATAGGATGGGCGAAAACGTACTTTAAAATTTTCGCCAAACATTTCCTTTACAAAGAAATAAAGTGTTTGTTTAAGATCGGCAAACGAAACATTATCGGCAATGTACAAACCTTCTACCTGGTGAAAAAAACAATGCGCCCTGGCACTGATGGTTTCATTGCGGTAAACACGTCCCGGGCAAATGATCCTTATCGGTAAAATTCCTTTTTCCATTTCGCGCACCTGCACACTGCTTGTGTGCGTGCGAAGCATCCAGGCCGGATCGGTTGATACATAAAACGTATCCTGCATATCTCTCGCCGGATGATTTTCGGGCAAATTCAATGCAGTAAAATTGTGCCAGTCATCTTCAATTTCCGGGCCTTCAGCAACTGCAAAACCGAGCCGCTGAAAAATTGAAACCATCTTATTTCTTACAAGACTTATAGGATGCCGGCTTCCTAATGGCAGCGTATCACCCGGCAAAGTAAGATCAATAGAACTTCCATCAGCCTGCTGAGTACTGCTGTGGTGCTTTTTTAAATCCTCATATTTATTTTCTGCAAATAATTTCAATTCATTGAGCACTTTGCCCATCTCCCTTTTATTTTCTGCAGGCACATTTTTCATTTCACCCATCAGCGATTTTACTGATCCGTTGGACCCTAAAAATTTTATGCGAAACGCTTCAGCCTGATCCTTCTCTTCAGCTAAGAAAATTATTTATTTCTTCTTTTAGATTTTCTACCTGTTGCAACAAATTTTCCATAACTGCGAAGTTAAGCGAAAGAGTATTTAAAATTTTGCATGGCAGTGCCAAAATAAATACGCGACTGTTTTATTTCTCCTATTTATCTTTAGGTTTGCGCCAGAAAAAATCAATAACTGATGTACGATTTACACGAATTTTTATCACCGCTCAACATTGCTGCTTTAAATGATGATAAGGCATACAACGACAGCCAGATGGGCAATGTTATTAAAATCTATACAGAAGAAATACCGGATTTGGAGCGGATAGATTTGGTGATTGTCGGCATTAACGAATTTCGTGGCGCAGGATTTAAAACAAGCCAGATTGCTGCTGATGCAATTCGCAAACAATTTTATCGATTGCATTACTGGCATACAGATATTACTATTGCTGACCTTGGAAATATTAAAACGGGCGCCTCTCTTGCAGATAGCTACGCTGCAATAAAAATAGTTTTGCAGGAATTATTGCAACTAAATAAAACGGTAATAATCCTGGGTGGCTCGCATGATAATACATTGGCACAATATCAGGCTTATAAAGACCTCGGCAAAATAATCGAAGCCACCATAATCGATGCCAAAATAGACCTCAGGAGCGAGTCTGTATTACGGAAGCGAAAACTTTTTAATGGAAATGCTTACCGGCGAACCCAATATGGTAAGGCATTATAATCATATCGGGTTTCAAAGCTATTTTGTACATCCGCGTATGCTGGAAACAATTGATAAGCTTCGGTTTGACTGCTTCCGGTTGGGGATGGCGCACGAGCAACTGGAAGAAATGGAACCGGTGATGAGAAATTCGGATATGGTTAGTTTTGATATTGCCGCTATCAAACACAGCGATGCGCCGGCATCAGATTGCAGCCCAAATGGCTTTACCGGCGAAGAAGCGTGTAGCCTTACCCGTTATGCCGGCATGAGCACTTCCATTTCCACAATAGGCATTTACGGATATGATGCATCAAAAGATGTTAAGGACCTTACTGCGTTGCAAATTGCTCAAATGATTTGGTATTTTATTGATGGAAAAAGCAGGAGTACTCAGGAAGCAGACTTAAGCGAGAAACAAAGTTTTAACGAATTCCATACTGCTTTTGCGGAGGTAGACACCGTATTTATGCAAAGCAAAAAAACCGGCAGGTGGTGGATGCAGTTGCCTAACAAAAAAATGATTGCCTGCAGCTACAATGATTATTTATTTGCCAGCAACAATGAAATTCCTGAAAGATGGTTGAGGGCGCAGGAGAGGGATGTGTAGGTTTGTTGGTTTATTGGTTAATTAGTTTATTAGTTTATTGGAAAAAACTACTTTTTCGCTTTCCAGACTGCTTGTAAAATTAAAGTGGTTCGGTTGTCGGTAATCAGTTATCGGTCGTCTTTTAATTGGTTAATTAGTTTATTCGTTAATTGGTTTATTAGAGAAAACTACTTTTTCGCTTTCCACACGCTTGTAAAAAATAGTTCGATGGTCAGTATTCGGTGGTCGGTCGTCAAATTTTCCAATCAATTCTCATCTTCCAAACATTTTATCCAGTTCATCTTTTTTAAATTCAAGAAAAACGGGTTTGCCATTGGGTGTGGTATTATTTATTTCACAGTTAAACAAGTCTTCCACCAATGCTTTCAATTCTCTGTCGGAGAGCTCTGTGCCTGCTTTTACGGATTGTTGCCATGCCATCGAACGAAGCAATTTTTCTCTTTGGCTGAAGCTTGCTTCCATATTAAAATGCTTGTATTGTTCCAGCATTTTTTCCAGGGCATTTTTTTCGTTTCCATCACCTACATCGGCAGGTGATCCTTGTATAACAAATGTATTTTGCCCAAAGGGCTCAACCTGGTAGCCCAGTAAATTAAGATCCGTTAAAAGTTCACTAAGCAACACCGCATCAGCCGGCGTTAATTCAAGCGTAGCAGGAAACAAGCTACGTTGAATTGCAATGGGCCGGCCTTTCATCGCATTTACAAAGCGCTCGTATAGTACACGTTCATGTGCATTTTGCTGATGAATTACAATAAAGCCATTTTCATTTTGCGCAAACAATTAAGCTTTTATGAACTTGTATAAATTGTTCGGACGAAGGCTTTTTATTTGATATTACCTTGTAATTATTTTTTAATGATGAAGGAAAATAATCAGGTTGTTCTTCAGGAATATCTTCTAAAATGCGCAACGATTTTTCGCCGGCAAAATTTTGATTTAGTAAACTTCCGTCCCATTGTCCCAGGTCGCTTTTGCTGTTTATAAAATGCGCCTGGTTCTTTTGCGTAAATGTTTTATACAGCGAAGATCCGGTTGCGGTAAATTGTTTGTCTTGCGTAAATGGCTGGCTTACCGCTTCGGTATGTTGAATGGAAGCATCCAGTTCAAAATCCAGTGTTGGCGTTACGCTATATTGTGCCAGCGCATGTTTAACGGCAGATTGTACAAATGCATAAATGATCTTTTCATCTTCAAACTTGATTTCCTGTTTGGTTGGATGCACATTAATATCCAACCGCGAAGGATCGATATCAATGAATAAAGTGTACATCGGAAAACTATCTTTTGCAATCATGTCGCTAAAAGCATTCATTACTGCATGATTGAGATAGGCACTTTTTATGAAGCGGTTGTTCACAAAAAAATATTGATCACCGCGCGTTTTCTTTGCAGTTTCAGGCTTGCCAACAAAACCGTAAATATTCATGTAATCGGTTTCCTCTTTTACGCTTACCAGTTTCGCTGAATAATTATTCCCCAGAATTTGTATGATTCTTTGTTTCAAGGATCCTTTTTCCAGGTGAAAAACTTCCTGGCCATTGGAAGTAAGCGAAAAAAATATTTCAGGAAAGGCCATTGCCACACGAATAAATTCATCTACAATATGCCTTAGTTCCGAGGCATTGCTTTTTAAAAAATTTCGTCTTGCAGGCACATTGAAAAATAAATTTTTCATGCAAATATTGGTGCCTTCCTGTGTTGCAACAGGTTGCTGCGATTTTACAACGCTGTTTTCAATTTCGATAAACGTTCCAATCGCTTCCCCGGCCTTTCGGGTTTTTAATTCTACCTGCGCTACGCCGGCAATACTCGCCAGCGCTTCGCCGCGAAAGCCCATGGTTTTTATATGAAACAGATCGTCGATATTTTTGATTTTGGAAGTAGCATGCCGCTCAAAACTCATCCTGGCATCAGTTTCGCTCATGCCCTTGCCGTTATCAATTACCTGTACCAATGCTTTTCCCGCATCATTTACAAAGAGTTTAATTTCTGTAGCGCCTGCATCCACGGCATTTTCAAGCAGTTCTTTTACGGCGCTCGCAGGGCGTTGTATTACCTCGCCGGCGGCAATTTGGTTAGCAATATTCTCGGGTAACAAATTGATAATATCAGCCACTATTTATTCATTGTTTAAGTCGGTAAAATTAAGCATTATTGAGTGGAATAATTTAAATGAATGCTGGCGACCGACCGAATAGCGACGACGACCAACAACCGACCGCCGACTACCGAACCACTTCAATTTTACAAGCGGTGTGGAAAGCGAAAAGTAGCTTTTCCAATAAACCAATTAACGAATAAACTAATTAAAACCAATTAAACGACAACTGACGACCGACAACCGACTACTGAACCACTTCAATTTTACAAGCGGTGTGGAAAGCGAAAAAGTAGTTTTCTCTAATAAACTACTTAACCAATTAACGAATAAACTAATTAACCAATAAACCAATTAAACGACAACTGACGACCGACAACCGAATACTGAACCACTTCAATTTTACAAGCGGCGTGGAAAGCCAAAAAGTAGTTTTCTCTAATCAACCAATTAACCAATTAACTAATAACCAATTAACGAATTAACTAATCAACCAATTAACGAATAACTAATTAACCAATAAACCAATAAAAAAACCTCTCATTTTTCAACAAGAGGTTTTCGTATTATGAAGAATTTAAATTAACGTTTTTTCTTTTTGTTTTGCTTTCTCTGACCAAAGATGTTTCCTTCTTTAAATCCGTTTCCTTCAGGACTTCCAAGCCTTGTCATTGCACAACGGAAACCTACAGTGCTGCTTGCTTCATCCTGTTCCATATAGCGGCGTGAGCCTGGCGATAACCAGTAAGGCATATCGTTCCAGCTACCACCTTTTATTACTCTTGATTTATCGCTTATCAAAGAAGAAATTCCGTAGCCATAAGTAACATTTGAAATTGAATCTCCATCAAGATAGTTGATCACATCACCTTTCTGATAGTTGCGGCGGTTAACAGCTTCTTCATCTGTAACAACCACTTTTTTCAAACGGCCCATAGTATCTCTTTCATATTCACCCTGGTCGTTCTTATAAAATTTGCTGAATTTATTACCACGATATGGATTCACATCATCTTCATCCAAAGATGTCATCGGACGATAAACATCGCCAACCCATTCGCTTACGTTTCCACTCATGTTATAAAGTCCGTATCCGTTTGGATAAAAAGATTTGATCGGACCGGGAATAGCAGCACGGTCGTTTAATCCACCGGCAACGCCCATCACATCACCATTTCCTCTTTTAAAGTTAGCGAGGAATTGTCCCTGCCAGCTTCCGCGACGGTTATCACGAAGACCATTTACATTTTTGCTCCATGAATATACCTGTTGGTTTGAGATCACTTCTTCACCATGATTTTTTTCTTTAGTTCGTGATCTTGGGATTTTGGGAAATTAAACCATACGCCGCATATTCCCATTCTGCTTCTGTTGGCAGGCGATAGCCGGGAAGTAAAATACCATCTTCAAATGTGATTACTTTTCTTGTTCTGCCACTAACATCTTTTAAACCACCTTTTTTAGGCGCGGTTTTATTATTGATCATTTCCGGATTCATTATATAAGTATCCGTGTTGAAAGTCTGATCTCCTTGTCCGCCTTTCATTGCGGCCAAAGGCGCTTTCTTATTTAAATAACCTTTGTCAATTAAAATTTTTTCGTTCACCCTGTCAGTTCTCCAGATGCAAAAATCGTGAGCCTGTTCCCAGGTAACACCAACTACCGGATAATAATTATAAGCAGGATACCGGAAATAATATTCTACATACGGTTCATTGTAGGCCAATTCGCTTCTCCAAACCAATGTATCCGGAAGCGCCATCTTCATAATTGCAGTATCATTATCAAATGTGTTAGAAAGCCAGTAAAGATATTCGCGATAGTGAACGTTGGCTACTTCGGTTTCATCAATATAAAAGGAGTTTACACTTACACGGCGCGGAACATTGTTCCAATCGCCCATTACATCTTCTTCCTTAGCACCCATTACAAAAGTACCGCCCTGCACAAACACAAGCCCCGGGCCGGCTTTCTGTTCTTTTGCTTTTAGAACATGGAAATTACCATAGTTCTTATCATCATAATTCCACCCGGTTACAGACGACTTGTCTTTCTTCTTATGACAAGAAGTGAGGGCGAAAGATGTGGCCAGAAGGAGTAACATAAACTTTCCGGCAGAAATTGATTTTAGCATGTACATTCGTTTTGCAGATTATTAACGAAGGGTTTTCGTTCTTATTGTGATAGGGGTTACTTTAATAATGCGAATATAAATACTTTATTTGGTTTTGATTTACGCATTAAAATGCAAATTTTAACCCATAATCTCATTTTTGCAAAGTCTTCACACATGCACTGAAACGCTGAGCCAACCGCAAACATTTTATTTTTCATTATCCAAACAAGCCATTTTATAGATTTTTGCAATTAATGCACCAATGGACACGGAACGCATGCAAAATACTTTGCTATTTTGCAATATTCATAACAAAAAAGCGTTCATTTCAATTCGAAACAGTGAGGGGGATAATGCAGCAAATAGAGAAATTTAAATGTCTATCCATTTGTTGTATTGCACAATATTTTTTTGAGAATTAATTGATTGAAGATGGCAAATTATTACAAGATGATATTATAATTGCCCGTTCCGATAAAATTTCTATTTTTACAACCCCAAAAAAGAACGTCTATAAAGTTTAGCTCTACCTAACTAAGAACAAAAAATACACATGAAAAAAGTCATTTTGAAGTTGACGGCATTGGTAATGCTGATAGGCGTAACAATATCAGTAAACGCCCAATCTTCGGCAAATCCGATAAATGTTGTTACAACCGCGGTGCCCTTTTTGAGGATATCACCCGATGCCAGGTCTGGCGGAATGGGTGATGTAGGAATCGCTACCATCCCCGATGCAAGTTCAATTTTCTGGAATTTATCAAAAATACCTTTTGCTAAAAGCAATTCTGCTATTGCGCTTACTTATACTCCCTGGCTTAAAGGATTAGATCTTAATGATGTGTATCTTGTTTCAGGTTCAGGCTATTATCAATTAGACGACGTGCAGGCTATCTCGGCTTCTCTTCGCTATTTCAGCCTGGGAAATATTCAATTTACCGATAATTTAGGAAACGAACTGCAAACCTATCGTCCAAGAGAATTTTCGGTGGATGCAGGTTATTCGAGAAAACTTTCTGAAAAGTTAGGCCTCGGCATTGCATTGCGCTATATTAATTCCAATTTAGCCAGCGGCCAATCTGCCAGCGGCTCTACTTATAAAACCGGCAGCGCGGTAGCCGGCGACTTGTCGTTGTTTAATGATGGATCCGAAGGCGGAACCATCTTCGGGATTAAACTGGGGAGTAACGCTCACCAACCTGGGTAGCAAGATCGGGTATACAAGCGATGCCACCGAAAAGGATTTTATCCCAGCCAACCTGGGCCTGGGCGCTGCATGGGTAAATGTTTTCGATGAATCCAATAAAATAACTTTCGGACTTGATATTAATAAATTGCTGGTACCAACACCTCCCGCTTTAGGTGATTCTGCAGGGCTGGCCAACTATCACAATAAGGGCGTTGTAAGCAGCTGGTTTAGCTCGTTTGGCGATGCGCCGGGCGGCTTTAGTGAAGAGCTTAAAGAGTTTCAGATTTCTGTTGGTGCAGAATATTCATATAACGACCAGTTCGCTTTCAGAGCAGGATATTTTTATGAAGCCCCAACCAAAGGCGATCGCAAATATTTTACAGTGGGCGCCGGATTAAATTACAATATGTTCGGATTAAATTTTTCTTACCTGATTCCTTCGGGAAGCGGTATCAATCAAAATCCGTTGTCAAATACACTACGCTTCAGCATTTTGTTTAACCTTGATAAATCAACAGCCGTTGGCAATGCCAATCAATAATTAGCTACTTAGCTAATTAGCGGAATCAGCTAATTTATGCAACCATTTAGAATAGGATTTGGAATTGACTTTCATCAGCTTGTTGCGGGAAGAGATCTGTGGATTGGAGGAATAAAACTCGAGCATACCAAAGGTGCGCTTGGCCATAGTGATGCTGATGTGCTGCTTCATGCAATTTGTGATGCCATGCTGGGCGCGGCCTGCCTTGGCGATATAGGCGTTCATTTTCCGGATACTGATATTGCGTATAAAAATATCGACAGCAAAATCTTGCTTGCAAAATCAAATGAGTTGATACAAAAAGCCGGCTACCAGATTGGAAATATTGATTCTACCATTTGCCTGGAATTTCCTAAAATAAAACCTCATGCTTCGCAAATGCAAAAGATAATAGCGGAAATTCTTTCAATCGATGAAAATGCTGTTTCTATAAAGGCCACTACATCAGAACGAATGGGTTTTGTTGGAAGAGAAGAAGGCATCGCAGCGTACGCTACGGTTTTGTTATTTGCCAGGTAAAACATACAGGTGCACATTAAAGCAAGGCCGATATCTGAATAACGAGAAAAACTACTTTTTGGCTTGTATGGATATTCTTGTATGGATATTCAAATCGTCTGATGTTTTTAGTCTAAGTCCTTCCACCGAAGTTGATTAACAAATCAACAATTCAGCAAATGACGATACAACGAATCACATTGCTATCTTTGCGGCTATGCATGATGTAGAAATAAAGATCATCAATACTTCAGATAACCAGTTACCGGAATATGCAACTCCCGGATCGTCGGGCCTCGATTTACGAGCCAATCTTACTGCCCCGTTAATTTTAAAACCACTGGAAAGGGCAATGGTTGGCACCGGAATTTATGTAGAAATTCCTCTGGGTTTTGAAGCGCAGGTACGGCCCAGGAGCGGGCTCGCATTTAAACACGGCTTAACTTGCCTCAACTCGCCGGGAACGGTGGACAGCGATTATCGAGGCGAGATAAAAGTGATCCTTATCAATTTATCTAACGAAGAATATACGATCAGTCATGGCGACAGAATTGCACAAATGGTAATTTGTAAAATTGAAAGAGCGTTGGTGCAACCGGCTGAACAATTAGCATCTTCGGCAAGAGGCGATGGCGGCTTTGGCCACACAGGACACAATTAATTAATAAAACATTTTGAATGAAATTTTGTTTCAGAGTTTTAATAGCGATTATTTTTTTTCACGCGCTGAACAGCTGTCACTCCACCAAAAAGTTGCAAACTGCAATCAATAAAAAAGATACCCTTATAACAACCGACACCCATTCACCAAATGAGGATTCGCTGCAAACGGCTTCGGCAATTTTAAAATCGCTCGATCAAAACAAGATCGATTTTAAAACGTTTTCAGCAAAAGTAAAGGTGCAATATGAGGATCGCAATGGCAAGCAGCCTGATTTTAATGCGTTTATCCGCCTTCAAAAGGACAGCGTACTTTGGATCTCGATAAGCGCCACCTTTTTGAGTGTGGAGGCTTTTAGAATTTTTATTACTCCGGATACGATCATCATCCTGAACAAACTTGATAAAACAATAGAAAATCATCCATTCAGTTATATCGAAAGCATTGCGCATATCCCCCTGGATTTTTCTACACTGCAGGATTTAATTGTTGGAAACCCGATTTATGAAGGCGATAGTCTGGTAGCTTACAGGCAAACAGAAAATCACATCCTGATTGGAACCGTAGGAAAATATTTTAAAAACCTTCTTACCATTTCTTCTGACAACCATCGCGTGGAAAAATGCAAGCTCGATGATATTAACCTGGAGAAAAACCGCACTGCAGATTTAATTTATGACAGCTATGAAAAGACCAACCAAATTCCATTTGCTACTTTTCGCGCAATAACAGTTGCGGAAAAAACAAAAGTAGATATCAGGCTTTCATTTAAACAATATGAGTTTAACAAGGAATTATCATTTCCTTTTAACGTGCCGCGAAATTATAAAACAAAATAATTGTTACTTTAAAGTGTTGCAGCTTGCATAGATGACAACTCATTACTCTTTTAAAATTAATGTGCATGCCAAAAAAAATTGTTATTCTTCTGTCGCTTTTTATTTACAGCTTATCTGCCGTGGCGCAGCAGCCTGCAGATAAAGATGCGCTCCAAAAACAACGCGAACAATTGAAGAGAGAGATAGCAGAAACCGAAAGATCGCTCGAAGAAACAAGAAAGACAGCAAAAGTAAATATTGGACAACTTTCCCTCATCAACAAAAAGATGGACTTGCAGGGAAGTGTAATTGATAACATCAATGCTGAAATAAAAAACCTCAACGACAATATTTATCTCTCTCAATTGGAGATAAATAAAATGTCCCGCATCCTTGATACGCTTAAACAAGAATATGCCAAGAGCATGGTGTACGCATATAAAAACAGAAGCAATTACGATTTTATCAATTTCATTTTTTCTGCAAACAGTTTCAACGATGCTGTTAAACGGGTAGCTTATTTAAAATCTTACCGGAACTACCGCGAAATGCAGGCGGAGAATATTTTAAATACGCAGGCAATGCTGGAAGACCGGATCGCCATTTTATCGGGCACGAAAAATAAAAAAGGTGTAGTGTTAAAAGAACATGATAAGGAATTAACGCAGTTGGAAAAACAACAACAGGAAAAGGCCGAGATCGTAAATAAATTAAAGAGCCGGCAAAAGGAATTGGCAGCACAGGTAAGCGCCAAACGAAAACAGGATGCGAAATTGAAGAACGCTATTTCTGCAATGATCAGAAGAGAGATCGAGCTCGCTAAAAAAGAGGCAGCCGAAAAAGAAAAAAAGAGATTGGCAGAAATCAAAAAACCGGCTCCTGAAACGGTCACCAAAACTGAAGACACCAAATCGGTGGCAGCAACGCCCAAGGCACATCCGGCGCCTGCAAAAACCGGCAGCGTACTGGTGAGCAGCGAAGCCGATAAAGCGCTTAACGAAAGCTTTGAAAGAAACAAGGGGTTATTACCATGGCCGGTGAATGGCTTTGTAATTAGCCATTATGGAGGTAATAGTTGGGGCGATGTGGATTACAATAATCCCGGTGTAACAATTGGCGCAAAAATCGGTGAGTCGGTAAAGGCCGTATTTAAAGGTGAGGTTACGTTGGTAAGTTATATCGATGATAAGCAGGCAGTGTTTATAAAACACGGAAAATATTTTACTGTTTACAGTAATCTTAGTTCAGCCAATGTAAAGAAAGGAGACAATGTTGAAACCGGCCAGGTTATTGGAAAAGCAGGTGTAAATGATGAAGGCCAGGGCCAGGTAGATTTCATTTTAATGAAAGAATTAGACAATATTAATCCGGAATCATGGCTTAAACGGTAATCGTAAACGGCATTTTCCGGTTCGAAAATAGCTGTTCTCATTTCAGGAATCGAGATGTAAAAATTTTATTATGGCATTCATTTTTGATATTAAAGGAATTACACCTTCGTGGGGTCATCACTGTTATATTGCTCCAAATGCTACACTTGCCGGTGATATTATTATGGGAAATGAATGCAGCATCTGGTTCAATGCGGTGCTGCGCGGCGATGTAAATTTTATTCGCATGGGCAACAGGGTAAATGTTCAGGATGGCGCCGTTATTCACTGCACTTATTTAAAGACTTCAACAAATATTGGAAATAATGTAAGCATCGGGCACAATGCAATCGTACATGGATGCGTTATAGAAGATAATGTGCTGGTTGGTATGGGAGCCATTATTATGGACAACGCAAAAATCGGGAGCAACAGCATCATCGCGGCCGGTGCCGTAGTTTTAGAAAATACTGTAGTACCGCCGGGCAGTATCTTTGCAGGTGTTCCCGCAAAAAAAGTAAAAGATATTTCGCAGGAATTGATAAAGGGCGAAATTGAACGGATTGCCGCAAATTATGTAATGTATGCAGGGTGGTATGAGAGTTGAGAGTTGAGAGTTGAGGGTTGAGGAGTTAAGAGTTGAGGGTTGAGGAGGTTAGATGGTTTTGGAGAAGTTTAGAAAGGTTAGATAGTTTAGAAGGGTTTAGAAAGATAAAAGCTACTTAAATGAAAAAAATATTAGTAGGCATTATTTTTTGCTGGATGTTTTCATCATGCTCCATTTTCAGGAAACAGGAAAAATATGGTTGTCCGACGAACGGTAAAAACGTTGGTGCAGAAAAGATTTTATCAGGAGATAAAGCTGCCATAAAAGCAGCAAAAAAAGCCGGTAAATTTAAATATTAGGCCTCGCAAGGAAGATATTAAAACAAACGCCTTTCAGGTTTATATTTTCATGATCAGTAAAAACGGTTCATTTTAAATCCTCAAATCAAAAATCCCCGATCTATGTGTTATCATTTGAAAACTGACTTTGGCGGCACGGAAGCCGTAATAGATGACAATTGCGGAATCTCAAAATTTTATTCAATTGCCGGAACGCTTGTCGATGGCTTGAATGTAAAATTTATTAACCAGATAGACGACGCCGATACACTCGACTGGGATTTTAAATACAAAAGCAATTTCTTAACGCTGCACTACAATATTTTCAATGGAGTTTCAATTCTTCCGCGGCGTGTTAACGGCAGTAAAAAAGTAAACAAGGTTGTTGAAGAAGTTGCGGATTTTTTAGTGAAGAATGCCTATTGAGAAGCAAGAAGCAAGTAGCAGGTAGCGAGTAGCAAGTATCAGGAAGGAGGAAATTGGAATCGATACTTTTTGGCTTGCCTGAGATGAATGTTTGATATATGATGTTGCTGCCTGATGTAATGCCCTTAATGATTTTTACAGAATCACTCTTTTCTATATTTTGGCTTGTTTCAACTTATTACTTACTCTCACCATTTTTTCTTTTCAATCGATTCAAGAATGTTTAGATAACTGATGTATCGGGCTGCCGCAATTGCTCCGTTTTCTACAGCTTGCTTTACCGCGCAGCCGGGTTCTTCAATATGCTTGCAATTATTAAAGCGGCATTCATTAATAAGCGCTCTCATTTCAGGAAAATAGTGTGATAATTCATCTTCCGAAATATCCATTAATGCAAATTCCCTCATGCCGGGCGTGTCGATTATTTTGCCACCAAAAGGGAGATCAAACATTTCGGCAAATGTGGTGGTATGAAGTCCTTTACCACTCCAGCCGCTAACGTCCTGCGTTTTTAAAAGCAGCTCAGGAAATATATAATTGATGAATGAAGATTTCCCTACGCCTGAATGCCCGCTTAATAAAGTGGTCTTATCTTTTAAAAGATCATACACTTCTTTGATCCCAATGTGTTCATTGATACTCATCGAAAAAACACGATAGCCGATCTTTTCATAAACCAATTTAAGTTCTTCAAATTTTTCCTGCTCTTTGGTTTTATACAGATCGCTTTTATTAAAAACAATAATTGCCGGAACATGATAAGCTTCTGATGCCACCAGAAACCTATCGATAAATCCTGAAGAAGTTTTAGGATCTTTTAAAGTAGCCAGTAAAATGCTTTGGTCTAAATTAGAAGCAATAATATGATGCTGATGTTTATTGTGAGGCGACTGCCGGGTGATATAATTTTTCCTTGGATGAATGTTATTGATCACAACAGATCCTTCCGCAATATCTTCTTTATCTGCGTCAACTATATCGCCAACAGCAACAGGATTGGTAGAGGTAATATTGTCAATCTTAAATTTACCTTTTATGCGGGCATTAAAGGTTGCTCCATCACCGGTTTTAATCTGATACCAGCTTCCTGTAGATTTGTAAACGTATGCCTTCATAGAAGATGAAGTTAGTTGATTAAATAGTTGATTAGCGTGAAGCGTTCTGTCTTTGAGAAGCAAATTCGTGTAATTCGTGCAAAATGTCCTGTAATTAAATCATGGAAACTTTTTAAACAAAGTATATTTTAAGACAAGCTCAATTAAAAGCAAGGCCATTGCGATAAAAATTAAGGGATAAAATTTTTCTGTAAACCTGTGAAAGGTAGTGATCTCAACTTTTGATTTTTCCAAACGATCGATCTCTTTATAAATATTGTCCAGGCTCCTGTTGTCTGTGGCCCTAAAATACTTTCCACCGGTTTCTGTTGCAATGTTTTGTAGCAGCTTTTCGTCGATAGCTACTTTTTCATTTTGCATTACAATGCCCATTGGTGTACTTACCGGCGTAGGCGCATATCCATCAGTACCCACCCCTATTGTGTATACTTTAATTTTAAAAGCCTTTGCAATTTCCCGGGCAGTAGAGGGATCAATGAGGCCGCCATTATTTACACCATCAGTAAGCAGAATAATTACTTTGCTTTTTGATTTACTGTTCTTTAATCGTTCCACGCCGGTAGCCAGTCCCGATCCAATGGCGGTGCCATCTTCAAGCAATCCGTTTCTGATTTGCTGTATTTGTGTTTTCAACACATAGTGATCAGTTGTAAGCGGACACTGTGTAAAGCTTTCGCCCGCAAAAATTACCACACCAATCCTGTCTGACGGACGATTGTCTACAAATCGCATTGCCACGTTCTTTGCGGCCTCCATCCTGTTTGGGGAAAAATCCTGCGCCGTCATGCTTCCGCTTACATCAATGCATAAAACAATATCAACACCTTCGCCTTCCGTTTGTGTTTCATCGAACTTTGTTTGAGGGTGCGCAAGAGCAATGATAATACAGCTTAGCGCAAGTATCCGAAAAATAAAAGGCAGCTGTTGAAAAATATTTTTCCAGGAGCGCGAGTCTGATAATCCTTTTAAAGACGAAACATTTAACGCGGCAACCTGCTTTTTTCCTTTGCCCAGTTTCCAAAAAATTAATAATGGAATAATAGCAAAAAGCAAAAAAAACAGCGGTTGCCCAAAAGTTATATTGTTGAAATAATCAAATATCACTTTCTGTTTTTTTATTTGAAATATCCTCGATTGAAATAATCAATTCTTTTGTACGCAACAAGCAATTTTGATTGTCGTAAGATGGTGGAATGTATTGCGCAAACTTAACCGCATTTCCCATACGGATCGCGTTAGCAAAACCGCCAATTTGTTCCTTAGTCAATGGCCATTCATTTAATTCCATCAGCACTTCATCAGACGTAAGATGCATTTTGTAGGCATTTGATTTCCTGGACAAATACCGCTTAAAAATTTCAGTAAGTTTTGCGTGATATTCTTTTAAACTGCGGTGATCATCTAACTGTTGTTTTTCGAGCAGCGATATCGATTCCATGGCTTCCTCATAAGGCGATAGTTTAGATGAGAAAAGCGAATTAGTAGTTTTCTTTCTTTTTAAAAATTTTACCAGAAAGTAAATGCCGGCAATTAATAAAATAACCGCCAATGCGATCAATGCCCATGCCCACCATGGCCACTCATCTTTTGCAGGAAGAATTGTTTTAATATCGTGAAAAGGCTGAATGCTATCGATGGGCGAATAACCTACATTTACACCTAATGAATCTGTATAAATATTGAAAGTTGAATCACCCTCTAATGCCGAAGCAGTAAGAGTTAGCGGAGGCAATACTTGTCTTCCGGAATCAAAATTGGTAAGCGTGAGAACCTGGCTAAAATTTAAATTACCATTAGACTGGCGTTGAGTCTATTTTATTTTTTGAGATCACCACAAAACTTCCCATGCTATCCGGAACTGCAAACCAGGAAAGTCTGTAAGTATTATCCGGCATTGTAGCTTCAATGCGAAGGTTAATTTGCTCGCCAATTAAAATATGATCTTTATCGATGGAAGTTTTTACGGAAGGAAGTTGCGCAAAACAGGGATGAGTGAGAACGCCACAAAAACAAAACAATGCAATAACGCCTTTTCTTATATTAATAATTCTCTTTCTCAATTGCTGTTTCTCACTTTTTTTTTCGTCTTAAAAAAAATTTTTGCAGAATTGTTACGTAATTCTCATCGGTGCGGAGGTGCAATAAATCGCCGCCGGCCTTTTTAAAAATGCGTTGCGTTTCCGCGCTTTGATCGATAAAATTCTGATGGTACCGGTGCCTGATCATTGCATCAGATGTATCCAGCCATTGACCACTTTCGGTTTCAAGATCCTGCACTTTTACCATTCCAATATCCGGTAACTGGCTATCCATTTTATCATATACTTTTAATCCAATCACATCGTGCCTGCGTGCCATAACGCGCAAGCCGTGCTCGTAATTGTCGTCTATAAAATCACTCATGATAAAAGCAATACTTTTTTGGTTGTTTGCCCTTTGGAAAAATTTTAAGGCCTCGCCAATGTTGGTTCCACTGCGTTTAGGCGTTGCTGTTAGTAGCTCCCTTACAATAAAAAGCGCATGATCTTTTCCCTTTTTGGGAGGAATATATTTTTCTATTTTATCGCTGAAAAAAATAACGCCCTACTTTATCGTTGTTGTTTATAGCACTGAAGGTAAGTACTGCTCCCACTTCCGTAATGAGATCTCTTTTGCGCTGATGAATTGTTCCAAACAAGGAGCTGGCGCTTACATCAATTAGCAGTAAAACGGTGAGTTCTCTTTCTTCTTCAAAAACTTTTGTAAAAGGATGCGCATAACGCGCACTCACATTCCAGTCTATAAATCGCACATCATCACCATGATAATACTCCCTTACTTCACGGAATCTCATTCCCTTGCCCTTAAATGCTGAATGATATTCGCCGGTAAAGAGATGCGTGGTGATCTTTTTACTGATGATCTCCAGCTCTTTTACCTTTTTAATGATATCGGCGGTGGTTAGGGGCAATTGCTCAATTATTATATTGGTTAATTACTGACTGGTTTATTGGTTAATTAGTTTATTAGTGATGAGTGATGAGTGATCGGTAATTAGCAATGAGTTCCAAACTAATAACTCATGTCTGATCTCTGCTACCTTCCCTACGGCACATTTACCGCTTTCAATATTTCGGTAATTACCATTTCAACATTTACATTTTCGGCTTCGGCTTCATAAGTAAGTCCGATGCGATGGCGTAAAACATCTTTACAAATATTTCTTACATCTTCCGGAATTACATAGCCGCGCTTATTAAGATACGCATAGGTTTTTGCCGCCAATGCTAAATTGATGCTGGCTCTGGGTGATCCCCCAAACGCAATCAGCGGCTTCATTTTAGCAAGGTTATATTTATCCGGAAAGCGTGAGGCAAAAACAATATCAATGATATATTGCTCTACTTTTTCATCCATATAAACTTCTCTTACCAGTTGCCGCGCCTGCAACACTTCCTGCGAAGAAACAACTGCGTTTAAGCGTGGCTGTTGTATACCAAGTACATTTTGTCTTATAATTGCCTGCTCTTCGGTTTTGGAAGGATAATCAATAATTACTTTCAGCATAAACCTGTCCACCTGCGCTTCGGGCAGCGGATAAGTTCCTTCCTGCTCAATAGGATTTTGCGTGGCCAATACCAGGAATGGTTCCTCCAATTGATAAGAACTGTTTCCAATGGTAACCTGCCGCTCCTGCATCGCCTCAAGCAGCGCGCTTTGAACTTTTGCTGGCGCTCTGTTTATTTCATCAGCCAAAATAAAGTTGGCAAATATGGGTCCCTTACGAACAACGAATTCGTTCTTTTGCTGGTTATAGATCATGGTTCCTACCACGTCCGCAGGCAAAAGATCCGGCGTAAACTGAATACGGCTAAACTGTGCGTTAATAGTGCTTGCAAGCGATTTTATGGAGAGCGTTTTAGCAAGGCCCGGCACCCCTTCCAGCAAGATATGGCCGTTACTTAACAATCCGATTAAGAGCCGTTCCACCATATGATGCTGGCCAACAATTACCTTTCCTATTTCGGCGTGTATCCTGTCAATAAATGTTGCCGAATGATTTATTTTTTCATTCAGCAAACGAATGTCTTCTGCGGTTTGTAACATTTCTGTAAAATAAAATTATTTAGATAAACCAAAGGTTTGCAAATTACGAACAACTCATAAACAAAATAGTGTTTATATAGAAGCTTCACGGAAAAGTATGTTAAAAAAGAAAGAGAGCGCACTCTCTTTCAGGTTAATTTTCCACACCACAAATGCCGTGAAACAAATCCGATAAATTAAACAGAAATTATTTATCCTGCACCCTGAACGATACCTTGCAGATAACGCCGTAGGATGTTATCTTTTCATCCTTTACATGAACCTTGAAATCTTTTACATAAACTGAATCAATATTTTTAATTGTTTTTGACACTTCGGCAACAGCGCTCTTTACGGCATCATCAAAGCTTTCTGTAGAAGATGCAATTACTTCAATTACTTTTACGATTGGCATAAATAAAAATTTTAAATGTTGATTAAATATGAGCCGGTTTTTTAATGGCAAAATCTATTCCGCTTTTAAATAATGTGTTTTAAACATGATCATTAACCTTTAATCTCTTATTTTTGCGGTAATTCTCAAACGTTGCAACGTCATCGCTACATAAAAAACTGTTTTGCGGTTTTGCTTTTGGCAATCTTCGCTTTAAGCAATACTCCTACACGATTTTTGCACAAAATATTTGCAGACCATCACGACGTTGTAACCAAAACATCAGTACTTATCGACGCTCCTCAATTAAGCGTTTCGGGAATAGATTGTCATTGCAACAGTACGGTAGTTATTTTGCCCTACATCGGCGCCAGCGAAATTTCAGTTGAAAAGGTCATCCGCGTTTTTATAAATTATTCTTCAGAAAATACACCCCACATTTATTGCAACAGGCTTTTATCTTTCGGTTTAAGAGGCCCCCCGGTTTTGGCATAATCATCTCCCTAAGTTGCCGATTTCTTCCAACCAGATATGAAGAAATCTACATTTTCGCTTACCACTTAAGCGTTTGCCCTTCATACCTGTCCTTATTGCAATGTTTAAAAAATTACAAATGAAAATAATTCAAACGCTTTTTATAGGTGTTTACTGGTGTTTTTTATCGACGAATGCTGTTGCGCAAAAAAATTCGGGAAGGTTTTCTCTTTCGGGGAAAATAACCAGCGCAACAGGCGCAAACCTTGGAGGCGCTTCGGTTTACATTTCCGATATCAGGAAAGGAAGCATTGCGGCCGACAATGGAAATTACGAGATAACCGGCATTCCTGCGGGAACATTTCTTGTGGAGATAAAATTCAGCGGCTATAAAACCATCCTTCAAAATATTGATTTCAACCAGAACAAAATTGAAAATTTTTCAATGGAAATTTCAATAACCGAAGAAAGTGAAATTGTGGTAACCGGTTCGTCAAAAGCCACTTCAATAAGAAGAAATCCAATACCAATCGTATCTCTTGGCAAAGAATATCTTCAGCAAAATTTAAATACCAATGTGATTGACGCAATTGCAAAAGTACCCGGTGTAAGCGCTGTTACAACCGGCCCCAATGTTTCGAAACCTTTTATCCGTGGACTTGGATTTAATAGAATTCTTACTTTATACGACGGCGTACGGCAGGAAGGACAGCAATGGGGCGATGAGCATGGTATCGAAATAGATGAGAACACCGTAGACAAAGTGGAAGTGATAAAAGGCCCCGCCAGTCTCATTTACGGATCGGATGCGGTGGCCGGAGTTATAAACTTTATTCCTGCCAATCCACCGGCGCAGGGAAAAACAGTTGGAAATATTTTGAATGAATATCAAACTAATAACCGGCTTATAGAAAACTCTGCAAGCATTGCGGGGCACAACAATGATATAACCTGGGGCGCCACTTTTACCCATAAGCTTGCCACCAATTATAAAAACAAATACGATGGCCGTGTGTATAATACCGGCTTTGCAGAAACTGATGCCTCCGCCAATTTTGGTATTAATAAAAGATGGGGTTACAGCCATTTGGGAATTTCATTATTTAATGACTTGCAGGAAATTCCTGATGGCAGCCGCGACTCGGCCACCAGAAAATTCACCAAACAAATTACCGAAGAAGATACTTATCGCCCCATAGTTAGCGATGCGGAACTGAACTCCTACAAAATTTCTAAAATTCATCAGCATGTAGAACACTACAGGGTTTACAGCTCCAATAATTTTTTACTGGGAAAAGGAAGATTGACGTTAAACCTGGCTTTTCAAAACAGTTTACGAAAAGAGTACAGCCATCCCGAATCGGAAATTCCCGGGTTATATCTTCAACTGCAAACCTATAGCTATGATGCAAAATATTATTTCCGTGAGCTGAACAGATTAAGTGTAACCGCCGGTATCAATGGAATGTATCAGCTTAATAAAGTGAATAAAGGAACTGAATTTGTTATTCCTTCTTACAATCAACTCGACATTGGCCCCTTCATTTATGCAAAAAAATCTTTAGGCAATTTAGAGATTGCCGGAGGCCTCAGGTACGACATAAGAGATTTTAAAAATGATGGCTTGTACACCGCTACTAATCCTGCTACAGGTTTTGAGCACGCAGTTTATGGGGCAGATACCGTTGGAGCCGATCATCCGTTTTACAATTACCGGCACACGTTTTCAGGCGCAAGCGGCAGCCTGGGATTTTCTTATAGAATAAATAATGAGTGGAGCTTCAAAGCCAATATTGGCAGAGGTTTCAGGGCTCCCAACATTTCAGAGATCTCTGCAAATGGCGCCCATCCCGGAACAAACATGTATCAAATCGGCAACCTAAACCTGAAGCCGGAATTTAACTTGCAGGAAGACTTTAGCATTACTTACAATTCTACACACGTAACAATAAGCGCGGATATTTTTAATAACGATATTCAAAATTACATCTACAATCAAAAATTATTAAACAGTTCCGGTGGGGATTCGGTGATTGTGCCCGGCAGCCAGACATTTAAATTTGTAGCTGCAAAAGCCAACTTGCGTGGTGGAGAATTAACCGTTGATATTCATCCGCATCCGCTCGACTGGCTGCATTTTGAAAACTCGTTATCTCTTGTTTATGGAACCAATAAAGGTGTAAGCGGCATGGGAAAAATTTCAGACAGCGCTAAATATTTGCCACTTATTCCGCCGTTGCACACTATTTCTGAACTGCGGGTTAACATCAAAAAAACAGGCCGCATTTTCGCCAACACATTTGTTAAGGCTCAGTTTGAAGTTTATGCAAAACAGGACCGCGCTTACCTTGAAAACGATACGGAAACTCCTACACCCGGTTATGAATTATTTAATGCGGGAGCGGGCACCGATGTTAAAAACAAAGGCGGAAAAACCGTTTTCACTCTTTCGTTGCTGGGAAACAATTTGTTTAACGTGGCTTATCAGTCAAACCTAAACAGGCTAAAATATTTTGAACAATATCCAAACAATCCCACAGGAAGAAGTGGCATTTATAATATGGGAAGAAATTTTAGTATCCGGTTGAACGTTCCGTTGGTATTTTAAATATTTTATACAGCAATTGCGCCAGGCCATTATTATAAAAGCCTGGCGCAATTGCATTTTCTACATTTTGACTTATATGAAATTCATCATCATCCTTAATTAAGCGACGGCTGAACAACCGATTTTTTTCTTTCGCCAATTTGCTGGCGCCACATGGCGTAATACAATCCCATTTGTGAGATAAGATCTTCATGGTTGCCGGTTTCAACCACTTCGCCTTTTTCTAAAACATAAATTTTATCGGCGTGCATAATGGTGCTTAGCCGGTGAGCAATTAAAATGGTGATCTGTTCTTTTTTAGAAGAAACATCTTTGATCGTATTAGTGATTTCCTCTTCTGTTAATGAATCGAGCGATGACGTTGCCTCATCAAAAATTAATAAATGCGGATGGCGAAGCAGCGCGCGTGCGATGGACAATCGCTGTTTTTCGCCGCCTGAAATTTTTATACCTCCTTCACCAATTACTGTTTCAATTCCTTTATCGGCACGCTCTAAAATACTGAAGCAGGCTGCTTTTCTCAGCGCATCAATTATTTCGGCATCCGTTGCGTTTGGGTTTACAAACAAAAGATTTTCTTTTATTGTGCCCGCAAACAATTGTGTATCCTGCGTTACAAAACCAATCTGCGTTCTCAGCACATCAAAATCTATGTCTTTCCTGTCAATATTATTATATAAAATTTTGCCTTGCTGCGGAATATATAACCCTACTAAAAGCTTCACCAGCGTGGTTTTTCCTGAGCCTGAAGGGCCAACAAACGCAATGGTTTCTCCCTTTTTTACATCAAAGCTGATATTAACTAAAGCGGGTTGCTGCGCGGATTGATGCTTAAATTTTACATTGATAAATTCCAACTCTTCAATGTTTCCAAATGTTATCGGTTTCACAGGCTTTAACTCCGGGGCTTTCGACATCAATGTATGAAAGTTATTTAACGAAGCTTCGGCTTCGCGGTAAGAAATAATAATATTCCCTATTTCCTGCATTGGCCCAAAAAGAAAAAAACTATAAAACATCAAAGAAAGATACTGGCCCGGCGTAATAGAGTTTTTGAATATTAGCCATAATAAAGTGAATGTGATTACCTGTTGCAAAAAATTAACCATCGTGCCCTGGATGAAACTTAAAGTACGTATACTTTTTACTTTACGCAATTCCAGGTTCAGGATTTTAAATGTGTTATTGTTGAGTCTATCCACTTCCTGGTTAGTCAGGCCAAGGCTTTTCACAAGTTCAATATTCCGTAACGATTCAGTTGTAGTTCCGGCTAACGCATTGGTTTCGGAAACTATAGTTTTTTGAATAACTTTTATTTTTTTGCTCAGAAAACTTGTAACAACAGCTATTAACAAAATACCAATCACATATACAGGCATAATTACCCAATTAAGCCTGACCGCATAAACGGAAATAAAGACAATGCTTACAATGATGATGAAAAAAACATTTATGAAATTAGTAATGAATTTTTCTGTGTCTGCTCTTACTTTGGTGAGAATGGATAAGGTTTCACCGCTTCGCTGGTCTTCAAAATCCTGGTAAGGCAGCCTCATGCTGTGTTTGAGGCCATCAGTAAAAATTGTTGCTCCAAATTTTTGGATCAGAACATTTCCAAAATAGTCCTGGAATGCTTTGGCAATACGGCTTACCATTGCCGTGCCTATCAATAACATCAAAAAAAACAACAATCCATGATAAGTACCATTGCCCAAAAAAAATTCGCTTTGGCTTCTTGGGGTCTTGTCGGGAAAAACATGCGGATGGTTAGCAAATAAATCAAGGATTCTTCCTGTAATCCATGGAGCAAATAAAGAAAAAACCTGGTTTATTGCTGCAAGAAACAGTGCCAATGCTATCAGCCATTTATAAGGCTTTAAGTATGAAAGTAATAATTTCATGTTGCAAAATTAATTGATTGCTGTTATCGCCGCACGATGAAATTGCGACAGAGATCGAATGGCATTTATTAGTTATATCCCGCCTGCTCTGTAAATGCTTGTTTTCTACAAAATGGCTTGTTTGAATGCATCAATTGGAAAGCCATTATTTCCATTTCAATGTGTTAATAATATGTTTCATGTCTTCCTGCAAAAAAGCATTTACCGGGCGAAGCGAATCTTCATTGGGCGTGGCATCAAAATACAATGCGCCTCGCAAAAAGTGATGCGTTGTATCGGACAAAAAGAATTGTTTGGCCGTAGCCACATTTCCTGAAAGCCTAAAGAATATTCCTGAAATATTATTAGGCGTATGTATTACACTATCTTCAATTGAATAGGCTTTTATATCATTTTTATAAGTGAGATTGTAAGCATCATTTACCATTTTCTCAAAATTGTTTTTGCCGATAGAATCCCTGTAACCACCGCCTGCATTCTTCACCTTATATACTGAGGTTCCGCCAATGGCTTTGTAGCTGATAAAAATTTTTCCATTGAAAGAAGGAAACACAATATTGATCCAGTATGGATTAGCGGAGGCGCTGTCGAAATAAGCAGAATCCTTTGCTATCCTGGCATACACGGGATATTCAAAAGTGTATGGATATGATGGCTCATTAAAAACTGTATAAGCTCTTTTGGGAAAATCAATTTTATAATAACCTTCTTTTTTTGATGTGTATGTTGAATTACAGGCAACAGTCAAAGCCAGAAAAATCAAAGAAAAGATATATTTCATTAGGGATTTATTTTTAAAGAAAGCTTAAGCGCTTTGTTTCGGTTTCACAGTGATCTTCACTTTTTCGATCCTGTTTTTATTGATCTCAAGCGGCGTAAAAATATAATTTTGTGTAACAAACTCCTGGTTTATTTTAGGGAATTCGCCGGCAATTTCTAAAACGAGCCCCGCGAGCGAATCACTTTCTCCGCGAAGAAGATCGAATGTATGCGCAGGAATATGAAGCGCTTTGCACACGTCCTGGATCATTGTTTTTCCTTCAAAAATATAATTATAGTCGTCTATCTTTTTATTTACACTTTGCTCGTCATCAAACTCATCCTGTATATCACCAATAATTTCTTCCATAATATCTTCGAGCGTAACAATGCCGGACGTTCCTCCAAATTCATCAACCACTACCGCCATGTGAATTCTCTTGTTGCGAAAATCCTGCAACAAATCTTCGATCAGCTTTTGCTCATGCACATAAAACACAGGCCGCATCAGCGTTTGCCAGTCAAAGTTTTGTTCTGTTAAAAAAGGAAGCAAATCTTTTGTATGCAACATGCCTACAATTTCATCAAGATTATTTTTATAAACCGGCAAGCGCGAATACGAATATTCCTGAACCTTACCCATAACGCCTGCGAACGGTGTATTTACTTCGATGCCGCTAACATCCAGGCGTGGCCGCATGGTTTGTTTTACTGTTGTATTTCCGAATTTGCGTATGCCCTTTAAAATTTGTTTTTCTTCGCTGGTGGCTTCGTTATCCGACAACAAATCGATTGCATAATCAAGCTGGGTATCTTCGGTAGATGCGGGGCCCGATTTAAATCCGCCTTCGATTTTATCGCCCAAACTAACCATCCTCGAACTGAGCTTAAAAAAAATACTGTTGAAAATACTAACTACCATGGAGGCAGTGGAGGCAAACCAAATTTTATGATGCGAGGCCCAAACTTTAGGAAGCACGCCGGCAAACATTACCAATACAACCGTGATAACGGCCACCTTTATAAGAAATTCCAGCAATCGATTCATGCCTAACGCAACGGCCCATTCGTTGAGCAATGTGTTGGAAATAAGTATAATGCCAATGTTGACCAAACAAGTAGCGATCAGCAACGAAGCCTGCAAAATTTTTGGCGATTCCAGCAGATTTACAATGCGTTTATAAGAGCTTTGCTGGCGGGTTTTAAGCATGTTAATATCCTTTACAGTCAGCGAAAAGAAAGCCACTTCTGAGCCCGCCAGTAAAAACGACAAAAGAAATAAAACCAGTAAAATGAAAATTAAAATGGTAGTCACTACGTGATAATCCAAAACAAAAAATTTAAGTTAACGATGTGGTGGTTTTACTCGGGAAATTTTTCATGGCCCTCATCCAATGAAATTCCCGGAACAGGCCCTGTATGTTCATCGCCGGGATGGATATCTGAACGCTTATCGAGCATAATCAGGTTGTCAGCTATAATTTCGGTGGCCACTTTTTTGTTATGATCCCTGTCTTCCCAATACCGTGTTTTTAACCGTCCTTCAATATAAACAAGACTGCTTTTGTGCAAATATTTTTGAGCCAGTTCCGCAAGGCCGCGCCATAATACAACATTATGCCATTCGGTTTGCGAAACCAATTTGCCCGTTTTGTCTTTATAAGTTTCTGTTGTGGCCAGAGGGAATTTTGACACAGGAATATTTCCTTCGAGATATTGGATGTCCGGATCTTTGCCGAGGTTACCAATTAATACAACCCTGTTTACTCCACGCATAACTTCTTGTTTTCTTCAGTTAAAAATTATATCGAATCAAATTTAAAGATACATTTTTATCTTTCAAATAAGAGCCAATAAATTTGCAATTTGAGGCTGATTTATTGACTACCATCGGGTTTCAGATAAAAATCTTTCCAAAGCGCAAGCCGGCAAAATAAACAGATTTAAAATTGAATTCGTTTTGAATAATTAAAATGCGCCGCCGCAGAAGCCAAAATGTAGATTTTACGCTTTTTCTTCACCCAGATAACTGGTAATAATTTTGGGAAAAGGAAACTTGTTTAATTGCTTTTTAGAAACCAGCTGAAAATTTTTCAGGCACGTCATTTTCTGATCGATTTTAATGTGAAAAAACCGGGCTGAAACAAGCTGGTGCGTTAGCTTTTGAGTATACGTTTTAGAAATACGATTTACTACAAAATGGCTTGTTTCAAAAGCTGACAGGAACCTTTCATCTTTTAAAAAATCCTTTGCATCGGCCAATGAATTTGTTTCAATCAAAATAAATTCAAACAGGTTTTGCCAGATGTCTTTTTCAGTTCTTTCTCTTACATAAATTTTGTCTTTGTATTCAACAATCAAATAATTAAAAAATCTCTTTTTCTGTTTTATTATTTTTTCATTGATGGGTAAAACCGAAACCTTGTTATTTAAAAAAGCCACACATTTTTTTTGAAGAGGGCATTCATAACATAGTGGCAGAGCGGGTTTACAAATAACTGCTCCAAAATCCATTATTGCCTGGTTGTATTCCGCCGGATTTTTTTTATCAAGAAGCATTTGGGCCAATTCGGCATAATATTTTTTTCCGGTGGTAGTATTTATTGGAATTTCGATACCGAAAAAACGCGATAAAACCCTGAAGACATTTCCGTCCAAAACCGCATAAGGTTTATTAAAAGCGAACGAAGCGATGGCCGATGCTGTATAGTTTCCAATGCCTTTCAATGCTAAAATATCTTCGTATTTTTCAGGAAACTGATTGTTTAATTTTTCGTGGATGTATTTTGCCGAAGCAATTAGATTTTTGCATCGCGTGTAATAACCTAAACCTTCCCAAAGCTTGAAAACACTTTGATCCTTTGCGGTTGCAAGCGTTTGTACATCAGGAAACGTTTTAATAAAACGCTCGTAATAAGCCAGTCCTTGCTGCACGCGGGTTTGTTGCAGTATAATTTCGCTTATCCAAATTTTATAAGGATCTTCTTCTCCTTTCCAGGGCATTTTTCGTACATTTTCAGTGCGATTCCAAACAAGAAGTGTTTTTGAAAAAAAATTTTTATTTTCCACTGATCGGTACAAAATTTTCAGGTGTTTTTAACAATTATAAAAAAATAACATGTGCAATATATATTAGAACAGGTTTTTAAATAAAGATCGTTAAATTTGCTTTAGACCTGGTTCAACATCTTATCACATAGAATTTTATTTTTTTCAATCTCAATTCAAAAGATAAAAATGAGAAAAGCAGATCTTATAAACCGGATAGCCGAAAAAACAGGAATTCCCAAAGTGGATGTTTTGGTAACGCTGGAAACTTTGTTTAAAGAAGTAAAGGGCAGCCTTGGCGAGGGCGAAAATATTTACATCAGGGGATTTGGAAGTTTTGTAACTAAGAAGAGGGCGGCTAAAATTGGCAGAAACATCAAAAAAAATGTTGCGGTTGAAATTCCTGAGCATTATATTCCCGCTTTTAAGCCTGCAAAAGAATTTGTGCTTGAAATTAAAGACAAGAATATCCAAAAAAAAGCTGAATAGCTTACCTTTGCAACCGGGCTAAAAAAACCTCCCTCGATTTAGATTTGATAAAACGTATTATCCTTGCCGGTGCCGCGCTTGTTTTGTTGTTTGGCTTACTGATCTTTGGAAAAACATCGTCCGAAAAACCCGAAATTGCAACCGCATCAAAAGCAGAATCTCCCGCATTTAACGTACAATCTGCCATAAAAGACGAAAAGCAAAAATTATCTGCAACGCAGCTTTTATATGTTAGCAATCTGGAGAATAACATTAGCCGCGGCGATGTAAAAAAACAATCAGAAAATCAATATACCAACCTGGCCAACTTTTGGAAAGACTCTGTAGCAGCTTTTATTCCATACGCTTATTATTTAAGTGAATCAGCTAAATTGGATAATTCGGAAAAAAACCTCACCTTTGCTGCCCGTTTAATTTTAGAGAACATGAGGAGAGAGACAAAAACGGACATAAAAGCATGGGAAGCAGAAACCGCTGCCAACCTTTTTGAAAGAGCTTTAAAGATCAACCCAGATAATGATGACCTTAAAGTTGGATTAGGAAGTTGCTATGTTTACGGACAAGGAATGATTGGAGATGCGCAGCAAACGATGAAGGGAATTCAGCAATTGCTTGAAGTAGTGCGAAAAGATTCTAACAACATGCAGGCGCAGATGGTTTTAGGAATTGGCGCAGTAATTTCCAACCAGACTGAAAAGGGAATTGAAAGACTGAATAAGGTTGTAAAATTCGATCCGCATAATCTAGAAGCGGTTTCGTGGCTGGCAGATGCTTATGCCGCTACAGGCGATAAACAGAATGCCATCAAATGGTACCAGCAAAGTAAACATTTGGTAAACAACCCGGCCTACAGCAAAGAAGTGGATGAAAGAATAAAAGCGCTGAATGATAACCATTAAGGTTTTCAATATTGCAACATTGATGAAGTAGATATTTACTATTTTATCTTTTTTTATAAAAATTATTAAAATACTCAGTTATGCCTTGTGGTAAAAAAAGAAAACGCCATAAAATCGCCACTCATAAGCGTAAAAAGCGTTTAAGGAAGAATCGTCATAAGAAGAAGTAATTCATTACTTTGCAACTTTCCTATGCCGGTAATACCGGCTTTTATCTTTTTCCTTCAGTGTAGATAAGCAATTAATTAAAAGATTTTGAGTTGAACAAGGAACTTATAATAAACGCTGCCCCCCAGGCAGTTGAAATAGCCTTACTTGAGGATAAAAAGCTTGTTGAATTGCATAATGAAAATGCAGACGCAAGTTTTGGGGTGGGCGATTTGTACCTTGGCAAAGTAAAAAAATTAATTCCCGGGCTTAACGCTGCTTTTATAGATGTAGGTTTTGAAAAAGACGCCTTTTTACACTATTCCGATTTGAGCCCCTACGTGCGCTCAATTTTGAAGTTCACCAAGGCGGCAATGAATGATAAGTCTGATGCAGAATTCGATTTCTCTTCATTTACAGTTGAGCCGGAAATCGTAAAAACAGGAAAGATTGCTGAAGTATTGAGTGGCAAGCCCAACATCCTGGTTCAGATTTTAAAAGAACCCATTGCGGCAAAAGGCCCGCGACTTAGCTGCGAGCTTTCATTGCCAGGCAGGTTTGTGGTGCTTACTCCTTTCAATGATATTATCGCTGTTTCGCGCAAGATCCATTCTTCTGAAGAAAGAAAGCGCCTTCAAAAAATAATAGAAGCGATAAAGCCCAAAAATTTTGGCGTAATTGTGCGCACTGCCGCAGAAGGCAAACATACCACCGAACTGCATGAAGATCTGTTAGGGCTGATCAATACCTGGAAAAATATTCAGAAAAATCTGAAAGGCGCCATTCCTCCTGCAAAAATTATGAGCGAAGAGGGTAAAACCAACAGTATTTTGCGCGATCTTCTTACCGAAGATTTCAATAAGATTGTTGTAAACGATAAAAATATCTTCAACGATACCAAAACGTATCTGCAAAAGATTGCTCCCGAAAAATCTGATATTCTTTCTTTTCACAGCAATGGATCTCCCATTTTTGACAGCTACGGAATTACCCGCCAGGTAAAAGCTTCCTTTGGCAAAACAGTTAATTTGCCAAGCGGCGCCTATCTTATCATTGAACATACAGAAGCCCTGCATGTAATAGATGTAAACAGCGGCTATAAAAGCGTAGGCAACAACCAGGAAACAAACGCTTTTGAAACGAATTTAGAAGCCGCGGCTGAAATAGCGCGCCAGCTTCGGTTGCGTGACATAGGCGGGATAATTGTTGTTGATTTCATCGACATGAAATTGCCTGAGAATAAGAAGAAGCTTGCCGACCAAATGGAGAAATTTATGCGGCAAGACAGGGCCAAACATGCCGTGCTCGCCATCAGTAAATTTGGGCTGATGCAAATTACCCGGCAGCGTATGAAGCCTGAGATGAACATCAACACGCTTGAAGTTTGTCCAAGTTGCGAAGGCACCGGAAAAATTTCATCAACGCTTGTTCTGGAAGATGAGATAGAAAAAAATCTGAGCTATCTTATTATGCAGAAGCATTCAGGACTTACCATTGAAGTTCATCCCATACTTTTCGCATACCTCACCAAAGGACTTCTATCCAAACGATTAAAATGGAGTTGGAAATTTAAACAGAAAATTAAAATTACATCCAACAGCAATTATCATCTTACTGAATTTCACTTTTATGATAAGAGTGACGAGGAGATAAAATTGTAAAATCTACATTCTGGCTTATCTGAGTTTTTATCCAACAAACAAGCTGATCCTTATTACTAAAATCCTCTAAGCGCACTAAAAATTTTTGCATAAATAAAGGATCCACAATGTTAATCATGGATCCTTATTTACTGGTGTTTTTTGGCTGATGACCTGTTAACTTCTAAAACTGCTTCCTGAAGAATCAGTATTATCCGGGTTTTGATTGTTCCGATTATTGTTATTCTGATTGTTATTTCCGGGATTTCGATTCATTCCCCGCCCGTTATTTTGTGAAGAACGTATAAAGTTCATTTTCGCATCTGCAATATCCTTATCTCGCTGATCTTTTAATGACCGGATATTTTGCCTGCGTTGCGCGTGCGTAATGCTTTTATCTTTTCTTGTAGCTTTTATTTGATGCTGATAGTCGCTTTTTATCGCATCTATTTGCAAGCTAAGCCGGTACGGCATTCTGCTCTGGCGATAGGAATAATCGTAACCGAAAGGAGCATACCCAAAATAAGGATAGCCAAAATACGGGTAACCAATGTACGGATAACCAAACCCAATTCCATAGTTAAAAGGAGTTACATAAACACGGGTGACGGGGCCATAAAAACGGCCACCTTTGCGCTGAGCAGATGCCCCTAACGATAGCGTTAATGACATCAAAATTATTAATAGCGTTTTCATAAAATTTGTTTTAATTTTTTCTGTTACTTAGACTGATGGAAATGGACAAAAGTTAGCTGCAGAAAGCTAAAAGAGAAGGGTTTAACAATTTGTTTGTCATGGTTTTATTGCGTCATCCATTTTATATTTGAGCAATTATTTGTTTATAGAACAGCTATACATTAGCTGGAAAATATTATCAAAAAAAAATTAAATTATTATGTCTTTCAACCGCGTTCTTGCATTGAGCAGTTCAAAAACAGGGCGATCAGCCTACCTGGAAACTGCCGCGCTTACTATAGGAAAATTCCTGGGAACAAAAACGCTCAATATAGCTTTTATACCTTTTGCGTCTGTTGATAATCGTTATGAAGAATATACCTCGTTAGTGAGATCAGCTTTAAATAAATTTCCGTACGCTATCCATGCAGTATTGCCCGAAAATGCACATTCAGTTATTGAAGCATGCGACGCTATAATGGTTGGTGGCGGCAATACTTTTAAATTGCTGCACGATCTTTATCAACTGAATTTATTAGATTTATATTCGCGATAAAGTGAATGCCGGCGTGCCTTATATAGGATGGAGCGCAGGATCTAATATTACCGGGCCAACGATAGGCACAACGAATGATATGCCGGTTATTGAACCAAAAAGCTTTAAAGCTTTGGGATTATTTCCTTTTCAGATCAACCCGCATTACATCAATCAGATAGCCGAAGGATTTAATGGCGAAACGCGCGACCAGCGATTAGAAGAATTTGTGAAAATGAACCCAGGGATTGCGGTTGTTTGCTTACCCGAAGGAACCGCGTTATTAATGGAAAATAATGTGCTGAAATTTTTGGGAGATACGCCGGCAATTTTATTTCAGCAAGAAAAAAATGAAGTGTCTTTTGTTCGCGAAGAAATCTCTGCAGATAACGATCTATCCTATCTCTTGTGAGATTATTGTTTTGCTGACCGGGAAAAATTTTGTTCTGAATTAATTGAAAAATCTACATTTTGACTTCTTTCGCATGTCTTCTAAAAATTAAAATTGTAGTTTTTAATCTATTACTGATTTTCTGCCTTTTACTTTTCGGTTCATATAAGCTAAAATGTAGTTTTTCTTAATGCACATTCATTCGCCTTTTTAGTTTTATTATTTCTATATTTGAAACTCCACAATTACCAAACAACTAACAATTCAAAATGGAGAAGTTCCTGAGTGCCGCGGTTATCTGGTTTATCATAGGATTTTTGCTTTTTCTGCTGGAATTTGTAGTGCCGGGATTGATCCTTTTCTTTTTCGCCGTCGGAGCGTGGTTCGTTGCGGTTCTTTCTCTTTTCTTAGATGTTCCGATCAATGTTCAATTGATCATTTTTGTTATCAGCTCTGTACTGAGCATTCTTCTTTTAAGAAAATGGCTTTCTAAAATATTATGGAAGAAAAAACATTCAACCGAGCTTTTGGAAGATGAATTTTTGGGCAAAACAGCAAAAGCGGAAACGCCAATTGCTCCGGGTGAAAATGGCAAAGTTGAATTTAAAGGAACAAGCTGGCAGGCCGCTTCAGAAGATGTTATTGAGAAAGGTGAAAATGTAACTATCATCGGAAATGATAGTATTTTATTAATTGTAAAATCAACTAAAAAGTTATGATGTCGTCAACTATTATTCTTGTAGTCTTAATTTTATTTTTATTGATAGCCTTCCTTTCTACATTTAAAGTAGTGCCGCAACGCTCTGTTTATATTGTAGAAAGATTGGGAAAATACAGCCGCTCGCTGGATGCCGGATTTCATATTTTAATTCCATTTATCGATAAAATCGCTTACAAGCAAAATCTGAAAGAACAGGCTATTGACGTTGCTTCGCAAATATGTATTACAAAGGATAATATCGCCGTGGAAGTTGATGGAATTTTATACCTGCAGGTAATTGATCCGCAAAAAGCTTCTTACGGAATTGATAATTACCGGTTTGCTGTGATACAAATTTCGCAAACAACCATGCGCAGTGTAATTGGTAAAATGGAATTAGATAAAACGTTTGAAGAACGCGAAACCGTGAATGCTACCATTGTAGAAGCGGTTGATAAAGCCAGCGGACCATGGGGTATAAAAGTTTCGCGGTATGAAGTAAAAAATATTTCACCGCCACAAAGCATCAGAGATGCAATGGAAAAACAAATGCGTGCGGAGCGTGAGAAAAGAGCTTTGATAGCGGAATCGGAAGGTGATAAACAAGCAAAAATAAACCGCGCAGAAGGTGAAAAACAACAAACCATTGCCTTATCTGAAGGAGAAAAACAACGCCGGATAAATGAGGCAAGCGGAAAATCTGCTGAAATTGAAATGGTGGCTGTAGCCACTGCAAAAGGCATCAGGGAAATTGCTCAATCCATCAATGAGGAAGGCGGAATGAATGCAGTAAACCTTCGCATCGCGGAGCAATATCTTACTGAATTCGGAAAGCTGGCCAAAACAAATAACACGATGATCGTACCTGCAGATCTTTCTGATATTGCCGGTGTAATATCGGGTGTAACTTCAGTTATTAATAAAACAAAAGCTGAATTGCCTTCAGGCGGTAAATAAATTTTACTCTATTGTTCAGATAAGCTAAAATCTATTTTTTAGCTTATCTGAACAATTAATCTCTCCTGTTCTGGTAAATTAAAATGTATTGTACCAGCATTGCAATGGAGGCAAGTGCCGCAACCACATAAGTGAGCGCGGCCCACTTTAGTGCATCTTTTGCTTTTTCATGCTCTTGTGGCAAAGTAATGTGAGAAGAATCCAGCCATTTTAATGCCCTTGCAGAAGCATCAAACTCTACAGGCAAAGTAATTACAGAAAAAAGCGTGGAGACAGCAAATAAGATAATTCCTATCAGTAAAACAGTTGAATTTCCTCCGCCAAAACTAAACAGTCCAAGCCCTATTAAAATAACCCATTGAGCAAGACTGGTACTTATTTGCACCATCGGAACGAGCGCGCTTCTAAGGCTAAGCATTGAATAAGCGGTGGCATGTTGCACCGCGTGTCCGCATTCATGTGCGGCAACAGCAGCGGCCGAAATATTACGGCCTTCATATACATCCGGACTAAGATTTACCGTTTTTTTTGTTGGATCATAATGATCACTTAAAAATCCGGGTACAGACACAACAGTTACATCATGAATACCATTATCGCGCAGCATTTTTTCAGCCACTTCTTTTCCGCTTAAACCGCTACTGGTGGGCACTTTCGCATAGGCTGCAAATTTGCTTTTAAGCCTGAATTGCACGATCAATCCAAGGCCCATAAATAAAAGTGAAATAAATATAATTGATACCGGCATTCTCTATTTTTTTAAATTCAAATTTACTGAATTAAGTGGCTAAAAAAGAAGACCGGTTAAAACTGTATAGAAAGGTTAACATAGGCGATGTCCCGGGAACGATCAACTTTCCTTTTTCTGTTTTACATTTGTTCCCCATGTCGATTATCATATCCAATCTTACTAAAATTTATGGCCGGCAAAAAGCCATAGATAATATTTCGTTTAAGGCGAATGATAATGAGATCGTTGGTTTCCTGGGACCAAATGGCGCCGGAAAATCCACTACGATGAAAATTGTAACCGGTTACCTGGAAGCTAATTCCGGCAATGTAACTGTAAACGGAATGAATGTAAATACAGAATCGCTGGAAACCAAAAAGCAAATAGGTTATTTACCCGAGGGCAATCCGCTTTATTATGAAATGTATGTGAGAGAATATCTTTCATTTATTGCAGGCATTCATAAAATGAAACAGGGCGTAAAAAAAAGAATTGAAGAAGTAATTGACCTTACGGGATTAAGATTAGAAAGTAATAAAAAAACCGGGCAGCTAAGTAAAGGATATAAACAAAGAGTAGGATTGGCGGCGGCGCTGATTCATGATCCGAAGGTGCTTATTTTAGATGAGCCTACCAGTGGCCTCGATCCGAACCAGATTGTAGAAATAAGACAGGTGATTAAAGATCTCGGTAAAAATAAAACCGTTCTTTTTTCGTCGCATATTTTGCAGGAAGTAGAAAGTATTTGCGACCGCGTGATCATCATTAATAAAGGTTCTATTGTTGCTGATGATACCCTGGCTAATTTGCAATCTGCCAATAAAACCTTTCATGTGGTAGTGGTGCAATTTGGAAAACATACAGAAATCGATCTATTAAAAAACCTGCCTGAGGTTGAAAATGTAGAAGAAATATCTAACCAATATCATATTCAAACATTAGATCCTGAAAAGGTAAAAAAGCTTTTGCTTGAATTTAGTCTGCAAAATAATCTGGATATTATTTCTTTACAGAGCAAGAGTAAAAGTCTTGAAGAGGTATTCAGGAACTTAACCTCAAACATTCAAAACAATTAATCAACAAAACCTATAAAATGAGTTACATCGCAAACATCCATGCCCGCCAAATTTTAGACAGCCGCGGCAATCCAACTGTAGAAGTGGATATTCTTACAGAAAATGAATTTCTCGGACGAGCCGCAGTGCCAAGCGGCGCCAGCACCGGTATACACGAAGCGGTGGAACTTCGTGATAACGATAAAAAAGTGTATGATGGCAAAGGAGTATTGAAAGCGGTTAATAATGTAAATACTTTGATCGCAGATAAACTGATCGGTTGGGATGTTGCAGACCAAACCGGCATTGACAGCAAAATGATTGCATTAGATGGCACAGAAAATAAAAGTAAACTGGGCGCAAATGCAATGCTGGCTGTTAGCCTGGCTGTTGCAAAAGCAGCCGCGCTAGAAGCAAACCTTCCGTTATACAGATATATTGGTGGCACTAATGCAAAAATTCTTCCTATTCCAATGATGAATATTTTAAATGGCGGCGCACATGCTGATAATAAAATAGATTTCCAGGAATTTATGGTCATGCCTGTTGGCGCGTCCTCTTTTAGTGAAGCGTTGCGCTGGGGTGTTGAGATTTTTCATACGTTAAAATCTGTATTAAAAAAGAAAGGCTATAGTACCAATGTTGGCGATGAAGGTGGTTTTGCACCCAATATTCAAAGTAATGAAGAAGCAATAGAAACCGTGTTGACTGCAATAGATACAGCAGGTTATAAAACAGGTGCCAGGTAGCGATTGCGATGGATGCAGCCAACAGTGAACTATGGAATGCCAAAGAAGGAAAATACATTTTTCATAAAAGTGATGGCAAAAAAATGAGCAGTGAGGAACTGGTAGATTACTGGAAAACCTGGGTTAAAAAATATCCGATCATTTCTATTGAAGATGGTATGGCTGAAGATGACTGGAAAGGCTGGAAAATGCTTACAGAAGAGATCGGAAAAAAAGTTCAGCTGGTGGGTGATGATCTTTTTGTAACCAATGTAAAACGATTGCAAGCAGGGTATTGACGACAATATTGCTAATGCGCTACTGGTAAAAGTAAACCAGATCGGTACACTAACGGAAACCATAAATGCAGTTACTCTGGCTCAAAATAATGGCTATAATACCATCATGAGCCATCGCAGCGGAGAAACAGAAGATACTACCATTGCCGATCTTGCTGTTGCCTTAAACTGCGGCCAGATAAAAACAGGATCTGCAAGCCGGACAGATCGTATCGCAAAATACAACCAGCTAATAAGAATAGAAGAAATCTTGGGTGACAGTGCGGTTTTTCCAACAGGAAAAATTAAATTTGGTAAATAAAGAGATCAATATCTGCTGATTATTCCCGTTATTTCGCAACATGAAAAAAATTCATCCCGTTTTAAAGAACAAGTATTTGCTTACAGGCATAGCTTTTGCTATATGGATGGTGTTCTTTGACAGAAATGATTTAACACTGCAATTTAGAAGGATTAATGAATTGAATAAACTGGAGGAAAGTGAAAAAACGATGGCTCTTCAAATAAGCAATACAAAAAAAGAATTGAAGCTTTTAAAGACCAATCCCGAAACATTGGAAAAATATGCAAGGGAAAAATATTTGATGAAAAAAGATAACGAGGAGTTGTTCATTGTCACTTTTGATTCATCTTCAATCAGATAGATCGCACGTAAACAATATTTCTGACAATGACACGTTTTAATTTCGGATAGAATATTAATTTTTTATTAAAGCCACACATTTATGATTAAAATTACTCCGGAAGATCTGGTGCGATGCCTGTATAATGAGACTTCCGAGCAAAAGGCGGCTGCGTTAAAAGCGGCTTTTGAAACAGATTGGAACTTGCGTGAAACGTATGAACAATTTGCTTCTGCAAAAAACAGCCTGGACGAAATCAATATGTCACCCAGACCTGAGACGGTGAATAATATTTTAAATTACGCCGCAAAGAAGCAGGAACAAGTTCACTCACATTAATTCAGAGTCAAACTATTATTTTTATCCCGCCCAAAAAGCGGGATTTTTTTTATGACTAAAAAGGAAAGATACCAGTTCGTAATAAATTATTTTGTATTACACAGTCCCGATGCTAAAACAGAGCTGCTTTACGACAGCCCTTATCAGCTGCTGGTAGCGGTAATATTGTCGGCGCAATGCACGGATAAGCGCGTGAACCTTACTACGCCCGCCATCTTTGAACGCTATCCGGATATTGAATCGTTGAGCAAAGCCGATGCGGAAGATCTGTTTCAGTTGATCAAAAGCATTTCTTATCCTAACAATAAAACCAGCCATCTGATAGGAATGGCAAAAATGGTTATGAGCGATTTCCACGGTGAAATTCCAATGACGGTTGAAGAACTGGTAAAACTGCCCGGAGTTGGACGCAAAACGGCAAACGTCATCACTTCTGTGGTTGACGGGCAGCCGAATATGGCCGTTGACACGCATGTGTTCAGGGTTGCAGGACGAATTGGATTGGTAACCAATGCAAAAACCCCTCTTGAAACTGAAAAACAACTGGTAAAAAATTTACCCCGGGATCTCATCCATGTGGCGCATCATTGGCTGATATTGCACGGACGTTATGTTTGCGTGGCCAGAAATCCAAGATGTGGCATTTGTGGATTAAAACCGGTGTGCAAATATTATAATACGCGTGGTTAATACATTTATCAAAAAATAGTGTTTATTTTTATGAATTAAAACCCGTTGCCCTATTCTAAATAACTGCGTTTTATGAAAGTTAAATTTATCATTTTCCTCGTTTTACTGGTTTCTGCGGGCCAGTTAAAAGCCCAATACTATTTTTACGACGGAAATTATTATGAAGACGCATTCGTTTATGAAATCGGCGGTTCGTTTTCATTGATGAATGCGATGACCGACGTTGGCGGAAGAAAAGGTCTTGGTAAAAGAGGCGTAAAAGATTTTAATCTGAAAAATACCATGATAGGCGGTGGCATTTTTTTTGATGCGATGTACAAGAACTCTATTGGCTTAAGGATTGAAGGTACGTTTGGATCGATCCACGCATACGATAGCATTTTAAAAAAAGTAGCACCCACCACTAACCAGCGGTATGAGCGTAATCTAAGTTTTAGAAGTACAATTGCTGAAGTGTCGCTGCTGGCAGAAATTCACCCGTTTTATATTTTTGGAAATTATAATGATGATCATTATCCACCGGCAGTATCACCATACCTTTTAGCAGGCATCGGATATTTTCATTTCAATCCACAAGCCAAGCTAAACAATACCTATATTGATCTGCAACCTTTGCACACCGAAGGCCAGGGCTTTGCGGAATATCCGAGGGCAAAAGAATACAAACTTTCGCAATTTAATTTTCCGGTGGGTATTGGCGGGAGATATGATTTATCGCCACTGGTAAATATCCGCGCCGAATTAGTGTACAGGTTCCTGCAAACCGATTATCTTGATGATGTAAGCGGCCGGTACATTGATCCATCTGTTTTTGCTAAATACTTATCGGGCACTCAACTTACGCAAGCCTTATTGCTCAACGACCGCCATAAGCCTGGCGCAGAAACAGCGCATCCCGATGGCATTCGCGGCAATCCCAAAAACAATGACGCATACATTACCTTTAATATAAAACTAGGCTTAACGCTTGGAAGGGAAAGAAGGCGGTGATCAACTTTCTGAGCTTGTTCTCTCTATTGCAACATCTTTCTAATTTCTTCTATCAGTTCGTGTTTTGTAAAAGGCACTCCCATTATTTTATTATATCCTTTTGCATCTACAAAATATTGATCACGGATAATCTTTATTAACTGCCCGTTATTGATTTCAGGAATTAACACGTGTTCAAAATTTTTAATCAAATCACCCAAGATTTTTTGGAAAAGGACGAATATAACGGAGATGTACATGCGAAACCAATTGCCCTTCTGCAAGCAGTTCGGCTACTGCGCTTTTTATAGCGCCATAAGTGCTTCCCCATCCAAGCACCAGCACTTTTCCTTTTTCGGGACCGTTATCAATTTGTTGCTCAGGAATATAATCCGCTATCTTATCAACTTTTTCCTGGCGGATCTTCACCATCAGCTGGTGGTTTTCCGGATCGTAGCTTACATTACCGGTAATATTTTGTTTTTCCAGCCCACCAACTCGGTGTTCAAGCCCTGCAAATCCGGGAATCGCCCATGGGCGAACTAATTTTTCATCTCTTAAATAAGGTTGAAAAATTTCTTCATGATCGCCCAATTCTTTTTTAAAATTCACTTCAATTTCAGGCAGGTCTTTGCTTTCGGGAAATTTCCATGGTTCTGCGCCATTGGCAATATATCCATCACTTAAAAAAATTACCGGCGTCATGTGCTGTACAGCAATGCGCACCGCTTCATATACCGCTGTCAAAACAATCACTGGGCGTGGAAGCAGAAATTACCGGCATCGGGCATTCGCCATTTCTTCCATAATATGCCTGCAATAAATCGCTTTGTTCTGTTTTAGTGGGCAAGCCTGTAGATGGGCCGCCTCGTTGTATATCGCAAATAATTAACGGAATTTCCAGCATCACCGCCAAACCCATCGCTTCTGCTTTTAATGCCATTCCGGGACCGCTGGTAGTAGTTACACCAAGGCTTCCGCCATAAGATGCACCAATGGCCGAAGTAATGGCAGCAATCTCATCTTCTGCCTGGAAAGTTTTTACGCCAAAAGATTTATGCCGGCTTAATTCATGCAAAATATCGCTCGCCGGCGTAATCGGATAAGAGCCTAAAAACAATTGCAAACCGCTTTTTTGAGATGCGGCAATTAAGCCATAAGCCACTGCCTGGTTGCCCATAATGCTGCGGTAATTGCCCGATGGCATTTTGGCTTTTTCAACAGTATAACGTGTGGTAAACATTTCTGTGGTATCGCCATAATTATAACCCGCCTGCAGCACTTTTATATTGCTATCCAGTATCTCCGGATTTTTAGCAAATTTTTCCTTCAAAAAGCGAATGGTATTTTCCATGCTGCGGTTATACATCCAATATAAAAAGCCCAGCACAAACATATTTTTTGCACGGTCTTTTTCTTTCGTGCCCATCGAAAAATCTTTCAATGCTTCGCGGGTTATTTTGGTAACATCTATCTTAATGACGTCATAACCTTCAAGGCTGCCATTTTCCAACGGATTTACCCCATCAGGATAATTAGCGAGCCGCAGATTTTTTGCATCAAAGCCATCTACATTGGCGATGATTTTTCCATTCTTCTTTAAAGATTTTAAATTCGTTTTAAGTGCAGCGGCATTCATGGCTACCAGCACATCGCAAGTATCACCGGGTGTAAAAATCCTATCGCTTGAAAACCGTAACTGAAAACCGCTTACGCCAGGAAGCGTTCCTAATGGCGCCCTTATTTCTGCCGGAAAATCAGGAAAAGTGGCCAGATCGATTCCCATTAAAGCAGTATTGTTGGTAAATTGGGTTCCGGTAAGCTGCATTCCATCTCCACTGTCGCCTGCAAATTTTATAACTACATCTTTTAATACTTCTTCTTTCGTATTCATCTTAAAAATTAATAGGCAAAATTAAAAAATCTGCATGGGTTTAAGATGTTATTTTATTTGCGGGACGCGGAAAAACAACTGTTTTGATTAACAATCCGAAATTGGAAGAAAGCTAAAATCTAGATTTTCGCTTTCCTGGGGAGTTGTTTTAACACATTATAAAATAGCTTATACGGCAAAAGCCAAAATCTACATTTTCGCTTTTTTGAGGTCGCTTTTGGGGGATAATGATTTGATCATCTTTTTAAATTCTTTCTCAAAAGCCTTAATGCCATTTTTATTTAATGAATAAATACTGCTGGTTCGCTGAGAGCTGCCATCAATCAAGCCACAATTTTTTAATTCTTTTAAATGCTGCGATACAGTTGATTGCGAAAGTGGAAGCTCAGCAACAAGATCGTTGCAATTGCAATTTTCTTTCTTTGCCAGAATTTTTAAAATGGAAATGCGCGCCGGATGCGAGATCGCTTTAGCCATCATAGCAAGATGCTGCTTTTTTTTACCGAATTCTTCTTTCTTATGAAACGTCATTTTTGTTCTGCTTTTGGCATTAAAAATTCCAGCTTTAAAATTAAAACAATATGATCTTATTAAAAGTCAGTATCGTATCGCTCTAAAACCTTTCATCAAATTTATACGGTTCATTTATACCGGAGGCTTATATTGTGAAAAATAAAAAAATTAAGCATGAAGGAAATTGTATTGTCGCTGGCTGCGTTATTTACTGCGCAGGCGTTTGTTTTTGGCCAGGCAAAACTGGTTCAAAAAGTGGTTAAAAAAGGAGATGAAATTGTTATTCCTTTTGAAAAATATGTTTTGCCAAACGGTTTAACCGTAATTGTTTCAGAAGATCACAGCGATCCGGTGGTGCATGTGGATGTTACGTATCATGTAGGCTCTGCACGTGAAGAAATCGGGAAAAGCGGGTTTGCTCATTTTTTTGAACACATGATGTTCCAGGGAAGCGATCATGTTGCCGACAAAGAGCATTTTAAAATTATTACCGAATCGGGCGGTACACTCAATGGCAGTACCAATCTTGACCGTACCAATTATTTTGAAACTGTGCCCAGCAATCAATGGGAAAAAATGCTTTGGCTGGAAAGCGACAGAATGGGATTTTTATTGGATGCTGTTACGCAATTTAAATTTGAAATTCAAAGATCAACGGTAAAAAATGAGCGCGGCCAAAACTATGACAACAGGCCTTACGGGCTTGCGCGCGAAGTTACCGCAAAAGCATTGTATCCTTACGGGCACCCATACTCATGGCTTACCATCGGATATATCGAAGATCTGAACAGGGTAAATGTAAACGATCTTAAAAACTTTTTTCTTCGCTGGTATGGCCCCAACAATGCAACACTTACCATTGGCGGCGATGTAAATACCAAAGAAGTTATTAAAAAAGTTGAAAAATATTTTGGCTCCATTCCACGCGGACCGGAAGTAAAACCGGTGCAACTTCCGCCTGTAAAGCTTGCCAAAAAAGAGTATGTAAGCTATGTAGATAATTATGCAAAATTGCCAATGTTGCAAATAACTTATCCTACCGTACCCGATTATAATGCAGATATGGCGCCGCTTGCATGCCTTGCGCAGGTAATAGGCCAGGGCCGCACATCAATCCTTTACCAAAATTTGGTAAAACCACAAAAGGCCTTACAGGCAAGCGCTAATAGCAATCTTAATGAACTTGCCGGTGTTTTTAGTTTTACGGTTACTCCCTTGCCCGGCAGCAGTCTTGCCGATATGGAAAAATTGGTAGCTGCTTCTTTAGAAGATTTTGAAAAACGTGGCGTAACTGATGATGATGTTGAAAAATTTAAGAACGGTTTTGAAAGCCGCACCATCAACCGTTTGGCAAGTGTGGCCGGCAAAGCCTCACAGCTGGCAGATTTTGAAACATTTACCGGCAACCCCAATATGATTGGCCAATTGCTAAACATGTATAAGAAAGTCACCAAAGCAGATGTATTACGCGTTTACAACCAATACATAAAAAACAAACCATCTGTGGTACTTAGTGTATTGCCGAAGGGCAAAGAAGACCTGATTGCTGCTGCCGATAATTTTTCGGTGGATACCACGCATTATATTCGCCCGAATTACGGGTACAACGGCCTTAAATACAATAAGCCAAAAGATAATTTTGATAGAAAAATAATGCCGCCTTCCGGGCCTAACCCGGTGGTAAAGGTGCCTGATTTTTGGAAGAAAACATTGGCCGATGGCGTTACCGCAATAGGAGTTGAGAACAACGAAATTCCCGTAGTGAACCTGAACATTTATTTAAAAGGAGGCACATTACTGGAACAGAATAATTTGTCGAAAGCTGGCCTAACCAATTTGTTCGCTTCTATGATGACAGAAGACACCAAAGACAGAACCAGCGAAGAAGTGAGCCTTGCCCTGGAAAAATTGGGCAGCTCGATTAACGTATATAATTCTACTGATGCAATCGTATTCTCAGTTCAATCGCTGTCTAAAAATCTTGCAAAAACATTAAACATTTTACAGGAAATGATGTTGAGGCCTAAGTTTACGGAAGAGGCGTTCAACCGTATTAAAAGGCAAACTATTGAAAGCATTAAAAATGCAAAAAGCCAGGCTTCATCGGTAGCTAATATTGTGTTTGATAAAATTAATTACGGCAACAATAATATTTTTGGCCTTCCCGACAGAGGCACAGAAGAAACGGTAAAAAATATTACGCTGAATGATATTCAAAACTATTACGACCAGATGATTTCATCCGATGGCGCACAGGTTGTAGTAGTGGGCAGCGTAAAAGAAAATGAAGTTTTGCCCCAGCTGAATTTTTTAAATCAATTGCCTAAAAAACCCATTACACTTCCATCCGTTCCCGCGGCTCCGGCTGTTGAAAAAGCCAAAATTTATGTAGTGAATATTCCTAATGCAGCGCAAACAGAATTTCGTGTAGGATACGTTACCAATATAAAATATGATGCAACGGGCGACTATTACAAAGCCGTTCTTTCCAATTATAATTTAGGAGGAAGCTTTAACAGCCGCTTAAATATTAAATTGAGAGAAGAGAAAGGATGGACTTACGGAGCCATGTCTGGCTTTAGAGGAAATAAATATACCGGCACGTTTTATTTTAGCAGCGGCATTCGCGCAAACGCAACAGATAGCGCATTGATCACATTGCTGGACGATTTAAAAAACTATAACCAGGGCGGCCCGGACAATGATGAAGTGGCTTTTATGAAAAACTCCATCGGGCAGAGTGATGCCAGGAATTATGAAACGGGTGGCCAAAAAGCTGCATTTATTGGCAGGATATTAATGTATGATTTACCAGCCGATTTTGTAGAAAAGCAAACACAAATTCTAAATACCATTTCCACCGCTGAAATTGATGCGCTGGCAAAAAAATATTACGATATCAACAAAATGAATATTTTATTAGTGGGCGATAAAGAGCACATCATTCCCGGAATAAAAAACCTCGGCTATGATATTATTGAACTTGATGCAGACGGCAATAAGCTCTGATAGATAAATTTTCTTTTTGCTAAGAGGTTTGTGTTTTCACAAGCCTCTTTTTATTTACTAAAATTCGAAAATCATTTTTATCTTTCTTTGCATCATCAATGGAGCGCACACAACAAATACGATACTTTCTGTTTAGCCAATATTTGGCAGATGGCATTCGCATTACGCTCGAAATTATTATCCCGGCTGTTGTATTTTCTTTTTTGGGGCACCTGGAAGTTGGTATGACGCTTTCTCTTGGCGCACTATGCGTGAGCATCAGTGATGGCCCAGGCCCTGTTATTCATAAAAGAAATGGAATGTTGTACTGCAACATTTTCATTTTTATAATGGCCTTGCTTACCGGTTTGGCAAACCACAGTATGTGGCTGTTAGGTTTATTGATTCTTGCTTCAACCTTCTTACTGACCATTATTTCGGTGTATGGAAACCGTGCGGGATCAATAGGAACGGCGGCATTGCTGATGATGATCTTAAGAATGTCTTATGTAGCCACACCGTATGAAACACTGATGCAAAGCCTGCTTGCATTGGCCGGAGGCGTTTGGTATATGGCCGTTGCACTCGTGTTTTACCGCATTACACCATACCGTCCGGCGCAACGATCGCTAGGTAATTGCATTCATGAAACGGCCAGCTATTTAATGATCAAATCAGAAATGTATAACCCGCAGTCTGATCTAGAAACGCAGTACAAAAAACTGCTCAATCAGCAAGTGGTGGTAAATGAAAACCAGGACACAGTACGCGAGCTCTTATTTAAAAACCGGGAATTGCTAAAAGAATCAACCCACTCCGGCCGCTTGCTGGTACTTACTTTTGTAGATGTCGTAGATCTGTTTGAACATATAATGGCTACCTGGTACGACTATGATTCATTAAGAAAAAAATACGCTTCCACGGGCGTCCTCGAAGATGTTTCAATAATTATAAAACACCTTGCGCAGGAGCTTAATAATATTGGCGAAGAAATACAAGCCAATAACTTTTATAAAAGACAATTTGACATCACTCCTTCACTGGTGGTTTTAAAAAGAAAAATTGATGCGCTGTCTGATACCGGCAGCACTATCATGCTAAAAAAAATATTGGTAAACCTGCGCAATCTTGATGAAAAAATAGACCGGATATTAAAGTATTTTCAACGCGAGGCAAGGCCCGAAGGAAAGTTGAGAAGCAGAAAAGAATATTCTCGTTTTGTTTCACATCAAAAAATAAGCTGGGTGGTTTTAAAAAATAACTTCACGTTCCAATCCACTGTGTTCAGGCATTCGCTTCGAATGATGATTACCTGTGGGGTTGGATTTGCGATCTCAAAATTAATTTCGTCTGGCCATCACAGTTATTGGATATTGATGACCATCATTATCATTTTAAAGCCGGGTTTCAGTCTGACAAAACAAAAAAATATCGACCGGCTTGTCGGTACAATCGGCGGTGGCGTAGTTGGCTTATTAATTCTCGCATTCGTCCATAACACCAACGTATTATTCGGATTGATGGTATTTTTTATGCTTGGCTCCTATACATTCAAAACGACCAATTACATAGTAATGGTGATCTTCCTTACGCCTTATGTATTGATCCTTTTTCATTTCCTCGGACTGGGTGCGGCAAATGTTGCCGGCGAGCGTTTGGCGGATACAGCGATCGCTTCCCTGCTTGCTTTTTTGGCGAGTTACTTTTTATTTCCACATTGGGAATCCGGCCAGCTGCGCGGTTACATGGCCAGCGTTTTAAAAGCAAATATTCATTACCTGAAAACATTAAAAGAATTTTTGTTTGGAAAAGATGTCACTTCACTGGAATACAATTTAGTGCGCAAAGAACTTTTCGTAAGCACCGCCAATTTATCCGCAGCATTGCACCGCATGCTCAGTGAGCCAAAAAGTAAGCAAAAACACCGGAAAGAAATTTATGAGTTTGTTGTTTTAAATCATGTGTTGTCGTCCAACATTGCCAGCCTTACGGCAACGATGATCGATAATAAAAGTCTTTCATCGAAAGAGATCATTCAACCCGTAAAAAGTACCATCCACAGTTTAGAAAACAGCTTGCAACTTTTAGACAACAATTATACGATCCCGCCTGAAAAAGAAATGACAATTTTAGCCGCCGGAAAAATGAATCCTGATGTTCACTTAACAGAGCAGTTAAATTTTATTCATAAAATTGCGGAAGATATTGTCCCGGCTCACCAAAAAAATTACACTGTAGGCATTTTTCAGGCACAGCCTTTAAAAAAAAATAACGTCGAATAGTAGATGGAAGAAAAAAACGACAAGTCGCCACATATCCTGGCCGCCTCATCCAATTTAGTAGGGCTTTGCTTTATAGTACTTACGTCTTTGAGGCTTCTGCACCTTGATGGTAAAACAATAATTGATGAATGTACGCTTGCTGCGCTTTTAATGTTTATGGTAAGCAGCATTCTTTCATTTCTGTCGATGCGCAGCAAAAAAATTAAAAGTGAGCGTTACGAAAGTATAGCCGATTTGATATTTTTATTAGGCCTTTTCTTTCTGTTTGGAACAACGATGCTTGTTTCTTTTAATATAATAAAATAGCAGCCGGCCACATAAGCCAAAATGTAGAAATCTACATTTCGGCTTATGCGAATCTTGTTACCAAAATTCGAACGCCTACAATGGCCAGGGAAATAGCCAAAGCTTTAATGATCATTCTTCCATGCATACTTCTTGATAAATAAGCGCCCAATTGCGCGCCGGGCACAACGCCGATAATCAGGCCAATGGTCATTTTTAAAATTACCGGATCGTCATAGCTTCCTCCGGCGATGTGTACAATAACACTTACCGTGGCCATAATGGCAAGAATAAAATGCGATGTTGCCGTAGCGATGTGCACCGGAAAACGCAGCCATTCTACCATGGCGGGCACATGAATAATACCGCCGCCAATTCCGAGCAGCGGAGAAAAATATCCCACAAAAACACTTAGTAAAGAGCCGATGCGAATATCGTAGGCATAGTTGTACTTCTCGCCCCACTTGTCTGTAAGATGCTGCTGCACCCAGCCTTTGCGGCTAATGACAGGCGGTTGTAAATGCTCATTAATACCGCCCCTGAAAAAAAGAAAAATAGCAAGCCCAAAAAGTACCATTCCAAAAATGATATCAAATATATTTCGCGGAATTATTTTAGTGGTGAGCACGCCGAGGATGGAACCGGGAATGGTAAATAAAGCGAAAATAATTCCCGCTTTATAATCAACTCTTTTGGACGACATATAAGCAACCGAACCGGAGACTGCATTACAGGCAACCACAGCCATCGAAATCGCTGTAATAGTTTCGGGGCTAAAATCAGGATGTAAAATGATAAGAAGCGGAACCAGGATAAAACCTCCGCCCGCACCAATTAATGTTCCGAGAGTGCCAATTAAAAATCCAATAAGTATTAATAAATAAATGTTTTCCATGAAGACGGTAAATGCAATTTAATAACAGACACGAACATGAATTTCGCGGTACAATTATTAAATTACAGGTTCTTTTATTTATCGCAAACTTATTACTTTCAAATTTGTTGCGGTTATTAATAAAGTTTAAAATAAGATTTTTATTGACTGATTAATTTGCAAATAAAATTTTGCGACGATGATACGATCAATTAATAACGCAAGCCATTATACCTGGGGCAACAATTGCGATGGCTGGCATTTATTAAATACAGAAACATTAAGTGTGATACAGGAAAAAATGCCTGCAGGAACCAGCGAGCAGCTTCATTTTCATCATCACGCCCAACAATTATTTTATATTTTATCGGGCATTGCCACTTTTGAAACAGAAGGAAACATTAGCATTGTAAAGGCTAATGAAAGTATTCATATCGCTGCAGGAATTAAACATTGTATTGCCAACAAAAACGAACAGGATTTGCATTTTTTGGTAATTTCCCAACCCAATTCACAGAGAGACCGCACTAACATTTTGCATGAGTCTTAAAAAAATAAAAACCAATAATCTACTTTTTGGCTTATGCCGATGCTATCTGTAGCCAATCATACCGGCGGTGGAGTGGCAGCCTTTTTTGGAAGCCGTGCATGAAGTAACAGTAGTTCCTAACAAAATTGCCAGGATTACTATGATAAGATTCTTTTTCATTCTAAATCGTTTTCGAGGTTAAAAAAAATGGTAAGGCGGTGAACCGTAGGAAATAGAATCAGATGAAATTCCTCAGGAATTGGAGGGAGACTTTCGCCACAAATAAACAAATATTATCCTGGAAAAGCAAGGAAGTCAAGCATTTTTTACATCGGAATTTTCACGATGAGCCCAAATCAAATTTTTGCATGGAAAAAAAGACAGAAAACTACTTTTTGGCTTATCTCAACATTGAGTTTGTTGCATAAGGAAGCCATTTTTCTTTTAAGAGAAAAAATAATATTCAACTGGGAAACTAAAACAATTGCTATACTTTAATTTTTTGCCTTTTGCTTTGGATAAAAAGTATAAGGTGTGTTGCGATAAGAAGCTCGCAGACGATTTCTTTAACGATCATAGGATAGGTTTTCTTTTTACACTACATTAAACGCCCTAATAATAATTTTATTATGTATTTGACAAACGAAAAATTTCAGGCTATAAGCAAATAACCTATTGTAATTTAAAGATAATTCCTGCCTGCAAATTCAATGAATTTAAATCACGGTAGCCATATTTTTTGTAGGGGGAATAATCGTAAGTGGCGCCAATATTAACGCCAGACGAACCGCTTCTTCCAAAAGGAAAATTTACTCCAAGTCCGCCCTGGCCCAGAAATCCTATATCTGTCTGCCCGCTGCCAAATTCGCCAAAATATTGTTTGAAATCAATCAAATTGGCGCCCGCACCGAGAGAGACATAAGGCCGGATAAACATTCCGTTTAAAATAGAATATTTTGCTTTTAGCAAAAATGGGGTGGTTTGTATGGAATTACTTAGCACGGCTGATATGTCCTGCGTTTTGCTAAGGGCATAAATAGCTCTCGGATATTTTTGATAATAATCCTGGTATCCCGTTTCTATTCCGCCTTCCAGCTTATCTGTAAACGAATACATTAATCCACCGACTACACCACGTGGCGAATTATCACTGATCAAATCAGATTTGAAGCCGCTGAGCGGCATACTATAATTATAATTAAGGTTCAGCTTTAAAGTTTTTTTCTGAGCAGTTGCAGTTGAGGCCAACAATACCAAACATGCTATTGCAGCAACCTGCATTTTAATCTTTTTCATATTATTGATTTTATTTTTCTTAAATCTTTAAATAAGGTGACTGATCAAATAATGCCTTCACTTGTGCATCAGCCACAGATACGGTAAAAATTCCTGAGCCGCGGATGAGCCCTGTCCAGATAACATTGATCTTATGGTCTGAAGACGCATTTTTCAGATCCAGTATGTCTACAGAAACTGCGCCCTCCCTTATCTGGTAAGTAGCATACGCATAAGGAATATAATAGCCATATCCGGAGTATCCCCAATAATACGGATCCCAGTAGCCGCCATAATCTCCCCAATAATCCCCATAGCTGATAACGCCGGTTGTGGTGCTGATAATGTGGTTTACGTTAATGCCCAGGTCGGGATTCTGATTTTTATTCACTAATTGATATCCGGCCTGCTGCATATATTTTTTGACTGCCGTAATGTAGGCTGAGTCCACATCATTTAGCTGCATTATGGATTTGTTATTGGTAATTACTGCAACGGAGTCAGAAATGCTATAGGTTTTATAATTTGCAAAATTGGCAGTTGAGTCATGATCCGTTATGTAAATCCTGGATTCATCGGAATTGATGTTATCAAGTGGCTGCTTGGCGCATCCTGAGAAGATTACCGTGAAACCTGCTAAACCAGTTAGCAGCAAAAATGCTTTTTTCATATTTATCTGTTTTAAACTTTTATGATCGGCCCACAAACTGAATGCCCGAACAGGGTAAAAAGGTGCTTAAGTTTACAGAAAGTTGCAGGTTTAAGAATCCATTAAGAATAGATAAAAGAAAAAAGAATAAATGCAGTTTTTACTAATTGAAAAAGACAAAAAACTACTTTTTGGTTTATATGAATAAGCATACGCTGCGGCGGATACGATAGGTAAATACATAAAAAGACCTGCAGAAAATCAATTTTTTCTGCAGGTCTTTTGGTTATGAAATGGCTGCTGATTAATTTATCAGCCGGAGAGGTAATCAGGCGCGGATCTGATCGGAGGCCATAAGACCAGGTTAAAACCAGCTTCCGGTAAACTTCTCACTTACTGTATTTCCCATTTTCCGTTTTCTTCTTGCGGCTTTTGCCCGCTGAATAAACATGGTAACAAACATTAACGGAATGAATAATATAGTGAGGGGTGGTATGCCGAGCATAGATATCCATCTACCTCCAAACTGCCTGCGCATTGGGCGCCTGAGCCTTTCGGCGATCAGGTACATACTTGGCACAATTATCAGCGTCATAAAGAATGCAAATGCTAAACCGAATATGATCGTCCATGCAAGTGGCTTCCAGAAAACAGAACTATCTCCGCCGAAAAATATATGTGGATTTAAATCGGTAAACATCGTAACGAAATTGATATTAAACCCAATGGCGAGTGGAATCAGTGCAAGAATTGCAGCAAGAGCCGTAAGCAATACCGGGACGATCCTGATTTTTCCTGCCTGAATTACTGCTTCTCTTGTTTTCATTCCGCGGGCTCTTAATTCATCGGCAAAGTCAATTACCAAAATCGCATTTTTAACTACAATGCCCGCCAATCCTACAATACCAATTCCGGTCATTACTACCGACACCCCCATTCCGGTAATGGCAAATCCAAGCAACACACCAATGATACTGAAAACTATTTCTGTTAATATAATTACCGACTTACTTACCGAATTAAATTGCAGCACGAGTATAAATAAAATCAACATTAATGCGATCAGCAACGCTTTTCCAAGAAATGCACCTGTTTCTGCCTGCTGTGCACCTTCGCCGGTTTGGGTAATAGTAACAGAAGGCCCTTTTTTGTTGAAGTCGTCGATGGCACTTTTTAATTTCGCATTTACCTCCGTAGGCGTATATCCTGAAAGCACATTTGAAAATAAAGTGATCACTCTTTTTACATTTTTTCTTTTAATACTTCCATAGGTACTTGTATAATCTACATCAACCAGGGAAGTGATCGGGATTTGCTTAATGGCGCCGCCACTTCCCATATCACGAAATACGATCTTCATATTTAATAATTCTGAAAGGCTTTTGCGCTGCACTTCCAGGTTGCGAAGCTGAATTTTGTACTCGTCTTCACCGTCTTTAATTTTAGAAACTTCGCGGCCGAATAAAGCAGTTCGTATCTGCTGCCCGATCTGTGCTGTTGAAACACCTTCGATCAATGCGCGCTCGCGGTTTACGGATAAAGTTATTTCCGGATTGGTAAGATCAACATCCATTTTCAATTCTTCTACGCCCGGTATTTGCAAACTATCCAAATAGTTTTTAAGCCGGTAGCTGTGGAGGTAAGTTGTTCAAAATCCTCACTGGCTACTTCAATATTAATTGGCGGATCGGTTGGTGGTCCGCTGCTTTCCTGATCCACGGAAATTTGCGCACCCGGAATTCCTTTCACCACATTCCTTATCGAATCCAGGTATGGCGCCGTAGAAACGCCGTGTCGTTTTTCGTATTCTACAAATGAAACCTGTACTCTTCCTAGATTTGGCTGAGTACTTCTATCGCCGCTGCTTGGGTCAGATGCACCCATCGCCACATTGGAAATAACACTTTCTACAATCGGATTGTGTTTTCCGCCAGGACCTTCGAGCACATTGGTAACCTTTCTCTCTATACTTCTTGTTATTGAATCGGTGAAATCAACATTGGTGCCCACCGGCATTTTCAAATATACATAGATGAAATTAGGATCGCCCTTTGGAAAGAAAACCACCGGCACTTTCCTCACAGCAAAAAATAAAATTGAAAAAATTAATAGCCCGAAAGTACCCACCAGCAGCCACACGGGTCTCCATTTTGCCACGGCCCAGCGCAACAGTTTTTCATACCTGTCCATAATCGCGGGCAATACGTTATTCTGAAACTTATGAATGAGCCCATCAAACACATAAGTGTTTAAAACAACGACTAAAGAAAAGAAAATTAACAGGTTGCCGAGGAAAGGAATATGCGCCAGATCAAAAAGAATTCCTGCAATTAATGGAATTAGAAAAGCAGGTTTTTTAAATATCGCCGATTTTCTTTTTGTTGCATGGTTCTCGGGATGGTTCATAAAATCTACCGCAAAAACCGGGTTCATGATAAAAGCCACCACCAGCGAGGCAGTTAACGTAAATATGAGCATGGTAGGCAGGTAGATCATAAACTTGCCGATAATTCCCGGCCAAAAAAGCAACGGGAAAAAAGGCGCCAGCGTAGTGAGTGTTCCCGCCAGTACAGGAATAAAAATTTCACCCGCCGCCATTTTCGCGGATTCTATAGCAGAAATTTTTCCTTTATTTTCAACGAATATCCGGTGCGTATTTTCTATCACCACAATGGCATCGTCCACAATAATGCCTAGTCCAAATAGCAACGCAAAGAGCACAATAAAATTCAGTGTTACATCCGATCCCGTTATCAGCGCCGCTGCCGGCAAAAACAGGAATGCTACAAACATACTAAGCGGCACAGAAAGGGCCACAAAGAAGGCATTGGTAACACCCATAAAAAACATCAGAATCAATAACACCAGCACAAATCCGATAACAATGGAATTAACCAGATCGTTGAAAGAGGTGCGTGTAGAGCGGCTTTGATCGCCGGTGATCACCACATCAAGATTGGGCGGTAAAGTATTGGCTTTTAACTCATCCACTGCTTTCTTAACATCATCAGAAGTTTGAATTAAATTTTCACCGGCGCGCTTTATAATGTTTAAGGTAACTACATTTTTACCATTAAGCCGTGCATAACTTTCGCTTGTTTTAACGGTGTCTTTTATGGTGGCAATATCTTTTAAATAAATGGGCGCCCCTGAAGTGTTTCGTACAATAATTTTCTCAATATCAAACGAAGTTTTAAACTGGCCCTTTACCTGGAGCGTACGTTTCATATTTCCAACATCAAGCAGGCCACCGGATATATCTACGTTTTCTCTTTGCACTGCATTGGCAATATCATCAAAGGTGATATTGGCGCTTTGCATTTTATAATTATCAACATTTATCTGAAATTCTCTTTCAGGCGCGCCCACAATATCTACCCGGGTAATTTCAGGAAGTTCTTCAAGTTTGTCTTTGGCATCGTCCGCAAATTTCTTCAAACTCATCATATCAAAATTGCCACTCAGGTTTACGTACATGATGGGAAATTCACTAAAGCTCACTTCCTGTACATTGGGCTCCGATGTAAGGTCTGTAGGCAAATCTTTTTTTGCTTTATCAACCGCATCTTTTACTTTTTGAAGGGCAACTTCTGTTTTTACGTCTGTTTCAAATTCAACCGTGATGGCAGAAAAATCCTGAAGAGAAGTACTGGTGATTTTGTTAATCTTCGCTCCCGTAATTCCCTTTATTTGTTTTTCAATGGGCCTTGTAACAAGATTTTCAATATCTTTGGGAGAATTTCCTACATAAATTGTTTGTACAAAAATTGTGGGAATCACAATATCGGGAAATTGCTCTTTTGGCAACGTAACAAATTGAAAAATACCAATTACTGATACAAACAGAATTAAGAGATAAATGGAAGATCTATTCTTAATTGACCAGCTTGTTGGTTTAAATTCTTTATATTTTTCCTTAAAATTTTCTGTTAAGCTCATAAATATTTTATTGCGCCTGTATAAGCGGTTAGAGTCTTGTTTATTGAATTCCGGTAGTTAATAATTGGCCGTCAAACAATCCCTGAAATCCTTCTGTTATCAGCTGATCGCCGGGCTGCAATCCTTGCTTTACTTCAATGCTATCGCCATACAATTCTCCAATGATTACCGGCTTTTTCCTGGCGACCATATTTTCTCCTTCCTTTACGCCCACCAGCACGTATTTTCCTTTTTCATCCGTTTCCAATGTGTTCACCGGAATAGCTATGGAATTTGGCGCGCTGTAATCAAGTATTTTAACCAACGCAATTTGATTTGGACGCAAAGCAAGGCCGGCAGGAACTTGTATTTCGGCAGTGAAGCCGCGGTTAACAGTGCCTATTGCCTGGCTGATGAAAGAAATTTTACTGGTGAAAGATTTTCTTACATCCGGAATTTCTACCAAAGCAGTAGTGCCTTTAGCAATTTTAGACGCATAGTTTTCGGGAACGGTAACAATGATTTTCAAGTCTGATTTGTTGACGATCTTAATATAGCCGCCTGCCTGCGGATTACCACTAAAGGTCTCGCCCACGTGCGCTGTTACCTCGTCAACAGTTCCGTTTACATCGCTATATACATTGCTTTGGTTTGCCTGTTCCTGCGCCATGTTTACGTTGGCCTGGATGGCTTTAAGTTGATTTTCCAAAGCTTCTACATTCGTTTTGCTTTGCAGCAATTGAACTTCGGTGCCAATGTGCTGATCCCAAAGATTTTTTTGACGTTCGTATAAGGATTTTGCAAGATCCAGTTGCGCTTTTACGCTTCCTAATTGCTGGCGCACCGCGTTAACGCTTTGCTGTGCTACGGAATTATCCAGCTTTAAGATCAGTTGTCCTTTACGAACCACATCGCCCTGCTTTACATAAATGGCCTTTATTTGCCCCGGCTGCCCGCTTGGTGTTATATACGAAATGTTTTTCGAATCAACCTGTCCCTGCAGATCCAGGTAATGTTTGAAATCGATTTTGGCCACCGGCGTAAATGCAACAAGTTTCGCCTTTTGCCGGGCAGTTACTGCGGTAGTGTCGGTTTTGGCAATATCAGTTTCGAGCGCGGTAATTTTTTTATCGAGCTGATCCTTTTCTGTCTTCAACTTTTGCAGCTCAACTTTTTTGTCATTCAGAGAGCCTTCCTTTTCTTTACGCGATGTATCGCCGCAAGATGTGGCCGCCACAGTGAACACCAACATCAAACTGAAGTTTATTAATTTTTTCATTGTATTAAGGTTATGAGCGTTGATTTTTTATTTGATTTAAAGTTTTCCTGCTGCTTTCTGGTAGTCAATTTTAGCGATTATTGCATCGTATAATGAGCCATAATAATTGTTTTGAGCGGTAACCAGGTCCGCCTGCGCCGTTGATATTTCCTGGTTGCTGCCAAGCCCCTGCTCGTACTTTAATTTGGTTGAACTGTAAACCTTTTCAGCAAGTTCCATGTTCCTTTTTTGCGCATCCATTGTTACCAATGCCGAGGTAAAATTTAGAGTAGACTGCTGTATATCGTTATCTATAGATGCCTTCAACTGTTCGATGTTGTTATTGGTTTTTTGCAACTCCAGCTTTGCCTGGTTAATTCTTGACCTCTTTGCGAAACCATCAAAAATGGGCACTTGCAAACTGAGGCCGATGAATGACGTTTTATACCACGGGCCACCTTTAAAAAAGTCAAACTTTTGGCGCTGCGCATTCACTGCATAATTTCCGTTTGCTGTTAGTGTGGGCAGGTAACTAAGCTTGTATCTTTTAATATTGAATTCATTTAGCTTTCCGATTCAATTCCAGCAATTGAAATTCTTTGCGGTCGCTGTACAGGTAATCGTTTGCCGGGATATTTTCTTTCAATTTTTCCTGGGATAAGGTGTCCGTCAGAAAAAGCTGATCTTTTTGCGGCATGTTCATTAAAAATTTTAAGCTTGCCAATCCGGCATCGAGTTGATTGAGCGTTTTAACTTTGGTGGTTTTAAGATTGATGAGTTGCACGTTTACTTTATCAACATCAAGTTGCTCTGCAAAACCCTGTTTAAACATTTCTTTGGTATCATGAAGCAGCTTTTCGAACCTTTCGATGTTGGCCTCGATGGTAGTTAATTGTTGCCTGCCAACTACCAGTTGGTAATATATTTTGATGACATTTACTTTTATTGATTCTTTGGTAACCTCAGCCTGCTTTTCATAAAATTTTAAAGAGGTGCTTCGTCGCCTGCAATCCGACAAAAACCTGCCCGTCAAATAAAATTTGGCTAATGCTGATGCCGCCTGAAGCGTTATATTTTGTTCCAAACTGAATAGGGATATAAGTACCTGCCGGGCCGCCGGTAAATTCTGCAGGTATTAAGCTCGTTGGAATATTGAGATAATCCGTTAACGAGCCCGATGCATTTATTTGTGGCAGGGCAGAAGCCGTTATTTCCTTATTCGATTGTGCCTGAATGCGCAGATCCACTAATGCGTTTTTTACCTGAACTGCGTTGCTGAGGGCATAATTTACTGCATCATCTGCTGTAAAATTATGCGTTGTGCGCACGGTATCTTTTTGCTGAGCATTTGCCGCAATTCCAATCAATGATATGAATCCCGCTAAAAAAAATTGGTTCCTTGTTTTCATTGTGCTTGTTGTTTTGTCCGGCTGTGGGCGGAACTCTCTTTTAGGTATTTAGTAATTAATTTGTAGCCCTTTGGTGTAGCCATGGCAAACAAAAAATATGTTGCCATCTCGCGCTGCACGTTAAACAAAGAGTATTTGCTTTTTGGAAAGAGATCTTCACTAAAGGGCAACATAATCGTTTCCAGTCGCACTTTCGATATCAATTCCGCGTCAACGTCCGGCCTGTACAAACCTTCATTTATTCCCCTTTCAATGTTTTTGACCATCATGTGGAAAAGGAAATTGTATTTAAATGCGGTGAATTTTTCAAATGTTTCCGGATGGCCTCTTTTGATGTCAAACAAAATGGAAGGATTCATATTTTCCAACATCGATTGTACACTTTCCATTCCCAGGTAAACTTCCTGAATTGCATTTTTCGCCCTCAGGCTGCTATCCTGGCAACAACTTTTGTTGTGATCCAGCATTTCAACAAACACCGCATCAACCAGTTCGTTTTTATCATTAAATGATTGATATATGGTTTTTTTTGAAACACCCAACTGAGATGCAATCTCATCCATCGTTACGGATTTTACACCGTAGCGCCGATAGAGTTCATCCGCCTTTTGCTTGATCCTATCTTTTATATTCATGGCGGCGCAAAACTAAAGAAACTTTATTAGTTACCAAAGTTTCCATTGTTTTTTTTGATGAGCTTTTAAATTAATTGGATAAACGGCACAACCACTACCTTTGAATTTCAAATTTTACTACTATATGAAATCTACGCTACGATATCAAAAACTAATTCAATACTTTTTGCAGGGGTTGTTAATATTAGGCCCTGTGGCTATTACCATCTATTTTATTTACCTGGTTTTTGATAAAATTGACAGCATCCTGCGGCCCGCAATTAATATTCCCGGGCTTGGGTTTGTTATCATCATCGCTTTTATAATTCTAACCGGTTACCTGAGTTCTTTTTTTGTATTAGGCAGGTTGCTGTCGCTGCTGGACAAATCGTTAGAGAAAGCGCCGGGCATAAAACTTTTCTACTCTTTTATCAAGGATTTTTTTGAGGCTTTTGCAGGCAATAAAAAAAAATTCACTCACAACGTTTTGGCCTGCGTTGATGACCATGATGTTTGGCGCGTGGGTTTTATTACGCAGGAAGATATGGCCAGTTTTGGCATGGAAGATTATGTAGCAGTTTATTTGCCCATGGCTTATTCTGTGGCGGGCAATGTTTATATTGTGCGTAAGGAAAGGATACGGCCTTTAACGAGTATCGGATCGGCGCAATCGATGAAATTTGCCGTAAGCGGTGGCGTTACACAAAACATAACCGATGAATCAATCGCAGACGAAATTCATCTTAAAGATTAAACTGCTTGAAAAAATATTTTCTGTTGATTGGTTTGCTGGGCATTACTTCCCATTGTTTTTGCTGGGGGTTTTATGCCCATAAAAAATTAAACCGGTATGCAGTTTTTCTTTTGCCACCACAGATGCTTGTCTTGTATAAACCCAATATTGATTTTATCACCGAACATGCGGTAGATCCTGATAAACGTAGATATGTTGCCACTTTTGAAGGCCCAAAACATTATATTGATCTTGATAATTATGGAGCATACCCATTTTCCGCTTTGCCACGCAACTGGAAAGATGCAATCAATAAATTTGGTATAGATACTTTAAACGAAAACGGCATTGTTCCGTGGCATGTACCGGTAATGTTGAGCCGTCTTACGCAGGCTTTCAAAGACAAAAATTTTTCGTTGATAATGAAAAACAGCGCGGAACTCGGGCATTATATTGCCGATGCCCATGTACCATTACACGCAAACAGCAACCACAATGGCCAAAAGACAGATCAAAGAGGAATACATGGTTTTTGGGAAAGCCGGATCCCGGAATTGCTGGCAGATAAAGAGTTTGATTTTTTTATCGGGAAAGCAGCTTACATCAGCAACCCGGGTGGATTTATATGGGATAGAGTGCTGGAAAGCGCACTGGCTGCGGATTCCGTATTGAAGTTTGAAAAGAAACTATCCCGGCAATTTCCCGGCGACAAAAAATATGCTTTTGAAAAGAGAAATGGTGTAATCATTAAACAGTATTCATCGGCTTATTCAATGGCTTACCATAAGATGCTTAACGGAATGATTGAACGTAGAATGAAACAATCGATCTTTGCCATTGCGTCGTTCTGGTATACGGCATGGATAGATGCCGGACAACCTGATCTTTCAACATTATCGAATCAAACTTTTTCGGAAAATGAGTTGAAAGAATTTGAAGACTTAAATGAAAAATGGCAGCGTGGTACAGCTGGCAGAGAGCATGAATGAAAACAATTATCCTCTCAAAACAAACAACGGGTTACCCCGTTTTAATATTGGTATAAACATAAAAACATAAATACACATTTTTTGATGATCTACAATTTTAATGCAGGCCCGTCCATACTTCCCCAGGCCGTTCTGGAAGAAGCTTCTAAAGCAATAATTAATTTCAATAACAGCGGATTGTCCATCCTCGAAATCGGGCATCGCACGTCTCTTTTTGAAGAGGTTATGGAAGAAGCAAGAACATTAGTAAAAGAACTGATGAACCTTGATGACGATCATGAAGTATTGTTTTTGCACGGCGGCGCTACGGTTCAATTCATGCAGGTGCCCATGAACCTTCTCAACGAAAACGAAACAGCAGCTTATGCAGATACAGGCGTTTGGGGAACCAAGGCAATTAAAGAAGCAAAACTATTTGGCAATGTAAACGTGGTATGTACTTCAAAGGAAAAAAATTACAATTTTATTCCAAAGGATTGTACCGTTCCTGACACTTCAAAATATTTTCATATTACCACCAATAATACCATTTACGGAACACAATGGCAACAAATTCCTGAAGTGAACGTGCCATTGGTTGCCGATATGTCGAGCGATATTTTCAGCCGTAAATTAAATTTTAATGCTTTCGACCTGATTTACGCCGGCGCGCAAAAAAACATGGGCGCTGCGGGTACCAACCTCGTTGTTGTTAACAAAAATATTTTAGGAAAAGTATCGCGCACCATCCCTTCAATTATGGACTACCGAAATCATATCAAAGAAAAAAGCATGCTGAATACTCCACCCGTTTTTGCTGTTTACGCCAGCATGCTAACCCTTCGCTGGATTAAACAACATGGCGGCGTTGAGGCAATGGAAAAGCATAACAATACGAAGGCAGACTTACTTTACAATGCTATCGACGAAAGCAAAATTTTTATCCCTACTGTAGCCAAAGAAGACCGTAGTAAGATGAATGTTTGTTTTGTGATGGAAGATAAAGAACAAGAAAAAACATTTCTCGACTTTGCGAAGGCCAATAATATTTATGGAATTAAAGGACACCGGTTGGTTGGCGGATTCCGCGCTTCACTTTACAATGCATTACCACTAAGCAGCGTTGAATACCTTGTAAACAAAATGAAGGAGTTTGAGCACAGCCGATAAAATCCGTTTTCGTTATAGTTTGAAATTAATGAGTTGAGGTTTGAGAGTTGAAAGTTTAGATGTTTCCGATTTTTAAAAGCGCAATTTCTACTTTTTCGCTTTTATGAGAACTCGTTTCTTAAAATCCACAAAATCTACATTTTCAATTATGAGCCCCTCAAAAATAGTTTGGTTTATAAAATACTTAAAATCGGTTTTATCCAATGCGTGACTTTATTTCTACTCTTCCGCATCCCGGGTCACAAATTATCTCATAAAAAAAGAGGCCGTCTTAAATTAAATTTAGGACGGCCTCTTTTTATTTAAACAAGTTGAGTATTATTTTGAAATTCCCATCTTAGCTTCAATGGATAAAGTAGCATGAGGTACCGCTCTTAATCTTGCTTTATCAATTAATTTTCCGGTAACTCTGCAAATGCCATAGGTTTTGTTTTCAATGCGCATCATTGCTTTTTCAAGATGATCAATGAATGTAATCTGGCGGCTCGCCATTTGGCTTAATTGTTCTCTTTCCATGCTAAGGCTTCCGTCTTCCATGGTCATATAGCGGTTGTCGGTATCGTCACCGCCCATTTGATCTTTGCGGGTAATAAGGCCTTGCAGGTAACCCAATTCCTTTTTAGCAGTTTCCAGCTTTCTTGAAATCAATTCCCTGAATTCAACCAACTCGCTATCACTGTAACGCATGGTGGGCCCACTGTATTCTTCAGGAGATTGATCCAACACGGATTTGGTGAACTCCGGCTCATACTTCCGTGCTTTTTCTGTATTGGTCTTCGGCATTACAAAAGGCTTTTCGGGCTTTTGTTGCTTCTTTACTTTTAGCTTTAACTTTAGACAACGCTTTTTTAAGATCTGCCTGATGTTCCGCCTCATGCTTTGGCGTAGCGACCTTCGCGACTATGTTTATCCGTAGACTTAGCTGACTGCAGGTGCCTGCTTTGCGGCAACTTGCTTTACTGCTGTTTCTTTTTTAGGGGTAGCCAATTTTTTAGGTACTGCTTTATTTACACCGGCCTTAGCAGTTTTTTTAACCGGTGAAGTTTTTATAATAGGTTTAGTAAGTTTTTTACTCAATTTCGGTGCCGCTTTTGTATACGGTGTTTGACTTTTTTAGCAACCGCTTTTTTTAATGGCGCCGGAGCCTTAGAGGCAACTTTTTTTGCCGGCGCTGCTTTGCTGACTGCCACTTTTTTTGCGGGCATCGATTTTTTGCAACAGCTTTTTTTGCGACTGCATTTTTTGCAGAAGACTTTTACGGGAACTGCTTTTTTCACCGCAGCAGTTTTTAGCGGCAGGTTTTTTTGCAGCGGACAGACTTTTTAGGCGCTGCCTTTTTAGACTTCAGATTTTTCAGCAACTACGGTTGTCTTTTTTTTCTGAATAGCCATACTTAGTTACCTTTTTTTGTTACTTTAACTGTTAAATTGTCATTATTGACATCAATTGTGAGTACCATCTAGAAATTTCGTCCGAAAATTCGATTTTATCTGCCAAAATTTCCGCGCAAATATACTCATTAAATTCTGAAATTATATCTTTGCACAGCCGCCTTTATCTTCCACATTTAACAGTATTTTATCAGTTAATTCAAAATTACTTTCTTTTCTTATATTTTGTATCCTATTTACGAATTCTCTTGCAAAACCCTTCATTTTTTAATTGATCGGTAATAATCAAGATCCAGCGCAACAGTGAGATTTCCTTTTACAGCTACTTCAAATCCGGGAATTTCATTGGTGCTTACTTCAATATCTTCTACTGAAATTATGAACAGGTTCTTCTCCTTTTTCAGAAAATCACGGATTTAATACAAAATCGCTTACTAAGAATTTTATCAATTTCTTCATCATGTAAGATGCTGAATTTTATCTGCCGCCCATTTCATTTTTGCGCCAAGTTTTTTACCCAGGGTTTTAAAATTTGCTTTTGCTTTCTTTTTAATAAAATTATTATTGGCAGGAATAATTTCTACTTCTTTGATATTTGTTTCAGATTTAATAATATCTTCAACCAATTTAATTTTTTGTTCAAAAGCATTGTCGGTGGCCGGAATAATTACTTTTTGCAGCGGCTGCCTTACTTTAATATTTACTTTTTTGCGAAGCGATAAAATAAGTGAAGAAACATCCTGTGCTAGTTGCATTCGTTCTTCAAGACCGGTATTAATAAGGCTTTTCATCTGCTTTTGGAAAATCGGATAAATGAACGGAATCAAACGGTACTTTTCCGGTAACGGAATTTAAATTTTTAAATAGCCAGTCCGCAAAAAACGGTGCAATAGGCGCAATTAACCCGCTGATCGTTTCCAGACATTCATATAAAGTTTGGTAGGCAGAAATTTTATCATGAAGATCTTCTTTTCATTAAGGTTTCCTTCAGTGCTCATTTTCACCGGCTTCCAGAACCGGCGGCGGCAAAGCCTTACATACCAGTTGCTTAAATGTTCATCCACAAAATCTTCAATTGCTCGTCCTGCCTGCGTTGGCTCATAATCATCCAGGCTTTCGGTTACTTTCTTAACCAAGGTAGTTTAATGAAGAAATAATCCATTGGTCAATTTCGGGCCGCTCGCTAACCGGAATATTGTTTTCTTTAAAAGAAAATCCATCCACATTGGCATACAAGAGCAAAAAACTGGTAAGTATTATAAAGCGTTCCAAAAAATTTGCGTTGTACTTCTTTAATTCCTTCAATATCAAATTTTAAGCTATCCCAGGGCGATGCATTGGTGATTAGATACCAGCGGGTGGCATCGGCGCCAAATATTTCAATGGTTTCAAACGGGTCAACCACATTGCCGACACGCTTGCTCATTTTATTGCCATTCTTATCCAGCACCAAACCATTGCTAACTACTGTTTTATAAGCAACACTATCAAATAATAACACGGCCAGTGCATGTAATGTATAAAACCAGCCTCTCGTTTGGTCAACGCCTTCGCAATAAAATCTGCCGGAAAATTCTTCTCAAAATCTTCTTTGTTTTCAAAAGGAAAATGCCATTGCGCATAAGGCATAGCGCCGCTGTCAAACCAAACATCAATCAGATCGGGAACCCGTTTCATTGGCTCGCCGTTTGATGCAACTAAAATAATATCATCAACAAAAGGTTTATGTAAATCGGAAATAAGATGCTCAATTTTGGTTGCGATATCCTCACCCTTACCAGGAACCATTAATCCGGCATCAAAAGACTTTTTAATTTCCGATTTCAATTCTTCAATAGAGCCAATACATTTTTCTTCGTCACCATCTTCTGTTCTCCAGATCGGCAACGGTGTTCCCCAAAAACGGCTGCGGCTCAGGTTCCAGTCCACCATATTTTCAAGCCAGTTACCAAACCTGCCGGTTCCGGTAGAGGCAGGTTTCCAGTTGATGGTTTTATTTAACTCAACCATCCTGTCTTTTACAGCAGTTGTTTTTATAAACCAGGCATCGAGCGGATAATAAATTATTGGTTTATCGGTTCGCCAGCAATGCGGATAATTGTGTTCGTATTTTTCTACTTTAAAAGCACGGTTTTCCTTTTTTAGTTTTACGGAAATATCCACATTTACATCTGCATAATCCGGATCATCTTTATAATTTTTTACAAAACGTCCGCTAAATTCGCCTACTCCATCTACAAATTTTCCTTCTTTATCAACCAAGCGTTAAAATACCCAGGTTATTTTTTTTTCCTACTTTAAAATCATCTGCACCAAATGCAGGAGCTGTATGAACAATACCGGTTCCATCTTCTGTTGTAACAAAATCACCTATTATAACTTTAAAAGGCTGGGCACCGGGCGTTATTTCCCTGATTTTTTCTAAAGTATTTGCTTCAGATGGAAGTAATTGTTCGTAAGAAATTCCTTCAAGATCTTTTCCTTTAAATGTCGGACAATATTTTCCATGGCACCAATTTATCTCCGGCTTTAAAATTGGCAAAATCTCCATTTTCACTTTCAGTGCTTAAAATATTTTGCTACCAGCGCTTTGGCAAGAATAATGTTGATGGGAAGATGCGTATAAGGATTAAATGTTTTTACCAGCACATAATCAATATTGGCGCCCACAGTTAATCCAAGATTGGAAGGAAGTGTCCATGGAGTTGTAGTCCATGCCAGTTAAAAAAATATCTTCACCGTTTGCCACATCAAATAAAAAATTCGATTTTTTATCTTTTTTCTGCTTTAAACATCACTACCGCACTGGTATCTTTTACATCTTTATAAGTGCCGGGCTGATTTAATTCATGCGAACTTAAGCCTGTACCGGCAGCCGGCGAATAAGGCTGAATGCTTACACTTTCATACAAATAACCTTTTTTATATAATTCTTTTAAGCACCACCACAGTGTTTCAATGTAATTATTTTCAAAAGTGATATAAGGATGTTCAAGGTCTACCCAATAACCCATTTTTTTGGTTAATTCATCCCATTTATCTTTAAATTTTAAAACTTCTCTTCGGCAGGTGGCATTGTATTCTTCAACCGATATTTTTTTACCGATATCTTCTTTAGTAATGCCCAATAATTTTTCAACACCCAATTCCACCGGCAAACCATGTGTATCCCATCCACCTTTGCGTTTTACCTGGAATCCCTGCATGGTTTTATACCGGCAAACCAGGTCTTTTAATCGTTCTTGAAATTACATGATGAATACCGGGCATTCCGTTGGCACTTGGCGGACCTTCATAAAAAACAAATGAATTACTGCCATCTCTATTGGAAACGCTTTTCTCAAATACGTTTTCATTATTCCAGTTGTTGAGTATTTCGCCTGCTATCTCCGGAAGATTCAGTTGCTTGTATTCGCGGTATTTTTGCTTCATTAAGTAATCCTTCAGGTATTAAAAAAGGATGCAAAGGTAAAGATTTTTATACGCCATTCCATTAACATTGAGGGCGTTTCAGAGCGCCTGTTCGCGGGCATTACAGCCAAAAGATTTTGTTAACAATCTGTAAACCAATGAAAATCAAAATCTTTTTGTTCCCATTTTTCTGCTTTGGCATAGTATTTATAACGAAGGTTTAAACCACACACTTCATTTTTATTCATTGGAATAAAATGGCCGTTGCAAATTTTGAAAAACACTGATTGATAATCAAAATTTTTGCACGTATGCTTTAATTTTTATTAAGTTAGCTGGTTTGCAGTGTAAAGGTTTCGAGACGAAGGCTAACCCTTCGTCTTTTTTATTTCACACATAAAAAAAGCCTTCTTTTCAGAAGGCCATTTTGTCAAATTTTTTCTTTCTTATTGAAGATTTACCGATCCGTCGGCCTGGTAGGTATATGCGAATCTATAGATTAGCGTAGTGGGAGTTGGCCCTACAAAATCTTTATAGCCTACTGAAAGAATTTGCATTTTTACATAGTGATTGTCTGCAGTTCTGATGATAAAATACCAGCCCGCTTTTGGCGAAAAGGCGTGTGTATTATCGTCGTAGTTGAACCAGCTATTACGCACATCAAAAGGAATAGCCAGCTTAGCTGCAGTTGTATCATAAGCGTATCCGCTAACGGGCGCTGTTTTCACAGTATCATAAAGACCCTGTTTAACAATAACACCGGCAGTGCCCGGACCACTTGCATTGCTGTTAAAAATAAAATTTACAAAACGCAATCCGAAATCCCATTTGGTACTTGCAGAATCACTGTTTGCCACTATGGCATTGTTTTTAAAACTAAAAAAAGTATTAGGCGCGGCAGCGCTAAAGGCTACGTCTAATGTATCAGTTTTGGAAATAGCAGGAGTTGGAGTTGGAGTTGGATTATCTTTTTTAGAACAGGCCATAAATCCGGTGGCTAATGCTGCAGCTGCCAGCACACTTAATTTCAGAGTTTTCATTTTCATTTTACTTTGTTTTCGAGTTTAAAATTACAATTCACAAAAAAGCTTCGTCCAAACAGATTGGGCATCTGAAGCCTGTTTGTATAGTTTAAAATATTTTCTATCCCGCCCTGAAGTTCCAAAAGCGGGCCAATTTGTTTTGAAACAGTAGTATTCAATAATAAAAATCCCGGAACAAACTCGCGGTTATCGTCCAAAATATTGTTTCCATTTTGAAAGCCGTTAAGCCCGCTAAAGCCATATTTTCCGCGGTATTTAGCAGTGATAAAGGCAGCGGCTTTGTACGCAATATTGGTATACTGCAGCCGCAAATTAGCCGTGTTTCGGCTCCGGTTGTACAAGCCTTTATATTCGCTTTTTGTAACTAAAGAAGTTATATTGGTTATGGGATCTCTTTTATACAGTTTTCCTTCTTTTATCAGGTTCAGCACTTCTTTGTCTTTCGCAATAAGAAATTGATAGCCTCCAAACACTGAAAAGTTTCTGCCAAAATTATAAGACACATTTGCCTCCAAACCTTCTGTAAAAACTTTATTTACATTTACGTAGGAGTAAATAGATTGATTATTTATTTTGCTGAAAGGAAGGTTATAGGTTTCAATAAGATTGCTGATGTCGTTTCTAAAAAAATTAATTTTAAAACTGGCCTTTTCGTTGAATGTATAATCAAAACCTGCGTTAATCCCTATTGATTTTTCCGGATTTAGTGCTTCAGGATGTAAATAGGGATCTATATCAACTGACTGATCGATTTGCCCGCTTTTTTTAAGCTTCTGCAGCCCGTTGCCCAACTCGCGCGATCCCAATAAAGTATAGCCGATAAGGGAGTTGGAAAAATCCAGAAATTGCTGCCTGAAATCCGGCGCTTTAAAACCCGCGCCCACACTGCCTTTTAATATAAAGGCCGGAGAAACTTTATAGGCAATTGCCATTTTGGGGCTAAGCTGCGCAGGATACAATGAATTTTTATCGAACCTGGCACCCACAATCACATTTGTTTTTTTATTCCATTGCAATTGTTTCTGAGCAAACAGGTACCACGAGTTTAAGTTTTCAACTGAACTGTATCTTGTAGAATTGATCGATTCAAAGTTGTACCCAACGCCTGTTACCAACAAGGATGCGGGATTTTTCCCAATATTTACCTGTATTTCCGGGCGAAGCAACAACTGATTTAATTTAATTTGCTCGTATAATGAGTCGTTCTTTTGCAGAAAAACCGATGCATTATTTTCATAGCCTGTGGCATAGATCGAAGCGTAATAATTGATTCCATCATTCACTTTATGCTCCAGGCGGCCAAAAACACTTTCGTCGGTTTCGCGCGTTGATCCTGCCACGGCTTCCTGTATCGCTTCAGGAAATATCAGATAACTATTTTTTTGCTTATCTGAGAAATAACGTCCCGATAAAATGAGCTTATTTTTTGCGTCTATATCCGCTGTCCATTTTACATTCACCGAATAATCAACAAACGGGTCAACAGTTTTTCCATAAATGGCTTTATCCAGGTCGTATCCATCGCTGCTATACCGGTTCACAAAAAATTGCAGGGCAGATTTTTTAGTTTTTATCTGCGATGAAGCAGTAAGGCCCAGCGTGTTATTGGTAGCGTAGTGCACCTGGAAATTAGCTGTATTTTTTATGGGTTCGCGGGTAATTACATTGATAACGCCGGCCAGCGCATCAGACCCATACAAACTTGTTGCAGGGCCTTTCATTATTTCAATCTGCTTAATATTTCCAATGGCAATTCTGCCGAGATTAATAATACCGGCATTTCGCCCGGTTAGTGGCTCGCCATCTACCAGAATTAATGTATACGCAGGATCGAGTCCCTGCATTTGAACGCCATCGCCGAAGGGATTTGGATAGCCTTGCAGCGCAGTTCCTAAGGGATTGTTGGCAATAACAAGGCCGCTCTGCATTTGTAAAATATCAATGAGTTTCTGTGAGCCTGATGCCTGAATGTTTTTAAAAGAGATTACCTGTATTGGCAGGGGAACATTGGAAACTTTATTTTCTGTTTTGGTTGCTGTTACAATTACTTCGTCAAGTAGTTTTGCGGAAGAATCTACCGATGTTTTTTTTTGCGCTGAAGCAGAACAAAAAAAAGATAAAATTATAATTGTATAAAGAAATTTGTGCAGCATAGTTAATCGTGCAAATGTGCTATAGTTAAGGTTAATAATTATCACATCACTGTCAAAAGGGTTTATGATAGTAATCAATCTAACATATGACCAAAATCATGAAAAATTATTTAAGCTTATAAAGCTATTCGTAGAAATTATCGATCAGCTTTTTCGCAATTCGTAAACTGGATCTGATGCAACCCAGTTATCGTAACAATAATTCGCAGGGCTTTAGCCCGGTATGTTTCTTAAAGGCGGTAGAAAAATGAGAAATGGAAGAATAACCCAGTAAAGCAGAAACGTCTGTGACGGTTAAACCTTTTTCGTACAACAAATACTTTGCATGTTCCATTCGCTGGCTTTGGAAGAAATCAAAAATAGTAGTGCCATACATTTCTTTAAAGCCTTTTTTAAGGTAGCATTCATTGATGGCCGCTTTGCGACTTAATTCCTTTATGGTTAGTGGCTCTCCAATATGCTTAAGCAGTATTTCACGCGCAAGCGCTATTTTTTCGCGGTCTGCCTCATTCGCCAAAAATTTGCAGGAAAATGTGTTTTCATTATCGCCAGACATACATTCCATGCTGTATAATAACAGCATTTGTGTTTGGGCATTAATAAAAATATTTTCGAGACTTTCGGAATAATTGTGGTTGAGCAAAGAATCTAAAACGCCTCTTGTTTTACTGCAAAGCGTCAGCGACCTCGAAAACGAAGAAGCATGGCCAAAGTTTAAAACATCTTCAGAAAAAGTGGTTGTTTTTAGTGCTTTTACAAATTGAGTAAGATGCTTGGTATTGTATCTAAAACTTGCTACGTCTACGGTTTCTACCACTTCTTCGCAATTGTGCGACATGGAATGTTTACAAAAGTTACATTCCTCATCTTTCTGCTTGCAATATTTATTTCCGGCTATACAAAACACCAGCTCCAGGCTTGCGGCTTTATGCTTGTCGTTGTTATAATTGTACACCATCATTCCCATATCTTCAAAAACAACACCGGGCGGTTTGCGATAGCGTTCAATTACGTAATGAACAGAGCCCGGAATCTTTTGCGACTTGTGCTGAACAAGCTTCATTTCTTCCTGCATTACAGGATGATTAATGGCAAGTGATAATATATTCTGAGCAGATTCCATTTTAAATTGCCGCAAAGATAAGCCTTATCAGTTTTTATTCCAATTGAAAGTGGTTTTGGATGATGACAAAGCCTTTTTTCAATGGCTCAATTGCCCCTTTATTTTTTGCTGCTTAAGCGTAAAATAATCACCATTTTTAAGGCTGATTTTTTTAGGAATTACCCCTTATTTTTCGTAAATTTGCGCCTCATCATTTTAATCGAACTCAGTTCTTATCATTCTAATATGGCAGACGATACAGCAGAATTAATTACCCCCAAAGTAGATAGTTATGGCGCAGATAGTATACAAGTCCTCGAAGGGCTTGAAGCGGTAAGAAAACGCCCCGCAATGTACATTGGCGATGTTGGCGTAAAAGGGTTTCACCACCTGGTTTATGAAGTAGTTGACAACTCTATTGACGAGGCGCTTGCGGGCTATTGCACGCACATTTCAGTAACGATCAATGAAGACAATTCCATAACCGTTGAGGATGATGGCCGCGGTATTCCAACCGGCATTATGAAAAAGGAAGGACGCAGTGCGCTGGAAGTGGTTATGACGGTATTGCATGCCGGCGGAAAATTTGATAAAAATACTTATAAAGTCAGCGGCGGTTTGCATGGCGTGGGCGTAAGTTGTGTAAATGCGCTTAGCAGCGAGTTTCATGTAATCGTAAACCGCGAAGGGAAAACTTTTGAGCAGGAATATCAAAAAGGTATTCCTCAATATAAAGTACGCGAAACCGGAATCAGCGATACAACCGGAACCAAAATTCGTTTTCTGCCCGATCCATCCATTTTTATCGTTTCAGTTTACAACAGGGAAATACTTGAAGGAAGATTAAGAGAATTATCATTCCTGAATAAAAAGGTAAAGATCATTTTAAATGATCTCCGGGAAAAAGATGATAGCGGTAAAACTTATTCCAAAACTTTTTACAGCGAAGGCGGCATCATCGAATTTGTAGAGATGATTGATAAAAATGGCAGCAGGCAACACATTTTACCAACTGTAATTTTTTGCGATGGCTTCGATGCCACAACCAATGTTACCGTAGAAGTGGCCATGATGTACAATACCGGCTACCAGGAACATTTATTCAGCTATGTAAATAATATTAATACCATTGAAGGTGGTACGCACGTTTCCGGATTTCGCCGCTCCATCACCAGGGTGTTTAAAAGCTATGGCGAAAAACAGGGAATGTTTGAAAAAGCCAAAGTGGAAATTGAAGGAGATGATTTTAGGGAAGGACTTACAGCAGTCATTTCTGTAAAAGTGCCCGAGCCTCAGTTTGAAGGTCAGACTAAAACCAAGCTAGGAAACAATGAAGTAATGGGCGTGGTAGATTCTACTTTAAGCAAAGTGTTAACTGCTTTTCTTGAAGAAAATCCAAAGGACGCAAAAACGATTATTCAGAAAGTAATTTTAGCAGCACAGGCAAGAGCAGCAGCAAAAAAAGCCCGCGAAATGGTTCAGCGCAAAAGCGTGCTAACCGGAGGTGGATTGCCGGGCAAACTTGCCGATTGCAGTGATAAAGACCCTTTCCGTTGTGAATTATTTTTGGTGGAAGGAGATTCGGCTGGTGGTACGGCAAAGCAAGGCCGCGACAGAAGTTACCAGGCTATTCTTCCTTTGCGCGGAAAAATATTGAACGTGGAAAAGGCAATGGAACATAAGATTTACGATAATGAGGAAATAAGAAACATGTTTACCGCCCTTGGTGTAAAAATAGGAACTCCTGAAGATCCGAAAGCTTTGGACACAAGCAAACTCCGTTATCATAAGCTAATTATCATGACGGATGCGGATGTGGATGGAAGCCATATTGCCACGCTGATTCTTACTTTTGTTTTCAGGTACATGAAGGAACTGGTAGAGCAGGGATATGTTTATATCGCGCAGCCACCTTTATATCTTTTGAAAAAAGGAAAAGAACAGGCTTATGCTTTTGACGATGAAGAACGTAAAGCCTGGATACAAAAAGTGGCTTCCGGCAAGGAAGATACCGTTCATATTCAGCGATATAAAGGTCTTGGTGAAATGAATAGCGAACAACTTTGGGAAACCACCATGAATCCGCTTACACGCACCTTAAAGCAGGTAACTATTGATAGCGCTGTAGAAGCTGATGGTGTTTTCAGCATGTTAATGGGCGATGACGTGCCACCGCGCCGGGAATTTATCGAAAACCATGCAAAGTATGCACGGCTCGACGTTTAATCACAATATTAAAATAATAATAAAAAGGCTTCCCAGTTGAGAAGCCTTTTTATTTTAGATAGAACGTCCTCATCAAACAAGCCAAAAAGTAGATTTTCTGCTTTTAATGAATGCGCATAAACAGCATCTTTCTTCCTACGTTTACATCCAACATAAAGATTGAAAATCGCATCAAAAAAGGAACCGGCACAAGCCAAAAAGTAGATTTCCTCTTATTACCAAACAATATTTTCCGGCAAACGCGTTTTTAAAAACGTTAATTACATTTAGAAAACTCGATTATGAAGGTAGAATTGTAATATTGCACCCGTAACCCCATTCAATTTTTATGATAAGTCGTTTTTTAAGGCCTGTATTTTTTTTATTCTTGTTATGTTCTTTAACTGCAGAAGCGCAGGTTGATTATCCAACTTTCAAAGACAAAACGATTATTAATCCTGCCGACAGCCAGCAGCTTTCTTTCAATTTATACAATTTAAATTATCTGAATAATACTGAATGGTTTGGCAATATTCCCTTAAGCGGAACATTATTTGGCTACCAGATTATTCCCGAGATTCAATATCAAATTTCTCCTAAACTGATCATTAAAGGCGGTATTTACCTTCAGAAAGAATTTGGAAGAACCGAATATACCACCATCGCCCCTACTTTCCAGGTAAAATACAAGGCAAAGCATTCTTCTTATATTTTTGGCAATCTGGAAGGAGCGCTCAATCACGGATATATTGAGCCGATTTATGATTACAAGCTGATCATTAATGAAAGGCTGGAAAACGGATTTCAATTTTTGGTAGATACGAAGCCCTATTCGCACGATTTGTTTATCAACTGGCGAAAGGCCATTCATCCGGGCGATAATTTTAAAGAAGAGTTCGACATTGGATACGTTTCAAAATTAAACGTCTTCAACCATAAAAAATTCAATCTTTCTATTCCCATTCAACTATTGTATTCTCATAAAGGCGGTCAGGTTGATAGCGCCCATACGCCGCTTCAATCGCTTACCAATTTTGCAACGGGCGCTTCATTAACATTTAATATTGATAGAAAGCTATTTCAGAAAATTGTTTTCGACAATTATTACGTGAATTATAAAGACATTTCCGGTGAAAAGCGACAAGCCTTCAACGAAGGAAACGGTTATCTTTCCCACTTGCTGTTTGGTTTTAAAAATGTAGGCATCGACTTACGCTACTGGAACGGAACCGGTTATATCGGGCCGCGCGGAATGGCTTTGTTTCAATCTGTATCGGAAAAATATCCCGGTCTGGTTGAAAAGCACCGCGAACTGATAATAGCAAGTTTTATCTTTGATAAAGAATTGTTTAAAAACGTAAGTTTCGATTTCAGGTTCATTCCTTATAAGGATTTAAGAGAAAAAATTTCCAGCGGAACGGGGCTCGAATACTCATATGAAATGTATCTTAAATATGCTTTAAAAGTAAACATTAAGAAAATTAAAAATTCGTTGTAAAACGTAAACTGCAAATTTTTATAAATTTATACGGGGGATTACGTATAAATTCCTAAATTTGATTATCCACTGTCAACAGACTTTGGGCTTAAAACAATCATTATTAAAACTATAAACCCAATCACAATGTCAAAAATGTTAACAGCCTATTGCATGAAAACAAAAGAAAAAAATGTTCCAATGCAGGATGCAGTAATTACCAAAACTTCCCGCGGTGGATATATGGCTCAGGGCCATGATGGAAAGGGAAATAAGATGACTACCATGCTCAGCGAAGCAAATGCTCTTCAGGCCGTAAAAGACGGCGTTGCCAAAAAAAGTTGGTAATCTTTCATAAAACATAATTTAGCGGCTGTCTCAAATTCAATTTGAGGCAGCCTTTTTTGTAGCCAGATAAGCCAAAAAGTAGTTTTTGCAGATGCTTCTCGTGGACACTTAAAAAGTTCGCCTTAAAAATTAATTTACGGCGTCTTTTTTTATGGCTGCACAAAAAAACCGGTGCGTAAACACCGGCTTATGAAATTATTTTTGGGGCTGAATCGAATCGTTAGTTTAAAACGCTCGCTTCTTTTTCCGTTGTAATTTTTTCCTGCTCTTTAATGGCCGACCATCCGCCTAAAACATTTCTAAGGTTGTGATAGCCCTGCCTTTTCAAAAGCGACGAAGCAATTACGCTTCGGTAGCCGCCTGCGCAATGCACATAAATATTTTGGTCGTCTTCAAAATCGGCTATTTGAGCTACGTCAGTCATTTCTGCCAGTGGAATATTAAGCGCCTTCGTTACATGGCCGTCTGCAAATTCGGTTGGTTTCCGAACATCGAGCACCAATAAATTTTCGTCAAAAGGCAAATCCATTGCCAGTTCATCGGCTTCTACATTGATGATTAGGTCAACAGCTTCCGCCGCATTTTTCCAGGCCTCAAATCCGCCTTGCAGGTATCCTTCCACATTATCAAGACCAACCCGCGAAAGCCTTACTACCGTTTCTTCTTCCATGCCCGGATCGGTTACCAGTATAATGGCCTCATCAAACGATAACAAGCTGGCTGCCCATTCGGCAAACCTTCCTTCCAGGCCAATAAATACAGAGCCAGGAATAAATCCGTTGGTAAATTCGTCCGCTTTCCTGGTATCTAAAACAATAGATCCTTTTTCCATCTTTGCTTTGAACTCATCTACCGATAAAGCCGTAAGGGCCCGGGATTTCACTTCATCAAGATTGCTATATCCTTCCTTATTAATTTTGGCATTGATGGCAAAATACACAGGAGCTTCACTAAGATCTTCTGTTACCGCCTTCACAAACTCTTCCTTTGTTTTGGCCGTTAAAGCATAATTACTTTCCCTTTCTTTTCCAATTGTACTGGTTGTTTCAGAACTGATGTTCTTTCCGCAGCTACTACCTGCGCCATGCGCCGGGTAAACAATTACATCATCCGGCAAAGTGAGTATTTTGCTTTGCAGCGAGTCGTACATAATGGAGGCCAATTCCTCGGAAGAAAGATTTCCGCTGCTCAAATCCGGACGGCCTACATCTCCTACAAATAGTGTGTCGCCCGTAAACAAGCAATGCGGTTTTCCGGTTTCATCTCTTAAAAGATAGCAGGTGGATTCCAACGTATGTCCCGGCGTATGAACTGCTTCGATGGTTATTTTTCCCACCTTAAATATTTCGCCATCTTTTGCCAGGTGAAACGAAAAATTGGCTTTTGTATCTGGTCCGTAAACGATCGGAGCGCCGGTTTTGGCACTCAAATCCAGGTGCCCGCTCACAAAATCTGCATGGAAATGCGTTTCAAAAATGTATTTGATTTCCGCATTATTTTCCTTTGCAAGCTGCAAATAAGCATCCGTATCTCTCAACGGATCAATTACTACCGCTTCGCCATCACTTTCTACGAAGTAGGCGGCCTCGCTGATGCAGCCCGTGTATATTTGTTTTATAAGCATTTTAATTATTTTACTGAAGCGCAGTGCCTTCACCGGCACAAGCACAAAGTAATTGTCTTCGTAAGATTATCAGAAACAGTTTAAAATTCAACCTTAAAACTTCCGGAGGCTTACCCTACGAGATTTTTTACAAACTCGTTGATTGCCACAATACGTTCTTCGTTGATGGTATAAAAAATAAACTTTCCTTCTCTTACGGTTGAAACAATGTCTGCCTTTCTAAGAATGGCTAAATGTTGCGAAGCTACCGATTGCTCAAGTCGCAGTTTTACATACAACTCAGTAACGGTTATTCTTTTGTGGTCGCTGATTGTTTTGATTATTTGCTGTCTTAATTTGTGATTAAGCGCTCTTAATACAAGTGCGGCCTTTTTAATTCGCAGATAGTCAATGTTTTGAATCGCGTCGCTTGCATGGCCATGCGCCTCCTGGTTTCCCTGCGCTTCGTGATTTAATTGGGGGTGTTGTGCTGTAAGTGTCATCAAATAGATTTTTAGCGTAAAGAATTAAAATGGTGGTTTTTCTTAAGGCAAAGGTACGTATTCAAAATAGATATATTTTGTAACGAATTATTAAAACAGGGAACACTGTTCTTTTATTTTTGGCTGAAATAAAATTCTTTCAGATACAAAGGCGATGCATAAGCTACATCCTCAAATGCATTTTGCCGGTATTTTTTCCATGCAAATGAGCACAAGTCGGCCGCTTCAATTTCCTGATCAATAAACTGTGCGCCAGGCAGGCCGTGCAAAATTTTTTGCCATTTTTCGCTTCCGCTTCCAAAGAAATAAACAGGCTGATTTTCTGAAATTTCAGGGAAAGAATTTTCGTCTAAAATCATTGCCGTTGGCGGAATTATCTCATTCAGACTATAATCAAACACAGCAGTAAACACTTCCATTCTACGGGCATCGATCATTGGGCAATAAAGGGCATCTTTATCTTTAATAAACTGCGCGGCAGAAAGCGCCATTACTTCAAGCGTATTAAAAGTAATGAGCGGTATTTTTAAGGAAAAACACAGCCCTTTTGCCGTTGCTAAACCTACCCTTATTCCGGTGTAAGAACCCGGTCCGTTGGTAACTGCAATCGATTTTAACTGCTTATTTGAAACGTCATTTTTTTGTAATATTTGAAAAATTGCCTGATGAAGGAAGGATGCGTGCATTTTTGGATCCTCATTTATTAGCACGTCCAATAATTTTTCTTCGTTGGAAAGAGCTACGATTGCCTTTTCAGTTGCGGTATGAATATTTAAAATGTAGTTCATTCAATTGTTTATTTTCTTATTTTTCATTAAACGTATTCTCCAGCACCACCGACGGAATATAGCGTCGATCATTTTCTGCGAGTTTTTTTAACAGTGTGTAGATATTCTTTATGCCGATTTTTTCAGCCCACTCAAAAGGACCATACGGATAATTGGTTCCGAGTTTCATCGAAAGGTCGATCTCTTCTATGGTGCTGACGCCTTCACCAAACGCAAAAAAGGCTTCATTAATAATCATACTTATTACACGCGCCGATACCAAACCTGGCTCATCCTTCACAAAAATTGTTTCCCATCCGATTTGATCAAAAACGGTTGCCGCTTCTTTCTCATTTTGCGAAGCTACTTCCCATAAATCACGTTGCAAAAATCCTGGCCATGCATTAATGCGGCTAACAGATTGGGGCGTTTTCAATTCTGACAGTGTATCAATTACTGAATTGATGAAAACCGGCTTTCCTTCAAAATGGGCAAAATCTACAAAATGGCTTATATCATTCAAGATAAAAAAAACATCATAGTTACTGAGGTCAATCAACTTATCCAATTCATTTTTAAAAACGAGGTGCACACCATTGTTTATATTTTTTTGTTTGTATTTCCTTTGCCTGCTCATCATTTGCTACAATTAAAACCTCCATATTTTCTTTTTTACAAAAATAGGTTTGTTAATTGATGGAAAGTTTTGCAACTTTAATGCCCTTTTAAAAAGTACCACATGAACAAACAAATTATAAATACTTCTGATGCGCCGGCGCCAATTGGCCCTTATAACCAGGCAGTAAAAGCGGGCGGATTTTTATTTATTTCTGGCCAGGTAGCAATCGTGCCGGGCACTTCAGATTTAAGAACCGGAAACATCACCGAAGAAACTGAGCAGGTAATGAATAATTTAAAAGCTATTTTAAAAGAAGCCGGCGTTTCGCTGAACAATGTGGTAAAGACGACTATTTTTTTAAAAGACATGGCCCTTTTTGCGCCGGTAAATGAAGAATATGGTAGGCATTTTGAAGGAGATTTTCCTGCCAGAGAAACTGTGGCGGTAAAAGGTTTACCGAAAGATGTGAATGTGGAAATAAGCATGATCGCGACAGTATAACTAAAACCAATCATTTTGAACAGGCAGGTAATTATTACGTCCAGGGCGCATAACTATTTAATAGACACGTTGCAGCATAAAGGATATTCTGTTTTACATTCCGAAAAAATAAGCTACGAGGAGTTGAGCGCCATTATCGGCCAGGCCGAAGGGCTTGTAGTAACTACGCGTATTGCCATTGACAAGCCGTTGATTGATAAAGCACATAGATTAAAATGGATTGGCAGATTGGGAAGCGGTATGGAATTAATTGACGTGGATTATGCGACTTCAAAAGGCATTCTGTGTATTAGCAGCCCCGAAGGCAACCGCAATGCAGTAGCCGAACATGCGCTGGGATTGTTACTAAATCTTACTAAAAAAATTACGTCCAGCTTTGAGGAAATCAAAGACAGGAAATGGATTCGGGATGCCAACCGGGGAATAGAACTTGAAGGAAAAACGATTGGGATTATCGGTTATGGAAATACGGGCCAGGCCTTGGTTAAATTGCTTTCCTCTTTTGGAGTTACTGTGCTTGCCTACGATAAATACAAATATGATTTTGGCGGCGGCTTTATTAAGGAAGCCAACTTTGAACAGGTATGCCGCTATTCTGATGTAATCAGCATGCATGTGCCGCTAACCCAGGAGACCCATCATATGGCAAATGAAAACTTCTTTAATTCTCTTGAAAAATCGCCCTATATTATATCTACCTGCCGCGGAAAAGTTACTGACACGGCAGCGCTGATCTCAGCGTTAAAAAATAAAAAAATCGCGGGCGCAGGCTTAGATGTAATGGAAAACGAACAACTGAGCACTTACACAAAAGAAGAAAACCAACGATTAAATTGGTTACTGGCACAGCCAAATGTGATCTTAACCCCGCACATTGCCGGCTACAGTGTTGAGGCATTTTATAAAATGGCAAAAGTTTTATTACAAAAACTTGGATTAGAACCAAATTTCAAAAATTAGTTATATTTGTATTCATACAACGCTTTATAAAAACGGGCGTTGTATTTTTTTTCTCTAAAATGCAGGTTTACAACCGTAAAATGATGAAATATGAGCCAGATCAATTATGTAACAAAAGACACCTTCGAAAAAATGCAGGCCGAACTTCAACACATGAAAGGTGTGCAAAGGCCCGCTGCATCTAAGGCAATTGGCGAAGCCCGCGAAAAAGGCGATTTAAAAGAAAATGCTGAGTATGATGCGGCAAAAGAAGCGCAGGGAATGTTGGAGGCTAAAATAAAACAATTGGAAGGAATTATAGCAACTGCAAGAATTGTAGATGAAAGCACAATTGATACCAGTAAGGTTTCTATTTTAACTAAAGTTACGCTTACGAATCTTGCCACAAAAAAACAGGTTACCTACCAAATTGTTTCTGAAAAAGAAGCAGACCTGAAACAGCAAAAAATTTCAGCAGCATCACCAATAGGAAGCGGATTGCTTGGAAAAGCGGTTGGTGAAATCGCCGAAATTAAGGTTCCGGCAGGCATTATTAAATTTAAAATTGAAAACATTACTGCTTAATGCAATTGGTAATTTTGTAATCGTTTGAATTTTATTTACAACTACATTAAACACATGCTATGACCATTTTCACAAAAATAATCACCGGGCAAATACCATCTTTTAAGATTGCAGAGAATGAAAAATTTTTTGCCTTTTTGGATATTAATCCACTGGTGGAAGGACATACTTTGGTAGTTCCCAAACTAGAGGTTGATAAATTTTTTGATATGCCGGAGGATTACCTGTCTGAGATTTTTGGTTTTGCAAAACCAATTGCCGAGGCTATCGAAAAAGCATTTCCATGCAACCGCTGCGGATTGAGTGTTGTTGGGATTGAGGTGCCTCATGCCCACATGCACCTGGTTCCGCTTAATACAGCCAATGATTTAAATTTTACGAAGAAAAAACTTTCTCCAACACAGGAAGCAACTGAAAATTACACAGGAGAAGATTTTGAAGGAATTATAGAAAAGAAAAAGTGTATTTCTTCACAGGGATCAAAATCAATATCATTTCATTCTTCCAGGATTCTTCACCAAAAAATCTTTCCAGCCATTTAATTTTTTTGATGAATTGTCTAACAAAGTATTTCCCTGGAAATGATGGCAGACAGCCACAGCAAGCGCATCTGTAGCATCAAAATATTTGGGATCTTCATTAAAACTTACAATGCGCTGTAGCATTCGCAACACCTGGAGTTTATCTGCATTTCCATTCCCGGTAATTGATTGTTTTACTTTTCTTGGCGAATATTCTGTAACCGGCACACCTGCCTGCATTGCAGCAGCAATGGCTACACCTTGCGCCCTGCCAAGCTTTAGCATACTTTGCACATTTTTTCCAAAAAACGGTGCTTCAATGGCAAATTCATGAGGTGAATATTCCGCAAGCAGCTCACCTATTTTTCGGTGAATGATCTGCAGCTTTTCGTAGGCATCTTTTTTAGGAGAAAGCTTTAAAACATCCATAACGATTAACGTTACTCCACTTGATGAAACTGAAATTACTCCAAAACCCATTACCATTGTTCCCGGATCGATACCTAAAATGATTTTTGAATTTTTATGCAAAGCGAAGTTTATTTTTACTTCTTTTAAAAAAGGCTTGCCTTTAAACATATAGAAGCGTACGGCTCAAAGCTACATGATCCGCATCAACAAAAATATCAAAATAATATTCAAATATGTTATTGCTCCATTGCTGGCGTTGTGGCTGTTTTATTCGCTGTATCAACAAATAAAATCACAGCCAAACCTGCATCAATCCATTGATCTGATTAAAGAAGCTCCTTTTGGCACCCAGGCCTGGAAGTTCTGGCTGGTAATTGCACTGGTTTTTGTTAACTGGGGATTAGAAGCACAGAAAGTGGAAATTATTGATAACGCCGCTGCAAAAAATGACGTTTATTACCGCATTTAAATCTGTGCTTACAGGAGTTTCCCTTTCGTTAAACACTCCTAACCGCATTGGCGAATATGGAGGACGCATACTGTATATACAAGAAGGCCTGCGTATAAAAGCAATTTCTTTATCCATTGCCGGAAGTATAAGCCAGCTCATCATTACGTTATTAATGGGATGTGGTGGCCTTGTGTATCTATTGTATTTTCAAAACGCACACGTGGGGCCGGTAATGGGTCTTTCTGAATTCTGGATTAAGGTGTTACTATTTATTTCAATAAGCGTTACGGGAATTTTGCTGCTGTTCTTTTTCCGGTTATCATGGCTTACCAGGCTTGTTGAAAAGATTCCTTCTGCCGCCAAAATCGTTCAGTATATTAATGTGCTGGATGAATTTACTCCTAAATTATTGTTAAGGCTACTTTCTCTTTCTTTCTTTCGGTATCTTGTTTTCGTCGTACAATACGTGTTGCTTTTGCAGGTTTTACAAGTTGGTATTTCATTGATGGATGGGTTTTGGATCATTACCATACTTTTTTTGGTGATGGCGATAGTTCCTTCTTTTGCAATTGCAGATCTTGGCATCAGGGGCAAGTTCAGCACGGAACTTTTGAGCGTTTACAGCGCAAATACAGTTGGGATAATAGGCACTACTTTTGGTATCTGGTTCATCAATTTATTTATTCCTGCTCTGTTAGGAAGTGTTTTAATTTTAAGTATAAAAATTTTTAAAGACAAATAAATACAATTTGAAAGCGATTATTACGGGATTAATTTTATTGTTGACCACACAGCAAACTCAAACCGGTGGAGAGTTTTGTGGCGTAAAAAACACTGCTTTTCAAAGCGGCGAACAAGTAACCATGATTGTTTATTATTCCACGCTTGGAATGTATGTGGGCGCCGGCGAAGCCAAATTTTCCACCTCACTCGAAAGTTATAATGGTAAGCCTGTTTACCATGTGGTTGGCACCGGCACTACCTATTCTTTCTTCGATAATTTTTTTAAACTGCGCGACCGCTATGAATCTTATATCGATACAGGAAGTATGCTTCCGGTAAAATTTATAAGGAACGTGGATGAAGATGGATATAAAATTTACAATAACGTAACCTTTAACCATGATGCAGGAACAGCAGTTTCTACCAATGGTGTTTTTAAAGTAACCAATTGTATACAGGATGTGATCAGCTCCGTTTATTATGCGCGCAACATCGATTTTAAAAAATATAAACCGGGCGATAAAATTCCTTTTGATATGTTTTTGGATGATGAAATCTATCACCTCTATTTAAAGTATGAAGGAAAAGAAAATGTAAAAACAAAATATGGCAAATTCCGCGCTATTAAATTTAAGCCGTTATTGATAAAGGGCACCATTTTCCAGGGCGGAGAAAAGATGACCGTTTGGGTAAGCGACGATGAAAACAAATTGCTTTTGCGCGCTGAAAGCCCCATTGCCGTTGGTTCTATAAAAGTAGATATGATGGGCTACAAAAACCTGAGGCATCCGCTTACCTCATTAATAAGCTTCAGGTAGCTTTAATAACGTAGCGATTTTTCGGGCGCGGGTCTATAAATCCGTAAGCTTAAATGTTTCTTTACTGCGTATACCCTTTTCCGTTAGTTGCAAGTTGCAGCATTCAATTTCCGGATCGTGTTCAAAAAAAAGTACATAGTCATTTTGCTGAGCTTCGGCCAAAAATAATTTCTTCTCTTTTAATGTTTCCAGCGGGCGGGTATCGTACGCCATTACGTAGGGAACGGGTATGTGTGCCACGGAAGGCAACAGATCGGCCATAAAAACAATTGTTTTGCCTTTGTAATTTATTTGAGGCAACATCATAGACTCTGTATGTCCGTTCACAAAGCGTATCCGGATGTTATTGGTAAATTGAACACCTTCTACAGAATCAATAAAAACTAGATTTTGGCTTTCCTGGATGGGTAAAATATTTTCTTTTAAAAAGCTTGCTTTCTCCCTGTCGTTTGGCTGAATGGCCCATTGCCAATGCTTTTCATTACTCCAGTAGGTTGCATTCTTAAATGCCGGCATCAATTTATCGCCAACTTTTTCAATAGAGCCACCACAATGGTCAAAATGCAAATGGGTTAAAAAAACATCAGTAATATCATCTTTACTAAAACCATATTTTGCAAGCGATTTTTCTAATGTATCATTCCCATTTAAATAATAATGGCCAAAAAACTTTTCATCTTGCTTATTGCCCATTCCATTATCGACCAGAATCAGTCGGCCTTCGTCTTCTATCAATAAGCAACGCATCGCCCAATTACACATATTGTTTTCATCGGGTGGGTTTAATTTCTTCCACATGCTTTTAGGAACCACGCCAAACATGGCGCCGCCATCTAATTTAAAATGCCCTGCGTTTACGGAGTATAATTTCATACAGTTGTAAGATTTGGCAACTTTTGAAGAGTTGTTGCATCTTTGGGTTGTTTAATCAGCGTATATAATAAAACGAAAAATGAAATGATGAAATAAGTCATTAAAAACAAAACGGCATTTCTCATTCCGCCCAATCCTTCAGTTACCATGCCAAAAGTTATCATACCAATAACGGTGCTTACTTTATCACAAACATCATAAAAACTAAAATAGGAAGCGGTATCTTTTGTGGGCGGCATCAATTTGGAATAAGTGGATCTCGAGAGCGATTGTATGCCGCCCATCACAAGCCCCACCGTGCCTGCGAGGCAATAAAATGCAAATTGCGTATAAACAAAATAAGCCCATGCACAAATGCCTATCCAGATAAGAACGCCAATCAATAACACTTTCAGGTTGCCAATTTTTTTTGAGGAAAATGAAAATAAATAGGATCCTCCAATTGCGACAATCTGAATAATTAAAATCGTCAGTATCAGCTTTCCTCCGTTGGCTGCGTCGGTTTCTTTATCTCCTGTGTTTGGAAAAATTTGTTGCTTGGCAAATAAAGCCGCAGAATACATTACGGTTTCCACACCCATCCCTAAAAAAAAGAAGGCCAGTAAAAAACGCTTTAAAGTATTCTCGTGTTTTAATTCATTCCATACTTTTCTTAATTCTGCATAGCCCTTTGTAAAAACATTGTGGCTTTTAGAAACAGGATTGGCTTCGCCTTTAGGCAAAACCGCAAAAGTGATTTGCGCAAAAGCCATCCACCAGATACCTGTAAGAAGAAATGATATTTGTGATGCTTTGGCTGTATCAGCAATCCCAAAAAGGGCAGGCTTACTAACGATGATCAAACAAATTATTAGTAAAATAACGCTGCCAATATAACCCAATGCAAATCCCCGGGCGCTCACATGATCCTGGTCTTTCTCCGCTGCAATTTCAGGAAGATAGGCGTTGTAGAAAACAATGCTGGCGCCAAAGCCGATAGAAGCTAAAATAAAAAGGACGATTCCTAACTGTGGATTATCCGGCTTAAACCAATACATGGCACAACAACTTAGCGATCCCATGTAACAAAAAAATTGCATGAATCTTTTTTTATTCCCAAACGCATCTGCAATAGATGACAGCAAGGGCGAAAGAATGGCAATGGTTAAAAAAGAAAATGCAACGGCATAAGCATATAATGCAGAAGGATGATCAAAAGTTCGTCCAAGAAAAACAATTTTTTTCCCCGAAGTAACCGCTTCATAATACGCAGGAAAAATAGATGAAGTAATAACAAGGCTGTAGACAGAATTGGCCCAATCATACATGGCCCAACCAGTAATCACTTTTTTTGAAGCAGTTTGCATTTATAAAAAATAATGCCTCAAAGTAATTAAATTATGGTTCTTCATCAAAACAATGAATATAAATTTTTTAGCATTGCACGAAGGCAGAAGACAAAGTAAAATTTTCAAGAGACAGACGGCGATATAAGCCAAAATATAGAAATCCGGTATCCTATTTAAAAACCCAGCAATAAATTACGGCGTTAAATGACCTGAATAAATCATTATTAATAAAACAATGCCCAGGATAACGCGGTAAATACCCCACAGGCGAAAGCCATGCTTCTTTAAAAAATCGATAAAAAATTTAATCGCTATCAGTGCAACAACAAACGCCACCACATTACCGATGGCAAGCAGTTTTATTTCTTCTCCGGAGAAGCCTCCGTTTTCTTTATAATGCTTTAATAATTTATATCCGGTAGCAGCCAGCATGGTCGGCACTGCAAGAAAAAATGAAAACTCCGCGGCAGCACTCCGTGTTAGCTTTTGCTGCATACCGCCAATGATGGAAGCCGCACTCCGACTTACTCCGGGAACCATCGCAAGGCATTGCCATACTCCAATAATAAACGAGCTGCCAAAAGATACCTGCTTCTCCGATTGTATACGCGGACGTGTAAAAAACTTATCAACAAAAATTAACACAACACCGCCCACAAGCAGCGCCACTGCAACGGTAGTAGTGCTTTCCAGTAAGGCATCAATCTTTTTTGAAAACAAAAATCCAAGTATTATTGCCGGGATTACACCTACCATTAATTTCAAGTAAAACTGCCAGTTTTTAAAATCGAAAAATTTCTTCCAATACAAAACCACCACCGCCAGGATAGCGCCAAGCTGAATCGCAATGGTAAAAACTTTAGAAAAATCATTGTCTGCAACGCCTAACAATTTTTCGGTAATAATCATGTGGCCGGTTGAAGAAATAGGAATAAACTCCGTGATGCCTTCTACGATGGCAATGATAATAGATTGGACAATCGTCATTTAATGAAAAGATTTAGAAAGTAATTTTTTGAGCCGCAAACATAAAAAAAGCGATGAAAGATCATCGCTTTTTTTTATAAAAGATTATTTTTCTTTTTTCATGATGGCATAAATTTCCACCAGCAACCCGGCAACAATAAGTATAGGAGCCAGTGTAATTCGTCTGAAGCTATAGATTTCATTATCATTAAACACGTTGGGATCCGCGCTTTTTCCACCGGCCATTAAAAAAAATCCGATCGCCATTATCACCAGTCCGATAAGCATCCATTTATAATTTTCTTTTGAAAATAATTTATTGTCCTCTTCAACTGATTTTATCGTGTGGCTTTTGGTTTGCGGGGCCGGAACTTTTTTTGTTGTGTTCATATTATTATTTGATGATGCAATGTTAAGCAAAAATCCGACTTTAATATAAATCGTCGAGTTTCATTTTTAAATATTTTAACGCCGAGCGATGGGTACTTAAAAGCGTGATACAAATACCGAGAATGGTAATCCCTGCGAAAATCAAAAACATATTGGTGGTATCGTGAAGCACTTTCAAATATGGAATAAATTTTTCAGAAAGCGTGATAAATCCAAGCATCAGGGCGATAGCAATTGCCGAGGCTATAATTCCGTTTACAATTGCACGCCCATCGAGCGGCCGGGTAATAAACCATCGGGTAGCGCCCACCATTTGCATTGTTTTTATCAGGAACCGGTTACTATACATGGCAAGCCTTATGGTGTTATCGATCGATACAATTACCAACAACGATAAAATAATGGCAACCACTAAAAGCACGATGGTACTGGTTTTTACAAACTGGCTTACGCCGGCCACGGTAGCTTTTGGTGTTTGAAATTCAGAAACTGTTGTAGGAAAATTTCTAAGAAGATTGGTTTCGAGCGTAGCCAAACTGTCTTTATCAATATAATTGGCTCTTACATAAAAATCAATGCTTTCGGGTAGTGGATTGCTGATGGCTAATTTCTTCCAAAGAGTATCGTTATCGCGGTTGTATTTTTCAAGCGCTTTTTCCCTGGTGATGTATTCTACGTTAACTGCATACGGCAGCGACTCAATATAATTCTTTACAGAATCAATTTGCTTATTGTTTGCCGTGCGATATATATACGCATGCAGTTGAATATTTTCTTTAAAGTAATCGCCCGTTTTTTTAATATTTAAAAATATCCAGCCAACTACGCCAAACAGAAACAGTACAAGTGAAACGCCGATGATTGCATATACATAAGAAGATTTGCCGCGTTTGGTAGATGCTTTGCCGAATTGAGCCATATTTAAAATTATTTTATTAGCGCTTATGGTTTAGCCTGTTGGCAAAAATAATTGTTTTTAAACAGTTTAGTATTTTTGCGCACTTGCCAATGATTGCTAATGTAATTTACATCCATCATTAGCAAAGCATGTGTGTAAATGAATAACATTTCTTTCACAAAAACTATAAAATGGCTTATATGAGCCATCATTGGATTAGGGCAATTGTAAATAACTAAAGAAGATCATCATAAACATTTTGTGGATTATTAATAAAAAAGCATGGAATATAATTTTAGGGAAATAGAAAAAAAATGGCAAGCTGAATGGAAAGAATCAGGAATTTACCATGTTAGCAATTCATCCGAAAAGCCAAAATATTATGTGCTGGATATGTTTCCTTATCCAAGCGGTGCGGGTTTGCATGTGGGCCATCCGTTGGGCTACATCGCCAGCGATATTTATGCGCGGTACAAAAGATTGAAAGGTTTTAATGTTTTGCATCCAATGGGCTTTGATAGTTTTGGTTTACCTGCTGAGCAGTATGCATTGGAAACCGGCCAACATCCTGCAACAACCACTGAAAAAAATATAGCCACTTTTAAAAACCAGTTGGATAAAATTGGATTTTGCTACGATTGGAGCCGCGAGATAAAAACAAGTGATCCTGAATATTATCGCTGGACGCAATGGATCTTCCTGCAATTATTTAAAAGCTGGTACAACCATAAAAATAATAAAGCAGAATCGATTGATACACTGGTAAAAAATTTCGAAGAGTTTGGAACCAATGAACTTCAGCAACAAACAAATCACACCTTCACCGCAGAAGATTGGAAGAATTTCGATGAAAAAAAACAACAGGAAATTTTAATGGATTTTCGTTTGGCGTTTTCATCTTATGGCGAAGTGAACTGGTGCGAGGCGTTGGGAACCGTGCTTGCCAATGATGAAGTAGTGAATGGTGTAAGCGAGCGTGGCGGCCATCCTGTAGAGAAAAAGAAAATGCGTCAATGGTATTTACGCATCACAGAATATGCAGATAGATTGCTTGCAGGGACTGGAAACAGTGAACTTCAGCGATGCAATGAAAGAAATGCAAAGAAACTGGATTGGGAAAAGTGAAGGCGCGGAAATGGAGTTTGAGGTTGAAAGAATTATTCCGTTGGGTGAGGCAAAACAAAGCGAAGCCTTGTCCATCAAAGTTTACACCACCCGCCCTGATACCATTTTCGGAGTTGATTTTTTAGTGCTTGCGCCGGAACATGAATTAGTAAGGCAAATTACAACAGAAGCACAACAGTCATCCATAGACGAATATCTCACTTATGTAAAAAGCCGCAGCGATCGAGAAAGATTGGCAGAAGTAAAACAAATTACGGGATGCTTTACCGGCGCCTATGCGGTAAATCCTTTTGATGGCAGGCAAATTCCGATTTGGATAGCAGAATATGTTTTGGCAGGTTATGGAACCGGCGCTATCATGGCGGTGCCTTGCGGCGATCAAAGAGATTTCGCTTTTGCAAAACATTTTAATATTCCCATTACCAATATTATTGGAACGCATTTTAACGGCACAGAAGCCAATCCCACCAAAGAAGCCATTTTAGAGAATTCCGGCTTTTTAAATGGCCTGCTGATGAAAGATGCAATAGGAGTTGCGATTAATAAAATAGAAGAACTAGGAATTGGAAAAAGGAAAGTAAATTATAGAATGCGTGATGCAGGATTCAGCCGCCAGCGCTATTGGGGCGAGCCCTTTCCAATTATCTGGAGCGATGGAATTGCCATTCCTTTGGATGAAAAAGAATTGCCCTTGGAATTACCTTTTGTAGAAAAATACGGGCCAGGGAAGGAAGGCGAAGGACCATTATCAAACCTGCCAGATTGGGTAAATACACCGAACGGCAAACGTGAAACCTCTACCATGCCGGGTTATGCAGGAAGTAGCTGGTATTTTCTTCGCTATATGGATCCACATAACAATGAAACATTTGCTGATAGAAAAGCAACTGATTACTGGAACCAGGTAGATGTTTATATTGGCGGAACAGAACATGCCGTTGGGCATTTATTGTACAGCCGTTTGTGGACAAAGGTTTTGTATGATTTGGGTTATATCAGTTTTGATGAGCCTTATAAAAAATTGGTGAACCAGGGAATGATACAGGGAAGCAGCAGGTTTGTGTACAGAGTGAAAGATTCCAACCAATTTGTTTCAGCAAATTTGAAAACTAATTACGAAGTAAATCAATTGCATGTTGATGTAAATATGGTTGATGGCGTTGAATTAGATATTGAAGCTTTCAAAAAATCAAAACCTGAATATGCAAATGCAGAATTTATTTTAGAAGATGGAAAATACATCTGTGGCGTAGAAACAGAAAAAATGTCCAAATCAAAATACAACACCGTTAACCCGGATGATTTGGTAAATAAATATGGCGCAGATACTTTCCGCATGTATGAAATGTTTCTCGGCCCGGTAGAGCAAAGCAAACCCTGGGATACAAAAGGTATTGAAGGCGTACATCGTTTTCTGAAAAAATTATGGCGTTTATTTTTTGATGATGTAAAAGGAAAAGTTTGGACAGAACAGAAGCCAAACGATGCTGAATTAAAAACCCTTCACAAAACCATCAAGAAAATTGAAGATGACACAGAGCGTTTTTCTTTCAATACAGCAGTAAGCGCTTTTATGGTTTGTGTAAATGAGCTTTCAGATTTGAAATGCCATAAAAAAGAAATTCTTGAACCGTTATTGATTTTACTCACGCCTTATGCGCCGCATATCGCGGAAGATCTTTATCATGCACTTGGAAATCCTGAATCTGTTCTCAATGCTTCTTATCCCCAATCTGGAAAATAAATATCTCACAGAATCTGAAAAAGAATACCCGGTTTCTATCAATGGAAAAATGCGCACAACGATTATTATCTCACTCGACGCCGCACAGGAAGAAGTTGAAAAAATTGTTTTAAGCAATGATGTTATTCAAAAGTGGATGGACGGAAAAACACCGAAAAAAATAATTTTTGTGAAAGGAAAAATGGTGAACGTGGTGGTGTAAATGAAGAATACCAATTTTTCAATTGCAGGAATATGGAGTCTATAAGTAAAGCACTAATAAAAAGTAAAAAGCCTTTCATCGTGAAAGACTTTTTACTTTATTATTTTTTATTCCTTGTTTCTTATTTTCTATTCTCCACTTCCCTCAACATCTCTTTCACCGCTGCCTCTATCTGGCTATCTTTTCCATTTAATAAATCCTCATAAGAAAGCGATACTTTGATATCAGGTTCTACCTGGAGGTTTTCGGTAGTGCGTCCTTCTTTGCCGATAGTACCTACCATAGGAATTCCAAAAACAAGAGTTGGATCTATTTGTGTTTCCCACCAAACCGCTGTGCCCGTGCCGGCTACAGGCATTCCAATTAGCTTGCCGAGTCCCAGTTGTTTATAGATGTATGGAAAAATAAACGCATCGCTGTAATTGCTTTCACTCATCAAAACACAGCTTGGTTTTTGCCAGCGGCCAAGAGGCTCACCGCCTTTTAAAAGATTTCCCTGCGGTGAAAATTGCAGGTAAGTTTTGCCGCTCAGGAAAGTGGCGAGGTCGTCGTGAAGCCAGCCGCCACCGTTAAAACGGGTGTCAACGATCAATGCTTCTTTCTCCAGATTTTTTCCCATTACATCATCAAGAGTGCTTCGGTAGCTGGGATCATTCATTCCCTGCACATGCACGTAGCCAATTTTTCCGCCGCTTAATTTATCTACCATATCGCTCATCTTTTTTACCCATCGCTTATACATCAAAACCGATTCATCAGCAAATGAAATTGGTTTTGCCGTTTCTTCAAAGCGGGTATTATTTGCAGGATCATAAACCGACAGCAATGTATTCTTACCAACCATTCTGTTCATCAATTTGGCCCAATCAACATCATTGGTTATTTCTTCACCATTAATTTTTTCTATTACTTCCCCGGCTTTTATTTTATTAACCGACTTATCAAGCGGGCCGCCTGCTATCACTTCGGTTATCTTTAATCCTTTACCGGTAAAGGTTTCATCATACAACAAACCAAGTGTTGCGGTATCATCGCCATTGGGAATGGGCTCATTGTAACGGCCACCTGTATGCGAAGCATTCAATTCGCCCAACAGCTCGCTTAGCAACTCCTGGAAATCAAAATTGTTATTGATGTAAGGAAGAAACTTTGCGTATGTGGCTTTATACATATCCCAATCTACCCCATGTATCTTCGGGTCATAAAATTTTTCTTTCACTTGCCGCCAGGCATGATCAAAGATATATTCACGCTCGGCCGCAGGATTCAAAGTCATTTCTCCTTGCACTTTTATGGAAGAAATTTTGCCTGTTGCGGCATCAATTTTTATAAGGCTATCACTGTTGGTAACAAACAAATTCTTTCCATCTTTTGATAATTGGATTCCGCTGGGCGTGCCTTCCAGCTTGGCTAAAATTTTTGTATCGCGGGTTCTTAATTCCGTAACCCACAGATCATAGCCTTTTTCAAAAGATGATAAATAAAACAATTTAGTGCCATTAGAGTCTATCACATAATCACTGATGGAAGAACTGTTGATCGTCATTCTTACTTTCCGGTTGTCGAGGTTTTTTAAATCCGGCAACCACACTTTTTCCGGAACCTTATCTTTTTTATTGACCAAAGATTTCATGGAATCTATCGCGCCTTTGTTTTTGTTTTCTTTGTCTTCTTCTTCTTTCAATAAGGCATACTCATCTTTACTCATCTTATATCGATCGTATAATGCCTGGTCGAAGAAAACGCCATAGACATCTACTTCGCGGCTTCCCTGGTTCGCGACAGATTTTCGACCTTCGCGGTCGCTCAACCATGAAAGCATCTTTCCATTGAGCGCCCATTTACCATTGCCTTCACGAAAGCCGCTGTTGACAGGATACATCGTTTCTCCCGAGCCATCGGCCTTTATTAACGCAATATTACTTTGGAAAAAATAACCTCTCTGATCATCAGCGATAAGCCATTTATTATCGGGACTCCACTGAAAATCCCAATCGCCATCGCTATAAGAATAATTGTGGCCTTTTGGTAAAACAGTTCTTGTTTTCTGAGAAGCCAAATTGTAGATTTTTAAGATATTCCTGTTTTCGATGTATGCAATTTCTTTTCCGTCTGAAGAATATTTTGGCTGAAATTCTTCCGCACTTGTTGCAATCACCGGTTCTTCTTTTAAAACAGTAGAAGCGAAGAAATACGGTTCCTCTTTTCTTGCGATGGTTGTTTTAAAAATATCCCAGTTATCATTTCTTTCCGCGGCGTAGATAAGGCTTCTTCCATCAGGGCTCCATTGTACCATGCGCTCCTGTTGTGGTGTATTGGTGATGCGCTTCGTTTGCTTTCCTTCTACACTGGTTACAAAAATTTCACCGCGCGTAACAAAAGCGATTTCTTTTCCATTTGGCGACAAAACGAATTCGGTTACATGGCCATTTAAGGGCGAATTTTTTTCCACGCTCATTCTTCCATCATTATAAATTTGAATCGCAACTTTCTTTGGCTCGGCCCCATTTTTCAAAGTGTAGATTTCTCCATCGTAGGTAAAACAAAGTGTGTTATCTTTTGAAGCGCTCAAATGCCTTACCGGGTTATTTTTAAATTGGGTAAGCTGAATGTCAGCAGTTGATTGCAGCGATTTTTTAAAGATATTTTGCGATCCGTTTTTTTCACTCAGATAAAAAACAGATTGATCGTCATTGCTCCAAACGGGCTCGCGGTCTTCACCAATAAAATCCGTTATTTTTTTATATTGATTGTCTTTCAAATTTAATATCCACAAATCTCTTGTAACAGCAGATGTGTGATGCTTGCGCCAGGGATCTTCATAGCCTTTTCTATCCTGGAAAACAATTTGAGTTCCGTTAGAATTGTAATGCGCATCTTCTATTCCGGCTCCTGAAATCAGGATTGCTTTTCCGCCTTTTACATTTACAGTATACAAATTTTGAAAAAGCCTTGGACTATAAAATCTGATATTATTTGCCTGGATGTTTCTCGCACTTCCGAAAATGACATTTTTATCATCGGGCGAAAAATCGTACGGAAAATCATTGGCGCTGTTGTAAGTTAAGCGCACCGGAGTTCCACCAGTTGAAGGCATTACATACACATCAAAATTGCCTGCGCGATTACTTGCGAAAGCAATATATTTTCCATCATGGCTCCAAACAGGCATCATATCCTGCGCTTCATGAATAGTTAGAGGCGAAGCGGTTCCGCCGCTCGCATCCACTCTGTAAATATCGCCCTTGTATCCAAAGGCAATTGTTTTTCCGTCAGGAGAAATGGCCGGATACCTTAGCCACAAAGGGTTTGATTGAGCAAAAGATTGAATAGAAATGATAACGCAGCTAAGAAATGTGAGAATCTTTATCATATAAATTAATTAGTCAGAAAAAAAATTACTATTCGTAAAAGTACCATTCCGGTATTGAATTGGAAAAAAATTATACAGGCGGTGATAACTGATTATTCTTCGCGGAAATAAAAAATATCAATTTTCTACATTTTAGCTTATCTCATAATTTTTGGAAAGAAGTTTGATAAAAGCTATTTGCTCAACGTGAAAAAGTCAAATCAAACATGAAAATTTTTATTAATTTTTTGCAAACTAAGCGGCGATTTTACACGTTTATGAAAAGGTTCTCTCAAAAATTGTATTTTTACCTATTAATTTTTACGAATGGAAATTTTACCCGGCCCCCTCTTACAAAACATTGATTCTCCCGCTGATTTAAAAAAACTGGACCGCACTCAATTGCACCAGGTTTGTGATGAGCTACGGCAGTATATCGTTGATGTGGTAAGCGTGCATGGCGGCCATTTTGGAGCAAGCCTCGGCGTGGTAGAACTTACCGTTGCGCTTCATTATGTTTTTAATACGCCTTACGATCAATTGGTTTGGGACGTGGGCCACCAGGCTTACGGCCATAAAATACTAACTGGCCGCAGGGATAATTTTGCAACCAACAGAAAATACAAAGGACTGAGTGGTTTTCCTAAAAGATCGGAAAGTGAATATGATACTTTTGGCGTAGGACATTCTTCTACTTCCATTTCTGCGGCGCTTGGTATGGCAATGGCATCGCATTACAAAGGTGAAAAAGACAGGCAGCATGTGGCGGTAATTGGCGATGGCGCAATGACCGCCGGCCAAGCTTTTGAAGCAATGAACCATGCGGGTATTGAGAAAAGTAATGTGCTGATTATCCTGAACGATAACTGCATGAGCATTGACCCCAATGTGGGCGCTTTAAAAGAATATCTTACCGATATCACTACTTCTCAAACGTATAATAAATTCCGTGATGATTTCTGGAAGGCTTTGGGCAAATTGCCTGGAAAAAATACTTCCAGAAGGATAGTTTCAAAAATGGAAGCTTCGCTAAAAGGAATGGTTAGCAAAAGCAGCAATCTTTTTGAAGCATTGAACCTTCGTTATTTTGGGCCGATCGACGGACATAATATTACCAAGCTGGTAGATACTTTAAAAGATCTGAAAGATATTCCCGGCCCTAAATTGCTGCACATAAAAACAGTAAAAGGAAAAGGATATGAGCTTGCAGAAAAAGATCAAACCAAATGGCATGCGCCGGGTTTGTTTGATAAGATAACCGGTGAAATTTATAAGAAGAAATTTGATATTCCACAGCCACCAAAATACCAGGATGTATTTGGCTATACGATTATTGAGCTGGCGGAAAAGAATGATAAAATAATGGGCGTTACACCGGCAATGCCCAGCGGATCTTCGCTAAAATACATGATGGAAAAAATGCCCGACCGCGCATTTGATGTGGGCATTTGTGAGCAACATGCCGTTACACTTAGCGCCGGGCTTGCTACACAGGGAATGAAAGTTTTTTGCAATATTTATTCTTCATTTATGCAGCGGGCTTACGACCAGGTAATTCATGATGTGGCGATACAAAACTTGCCGGTTGTTTTTTGTCTGGACAGGGCCGGGCTTGTAGGCGAAGACGGGCCAACACATCATGGCGCTTATGATATTGCTTACATGCGTTGCATTCCCAACATGATTGTAAGTGCACCAATGAATGAAAGTGAATTAAGAAATCTGATGTACACGGCGCAATTAGAAAGCACAAAAAATCCTTTTGTGATCCGCTATCCGCGCGGCGAAGCAGTGAAGGCCGATTGGAAAACCGAGATGAAAGAAATTAAAATTGGTACAGGAAGAAAATTAAAAGATGGAGAGGAAATAGCCATTCTATCTTTTGGACATCCGGGAAATTTTGCTGCAGCAGCAATACGAGATGTAAAAGCAGAAGGGATGAATCCTGCACATTATGATATGCGTTTTGTAAAACCTTTAGATGAAGAATTATTGCATGAAGTTTTTCAAAATTATTCTAAAATAATCACGGTAGAAGATGGAACTGTTGTAGGTGGATTTGGCTCTGCGATTTTAGAATTTATGAACGAGCATCATTACAAAGCAGATGTGAAAATTATGGGAATTCCTGATCATTTTATTGAGCATGGCTCGCCCAAACAATTATATGATGAAATAGGAATTGATGCCAATCATATTGCAGAAGCAATAAGGGACATGGCAAAAATTGAGGTGAATAAGTTGCTTGCAGAATAGGCGCAAAATACCAGACGAAGAATTAAGATAAATAAATCAATTCTTCCCTTTTTGCCCGCGTAATTTCAAAATTTTTTCTAACTCTTCCGCGTCAATAATATCCTTTGATCTGTTAGTGGCTTTTTTATTTTTAATGAGCTGATTAATGTGTAGAAAGGGAACATTTACATTTTCCTGAATTCGAGCGATACTCGCTTCGCTTAGAGCATCGTCAAAAGAAATATTTTCAAGCCCTAACATTGTAGTTATTATATCCAATCTTACACCGCTACCTATATAAAAATCTGTCCAGCCGGGAACAAAATTTAGTTCTTCAAAGGAAAGTTCTCCGTATCCAAATTGTTCTAATGCTTTCCCCAAATTTTTTCTATTATTGACTTCATCCTTTAGCCATAAATCAACATCGTTTGTCGCCCGGGAAAATCCATGAAGATTTACTGCAAAGCCGCCAATCATTATATATTTTACATCAAACTGATTTAGTGATTTCCAAAAACTGATTAAATCAGCATCTAAAATATCCATAGCAAATAATAAATTATTTGTGAGTAACCACTGCATTCTCCAACATGATCTGAATACGCATCAGCCGGCAAAAGAGATGAAATTTTTCGGCATCAGATCTTTCAATGTTTTCTTCAATTCTACGCCTTTCAGGTTCTGAAATCTCAATCTGATCTGCAGAGTTTTTATCCGGTTCATTTTTTTTGTTAATGAGATCCATTTTATAAAATTAAGATAATAAATCTTTTAATTTTGAGAAGGATCAGGTATAACCTCGGCTGTAGCTGTCTCTTCTACAAAGTCATCGTTATATTCAATTATGAAATTATTGAATCCTTCGCCGGTAATGATCGTCATGTATTTTGATTGAACCAATTCCAGCATATTTAAGAAAAGGAAGAGCGCGTGAATCCGGTCTTCACACACATCAAATATTTTTTCAAAAGACAGCGTGCGTTCAGCTTTTACCAAATCTTTCATGTAAGCGCGGGTGCCTTCCATGGTGTAATGATAGCTGATCACGGTATGCACCGGCTGATTTCTCTTTTCATGCAACCGTTGGGCAACTTTTTCAAAAGCCTTCATTAGCTTAAATAAAGTTACCGTTTGAATTTCTGTGCCCTCTCCTGCTTCTTCACCAATTTTAGAAATTTCTTCCTGGATATTTCCTCGCTTTACCATCAGCATCCTTAATGCCTCTAATTCACTCATTTTTGTGGAAGCTTCCTTAAATCTCTTGTATTCAAGTATTTTATCGATCAATTCCTGCCGGGGGTCAATTTCATTTCCCTGCTGATCTAGTTCTTTGCGCGGCAAAAGCATTTTGGCTTTTATGCGCATCAGTGTGCTTATAAACAGGATAAATTCACTGCTCAATTCGATATTGAGCGCCTCGCTTTTATGAATATAATCGAGAAATTCGTTAGTTATTTTAGTGATAGGAATATTGTAAATATCAAGTTCATCCCTTTCAATAAAAAACAATAGCAGATCGAACGGGCCTTCAAACTGGGGTAATTTTATTTGATATATTTCTGAGTTCATTTAAAAAAAATTTAAGAAAAACCGGTATCTCAAAGGATCAAGGTAAAAAAAATCCCGATGACTTACTCACCGGGACTGCAAATTTATCGAATTATTATTTACCTGTTTACCTGCGCCTGAGTTCGTCTCTTATTTCGGCTAACAATCTATCTGTTGATGATGGCACTGGAGGCGCGGCAGGTATTTCCTCTTTTCGTTGAAGTCTCGCAATTGCCCTTATCATCGAAAAAATAACTAATGCAATTACAATAAATTTGATAACCGCCGCGAGAAAGTTACCATACTTTACCTCGCCCCATTTCAACTGCGCTATATTTTCCGCCCCTACCGCCTTTAATGCAGGCGTTAACAGCAACGGCGTAATGATGTCTTCCACGAGAGAAGATACTATTGCACCAAAGGCAGCTCCGATAATTACCGCAACTGCAAGATCCATAACATTGCCTTTTACCGCAAAGGATTTGAAATCGTTAATAAAGCTCATGGTGTTTGATTTAAATGATGATGAATGATTTATTTTTTAAGACCGGGATATTGCATTTTAAAATCTTCCAGTGTGGCTTTTAATTTTGAAGCAACTACATACTCTTTATACCAATTCTGATCGCTCGGAACTATCGTCCAGGGAACATCATTACAGTATTCAAAGCAGTCTTCATACATTTTCATATAGATATCCCAGAGTTTGGCTTCATCATAATCTTTTTCATTGTATTTCCACATTTTTGATGGCTCCTTTATACGCTCATCTAATCGTTTTTTTTGTTCTTCAGGCGATATGTGCAGATAAAATTTTAATATGGTTGTATTGTTGTGTTCTGAAATCAGCTTTTCCCAGTTATTAATTGCATTCATCCTTTTATGCGCTGTTTCATCATCGCACCAGTTGTGCACCCTTGTTATTAAAATATCCTCATATTGACTGCGGTTGAAGAGTTGGATCATTCCTTTTGCAGGTGCATAATGGTGTATACGCCACAAAAAATCATGGCTTAATTCTTCTGCAGTAGGGGCTTTAAAGCTTTTCACATTTACGCCCTGCGGATTCATAGAAGTAAATACATTCCTGATAACGCCATCTTTTCCACTGGCGTCCATTCCCTGAATAATAACTAAAATAGAATGCTTGCCTTCGGCGAATAAAAGATTTTGCAGATCATCCAGCTCCGCAAGAATTTTTCTTGTCTCTTCTTTTGTTGCCGCTTTTTCCAATTTTTCGGGTGCGCGTGTACTGATATCTTTTAAACTAAGGTGTGCCATTTAATGTGTTTTAAGCTGGTTTCAATTTGAGTGCAAATCAGACGATGCGATTATCAATTCATTTCCAAATTTTTACTTTCCGGAAATATAAAAAACTACTTTTTAGCTTTTCTCAATTTAATTTTTAGGGCAGATGCGATTTTTATTGAGTGGATATTGTTTATTAAAAATACATCTTTGCAGTCAAAAATTTTATTTTGAATAAAGATTTCATGCGCTGGGGCTTTTTTATTGTTTTATCTGTTGTTTGGGGAAGTTCGTTTATACTTATGAAGATCGGATTGGAGAAGCTTTCTGATATACAGGTAGCGTCTTTAAGAATTGTTAGCGCAGGCCTGGTTTTGCTACCGCTCACTTTAATGCACATACGCAGTGTTCCCATAAAAAAGATCGGGTATATTTTTCTATCGGGATTGTTTGGAAGCCTGTTGCCATCATTTTTGTTTTGTATTGCTGAAACAAAGGTCGACAGCTCGCTTGCGGGAACGTTAAACGCGCTTACACCGATATTTGCCATCATCACCGGGGCGCTGATTTTTAAATTTGCGGTTCCGGTTGAAAAAATAACCGGAATATTAGTGGCGTTTGCCGGATGTGTTTTACTCCTTATCAGTAAAGGAATGCAGGCCGGTTCAAATGTAGGCTACTCATTAATTATCGTGCTTGCCACACTTTCTTATGGAATAAATGTGAACCTGGTTAAAAAGTACCTGCACGATGTGGGCTCGCTAAAAACCGCGGCAATTGGATTATCGCTCTGTGCCATTCCGGCTTTGCTGGTATTAATTTCCACGGGATATTTTTCAATTTTTACCCAAAAAGAAACTCTTCAAAGTACCGCCGGAGCGGTTGTTTTGGGTGTTTTTGGAACAGCCGCCGCCAATATTCTTTTTTATATGCTTATAAAACGGGCCGGCGTTGTGTTTGCTTCTATGGTGACTTACGGAATCCCGTTCGTGGCCCTGTTTTGGGGATTGATAGCGCATGAAGAAATCGGGTGGAAACAACTCGCTTCGCTGGTTATTATTCTTTCGGGAGTTTATTTTGCAAATCGGGCCGGGAAGATTGCAGCGTTACCCGATTAATTTGTTCGGTTTTATATAATTCATCTCTCATTTCTTTGGCAGTTTTAGAACTTCCATCGTGGCTCCAGCCCGGCGGCATTATTAGATACCGGAGTTTAGTGGCAAACGAGATTTTTCTGTTCAAATCCCTGCCGATGCTCTTCCACTCGTGAAAGATGATATTTGTCAGATGATACGGCTGATCTAATTGTTTGGTAAGACCATATTTTACCGGATCTTCTTTTAATTCCTGTTGAAAAGTGCCAAAAAGTTTATCCCAGATAATTAATACCATACCCATATTTTTATCGAGATAACGAACGTTGCTTGCATGGTGCACGCGATGATGTGATGGGCTCACAAAAACCGCCTCGAACCATCGGGGCATTTTATCGATGTATTGTGTGTGCACTAATATGCCGTATATCTGCGTAAGCGAATACACGAATATGATGTCGATTGGCTTAAATCCCAACAACACCAATGGAATAAAATAAACAAACCGGTAAAGCGGCTGTAACACCGACGAACGAAATCCGGTTGTTAAATTAAATTCTTCCGAGGAATGATGCGTAACATGTACGGCCCAAAAGATGCGGCAATAATGATCCACGCGGTGTTCAAAATAAAACGCCACATCTTCCAGGATAAAAAGCAGCACCCAATATAAAAGCGGATTAAACGAAAAATCTACAAAATGGAATTCATACATCAACGCAAGGATCAAAACATATACGGCTCTGAACAAAAGATCTATGCTGCCATTAAGCACGCACAAATACACATTCATCAGCGTTTCCTTAACTGAGTAAAATTTTTTAAAATGAAGATTGCTTATTATAATTTCTGCCCCAATTACAATGAGGTAGATTGGTGTGGTAATTAATAAAAGTAGTTGTTCTTTTAACATGTGCCAGTAATATTAAACCGACATAATTTCTTTTTCTTTTGCACTCAAATGTTTTTCAATCAGGGAAATAAAATCGTTGGTCATTTGCTGCATATCGTTTTCCGCATCCTTTGCAGCGTCTTCACTCAGCCCATCTTTCTGCAATTTTTTTATTTGCTCTATTGCATCACGACGGATATTGCGGACCGCGATTTTTGCCTGCTCTCCTTCTCCATTGCTTCTTTTCACCAGTTCTCTTCTTCTTTCTTCAGTAAGAGGCGGCAAAAACAGGCGGATGAGGTTACCATCATTTTGTGGATTGATGCCAATGTTTGCGGCAATGATTGATCTTTCAATTGGCTGCAGCATATTTTTTTCCCATGGCTGAATGGTTAAGGTTCTTGCATCCATTGCGGTTATATTGCCAACCTGTGCTATGGGCGTGGGATTTCCGTAATAATCCACTACAATTCCATCCAGCATCGTTGGATTTGCTTTACCTGCGCGGATTTTTGTTAACTCGGATTCAAAATGACCTATTGCCTTTTTCATCGTAGCATTGGCTTCATTAATAATTCCGGTCATATTTTCTATCATTATGTATGTTTTTATTAAATAATTGTTTAACGCCGGCAATGGCATTTTAAAAGTGCACAAATTTAATAAAAGGAGACGATAAAAAAGTTAATAAAAGATCAGTCCTGCTCGATGGTTTCTCCTGCAAAGTGAAACACTTTTCGCGATTTAATGATCGTTTTGTTCGCAATTTGCCCGTTGGCGGTTTGCGGTTTAGTTTTTGGACGGCTGTAATAAATAAGGCCTACGCATAAAATGGCTGCACCGGACAAAGCCAGCATCACAATTGCGGTGCCTTTTTCTCTTAAAATATAGGCTAATGCAATGAATAGAATATTAGCGCCCACACAGGTAAAGGTAATAAGCCGATGGCTTAAGCCCAGCTCCAGTAAAAAATGATGAATATGGTTTCTATCGGGGCTAAATGGAGAACGGCGGCTTAAAATGCGCAGGCCAACTACTCTTAGCGTATCAAAAAGCGGTACAATCAAAATAGCAAAGCCTATTGCAGGAGCAGATTTTAGTGCGAAGCCCATTGAGGGATCGGCAGCTACCGATATAAACTTGATAACAAAAATGGCATTTAGCACTCCGATTAATAAAGAGCCTGTATCGCCCATAAATATTTTTGCCGGGTGAAAGTTGTAGATCAGGTAAGCAATAAGGCTTCCGGCAAGAGAAAGCGCCATTACCGCATACAGCGATTGCCCGGTAATAATAAAATAAGTGCCAAAAACACAGGAAGTAAGTAGCCCAAGCGATCCGGCAAGGCCATCAACGCCGTCAATTAAATTAAATGAGTTGGTGATAACAACAATTGTGAAAAGAGTAAATAAAACACTTGCAGTGTGAGGAATTTCGTGCAAACCCAAAAAACCGTACATGTTGGTTATTTGAATGCCCCCAAATTTTATGAGAATACCCGCTGCCACAAGCTGTCCTATAAATTTTTTAGATGCGGAAAGAATCAAAATATCGTCCTTAATTCCCATGAAAAAAATGACCATAATCGCCGCCATAAAATAATGTAAAACCGAGGCAGAAGGCGGCGCGCCCAGCAGCGTTGCAATGATAAAGCCGGCAAAAATACCCAAACCTCCTAAGGTTGGAATAACTGCTTTGTGGATTTTTCTTTCCTCAGGCTCATCGAAGAGCTTTTTGCTTTTTGCAACTTCAATAATTACGGGAATTGAAAAAAACGTAATTAAGAACGCCAGGCCTGCACTTAGTAAGATTTGATCCATACATCAGTATTATGAATAAAAAAACCCCGTCCGGTTATGCGCTGATTTTTATTGAGTAAACTTTGTTAGCAATAAAAACCAAATCGGTTGAATGAGCGTCGTTTTATTGTAAAAATTTATAAATCCTTAATAGAATAACGCTGTTACATCGCACTTATTTTATTAAGCATGTTTGTTTTTCTTTCAAAATTCAGAGGCACAGCAAAATTCATTCGGCGATTTTCTCGTCTGCCGCTCCGGCAACTACGGCGGCGCCCAGTTTTTTTATAGGATTTTTTCGGTTGTCATCATAAAATGCCCGGTTGTTCAAAATCTCCAAAGCCCCAAAAATTGCCGCAGTTAACGATGATGCGTCTCCTTTATTTTTACCAGATATATCAAACGCTGTTCCATGGTCAGGACTGGTACGAACAAAGTTTAAGCCGGCTGTAAAATTGATTCCATCTGTTTGCGACAGCGATTTAAAGGGAATTAATCCCTGATCGTGATACATCGCCAACACTGCATCGAACTTAATTTGATATCCGCGGGCAAAAAAAGCGTCTGCACTATAAGGACCCATTACCAGCATGTTATGCTGCTTCGCCTCGCGAATGGCAGGCTTAATTATTTCCTCTTCTTCGGTTCCGATCAATCCTTCATCGCCGGCATGCGGATTTAAAGCAAGAACCGCTATTTTAGGTTTGGAAATATTAAAATCTCTTTTCAGACTGGCATCTAAAATGTAGAGTTTGCTTAAGATACTTTCGCGGCTGATGTGGCCAGCCACTTCTTTTACCGGCACATGTTCTGTTACCAGGCCAACTCTAAAATCGCCTGCAACCATCAGCATCAGTACATCTTTTACTTCGAAGAAGGCTTTGAAATAGGGGGTGTGGCCTGTGTAATTAAATTCACTGTCCTGCACGTTCTTTTTATGAATGGGGGCGGTAATCAACGCGTGAATATGTCCTTCTTTAAGCGCTTCTGTAGCAGCTTTAAGACTTGCAACCGCATACTTTCCGCCGGTTTGGTTAAGCTCTCCGGGATTAATAGCAATTTCTTCTTCCCAGCAATTAAAAATATTTACCTGCCGTGGGTTGAGATTGCTAAAACTTTTGATACTGCTAAAGCTGAAGTTTACATCAGGGATACTTTTTCTGTAAAAGTTGATGACTTTATTGTTGGCAAAAACAACCGGAATACAAAATTCCAAAACCCGGCTGTCTGATAAAGATTTTATGATCAGTTCAATGCCTATTCCGTTTATATCTCCGCAGGAAATTCCAATTACAGGCTTCTTATCGATGATTGTATTGTTCAAATGTTTTCAGTTGACATGGGCCCGCAAGTTAAGAAATTTATCATACGACAACAATATTCTGTTCAGGAAGAGTTTTCGGTCTTCCAACTTTTACAACTTATGATTAGATACATAACTTTCTACGGGCATCCGGTTAGAAATGCTTCGGGCCAGCGTCATCTCATCGGCGTATTCCAGCTCGCCGCCAAACGCAATCCCACGGGCTATGGTGGTGATTTTTACCGGTTCACCTTTTAATTTTTTGCTGATGTAATAAATGGTGGTATCGCCCTGGATGTTGGGACTAAGCGCAAAAATAAGTTCTTCGTTTTTTTCGTCGGCCACGCGCTGTATAAGAGAATTGATCTCAAGCTGGTCGGGGCCAATTCCATCAAGCGGTGAAATAACACCGCCCAGCACGTGGTACAACCCATTATATTGCTGAGTGCTTTCGATGGCGATCACATCCCGTATATTTTCCACAACGCATATCATGTGTTGCTTACGGCTTCGGTCTGTACATATATTGCACAAAGGCTTGTCCGCAATATTATGGCACCGGCTGCAGAAATGGATTTCCTGCCTCATTTTTAAAACGGTCTCGCTGAAGGTATTTACTTCTTCCACATCCTTTTTTAGAAGATGCAGTACCAGCCGCAGGGCGGTTTTTTTGCCAATACCAGGCAATTTTGCAAATTCATTTACCGCATTTTCTAAAAGGGAAGAAGAAAAAATCATCCCGCAAAATTAAGAAATGTGTTTGGAGAAAAATGAACGGGAATGGGACATTTGAATTTTAAGAAATCCGATTTACTACATTTTCGCTTATGCCGATCAAATATTTAAGGATAATTGGCAGCTTGCAAAAAGTGCAATTTCTATATTTTGGCTTTCGCCGATATAGGCAAACTACAATTGTATATTCACTTCGTTATCCCAATCGCTTCGGATACCCACTTTTTTTGAAACGCTGTACACGCGCTCGGGCTGCTTTTTTAAGTGATAACTTCCGGGATCCCAAATTCCGTTTCCATTTTCATCATCCAGGATGCGTATTTCATATTCGCCCGGAACAAATAATTTTTCACTCCATGATGATGAGGTTAACGGATACGATTTAACCACTTCGTTATTGGTTACAAACTGCAATACCGGGTGTTTAAATTTATTGAGATTAGAAAAATTGATGCGGATGCTTCCATACTCTTTTTCTCTTTTCGTCTTAAATTTTATGGTATCCGATTTAGCTAATTCGTTTCCAAGAGTATCCTTCGCAAACTCTTTTTCCAACAGCAACCGGTAGTCGGTATCTTCCTGCCAGCTATGCTGAACAATAACTTTTTTATGTGTGCTGTCTAAACTTACGTGCGCTGTTGTGAACGGATTATACAATGTGTCTGTAAGCCTCACTTTCAGGCTGTCGAAATTTTTAAGCGGACGATCGAAAGTTAGCGTTAGCGGACTAAGCAAATCCTGCCCGCCACTGGCCGTTGATGTGGTATATTTCAATTTTTTATCCGCAGCATTTTTAGCGGCGGTGTTTGATGAATTGGTTTTGGACACTGTTTTTTCTTCTGCGTAAGCAAACAATTCAACCGATTTTTCTTCCGGTGAAATGGTGATGGTACTATCTGCAAATGCAAAAATTTGAGTAGGATTATTATACATTCTCAGCCCGGCTTCATCCTTTAAAGCAAATACATTATACACGCCGCTGGCGAGATGATTAAATTTGAAATTTCCTGAAGAATCTACGCGCGCAATGTACCGGGGCTTCTGCTTATACACCGCAGAATCACCCAGGTTATTATATAAAAAAACTTCGATGGTGCTATCTGCCTTGCCGGTTTCGGCCAGCAAAACTTTACCGTGAAACCGGAGCGAATCGATGTAAGATCCGGTAGAAAAAACATAGGAATAATCACGATATGGATTGCCTTCGTTGATATCCTGGATAGCATTACCGAGTTGAATATTATACGTGGTGTTTGGTTGCAATGTATCGCGCAACTTTATAGTAACCGTCTTTAATTTAAAATCCACATTCGGATTGATCTTAGGCGTTGGCGACACTAATAAATTCTTTTGCACGTCGCTTAATTGCACATATTCATCAAACGTAAGCACAATTCTGTTTCCTTTAAAATGCAGTGAATGGTTTGGCGGATTAGAGTTTAACAACGTTGGCGGAATGCTGTCGCGCGGGCCGCCAACAGGCGATCCTATTTGTGCACAGCCGCTTCCGATAACAGAAAGAAACACGAAAAGCCCTCCAAGCGTTAGTAAAAATATGGTGTTACGTATAATCATTTTAGAAAAAGCAAACATAATCGCTTTGTGCCGATAATGGATTTTAAGCTTCTTAATTTAATTCTAAATCTCTTGTTCCTCTTCTTCCAAAATTTCGTGCGAGGCAATTTCTAATTTGTTGCTTTTTACAAAATTGCACCAATGGCAATCCTCTTTGCCACAACCTTTATAAAAGTCGTGCGCCTGAATTTTATCCCAAACGGTGGTAAGTTGTTGCTTAACCGTTTCAATATCTTCGGGCCTGATAAAAATTTTTCTTTTTTGATAACCGGCAACTTTATCGGGTTCAATAAAATCAAATTCCGAGCTTACCACTTTCCAATCTTTGCCATCGAGGTTGTCGATTAAAATTTTATAAAACACCGCCTGGCGCCAGTAGTCGCCGCCGTTGGGAAACTTTTCCGAAGGGGGTGCTAATTTATCTTTCGTGTATTGGCTGTTTACATTACCGGTTTTATAATCTACCACATTTACATCCTTGCCAAAAAATTCCATTTTATCTATTTTTCCTTTTAATGGAATTCCGTTTACCACTACATTTCTTATGTTACGCTCCACGGCAACAATTTTTGGCCAGGAATTAATGTATTCATCATAATAATCTTCAAGTACTTTTTCGCCATATTCCATTCGCCGCTCAAACGCTTCCTGCGTGAAATTTTCGCGGTGGCGCAGCATGTACCATTTAAAGTAGCCAATCATTTTTTCTTTGGATGAAAACACCTGCTCCGGGTGGCTTTGCATGTCTTCAAAAAGACGTTGCAAGGCAAGATGAATGGCACTTCCAAACTCCAGGTTTTCAGATTTGCCGGATGGTATCCTGATTAGATTTTTATAATAAAATCCGATCGGGCAATCGAGATAATTATTGAGCGACGTTACGTTCATTACATATTTATCAAGCAACGCGCTGATAAAATCTGATTCTGATTTTTCTATTTCAGGCGCGCGGTTGGTGTAATTCAACACTTCGTATTCCATCAATTCTTCATCAGGTAACGCAATGGATTGAATGCCCAGTCCGCTTGCCTCAATCATTTCTGCAATAAACATAGAGTGCTCAAGTTCTTTGCCATCGGCAGCAATTTTTACGAACGAGAGTTGAAGATTTTTTTCGGCGCGGGTAAGGGCAACATATAACAAACGGCGCAGTTCCTCTTCATCGCTTCCGGATGGCATGGATGAAAACAGCGTATCCGGAAGTTTATAGGATACTTTGGGCCCGGCTTTCTTCTCCCATAATTTGGCGTTGATGCCGGTTACAAACACGTGTTCAAATTCCAGGCCTTTTGATCCGTGTGCCGTTAAAAGATTTACGCCTTTTTCGCTTCCGGAAACCTGTATTATTGGCAATGGAAGATTTTCGGTTTCCATCAACTCAATTACATCGATGAGCCCGCGCAAGTCCAATGTTTGATTGCGGGCCGTTTCTGATTTAATAAAATCAAACAATGCCGTAAGCACCTGCAGCAGCCGTAGTTTTTCCTCATGCTTCATTATATAAGGCAATACGCCTGCTTCCGTAATAATTTTTTCGAAAAGCTGTTGTAATGTTACGTTGGAAACATCAGCAATCAATTGCTCCATTACTTTGCTTACCTGTTTCAAGCCCTGGTGAATACCGGTATCAAAAAGATCTCTTGATACAGCATTGGCTTTTTCAAACAGAAGCCTTCTTAAAGAAGTATGATCGCCCTTATGAATTTTGTTATTTACCTCAACCGTGAGTTTGGCCACTTCAATTGGAGGGATTTTATAAAAGTCAAAATGTAGAATTTCGAAAAGTAACTGATCGCCGCCATACGGAATATCATGCTCCGCCGCTAGGTAACGCAAAATAAAAATGATTTTTTTTGCAAACGGATCGGTTAACACGTTGATGTTTCTCTTGGAAAAGGCCGGAATGTTTTTCAGTTTCAAATATCTCATTAATTGCTCGCCGTAATTATTTTCTTTATAGATCACAGCAATCCTGCCGGGCGGTGTTCCCTGCGCAACAAGGTTTGCAATTTTGTTGGTAATATCGGCCATTTCATCCTTAACCGTATTGTATTCTACAATTAAAGGAATTTCTGAAACGTCTTTTAATTTTTCGTTGGCACAAATTAATTCTTTGCTTAAGCCCTCAAATTTGTTGATAAGCCTTTCTGTATTCTTATCGATAAGTAATTTGGAAACATTGAGGATGGGCGTTGTAGACCGGTAATTGTTTACCAAAACAATCTTTAAAAGATCGGTATAACTCCGGGCAAAGTTTTCCATATTCTCAACGTTGGCGCCCTGGAAACGAAAGATACTCTGGTCATCATCGCCAACAACAAACACATTGGGCGATTCCCAAAAGCTGATCAGCAACCGTACAATTTCATTTTGGGTGCCGCTTGTATCCTGGTATTCATCAACCAAAATATATTGAAATCTTTCCTGGTAGCCCGCAAGCACATCATGATTTTCGGAGAAAACTTTAATTACCCAATTGATCATATCATCAAAATCATAAAGATTGTTTTTCTTCATTAAATTTTGAAAATTCTCAAATTCATTTACTGCGGCGCACAACTTTTCCATCCGCGCTACCTCTGCATAATACTCCGGTTTGTAATCTCCTACTTTTGCCCCGGATGTTTTTGATGGTCTTTTATATTTATATTGTTCTTCGTCTTTAATGCGCTGCAGATATACGTCGATTTTCTTTGTGATAAATTCCGGAGTCCATCCCTCACGCTTCATTGTAGAAAAAAGATCCTGAAGATTTCTTACTTCATAATACACGTCGCCACGATATCTTTTAAGAAGATTATTTTTAGGAAGATTATCGATTAATAATTTGAAAAGCTGCATTTTTTCCAGGTCGGAAATTGGATTGAGGGCGCTTTTTTCGAACAGTGATAAATTTTCCTGGATCACATCGTTGCAAAATCCGTGAAAGGTATAAATGTTCACTTTAAAAGAATCGGCTCCAATAAATTGAAACAATCTTCTGCGCATGGCAAGTGCGCCGGCTTCTGTGTAGGTGAGACATAAAATGTTTTGAGGAAGCACATCCGTTTCCAACAAAATTTTGCCAATGCGGGCAGCAAGAATTTGTGTTTTTCCGGTGCCGGGCCCTGCAATCACCATTACCGGGCCTTCGATCTGATCTACCGCCTCACGCTGCTTTTCGTTGAGTTTTTGGTATTCTTCATTAAATTTTTTGAGTAATTTTTCCCTGTAAGTTGACATATTACGAAGATAATTTAAAAGCTTCCAAAAAAAAGTTTAAAGAAAGCGCATGGGAAGCATACAATCACTCGTGTAAATTGAGGATTTCTATAAAATGACTTGTTTGAGCCACCAAATACTGGCTTCAATTATTTAGCAGAAAAAAAACGTTTCGGTTATCCCGGCATCCTGGTAATGTATTTTTCCATCTGCTTTACCTGGTCTACAATTTGGGGAGTGGTTGGTTTCAGTGATTTTACCTTTTTAAAATATTGCTTGGCAGCACGGAACTCACGCTTGTTAATCATAATAGAAGAAAGTTGCAGATAGGCTGCTGCCTCATTTTCTTTATCGGGCAGTCCGGAGCGAATTGCCTGCCGGATATAATTTTCTGCTTCTCTTGTATTTCCTTTCTGCATGGCCAGCATGCCTAATTGTAATTTGTTAGCGCCTTCAGCCTCTTTCATGGGCATACCCAAACTCAGGCTTTTCTTCATATTGGTTTCGGCGCTTTCAAAGTTTTGGTTTACCATATCCAGGTTGCCTTTCAAAGTATAATAAACCGAGCGAACGGGCTTAATCAGTAGTCCCGGAAACCATATTGAATTAATAACTTTTTGCGCACCTTCCATATCGCCACTTTCCATATAACCTTGTATCAACCGCATGGGGCCAAATAAAAAATGGCCAACAATCAATACGACCGCCACCAGGTACAAAATAAAAGATGGCCAAAAACCGGTTTCGATATTTACGAAAATCGCCAGCAATAAAAATATTCCCCCTAATAAAAGACGATACTTAATAACAAAATTCAAAAACTTCATAACCTTTAATTTTATTGCAAAAAATGCTGTGCAATTAGTAGCCCCGACAAGAATCGAACTTGTGTCTAAAGTTTAGGAAACTTCTATTCTATCCACTGAACTACGGGGCCAATAAAAATTGTAGATTTCAGATTAAGGTTGAAAATCATTTTATTTATTTAAAACCTTCCCATACCAACCTGAAATCCAAAATCCCTTAAGGGGTGGCAAAATTAATGGAATTTTTTTTAAGGAAATAAGATGGGAAATTTGCTTCAAAAAAATAATAATGGCATTGCTTTTTGAACCGATTAAAATCAGGAACATCGAACTTAAAAACAGGATGATAGTTTCACCGATGTGCCAATACTCAAGCATCGACGGCTTTGCCAACGAATGGCATTTGGTGCATTTGGGCACGCGCGCCATAGGCGGAGCCGCTTTGGTTTTTTCTGAAGCGGCCGCAGTGTCACCGGAAGGGCGAATAACCCCGGACGACCTGGGAATTTGGAAAGATGAACATATTGATTTTTTAAAAAAGATTACCGCGTTTATAAAAGCCCATGGCGCTGTGCCCGGAATACAACTGGCTCATGCCGGCAGAAAAGCAAGCCATTGGAGCCCATGGAAGGGTGGAAAATTTCTAAAGCCTGAAGAAGGAGCCTGGACCACCCTGGCGCCCAGCCCGGTTCCTTTCAGAGAAAGCGATCCGTTGCCCAAAGAAATGTCCACCGAAGAAGTGCGCCAACTGGTAAAAGATTTTTCATCGGCCACACAGCGGGCCGTGGATGCCGGCTTCGAGGCTTTTGAAGTTCACGGCGCACATGGCTACTTAATTAATGAGTTTTTGTCTCCGGTTTCCAATTATCGCACCGACGAATATGGCGGATCTTTCGAAAACCGAATAAGAGTTTTGGTTGAAATTGTGCAGCAAATGAGAAAGATCATTACCCATAATTTACCTCTTTTTGTGCGAATTTCTTCCACGGACTGGGTAAATAACGGGTGGGACTTGGAAGATTCAGTAGCGCTCGCAAAAATCTTAAAAGATGAAGGTGTGGACGTTATTGATTGTTCATCAGGCGGCAATTCGCACGATCAAAAAATACCGGTTGCTCCGCTTTACCAGGTCCCATTTTCAGAAAAAATAAAAAAGGAAACGGGCATAATCACCGGCGCTGTAGGGCTTATTACCACAGCAGTTGAGGCAGAACAAATATTGGCAGAAAATAAAGCCGATCTGATCTTGATGGCCCGCCAACTATTAAGAGATCCTTATTTCCCATTACACGCTGCCAAAGAATTGGGGGCAGAAATAAAATGGCCTTCCCAATATGAAAGAGCAAAATAATACCTCTCATTATTTACCGCGAAAATTGCAACTCATAGAAGCCAAAATGTAGAAAACAACCTTTTTAATAAAGAAAAAACCTTCTCTGATCCCGAGAAGGTTTTTCTATTGAAAATTAAAGCGGTCTACTTTTTAACGCGGCCGTCTTTTTTATCTTTATTGCGGCCAATAATATAACCTCCGGCTGCGCCCACTGCGGCCCCCACTGCAGCGCCTGTTCCTTTCTTTTTACTGATGATTGCACCACCGATTGCACCACCTACTCCGCCAATTACTGCGCCTTGGGCGGCCTTACTCCAACCTTTTTTCTGAGTTCCCTGGGTTGTAGACGAACCCGAAGTAGAGCTTGCAGATCCTGAAGAAGTGCCGGAAGAAGTACTGCCGGTATTATTGGCAGACCCTGCATTTGATTGTCCGCCTGCGTTTGCATTTATGTCATTGGAGTGGCTATGATGAGGCGGCTCGTTTTTCTGAATGATATTATTTTGAGTAACGCGGCTTGTATCGGACGAAGTATTATTGTGGTAAGCACTCGAATCTGATAAAAGTTGAATGTCTCTTGTTTCGGTTTTTGTGTCGCTTTTGCAGGCAACAAATACCGTTGAAAAAACAAAAATCGCCATTGCGATCTTAATAAGGTTTGCTTGTGTCATAAATTGATAGTTTGATTAAAAAAGTTTTGTCTTGTAATTGTCTGCTGAGAGAAAACGATGCCAATTATCATTTTAAATGATATTTATTGTATATGTTTTGTTAAGATCATTAACATATTATTGTCATCTCCCAAGCGGGTGCAAAGAAAAGCTTTTCCGGTTTGGGGAAAAGCTTTTCTTTAATCAGCCATAACTTATTGCTTATTCAATAACTAAACGATTTTCTTTTTTATCCATTCCTTTACCAATTATATAACCGCCCGCGGCGCCTACTACCCCGCCAACGACTGCGCCTAGACCTTTCTTTTTACTGATCACCGCACCGCCAATTGCCCCGGTTACACCACCGATTGCTGCCCCCTGGGCGGCTTTGCTCCAGCCCTTTTTCTTTGCAACTTCGGGAGTAACGGCCACAGACCTGTTGCCTGAAGTAGCGGTATCTGCCTGGCTGTTACCGGTTGTGCTTTCAGAGGTTGCAATCGGAGCCGTTGCCACAGGAGGCACAGCGGCTGGTTGTGTATACACAGGGGTGATAGCGGTAGTTTTTGCCGGAATACTTTTCTCATTGCGAATAATAATTACCCTTGGCTTATCCAAAACAGCAGCTGGAACAATTGCGGTTTTTGTCGCCAGCGGAGTATCTGATAAAACTGTATTTTGATACGTTGTTGAATCGTTCAGCAATTGGATATCCCGCACGGCCGTATCTGGCTTTACATCGCTTTTGCAAGCGGTAAACCCGGTTATTATAAAAATAGAAAGTAATAAATTTTTCATGGTTTAAAGTTTTAAAATGAACAATTATTTGGTTGTAACTATTAGTATAATAGAGTTAAATTTTTCGTGGCAGTTTAATGCCCATAATTGCATTAGCATTTTATTAACAACGCAGAAACGCACAGTCAATAAAAATTGACTGATCAATAATCATTTAAAAGCATCGAATTATTGCCGGCTGTGGAAAGCCAAAAAGTAGATTTTGCTATTTAAATTGCAGGTTTTAAATTGCGTGTATGCATTACTGTTACGCATTAGTTTTTGCGCTCGTTGGTATGAAATAAAAATTTATTTCCCTCCTTTCAACCTGTATTTTTTATTCACTTTGGGGTTATTAAAATATTCGTCAAGGTCTTTAGCACTCGCCGCTTCCTCTTCAAGCGGAACATCAATTAACTGTAATTGAACCTGCTTTAATTCGTCTTTTAAGCGCGAAGTCTTCTTAACAATATCAGGATCTTTATCGCCCACAAGCATATTATCGGAAAGCAGGTACTGCAATCTCTTAATATCGCTTCTTACAAGCGATGCCGAGTTTTGCTCATAACTTTTATTAGGCGAAACAGCTTCCTTCACCGGCACAAGTGCCACTCCCACACTGGGCAATATTTTACCCGCAGTTTGGCCGCCTTGATCGGGTAACGAAGAAAAAATTGTACCACCCAATGCCGTAGATGCAGACGTAAGATCGAAGGTGGTTCTGGTATTTTTTGTGTGTTTTATCTTTTTATCAAGCGCACGAAAAGTAGCTTTCAACTGCATGATATAAGTTTCAATATAAGCGGTCATCTTATCATACTCCAGCAATCGTTGCGGGTAATTTATCGTTTGGTTTACTACCACTTTAACGGTTGCAGTATCCCGGTTATAAAATTTATCAACGCCAACAAATTTTATAATAAGCGTTTTCGATTTTACGTTCTCATCTTCTCTTATAAAATCATATGGAGCTACCCAGGAAAAGTCGTCGCCGCAACGGGAAATCGAACTGGACGACCTTATAGGAAAATTACTGAAATACGTAATGGATTCCACCGGAAAAGTGCCTTCCTCGCACTGCAACTTAAAATTAAGCGTATCGCCTTCGTTAATTACAAGATCGTTCCCTACAGTAAGCTTTATTTTTGAAGGCGTAATATCTGTATTGTAAAAAACCAATGTAAAGGTGGTGTCCACTTTATCTGTTACATCGTCCAGGTTTTGTACGCCAAGGCGCACTTTATATTCACTGTCGTATTTTAATTTACCCGATAAAAAAAACGATTTTTCTGCTTTGAAACGCAGTACTCCATTGTCTTTATTGATCTTTAACCCAACCGGAGAATTTTTTAAATACCAATAATAATTAGCCGGATCTTTATTGATTTCGAAATGATAATCAAGGGTAGAATCAACATGCAAAGTAAAATAAGGACTGAAATTTTTTATCCGCAAAGCAGTATCTTTTTGCTTTGTATACACAGTATCCTGCTGGTTTATAAAAACGGGTTCGTGATGTTTTACGAGAGAATCTTTAACGGTTTGTCCGAATGTTTGAGAGGTAAATGCCAGCAAAATAATAATAAATACAGGTAATGTTATTTCTTTTCGCATAGTCGCAAAAATATAAAACTATTTGTGCCTTTTCTGCAAAGAATATTAAAAATGAAACATAAAAAATTATTAAGATGTCTTAACTAATATCGGGCTTAAATAACGTTGAAAGTTGTAATTGCTCACTTCAGTTTATTAATAGCGCTTTCTCCTGAAGGGGCAATCCTTTTTAACACGATGAGCGCCATTTCGGCAACTTTACTTTTGCGTTCGATAAGAAGCTCGGTCTTCTTTGAATTTTCCGAAGAAGGTTTATCATCGGTTTTATGTGCTTCTATTACAATCTTTTTTAAATCATTGTCTGCATCTTTAGAGGCCTGCACCATCATCAGCAATACCAGTGCATCCAGGCCCTTTTCATGGATATCGGTCAACAGCGGCTCTTTTTTCAAAACCTCGTTTAAGCTGTCCTCACTCATGTTTGTTGCGCTTAAACGAGACGCATTTGTCTTAATATAATTTCGGATCGCCGGTTTAATCGCAGGCATGGCCTTATTGTAAAAATCATAAGCCTCCGCGGGCATGGCAAAATTCACCTGTCCAAAACTGCAAAAATGAAAACAGCAAAAAATAAGAAGTAATAAATTTTTCATAAGCAGGTGTTGTATAAAAAATTGATGACGGTAGTTAGCTATTATTCAACGAACAGATTCCAAAAAAATTGAGTAACCGCCGGGTTATTTATTAACACGGATGTTTATTAAATTAGCAAAACCTGCCTGATTCATATTGAACAGCTATTCAGGAAATTGACGAACGCTGATGTTTGCAAATTCAGATTGAATAGTAAAAGCACTTTGGCATAATATTTCCGCCTTGGGTTTTAAATCTTTCAAATGAGCACAAATCCCAAATTGGAAGGACAAAGCGCGTTAGTAACAGGCGCCAACAGTGGCATTGGAAAAGCAGTAGCCATCGCGCTCGGCAAAGAAGGCGCTAACGTAGTGGTAAATTATGTGAGCCACCCTGAAGACGCAGATGCGGTAGTAAGGGAAATTGAAGACGATGGAGGTCATGCCATTGCCATCAAAGCAGATGTAAGTATTGAAAGCGAAGTACAGTCGATGTTTCAGCAAATGTTTGAAAAATACCAAACGATAGACATCTTGGTAAATAATGCGGGAATTCAAAAGGATTCTCCGTTTGAAAGTATGAGTTTGCAGGCTTGGCAACTTGTAATAAACATTAATTTAACCGGGCAATTTTTGTGCGCCCGCGAAGCGGTAAAAGAATTTCTAAGGCGGGGCATCGTGCCGGAAAGAAGTGTGGCCGCAGGAAAAATTATTTGTATGAGCAGTGTTCATGAGGTAATACCCTGGGCAGGACATGTAAATTATGCCACCAGTAAAGGTGGTATCGACTTAATGATGAAAAGTATGGCGCAGGAGCTTGCGCCCAAAAAAATAAGGGTAAATGCCATTGGCCCCGGTGCAATCAAAACGCCGATAAACCAAAGTGCGTGGAACACGCCGGAGGCCTTACAAAAATTACTTACCTTGATTCCGTACGGCAGAATTGGCGAGCCGGAAGATATTGCAAAGGTTGCAGTGTGGCTTGCGAGCGACGAATCTGATTATCTCACAGGCACCACTATTTTTGCTGATGGCGGCATGTTATTATACCCTGGATTTTCTACCAACGGTTGATAAACCAAAAACGCAATGAAAAAAAGAAGCAATGCAGAACGGAGAAGGTTAGACGAAAATTCAAACAAAAAAATACCTCTTGAAAAATGGGGACCTTACCTTAGCGAAAGGCAATGGGGAACAGTACGCGAAGACTATAGTGAAAATGGCGATGCATGGAATTATTTTCCACACGACCACGCAAGGAGCCGCGTTTACCGGTGGGGCGAAGATGGCCTCGGTGGAATTTCCGACATCAATCAACAATTGTGCTTTGCTGTTGCGCTATGGAACGGGAAAGATGATATTTTGAAAGAAAGGCTTTTTGGTTTAAGCAATCCGCAGGGAAACCACGGGGAAGATGTGAAGGAATTATATTATTATCTTGATAATGTTCCTACCCATTATTACATGAAGTATTTGTACAAATATCCCCAGACAAAATATCCGTATGAAGAACTGGTGAATGAAAATGCCAGGCGCGGAAAAGAGGATCCGGAATACGAAATTTTAGATACCGGAATTTTTAATGATGATAAATATTTTGATGTATTTATAGAATATGCAAAAAATGACAGCGAAGATATCTTCATAAAAATTGAAGTGGTAAACAGGGGAAAAGATACTGCGCCCATTACTATCTTGCCCACGCTGTGGTTTTACAATTCCTGGCAATATGCAGGCATTGAAAATAAGCCGGGTATTGAGTATTTAAGCAATCAATCAGTTAAAACAACACACCAGCTATCAGGTAAATACTATCTCTATTTTCAAGAAACCGACGATATACTTTTTACAGAAAATGAAACCAACTTCGAAAGGCTTTTTAAAAAACCCAACAAAAGTGAATTTGTAAAAGACGCATTTCATGATGCAATTATAAAGGGTGACGGTTTTCAAAAGCTAAAGGATAAAAAAGAAGGCACTAAATGCGCACCTGTTTACCGGTACGAAATTGAAGGCGGTAAATCAGAATTTATTTTTATGCGTCTTTGCAATAAAGAAACCGACAATTTTTTTCCAAAAAATTTTGAGGAAATTTTTGAAGTGAGAAAAAAGGAGGCCGATGATTTTTATGAGGCCATACATGCATCGAAATGCACTGCAGATCAAAAAAATATTCAGCGGCAGGCATTTGCAGGGCTCTTATGGAACAAGCAATTTTATCATTATGATGTTGAAAGATGGATCAATACCAGCGATGGCATAACTCCCGTGAGCGACCAAAGAAAAAAAGGGCGCAATCATCGTTGGAAATATTTAAAAAACCAGGACATTTTATCAATGCCCGACAATTGGGAATATCCCTGGTATGCCTCATGGGATACGGCTTTTCATTGCATTACACTCGCTCTTATCGACCCGCTTTTTGCAAAGCATCAACTAACGCTTTTGATGCGAGAATGGTACATGGACCCGCAGGGCCAGTTGCCCGCCTACGAATGGGATTTCAATGATTTAAATCCACCGGTTCATGCATTTGCCGCACTCCAGGTTTACAAAACTGAACAAAGAGTTTTTGGAAGAACGGATCTCGATTTCTTAAAAAGCATCTTTCAAAAACTCATTATCAACTTTACCTGGTGGACCAATAAAAAAGATGCAGATGGCAATAGTATTTTTGAGGGTGGATTTTTAGGTCTGGATAACATTGGGCTTTTTAACAGAAGCGTGGTGCTGCCCGGAAATGTGCTCTTGGAACAGGCAGACGGAACAAGCTGGATGGGTATGTACGCGCTCGATATGATGAACATTGCGCTTGAAATTGCCCAACATGATATTTCTTTTGAAGATACCGCCACCAAGTTCTACGAGCATTTTGTAATTATATCGGAAGCGCTTAATGAACTGGGATTATGGGACGAGCAGGATAAGTTTTTTTATGATGTGCTTTCCATCAATAAATCGGACGCGTTTCCATTGAAAATACGCTCCATCGTTGGGCTTACGCCTTTATATGCCGTAACCGTTATTGAACAAGCTGTTCGTGATAAGTTACCGGATTTTACAAAACGAATGGAATGGTTTCAACGTTACCGAGAAACGAACCATTTGTACCTGCCAAGCCAGGATCATGGCGACTATGAATGCATGTTGCTCTCACTGGTAAATAAAGAGAGGCTGGTGTATTTGCTGGACAAACTGCTTGACGAATCGGAGTTTTTATCGGCAGGTGGCATTCGGGCACTTTCAAAATATTATCAGCAACATCCGTATACTTTACATTACAACGGAAATGTTTATTCTGTTGAATACGATCCCGGCGATTCCACCTCCGACATGTTTGGCGGCAACTCCAACTGGCGCGGCCCGGTATGGTTTCCGGTTAATTATCTTTTTATTAATGCCATAAAAACGTTCGGCTATTTTTATGAAGATGATTTAAAAGTAGAATGCCCGAAAGGCTCCAATACATTTATGTCGCTCACCGAAGTGGGCGAAGAAATTACAAGACGCCTTCTGCACATTTTTGAAAAGAATGATAAGAACGAAAGAATTATTTACGGACCTTATAATTGGTTTTTTTCGAAAGAAGAAAATGCGGATCTGGTTCTCTTTCATGAATATTTTCATGGCGATACGTTACGCGGACTTGGTGCAAGCCATCAAACCGGATGGACCGCACTTATTGCCAATTTAATTCATGATTTAAAAGAAGAAGATGAAAATAAAGAAAAAGGAAAGGTGGTGAATTAGATTATTACCGGGAGTTTTTAAAATCTGGAAATTGATAATTTGGCTTATATCAAAACGAAATGCTCAGAACCTTATTTGTGTTGTCAAACACAAATAATATTTCATCAGCGAGAAAAGCGAAAAACTACATTTTTGCTTATATCAATAGCAGAAATATTATCTGGCAACTTTGGTTTTAAAATTAGCGATGGCATTTTTGGTGAACTGGCTTAATGCAAGTCTGCCGCTAATTGCTGCACGCTCTTTTAAAAGTGTATCCCAGTTTTCTGTACCTCGCCAGAACATCTTTTTCATTGCTGACATGGCCTCCTGGCTTGAATGAGCAAGCGTATTGGCAAGCCGGTAAACCGATTCGTCAAGATCTTCGACTGACTGGTGCACTTCAGCAAACAAACCCTTCTGTTTGGCCCAGTCCGTATTTCTCCAAAGCGTGGCATCAATGGCCAATTGGCTAAAGGCCGATGTACCAATTTTTCTTTCAATTGCGGGGCCAACAACAAATGGTCCTATGCCGATTGCCAGTTCGCTTAGTTTTACTTCTGCGCCTTTTACAGCGATGGCATAATCCGCAGCGGCAGCAAGTCCTACACCGCCACCGACACATTTACCCTGAATGCGCGCGATGATGAGCTTGTTGCATTTTCTCATGGCATTAATTATATCGGCAAAGCCTGAAAAAAAATTAATGCTGCTATTTTCGTTTTGAAGTAATTCCAGTTCGTTAAAACTAGCGCCGGCGCAAAATGCTCCATCACCGGCACTCTTTAAAATTACCACTTTACTATCATGAGTTCCTGCATAATGTATTTCCTGCGAAAGCGCATCCAATAGTCTTAAAGGCAATGAGTTTCCCTGTGGATGAAAAAATTCAATAGTAGTAATACCGTGTTCGGTATGTGAATGTACATAACCATCTTTACTATCAGTTGCCATATAAAATTGTTTTTCCTAACTCAAAAATATTTTTAAATTCTCGTTCTTTTAAATTAATCTTTTTTTCTAACCATCGTTAAAATAGTGGCTACACCCACCAACGGCTCTTCAGTTTCATCCAGCATTTCAACATACCATTTTACTATTCCTTTCGGAATATCAATTCCTTTTACATGCGCCGTTTCGGGAGTTATGTCTTTTAACTCCTGTTCAATTTTCTCTTTGCAGGTAAATCTTACATAAATTTCCGTGCCAGAATAAACCGGTTTTGTAAAGCGCAAATCATCAATCCCATAATTTAAAAGAACAGGATTTTTTTCGTAACTATCTACAAACAACCCCGCCGCAGCACTCATGATAAAATAACCATGCGCTACCTGTTGTTCAAACATGGTATCGGCAAAATCGGTTATTTTAATATGCGCATAAAAATGATCGCCGCTTAAGTCTGCAAACCTGTCAATGTCTTCAGAGGTAATTTTCCTCTTTTCAGTAATTAGCTGATCGCCGATTTGTAATTCTTCAAAATATTTTTTGAAGGGATGGATGGTATCTGTATTGCCTTTGGCGCCAGGCTGATAAACATTGGTAATTGCAGTAAGCATGTCAGGCGATCCCTGCACGGCAACACGCTGCATATAATGTTTTATTCCACGTAAGCCACCCATTTCTTCACCACCACCCGCGCGGCCCGGGCCCCCATGTACCAGCATTGGCAGCGGCGATCCATGCCCGTGCTTTCTGTCGCGCAATCTGCATTCAGCACCAAAATTCTTCCATGGAAAGTGCCAGCGCCAAGCACAAAATGCCGCGCAAAATTTTTATCAGCCGTTACTATCGAACTACATAAGCTTCCTTTGCCCAGCTTTGAAAGTGCAATCGCTTCATCCAAATTTTTATACGGCATAATGGTACTTACGGGCCCAAATGCTTCCACATTGTGCGCTGCATCATTCGTAAAGGGCTGATCACTTTTTAAAAGAAGCGGGCTCATAAAAGCGCCTTTGTTTTCATCGGCATCAATTAATTCTACACTATCAATGCTTCCATAAATAATTTGAGAAGAGGCTAATAATTTTTGCACCTGTTCCATTACTTCTTTTCTTTGTGACTGGCCGGCAAGAGCGCCCATGCGTACTTTTTCGTTTTCAGGGTTGCCTATGGTGGTTTGTGCCAGCGATTTACCAATGGCTTTCCAAACATCTTCCATCTTATTTTCCGGAACAAATATTCTGCGTATCGCTGTGCATTTCTGGCCGGCTTTGGAAGTCATTTCTTTTCTTACTTCTTTTATAAAAATATCCCATTCCGGCATCGAAGGCGTAACATCATTGCCCAGTACAATACAATTAAGCGAATCCGCTTCCATGTTAAAAGGAACATTGTTACCAAGAATATGTGGATTGGATTTTAGCATTAACCCTGTTGATGCCGAACCCGTAAAAGTGATCACATCCTGCGAAGTAACATGATCGAGCATATCGCCTGCACTTCCACAGATCAATTGCAATGCGCCTTCCGGCAATATTTTAGAAGCAATGATTTCTCTTACAACTGCTTCTGTTAAATAAGAAGTAATGGATGCGGGCTTTACAACGGCCGCCACACCTGCCAGCAAGTTCACCGCAATTTTTTCCAGCATTCCCCAAACGGGAAAATTAAAAGCGTTTATGTGAATGGCGACTCCTTCTTTTGGAAGTAAAATATGTTGGGCAGCAAAGGAGCCACCTTTACTCAGAGAAATATTTTCCCCATCTAATGCAAATATTTCATCGGGAAATTTTCTTCTTAGAGAAGCATTGGAAAAAAGATTGCCGATGCCGCCTTCAATATCCACCCAGCTATCGGCACGTGTTGCGCCGGTCTGATAACTGATTTTGTAGAATTTCTCCTTTTTTTCCAGGAGATGAAGAGCCAGCGCTTTCAACATTCTTCCTCTTTCCTGAAACGTCATTTTTCGCAGGGCAGGGCTTCCGGTTTTTCTTCCATATTCTAAGAATCGATTTAAAATCCAAGTCCTTTTGTAGTTGCGATGGCAATCGGTTCGCCGTTTACCGCATTGTATAATTGCTGGCCATCACCATCGCCTTCAATCCATTTTCCGGTTATATAATTTCCGAGTTTCATTTGATTTTCTTATTAGTCACTAATTGCACGAATTTACACGAATTGGAAGAAAGAAAGATTCGTAGAATCGCGTGATGAGTGCAGCAGAAATCAAAAAGGAAATTAATAACAAATAGACAGCCTTGATGAATCTAATTAAGTGAAACAATTTTATTGAAAGAATCACTTCGACAAATGAACAGGAATGGGATTTGAAAATTCGGTGCACGTATTACGTTTCGGAAATATGAAAATCACAGCGCCTGATTTCCACCGGCGAAAAAAATTTGACGAGATTGTTGAATGATTAAAAGACAATACAAAGTAAATTGTTCCCTTATATGAGAGAGACAATTACAGATTAGTTGTAACCCTTGCAAATGGTATCTGATAATCAACAGTTGTTTAGTTTCTTTAGCCGGTCAATTTCCTGGCAAAGGCCGCTAAAAATATCTTCTACTCCGCCCTCTCCTTTTACCAAAACCACTTTGTGCGCTTTTTGATAATGATCTGCAACAGTAGCCGTTTTTTTATGGTATTCTGCAATGCGGGCCCTTATTACCTGCTCATTATTATCATCCGTGCGCCCGCTGGTTTCGCCTCTTTTCACAAGACGTTTTATCAATTCTTCCTCACTTACATCCAGCGCCAGCATCACATCAATGCAGGTATTTTTTTGGGATAATAAATTGTCTAATTCCTCGGCCTGTATCGCCGTGCGAGGAAATCCATCAAACAAAAATCCCTGTACGTCGGGGTTGCTATCCAAAGCTTCATTAATCATTCCGATTACAACTTCATCAGGAACGAGGTTTCCCTTATCCATAAAATTTTTTGCTTCGATCCCTAAAGGAGTTTTGCGTGAAATTTCGCTGCGCAGTAAATCGCCGGTAGAAAGATGTTTAAGATGATACTTTGCGATTAATTTTTCCGATTGAGTTCCCTTTCCACTTCCCGGAGGCCCAAATAAAATAAGATTGAACATTTTCTTAAATTCTGTGTGAAGGTCAAATATAATGGATGGATTTTAAAAATCCGTACCTACGTTAGAAATCTCTCAACTTTTTTTAACTATTATTAAAACAGGCCATTGCTTAATTTTATGTTTAACTGGGCTTTCCCGTCCTTCATCAATTTAAATTAAATATCATGAGCAACGAAAACAACGCTTATTCCTCAATGCCCGGCGAAGATCCGTCGGCAATTAGCAACGAAGAATGGAAAAAAGTGTTGCCTGCTGAAGTTTACCACATCGCCAGGGAAAAAGGCACTGAGCGGCCGGGCAGCGGTATGTTTTACAGGCACAGTGAAGCGGGTATTTATTTTTGTGCTGTTTGCGGAAATCCGCTGTTTAAAAGTGACGGAAAATTTAACAGCAGTTGCGGGTGGCCGAGTTTTTTTGAGCCCATCAGCAAAGAAAGCCTGGTCTATTTGCCTGATAATAGTTTTGGAATGAAACGCACCGAGGTTGAGTGCGGCAAATGCCATTCTCACCTCGGGCATGTTTTTGAAGACGGGCCGCCGCCAACCGGCTTGCGCTATTGTATTAATTCTGTGGTGTTGGGTTTCGACAAAGTTGGCTAACTCTAAATTCTCATTACCTCGTAAACGCCCGCCGCAGCAGCGCTATTATAAAGGTAAATACTGCTGAGCCGATTACCGCCCAGATAATCAGGAAAGGGTTTTCCATCAACACTAATGGTAAAAAATTCAGGTAATCCAAACTTAGCCGCGATCCAAAGACCGATATAAGCCCCGATAAATCCAACAACTATAGAAACCAAACATCCGCCAAGGTCGTAGCCGGCAAGCGATTGGCCGATACCGCCGCAGATGGCGGCGATCAATAAAAGTATGAGAAATCCGAATAGCGTCATGATAAAAAATTTAGTTGAATTTAGAATGAATTTTTTATTCGGTCAACTTTTTAGGCAAGAATCGCGAAGCATGCTCATGTAAGCGTAACCTTTTTCACGGGCAAATGCAATATTGTTCTCAGGGATTTTTTCCGGATGGGGATAATGTAACAAAGCCTGCTCAATACGTTCTTCACGCAATAAATGCAGCATGGGATATGGTGATCGATTCGTAAAATTGGCAGCATCGTCGGGCGGTGCGTTGTCAAAACAATATAACGGATGAAAACTGGCCACCTGGTATTCCCCTTCGTAACCTTTCTTCCTCAATAATTTTTCGGCCTGCGAAACCAGCGCTAAGTAATCGTCAAACTTTTTAAACGAGCCGGGCAGTATTATTAACGTGGTTTCAATGTCTTCATTTTCATCTAAACGGATGCATTCTTTTAAAAATAAATTAAGCACCTCTTTTTTATCATCCACATTACAAACCACTTCATAATGCACTGTATTTCTATTCATTTCCCTGGCGGCAAACGGGCAAAAGTTGCAGGCAATCACCACATCTTTTATCCATTTTTTTGTTTGATCTATGATGGTTTCTGCTGGCAGCATTCTTCATTTTTTACAGGTTAATTCGCACCGAAATTATGTCGGCTAAAATTTAATTTACACTATTTTAAGTTCTTGGTGCCATCTTTGCGTAGCAATTCGGTCAATATAAAATCCGTGTAATTAATGGACAATTTAATGTATTATGAATTCCAGCCCATCTGAAAAAACGCTTATCACAAAAAAAGCTGATGATTTCCTCATCGGTATCTATTCCGGATTTCAGTTTGTACTTCGTTTTTTCCGGGAGGTATTTAAACCTCCTTACGAGTTTAAGGAAATCATCAAACAATGTTACCAGGTAGGTTATAAATCTCTTGGATTAATTACATTAACCGGGTTTATCACGGGCCTCGTATTTACCAAACAATCGCGGCCGTCGCTTTCAGAATTTGGCGCCAGCTCGTGGCTTGCCTTCTTTAGTTGCGATTGCTATCATAAGAGCACTGGCTCCCCTGGTTACGGCTTTAATTTGCTCTGGGAAAGTGGGCTCACAAATAGGTGCGGAACTGGGTTCGATGAAGGTGACCGAACAGATTGATGCCATGGAAGTTTCTGCCACTAATCCTTTTAAATACCTGGTGGTGAGCCGAGTGCTGGCAACAACTATTATGATTCCGCTACTGATGTGCTATACCGGCGCGGTAGCAATGCTGGGAGCTTATATCAATGTGCATCAAAACGAAATGACGAGCTTCATTACTTTCTTTCAGCAGGCTTTCGACAAAATTTCTTTTCTCGATATATTCTCTTCTTTAATAAAAAGCATTGTGTATGGATTTACAATAGGCATTGTGGGCTGTTACCAGGGTTTTAATGCAACCAACGGAACTGAAGGCGTGGGCAGAGCCGCAAATACTTCCGTTGTGCTATCTATGTTCCTGATATTTGTTGAAGAAATACTCATTGTGCAATTAACTAATAGTTTCAGAACCTAAATGAAAAGTGAAGACAACAACATACCACAACAGGAAATAGTTATAGACCTGGAAAATGTTTACAAATCGTTCGGCAACAATCACGTTTTGCAGGGCATTACGCTGCAGGTTGCCAGGAAAGAAAACGTGGTGGTGCTTGGAAGATCCGGAACCGGAAAATCTGTACTCATAAAAATTATCAGCGGCCTTTTAAAGCCGGATCGCGGCACGGTAATAGTTTTGGATAAGGAAGTAGATAAATTGAATGATAAGGAATTGCAGGCGCTTCGACTTGCAGATTGGCTTTTCTTTCCAGGGAAGCGCGTTATATGATAGCATGACGGTGAGAGAAAACCTTGCTTTCCCATTGGTAAGAAATAAAAAGCATTTAACTAAAGAAGAAGTTGAATCTGAAATTGAATCGGTATTGGATGATGTAGGATTGTTACAAACGATTGACCAAATGCCGTCTGAGCTTTCCGGCGGACAAAGGAAACGCATCGGCATTGCGCGCACACTTATTTTGCGTCCGCAGATAATGCTGTATGATGAACCAACTTCCGGCCTGGATCCTATTACCAGTGAAGAAATCAACTCGTTGATCAACCTGGTAAGAAATAAGTTTGATACTACGTCTATCATCATTACCCATGATTTAACGTGTGCCAAAAGCACGGGAGATAATATTGCCATGATGTCTGACGGAAAATTTATCAAGCAAGGCACTTTTGATGAAGTCTTTAATACCGACGACGAAAGAATACAAAATTTTTATACATACAATTTTATTAAATCGAAATGAAATCTACCAATAACAGGAGAGCCGTGATTGTAGGAATATTTGTTTTGCTTGGAATAGCAATTTTTGTGATAACTATTCTTACACTCGGATCTCAAAAGAAAACATTTGAGAAAACGATAACCGTTAAATCTTTTTTCGATGATGTGAACGGGTTGCAAAAAGGAAATAATATCTGGTTTTCAGGGGTTAAAGTGGGCACTATAAAAAAAGTAACATTAACCGGCAAAGGCCAGGTGGAAGTGGATATGAACATCGAATCTCACTCGCGCCAGTTTATCAGAAAAGACGCCAAAGCCAAGATAAGTACAGACGGGCTTATTGGCAATAAGATCATTGAAATTTATGGCGGCACATTAAACGCACCTGAAATAGAATCCGGCGATATGCTCGGCAATACTTCGCTGCCAAGCACCGATGAAATGATGAGTACGCTTTCAAAAAATAATGATAACCTGCTCCAGATTACCAACGATTTTAAGCTGCTTAGCGGCCGCATTGTGGAAGGCAAGGGAACCGTGGGCAAATTACTTGCCGATGAAACAATGGCCAACCAGATAAACGCCACCACCCTTACGTTAAAAAGAGCAGCAGAAAACCTCGAGAGACTTTCATCTAACGTATCTGCTTATACAGCTAAACTCAATCAGCACGGCAGTTTGGCAAACGATCTTGTTACTGATACAGTTGTTTTTAGCAAATTAAGATCTACTATTGCGCAATTGCAGGCAGTGGCCGAAAAGTCGAACGAGGTTATCGACACTTTAAAAAATTCAGGCGTCGCGCTAAACAACGGCCTAACCACTTTAAACAATGGCCTGAACAACAAAAATGCGCCGCTCGGAATGTTGCTGAACGATGAAAAATCTGCCGCAAACATTAAAGTAATGCTCAAAAATTTACAAAGCAGCAGCCAGAAATTAGATGAAAATCTTGAGGCGCTTCAACATAATTTTTTATTGCGGGGATTCTTTAAAAAAAAGGCTAAAAGCGAGAAAGAAAATGCCCGCATAGTCGTCGATACCGTTTTATAACGGTCACCTTTACTCTAAAAATTTTCCTTTTGAATAAATATGTAAAATATGTTCTTAAAGGATTTGCCATCTTCGTGGGATTGCTATTGGTTTTATACCTGGTGATATCGGTATATATTGCCACGCACAAAAAATCAATCATACAACAGATTACTGCAGATGTGGCCAAACAAATAAACGGGCACATAACCATCGGAGATATTAACTTAAATTTTTTCAAAACGTTTCCGCACGCATCGGTACGGCTCCATAACGTAACCATTACCGATTCGATGTTTGAAAAACATCACCATAAATTTTTTTCCGGCGAGGATATTTTTTTGGAGCTTAACCTTATAAAACTTATCAAAAAAGAAGACCCGATAAATGGGCTCCAGATTCAAAATGCATCGGTTTATTTATACAGGGATGAAGCTGGATACACCAACAAATATTTGATTGAAAAACGCGCCGATACTTCCCAAACTGCAAAAAGCTCTTCCGGCAAAAATGAACTAAGTTCTGTTGTTCTGAAAAGCGTAAATGTAGTTTTTGATGATAAACTGAAAAGGAATTTTCACGACTTCGCCATCAACGATTTAAAAATTAAATTAGATCACAGCGATTCATTTTTATCCATGAATGCAAGGGCAGCCATACTTATTCACAGCCTTTCTTTTAATGTAAACCGCGGTAGTTTTGTAAAGGAAAAATCGTTTGAAGGCAATATGGATCTTCGCTTTGATAAAAAATTGCACCAGCTTCAATTCGACAGTATCAATGTTAACATAGGAAAACATCCTTTCAACTTAAGCGGCCGCTTTGATTTCCAGGGAACAGATCCACAGTTTGCCCTAACCATTCACACAAAAAATATTGATTATGCTTTTGCTAAAAAACTGCTAACACCAAAAATTGATACGGCTTTATCTATCGTAAGCATCGATTCAAAAATTGATGTAAACGCAACTATCAACGGGCCTTTGAGAGGAGGCGATCCGCTGATTCATATAAGCTGGAAAGTAGAAAAAACACATTTAACAACGCCTTATATTGATTTTGACAACGCCCGTTTTTCAGGCGACTTTACCAACGAAGTGGTTAAAGATTCTCCACGCGCAGATGCAAATTCAAGAATTACTGTTCATCGTTTTACTGCTACATGGAATGGGCTTCCGGCCGCTTCAGAAAACATAGAGATCAATAATTTAGATAAACCCATTCTTACCTGCGACCTCCGCTCCGATTTTCAACTGGAGGAGTTAAATAAAATTTTAGGAAGCAACACCATAGCTTTAAAAAGCGGCAAAGGCAATATCGACATTACTTACAGAGGACCTCTGCAAAATAATAACCACTTCAATTCTTTTATAAATGGAGTGATTATGTTTAGTAACGGCACCATAGAATACCTCCCCAGAAATGTAGAAATGACGAATGTAAATGGAAAATTGATCTTAAAAAATTCAGACGCCATCGTAGAAAATCTGCAGTGTGTTGTGTTAAACAACAAGGTCGTGATGAATGGCAACGCCAGCAATCTTCTTACATTAATGAATACGGAGCCCAACAAGGCCAATATCGATTGGAACATTTATTCTCCGTCTTTAAACCTCGCCTCTTTTATCTACCTGCTTAAATCTCAAAAAAAAGTTACCGTCAACAATCACCACGAAAAGCTGCGGTCACTATCTAAAAAAATAGATGATGTTTTGGAACAGGGCATTGTCAACGTGCATTTGAAAGCAGACAAACTAATTTATAAAAAGTTCGAGGCAACCAATGCCATCGCCAATGTTTCATTATTGCTGGATCGTTATCTCATCAACAATGTAAGTATGCAGCATGGCGGGGGAAGTCTCGGTTTCAATGGATCTTTGGTAAACCGGAAAAGCGATTTTCATGAAGCGGTAATTAAAGCAACGCTTACTGATGTTGATGTAAATAAAATATTTGCGGCCTTTAATAATTTTGGCCAAAACGGAATTGAATCTAAAAATTTAGCCGGAAAACTTACTGCTAACGTTGATGCAACTTTCGGGCTTAACGATGAAGGAAAAGTATATCCAACCAGTTTGGCCGGCACAGTCGATTTTTCATTAAAAAACGGTGAGCTTATTAATTTTGAGCCGATAAAAAAATTGCAAAGCTTCTTGTTTAAAAACAGGGATTTTGAAAATATAAAATTTGCGGAGTTGAAAGACAAGTTTGAAATCAGGAACCAGGAAGTTAAAATCAACAGGATGGAAATTGAATCCAGCGTATTATCTGCATTTGTTGAAGGTGTTTACAGTATGAAGGGAAATACAGATATCAGCATCCAGGTTCCTTTAAGCAATCTTAAAAAGCGCGATGGAGATTACAGGCCAAAAAATTCCGGTGTTGATAAAAAACAGGGAACTTCTATATTTTTAAGAGCCCGGCCCGGACAAGATGGTAATATTCAATTTAAGGTCGATCTCTTCAATAAATTCGGGAAAGAAAAAAGAAAGGAAAATGAAAACGTTAATTGAAGAACAAACCACACATTTTATTTTATTTTTGAAGAAATTATTTTATGAAAAAAAGAACGGTAGCTTATTGGCTTTTTACTATTTTGCTGGTTATCGGATGCCGGCAAAGCCAGGCGCAAACGCCTGAAAACTGGACCGCCGATCAATTGGTAGAGCCTGCCGCACTCGCTGCAACATTAGAATCCAAAAAAGACATTCCCGTAATTTATAGCGTAGGACCCGGCGCTGTTATTCCGCACTCAATAGATGTTGGAATGGCCAACGATGAAAAGAACCTCGACCTGTTTAAAAAAGCAATCAGTAAGTTGCCTAAAACAACGAACATCGTAATCTATTGCGGCTGTTGCCCGTTTGAACATTGTCCGAATGTACGGCCGGCAATTGACGTTTTACAAAAGATGAATTTCACCAATTATCATTTATTAAATCTTCCGCATAACATTAAAACCGACTGGATATCGAAAGGATATCCTGTAATAAAGGAATAATTTTTAACCAACACGCTGACCTTAAATTAATTTAAGTAGATACAAACGATGAGCAATTTATCGAAACTATTTCCACTACTCGCAATCGCTTTGGGTTGTTCGTTCTTTACAAAAGCACAAGACGATTTTCAGGACACACGCAAAAAGAATGAATCGTTTGCTAAATTACAGCCTAAGGAAGTTCGTGCGGATGTAGCAACGTTTGCGCTCGGCGGAATCAGCGAAAGCGTGGGCTCGTTACCGTTAGTAAAAATTCCTTATAAAAGTTTCACCAGCGACTCGATGACCATTGAAGGCGATGGGATAAAAGCAACCATTAAAATATCTCCGTTTGATGCCTCAAAGCATAAACTCACTTATGACGAAAAATACCTGGTAAAAATTGACAAAAAGCCTTATTATGGCGATTATGGAAAGGTGCCCAAAACTTATATTAGTAATATTACGCTTACTATCGGAAACGACAGTGTGTTGATACCCCCTGCGGCTTATTCAGATCTTTACAATTTGAATTTAACTTATAACGACAATGGCGTGAAACGCACTACCAATGCCATTTACAAATCTAAGGACGGCCACCGGATTTATCTGTATCTTTTTTCTAAAGACAATTCCGGTAGCTATGAGGTAACCTGGATCATTCAGGATAAAAAATACTGGCGCCGGGTGCTGGACTATAGTATTATGTAACTTTTAATAAATCAAAACGATGGTGCCCCCAATGATCAGCAAAGCACCTACGATCGTTTTTACATCTAACGTTTCACCTAAAAAAATTACGGATAAAACGATGGCAATAGCCACGCTCATTTTATCTACCGGGGCCACCTGTGAAACTTTCCCCAATTGCAATGCCTTAAAATAAAATATCCACGAAAGCCCTGTTGCCACGCCGGATAAACAAAGAAACAAAATGTTTTGTCTCGTTAGCGAATGCATTGTAAAGGCACCGCCTCTGAACAATGCGATTCCCCAGGCAATAATTAAAATCACTACCGTTCTTATGGCGGTAGCAAGGTCGGTATCAACTCCTTTGATACCCACCTTCGCAAAAATGGCTGTAAGCGCTGCAAAGAAAGCAGAAAGCAATGCAAATATCCACCACATATTTTTTCGTATTGTTGTGAACAATATTTTTCAACAATAAATGTAGGTGAATTATAAAAAATGGAATAAAATATTACCAGCCTTATCCAATTAGATAAGCTAAACCACTGCTTACGGGCTCACAAAGATCCAATACCCGTTTTTTCCGGAATAAATCTTCAACAATATCCCGGGCTTTTTTGTATTCGTCATGAATAGGACAGGGATGCGCAGAAGAACATCGGCTTAATCCCAATCCGCAACTTTTAAAAATTTGCCTGCCATCGATGGCTTCTACAATGTTTATGATTGGTTGCCTTTGCTGTTCAGGAGAAATATAAAAGCCGCCTGATGGGCCTTTCATGCTTTTGATCACATCTTGCTTTACTAAGATTTGTAAAATTTTTCCTACGGTATGTTCGTTTGCGTCTATAAATCCGGCTACTTCTTTTATTCCGGCATTTTCCCCGGCCTCAAACTTTGAAGAAAGATATATTACGGCTTTTATGGCAGTTTTACAGGTGTTACTTAGCATAGTTACGTATTTAAAAAGGCACGTCCTTTATCGGAGATATTATTAGCGCTCCACGGCGGGTCAAAGATAACTTTCACGTTCACTTTATACCCGGGAAATGTTTCTGTAAGGGCATTGATCACGCCATTTTGTATAGATTCGCCCATTGGGCAAAATTGGGTGGTAAGTGTGTGGGTGCAATATAATTGAAAGTCAGTTTCATCAAAATCAATCTGGTAAATCAAACCAAGGTCCGCAACATTTAATCCGATTTCGGGATCCATTACCAATTTCAAGGCTGCTATTGCGAGGGTGGATTTTTCTTTGTTGTTAGTAATTATATTTATGTCGCCCATATTATTTCGGTTTATGTAACATCATCTTAAACACATTACTGTTGTATAAAACGGCCGCCAATATCAAAAATAAAGCCGCAGATTTTAAAAGGAAACCAGTTGAAAATAGCATTCCCGCACCAAACAAAATAAATCCCGCCAGATAAAAAATTGTCATTACAACGAAGATTTTATTACTAAAAAGCTCGCGCGGATTCGGCGTCTTTCCTAAGCCGGCTTTATGGTGATAGCTTTTATTCCAGAGTATAAATGGAAGTGTTTTGAAAGTCATTCCTAAAATAATTGCGGTGATCCATCCGAAAAAAATACAAAATCCATAAGTTAATACCAACCGCGAATCATCTTTAGAAAACATCAGCAGGATTGTTACGATTAACAACAAAATTACCGGAATAATCATCATCAAAACCGACAATAACGATACTTTTAACTGATCATCTACCGTTTTACGCAGGCGGCCTTGAAAGGCTTTGTAGCAAAAATATCCAAACAGCAACAGCGAGATCAAAATGGCTGCTATCGGCAAAAAATATAGCCATGTAATTTTAACGAATAAAAAGATCACCATAAATGCTATCAGCCCCAAATTAACCAACGAATATATCCACCATAATAATTTTTCGTTTTGATATTTTGAAATCAGGAATAAGGGAATTAACCGAGAGCCAACCCCCAAAACCAATAATAAAAACCACCCGATAATTCCAAGGTGTGCATGAAGAGGAAGATAGTACAATGAATCGTTCGACAAAATATTATGAGTAAAATTATACACCAGAAAGAGCCCAACGATCGTTGTAATCAACAGCCAAAGCGTAGCGGTAAAAACAAACACAGCATGAACATTTTCTTTTTTACTTTTCGCCATACTTATGGCGATATTGATGAGAAACAATATTACAGACGCATTGATAAGAATAGCGCCGGTTGCTGCAGGCCATCCGAAAAAGAATTTATAAAAGGCATACACTAAAAGCGGAATGCCCGCTGCCGCCAAGATAAAAGAAAGCCACGCCAATACATCACTGAATAATTTTCCTTCAATCAATACCGGTACTAATTGATGGCTTGCGCCCAGTATCATCATGGTTCCCCAGCCTAATGCCATAATATGAGTGATAGCAAGCGTTTGAGGATGAAAATAATGCTGTAGAAAAGCTGATGAAGAAAAAAATAGCAGGATCGTTGCTGCCAAAATAGATAGCGCTCCATACATATAAAATGGCAATACTACTTTGTACGAAGTGTTTTGAGCCAGCCCGGTATTGTCATTTTGCAAAAACATGTTAGTCTTTAAAAATTAAAAGATGCACTTCATTATCAGCGATCTCTTTTATACGAAAATCAAATTTTCTATCTTTCAGCTCGGGCAACAAAAATACCGGAATCCTTTTGTGATAAACGAACAATGCGGTTTCAGGAGGAAGCATATTTATTGCATCAAGTATGGTCATCATCGGGCCCGGCATTTCAAGATTTCGCACATCAATAGTCTGTATGTTGCCGTCAAATTTTTGCAGGATCACATCCCAGCCATTCGGATTATTTTCCAATTGATTTGTTGGCACCGGCGCCTCTGCAGTTTTATAAAAATAAGTTTCCACCAGTTGATCGCTCACCAAATCCACATAAGATTCGAAGCCCTGTTTTTCCAGGAGCAAGATTAATGGTGTAGGCGCAAAACTGTTGATAATTTTAAGGACGCCACCTTTCGGAGTACTCTTCACTTTGGCAACGATTAATGCCAGCGGATCTTTGCCTGCGTCAATGATCGGGCGTACATCAAAATCCACAATTTGCCCGGGTGATATTGAATTAAAGAATGCAGGTAGTTTAGAATTTTCCTGTTTTTCTTCAGGTACTGGTTCTCTGTCTGTCTCAAACCCTAAAGGCGCGAGCTTGTCAAAAAATCGGTCTACCGAAAATCCACCGATTTTTGATGCCATTCCAATACTTGTACGGGCTGCCATTAGCTTTCTCAAAACCGGGTTTCTTAATTTTTCAAATTTGGGATCGATGCTGATAATTGCTTCGAGCGCATCCGGATGCTCTTTTAAAATTTTCGCAATTTTTGTATTGGCATTTATGATCATGTTCATTCAAAATAATTATGATAATTATCGATGCGCTCATCAATGTCTTTAAAAGTGGCTCTTGCAACGGAAGTATCGGTTATAGTTTTTAATTGATTGCTTTCTTTCAAAACAGGTTCCAGCCATTTATGAAGTGCATCATGATCGGGCCCGGACATTTTACAATCCCGTATCAGCTTATTTACGCCTGCGTTTAAATCGTTTCCCAACAACTGGTAATCATTTGCTGATGGAAATGGTTTTATTCTAAAATTATCCGAAATAGTTTTCAGGTATACCACATTATTGTTAGTAATCGAATCCGCCCTCCATTTAGCTCCATTGTTTAAAGTAAGCTGCTCGTCAGCAACAGCATGTTCGTGGGATGAATGCTCCACATTTGCCGCGTTTTTTCCGCCCTGGTTGCATGCAAACAAAAGGACGGAGGCTGCTACTAAAAAAAATATTTTTTTCATAAGTAAAAATTTAAATTTTGAAAAAAGTTTAAAACTTAACCGCTTCTCTGCCCCTGTTTTATTTCAATTGCTTTAGTGAATAAGTTTTTCCATAAAACAAGGACGAGAGACACTGTTTTGGTATGCGGTTCGGTTTTTCAATTTTCAACTCCTTTCTAATTCGAGTGCCTTTGGAAACAGGATATTGTTTTCAAGGTGAACATGTATGTGCAAGTCGTTTTCAAATTCGTCTAACGTTTTAAACAAGTAAGCATAGCTGGCGCATGAATCTTCCGGCAATGAATAATTGTTGGTAATCACTCTTATCTTTTCGAGGCTTTTGCCAACTGATTCGTGCTCATGCTCCATCATATCAATCGGTGTTTTCACTGTATGAAAATGGCCATGTTGTACGTGATTACCGGTTTTTTTAGAATCCACCAATTGTTTTATATAAGGAAATAAAACCGTTTCTTCTTTTACCATGTGTGTTGATAATTCGTCGCAAACTTCTTCTGCCAATTGGCGAACCATCAATAACTCCGGATGCTGTCGCACCATGTACATTAGCAACTTTTATGGCATAAGACCTCAGATCCGGCAATGTTTTCTTCACATAACGGTGATGCGTATTCGTAATATAGTCAGCAAGAAAATCAAGTTCCCATTCATTGTATGGCAATGGCCGGGCTGGTGATACATTTTTATCCGCTGTTTGTAATTCCTGCTCAACTTTGGTAACATCAATTCCTTTTTCCGCACACGCTTCCTTTACTGTTTTCTTTCCGCCACAACAAAAATCAAGTCCGTATTTCTTAAAAACTTCAGCCTTACGCAAATCCTTTGCTGCAATTTCTCCAAGGGTTTCGTCGCTTTCGCCGGCTGTGCGTTTTGAAATTTTTACACGCCATAATTGCGGCCCCTGCTCCAGGTATTCCCAGGTAAAAATATTTCCGCGTTCACCTAATAATTGATAATAAAGCGGCTTAGGATCATGATCATTGTGAATGGTAAGGCTTTCCCCGGGTTGCAATTCATCGAACCTAACAAAAATGGTTGGGTGTTTTAGCTTTGGCTCTATCAGCGTTACGTTCAAAATATTGTCCTTTTCAGAAACAGGCGCTTTTTCTTCAGATTTATTTTTGGTAATTTTTATGCGGAATAATTCAGGTCCCTGTTCAAGGTATTCCCAGGTAAACACATCGCCCCTGTTGCTTTGTAACTGATAAAAAAGGGGGCGGGGATCATGGTCATTATGTAAAATAAAATATTCACCGGCACCAAGATCATCAAATCGCTCAAAAATAACGGGATGTTTTAATCTCGGATCGATTAAAGTTGCATCCAAAATATTTTCTTTAATGTTTGATGATTGCTGGCTTTTTGTAATTTTCACCCGCCAAAACTCAGGCCCCTGTTCCAAGTATTCCCACGTAAAGATTTCTCCTCTTTCGGCGCACAATTCATAATAAAGAGGCTTAGGATCATGATCGTTATGCAGCGTCAAACTTTCGCCGCTAACCAATTCATCAAACCGCTCAAAAATTGTGGGGTGCTTTAGCCTTGGCTCTATCAGCGTTACATCAAGTATGTTTTCCTGTTCAAATAAAGTTTCCATGATTAATAATTTAAAGATTAATTGATGGCAAAGATATTCAAACAATTTAAATAAAAGTATTAAAGTACTTTTATTCTGTTATTTTTTCTCTTTTAGCAAATGCTTATTTTAAATCAACCAGGAGACGCAATAAATCCGCAGTATTTTATGCCCGAAAATGATATGATGACAATTATCATAAATTCTAAAATGCCCGCGCACAGGGCTTTTATTAACGAAATAATAATATTAATTTCACGGAACCAAAACATTATGACTAATATAATACTTAAACTCTCTGCGGTTTTTTTAGCACTGTTCGGACTCACTTCTTTATTTATGACCGGGTCTATAATATTTGATCTTTTTGAATTGAGGGCCAAAGAAGGACACTATGTACCTTTTATTGTTTATATCAATTTTATCTGTTCTTTTATTTATTTGCTTGCCTCCTATGGTTTCCTGGTGAAAGGCAGATCAGCTACGCTATTGTTATTTATTGCCTCAGCAATTCTCATTTTTGCATATGTTGGGTTGATATTATACATTAACTCAGGCGGTATTTATGAAACAAAAACCGTAAAGGTTATGTTGCTTCGGGTAGGCATAACCATTTTTTTTGCGGGAGTTTCCTGGTATTTTATTACCAGAACCAAATTATTAAGTGAGCCTTCATAGCTATTCTTCAGAGAAGCGAAAATGTAGTTTTTCATCATAAACAGGCGTCCTAATAGATTGCGATTACTAACAGAAATGCCTATCCGAAACAAAACGCTGCTACAACAAATAATTTTATAATTATCCGAAGATGAATGAAATGCCACGTAAGCGAAAAAGTAGTTTTTCAGTATAAAGAAGCAGGTGCTTTACTTTAAGAAACCGGTGATGCACATTCGATGAAATAATTGATACAACTTTATCTCCAAAAACGGCTCGGTTTAAAAATCAATCATCACAATAATTTAATTCTTCGAAGCAGCATTGCATTTATGTCTGATAAGCAAAAAAGTAGATTTTCCTTATAAACAACAACGATGTGATTATTTACGCTTTGACGCCTAGGAAACCCTTTACACTTTTAATTTAAAGCAGTAAACGCAGTTTTAAAAAGCGATTTCGCAGAATCCATTGCATCTGCATCAATATACCAGCCATACATTCCTTTAAAATCACTTGCTTTAATATAATCGGCTTTTTGCTTTATTAACGGAATGCCGTTATAATAAATTCCTTTTGCAGAATTGATAAACTCTTTGGTGTCGGCAGCCGGATCAATCGCTAAAATACTTTTATAAGGAACATAATCATAAGAACCCCATGAAAGATTATTACCATTTCCATCCAGGTCATTATATCTTAATCCAAAAACGGGAAATCCTACTACAATTTTATTCGCAGGCAAATGAAAACTCTTCCAGATATTGGCTGCAGTTTGCATGTAAGCTAAAGTAGAAGCCTGGCCTACAGGAGCAGCGGGACCAACATGGATGCCGTCTTCAAAAGCTCTTACATTTACCCAATCCGCTGATGAAAGATCAGGATATTCCCAATGTTGCCAGCCCGGAGTGACGGTAACGGTTACAATAGAATTGGCAGGCAATGCGCTTTTTAATTCATCTACCATAGGTTTAAGCGCCGCAAGGCTTGCGCTATAATCTGCAGCACCATTAAAATCAGTAAACAGAATATCCACTCCATCTAATTTTGTTGCAGTCACATAATTTTTTAATTGAGTTACTAAAGCGGCACGTTTGCCAGCATCGCGCAGGGCCGGTCCCATATCATCGCTTCCATAAAGCGCCCATCCATCCACAGGTGTCAGCCGACCGTAAATACTTAGCAAAACAGGAATGCCCCTGTTATGACCTCTCGCAACTACTTCATCCATCAACTGATTGGAATTTCCTCTGGTAATATCCAATGAGCCATCTGCTGAAACCTGCCCAGCCTGCACAGCAAGATGTGTGATGGAATTCCATTTTACATCAGTAGCGGCGCCGGTTTCACTTAAATATCCCAACAATACTTTCGGGAATGTTTTTCTTGTATAAGTGGATGGTTTCACTACCACATCAGAAGTGCGTACAGAGGTCAGTCCGTTGTAAATCACTTCAAGCTTTATTTTAAATTCACCACCTGTTGACGGCACAAAATTGAATGTAGTATCATGAGATTTTACTTCATCGTTTACATACCAGTTGATGGTTACTTTTCCTGCCGGGGAAAATTTAAGGTTATCATAAACCGCTGTATCTTTCTCATTGATAATAAGAGATGCCGGAAAACGGTCACCGAGAAAAAATATTCTCGGATAATCCCCTTCACCAAATTCCGGATCCTTTGCGATATCCTTCTTACAGGATTGAATGATGATCAGTCCTGCAAAAAGAAAACAGCCTATTGTAATAAATTTTGAAAATGTACTCTTCATACTAATTTTTTTAACCGTATTAAATTGCCAATATCATGTTGAAATAATGAATCTATTGCATATCCCACCAAACCCTGTTGTTCCAGTCATCTTTGCCATTCATGCGTTGTACCGCATCGTCAACATTTTTTTTATTCAGGCTTTTTTCTGATAAAGGATATTCGAGGCGGCGCGGCATTTGCTTTGTATCTGCATCGGAATATCCATCAGTTCTGTAACCGGACGGAAGTTTCGGAAACCCGCTTCTGCGAAGATTTGCATAAGCTTCAGGCCCGTTTAAAAAATAATTAATCCACAATTGCGTGTTGATCTGCTCTAGTTCTTTTCCTGGCTGAAATCCATTATCAGCAACAAACTGAGTAATGGCGGCATCAGTAATGGCAACTGTTCCAGGATAATTTGTAAGTTGTTTACAGGCAGCCTGCAAGCCGTTTTTATAATGCTCTTCGGCGGTTGCACCCAATGAAAGTCCCAGCCTGAGCGTAGCATCGGCCAATAAAAATTCCGTTTCCGCATAAGTCAGGTGAAAGAACGGCGCATTATTAGCCATCAAAGGCTTTGCAACCTGTAGCTTTTGCAAATTGTTCCCCACATTTATTGAACCAACAGCCGGGTTGGTGATGGTAATTGTATTTTTCCAATCATCCCAGATAAAATCTAACGGGCCAACTCCAAAAGAACCCACCTGGGCCTTTACGGCATCAGTTATATCAATACGTGTTTCCCAATTAGAACCAGGCTGATCGTCCCAATAATTTCTTGCAAAAACAGCTAATCTCGGATCATTGGTATTTTTCAATTGATTGATAAATGAGTTGTGCACCCGGTAACCACCTGGAAATCCGCCCTGCCTTAAAGCAGATGACATTCCATTACCGGTATAGGTGGCGTAATTATTAAGATTGTCATCATGGCGTGTCATACAGATATCATCATTAGACGACATAACACCTGCCGTAAACGCTTTTTGAATTTCTTCCTTAGCTTTTGCCGCGTCTCTTTTTGCTATACGCAAAGCCAGGCGCAGGCGAAAGGACGAAGTGAATTTTTTCCATTTGTTCACATCGCCTTTATAAAAAACATCATTCGCTACATGATCTTTTCCTGTGGCGAATAAACTCATTGCCGTATCCAACTGATTAAAAAAATCTTTGTAAATATCTTCCTGCTTGTCAAATACCGGCGCCAGGTTAATTTCTGTAAATCCGGTGGATGCTTTGGAATAAGGGATATCACCATAAAGATCCGTAAGCCTTGCGAAAACATACACCTTCATCACGCGTGCCATTGCGTTTAAATTCTGATCGCTTGTATTCCTGCTTCGCAATTCTGCATCAACAATATTTTTTACGTCGCTTGCATAATTATCTTCCCAAAGTGCAGACATATAAGCCTGGTTTCTTTGATAAAACTGGCCGTACTGATTGGCCCAGCCACCACCCAACTGCTGCGCAAGCGGCATAGTTAATATAAGTCCGACCCTTTCCTGGATGTTGGTGCTTCCCGAAAATTTTTGCTGCGCAAAGGCCACTTCAATTGCGGGATCGAGGTTGGCCGATTTTGTAGGATCGGTGTTCATATCCTTGAATTTGTTGCAAGACGACAACAAAACAACGGACAGAACAATATATAGTTTACAGTATTTCATAACAGTTTGCTTACGTTAAAATTTGATATTTAAATTGACGCCCCAACTTCTGCGACCCGGTAAAGAACCATATTCAAAGCCCTGCCCGTTCCCATTATTATAATTGGAATCAGGATCTACATTCGGCACATTTTTATGAATGATAAAAGGATTGCGGCTCACTACAGCAACACTAATATCCTGCGCGCGAATTTTCCTTGAAATGTTATCAGGCAGGCGATAAGATAAAGTGATCTCACGCATTTTTATATAGCTGGCATCATAAATAAACGGTGTAGCCACTCCTTTGTCATCGCCATAAAACGAAGCCCAGTAAACGTTTGGATCAACAGGTTTTGTATTTTGGGCATATACAGGTTTGCCATTTGCATCCACACCTGTTTCAACAACACCCTTTGGAACGTATCCCTGGATCATTCCGGCGTTATTCCATTCAGCAAGTGTTTTTCCTGCTGCCTGCCTGTCTTCTTCCGATTTAACCCATTCTTTCCTGCCTGCAAGTGTGATATCCTGTTGACCTCGTATCACCGCAAAAAGATTGGTCATAGAAAACAGGTCAGATCCTTGTTTGATATCGATGATGGCATTAAGTGTAAAAGATTTATACCGAAAACTGTTATTCACACCGCCGGTCCAGTCCCAGGTTCCTTTTCCCAATACTACCCTTTCATCTGTAACCATTGGTGAAAGGCTTGTTGGATCCAGAATTACCTGGCCATCTGCAGCGCGTTGATAATCGTAACCAATGATACTGCCATAAGGCAATCCCGGTTGCGCAATGATCGAAATGCCTAACCAGCGTGCATCTGATAAAGTCAAATACGAAACTCCATCAGCCAATGACTTTACGATATTTTTATTTTGAGCAGCATTCACACTTACATTCCACGAAACATTTTTTGAGGCGATCACTTTTCCTGATAATAAAATTTCAACTCCTTTATTGGTAACAGTTCCGGCATTCAGAATTTTTTTTGCGTAGCCCGTCGAGGTGGGCACATCAATATAATTGATCTGGTCTCTTGATTCTGAAGTATAATAAGTAAACTCTAATCCGATCCGGTTATTGACAAAACGCAGGTCGGTTCCAAATTCAACACTTTTTGTGCGGGTAGGTTTTAATTCAGGATTCGGAATTATGGTATTGGTTACACCACCAATCGAAGCTCCTGAAGGCTGAAATGCTTCCAGCCCGTAATTCAACAGCAATTGATAAGGATCTGTATCATTACCTACCTGCGCAGCAGAAGCCCTTACTTTGGCAAACGAAAGTATTTTACTTTGTATTTTAAAAGCATCTGTAATTACAAAACTTGCACCAAGGGAAGGATACCAATAAGTATTGTTTTTAACAGGAAGCGTAGATGCCGCGTCTCTTCTCAGTGTAGCATCCACATACAAATAATTTTTGAAAGCGGTAGAGATGGTTCCGTAGAATGAATTGATCTGTTTTTCATAAGCCGATTCCTGGATACTCAGTTTTTTAAAACTGTTGAATGTAACCGCATCAGTAAGCAGCATGTCTTCTCCACGCTTATAAGTGCTTGGACTATTGATGTATAAAATACTTCCGCCAACGCTGGCGCTTGCATAAAAACTTCTACCGAATTGTTTTTTTGCGGTCACTAATGCATCTGCATTCGTAGTGCTGTATTTTGAATTCCGTCCTTCAAGAACACCGGTTTCAGCGCCAGGTGTGGTGCGCGGACTAAAGCTTTTATAATCTAAAAAGGTGAAATCAGTGTTTACTCTTCCCTGCATGGACAACCATGACAGTGGATCATAATTCAGTGTTACGCCACCCATCACGCGGTCTTTAGCCGTTTTATTGCTCATGCGGTTGATGATCCAATATGGATTCAGGTGATATTGTCCCCCACCCCATTCCACGTAATTTCCAAAAGCATCCTGTGATCCTTTTTCAAAAACTTTCTGATCGATATTATTGGCAAGGCCAACAAAATTAAAACCAATATTTGCCGGGTCATCTGCAAGCGCCGGCCGGTTATTTACAAATTCGTTCATGTAGCTGGCGCGAACATCAATATTCAATGTAGTGCCAACCTTTGTTGATCCGCGTAGGGTAAATGTATTTCTGTCCATGTAAGTCTTCGGAACAATATCATTGTAATGAAGATTATTGTAGGAAAAACGGAAAAGGCTTTTATCGGTTCCTCCTGTAATGGCAATATTGTTATTGAGGGAAGATCCGGTACGAAAGAAATTTTCAATATTATTTTTTACCAGGCCATAACTTGCTGTTCCACCATTAAAAGAAGGTATGGTTAAATTAGGGTCAAGCCTTGCTCCAAAATCAGAGAACAAAGTGGTTCTTGCCTGCGCCTGGTCTTTAGGAATTGTTCCTCCGGTGCCCTGGCCATATTCATACTGAAAATTTTTGAAGCGAGTCAGCAAGGTTTCAAGCGTTGATGAAGAATTAAATTCTACACCAATGTCTTTGCGGCTGGTGCCTTTTTTTGTAGTAATTAAAATTACTCCATGTCCTGCGCGGCTTCCGTATAATGCAGCGGCGGCAGGGCCTTTCAGCACAGAGATGCTTTCTACATCATCAGGATTGATACCGGAAATTGCATCGCCAAGATCAGTTCCTGCGGCGTATTTATCACTGCCTGTCATTCCATAATTAGAGTTGTCCATTGGCACTCCATCCACAACATATAATGGCTGGTTACTGCCGGTAATATCCGTATTTCCACGAATCAAAACTTTTGCCGATCCCATCGGGCCGCCGGCAGTATTACTGATGATCAAACCAGGCACACGGCCCGCCAAAGAATTGATCACATCCGGTTCGCGTGCTTTATTAATATCCTCACCTTTTACTTCACCTACTGCATAACTCAGTGCTCTTTTTTCTCTTTTTATTCCCAGAGAAGTAACCACCACTTCAGAAAGACGCTGGCTGTTTCCGGCCAACCGTACTTCCAGGTGATTAAGATTTTGAATTTTGATATTTTGGGGATCAAAGCCGATATGAGAAAATTGCAATTCATCTTTAAGCGTGGCCTTTATAGAAAAATTTCCTGACTGATCTGACAATGCGGAGGTCTTCATTTGTTTATTTTGGATGGTAACATCCGCAATGCCAACACCGGCTTCATCTACAATAGTTCCCGAAACCCTGGAATTAGAAAAAACTACTTTTTTGCTTTTCACGCTGATCACATTATTATTGATCTGGTAGCTGAGGTTTGCCTGCGCGCAAACATTGTTCACCAATTGCTGCAGTGTATACGATCCTTTGGCAACCGTTATGGCTTGCGAAAGATCTATTTCATCAGAATCGTAGGAAAAGCTAACTCCCGCTGCTTTTGAAATATCAGCGAAAACCTGGCTGAGCTTACTTTTAGAAAATTCTATTTGTATAGATTTTGTATTCTGCGCTGAGGCATTGGGGTTAGTAATCAGAAACAGAACAACCAGGCAGGAAAAGATGCGCGCTGCGCGGCACTTTAATGAAGTGAAACTTTTCATTATCATAAGCTTAATATGTTTTTTCAGATTGGTTAATTAAAGGAAATGATCACTTTTTGACCTTCTGATTTGTAATTAATATTATAGGTAAACTGTAGTGCCTCTAATATTGTTTCTATTCTTTTTGATTCAAAATTTCCGGTAAAATTTACTTTCGGCGCATCACCTTCTATCACTATTTCTTTGTTGAAATATTCTGCAAGAATGGTTTTGATTTCCCGCAGGTTTGCGTGTTCAAACTGTATCTTTCCGGCGGTGAAACTCTGTAGCTGCCTCGTGCTGAACGAATCTTTATAAATGTGTTCATCCGAACTGTAAACCGCTTTTTCACCGGGCAACAATTCCACGTAATTTTTATTTCCTTCTACTTTTACTTTTCCTTCCAACAGAGAAACTGAGATGGACTGTGGGCGCAGGTTATAAATATAAAACGCTGTGCCCAGCGCCGTCGTTTTAATATTTCCGGCGGAAACGGTAAATGGTTTTGAATGATCTTTAAACACTTTAAAAAATGCGGAGCCTGTAAGCATCACCTCTCTTTTGGAATGATTGAAATCTTTGGAAATTTCAACAGAAGAATTACTATTTAACTGAACAAGGCTTCCATCTGGCAACGTTATTTCCTTCGTGGCGCTGTCGGTTTTTGCGAAGGCAATAAATTCGGTTTTAGCAGTTACTGCCGGAGTTAAATAATTCCATAAGAAAAAAGCAGTTAAAAAAACGGCGGCAACTGCCGCGGCACGCCAGGCCATTCTTCTTACAATGGATCTTTTACCAATGTCTTTTTTAGTTGAAAAAGGAATGATCTTAGCGCCTTTATCAGAAATATTTGTTTTAAGTAAAGATTGAAGCCTTGCATATTGCTTTTCAATTCCGGAATTTTCACTGGACTTGCCAAGATGACTCTTTTTGATCTTTGATCAGGAAAAAAAGGAGTGCTGCTGCTTTTATTTCACCGTCGCATTGTGGATTATTTTTTATCCAATTCTCCCAGTACTCAATATCGCCGGGATTGTTCTGCAACAGGTAATTGACAAATGACTCATCTGCCAAAAAATCTTCTCTATTGTATTGTGTAAAATCGGGCATGTATGTACAGATACCCTTTTTGCAAAATTTTTACCGTCAAGGGAGAAACTATTTTGAAATTATTTTTAAAATAGTTTTTTGGCGCTGATCACAATGCCAGGAAACAGAATAAAAGAAACTCCTTTTTATTGATTTTGCCGCGCAATAATTTCAGGCTTTCGTGGATGCTGTTATATACGGTTCTTACAGAAATGTTCAGTTGTGCGGCGATCTCTTCATAGCTCATTTCATCAATAAACCTCAGTACAATTAATTGCCTTTGTCTTTCCGAAAGAGTTGCCAGCACATTTTTTAATTTCTCTTTCAGCTTTTCATGCTCCTGCAATTCGATAAGTGTTTCTTCGCACGAAATCACGGGATCAAAAGCGGTATTTTCATGATCAAGGCCAATAGTTTTCAAATCGCCGGCTCTCTTTTTCCTGAAAATGATTTTATTTTTATAACTGGTAACCATATACGCTTTTGGAGTTTTCACTTCCGGAAGCTTTTCCCTGTTATTCCATAAATTGAAAAAAAGTAAATTGATATATTCTTTGCTTAATTCAAAATCACCGGTTAAAAATAATCCATAGCGAAGCAGGTCATTATAATACTGAACATACAATGAATGCAAATCCCTTTCATTGCCGGCCCGCAGGCCGTTCCATAATAATATATCCCGGTTATTCTCTTTCATTCACGACAAATATTCGCTTGCAGTTAACGCAGTTACAATTCAATAAAACAAATTTTTACGCAGCCTTTATATACAAAAAACTACAAAATCGCTTTTCTGAAAAATGAGGGTAACAGATCAATTATTCTTAGACACCATATTTGCGGTTATAGCTGCAATGATGATGGAATTTTATTTATGCAAATCTGCTTTATTAAAAACAGTGGCTTTGTTACTTAATATTCCGGAAGCCGGTCTTAGTTTTTATGAACAGTTTTGTATATAGCGTTCAAAAGCGAATTTTCTTCGGGGCCATCACCAAGCAATTGCCAGATCATTACTCCGCCGGCGTTTTTTAACGCTAATTCAGTTTTTTTTCTTATGGTTGAAATATTATTATAATACATGATCACATTTCCCGGTAAATTTAAAGTGTCAGATTCCTCATTATTAGGATAAAGAGAAACGATCTGTTTATAACTCATGCTAACTACCGGAGAATCCAAAGCGCCAAAACCATAGCCGTAAAACGGAAGTCCCAGCACCAATTTTTCTTTTGGGAGAGATCGTATCTTATGCCAATAATTCAAATCCTCAACAGCCATTGTGTAGGGAGAATGATCGCCCGGTTCTTGTGGCCGCCATGGCCCGGTGCGGTCGTAAGACATGATGTTTACAAAATCAAATTGTCTTAAAGCCTTATCCGGAAGCTGGTCTTTATAAGCAGTGGCAATAGCGGCGGTAATTAGTTTTTTATGCGGTTTCAGCGCCGCAGCCAGCCCAATTACAAATGGCTCATAATTTTTATCAATATCGCTTCCTTCAAGGTCAACATCAATGCCATCGAGATCATATCTTTTTACCAAATCAACTAAATTATCAACAAGCATTTTTCTTTTATCATCCTGCAGCAAAACTGAGTAATATGCATGAGATCCGCCACCAGCAATTGACGCAAGCACTTTTACCTTTTTTTGATGCGCCTTTTTTAATGAGTGTGTCAATCGCAAGATCCTGCCTGAAAATTCCGGATGTATCCGGATTGATAAAAGCAATATTTAAATGAGTGATCCTGTTTAAAAATAAATAATTAGAATCCGCATGAACCGTATCTCTCAAAGCGGCATTTAAAAAATAATAGCCGACTATTTTAAAAGATTGCGGTGATCTTTTATTTTTCTTCTGGCTCATTGCCGCTGTTGAAATAAAAATTAAAAGGAGAATTGATAGAGGAATTTTTATGCGCATGCTACGAATAGATTAAGTTGTCAAATCTATAAGATAATATTTTAATAACAACAGGCAGGTACAAGCGGTGCGTTCAAATTGTCAACGGCAGTTATGACTATAATCATATTTTTTCCTGCTAAGCGGCATTCTTTGCAAAAAGTATCTAAGTGAATTTTGCAAAGCATTTTAAAAAATGCTTTGTATGAAAAAAGAGGTCTTTGTAGCAGCAGCGCTGCTTATCCTGATAAATACTATTTGCGTGCCCGCATTATTTGCCCAGCAACAAAAAAATGAAGAGCTAAAAATAAACATTCAATTCAGGCCGCGCGCGGAATTTAGAAATGGATTGTTTACACCAATTCTTGAAGGACAGAAACCGGCATCATTTGTTTCGCAGCGTACCAGGCTCGGATTAAATTATTCGAAAAACCAAAATCTGAAATTGGGAATTAGTACCCAGGTGGTAAACACCTGGGGAAATGACCCACAAGTTCAGCTTACCGCAAATAATATTTCGCTGTACGAGGCCTGGGCACAACTTTATTTTAATAAAGACTGGAACATTAAATTGGGCCGCCAGGTATTTTCTTATGACGACGAAAGAATACTCGGCGCACTCGACTGGAACAATGCCGCACGCAAACACGATGCGGGTTTGCTTGGTTTTGAAAAAAATAAATTCAAAGCGGATTTAGCTTTTGCATTCAATCAAAATGCAGAAAAAGTTACCGGCACTTTCTACAATGATTCGTTAAGTCAGCCTTATAAAAGCATGCAGTTTTTATGGATGAAATATAAATTTACCAACTCATTTAATTTATCGGTTCTTGCGATGAATCTTGATATGCAAAGCAGATTTGATTCTTCTGTTTCACATTTACAAACTGTGGGCGGAAATGTATTTTACAAAAAAGGAAAATGGAATGTATCCGCAACATATTACTACCAAACCGGCAATAGCCCTGTAAAAAATTTAACGGCTGTTAAAACAAATGCATGGTTGGCCGCTGCAAAGGCAGATTACAGCTTCAGCAAAAAATTTACTGCCGGTATAGGCAGCGACTATCTAAGCGGGCGTGATATGAATTCAACTTCATCAAAGATTACTTATTTTAATCCGCTGTACGGAACAGGCCATAAATTCTATGGATTCATGGATTATTTTTATGTTTCAAGCGGGCATAAAAATGTTGGCCTTTGGGATTCTTATATCAATCTAAATTTCAAATCAACAGAAGATTTGAACTGGCAACTCGCCTTGCATCATTTTAATGCTGCTGCCAGGATAATGGATTACAACGGCGCAAATGCAAATGCCAATTTGGGTAATGAAGTGGATCTTACTTTTAATTATAAAGTAATGGATGACGTAAAGCTCTCCGGTGGCTATTCTCAAATGTTTGCGAATACATCTATGAAGTATGTAAAAAATATCTCTTCAAATCAAACGATGAAGGCGGTGCAAAACTGGTTATGGCTGTCGCTCAACATTAACCCTGAGGTATTTCTTCTGAGATCAAAATAAAATAAACAATCACGAAACAAAAGGCTTTATCTCAATCTATGAGCAGGGTCATAATAATCATTGATCCTAATTCTTTTTCAAAAAAATAAAAGGCCGGAAATTTGCTATTCAATTAAAAACCACAACCACATTTATAAATAAAAATTCAATCATGCTAAACGTTTTAAAAAAACTCATGCTTCCCGGAATCGGATTGCTTCTCTTCTCTTTAACCATTTTTTCCTGCAAAACCAATTCAGGAAATTCAACCGCCGATAATAAAGTAGACACTGTATTAACCGGGGATGTTACCGCAGAATTAACCGACGCTCCTGCTGTACCAAAACCGCTTACTTATACTTCACCTAAAAGAGTAAAAGTAGAACTTGAAACTATTGAAAAAGTGATGAAGATCTCTGACAGCACCGAATATACTTTCTGGACATTCGGCGGCCAGGTTCCCGGTAAATTTATCCGGGTAAGACAAGGAGATCTTGTTGACTTTACCTTAAAAAATTCACCAGACAGTAAGGTTTCACACAGCATAGACTTACACGCTGTAACCGGCCCTGGTGGCGGAGCAGAAGCAACCGCAACAGCTCCCGGGCAATCTACCAGCTTTCAATTTCGGGCATTGCAGCCAGGCTTATTTGTTTACCACTGCGCAACAGGCCCCGTAGGCATGCACATTGCCAATGGCATGTATGGACTAATTCTGGTGGAACCACAAGCCGGATTACCAAAGGTGGATAAGGAATATTATTTAATGCAAGGAGATTTTTATACAACAGGAAAATACAATGCGCCCGGACTACAAGGTTTCGATGAAGAAAAGGCAATTGCAGAGCACCCGGATTACGTACTGTTCAATGGAAGAGTTCGCTCCACAACCGGCGCCAATGCATTGCCTGCAAAAGTTGGAGAAACTGTAAGATTATTTGTTGGCAATGGCGGACCTAACCTTGCTTCCTCATTCCATGTTATCGGAGAAATCTTCGACAGGGTTCATCCTGAAGGAGGAAAAGATATCAATGAACACGTACAAACAACGCTGATACCGGCCGGTGGCTCTACCATTGTAGAAATGAACATGCCGGTGCCAGGCGTTTATAACATAGTTGATCACTCCATTTTCCGCGCATTTAATAAAGGCGCTATTGCACAGATAAAAGTAACTGGCGAAGAAAACCCCTCTATCTTTAAAAAGATAAAAAAATAACAACTTACAAGGGTTTAAAATTGAAATATTTTTTAACCATATTATTTCTAACTGTCTTCTTCGCAGCATCTGATGCTCAGAAGAAGACAGTTGTTTCTGAAAAGAAAATGCTTGTTGTGCCAAAAGGAGATTACAAGCCATTCTTTGTTACAAAAAGCGACAAACCCTTGCCTGTGGCAGCATTCAGGATGGATGAAACGGCCGTTACTAACCTTGAATATCTTGAGTTTGTAAAAGCAAATCCTGAATGGCGCAAATCGAAAGTAAACCGGCTTTTTGCAGACACCAATTATTTAAGGTCCTGGGAAAGTGATCTTTCAATCGGTGAAACCAAAAAAGACATTTACCAATCGCCGGTAGTAAATGTATCATGGTTTGCGGCACAGGCTTATTGCAAATGGAAAAATAAACGTTTGCCTACTGTTGCAGAATGGGAGCTTGCTGCGAATGGCGCCCCAAAAAACATAAAGTATTCTTCTCTCACTGATTACATCTTAAGCTGGTATAAAAAGCCCAATTTGCCGGTGTTGCCCAATATAAAATCAACTTATCAAAATGTATTTGGTTTGTATGACATGCACGGATTGATATGGGAATGGACCTTTAATTTCAACAGCTACATCGCTTCTAACGATTCGCGCGGAAGCAATGCACGATGAGCAAAAACTCTTTTGTGCTGCTGGCTCCGTTAACGTTGTTGACAAAACAGACTATGCAGGTTTTCTGCGGTTCAGTTATCGCGGAAGCTTAAAAGGAAATTACTGCATCAATAATCTTGGCTTTCGCTGTGTGCAGGATATAAAATAAACAGGATGAAACAAATAATCACTTTACTATCTCTTACCATTCTCATATTCAGTTGCGCCGATAATAATTCTAAATCAGCGTTTGAAGGAAATGCCCAAAAGCACGCCACAAGCCCCGTTGGCACCATTTCTTCAGAAAGCGTTTACATGCTTAAGGATACCTTTCAAACACAGGAGAATAAAAATATTACGCTTTCTGCATTTGCAGGAAAACCAACCGTTGTTGGAATGATATTTACCAATTGCACTTATGCGTGTCCGCGACTAACAGCCGATATAAAAAGTATTGAAGAAAAATTAAAAGATGAAAAGGGCAAAATCAATTTCCTTCTGGTAAGCTTTGATTCGGAAAGAGACAGCGCCGTCCAATTAAAAAAATTTGCTGATAATTTAAATCTCGATCACAACTGGACATTGCTGCATGGCAGCGACCAAACGGTAAGAACACTTTCTGTTTTATTGAACGTACAATTTGAAAAAGATGCAGAAGGAAATTTTTCGCACAGCAATATAATTTCAGTTTTGGATAAAAGTGGCGTACTTCGTTTTCAAAAAGAAGGGTTGAATGCAGACCAGGCAGAAACGATCGGTAACATAAAACAATTGCTGCAATAAAACCGAAATTTACATGCTTCAGATAACCAAAATTTTCAGGTTCGAAATGGCTCATGCCGTGTTTGGATATGCGGGAAAATGCAGCCATATTCATGGCCATTCTTATGTGCTGCATGTAACCATAACCGGCAATGATGTCAATGATCGGTTTTATTGCTTCGCCAGGATTTATAATGGATTTTAAGGACTTGAAAAAGATCGTAAATGAAGCAGTCATCGATAAATTAGACCACCAGCTCGTGTTATCAAACGACTATTTAAAGGAAAATGAAACCATTGCGCTTCAAAAAAATATTGCGGCATGGGAAGCTGAACCAACAGCCGAAAATATGCTCATCTATATCAAAACAAAATTTACAGAAAGCATTGCCCGCCGGCATACAATTAACAAGATTACAACTTTTTGAAACCGCTGATTCTTATGCAGAATGGACGCTTTAAAAAAATCATAAATCTACTTTTTCGCTTTCGTGGTGAGCGATTGACACAGCCAGAAAATAATCGTTTAAGTTATTTTTCTTTTAGATGAACCAATTCCAAAAACTAAGAAAAACTACTTTTTGGCTTATCTCATTTAAATATTGATTTCGATAAAAAAGACAACCAGTTTGCCTCTCGCCGAAAAAAATTTGGCAGATTAAAATTCCCAACACAACTTTGCGCCAGTTCTTTACGATTCACTTATCAAGAAAGGCAGAGGGATATGGCCCAATGACGCCTTAGCAACCTAAAATGTTTTCACAAACATTAAAAGGTGCTAATTCCAACCCGACTAAAAAGTCGGGACAGATAAGACAGACTCAAGTTTTAATTAATCACGTTGGCCCCGCCAATAAATATATTAACTCATCTGATCTGTCAGGTGAGTTTTTTTTTGCGCTAAATTTTGTGCCTGAAAAAGCTTCCTGAACAAAGCGTTTAATATCGCTGGCTTTTTTGATAAAGGTTTTAGAAAGAATTGTAAAAAAACAATTTCTCTAAAATTATAAAACACAAAAAAATGAGCAACGCAACACAACTTCTTCACAGTATTCCTTCTGACCCTTTGACCGGCGCTATATCAGTGCCTATTTATCAAACTTCTACTTTTGTGCAGGATGCACCCGGCGAAAATAAAGGATACGATTATGCACGCACCGGAAATCCTACAAGAGCCATTCTTGAAAAACTAATTGCAGAGCTTGAAAATGGTAGCACCGGCGCGGCCTTCGGCAGCGGGCTTGCAGCCATTGACGCAGTAGTAAAATTATTATCCGCAGGCGATGAAATACTCGCCGTGGATGATATTTACGGCGGCGCTTTTCGCCTGTTTACGCATATCTATGAAAAATTTGGAATCAAAGTAAATTACACGGATACCACGCAGATTGAAAATGTAGTGGACGCTATCACTCCAAATACAAAATTAATCTGGATAGAAACGCCGACCAATCCAACTTTGAAAATTTCTGATATCGCTTCAATCGCAGCGGTTGCGAAAGCCAATAAAATTCTCTTTTGTGTCGATAATACTTTCGCCTCGCCGGTGTTGCAAAAGCCTTTAGACCTGGGCGCCGACATCGTGGTTCACAGCGCTACCAAATACCTTGGGGGACACAGCGATCTTATTGCAGGACTGGTAGTAACCAAAACAAAAGAGTTGGGCGACAAAATAAAATTCATTCAAAATGCAAGCGGTGCCATACTGGCGCCATTTGATAGCTGGCTGGTAATAAGAGGCCTGGAAACGTTGCACCTGAGAGTAAAACAACATTGTGCTAATGCGCAGCAGATCGCCGAATTCCTGCAATTGCAACCGGAAGTGGATAAAGTATTTTACCCCGGATTGCCAACGCATTTTAATCATGAAATTGCCAAAAAGCAATCAACAGGTTTTGGTGGCGTGGTTTCGTTTTCATTGAAAGAAGATACGATGGAAGCCGCCAAAACTTTCGTGACCAGCACCCAGTATTTTAAGCTTGCTGAAAGCCTGGGCGGAGTAAAAAGTTTATTGTGCCATCCTGCAACCATGACTCACAAATCAATTCCTGATGAAACTAGAAAAGCCGCAGGTGTTTGCGATGGATTGATCCGTTTATCTGTTGGAATTGAAGACGCAGACGACCTGATCGCAGACTTACAAAAGGCATTGCAAGCGATAAATTCGGTAATTTTATCGGCTGAAAAGAAAGAATTTGCCTGAGGCAAAAAGCCGAAGGCTTCGCGTACGAGATATTAAAAAATAAAAATATGGAAACACATAAGAAATTAGTTTTAGGAATTTTCGGATTCGGCGTAGTGGGAGAAGGTCTTTACAAAGTGCTTAATCAAACGCGCTCTTTAAATGCAGTTATAAAAAAGGTGGGCATTAAAAACAGCAGCAAAAAAAGAAACGCGCCCGCGGAATTATTTACTGCAGATAAAAACGTATTGCTAAACGATCCTGAAATTAATGTAATAGTAGAATTAATAGACGATGCAGACGCTGCATTTGACATTGTAAAAACCGCATTCCTGAATGGAAAATCGGTAGTGAGCGCCAGCAAAAAAATGATTGCTGAGCATTTGCCGGAATTGTTGGAATTGCAAAAACAAACCGGCGCATCATTTCTGTATGAGGCCGCTTGCTGCGCTTCTATTCCGGTAATAAGAAATCTTGAAGAATATTATGATAACGATCTGCTTCATTCTATTCACGCAGTTGTAAATGGATCAACCAATTATATTCTTACAAAAATGTTTGAAGAGAAGCTGTCTTTCAAGAATGCATTGTTACAGGCGCAACAATTGGGCTTTGCAGAAAGCAATCCCGTGCTGGATGTGGAAGGATATGATGCGTTTAATAAATGGACATTTTTGCTGACGCATGCTTACGGCATTCTGCCGAAAAAAGAAGAACTGGTTTTTACAGGCATACAAAATATTACGAATGAAGATGCACAACAGGCAGAACGAAAAGACCAGGTAATTAAGCTGGTGGCCTCTGCAAAAAAATTGAAGAACGGAAAAGTAGCCACGTTTGTGTTGCCGCAATTTGTAAAGAAAGATGATCAACTGGCTTTTATCAAGAATGAATACAATGGCGTTGTGATAGAAAGTTCTTTTGCAGACAAACAATTTTTTTATGGAAAAGGAGCAGGCAGTTTACCAACAGCATCTGCGGTTCTGAGCGACATTTCAGCGCTTAGATACGATTATAAATACGAGTACAAAAAATTATATCATCACCAGCCAAATGAGTTAACCAACGATTTTTACGTAAAGATCTATATCGGATTTACGAATTGGGATTACGTAAGAAAAGATGATTTTGAAAGCATTGAGGAATGGCATTCCAACGACCAGATCAATTACCTTATCGGCGTAATTCATTTTAAAAAATTGCAGGAAAATGATTGGTGGAAGAAAAATAATGTTTCACTTATCGTTACTGCAGATCCAATTATTGAATCGTTAGATATAATTAAACTGAAGAAAAGAAGTTTGCAGCTTGCGGGCTTTTCCGGTGGATATAGCTTGTCGTAAATTTGGTTTTTGTTTTTTTAATTTAACTAAAAAGGCTGTTTCAAAAATCAATTTGAAGCAGCCTTTTTGTTATGAAGACACAAGCCAAAAAGTAGTTTTTATTGATCTTGCAAAGCGCTGCGGTTCCAGGCGCAGGCGAAAGATTTTATAACCACCTATGAAATTAAAAAAACTATATTTTGGCTTATATCACGTTACGGAACTTCCGTTACCGATTACATTTTCAGGCTTTACAAAATGCAATTTACCTTCCGCATCTTCTGCCATTAAGATCATGCCATTGCTTTCTATTCCGCGCATTTTTCGCGGCGCAAGATTGGCAACCACCACTACCTGTTTACCAACAATTTCTTCGGGATAAAAATGTTGGGCAATGCCGGAAACAATGATTCTTTTTTCAAAACCCAAATCAATTTCAAGTTTTAATAACTTATCCGCTTTTTCCACTTTATCTGCCGACAGAATTGTTCCCACTTTAAGATCGATTTTTGCAAAATCATCATACACTATTTCCGGTTTTAAATTGGCGATTTCCAATTCTTCAGTTTTCATTTGTTCTTGTTTTTTATTTTCTGATGGTTGCTCAGTGCCCGCTGCTTCTGCAAGCCCGGTTCCGCTGTTCAATTTCTCAATCTGTGCATCTACTTCTGCATCTTCAATTTTCCTGAATAATAATTCCGGTGCTCTTAAAGAATATCCAACACTCAACAATTTCAATTTCCCACCATTTTCCCAATCCAGCATTTTATCAACCACCTTCATCAAATGACACATTTTCTTGTGCCGTAAATGGCAAAAATGGATTGATAAAAATGGCAAGATTGGCACACAGTTGCAAACAAATATGCAGGCAATTATCTATCTGCGCTTGTGCTTCGGCTCGTCAGTTGTCCATTGTCGGTCGTCTGCTTTGCCACTATCCATGGCTGTTTATCCTGCATGTATTTATTGCCCTTCCTGCGCCAGGTCAATCACTTCAAATAATGCATCGCGGAATTTATATTGCTCCAATAAATTTTCAACTTTCGCTTTTGTAAGTTCAAACTCGGCAATCATGTTTTTATCCGTATCATCCAAATATCGCATCGTGCAATGGCGGCACTTTACCATTGCACAGCTTATGCATCAATACAAAAGTGCGGTTCACAAAATTTCCAAAGATGGCGACCAGCTCACTGTTGTTTCTGTCCTGGAAATCTTTCCAGGTAAAATCATTGTCCTTTGTTTCAGGCGCATTGGCGCAAAGCACATAGCGAAGCACATCCTGTTGATCCGGGAAAATCTTTTAAATATTCATCTACCCAAACCGCCCAGTTGCGGCTGGTAGAAACTTTCTCCCCTTCGATATTTAAAAATTCATTGGCAGGAACATTATCAGGCAATACAAAACCACCGTGCGCTTTCAGCATTGCGGGAAAAATAATGCAATGAAAAACAATATTATCCTTGCCGATAAAATGCACGAGCTTGGTATCTTCCTGGCACCAGTAATCGGCCCATTTATCCGTTAATTCTTTTGTGGCAGATATATAACCGATCGGCGCATCAAACCAAACATACAGTACTTTTCCTTCAGCATCCGGCAAAGGAACTTTAATGCCCCAGTTGCTGTCGCGCGTCATGGCCCTTGGCTGCAAACCATTATCCAGCCAGCTTTTGCATTGACCATACACATTATTCTTCCATTCTTTATGATCTTCGAGTATCCATTGCCGTAAGAAGTTCTCATAATCCTGCAAAGGAAAATACCAATGTTTCGTTTTCTTTTTTACCGGAACGGCATCGCTTAATGCGCTTCGCGGATTGATCAATTGCTCCGGACTTAATGAAGAGCCGCATCTTTCACATTGATCGCCGTAAGCATTCGGATTTCCGCAAACAGGGCAGGTACCAATGATGTACCGGTCGGCTAAAAAAGTTTGTTTTTCTTCATCATAATATTGTTCGGTTTCTCTTTCTTCAAACAATCCTTTGTTATACAAATTCAGGAAAAAATCCTGCGATGTTTTATGATGAATAGCGTTTGAAGTGCGGGAATAAATATCAAAAGAGATTCCCATTTGCTCAAAACTACTTTTAATGATTGCATGGAATTTATCAACCACCTGCTGAGGCGTAATATTTTCCTTCATTGCCCGGATGGTAATAGGCACGCCATGTTCATCGCTGCCACCAACAAATTTTACGTCGAGCTTTTTAGCCCTTAAATAGCGGACATAAATATCTGCCGGAATATAACATCCTGCCAAATGCCCGATATGCAAAGGCCCATTGGCATAAGGCAACGCGGCAGTGAGTAAGTATCTTTTAAATTCTTTCATATCGGAAAAACCTCACAGGGCTTATTAAATTTTAATTTCTTTAATGGATTTGCAAAAATACCGTAAAGCCGATCAACGCCCAAACAACAAAAAAACCCCTGAAGGAAAGGGGTTTTCAAAGAGGAATTTTTCAGAATACCTTTTATTTAAAATCAGGAATGGCCACCTGCGGCACTAAAAGGTTGCTGTCCTTTTCAACGATTACCTCTTTTAATAAACGGAAAGTTGCAGATTGCTTTATATCAGCAGACGATGCGCCTATCTTAACGCTGTAAGAGCCGGCTTCTGAAATCCATGAAGCGCTTGCGGTATCAAATGAAGCCAGGTCTGAAGGAAGAATTGCAAACCGGATTGTTTGAACCTGTCCGGGTTTCAACAAACCTGTTTTGGCAAACGACTTCAATTCTTCCACAGGTTTTTTCATTTTCTTTGAAGGCGCGCTAATGTATAATTGCACCACTTCTTTACCTGCTACATTGCCGGTGTTTTTAACATCCACGCTGGCATACAATTTTTCCATTTAGTACCGTACTGCTTAATTTCAAATTGCTGTAAGTAAAGTTGGTATAGCTTAATCCGTAACCAAATTCATACGCAGGCTTTACGTTAAACGAAGTGAAATACCGGTAGCCCACATAAATGCCTTCGGCATATACCACTTCAGCAGGAATTGATTTCATTCCAAACATACCTGTAGTAGCCTGTTCGGGAAATTCCTTACCTGGAAAATTGTTTGCCGAAGGCTCATCATCATACTTTACGGGAAAGGTAGTAGCCAGCTTGCCCGATGGATTAACATCGCCATTCAACAAATGGGCAATCGCATTACCACCTTCTTCGCCTGGCTGCCAGGCGAGCAGGATCGCATCCGGATTATCTCTCCAGCTTGCCACTTCAATCACACCGCCAATATTGAGCACCACCACCACTTTTTTATTTTGCGCATGAAAAGCATTGGATACATTTTTAATCAGTGTTCTTTCAGTATCCGATAAATTGAAATCATCTTCCAGTTTTCTATCTCTTCCTTCGCCCGCGTTTCTACCGATTGCAATCACCGCAATATCATTGTCTTTGGCTTTTTGCATGGCCACATCATTATTCAGCATGTACTCTTTTACCGGCGGCGTTGGATTCATAAATTCCTGGAAGAAACTTTTCTTCGGGTGCTTCAACTTCTCTTCCTGGATATAACCGTTATAGGTATTTTTTAAATCAGCATCAAGCTGGTAGCCGGAATGAGACAAGCCTTCCAACAGAGAAACGCTATACGCTTTATGTACATCTCCACTACCTGTGCCGCCCGCAATAAGCTCATAGCCATTGATCCCAAACAAGGCAATCTTGTGGATACCCTTATCAAAGGGAAGCGCATTGTTATGGTTCTTTAATAAAACCATTCCGTCTTCAGCCGCATTGCGCGAAATGATTGCATGCGCAGCCAGGTCGGGCTTATCGGAATTTTTAAAGTTTTTGTAAGAGGGAGATTGAAAAACAATCTTCAATATTCTTTCAGCATTTTCGTTTAGAACCTCTTCAGAAAGCGTTCCGTTTTTGACCGCATCAATGATTGCTTTGCTTTGCTGCGGTGTACCAGGCATTAAGAGGTCGTTACCGGCTTTCATTTGCGCAACCGGGTCTTTGCCTCCAAACCAGTCGGTCATCACCAATCCTTTAAAACCCCATTCTTTGCGGAGCACTGTCGTAAGCAGATCATAATTTTCAGATGTATAGATGCCGTTTATTTTGTTGTATGAGCTCATTACCGTCCATGGATGGGATTTCTTTACAGTTATTTCAAATCCTTTTAAATAGATTTCTCTGAGCGCCCTTTCGCTTACGATGGTGTTAACGGTATTGCGGTTGGTTTCCTGGTTGTTTGCCGCAAAATGTTTGATAGATGTTCCCACTCCCACTGATTGAATCCCATTTACCATCGCAGCGGCCATGCTTCCTGCAACCACAGGATCTTCAGAATAATATTCAAAATTTCTTCCGCCCAAAGGATTCCGGTGAATGTTTAATGCGGGCCCTAATATTACATCAATTCCATAATCTTTGATTTCCCCACCAAAAGCAACGCCCACTTTTTTAACCAATGCCGTGTCCCACGTGGATGCCAGCAAAGTAGCCACAGGCCAGGCGGTAGCATAATAAGACCGGGAAGAATCGTTATTGCGAAAAGGGTCAATCCTCACGCCGGCCGGGCCATCAGAAACAATAATAGAAGGAATGCCGAGGCGGGGTAAAGCAAACGTGCGTCCGGCGGCTCCGGGCACTTTATCTTTTATATCGCCAACAACGGGGCCCCCGGTTTGCATTCCGGGAATCTTCATCCCCATGCCGGTAACGAGGTTTGCTTTTTCTTCGAGGGTCATTTTATGTACGATTTGTTGCGCCTTTTCAGCGAGTTGATCTTGTGCCTGAACCATACAGGATATAAAAGCCATCAATAAAACACCAAGTAATTTTTTCATTTGAAATATTTTATGTTTGTGTTATTATGACACAATGTAAAAATAATTAACTGATTTAGTATACTTTATTTTTACATTTGAATAATGCCAACTGCACCATCCATGAAATCTGACAAAGAATTCGAAAACCATTTTCTTAAAGGCCACGAAAAGTACCTGCGGCATATATCGATTGATTGCGTCATGTTTGGCTTTCATGAAGCCGAGCTGAAAGTGTTACTTATTAAAATGAAATATGCCGGAAAGTGGGCCTTGCCAGGAGGCTTTGTGCTGAAAGAAGAGCCTATGGACGAAGCGGCGCAGCGCATTTTAAAAGAAAGAACCGGTCTTGATCAAATTTATCTCCAGCAATTTTATGTGTTTGGCAATCCTGAGCGCTCGGACAATAAAATGAACCGGCAATTTTTAAATAAAGCAGGACTGAAAACAAAAAAAGCTGGATGTTTGAACGTTTTATTTCAGTGGGTTACAGCGCCCTGGTTGATTTCACCAAAGTAAAGCCCGTGCCCGATTTATTTTCTGATGCCTGCGAATGGTTTAATGTCCATGAAATCCCCAACATGATCCTGGATCATAACGAAATACTTAAGAAAGCGCTGGAACATTTGCAACTACAACTCAATTTTCACCCCGTGGGTTATAATTTATTACCTTTAAAATTCACGATGCCTGAATTGCAGAAGCTATATGAAACGATCTTAGACCGGCAACTTGACAGAAGGAATTTTCAGCGAAAGATGATCAGTACAGGCATTTTAAAAAAACTCAATGAGACCAAAAAAGGAGTTGCGCACAAAGCACCATTCTATTATAAATTTGACCTGCGCAAATACCGGCAAGCACTAAAAGCAGGAATGGGTTTTGAACTGCAATAATTTTTTGAAACGAAGCGTAATTTATGAATCGAAAAGATTTTCTCACAACGATGGTTCCTTTAGCAACCGTTGCATCCGCATTTACCAATAACAAATTAAATGAAGAGCCTGCGCTTTTAAAAAAAATTCCTCCTTATTTAAAAAAAGGAGACACCATCGGCATTACGTGCCCTTCCGGATACATAAGCATTGAAGATTGTCAGCCCGCGATCAACAAGATGACGGAATGGGGTTTCAAAATTCGAATAGGCATGACCGTTGGATGCAAAGATTTTACCATGGCCGGCACAGATGAGCAAAGAACGCAAGACCTTCAACAGATGCTCGACGATCCATCCATTAAAGCCATTATGTTCGGCCGGGGCGGCTATGGCGCAGTTCGCATAATTGATAATGTAGATTTTTCCAATTTTGAAAAGAGGCCTAAATGGATCATCGGTTTTAGTGATGCAACGGTGTTTCATTTGCACATCAATCATAATTATGGCATTGCCACCATCCACTCAAAAATGTGTAATAGTTTTCCTGATGATTTTTCAAAAGCGGATCAAACGCAAATTGACTCCATTGATTCTATCAGGCAATGTCTTATTGGCGAAAAGATGACATATAAAGCGCCTGCAAATGAAAATAACCGGACTGGTGAAGGATCAGGCGTATTGATCGGCGGCAACTTATCCATTATCGATAATCTTTGCGGAAGCATTTCTGATGTGAACACCGCAGGAAAAATTTTATTTATTGAGGACGTGGGTGAATATCTTTACAAGATTGACGGCATGCTTTGGAATTTGAAACGAAGCGGCAAACTGAAAAAACTAAAAGGCCTGATCGTTGGTGGATTTAGAATAAAGCCGGATGATCCCGGAGAAGAATTCGGAAAAACAATTTATGATATGGTGATGGAAAAAGTAAAAGAATACGATTATCCTGTTTGCTTTGATTTTCCGGTTGGCCACATCAAAGAAAATTATGCGCTGAAATGCGGAATAAGGCATACGTTGAAAGTTGGAGTGGATGGAAGTACATTGATTAACTATAGTAAGGCCTCACTCCAATTCCTCTCCAATGTTGAGATTGACTTGATTGTTTATAAAAATTTTTTATACAAATGACTATTATACCACCATATTTAAAACCCGGCGACACGATTGGGCTCGTTTGTCCGGCCGGATATATGCCTGCTGAAAAATACCAGGCCTGCGTTGAAACCCTTACCAACTGGGGCTTTAATGTTGCTATTGGAAAAACTCCGGGCCACCAGTTTAATTATTTTTCCGGAACCGATGAAGAGCGGCTGAATGATCTTCAGCACATGATGGATGATCAACATATCAAAGCGATCTTTTGCGCAAGAGGCGGCTATGGTACGGGAAGAATTATTGACCGAGCTTGATTTTAAAAAATTTGAAAAAACTACAAAATGGCTTATCGGGTTTAGTGATATCACGCTTTTGCAAAGCCATCTTTTTACTAATTATAAAATTGCTTCTTTACATGCACCGATGGCGGCGGCATTTAACGACGGTGAATTTAATAACCAATATGTGCAAAGCCTGCACGATGCATTGATCGGGAGGAAAGCGCATTACACTGCAGAAGGACATTCATTCAACCAGAAAGGAAAAGCGAGCGGAGTTTTAGTCGGTGGCAATTTATCGCTTTTGGTAAATGCTATCGGTACAGATTCTGACATAAAAACAAAAAATAAAATTTTGTTTATCGAGGAAGTGGGAGAATATATTTATGCCGCCGACCGCATGATGTATCAATTAAAACGAAGTGGCAAACTGGATGATTTAAAAGGCCTCATCATCGGGAAATTCTCTGACATGAAAGACACTACCATACCTTTTGGCCAAACGATTGAAGAAGCTATAAAAGATTTGGTGAAAGAATATGACTACCCTGTTTGCTTTGGCTTTCCGGTAAGCCATGACAAAGAAAATTATGCGTTGAAAATTGGTGTAAAATATAAACTGCACGTATCACCAACGTTAGTGGAATTAAAAGAATCATAGAACGATATTTGCCTCATGAAATTTACAATCATCCGTTTTTTAAAAACTACTTTCATCCGCCTGAAACTGCATGTATTTTTTTCATGGCTCAATGGGTTTTTGCTGCAGCTTTTATGGATGAACAAGCTTTCCAAATGGGCGGCTACGCATAAAAAAATCGCCTTCAATGATTTTCCGTCCAAATGGGATTATAATAAACGCTATGATCTTTATGATTACATTATTGAAAAAGAAGGCTTGGATTCCGCGATTAATTATCTTGAATTTGGCGTTGCCAACGGCGAATCATTTAACTGGTGGATGACAAAAAATACCAGTGCTGATTCACGCTTTTATGGCTTCGATACTTTTACCGGATTGCCCGAAGATTTTGGTCCTTATAAAAAAGGAACTTTCAATACCAGTAATGATATTCCAATAATAAAAGACGACAGAGGAAAATTTTTCCAGGGATTATTTCAACAAACATTACCGGACTTTTTAAAAACTTTTGACAACCAAAAAAAGACCGTGCTGATGCTGGATGCGGATCTTTATACCGCTACTTTATTTACGCTCACCAGCCTTGCGCCTTATCTTAAAGAAGGCGACATTATTTTCTTTGATGAATTTGTAGTGCCCACGCACGAGTTCATGGCGTATCAGCAATTTATTGATTCGTTTTATTTTGATCTGGAACTAATCGGCGCTGCTAATAATTATTATTTTACGGCGTTTAAGGTGAGGAATTCTGCAAAGAGGGTTGATTGATTTTTAACCTCCTGAGACAAGTCATTTTGTAGTTTTTCTCAGTTTCGACAGAACTTAAAAATTAGTAAAGTTTGCTACTTTATTTTTCTTAACTCCTGGTATAAGTCATTCCTATGTAAAAAAATTACCCGCTGAAAAAGCTTTGTTCGGCGGTAGTAGCAATAATAAACTTTTAATTATAAATTTAGGAACGGCTTTAAGCTATGTAGGCAAGTGAATTTTTTATTAAAAGTATTCGAAACTTTTCTTTGAAATATGGAATAATCACATGGCAAAAATCAAGAACTTTTCAGAGTTGCAGCAAGCCATCAATAATGATGATAACGAATTATTTATTCAGTGCAGTATATTATGTTTTCACTCCATCATCTTACCGGAAAACGCAACACTGAAAGGAGAAAAACAACAAATGCCCATGCTCTCTTTCAGCAATGGAGACGGGATCGGTCTTTCAGCAGGAAATAGCATTTCAAATCTAAGTATTCAAACGGCAACAAATCAAAAAGCAATTTATACAACGGTTGCAAAAGAAGATTTAGGCAACTTTATTTTTGAAAACCTGGTAATTACCGGACAGTTTTCTTTCATTGCAAGAGCCGGTGTAATGAGAGCTTCTATCAAAATGAATCAAATTGACATCGTTGCCGCAGATGCAAAAAACAGTATAGAGCAGCCGCAAAAATATGGAGTGAATGCGCTACAGGGCGCTTTAACCATTTACAACTTCAATAATAACTCTCAAAGCAATATTAATTTATCTGCGGAAAATATTTCCATTGGCAGAAAAAATGCACCCGTAACCGGTTCAGGCATTTTCATAGCAGGCGCGGGCGATAAGGGAGGCTGGATAACAATTTCTAAGTTGCATACAGGTGCGGTTTATTCAAATGGCAAAATTCCTTTCGGCGTTGCAGATATTATTACAGCAGGTGTTTTTATTGTGAATGGAGCGAAGGCGAAAGAAATCATACACGACGGAGAAATTGTTACTTATGGTGTAAATGATATGGTTTTGGACACCTGGGGTGAAGTTGAAAGTTGGATATGCAATGCTCCCATAATATCATACGGACCAAGCGGTGTTGGCTTTGTAAACTTTGGCGTTGTAAAAAAATTTGTTGCCAATGCGCCAATAGAAACTTATGGTCTTGGAGCCAGGGGATATAACCAATATGACGGAACAGTTGATAGCATTACTTTCAAATCAATCAGCACCTACGGCGATGGCTCTGTTGCCATACAAATAAGTAAAGTTATTGGCAAACTCACTGTTAATGGCGATGTAACTACGCATGGAAGTGTTGGCAACTCTTTGGTTAAAGGTGTTAATGTGGAATTACCCGCTGTTGCACTAAGTATAAAGCCCGGTGGTGAAGTTCAGGAAATAGATATCAAAGGCAACATCGTAACCAATGGAGCCGATGTAATAACTTATGAAGTAAACACAGGAATAGTAAAAAAAATAACCATAGGCGGAAAAATTATCACCAACGGAAAAAATTCAAAGCCGATATCCATTGAAAATAATGGACAGACCCCAACTGATAACTTAATAATAAAAAACTAACTATCAGTTTTGGAAAACTACTGCTAACATGCAAAACATAAACACATCAAATATGCTTACTGACGAGAAACTTAAAGCATTTGTTCCAACTACAAAACCAACTGAAGCCAAATTGTTTTACAAAGAAGTATTAGGGCTAAAATTGCTTATCTGAAGACAACTATGGTTTAGAATTTGACGCTAACGAAAGTTTGTTGCGTGTTATCATTGTGCGGGATTTAACACCTCATCCATTTACCATTTTAGGCTGGAACGTTGACAATATTGTTTCCGTTATAAAGCAGCTTAACGACAAAAATATTTTCTGCGAACGTTACAACTTTCTTGAACAGGATAACTTGGGTGTTTGGACATCGCCTAACGGTTCAAAGGTTGCGTGGTTTAAAGACCCGGACGGAAATGTTCTTTCGCTGACAGAGTAACACACAATTAAATATGTCGCAACAAACACCAGTTTTGTCGTTATCAGATAGCATCTTAAAAAGACACGATAAGTTTATATTATCTAAATTATACCGCCATATGAAATCAGTATTTGATAAAACAACGAGAGATGAATTAATAATCAGGATTAATTCAATTAATGAAAATAGTACAGCTCAATGGGGGAAAATGAATGTTTATCAGATGCTGAAACATTGCACCTTATGGGAAGAAATGTTGCTGGGTAAAGAGCAATACAAGCAATCCTTTCTTGGGCGCCTGTTTGGCAAAATTGCCCTGAAGAATATGCTGAAGGACACACCTATGAAACAGAATTTGCCTACTGTACCTTCCTTTAAGACCAGTGGTAACGGCGATGTGGCTGCTGCTAAAGCTGAATGGATCGGCCTCATCGGGAAACATTCACATCAGAATAGCTCCGGACTTGTCCATCCCTTTTTTGGCAAACTGACTGCAGAACAAGCTGGCCTAATAGCCTATAAACATATAGACCATCACCTACGGCAATTTGGAAGTTAGCCAATCGCCACGAAGTCACAAAGACACAAAGTTTCACTAAGAAGAAAATGCAATTAACCTTCGTGCCCTTCCTGCCTTGGTGCCTTGTGGTGAAAAAAAGTTACTGTTATTTTCAGCGTTTGCCGGTGATTCCTTTTTGAAAAATATATTTCGGTTTCCTTAACGGGAATGATTTCTTTTTACCTTCGTGGCATCATTCAACTAAAAATATCGCACCCCTAAAGCTATATGTACAAAAAGCTGCTAAAATATGTTGAGCAGATCAATCAATGGCGCAAAAAAAGAATTTCTAATACTAATTTTTTAATCTTAGCAGCTGCGGTAGTAGGCATTCTTGGAGGAATCGCTTCTTCTTTATTAAAAGAACTGACTCACCTGGTGGCTAATTTTCTCCAAAACGACCTTCATTGGAAATATAAATATTACCTCTATTTTTTCTTTCCGCTGATAGGCATTTTCCTTACCGTTTTTTATGTCCGCCTATTTATCCGCCGCAGTAAGTTTCAACATGGAATTCCGGCTATCCTTTTCAATATTTCACATAATTCAAGCAAGCTTGACTTTCATAATATTTATAGCCAAATTATTTCCAGCGCCCTTACTGTAGGCCTTGGAGGATCTGCCGGGCTGGAAGCGCCTGCTGTAGCGAGTGGTTCAGCAATTGGGTCAAACATCGGCCGCTTCTTTGGCTTAAATTACCGGGAAACCACGTTGCTGCTCGCTTGTGGCGCTGCGGCCGGCATTGCGGGTGCCTTCAACAGTCCCATTACAGGAATGATCTTCGCTATTGAAGTGATCTTGCCGGAGTTTTCTATTCCTGCTGTAATCCCTTTATTGATCGCTTCGGCTGTCTCCGCAGTTGTTTCGCAGATCATTTATAAAGAGCCACTCTTTGTTCTCATCACTAAAGGATGGGTAATAGATGCCTTCTGGTATTATATTGTTTTGGGTATTCTTATCGGCCTCTACTCTGTTTATTTCAACCGGCTGAACACTTATCTTTTTGCAGTTTTCAATAAAATAAAAAAGCAATACACAAGGGTGTGGACAGGCGGCATTATCCTTGGAATTCTGATCGCATTTCTGCCGGCTCTTTATGGAGAAGGTTACATCACTATTCAAAAGTTGCTCGATGGCAATTATCAATCTCTTTTAGCCAACAGCTTCTTTTCAAAATACCAGCAGATCGGCTGGGCGCTTGTTTTGTTTGCAGCAATTTCTGTAGTGGGAAAAACATTTGCCTGCATCATTACGATGGCCAGCGGCGGCAACGGCGGCATGTTTGGGCCAAGTGTGGTTGTTGGCGGACTGGCAGGTTTTGTTTTTGCATTCGGGCTCAACCAAACAGGAATGGTACATCTAAACGTTACCAATTTTATTATTGCAGGAATGGCAGCTTCTATCAGCGGCGTAATGCACGCCCCATTGACGGGTATTTTTCTCGCTGCTGAGATTACCGGGGGATATGTGCTGATGGTTCCTTTAATGATTGTTTCCGCCATTTCTTATTTTATTAATAAAGGGATTTTAAAATATTCTATTTATACGAGCGGACTTGCTGAACAAGGGAATTTGGTGACGCAGGAAAATAAAGACCACAGGGTGTTAAGAAGAATCAAATTAAAATACCTTGTTGAAAAGGATTTCGTAATTCTGCGCCCCGACGATACCCCACGAAGCAGGAGCGCTGATATTGTGCATACCACCAAAAATGTTTTTCCGGTGGTAAGCCAGCAAGGAGAATTAACAGGCATCTTACATAGCGATCAACTGTTGGAACTGTTGGTAAGTGATAATGTGGAAGATCAAAACCGGCCGATAAAAGAAATAGCGCTGCCCCCGGATAAAACGATTGACATCAACACGCCTGTGTTTGAGGTGATGCAAATTATGGAACGACACGATACCCGCATCCTTCCTGTTACCGGGCATCATAATCTCTACCTGGGGTTCGTTACTAAAAATGGCATCTTCAATAAATACCGGCATATTTTAATGCGGCAGGAAGATTATATGGAGTGAGCAGGGACTTTACCTTCATGCTTCCGGTGCCTTTGAATAAAAGATGGTGGAAAGCAAAGGAAGAAATTTGAAGATCAACTTCATGAAAGCCAAAATGTAGATTTTTCATTTTTGTTGAGATTGGATGCGGGTATTTCTTCTTTGACAAAGCCGCCAGTCTGCCAATCATAAACTCCTGGCATTAGCCCTTATAATTCATCTTTAAGAAACTCTTAATCATTTAGCCGACATTTGGCAAAATTATTGTCTTTAACAAATAAACCTCTTTATGAAACCTCTGTTACATTTGAAAAACAAGAGCCTAGCTCTGTTATCTGTCATTTTAATAATGGCCTGCTTTAGTGCCGCTGCTCAAGAGAAAAGCGTTTACGACGTTATTCCCGGCTCCGGCCCTAAAAAAAAACAACCATCTAAAAGCGTAGTGGTTTTCCGGGAGAAGAAAAACAGCAGCCGGAATACTTATCCTGTTTACACTCACAAAAGAAAGAATTTACCTCCCGGCCAGGCAAAAAAAGTTTATGGCGGCTCGGCAAAAGATTATGCACCCGGACAGGTAAAAAAGCGTCGCCACCACAAAGAATGGAAGAGAGAACATCGCAAAAATGAACACCACAAAAATCATGGCCACGACGACTGACATCTGTTCGTTTAATTTTAAATAGAAACAAAAAAAACCATGAGATCTCATGGTTTTTTTTTAAAAATAAAATGTGATTAATTAAACCGGTAACCAAGGCGGAAATTGATTAAGCCTACTGAACCGTTTTTACTGTATCCATCATAAGAGCCGCCAATTTCCACACGCCTTGAAGCATTCAATCCCAGGCCAAAAGAATAGGCGGTTGTAGTAACGCTTGACGTGCCGGAGTTTGAAATAAAGCCAGCCCCAACCTTGCCGCCAACAAAGAAATTACGGGAAGGATAATAGCGAAGCCCAATCCTTAACGGCAAGAGATTGGTAGTGGCATCTTTCTTGAATTTTGACAATAACGCAGTGTAGCCAAAATCACCGGTAAGAGCAGCGGCATTTGAAAGCATATAGATGCCGGTCAAATCCACGCCAATTCCAACTGACGTTCCATTGAGGTTGTGAACCGGAACTCCAAGATCAAGGCCGCCCTGAACGTGAAAAGAATTTTGTGCCCGGCCGGTAAAAGCGCTGAAAAGGATAACCGCTGCCAATAATAGTTTTTTCATAGTTTGATTGTTTTGTGGTACAAATTTTTAAGGATAAAAAACGCAATATTAGGTAAATAAATTGAGTGGAAGGAGTAAAGAAGGAGCATGGAAAAAATAAGCCCTGAAAGGGCGTTATACACCAACGAAGGGTGAAGCCCTTCGGAAAAAATGCACGATGAATATGAATTCGATATGCTTGCGTAAAAACAGGTTCATCTTATTCTGCAGAGGCAACCCAAAACATAGTTTTTCCCTTTTTTAAATAGCTTAAAAAAACTAATTGTTCAAAAGCGAATCCAGCTTTTCATGAAAAAGCGGAAAGTCGTTTAAATTATTATGGCCGCCATTTTCAATCGTTATAAATTCATCGCCGGGTTTTAAAACTTTTTTGAGCCTGGCAGCATTGCGATAAAAAATAACTTTGTCGGAGGAACCATGAAAGATGGTGATGGGCACATTTACTTCTTTTAAATATTCACCGACAGGAAATTTAAAATGCGACATCCTGGTTGTGGGATAAATGGGCGCATAGCTGCTGAATAAAGAAGGAATGCTATAATAGGGCGTTTCTAAGATCAGTCTTTTGCATTTTTGTTTGGCGGCAATAAAGGAAGCCACGCCTGTACCTAACGATTTGCCATAGACGATAATACTATCAGCAGCATATTTGGAATGTGCAAGCTTGTAAACTTCGCGCGCTTCCATTATTCATATTTTCTTCCGTTAATTTACCGGTCGTTTTTCCAAAGCCAGGATAATCCGGCATCCATACCTCATAGCCATCTTTGGTAAAGTTTTTTACATATTTTTCATATCGGATGACATTTGCCGGTATTGCCATGAAAATACAACACCACTCCTTTTGGAACCGAATCTTTCAGGAAAAAACTGAATCATGTTGAGTGTATCTCTTTCATTGATCGCAATGTTCAATTCCTTAAATGAAGTGCTGAATTTAAAAACATAATCTCTTGGCAAAGGTTGAGGATGAAACAAAAACTTTTCCTGCAGGTAAAATAAGGCAATGCCTGTTAAGCCATAAAAAAAAGCAATAACAGTAACCCATCTTATTACCTTTCTTTTAGTAGAGATTTTATATTCTTGCATGTTTTGTTATATTGTTATACTGTTATATTGTTGAATTGTTGTAGGACTTTTTAAGAAGTGGATTATTTCATTTCTCAACTCCTAAGCTCTAAACTCCTAAACCATCTAAACTTCCCTAAACCCTCAACTCTCAACCCCCGCCAAACTTCCCTAAACCCTCAACTCTCAACCCTCAACTCTCTACTCAACTCCTCACCTCTTCTCACGGCGCCAAAATATCCCTGATAAAATTATGGTACTCCGGAAAGGTAGTAAGATTATTATGCCCACCACCTTCAATGGCAATCAGCGTAATCTTTCGCGGGCTTAAGGCCTGAAGCTTTTCACTTTGACTTATGGGTATCAGCCAATCTTTAGTGCCATGAATAATATACGTATGGCAATTTACTTTGCGTATCCATTTGTTGGTTTGCAATTGATACCGCAACACAAACCTCATGGGCAAAATGGGAATAAAGCGCTGAACCGCTTTACTGAAATTATAAAACGGCGCGTCTAAAATTAAATACCTCGGAGAATTGTCACTCGCCAGCTTTGCCGCAAACCCGCTGCCCAGGCTTCTTCCATAAACGATGATCTGATTTTCATGATACTGAACCGCCAGTGTATCATACACCACCTGCATATCGTTGAACATTGCTTTTTCACCACGCTTGCCGGTACTTTTTCCAAAGCCGCGATAATCTACCAGCACCACATCATAATGATAACGATAAAAATCGCGCGCATATTTAGCCCAGCCTTTGATGCTCCTGGTATTGCCATGGAAATATAAAATCAAGCCCAATGGATTTTTTACATAAAAATGTAGCCCGTTAATTCTTACTCCCGGCTCTACATCAATAAATAATTCTTTAAACGGAAGATCATATTTGTAAACAAAATCCTGCTTTAGTTTTTCTGGCTTGAAAATAAACCGCTCCTGAACAACGTAAACCAGCAGCATGATACAGGCATAAATGGCAATAATGTAAATGAGCGTTGAGGACATTTAGTTGGCGGTTTATTAAAAGCAGTCTTACAAAAAAACCCATTCTTCAAACAAGCCAAAAAATAGATTTTCTGCTTTTTATTGCAACCTAACGGTTAGGCATAGACGTTTTTACAGTTATAGTTAAAGGCTTTGTCGTGATACTCTTATCTTGCTTCCCGATGCTTATTACACTTCATCCTCGCGGAAAATCCGCTTTAATTTTAGCTTGCTCACGGGTGCAACGATAAGCGGAAATTTCTCAACCGTTACATTACTTTGCTCAAGCCCGAAGCCTCTTTCCTCACTAAGGCTGGCGGCTTTCAGCCAGAAATAAATCTTCATGATAATTCTTTCAAAGAAGGGCAATTCATTATCCTGCGATAAGAATTTTTCCATCACAATAAACTGAAAATCTCCCACTACATTATTCTTTTGTAAGCTTTCATAACGGCTGGTGATATTTACTTCTTTATTGGCCACCATATCCTGCACCACTTTCCTGAACATTAGATTGATTTTCGGTTCCATTCTAAAACCCAGTCGCAGCTCCACCCTGATCACTTCATTAGGAATAATCGTTTCAACCGTGTAATCCGCAGTGTAAGGATCATCCTGTGTATCAACATGTACGAACCAGTAAATATCCGCGCGCTTGGGTTTGCGGTTCAGGATGGAATAAATAATCTTATGCTCTATTTCTTTCGGATTATTGGCGCTGGTAAGGTACACAAGATGAGTGGCATACTTAGGAATGCTCATGTCGTTGCTTAGCTCCTGTATGGTAGGCAGGTATTGTTCAAGCCGTACAAATTCAATGTAGCGGTTCTTAATTTTCCGCGCCCTAAACCATACATACATCACGGTAAACAAGCCGCCGCCCACAATTAATGTTACAAATCCGCCATGCGGAAATTTATCGAGATTGGCAACTAAAAAACTCATTTCAATCGTAAGATAAACGGCAAGATACAGGTAAACGAATATTGTAGGAACCCGCTTTGATACCAGAAAGTTGGCAAACAACATTGAAGTTGCCAGCATACACAACGTAATGGCAAGGCCATAAGCGGCCTCCATGTTAGACGATGTTTTAAAATAAATGGTGATTCCAAGACACCCGATCAACAAAACCGTATTAATACCGGGAATGTACAATTGACCGCGCTCTTCTGTAGGATAATTGATTTTCATTTTTGGCCAGAGGTTCAGTCGCATGCTTTCGCTGATAAGCGTAAAAGATCCGCTGATCAAGGCCTGGCTGGCAATAATAGCTGCAACGGTGGCAATCACAATTCCGATAATCTTAAAATTTTCCGGCATAATGCCATAAAAAGGGTTGAAGCCATTATCAATAATGTCTTTGGTAAACACTTTGCCATTGTGATGTGACAACAACCAGGCGCCTTGTCCGAGATAGTTGATGATCAAAGATATTTTTACATAGATCCATGAGATGCGGATGTTTTGCCGGCCGCAATGTCCAAGATCGCTGTACAAGGCCTCTGCCCCCGTGGTACACAAAAACACCGCGCCCAAGATCCAGAAACCATTGGGGTAAACCGTCAGCAATTTTATGGCGTAATAGGGATTGAGCGATTTAAAAATATACAGTCCATCGAAAAGATGCATAAAACCAAGCACGGCCAGCATTAAAAACCAGACGAACATGATGGGACCAAAGAACTTACCAATGGTAGCTGTGCCAAATTGCTGCGAAAAAAACAACGCCAGTAAAATGGCAATTACAATATAAAGAATAGTGGTGCCCGAGATGTCGCTAAATAGCGAGATCTGGCGTAACCCTTCAATGGCTGAAGTAACCGTAATTGGTGGGGTAATCATTCCATCTGCCATAATAGAGGCGCCGCCGATCATCGCCGGAAAAACGAGCCATTTCCTTTGACGGCGAATTAAGGCGTACAACGAAAAAATACCGCCTTCACCATTGTTATCCGCTTTTAAGGTGAGAATGATATATTTTACGGTAGTTTGCAGCGTAAGCGTCCAGATAATACATGAAAGACCACCGAGAATAAGATCCGCAGTAATGGGCCTGTCTCTTATGATGGCATTAAATACATAAAGCGGCGAAGTTCCCAGGTCTCCATAAACAATTCCTAACGCAATTATCAGCCCCAGCGGTGTAGCCTTCTTTAAATTTATCCGCACAGTCTTAGTTTAAATGTTTACATCGAAATTCATGATCCTGTAATAGCGATGCTAAAATAATCTGCAAATGTAGAGGGAAACAAAATATAGACCATTAATTATTATGATTTTCTACTTTTTGGCTTGTTTGAAGATAGTTGAACGCTTTTTTGAAATGTTAGCGGATTAATGTTACCGTTCCTTTTTGGGATTTAGCAGCTTCATTTTTCAACTTGTAACGGCAATGCCAAATGAATGTACCAGAATTCTGCGCCGCGCCTTTAATTTTACCATCCCATCCCATTTCAGTCTGATTAGTACTAAATATCATTTGCCCATAACGGTTGTAAACGGCGAAATAATAGTCGGAAATTTTACCGCTTATGATGGGCTTAAAGATGTCATTGATGCCATCATTGTTGGGAGTAAAAGCATTGGGAACAAAGAAAGTGGCATTACAATCTTTTGTAAGAATTGTAATCGAATCCAAACCAATACATGAATTTTTATCCTTAACCATAAGACGGTAAATTCCCGCCTGATGAACTTCAATTGAACTATTTGCAGAACCTGTACTCCAGAGGTATTCATTAAAAACGTGGTGCGGATATATTCTAATGACATCGTCATTGCAAATTGATGAATCGCCATTTAAAAATTTAGTTGGCGGGATAGCAATCTTTAAAATATTGAAACTGTCTGATGCAAAGCAATTAAATTCATTACTAACTTTTACTTTGTATACTCCCGGATTTGTAACCACAATATTACTGTCTGTATTTCCATCTTGCCAGTAGTAAGTTGCGAATCCTCCTCCGGCATTGAGTGTATTATTTTGGCCTAAACATAGAACATTTTGTTTTTTTAAAGCCATAACAGGAGCAGGAAATACATTAAGAATTTTGACGGTATCTCTTGATATACAACCATAACTATTTGTAGCGTAAACCGAATATTCACCAATACTATTCACAGATATAGATTGTGTGGTTTCACCGGTATTCCATGCATAGTTTGTGAAATTATCTCCTGCATTCAGTAGAAGAAATTCGTTACTACAAATGCTGGTATCGTTTCCAATATTAATGTCTGTTGGCTGCTGGTAAGTAATTTGAATTGTATCTGAATAAATATTATTACAATAATCTTTTGCAGTCACAAAATAGTTACCGGGTTGTGTAACGGTAAAGACTGAATCAGCAGAGCCATCCTGCCATACATAATTTTTAAAACCACTCTTTGCATTTAATATTTGCTGATCTCCGGCACAAAGAATTGTATCTCTTCCAATATCAATTGCATCAGGAGAAGAAAGCACATCAATCTTTATTGAATCTCTTAAAAAAGAACATGAATTAATTGAGGCGTACAAATAGCCTGTCCAGTTTTTTTTGAATTGAATATGAATAGTGGTATCGTTGATCTGCTCTTGTGATTGAATGGCAGAACTATCAATTTGCCAAAGCACATGCTTGTTACATTCAGGGTTTTTGTGTGCAACAAACCTGTAGGTTTTATTTATTTTGCAAATGGTATCTTGTCCGCTTACAGATAAACTATCACAACTGGATTTTATTACACAATCAGGAGTGCTAACAAGCGGAAAATCCGAAACTATTGCTCCCAAATCTTTCACTTGCAAAGGAATGCTTCTTACTATAGAAACAAACGGATGTGAAACTTCTGTAAGCGGGTATGGTTCTATCTTTATAACGGAAGTATCTGTACCAAAACAATCATTCATTTCTACATCATCGGGAATTTGAGATAATTGGAAATGAGTATCTCCCGCTACATTATAATTATTGACCAGGCTAATATATTTATCTTTTAGTCCAATAGGCTTCCAGCCGCCTTTTTGATAATTACTACCAGCCGGATATTTAATTTGAATTTCCCTTATTGGCTCATTTAAAGGATTAAATTTTGATACAAAGATATTTCTTAAATCGCCTCCTGAATTAAGTTCAGCATACGTAATTACTTCCCCTTTTGAATTTGCAATAATTCTTTCAGTTAGGTTTGTTGAAGCATTATACTTAAAAAAAAGAGCATTGCTTAAATTCAAATTAGTGTCTACCATCATTTTTTGCAGGCCATGCAAAGAATGAATGCTGCTTTCATACCTATTGGTAAAAATAAACTTATCAGAATCAGTTTTTATGAGGTTAGCATAAATATTCGGCATCCATGAGTAAAAATATTGAATATTCTGTATTCTTAAATTTAGAAAGGATTTTGAATCGACCAAATCGCCTCTTGTTTCATTTATTTTGGCTATCCAAATATTTTGCTCATAATGAGGATAACCCATAAAAAAATTAGCATTATCATAAGTCTGTCCTATCACATAAATATCGTCATTGGAAACTAAAAAAGCCAGCCCTTCCAGCAGGTCATCCGCGTATAGAGAATAATAGTTTGCCCATATTATATTACCGAGATTATTAATTTTAATTAAGGCCGTCTTAGTATTATCTGATGCTGTCGCAGAATTTCCATCATAAAAATTTAGCATTAAAATAATGTTGCCATCCGGGGTTTCCTTAATACTCTTCACCGCCATTTGACTATAATAAGAATCCGAATATTCTTTGGCCCAAATTTTATTCCCGGAGTTATCAAGCATAATTACTGTAAATGTGGAATCACCTGAGCCGAGAGAAGCAACCTGTCCTATGGCTAATAAATTATTCCCATTTTTTAAATGTAGAAACCCGTTACAGCTTCGACCATTAAAATTTGCATTTATTTTTTTACTAAAAGCAACATTCCCATCAGAAGAAATTTTAAATACAAATGTTCCATTATCATTTTTAGAAGCATTTTGAAAACCACCGGCGAGGAATGTTATATCATTTGAGATGATATGTTGTTGGAAATTAAAAAAATATCCGATAGCAGAGTAATCGATTTTTTTAGCTGTATCGCTACAGCTTTGTGCAAAGCAGTTTTGTAGCAGTCCAAGGCAAAGCAGGATTATAAAGAATTGTTTTGTAATATTCCCGCGTAAGCAATGTTTGGTTTCCATCGTGTTTGTAATATAAAAGTGTTTCAGTAGATAAACAAACACAAAACGAGTTACTTTATTGTCTCATAAGATCACAATGGATTTCCAATAGATTGAGAAATCAAAGCCTCACAATATTTTTTATTTTGATCGGCGGTGTAAAGCTGGTGGCATTATCGGGCTGATGGTGAATTTGTTTTACATATTCCATTCCTTTGATCACTTTTCCAAACGCTGCGAATCCCTGTCCATCGGCATTGGCGCTTCCGCCATAATCATAAGCCGGCTGATCGCCAATGCAAATAAAAAATTCGGTATTGGCCGATCCGGGCGTGGTGCGGGCCAGGGAGATAATGCCGTTTTTATGAAGCAATCCGGTTTGTTTGGTGGTCTCCAGCGGAATTCCGGGGATGGATTGTTGCCTTTTATAATCTGTTTGCCAGATGCCGCCTTGTATCAGCTCGGATTTGAAAGCATTGGATGGTTGATCTTCGGCTTTTAAAACCCGGTAAAAAGAACTGTTTTTATAATAACCGGAATCTACGTAAGAAAGAAATGCTTTAACGGTTTGTGGCGCTTTTTCAGGATATAACTCCACGAGGATATCGCCAAAATAGGTTTCTATTTTAATGGTGGGTTCTTTATATTTCGTTTGAGTGCAGGATTGGAAAAAAAACAGGATAATTAATAAAAGCAATTGAGTTATTCTGCGCATAATGACAATGATTTTTATCGGAATAAAAGTAGCAAATGAACCGGAAAGATAATAGGTTTTGATTTGTTTGTTAACGTGCCGAAGTTCTGCTGACGGATTTTACAATAGAACAAATCCTGTAAAGATGAGATAAGCCAAAATGTAGAAAACTCCTTTCTTAATCAAACAAAAAGCCCGGCTAACTTTTCAGTCTCCGGGCCATAAAACCGTATAATAGTAATACACAACAACAAGATATGAATGATAAGATTCGATAAAAATCCTTAACCCAATTAACCAATCAACCAATTAACCAATTAACCAATTACCCAATCCCCCAATTCAATCCGGTTTCTTTCCATCTAAGAAAGTATTGATAGTGCCTATTTCTGCTTTATTATTTTCGCCTGATTTTACCGTGTAATTGCTGTAAAAGCTTTCTACGTCGGCGATAGAATTGTGTAATTCCATATTGCGGCGGAGGTAAGCAGGAACAGACTCAAACTCATTGTTAGGATCCGCAGCGTTTACGTTAAAAGATAAATTTCTCAACTTCGCAATACGATCCATAGCCCGGCGCTTTAGTTCTTCTGTTTCGTCCACCATTGGCGGCTCCTCAACAGACGACATCATGATGGGCATTGTTTGGTGTACTTTCTTTTCCTTCTCTTCCTCCCCCGCCTCATGGTTTGCTTTTACCACCAGTTGCATTTCTTCGGCAGGTTCGTCTTCCTGTTTTGGAACGTGCAATGGGGTTGGCTGATCAACAGTTTTGGATTCATGTTTCGGCTTTTCCTCTGCATAGATCTGCGAAGGTTTGGCCAAATAACCGCCTGACGAAGGAACGGTGCTAGCTTTTTTATTTAATTCGCTTTGATTTTTTTGGGTTTGATTTTCAGCCGTTGGCTGAACACAGTTAGTTTCCGAAGAGATGATTGGATCAGGCTCCGAAGATAAAGTGAAATAGACTTTATTTTCAGAAGATTTATCAACAGTAATTTTATCATTTTCCGACTGTAAATTTACGACGGGCTCTTTAGGATCTTTTACGATTTTTGGCGCCATCCGGCTCTCTGCAGGTTTTTCTTTTTGAAAAGAAGCAGCCACATCTTCATCTTTTACAGTTCTGAAGCCTCTTTGTTCAATAATGTCATCTTCATTCGGCGCATCATTTTTTGTATCCGGCTCATCCATCTTTTCATCAAAAAGAAACAATGGCTGCACGGGCTTCTTTTTTTCTTCGGGCTGCAAATACATCACTACTTTTTCATCCTGCTTTTTCACTTCAGCTACCGGTTCTTCTTTTTTATCAAAGGGCTCTTTGTGTTCAAACCCGGTTGCAATCAGCGTGATACCAATTTTTCTTTCAAGGTTATTATCATATCCCAATCCAAGTATCACATCGGAGTTTTCTCCGGCCTGGCTCAGCAAATGATTTTGAATGGTTTCTACTTCGTCCATCGTAAATTCTGTTTCACCTTCGGCAGAATTGATGTTGATCAGAATCCATTTAGCGCCGCGGATATCATTGTCATTCAGCAATGGCGAATTCAATGCCTGCTCAATCGCTTTCTGTGCCCGGTTTTCTCCTTCGCATTCTGCACTGCCAAGAATGGCCACACCACCATTACGCATTACGGTGCATACATCCGCGAAATCCACATTTATCTGCCCGGTACTGTTGATTACATCGGTAATACATTTTGCTGCGGTTGCCAATACATTATCGGCTTTGGAGAATGCTGCTTTCATCGTAAGATTACCAAACTGGTGACGCAGTTTATCATTGCTGATTACAAGCAGCGTATCTACATGATCCTTTAATTTATTGATACCTTCTTCTGCCTGGGCAATTCTTTTTTTGCCTTCATAAGCAAACGGAGTGGTTACAATACCAACGGTAAGTATGCCGAGGTCTTTACAAATTTTTGCAATAATGGGCGCACCTCCTGTACCTGTGCCACCTCCCATGCCGGCGGTAATAAAAGCCATTTTGGTATTTACTTCGAGGATTCTTTTTATTTCTTCAAGGCTTTCCTCGGTTGCTTCGCGGCCAATTTCAGGATTAGCACCGGCGCCAAGGCCTTGCGTTAGATGCGGCCCCAGCTGTACTTTATTGGGCACTTTGCTGGTGGCAATGGCCTGCGCATCTGTATTGCAGATTATGAAATTAACGCCATCAATATTCTGGCTGAACATGTGGTTAACAGCATTGCTGCCGCCGCCGCCGATACCGATTACTTTCAGGATAGACGATTGCTCTTTGGGCAAATCAAAATGTATCATAGTAAGGCTCCTCCATTTCCCCGAAGGGTATTTTATTTTTTGGGTTAGTAATCAGCCTTCAACTTTTGTTAGGAAAATTAAAGGCCTTATTTCCCGCGGTTTCGTCCGCGGCTATCAACATTGAAGTACTTTAGACTTCTTTATTTATTATTTATTATTTCTTGTTTATTATTCTGAACTTTCTAACTTTTTATAATTCAGAATCTCCTTCTTCTTTAAACATTTCTATCAGTCCATTCTTGCAGGAGTCCAAAAAACTTTTCAATGTTTTGCGCGGTTTCACTACATGATTTTTTTCTTCCACCAACATCCTCCTCTTCTTCGTCTATGCCTGCATGTTGCAAACTTGCTGGAACATTTATTTTTTTGAATTCCAGCTCAAATTGCTTGCTCTTATTTTCATAATCATTATATCCTTTCAATATCAACCCAAGACAGGTTGAGTACATTGGCTTTGCAAGTTCTTCAATATGACCGGCTGCAAGATGCTCATTGGGATAGCCAATTCGCGCATTTAACCCGGTTACATATTCTGTTAGCTGAATCAGGTGCTTTAGTTGCGATCCGCCACCGGTAAGTATTATACCGCCATTCAGCATCCTGTTATCCAGGCCTACCTGCTTTAAATGATAAGCAACAAAATCCATGATCTCACTCATGCGTGCCTGTATAATTGCCGCAAGATTTTTTACACTGATTTCTTTTGCCGCCATTCCACGCAAACCGGGAATGGTAATAAAGGTATTTGATTTTGCTTCATCAGACAAAGCGCTGCCAAACTGCACTTTCATTTGCTCTGCCTGTGTTTTTAAAACGCCTAATCCTGTTTTGATATCATTGGTAATATTCTCACCACCAAAAGGAATTACTGCCGTATGCTTTAATATGCCTTCATAAAAAACAGCAAGGTCAGTGGTGCCGCCACCGATATCAACGATGGCAACTCCCGCTTCAAGGTCGTGCTCGCACATAACAGCAGCAGCTGATGCAAGTGGCTGAAGCACCAGGTCTTTTGTTTTCAACCGTGCTTTTTCCACACTGCGGTTGATATTCCTGATCGCATTTTTATCGCCGGTGATGATGTGAAAATTAGCGCCCACTTTTACGCCGCTGTAGCCTATGGGATCGGGAATATTTTGAAAATTATCTACCGTAAATTCCTGTGGAATTACATCGATTATCTGATCGCCGGCAGGAATGTATGTTTTGTATTGATCATTCACCAGCTGATCAATTTCAGCCTGCGTGATCTCATTGTCTGTGTCATGCCGCACAATATCGCCACGGGTTTGCAAGCTTTTGATATGATGACCAGCAATGCCCACATATACTTCGGATATAGGCAGATTCGGATTGCTTGCATAGCAATTTTCCAATGCGGTTTGAATGGCTTTTATGGTTTGATCAATATTCAACACCATCCCGTGTTGAACACCGTTACTGTTGGCACGGCCAAATCCAAGAATTTCCAGCTTGCCAAATTCATTTTTTCGCCCTGCAATGGCGGCAATTTTCGTGGTGCCGATGTCGAGTCCTACAATAATGGGTTGTTCGTTGTTCATAATTTTGCTTTTAAATATTTCCATAAACCTTTCTGCTGGCAGACAGGTAACATTGATGGCTATACGCTTTTTTTAGCCTTACCGTTTCGGTTAATTTTTTTGTTTGTTTTGTTATTCATTTCTTTAATATTCTCTTACGAACATTAATAATCGCTTTTCGGCGGCATCACTGCCTTTGGTTTTTGTTCAGTTTTTTGTTCTGTTTTTTGTTCAATCTTTTTTACGTCGTTTTTGTGCGGCGGCTTTGGCTTCATTATCTTAGCTGCGGCAGCCGGCTTTTCTTTAGGATGACGTGGCGGTGCCTGCTCTTTTTTCCTTAGCAGGCGCCGGGGCCTTTAAGGTTGGTTTTTCAGGAACATGAATAGGGATTGCAGAACCGCTTTGCTGGCTGTTGGACGTTTTGCTATCAACAGCATTTTCACTGGGAATATCATCTATAACCGGCGAGCTATTCACCGCGTTATTACTATCTTCTGATTGTATTAATTGCACGTTCGTAGAATCTGCAGAGCGCTTTTGCGCATCTGCAATAATTTGTTTCATGATTTGTATGGCCCGGATGGAATCTGCTTTTATCTCTTTGGCATCACGCCTTACAGCCACTACCTGGTCTTTAAACCGTACATCGATAAGTGAATAAATATTCCAGCCCGTGCGGGTTTGGACCTGCTTATAAAATGCGAGAAGCTTGCTGAATTTCTCACGGTAGTTGTCGGCGTTGCCAAAACGAATTACCTGGTTGCCCAGTTTTGGCACCAGTTCAAAGGTGCGGTCAGGCGTGATATCTACCTGTTCCACCTGGGCCATCCAAAATGGATCATCGCCGATAAATTCCGCCAGCGTTTTTACTTCTTTTAAAAGAAGGCTATCCTGTTTGGTTAGCACCATTACATCTGTTGGAAAGTTGGTAAACACCGGTACGCGTGCGGAAAACTCATCGCTCAGCGGTAATTTTTTCAAAGAGCTATCCACATAAAAAGAGGAGCCTGTAATAGAAAACACTCTTGCCACAGGCTCCCGCTCAGTAATTTTAACCTGCAATACATTGTTATTATCAAAGAATAATTCGGCCTTTTTTATCCATTGCTCTTTTTGTAAAGCATCCTCCATTTCTGCAAGGTTGAGAGAACCGATAACTGCCTGATCAAGATTTTTGCCATTTACTCTTTCAAGAATTTTTATAACATTCTTTTTATCGACAAACGGATTATTTTTTACGCCGGTGATATTTATTTCGGTACGTGCCACCTGTTCAGAATGCTTTTTGGTTATAGCGGCTACCAATAACACAACTGTTGCCGATCCCAGTAACAACCATACTGCGACGACAAGAATTTTTCTGAATGTGTATTTTTTAGCTGCCATGTTTTTAAGTGTTCAACAAAATTTGTTTTATGGGCTCAACCAACTGATCAATGTTTCCTGCGCCCGCTGTGATGAGCAATTGTCCATTAATACTTTTTTTTACCGATTGTAAATAATCTTCAGATAAGTAATTAAGTAGATTTTCGCTATCTATCACGGAAGCATTTTTATTTTCCATTTTTGCTACTATCATATCGCTGCTAACTCCGGCGATTGGCAATTCCCTTGCCGGGTAAACAGGAAGCAACATGATTTCGTCGGCCAGATCAAGAGCTTCTGCAAACTCTTTTGCAAAATCTCTTGTCCGCGAGAAAAGATGCGGTTGAAAAATTACCGTACATTTTCTGTCATTAAAGAGGCTTTTTGCGCTCTTAATAAGTGCTTTTAATTCTTCAGGATGATGGGCATAATCATCTATAAATACCACGTTGTTTTTACATGCTGCCACTTCACCCGGTCCGATAATATATTCAAATCTTCTTTTAACGCCTTTAAAAGCCTCTACTGCGGCTTTTATTTTTGAATCGTCTATTTTTAAATGATGCGCTATAACGATTGCTGCCACCGCGTTTTCCACGTTGTGCATACCACCCATATTCAATTTCACATTATCCAGTAGCCAATCACCGGCGTTTACATCAAATTCATAGCCTCCGTTTTTCATTACGATGTTGGCGGCATAAGCGTCAGCAGCATCATTTTGCAGACTATAACGTATATGATTAGACGCAGAAAACGCTTTTGCAGGTAAGCCATATTTCGTGAGCAACCAGCCGCCGGGTTTTAATTGATCAGCGAATTGAATAAATGCTTCCTGCATATTTTCAAGAGTGCCATATATATCGAGATGGTCTGCATCCATTGCAGAAATCAAAGCGATATCTGGCGACAGCTTTAGGAAACTACGATCATATTCATCGGCTTCCACCACACACAACATTATTATCGCTGCTCCAAAAATTAGTGTTATAGTTTACTGAAATGCCGCCCAGGAAAGCATTACAGCCAAATTCCGAATGGCGAAGAATATGGGCGACCATGGTACTGATGGTGGTTTTACCATGAGTACCGGCAATGCAAATATTGAAGCCTGATTTAGTTATCTGCTGAAGCACATCACTACGTTTGGCCATTTCATAATGATGATCTTTATAATAATTCAACTCTTTATGATCCGCAGGAATGGCCGGAGTATAAATTACCAGTTCGGCATTTTTATCAATCAACGCAATATCATCTTCATAATGAATGGCCATACCTTCTTTTTCCATTTGCAGGCAAAGAGGTGTTTGCGTTTTATCGTACCCGCTCACCACTGCGTGTTTACTCATAAAGTACCGTGCCAGCGCGCTCATGCCAATGCCGCCGATCCCTATAAAATAAACCCGTGATATGGTTGTAAAATCTTTCATCATTTATTTACACAAAATGTATAAAATCTACTTTTTCACTTGTTTAAAGCTTTTAAAATTTCAAGGGCAATCTTTTCATCTGCTTTTAAGTTACCCAGTTTTGCTATATTATTTTCCACCTCTTCAATCAGCTTGTCATTCTTCACCAGCTCAAGAAGCAGCGGCATCAGTTTCGTTTTCACTTCTGCATCAGGAACCATAAATGCCGCTTTCCGTTTTACAAGATTTTCTGCATTGGCCACCTGGTGGTTTTCGGCCGCATGTGGATACGGAACAAAAACAGCTGCCTTTTTTACTACACTGATTTCCGCGATCGTCATGGCGCCAGCCCTGGCTACTACTATATCTGCGGCCGCAAAAGCATATTCCATTTTATTGATAAATGCGTTGGTCCAGATGTTGGTTCTTTCTTCTTCAGCCCGTGCCGCATGAGCCGCGAAATTTTTTCCCGTTTGCCAGATCAGTTGCAGGTTATTCTTTTTAAAAAGGTCGATGTGCTCATCGATCGTTTCATTAATACTTTTTGCTCCAAGGCTTCCGCCCATCACAAAAACAGTTTTCATTTCCGGCTTCAATCCAAAAAAATTCAACGCTTCTTCCCTGGAAATTTTTTGTGAGAAAATGTCCCTTACCGGGTTGCCCGTTACAACAGTTTTTGCTACCGGAAAATGCTTCTCCATTCCTTCGGTTGCCACAAAAATCTTTGTTGCTTTCCCCGCCAGCATCATATTGCTTTTGCCGGGAAAGGAATTGCTTTCAAGAATAAATGTGGGAATATTTTTCGTTTGTGCATACCGTATAACCGGAAATGTAGAATATCCGCCTACGCCAATAACTGCATCGGGTTTAAACGTTTTCAAAATATTCCTTACCTGTAAAAAGCTGCGCAACAGTTTGTACGGCAACGAAATATTTTTTATCAAAGAACTTCTGTTATAGCCTGCTATATCAAGCCCCACGATATGATAACCAGCTTCCGGAATTTTTTCCATTTCCATCTTTCCCTTTGCTCCTACAAACAATATTTCCGCTTGTGGCCTTTCAGCTTTCAATTTATTGGCGATTGCCAACGCGGGAAAAATATGCCCGCCTGTGCCGCCACCTGCAATAATGAATTTTAGTGGTGATTGGTCTATTCATCTTCACCCTCCTCTTTTTTATTATTCGTAGCAGTCGGCTTCAGTTTGGCTGGTTGCCGGCACCAAATTTTTTCCTTCCGCCTGCTCAACATTTCTTGCCACACTTAAAATAATTCCGATTGAAAAACAGGTAAATAAAAGGCTGCTTCCGCCCATGCTTACCAGCGGCAGTGTAACACCGGTGGTTGGAAACAGGTTTACATTTACCGCCATATTTACTATTGCCTGAATCACCAATGTAAAGCTTAATGCCACCGCCAGAAATGCACCAAACGCATACGGACATCTTCGGAAAAGCCTGATACTTCTAAAAAGAAAAAGAAGGTATATCAGCAAAATAACTGCGCCACCAACAAGACCATATTCTTCTATAATAATTGCATAAATAAAATCGCTGTATGGATGTGGCAGAAAATTTCTTTGCTCACTTTTGCCGGGTCCTTTTCCCAATATGCCACCGGTGGCAATTGCAATTTTCGCTTGCTGTATCTGATAGGATGCATCTTCTTTATCGGCATACATAAAATTTTGAACGCGCTTTACCCAGGTAGGCATACGGCCAAATGTAAGCACCGCCGGAAGATCTTTTGACACATGCTCTTCATGATCGTAATAATGAGAGGCCACGGAAACCAGGAAGATCAACGGAATTAATGCGGCACCCACCACAAGCATAATATGCCTGGTGTTTACTCTTCCAATAAACATCAGCATCAAAGCAATACCACCAATTAATAATGCGGTGGAAAGATTTGCCGGAGCGATCAACACACAAATAATGGCCACCGGAATCATCAATGGCAAAAAGCCTTTTTTAAAATCTTTAATTACATTTTGCCTCCGGCTTAGTAGCCGGCTTAAATACATAAACAGCGCAAGTTTTGCCAGATCTGAAGTTTGAAAAGTTAGATTGATGACCGGTAATTTGATCCACCGGTTGGCTTCATTAATGCTGCTTCCAAACTTCAATGTATAAATCAGGAGCGGAATGGAAATAAGAATAAGAATGGACGCAACCTTTGAATAGATGGTATAGTTTACCCGGTGCGCAAAATAAATAATTACCACGCCAAGGCAGATATAACCAATTTGCCTGAACAAATAACTTTCAGTGGTTTTATTCATTTTATATGCAAGCGAGCCAATGCTGCTGTACACCACCAAGAATGCTGATCATTGTAAGCAAAAGCACAATGGCCCATATCACTTTATCTCCTTTAGTACGGTTTAAAATATTGCCCGTAACTCCCTGCGCGGAGGAAAAAGTGTTGGATACTATTTGTTTTGTTTCGCTCATTTATTTAATTGCACATTACTTTTATCTGTTAAAAGTTGACTGTCATTATTTCATTTATAATTCTTTCACTGCTTCAATAAATTGCATTCCGCTGTCTTCATAATTTTTAAAAAGATCGAAGCTGGCACACGCCGGTGACAACAACACCACATCGCCTTTTTCAGCAAAATGAAAAGCCGCCTGCACCGCGTCTTTGGCACTTTGCGTATTAACCATCAGCTCAATTTCGTTGCCAAAAGCTTCATGTATTTTCCTGTTATCAATCCCCATGCATACGATCGCTTTTACTTTTTCTTTTACCAGGTCTTTTATAAAAGAATAATCATTTCCTTTATCAACTCCGCCGAGGATAAGAATCGTAGGCTTTGTCATTGTTTCAAGAGCGTACCAGGTACTGTTCACATTGGTTGCTTTACTATCGTTGATAAATTCTACGCCTTTTATTGTTGCCACTGTTGCCATGCGATGGTCCAGGCTTTCAAATGTCTGAACTGCATCCCGGATCTTTTCTTTTCTTAAATCCATTACCACTGCTGAAAGTCCTGCTGCCATTGTGTTGTATTGATTGTGTTTTCCTTTAACGGCAAAGTCTTCTACGCTCATTTTCATTTCTTCGTTTTTCCATTTTAAATGCATTTCAGCATTGGCTATATAAGCGCCTTCTGGCAGTTCTTTGTTCATACTGATTGGTAGTGGGTTAGACTCGTTTAAAAATTGTTTTACATATTTATTGGTTACTTCATCATCAGCATTATAAATAAATACGTCTTCTTTAGTTTGATTTTCTATTATTCTGAATTTGCTTTTTATATAATTTTCAAAATTGTAATCATACCTGTCCAGATGATCTTCGGTGATATTGGTTAAAATGGCAATATCAGCCCGAAAGGTTTTTATATCATCCAGTTGAAAAGAACTTATTTCGGCCACATACAGCTTTTTCGGATCGGTGGCAATCTGCCTCGCAAAAGAATATCCAATGTTGCCAACCATCGCACAATCCATTCCTGCCGTTTTGCAAATATGATAGATCATCGCAGTGGTGGTGGTTTTTCCATTACTACCGGTGATCGCTATTATTTTGCTATCTCCTTTAAACCAATAAGCAAATTCTATTTCGCTGATAATTTCAATTCCCATTTTTCTAATTTCCTGCACCATTTCATTTTTTTCCGGTATGCCCGGACTCTTAATGACCATTGATGCATTTAATATTTTTGACCTTGTATGATTTCCTTCTTCAAACTCAATGGAATGCCCGGCCAGTTCATTTTTAAATGCCTGATTAATGGGAGCGCCATCGCTTACAAAAACATCAAAGCCCTTTTGTTTTGCGAGCAATGCAGCCCCCACACCGCTTTCGCCGGCGCCCAGTATCACTATTCTTTTTTTCATTCCGCGTTTTCAATTGCATTAACAATTAAAAAAAATGGTTTTTCAACGGTATGAACTTAACGGGTCAGAAAAGCCATCACAGGATTGGTGAGAATAAATCTTTTCCGATATATTTATCAGTTTCTAAATCCGAATTCATTCCTTATCTCAACTTTAAAGTAACCACCGCAAGCACCACTGTTAAAAGAGTTACCACCCAAAAACGCACAGCAATCTTACTTTCGTGATAACCCAATTTTTGATAATGATGATGAAGCGGGCTCATTAAAAAAACCCTTCTTCCTTCGCCATATTTTCTTTTCGTGTACTTAAAATAACTAACCTGTATCATTACGCTTAAATTCTCAACCAAAAACACAAAACAAAATATTGGAATCAATAATTCTTTCCGTACAATAATGGCCAGCGATGCAATGATTCCACCGAGCGCGAGGCTTCCGGTATCACCCATAAAAACCTGCGCCGGATAAGCATTGTACCATAAAAATCCAACACATGCGCCTACAAACGCCGCAATAAAAATTGACAGTTCGCCGAGGTTGGGGATGTACATTATATTGAGGTAATCTGCAATGCGCACGTTACTGCTTACAAAAACAAACACGCCCAGCCCGATCCCAATTATCGCGCTAACACCGGTTGCAAGCCCATCAAGACCATCAGTAATATTTGCTCCATTGGACACGGCTGTAACAATAAATATTACCATTATGATATATAATATGTAGGTATAATCTTCCCAGCTTTGCGGCAATAGTTTTGCATAATTAAACTCATGCGTTTTTACAAACGGAATAGTTGTTATCGGCGTTTTAACTGTTACAAACCTGTGCACCTCGCCATTAGTTACCACGGTATCTTCACTTAATTTATGCTCGCCTCTTTGGGGCACAAACGCACTTCCGATTTTACTTGCCAATTATTTCGCGCTTCACTACTACGTTTGGATTAAAATAAAGTGTAGCCCCGATAATAATTCCAAGAATTACTTGTCCGAATATTTTAAATTTCCCCGCCAGCCCATCGGCATCTGTTTTTTTATAAGGAATACCTTTTGCCTTTGAAATACGCCTTGCTTTTATTTTTAAATAATCATCAATAAAGCCGATAACGCCGAGCCAAACAGTACAAAGCAACATCAGTCTTACATACACTTTATCCAGGTTGGCAAACAATAATGTGGGAATTAAAATGCCGAGAAGAATAATAATTCCGCCCATTGTAGGAGTTCCGCTTTTCATTTTTTCTCCCGCGAGCCCAAGTTCGCGTACTGATTCGCCAATTTGCTTTTTTCTTAAAATGCGAATTAACCGTTTGCCATAAATGGTTGTAATCAGCAACGACAATAACACCGACACCAACACCCTAAAGGTGATAAAATGGAAAAGCCCACTGCCCGGGAATTTGATCCCGTTTTTAGTAAACCATTCAAAAAGGTGATAGAGCATTATTGTTCTTTTAGGTCCTAAATTCTCCAGCGGGAATTTGCAACCCTTTTTTATTTATTCTTTATTTGTTACTATTTTATTTTTATTCCTTATTCTATTTTTTATTTCTACTTATTTATTCAATTCAAACATTTCTATTCAAATATCTTCCTTGTCATCAAAATGATTTTTCACGCCATTTATTTCCTGGTATTTTTCATGTCCTTTTCCTGCAACCAAAATGATATCCTGTTTTTGCGCAAGCGTTACGGCTGTTTTAATCGCTTCTTTTCTATCGGCGATAGAGATGCATTTTTTTCTTGCGGTAATGGGCACTCCGGCTTCCATGTCTTTTATAATTTGCGCCGGATCTTCATTGCGCGGATTATCTGATGTAAAAATTATTTTATCAGCATACTCGCAGGCCACTTCAGCCATTTCAGGCCTTTTTGTTTTATCCCTGTTGCCGCCACAACCAACTACCGTAATGATTTTTTCTTCAGCCTTTCTTAAATTTTTTATGGTTGCCAGCACATTCAACAAGGCATCGGGCGTATGCGCATAATCAACAATACCCACTATTTTTTCTGCCCGCGAAACCATATAATCAAACCTGCCTTCTGCACCTTCAAGACTGCTTAATATTTGTAAAACACTTTCCTTATTTTCTCCCAGACAAATGGCAGCACCATAAACTGCCAATAAATTATAAGCATTAAAAGCGCCAATCAACCGGAAATGAACTTCCACATCATTATCGATCAATTCCAGGCCAAGCAGCGAATCTTCAATAATTTTTCCTTTAAAATCAGCCATCGTTTTAAGGCTGTATAAATATTTTTTTGCTTTTGTATTCTGCAACATCACCGAGCCCCGCTTATCATCAGCATTGCTTAACGCAAATGCGGTTGAAGGCAAAAAGTCAAAAAATGACTTTTTGACTTTTATGTATTCATCAAAGGTTTTATGATAATCAAGATGATCGTGTGTGATATTGCTAAAAATGCCTCCTGCAAATTGCAAGCCCGCGATGCGGTGCTGATGCAAGCGCATGGGAGCTTACTTCCATAAAAACATGAGAACAGCCAGCGGCATACATGTTGGCCAGCAAATGGTTTAAAGTAATCGCATCAGGCGTTGTATGGGTTGACGGCAACATTTTATCTCCAATTTGGTTTTGAACGGTGCTTATCAACCCACATTTATACCCAAGTGCTGTAAATAATTTAAATAAAAGTGTAGCGATGGTTGTTTTACCATTGGTGCCGGTTACGCCAACCAGCTTGATTTTTTCGGTTACATGACCATAAAAATTATGAGCCATAACACCCGATGCAATAGCGCTATTTTCAACGACAGTATATTGAATTTTATCGTTTATTTCTTTTGGAAGTGCTTCGCAAATGATAGCCACTGCGCCATTGTCAATTGCAGCATCAATAAAATTGTGGCCATCTGATACGGTGCCTCTTACTGCAATAAAACATGTGCCCGGCTTCACTTTTCGCGAATCGATCTGCAAATCTTCCACTTCAGTAACGGTTGAACCGACCACCGAAAGAATATTTACCTTATACAATATGTTTTGCAATAATGCCATTAATTCAATTCAATTTTAATTGATTGTCCTTTTGAAAAACCGCTGTTTTGTGCCAGCGACTGATAAATCACTTTTCCACTTCCTGCGGCCGATACTTTTAGCCCCAGATTTTCCAGCACGTACACTGCGTCTTTCAATCCCAAGCCTGTTACATCGGGAACTTTATTTTTTGCAGCACCAATATCATCCGGAACCAATTGTGCTCTTCCATCCTGAAGAATGGTAGTTCTCCAGCTTCCTGCAGCGGCATCCTTTCCAACTTCTGTATAGTTAAAAACCGAAAGGATTTTATTAAGATCCGGTTTCATTCCATAAAAGCGATACAGGCTACTGTCTGCACCGGCGACAAATTTGTTTACAGGTTCCGTGGCTACTATTGATGCATACAATCTATCCGCAACTTCTTTAAATACGGGCCCTGAAACAACGCCTCCGTATGCAAGCCTTGATTCGTTGCCATTTTGAATAACCACCGCAATACTGTATTTCGGATTGTCGAAAGGAAAAAATCCCATGAAAGCAGATTGATAAATTTTTGCTCCTTTGTTGTATCCGCGGTTATCCAGGGCCGTTACAGCAGTTCCTGTTTTACCGCCAAAGCGATACAATGTGCTTCTAAGCGCTTTACCAGTTCCATGCTGACTTTCTATGACCGCCAACAGGCATTCTTTTACTTTTGCCAGCGTTTCATCACTGCATATTTTATCAACTAAAACCTGCGGTGTAAAAGAATGTATTTCAATGCCCATTTCATTGATAGAATTAACCAGGTAAGGCTTCATCATCTTTCCATTGTTGGCAACTGCATTATACACCATCAGCAGATTTAAAGGCGTTACCAATTCTTCATAACCGTGAGCCATAAAGGGTATGGTAGTTTTAGCCCAAAATTTACTGTTTGGCTTTTTTATGTATGGGACGGCAGCACCCACAATATCAATGCCGGATACTGTATCCAATCTAAGACGATGCAAATGCTGATAAAAACGATTGGGCTGATTATGATAATATTGATCTGCAAGTTTTGCAAATGCAACATTAGAAGATTGTGCAAAAGCTTCTTTTACGCTGATGAGGCCTGTACCTAAATGAGAATCCCTGATGCTTAATCCATAAAAATTCTTTTTACCTCCTTCGCAGTCTACTATAGATGACGTGTCAACATATTTATCTTCAAGAAGTGAGATTAAAGTAGCCAATTTAAATACCGAGCCGGGCTCTGTCTTTTTTCCCAGCCCATAATTATAATCTTCCAGATAGTCGCCATCAGGCCTTCTACCCAAATTGGCAATTGCTTTTATTTTACCTGTTTCCACTTCCATCACAATGCATGTTCCATGCAGCGAATTATTTTCCACCATCATTTTCATCAATGCATTTTCTGCAACATCCTGGATATAGGTATCAATGGTTGTAATTACGTCCTTTCCATTTTCAGGCGCTATTTCTGCACCATCAACCGGTACATAGGCGCCGGCCATGTACCTCACCAAACGCTGGCCTGTCTGTCCTTTAAGCATACTGTCATATGATCTTTCAAGTCCTACATTATGACTTGTATCGCCTCGGGAAAGCCCAATAGTACGGTTGGCGAGCAATACATACGGGTTTACGCGGTTGTCTCTTACATCAATGATAAAACCACTTTTGTTGCGGCCTTGCCTTACGAGCGGAAAGTCTCTCAGCACCCGGTAATCTTCAAAAGAAATCTTCTTCTTTAATGAAAAATAACGGGCTCTTTTTTTATAAGCCTCCAGTAAAGTTTTTTTGTAATAGGCTTTGCTTTCATCTTTAAAAAGATTCGCCAGGCAAAGGCTTAAAGAATCAAGATTATGATAAAATCGTTTGCCATTTTTTTCACGAAGTCCATCCGCAGCAAAATCAACATAGATATCAAAAACAGGAATCGACGTGCTGAGCATGTTTCCATCTTCACTGTAAATGCTTCCTCTTTCAGCATCGATATCTATATATTTTAAATGCTGTTTATTACTGATGCTTTTCCAATAATCGCCCTGGATTTTTTGAATATAAACGGCACGGCCCAAAATAACAATGCCCAGCACAATAATGCCGAGAAAGCAAAGATGAACACGCCATAATATGTCTTTCTTTATATCCAAGATAGAGTTGAGAATTTATGAAGTTTAAATGGTTTAGATTGTTTAGATTGACTCTCTTTTTATCCGTAATTCGTAATTTCTAATTTTTAATTTTCAACGTATCTACAATTCGCACAGGCGGGGCCAGCAGCGGCTTTAAGCCAAGCGGCTCAACAGCTTTTGCCAATTCGCTTTCTTTACTTCTAAATATCACATCTCGCTTCACCGTTTTAAATTCATACTCCATTTCTTTCAGATTCCTTTCTGTTTCGTTTATTTTACGGATCGTTTTATCTGCATAATGTCCGTTAGCGATATAAACAATCGCAAGCATTCCGATAAAAAAGTAAAATGGAATGTTTTTTACAATCCATTTGTTATACATGATTACACGGCGCCTTTTTTTAGCGCGCGCTTTTTCTTTTTTTTCGGTATTTATTTCTTCTGCAGGTGCCATTTTTTAGGAATGAACCTTTATTAATGTTTAAATTTTTTATGAAACTTTTCTTTTCTCAGCGATGCGTAACTTTGAGCTTCTTGATCTTGGATTGCTTTTTATTTCCTCAGCTGAAGGTGTTATCGGCTTCTTCGTGATAACTTTCAACTCGCTTTCGTGGGATTTTCCATACAGATCTGCCGTTTGTTCTTCTTCGAAATTCCCGTTCTTAAAAAAATTTTTTACAATCCTGTCTTCAAGCGAGTGAAACGTAATTACGGCAATTCGGCCGCCTTCATCCAACACTTCAACAGATTGCTGAAGCATTTCCTTTAGCGCATCCAATTCATCATTCACTTCTATCCGCAACGCCTGGAATACCTGGGCAAAATATTTTTCCGGATTTCCTTTTACGATTGGATATACCGCATTTTTAAATTCGTTGATGGTATTTAGCGATTGATTCCTTCTGATTTCGACAATCGTTTTCGCCAATGTTTTTGAATTGGTGACTTCGCCATATTGTTCAAAGATTTTATGCAATTGCTCTTCAGAATATTTTTGAATTACCTGGGCTGCTGTTTTCGTATCGCTTTGATTCATGCGCATATCCAGCGCCGCATCAAACCTTGTGGAAAACCCGCGTTCGGCAACATTTATCTGGTGGCTGGAAATTCCCAGGTCGGCAAGAATGCCATTTACTTTTGTGATTTTATGAAAACGCAGAAATCGTTGAAGATGGCGAAAATTATGTGGAACAAAAATTACCCGGTCATCATCCGGCAAATTTTTCCTGGCATCTTCATCCTGGTCAAATACAATTAATTTTCCCTGCGCATTTAACTGCTCCAAAATTTTTTTGCTATGACCGCCACCACCAAAAGTGCAATCCACATAAATGCCCGAAGGATTTATTTGCAACCCATTAATTACTTCGTGCAACAAAACCGGCACATGATATATGCCTTTTTGCATGTTATTGTTTTGATGATTTATCACCCGCCATTACTTCTTTTGCTAAATCGCTGAATGCTTCCGGTGAAAAAGTTTCAAAGAACTGTTGGTATTTTATTTTGTCCCAAATCTCAATTTTATCAATGGCCGAAACCAGCACAATATCTTTTTCCAAACCGGCATATTCCATCAGGTTTTTGGGAACTAAAAAACGGCCGGCGCTATCGAGTTCCACCTGGGTGGCACCATTCAAAAAATAGCGTCTGAATTGCCTTACTTTTGGATCAAAATCATTCAAGTTACTTAATTCAGAAAATATAGGCTTCCAGCTTTTGGATGTGTATAAACTCAGGCAAGGTTCAAAACCACGATTGATCACGAAAGTTTCGGCTCCTGTATCGGGCAGTTGTTTTTTAAAACCTGCCGGCAACAGAAAGCGACCTTTCGCATCCAAAGTAGCTTCGTATTCGCCTATAAAGCCTGTCATTATTAACTAATTAAGATTGATTTTTCGAGATTCTCCACAAAATAACACTTTTTCCCACTTTCCAAACAATTTTGGCTTAAACTTTTTTATCCACGCGCCTGTAACGGCAGGCTGCAAAGGGGCTTACATAATTTCAATGTGAATTGATTGTGCAAAAACGGTGCATATCATGTGCAAACATGGTGCATAAGTTTCTGATGAGAAGTAGTGTGGGAAGTTAAAACCAATTATTCCAAACTCTGGTAAGAGTAAAGCGTTAAAGACCTTACAATCTAAGGGCTGATGAATTTGATACTAAAATTTGGTTGACTTCTCTTTGATGGGTTTGTGCAAGAAGCAACAGATCGAGAAAAGCTAAAATGTATATTTTGGCTTTTCTCAAACAGGAAAAAATAATTCGATGAGTTGATATTAAGAAAGAAGACTGCGAATAATTAAGCAGTTTCAAGAGCCACAGCCGTTTTTTTCGCGATGGGAAAATCAAGGGTAAAACAACTTCCTTTACCCGGCGTACTTTCGGCCTTTATTTTTCCTTTGTGGGCATCGACAATGGTTTTTACATAGCTTAATCCTAAGCCAAATCCTTTTACATTGTGAATGTTTCCGGTATGGGCACGGTAGAATTTTTCAAAAATTCTATGCAGTGTTTCCTTACTCATCCCAATACCATTGTCCTCAATTTTTATACGCAAAAGATTATTAAAATTCAAGGTGGTTAATTTCAATCTCAGGTTGTCTTTGGAATATTTTATTGCATTATCAAGAAGGTTATTAATGATGTTGGTAAAATGAACTTCATCAGCAATGATCAGATCATTTGGTGCATCCAGATGCAATTCTAAATGACCATTTTTCTCCTGTAACGGAAGACGAATATTATTCAATGCAGAATTAATCAGATCGTTGGCATGCAAAGGTTTTACATTAAGCTGAATTTCCTGTTTATCGAGCAAAGCCGCCTGCAGTATCGTTTCTACCTGCTTGTTCATTCTTTTATTTTCATCTTTGATGATGCCTGAAAAGTAATCCATCTTCGTTTTGTCGTTGATCACCTTTTCATTTTTTAATGCATCAACCGCCAGGGAAATAGTGGCGAGTGGCGTTTTAAATTCATGCGTCATATTGTTGATGAAATCCGATTTTATTTCGCTCAGCTTTTTCTGGTTCAGCAATGCTCTTATGGTAATAAAAAATGCGGCAAAAATGATGCAGGTAAAAATAACCGCGCCCAGCACCATCCAAAACATTTGTTTCCAGATGATGTTTTTAATGTGTGGAACAACGATCACTAAAAACTCCTGCGGAACAAGGCCTTCAGCTATGCTTCCGCTTGGTGCATCAAGCGGATACACAAACGATGTGTTGTGCATCGTATCTGTATAGGCTTCATAAAATTTTTTCGATTGAAGATCATCGCCAATCATAGATGCCGTAGTTACAGCAAACTCAAAATCTACATTTTTGACATTATTTTTTTCGAATGCTTTATTAATGCGTGATCTTATTTCTTCGCGTGAAAATTTATGCGCGATGGTGGAAGGAAAAACATTGAGCGGAAATAATAAGTCTGCATTTTTCCGGTTATCAAAAGGAGACATTTTTCCTTTCTCTTCAACGAGGTCTTTTGCAGCGGTTGCTGTAACCATTTTAATGGCTTCTTCAAACTGGAGTTCTCTGTCCTGAAGCGCTTGCCTGATCCAGACAATTTGAAAAAAAATGATCCCCAGTAGCGAGATAAAAACAAGAATAGTAATGATAGGGAAAATTTTTTTCATGCAGGGCAAATTTAAACTTCCGCTGCCTAAAACACAAGGCCAGCCTGATTAGTTTGGTTTTTTAACTAACTCTTATCTTTTAAAATCTTTTAAATAAATGGTTCTTTCTTAATTTTTCAGCAAATAAATATAATTTAGATTTATGATTTCGCCTTCAAAAGGAACATTATTAATTGCAAATCCTTTTTTAAAGGATCCAAATTTTAGCCGGTCAGTTATCCTGGTTTGCGAGCACATGGCCGAAGGCACATTTGGTTTTGTATTAAATAAAAGATTTTCTAAAAATCTTGGCGAGCTTTTACCCGATTTACAAGATATTGATATGCCTGTGTACCAGGGCGGCCCCGTGCAACAGGATGCGCTTCACTTTTTGCATCAGTATCCCGATCTGATAAACGGTGGTGAAGAAATTGGCAAAGGAATTTTTTGGGGCGGAAATTTTGAAAGCCTGGTTATCCACCTGAAAAACCAGGATATCGATCCGCAGCGCATCCGCTTTTTTATAGGCTACAGCGGCTGGACGGAAGGCCAGCTGGACAATGAACTGAAAGAAGAAAGCTGGCTAACGGTAATGGCTACCCGAAAATTAATATTTAATACCAATGCAGAAGACATCTGGAAAGATTCGCTAACGCACCTGGGTGGCAATTATAAATTGATGATCAATTTCCCGTCTGATCCGCAGTTGAATTGATCATGGCAAAGTTCTTGCAACGGAACACAAAATAAAAACGCAATTATGAAAAGATTAGCCGTTGTACTTGCCGTTATGGGCTTAGGGGTTTACCTTATGCTTTCTGAAAAAGAAAAAAAGCAAATCAGGAAGGAAGGCGAAAAGCTTAAAAAGAAAATTAAAAAAACCAGTTTCCCCGCCAAAGAAATATTTGCCGATTAAAGTGTCATTAGGATTAGATACTTTTATCAAAAAAACTATTGCTTTACCAGTTATTGTTGTTTCCCGCGAGGATAGCTATTCATCTTTATTGCCGAAAGATTATTATAAATAATAAGGCGGCCTTGTATATGAAAGGCCCTTTGCTTATTGCGGCCAATCATCCCAATTCGTTCCTGGATGCAATAATTGTTGCAACGCTTTTTAAATCGCCGGTTTATTCATTGGCCCGCGGCGATGCATTTGCAGGTAACACAATAACAAAAATTTTGAAAGCACTCCACATGCTTCCGGTTTACCGCGTAAGTGAAGGCGTAGAAAATCTGGAACATAATTATACAACGTTTAATGAATGCCAAAAGCTTTTTGAACAAAACAAAGCCGTTTTGATTTTTAGCGAAGGAAGATGCATTAATGAATGGCATCTGCGCCCATTAAAAAAAGGTACTGCGCGGCTTGCCCTAACAGCGTGGCAACATAAAATTCCACTAACCGTGTTGCCTGTAGGAATTAACTACAGCTCATTTAGAAAGTTCGGAAAAAACATAAGCATCAATTTTGGGGAGCCAATTCGCGAAACTGATATTGTTGAAGAACATACAACCGGGAAAGCCATAAATGAATTTAATGAAAAACTAAATGCGCAATTGCAAAACCTGGTGTATGAAATCAATAACAATGATGAGAAAAAACTTGAAGCCTATTTTAAAGCGAAAACTTCCTGGTGAAAAAAACTATTCTATTTGTTCCGGCGATTGGGGGTTTATTTTAAACGCACCAATCTATTATCTGGCACATTTAATTATCCGAAACCGGGCAAAAGATCATTATGATTCGGTTATGACGGGCATTTTATTCTTTTTTTATCCCTTGTACGTTGTATTGCTAACGCTGGCCGCATTTTTTATTTCCGGCAGTGTGCATTCATTTTGGCTGTTGATATTATTTCCTTTCAGCGCTTATTGTTTGCTGCATTTTAAAAATGTAACTATCTGCAAAAACTACATTTTAGCTTATATGAGCTCTGATTACCTACATAAAAAAACCCCGCATTGCTACGGGGTTTATATCATTTGAAAAAAGCGTTTACACCTCTTTTGCTCCTTCTACCAATACGGTTGTTTTGTTATTCAATACTTCTACAAATCCGCTCTGTATTGTATAAAGGGAAGTAGCACTTTTATCTTTTAAAATTTTCAGATTACCGGCTTTCAGCGCACTTACGATCGGTGCATGTTTATCAAGCACTTCAAACAAACCGCCAATGCCCGGAAGCTGCACTCCGTATACTTCTCCGCTAAAAATTTTTTTCTCCGGTGTTAATATTTCTAGATTCATAATTATTATAATTAGCTGATTGGCTAATTAGCTAATTAGCTAATTAAGCTTGTGCCGCTTCCATCATTTTTTTACCTTTTGCAATGGCATCTTCCAGGGTTCCTACCAGGTTAAATGCTGCTTCAGGATATTCATCCACTTCTCCGTCCATGATCGCATTGAAACCACGGATGGTATCTTCAATGGAAACCAATACACCTTTAAGACCTGTAAATTGCTCTGCCACGTGGAAAGGCTGAGAAAGGAAACGCTGTACACGACGCGCACGGCTTACGGTTAATTTATCTTCATCACTCAATTCATCCAAACCAAGAATGGCAATGATATCCTGTAATTCTTTATAGCGTTGTAAAATTAATTTTACCCTGTTGGCGCAATCATAATGCTCATCACCAACAATGGCAGGAGTAAGAATCCTTGAAGTAGAATCCAAAGGATCCACCGCAGGATAAATACCCAGATCCGCAATTTTACTGCTCAATACGGTGGTAGCATCCAAATGCGCAAAAGTTGTTGCAGGAGCCGGATCGGTAAGGTCATCCGCAGGTACATAAACCGCCTGAACCGAAGTAATTGAACCATTTCTTGTAGAAGTAATTCTTTCCTGCATCAATCCCATTTCTGTAGCCAGCGTTGGCTGATATCCCACCGCTGAAGGCATACGTCCCAGCAATGCTGATACTTCAGAACCCGCTTGTGTAAAACGGAAAATATTATCTACGAAAAACAAAATGTCTTTTCCTTTGCCTGTTCCATCTCCATCACGGAAATATTCTGCAACGGTCAATCCGCTCAAAGCCACACGAGCTCTTGCTCCCGGAGGTTCATTCATCTGGCCAAATACGAATGTTGCTTTTGATTCTTTCAGGTCTTCCATATTTACTGAATCCAGATCCCATCCGCCTTCTTCCATGCTATGAATGAATTTATCACCATATTTCATGATTCCTGCTTCGATCATTTCACGCATCAGGTCATTTCCTTCACGGGTTCTTTCTCCCACACCTGCAAATACAGATAGACCACTATATGCTTTCGCAATATTGTTGATCAATTCCTGGATCAATACCGTTTTACCAACACCGGCACCACCAAACAAACCAATCTTACCACCTTTTGCATAAGGCTCGATCAGGTCGATTACTTTAATACCGGTATATAATATTTCTGAAGCGGTACTCAGATTTTCAAATAATGGTGGCTTGTTATGGATGGCGCGGCCATTTTTCTTGCTTACCTGTGGTAATCCGTCAATGGCATCACCGGTAACATTAAATAGGCGGCCGTTGATGGCTTCGCCGATAGGCATCAAAATTGGAGAACCAGTATCCACTACATCCATACCGCGCGTAAGGCCTTCAGTACCATCCATGGCAATGCAACGAACGCTGTCTTCTCCCAAATGCTGCTGAACTTCCATAATCAGCTTGTCGCCATTGGGTTTGGTAAGTTCCAGCGCGTTAAAGATTTCCGGAAGCTTGTTATCGCCTTCAAAATGAACGTCCAGCACGGCTCCGATAATTTGTTTAATCTTTCCAGTATTTGCCATAAAATATGTATTAAATTGGTCTTATTTCAATTTGGCGGCAAAGGTAAGGGGATACAGTCAAAAAGACAACAATGCAAAAAGATAATTTGCAGTTTTTGCTAACGTGGTTATCCTGGTTTTCCTTTTTTGCCAAAATGGGGAAAAACTACATTTTCGCTTTCCTCGATCTTTAAAATGTTTAAAATTTATTAATGTTTCCAAAACCACGCAATATTCAAAGTTTGTAATTTCACTTTCAAACATATGTAAGATGATCAAAAAAATAGCTTGCCTGGTTTTAGTTAGTGTTCTGCTGCATATTTCGGTGATTGCACAACAAAATCCCCAAAAAATTACTCTTCCCAACGGATGGAGCCTTAGCCCGGCAGGACATGGCTTTTTGCTGGGTGATCTTCCTTTAAATATGGCGGTAAGTCCATCAAAAAAATTGCTGGCAGTTACCAACAACGGCCAAAGTACTCAAAGTATTCAGCTTATTGATGTGGCTTCGCAGAAAGTACTGGATAATATCACCGTTGCAAAAAGCTGGCTCGGTTTAAAATTTAGCGCTGATGAAAAATTTTTGTATGCCTCAGGCGGTAACGACAACTGGATCATTCAATATGCTATAAAAAACAAAAAGCTTTTTTTGAACGACACGATAAAATTGGGTAACAAATGGCCGGAAAAAATTTCGCCTGCCGGGCTTGATATTGATGACCGGAAAAATCTTTTATATATAGTTACCAAAGAAAATAATTCGCTCTATATCCTGGACATCACCACAAAAAAAACGATGGGCAAATATTCATTGGAGGGCGAAGGATACACTTGTTTATTGTCGCTCGATAAAAATGAATTGTACATCAGTTGCTGGGGAGCCGGCAAACTTTTAGTATTCAATACTAATACAAGAACTTTTTCACAAAAAATAAAAGTGGGCGACCATCCGAATGATATTTGTGTTACGAAAAATGGCCGCTATATTTTTGTTGCCAACTCAGCTGACAATTCGGTTTCAGTAATTGACCACCGGGTGAACAAAGTAATTGAAACATTAACTTCCTCATTGTATCCCAATGCGCCGGAAGGATCCACTACCAACGCGCTTGCATTAAGTCCGAATGAAAAAACGTTATACATCGCCAATGCAGACAACAACTGCCTTAGCTTATTTGATGTGTCGCAACCGGGGAAAAGTGTTTCCAAAGGATTTATCCCCACCGGCTGGTATCCTACTGGTGTGAAAGCCATCGGCAATAAAATTTTTGTTACTAATGGAAAAGGATTTTCGTCGTTCGCCAATCCGGACGGGCCAAACCCTACTTATGTAAAAAGTAATGTGATCTATCAAAAAGGAGACACGGCAAAAGAAAAACATGTTCAGTATATCGGCGGTCTTTTCACGGGCACCATGAGCATTATTGAAGTGCCAACAACAAAACAACTGGCTATCTATTCAAAACAAGTTTATGCCAATACGCCTTATACAAAAGAAAAAGAAACGCGTGCCCAGGGAGAAACCGGCAACCCAATACCGCGCACTTTCAACGAAGCTTCGCCAATAAAATATGTTTTCTACATCGTGAAAGAAAACCGCACCTATGACCAGGTGTTGGGTGATGTAAAAGAAGGGAATGGCGATACCAGCCTCGTTTTATTCGGTGAAAACATTACTCCCAACCAGCATAAAATTGTAAAAGAATTTGTCTTACTCGATAATTTTTATGTTGATGCGGAAGTGAGTGCAGACGGCCACAACTGGAGCCTTGGTGCTTATGCCAATGATTACCTGGAAAAAACATGGCCCACCAGCTATGGCAACCGTGGTGGAAATTATGATGGCGAAGGCCACCGCGCCATAGCAAACAATAAAAGCGGATTTCTCTGGAACCAATGCAAAAAAGCCGGAGTAAGCTATCGCACGTATGGAGAATTTGCCGATGACTATAAGCCGAATATCCCGGTGTTGAAAAGTCATTTTTGTCCTTATTATACCGGATGGGATATGAGTGTGCGCGACACGGTCAGGTTTTATCAATGGAAAAAAGAATTTCGACTCACTGGTAAGCATAAACGCTTTACCCCGATTAAACACGATGCGGTTCTCCAATGACCATACAGAAGGAATGAAAAAAGGCAGTCCCACTCCTTTTGCACATGTGGCAGACAATGATCTCGCCGTGGGAATGTTTTTAGATCACCTGAGCAAAAGCCCGGTTTGGAAAGAAAGCGTGGTATTTATCCTGGAAGATGATGCACAGGATGGTCCGGACCATGTGGACGCTCACCGGAGCCCGGTGTATGTTGCAGGACCGTATGTAAAAAGAAATTTTGTAGATCATACTCCTTATACCACCTCCGGTGTTTTAAGAACAATTGAATTGATATTGGGATTGCCGCCCATGAGCCAATATGACGCGGCTGCAACTCCGCTATGGCGTTGCTTTAGCGCCCGCGCTGATACGGCTTCTTTCAATCATGTGGCAGCGAATGTAAACCTCAATGATAAAAATACCGCAGTGAATAAATTATCGGAAAAGAGTGCTGCATTTAATTTTTCGAGGGAAGACGCCATACCTGAAAAAGCTTTTAATGAAGTGCTCTGGAAAGGAATTAAAGGAATGAATAGTGAGCTTCCTGCGTCAAGAAGGGCAGCGTTTATTGTTCCGACAAAAGCGGATGATTAAACAAGCCAAAAAGTAGTTATTTCAAATTTTACGGGTAATTAAATTTCTTTCCTTAAAATATTTTCCAATAACAGGCATTCGCTGAAATTCTTTCCATTCTACCTGTAAAACAAACCAGGTATATACTGCAAGAAGTAACGTGGCTGAAAAAAAGTTAACAAAGTTCCCGGGGATGAAATGCGTCACACCTTCATGTATAAAATATATGATAACGGCAATGATGATATAAGCCGAAAGCTTTTTCCAGGCATAAGGAATTTTATAATCCTTCTGTCCCCAGATAAAAGAAATGACCATCATACTTCCATAACAAAGAAATGTGGCCCAGGCGCAAGCCATATATCCAAAATAAGGAATGAATATATAATTGATGACCACCGTAAGAGCCGCCCCGATTAATGTAATGTATGCACCGGCAATGGTTTTATGGGTAAGCTTGTACCAAATGGAAAGATTATAATAAATACCAAGGAACATGTTGGCGAGAAGCAGTATAGGCACCACTTTTAGCCCGGTCCAATAGATCTTCAATTTTTCCGGATCGGTACTTAAAAAATATTTCCAGATATCAATATACAAAGCTACTACCAGGAACATGGTGGAGATGGTGATCACAAAAAATTTCATTACGCGGGCGTATACCTTTTGCGGATTCTGGCCTTCAGCCTGTTTAAAAAAGAAAGGCTCTGCGCCCATACGAAATGCCTGGATAAATAAAGTAATCAGTATAGATAATTTGTAGCAGGCAGAATAAATGGCTACCTGGTCTTTAGCCGCCGTGATATCATTTACCGGTGCCAGCCACGAAAGCATAATGCGATCGAAGGTTTCATTGATCATTCCTCCAAATCCTGCAACAATAAGCGGCATGGAGTAAATCATCATAGAGGTCCACACAGCTTTATTGAACTTCAATTCAAAGGAAAAAAATTCTTTGTGCAATAATACCAATGCAAAAAATGCCGCGCACAAATTGGCAATAATGATATAACCTACACCATATTCCGGCTTGTAAAAAGTAGCAATAAAGCCTGATGGATTTTCTGATGCGAGCCTTGGGCAGACAGACATAAAAAAATAAACAATGGCTATCTGAAGCATAATTTTTGAAATCATGATCATCGCGTACTTGCGGGGGCGCTGATCCAGCCTGAGCTTTGGCAAGGGGCAAGCGTAGCCAGCGTATCGAAATGCAATGATCAATGCAGACAGCGTTATAAACTCCGGATTGTTATCCAGCCTTAATAAATGCGCCAAAGAAGAACGCGATAAAATTAGAATGGTAGTGAGCAGCACCGTACTGCACAAAATTGAAATCATTGCAGTGCTGTAAATGTCTTTTTTATAACCTTCTTTTGTAGCAAAACGAAAATAAGCGGTTTCAATACCATAGGTAAAAACCACATTTAAAAAAGGAATGGCGGCATACATAATACTCATATCGCCGTATCCCGCAACAGATAATTTCGAAGTAAAATAAGGCGTTAGTAAATAAAATAAAAACCTTGCTACAATGGAACTTACTCCATACCACATGGTTTGTCCGGCTAATTTTTTTATGCTGCTGCTCAAAAATAATTCAATTTAAAAAAGGTCAAATTTAAACGCATAAGTTGATAGACCAATGATTTATGATAGTATGATATAAAAAATAAAACCGGAAGGATTTCTTTTATATTTTTCTTTAAGTCACAATAAATATCTTGTTGAATCATGATCCAATATTTTCAAAAATTCATTCAACAGATGCAATGATTTCCTCAATATTTTCAGGAGAAACAATGCGGATATCAGCTTCCGGATAATTTTCTTTAAATGTAAGCGGGATGCGGGCCTTTGCTTTTTTATTCCATTTACACTCAAATGCTTTCAATCCGTCTTCATTTTCTTCTATCAGATCTATTTCCTGCTGCTGGGTTGTACGCCAGAAAAAAAGTTTTGATTCCTTTGCATTGTTATTGAGAAGTTTTATTCTTTCTGCAATTACAAAATTCTCCCAAAGAGCCCCTGTATCAGCACGCGAGCTCATTGGTTTAAAATTATTGATCACAGCGTTCCGAATGCCGCAATCATAGAAATATATTTTTTTACCTTTTTTTATCTCGTTGCGCACATTCCGGTTAAATGCCGGAAGTTCAAAAACTACAAATGCTTTCTTAAGCAGATCAATATATTTCTCTACTGTTTTACGATCACTACCAATCAGTTGACCGAGTTCATTATAATTTACTTCGCTTCCTAATTGCAAGGCTAATGCATTCAGCAATTTTTCTAAAAGTGCCGGCTTTTTTATTTGTTCCAGCATTAACAAATCTTTGTAGAGATAACTACCCGCCAATAATTTCAGCCTTTCTTTTTCTTCTCCGGCATTCGTGACAATTTCTGGATAGTACCCAAATTGCATTCGATGCTCAATCAATCTTTTTTCGGCGAGAAGACCATGATAATTCACCATTTCCTGGAAGCTTAGCGGGTATAACATAAACTCGTATTTTCTTCCTGTAAGTGGTTCATTTACCTGGCTTGACAATTCAAAGGCCGAGGAGCCGGTAGCTATTGGCTGAACATCCTTTATTTGGTCAGTAATTAATTTAAGAGTAAGGCCTACATTTTTAATTCGCTGTGCCTCGTCAATTAGTATTATTTTTTTATTGCCGATAATGGCTTTCAATTTAGTTGCAGTGGTGTCAGATAATAATTCGCGCACGTCTGCATCATCCCCATTCAATATAATAGATTCCTGATCCTGGTTCTTTAGCAGATTTTCAACTAATGTGGATTTGCCTGTCTGGCGTGCACCAAAAATTAAAAGGGCTTTGCCTTTGAAGAAACGTTTTTCTAATGATTGCTGGATTGTCCTTGATATCATATTATAATTTCTTCACACAAATATATGAATTTCAAACTTAAAATCCATTATTATTATGATATTTATGGAATACATTCCATTATTATTATGATATTTAAGGATTATATTCCATTATTATTATGATATTTAAGGATTATATTCCATTATTATTAAACTTTTAAAACGTGTTTTTATAACTTATTTATTAAAACTTACTTATCCCGGTTGAGAAAATCTCTTATTTTTTAAAAAAGACGTATCCTTTAAAGTGCCGAGAAATAAAATCAAATCATATTTTTCTTTTGGAGAAAATTCCATCCCGCTGCGAAGCGAGGAATCGAGTGTAGGGCTTTGTTGAATTCCTTTGCGGTAATGCTCTACCACTTCACTAAGCGAATAAAATCTTCCATCATGCATATACGGCTGCGTTACAGAAACATTTCTCAGGCTTGGCACACGAAATTTTAATGAGTCGTCAGGATTACCGGTAATGCTCATACGGCCATAATCTTTAAGATAATTATTTACAGTAAGCCCGTTGTTTCTAAAAGAATTATCGGTAAATAATGGTTCTTTGTGGCAGTGCTCACACTTCATTTTAAAAATTTCATAGCCATGCAGTTCAGATGGATTGAATGTGTCCTCTCCTCTTTTTACTTTATCATATTTTGAATTGGCAGAAACCAAAGTGCCTACAAATTGCGCAATCGCTTTCAGCATTTGCTGGCTGGTAATTTCATCTTTGCCAAATGCTTTTTTAAACATTCGCTTGTATTCCGCATCGGCTCTTAATTTTTTTAAAACAGAATCTACATTTTCCGCCATTTCATTATGCGCTGTTAATGGCGAAAGCGCCTGCACTTCAATATGATTAATACCGCCATCCCAGTGATACAGCGGAACCCACGCAAGATTTTGCAATGCGGGCGCATTCCGCGTGGTAAACTGATCATTAAATCCATGACTGAAATCGTGATCATAAGTGGCGAAAGCGGCGAACTGCTGGTGACAGGATGCGCATGAAAAATTTCCGTCTTTGCTTAATCTTCCATCATAAAATAATTTTCTTCCCAGTTGAAATCCTTCTTCGCTAAGAGGATTATTGGAAAAGATATTACCAGGCTTTGGCCAGTCTTTTGGCACCACTAATTTCAAAGGTGTGGTAAATGAAAAATCATGCGCCTCTTTTTTTACTGCACTCAACAAAAAAGCAGCAAGCACGATAAAAAAAACAATCAATATGGAAATTCTTGTTTTCAATTAATCAGAAATAATTTTTTCAATATGAAACATTTTTGCATAATTATCGCTGGCTGCCAAAGCTAATTTTCCCGGAGTGGTAATGCTTGCATGCTCCGCAATTTTTATATCATTCGGATTTTGCCACCACGCATCTACATCGGCATTAACAATTACTTGAGTGGTTTTGTCAGCGTCAAAATGCACGGATTTATTCTCCGGAAAATTCAGTTCAATATTTTTCAGCACATTGTATTTTCCTGAAAAGCCGCCAATGTGAAATTCATATTTATGATTTACCAAAGCAGATGAAGACGAATTCCCTTCCAGCTTGGCCATTACATAACCTGAATTCCATGTCCAGAACATATCTTTCGCAGGATCGAGCGCGCCACTTTGTGCGCCGGAAACATTGTGCAAACTATCAACTCCCAATAAAAAATTTATGGAAGAATAGTTTCCCGGCGGAATTGAAAACGAAAAACTTTGAGATTCTGCCACGCTTTCATCAATTAAATGAAAACTGTTTTTTTCAAAGAAACTGCCGCTGCCATTTTTAAAATACACATTGGAAACATAATACCTGAATTTGGTAATATTATATTTTTCTCCAAAAGCATTGGTATAAACCGAATCGTGCAAAGCCATTTTATAGTTTTTCACGTTGTTCACAAACGTAATTTTTACAGTAGCGGTGCGGCTTTTTTGAAGAATATTTTTTTGTTGAAATGAAGAAATCAATAAACTCAAACAAGCCAAAATATAGAATTTGATAGTTTTATTAATCATCGTAATTGCTTATTTTTTTTCTTCCGGCCTTAATAATTCCTTTTTCTTTTTTCACTTTAATTCGTTTTGCTTTGGAGGCATTGGTAGGTTTGGTGGGCTTTCTTTTTTTTCGTTTGATTAAAGCATTGTTTAGCAAGAGATGAATCTTTACAATTACCTCTTCTTTATTTTCCAATTGCGATCTGGCGGATTGGCTTTTCACCAGTAAAAAACCTTCATTGGTAATTTTATTGGCTAGCTTTTCATGAATAAGCATTTTTTGCGCATCCGTTAAAATTTCAGAAGCATCCACATTAAATCTTCCCTCTACCATTGTTTCTACTTTATTCACGTTTTGGCCGCCTTTTCCACCGCTCCGGGCGGTGTTAAAACTGATTTCTTTAAGCACATCTACCATCATATAAAAATACGAAATTAAGCGGGCAAAACAGTTCGCAAGTATGCCTTATAATAAATTCGTAACTTGTACTCTTATTTTTATATGCGCAAAAAAAAATACATTTTTGCATACAACCATCTGTAATGAAGCTAAAAGAAATATACCCTTCCCTGTGCGAGCGAAAAATTAATGGTAAAAAATCGTTTGCAGTTTTGATTGATCCGGATAAAGTGAATGACGAAAAGATGAACCGGTTGATTAAGCTTGCAGTGGCTGCACAGGTTGATTATTTTTTAGTAGGCGGAAGCCTGGTAATTTCTAATTACCTGGATGAGTGTGTGAAGATTATTAAAAAAAACTGCTCCATTCCGGTGTTACTTTTCCCGGGCAATTCAACACAGGTTTCAAAATATGCTGATGCACTTCTTTATCTGTCTCTGATAAGCGGACGCAATCCCGAATTACTCATCGGCCAGCATGTGGTAAGCGCTCCGGCCATCAAAAAAAGTGGTTTGGAAATAGTAAGCACCGGCTATATGGTAATTGACGGAGGCGCGCCAACAACCGTTTCGTACATTTCTAATGCAGCGCCTTTACCGGCAGATAAAAATGAGATTGCCATGTGCACGGCGATGGCAGGGGAAATGCTCGGCATGAAATTAATCTACATGGATGCCGGCAGCGGCGCCAAAACGCCAATTACCGAAAGCATGATTCAACAAGTGGCCAACTGCATTGAAGTTCCTTTAATCATTGGCGGCGGAATAACTGATCCGGAAAAAGCTTACCTGAACTGCAAAGCCGGAGCAGATGTTATTGTTGTAGGCAACGCAATTGAAAAAGACGAATCACTTATAATGGAAATGGCCTCAGCCGTGCATTCTGTGCCGGTGAAGGTGGCGTAATGGGTTATTGGTTTATTAGTTAATTAGTTAATTGGTTTGATAGCAATTCCTACAACTTCTCCACCCTGCTGGGCGTATCTTTCCCACTTACAATTGTGGTGCTGCTAATGGCAATTGCTTTAATTATTTCCGTCATATTATTCAGGTCGAGCGTTTCTACATGGTCGCTTTGCTGATGATAATTTGGCTCGCTATCCATTTTTGAAGTACTGATGGTGTGCGCGGGAACGCCTAATGCAGCTAGTGTTGCATTGTCTGAGCGATAAAATAAATTTTGCGATGGATAAGGATCCGGCTCAAATCTGAAACCAGAACCAGATAAGTTATTTTGTAGAATTTTGCCAAGATCCGATTTTTCGAAACCGGTAATATAAGCACTGTTATTTCCCCATTTACTGTCGGTTCCTATCATTTCGATATTAAACATGGCCACTGCTTTCTCCGGATCAATTTGTTTGGAAAAATACTGCGAGCCGAAGCCACCAATTTCTTCAGCCGTGAAGGTGGTAAATATCAACGTGCGTTCGTTGTTTTTTAGCGCGCTGAAATATTTTGCCAGCATAATTACTGCGGTAGTTCCTGCTGCATCATCGTTTGCGCCGTTAAAAATAGAATCGCCTTTTGCATCAGGCTTGCCAATTCCAAGATGATCATAATGCGCTGAAAAAATAACGTATTCGTCTTTCTTACTCTTACCTGGTAACACTCCAATAACATTAGCAAGGTTTGAATATTGAATTTCATTTTTTATTTCGAAATGATAGGCGGAAGGATTTTCATCAGTAAGAACAAAAACAACCGGCGCTTTGGCATCGAAAGTTTCCCTGTTAAAACGATTTAAGCGATTGAAATTTTTTGCGTGAAAATGATTGATCAAAACCAAATAGCTTTTATTGCTTTTTATTATTCCAAACACTTCTTTCATCAGGTTGGCGGTACTGTCTAACACTATTTTTGTAAATCCTGAAGTTTCATTAAAACTCACCAAAGAATCGGTGGATATAGCAATGATATTTTCCGGGGCAACCGTTTTATTATCCATCATTCCCGATGCGGAAACCGGGTTGGCTTTCATCATTGAAAATGGCTGCTTATAGCTTGATAAACTGCCGAAATATTTTAACCCCGACTTTTTAAATTCACCGGCAATAAAATCAGCCGCTTTGTCGATAGAAGGCGTAAACGTAGCACGTCCCTGCATGTCATCAGAGGCCAAAATAGTTTCAATGCGGGCAACCTCGGTTGCATTAATGATTTTGTCTATTTGCTGCGCGAAAGAGCATAATCCGGTAAGCCCGGCAAAAATCAGGGTAAAAAACAACTTCATATAATTTTTATAATTGAGTTAGTTTTAAAAAACTCCGGAAGCCTTGTCGGGTTTCGAAAGCTGACCATTTTTCAATGCTTTTAATTCTGCAATTACTGTTGCCGCGATTTCATCGGATTGTAACGCTTCAAATAAAGTTTCCGAAGACGAATTTTCGCCTTTAGACTCAGCCTTTAATGAAGAAGCAAGTTTTATTATCAGATCGATTTTACTTTCTTTACTTAAGTCTTTTAGAAAGCTATAATAATAATCCGCGAGATTTATTTTATTGGTAGCGCTCATAATTCAAGGGTTCTGGTTAATCGTCTGCAATATAGTTGTTAACCAATCAATTTCCATGCAAAACGAAGTGTTAATTCTACCATTTATAAACTCATCATCTCTTTAAATTTTACAGCCTGCCTTCGGCTCACTTCAATTTTTTCGCCACCAACCAAATCCAGCAACAGTCCGCCATTGAAATAAGGCTCAATCTTTTCAATCATTCGCAGATTGATGATATGTTTTCTGTTGGCCCTGAAAAAAACTTTTTCATCCAGCCTTTCTTCCAACGCATTCAGCGATTTTAAAATGAGCGGTTTATTGGTTCCAAAGAAAACTTTTGCATAATTGCCTACACTTTCAAAAAGACGCACATCGGATAATTTTACAAACCAGCAGCGTTCGCCATCCTTCACAAAAACCTGGTCGTGCTCGCTTAGCAGCGTGCGGGTGTTATAAGAAAGCAATTCTTCTTCATCTTTCAGGCGCACTTTCAAAAGTGCATCTGCCAGGCGTTTGGGCTCTACCGGTTTCATTAGATAATCCAGCGCATTTACTTCAAAAGCCCTTAAAGCGTATTCATCATAAGCCGTTACAAAAATTACGTGCGGTGCTTTTTCCAATTGGCTCAACATATCAAAACCGGTTTTTCCCGGCATTTGAATGTCCAGAAAAATCAGGTCGGGGTTTAAAGCCTCAATTTTTTCAATTCCTTCATTTGCATTGGCTGCTTCTCCAATTACTTCCACATCCGGAAACTCCTGCAACAACCTTTTTAACTCGCTTCTGGCGAGCCTTTCATCATCTATCAGAACTACTTTTTGCATGATTTAATATTTAAAACTGAATCAAATTTTTTTATAGATCAATATCTAACCGGCATTACGATCGTTGATTGCACTTTGGCATTTTCAATTTCTTCCATCTTAAAATGCGCCGTTCCGTCGTACAAAAACCTCAGCCGGTCGCGGGTGCTTTTAAAGCCAAAGCCTTCATTATTGTCGCTTTCAAGAGTTCCGGTATTTTGAACAATCACTTCAAAATGATCATCCGAAAATCTTGAGATAATTTTTATAACGCCGCCGTTTATTCTTTTACTGATGCCATGTTTGATCGCATTTTCTACCAGCGTTTGCAACATCATTGGAGGTATGGGCTGTTCGAGTGTATTTTCATCAATATCCATTTCTACTTTCAATCGCTCTTCAAAACGCATTTGCTCAAGCGCCAGGTAATCCCTCACAATGCTTAATTCTTTTTGCAACGGCACCGTTTCCATTTTTTCTACCTGGAGGCTGCTTCGCAGAATATTGGAAAGCTCTGTGATGGCCGTTCTTGCTCGTTTGGGATTTTCTTCTACCAGCGCGCGGATACTATTTAATGAATTGAAGATAAAGTGTGGATTGATGTGCGATTTTATGGTTTTTAATTCCAGATCTTTTACGGTTTTTTCGAGGTTCAGATTGTCTACCACATCTTTCCGGTTTCGTTCAAGATAATGCCAAACCATATAAAGCAAGAGCCACAAGGCAATCAAAATAAAAGTAAAAATAATGTCCCACCAAAATCTTCCTTTTCTCTGATCTTCATATTTCCAGGAGCCTGAATTATCGCGATACCAGCCTGTATTCTTTTTTATATTTTCAACGGATGCATAGCTTACTGAGTCGCGCGGGTTGCTTTTATCGGCCAGATAATAGGTACTGCCTTGTAATCCCATCGACTTTTCCTGTGAAACCGCCTGTTTAAGGCTTTCGCGTTTTTCGTATTGCATTAAAGATTGCCCTGAAGCCAACGCGGTAAACTTGGCGCCATAATAACTTAAAAGGCCGGTAAGCATTACGCTTACAATAAACAACGCGATCACGTTATTAATAGAATATTTTAGCCATCCTGCTTTTTTTAAAACAAACCTTAATAAATGCGTGGCGCCCACATACCAAATAAACTGGATGAAAAGTATGGCAAACAAAAGGTTTCTTCTTTCAGGAACCTTCCAATAAGTATCCTGCAGAAAGAAATAGAAAAAGGAAAGGTTTAGTAACGTCCAACCGCCCCAGCCAAACACCTGGCATATCCAATAACGAATTGTCTTTTTAGGCATACACAAATTTAACGGGTTACCGCCATCTGGTTTACGGACATTTGATTAAAGGCGAAAAGCGCTTTTAAAAGGTGTTCTGCTGCCAGATAAGAGCCGATAAAAAAATTTACCATTTAAAAACTTAGTTTTACATCGTTGAAATATAATAAATGGCCAATCAAAATCTAAATAAAGAAAAAGAAATTTTAACACCTGCAGATAAGGAGTTTGAAAATAACATCCGGCCGGCAATTATAGAAGAATTTAGCGGCCAGGCACAGATCATAGAAAATTTGCGTGTTTTTATAAAAGCAGCCCGGCAGCGTGAAGAAGCGCTGGATCATATTCTTTTTCACGGACCACCCGGCCTGGGTAAAACCACGCTAAGCCGCATTGTGGCTAACGAATTAGGCGTGCACATTAAAGAAACCAGCGGCCCGGTAATTGAAAAACCCGGAGACCTGGCTGGTTTACTCACCAATCTTGAGCCGAACGATGTTTTATTTATTGATGAAATTCACCGGTTGAGCAATGTGGTGGAGGAATATTTATATGCTGCGATGGAAGATTATCGCATCGACATTATGATTGATACCGGCCCTAACGCCCGAAGTGTGCAAATTAATTTGAATCCGTTCACTTTAATAGGTGCCACCACGCGAAGTGGCTTGCTTACCTCACCGTTGTTATCTCGATTTGGAATAAAATCCAGACTGGAATATTATGATTCTGCCACGCTTCAAAAAATAATTGTGCGCTCATCATCCATTCTTAATACCAAAATCACTTCCGATGCAGCGCAGGAAATTGCCGGCAGAAGCCGCGGAACGCCCAGAATTGCCAACGGGTTGTTGCGAAGAGTGCGCGATTTTGCGCAGGTGCTTTCTAATGGTGTAATTGATTTAAACATTACACAACATGCATTAAAAGCATTGAATGTGGATGAATACGGTTTGGATGAAATGGACAACCGGATTTTGAGTACCATTATTGATAAATTCAAAGGCGGCCCTGTTGGCATTACCACCATTGCAACCGCAGTTGGCGAAGAAACCGGCACACTGGAAGAAGTGTATGAGCCATTTTTAATACAGGAAGGTTTTATCATGCGCACGCCGCGCGGAAGAGAAGCTACGGCGAAAGCATATAAACACCTGGGAAAAATTCAACACAATGTTTCCAAGGGATTAGGGTTGTTTGATGTGTAAATAGTTATTCGTCTTGGGTTTGAGAAAGCTAATTTTCTACATTTTGACTTATATGACTTAATACCCTTTATATTAGTTCGAACGATAACGCCGGATTTCCTCCACTTCTTTATTTTTTATTCTTTATTTCTTATTTGAAATTTTTTTAAGCCATCAGCAAATAGATCACCGGCTTTTTATGCAGATCGATTTTCTCTTTCTTCCATTCAGCAATGGTTTTTGTTTTGATCCATTCGTTAGCAGACGTGAGTTCTGCGGCGATGCATAATTGAGTAGAAGGTTTACAATTCTGCAAAATGGTTTCAATCATTTTATTATTTCGAAACGGTGTTTCAATAAATATTTGGGTGCATTTTCTCCTGGTAGATTCTTCTTCGATCTGCTTTAATTTTTTTATTCTTTCCATATTATCAATGGGCAAATAACCCAGGAAAGAAAAATGTTGTCCGTTTAATCCGCTGGCCATTAAAGCCAGCAAAATAGAACTGGGACCAACGAGCGGCTTTACTTCCACATTCATTTTTTGCGCTTCGCCAATTAATATCTGCCCGGGATCGGCAACGCCGGGACAACCGGCTTCACTGATGATCGCGATGTTTTTTCCTTCTTTTATTTTTTGTTTGAAAATATTGATTTGTTCACTTTCCGCTTTGTGAATGGCGTGCCATTCATAATCGTCGATTACAATTTCTTTATCCATCGTTTTTAAAAAACGACGCGCGGTTCTTTCATTTTCTGCAAAAATTACCTGGCAATCTTTTACCGCATTTAAAACATATGGCGGAATGGTTTCAACAGCATTTTCAGAAAGAAAAGAAGGGATTAAATAGATCATGGATTGTTATTGAGGGGCAAAACTATATCTCTTTGTGTTCTTATTTTTTGCAATCTTATATAGCATGAAGAACTCTATGCACTTGTTTTATATTTCCCAGGGATTCAACAATTTTAAATTATCTATATTTTTAAAATCGTTGGAATTGCGCGTCACCAACGTAAGTCCTTCCACTATTGCTGTTGCTCCAATAATTGCATCAGGCAATTTTATTTTGTGTTCTTGCCTAAGTAAAATGGTTTTCTGTATACAATTTTCAGAAAGCGAATAAATAGCGGCACTCTCAATAAAAGGCCGCAGTTTGGCCAGTTGATCCCGTGTTGCATTATACCAACCGAGAATTTCGATGCGGGTAATAATAGAAATCACACCTGGAAGATTATCAATAAAAGTCGTACCAGGCGGCGGCAGCTTATTTCCTAGATAATCAATAACAACATTGGTATCCATTAAATATCGCGGTCCCATTCTTCTCTCGATTTTTTTACATATTCCTGCAATTGATCTGATTCTTCGGCAGAAAGAACTCCTTTAAATGAAGCCATTGATTTAGGCAGCGCGGGTTTATTTTCAACCAACTCATCAACAGGATAACACATTACTTCAATCTTTCTGCCAACATAATCATCGGGGATCGATAAATGTACATCCGTGTTATCCGGAATTAAGATTGTGCGTATCATAACTAAGTTATTAAAGTACTAAGTAACCTAACGATTTGTATTTTACTGGTATCATTAAAGATACTGAAATCAATCTATATGGTTTTGCTTTCCTCTTTCTGCAAGCTCAATGTTGCAGCAATCACCGCATAGCCCGGCGCAAATATCCACCCAACAACTGGCAGCACATGCATTAAATAAAACACCATTCCGTTTCCAATGGCCAAACCCTTATGCCTGTTGATAAAATCGATGCTTTGCGAAGACGAAAGTTCCCTTCGCTCGTTGGTGTAATCCAGCATAGAAAATCCAAAATAATAGCATTCAATAAACAACGACAGTAAAGGCGTGATCCAGCCCACAACCGGAATCAACGCCAGTATCAATACAGAAACGGTGTACACCGTTTGCCAAAGCGTATTTCTTAGCGCAATGCGAATGCCGCGAATTACATCGCTAAAAAATGTTTTAAGTGAAAAAGGATAATCTTTATTCAATATGATTGCCTCTGTTTTTTCACTTAAATAGGCAAACACGGGCGAGCCAATGATCAGGAATAAATATTTGAACCATGAAAAATAAAACAGCATTAATATCAGCTGCATCACTATCTGGCCAAAAATAAAAATAAAATTAAGCCAGCCTGCATTCTCTTTTTGCAACCAGCCTTTTACGCCCATTTTTGAAAGAAAATATTCGATCATGTAAGCGGAAGATTGCCAGAAAAAATAAATGCCCACAACAAACAGGATGGCATAAATAATTCCCGGAATCAATATCCATTTCCACAATTTATTATTAACGATAAATCGATGTGCCTTAAAATATGCCGATATGGCTATAATGATTTCTTCAAGCAATGTTTGATATTATTAAGCGCTTACAGAACTTATCAAACAAATATAATTTACTTTGTTCTGAAAAGCCTAAATATAGATTATTGCATATTATGAAGAAGTTGCCTTTATCATTTTACAATCGTAAAGACGTTGTAAAAATAGCAAAAGAGCTGTTGGGCAAAATCATTGTTACCAACATCAATGGCCTTGTAACCAGCGGAAGAATTGTGGAAACAGAAGCTTATATCGGCCTCACAGACAAGGCTTCCCATTCTTTCAGCGGAAGAAGAACCGCCCGTAACGAACACATGTATTCCACGCCTGGCACGGCTTACATCTATATCTGTTATGGCATGCACCAGATGTTAAATATTGTAACCAATGAAAAAGATATTCCTGATGCGGTTTTAATAAGGGCAATCGAACCATTAACAGGAATTGAGATCATGCTTCAAAGAACCGGAAAAAATAAATTGGATAAAACGCTCACCCGCGGCCCCGGCAACGTAGGAAAAGCTTTAGGAATTTTTAAACATCATTCTGGTTTACAACTTTTCGATGAAGAGATTTATCTGCTGGATGACAATTATAACAATTGATGAAGATCAAATCGGAACAAGCAAAAGAATCGGTGTGGAAAGCGCAGGAAAAGATGCGCTGTTACCTTATCGTTTTTACGTTAAAGGAAACAGATATGTAAGCGGTAAAAACAGTTAACCAGCGTTTCGATCATTAAATCGTTATAAAATTCATTTTACAGCGAAATTTCTTTTTCAAAGGCTTAAATTTGCAACTATTAAAAATAAAAAATAAATATTATGAGCACAGTAAAAGTTGCTATTAATGGCTTTGGCAGAATTGGCCGTTTGGTTTTCAGACAGATATACAATATGGAAGGAATAGAGGTTGTGGCGATTAATGATTTAACCAGTCCCAAACAATTGGCACATCTTTTAAAATATGATAGTTCGCAGGGAAGATTTAATACCGAAGTAAAAAGCACCGACAATTCTATAATTGTTAATGGTGAAGAAATAAAAATATATGCGCAAAAAGATCCTGCGCAAATTCCGTGGGGTTCGCACCAGGTGGATGTAGTAATTGAAAGTACCGGATTTTTTACAGATAAAGACAAGGCACAGGCGCACATTACAGCCGGCGCAAAACGCGTGTTGATTTCTGCACCTGCAACCGGAGGCGTAAAAACAATTGTTTTTAATGTAAACCATGATATCCTGGACGGCAGCGAAACTATTATTTCATGTGCATCCTGCACTACCAATTGCCTTGCTCCAATGGCAAAAGTATTGAACGATTCTTTCGGTATTGTATCCGGCTTTATGACTACCATTCATGCTTACACAAATGATCAAAACACTTTAGATGCACCACATCCGAAAGGCGATTTGCGAAGGGCAAGAGCCGCGGCCGCTAATATAGTTCCCAACAGCACAGGCGCTGCAAAAGCAATCGGGCTGGTATTGCCGGAAATTAATGGCAAACTTGATGGCGTTGCACAAAGGGTTCCTGTAATTACCGGATCGTTGACAGATCTAACTACAGTCTTAAATAAAAAAGTAACTGTTGACGAAGTGAACGCCGCTATGAAAGCTGCTGTTAATGAAAGCTACGGTTATAATGAAGACGAAATTGTAAGTTCTGATATTGTAGGAATGCATTACGGTTCACTGTTTGATTCTACACAAACAAAAGTGCTGACCGTTGGCGATCAGCAACTGGTAAAAACAGTTGCCTGGTACGATAATGAAATGAGTTATGTTTCTCAATTGGTACGCACTGTAAATTATTTTGCAAAGTTGACTTCTAAATAAGCTTCTATCTTTTTATAAATATTCTCCCCGGCCTTGGTTGGGGAGATTTTTTTGCGCCATAACGTGCGATCTATCCGAAATCACAAAAACTATATTTTGGCTTATATGAAAAGATTTCCGAATGTTTTCAGGAAGAAAAAGAGTAATAAAGATAAAGTAATACGGCTGGCTTATAAAAATTATTTCTTTTTTAAGCCGGAAAGATAATTTTCAAGGGCAGAAACCATGCTGGGCATTTTAGGCTGCGGAGCAATAATATCCGGGTGCATTCCTGCAGCTATAACGGCTTTGCGGGTATTATCTCCAAAAGCGCCAATCATAGTACCATTTTGCTTAAAGTCGGGGAAATTTTCCACGAAACTTTTTACTCCCAGTGGCGTAAAAAAGCAAATGATCTCATAATTCTGTTTGGTGAGAAGGTCCCTCACATTGTTGGAAATAATTTCATAAAGTACCGGAATTGCGTAGGCGCAATTATTAGAAGCCAGCCAGTTGGTGATTTCGCTATCGAAAGAATGAGAACAAGGATACAAAAATGTTTCGGCCTCTTTATATTTATTAATTACATCGAAAAGACTTTTGTTGGTGCCATCTGCGCCATAAAAAACCTTACGCTTTCTGTAAAGAATAAATTTTTGAAGGTAAAGGGCAACCGATTCGGTAATACAAAAATATTTTATCTGCTGCCCGATGGTAATTCTCATTTCATCGCACGTTCTGAAAAAATGATCGATCGCATTGCGGCTGGTAAAAATAACCGCAGAATAGGATGGGATATCAATTTTTTGTTTGCGAAATTCTTTTGATGGAATGGGTTCAACGCGGATAATCGGTTGAAAGTTTAAGTTGAGCTTATACTTCCTGGCCATTTCGAAATAAGGCGATTTCTCGCTCTCCGGTTTTGCCTGTGTAATAAGAATGTTTTGGATATCTTTTATTTTTTTTCTCTCAGCTTGTACTACAGTCGTTATGTCCATTTTTGACGTCATAAGAATAATCGCAAAGTTAGTTATTTTTTGTCACGCTTGTGCTGAAAGGATATATAAAAAAATGGTATTTTTTTTATATCAGATAATCCATCGCCACTTTATAGATAATCATTAGCGGAGCAATCTCGGCGCCTAAAATGTAAATTAAAAAGTGTAAGGGATTTATCGGCAATTTTCTCTCAATCACTCCATAACTTTTTACATACCTGGATAAAAAGAATAACCCCAATACCAACAAAGAAACGGTAGTTATTGCGTTTACCCACTGCGGCATGGCAAAAGCCAGCAGAATAACAAAAGGCACCAGCAAAATTCCGGTGATCTTATTAACAAGAAATAACACAAAAATATAATTGTCAGTCGCCTGCCTGATATCAGAAACCCAGCCCATAAATTTTAGTAAACAAAATTTACTAAAATAAATAATCGCTACACTTACAATACAAAATGGCAATAAGATCCTGCTATTGATAAGCCGCGGCGGATGAAAATGGATGAAGAGTATCCATATATACATGCCGGCCGTTAGCGTAAAAAAAATATTAAGTATAAACGAAGGAAGCTTTGCCTGCATTAATTGATCGGTAAGCTGAGTTTGCCTTAAAGACGTATTAAAAAATACGCGAAACAAGTTATTAAAATATTGGCTGTAAAATGTTTTAAACAGTCCAAGTATCAATATAACAATGCAAAGTGCATAAAATAAAAACTCTTTTCCTTTTGGTTGCCGCGTTTCCGTTACAAAATAAACCGGCTTATCTTTTACATTGATAAATTTATTTTTTACAAGTATTTCAGCAGTGATATCGCGATAAGCTTTTGGAGGCTGTGCTATAGTGGCGGAATCATAGTTGGCAATCTGCCCGGCTAAGTGCTGCGAATCCGCGGTGATAATTATCTGAGCGCTGTCTTTTTTAACCGCATTTTGTTGGTTTGTTTTTGTGCCGGCAATGGGAGGACTGATCTTTTTTAAACTATCGTGGGTGGCTTTTTGTACAGTTCTGACAATGTTGCCTGTATCAGTTGGTTTTGGTTTTGAGCTATCTCTTTCTATTTGCGCATGTAACAACGTATTATCGAATAACATAACACAAATCATCATGAAATATAAAAGTCGTTTTCGGTTCATCGGGTCAAAAATAGTTGATATAGCCAAAATGTATCTTGGAAGAATTGCGAATATCAAACTTTACATCGTTTCTTTTTCCAATCGCATAGCTTAAATTTAATAATCCGAATTTGGTTTCAAATGCAAGTCCCAATCCACCACTAATAAATGAATTGGAAAACTGAGTAATATTATACTTTGTGTTGGTAAATCCAACATCAGAAAATCCGAAAAAATAAGAATTAATGCCCACCAAATAGCGGTATTCTGCAGTGAAAACGGCGTACTTGTTTGCATAAATACTTTCTTCATCAAAACCGCGTAATATTTTATAACCACCAATCTGGAAAAGCTCATTTTTAAAAGTCTGCGGACTTTGCAGCCATCCAAATTTTACGGCCGTTTTAAGCGTGGTATTTTTCCCGAAAGGGAAATAATGTGCGGCTGAGCCGACCGCCCTGAAACGATAAGTTTTTAGTTTGATCGTATCATAAAGCGCATCGAAATTAAATGAAGGATCTGCAGGATCTTTAAGATTTACAATATCGTTATTCTTCGAAATTTTTTTTATGCCTGCTGAAGCAGAGATTTCAAATTCACTTCCTTTCCTGGGATTTAACCGGTAATTGGTATTCCAAAAAGTATAGCCAAGCCCCACGTTGCCGGAACTTACATCGATATTGGCGGGTAATGTTTTGGAAAAAATTACTTGGTTGGTATCTACTCCGCCAGAAAGTAAATAGCTGTTTTCATTCTGATAAAATATTTTAAATAATTGGCTGGCAGAGATAATATATTGAAGCGCTAAAACCGAATTGAGCTGTAAATATGCCGAATCTCTTTTAAGCAAATCGAACGATACATTGATGCCAAACTTCGAGTTAAAAATATAGGGATGTGTGTAGCCCAGGTTAAGCCGCGGAGATTGTGGTTGCAATTGTTGCCAGTTAAGTAAAATATTTTCGGCCGAACCCAAAGCGTTATCCAGATCGAGGTGCACATCGGCCGTAAGCTGCGATTTTCCCGTAACAGAATTGCCTGGTAAAAAGCCAACAAGCACATTTATTTCGCTGCTTCGTTTTGGCTGAAGATATAAGTTGAGCGTGGCGCCGGTGCCCAGCATGGTAATGTTCCACGGTTGCGTTTCCTGCACAAAAGCTAGCTCCTGTATAAGCTTACTAATCTGTTTTAATTTTTGATTGTTGTAAATACTTCCGTTGGAAATATCAAGATAGTGCTGCAGAAAAAGATTTTTAAGTTTTACGTTTCCTATTACACGGATGCTATCAATATGATAAAGCATTCCTTTTTTTACGCGCAGATCGCCCTGTATTTTATTACCGTTTATTACCACATTTTCTAAAGCAACTTCGGCAAAAGGATAGCCGGTATTCTCATAATAAGTAATAATTTTTTCTTCATATAAGCCTAAATGTAGAAAATCAACTTTTTTATTGTTGAACTCTTTTTCATTCCAGCCGATGCCGTTCAATACTTCCTTTTCTACACTATCGGTATTTATCTGCACCCATTTAAATTGTTCGCCCAAATAAACAACCGCTCTTGCGGCAGTAGAATCAACAGTAAGAGAATCAACCGAGGCAGCAACAAATCCTTTATTTAAAAGGGTTTGCGGCAACGTATTCAAATAAGTAACAGCAGACTGCCTTTCATCAAAACTAAACTTTAAACCAAGTTGCTCTAATTTATTGGAAGTATCTTTACCGGATAAAATATATTGAACCGAATATTTTTTTTGAGAAAAAGTATTATTCGAAAAGAAAAATATCATTAAAAAAATGAGCGGCGCAACCCGGCTCATATATTTTTCGGTCTTCGGTTTCATTTAATGTTTCAAATCTAAAATGAAATTCTGAAACATGCGTAAACATCAACACAATCGATAAAATCATCATTTTTGGCAGGTATTTATATCCATATTCCTTTTTGTAAACAGGCTTGCTATTATTGCAATTTTCATTTCTCCACTTCGCTTTCTCAAAAAGAAAAAATGGTGGGCGCTATAATTAAAGAAATAGCGATAAGAAGCGAAAATTTAAAAAGCGATGCTCCCAATGAATTGGCGGTGCTATCTTCTCCGGAAGAAATTATAGAAACCATTTATTTTGGCGGAGGCACGCCCAGCCTGCTTTCGCAGGATGAAATAGAACTGATTCTTTCTTCTCTAAAAAAAAATTATACGATAGCGCCCGATGCCGAAATTACTTTAGAAGCCAATCCGGATGACATCAATGTTGAAAAATTAAGCGAATGGAAAAATGCGGGCATCAACCGGTTAAGCATCGGCATTCAATCATTTATCGAAAGAGATTTGTTATGGATGAACCGCGCACATAATGCGGCACAGGCGCTCAACTGCATTGCGCTTGCCAAAGAAAGCGGCTTCAATAATTTTTCTATCGATCTGATCTTTGGCACTCCCGATCTTTCTGATGAAGAATGGAAAGAAAATGTGCAAAAGGTGATTGACATGAATGTGCCTCACATTGCCTGTTATGCATTAACGGTTGAACCCGGAACAGCTTTGCAAAAAATGATCGTTTTAAAAAAGAAAGAAAATGTAAACAGCGATGCGCAGGCAACACAATATGCAATATTAATGCAGATGATGCGTGATGCCGGCTATGAGCATTATGAAATTTCCAACTTTGCAAAACCCGGCTTCAGAAGCCGCCACAACAGCAGCTATTGGCAGGGAAAAAAATATATTGGTATAGGCCCTTCAGCACATTCTTATAATGGAAAAATAAGGATGTGGAACAAAGCGAATAATATAGCTTATATGAAATCCATTGATGAAAATGTGATTCCTTTTGAAGAAGAAATACTCACCGAATCTCAAAAACTTAATGAATATATTATGACTTCGTTGCGAACGATTGAAGGAATGGACTTGCAATGGATCGAAAATAATTTTTCAAAAAGAGAAAGAGAAAGAATAGAAAGTGTGATAAGCCAAAAAGTAGAAAAAGACAATTTTATCATTTCCGGTGAAAAAGTAATTCTCACTGATGCAGGCAAATTATTTGCCGATGCAATTGCGGTGCAGCTTTTTTTATAACCCAATTATTTCACCTCCTGCATGTTTACCAGCTTTCTGTAAAACCCATCGAGCGCCATCAAACTCATGTGGGTGCCGCGTTCCACAATTTTTCCTTTTTGCAAAACGATAATTTCATCGGCATGCCGGATGGTGCTTAACCTGTGAGCAATTACAATGCTGGTGCGGTTGGCCATCAGATTATTAATCGCATCCTGCACCAGCTTTTCACTTTCAGTATCAAGAGAAGAAGTGGCTTCATCCAAAATTAAAATTGGCGGATTTTTCAACACGGCTCGCGCAATTGTTATGCGTTGTTTTTCTCCGCCACTTAATTTATTGCCGCGCTCACCAATGCCGGTATCATAACCATTTTCTTTTTGTAAAATAAAATTATGTGCATTGGCAATTTTTGCTGCATTGACAATTTCTTCTGCACTTGCATTATCCATTCCCAAAGAAATATTATTGGCAATGGTATCATTAAATAAAATGGCTTCCTGTGTTACAATGCCCATTTGGTTGCGCAAGGAGCTCAGCGAATAATTTTTTATATCAATTCCATCTATCAGCAATTCGCCTTTTACAGAATCATGAAAACGTGGAACCAAATCAACCAATGTACTTTTGCCCGCACCCGAAGAGCCAACCAGTGCTACAGTTTTTCCTTTTTCTATTTTAAGGTTAATATTGTCTAGAATTAATTTATCCTCATAAGAAAAGGAAACATTTTTAAACTCAATCGAATCTTTAAATGATTCTAGAATAACCGGATTGGCAATTTCCTTTATTTCAACATCTTCGTTTATCAGATGCTCAATCCGGTCCACGCTGGCAGCTCCTTTGCGAATATTGTACGATGCAGCACGATAAGCTTTTTAAAGGCTGTATCAGCTGGGAAAAAATCAGGATGTACGCAAGAAAATCTCCCGGATCCAAAAATGAATTATTTAAAACCAGTCTTCCGCCATACCACAACACACAAACCACTGCCGTAATGCCCAGCACTTCACTCACCGGCGAAGCAAGATCGCGGCGCCTTAGCGCTTTGTTTTTTATAGTAAGCAATTCATTATTTTGATCGTCAAATTTTTGGAATTGTTTTTTTTCGGCATTAAATGCTTTTATAACTCTTATGCCACTCACGTGTTTCTTCAATGGTAGAAAGTATGGCGCCTAATTTTTCCTGTACGCGTGTGCTTTGCTTTTTTAACGAACGACCAATGCGGCCAATTATAAATCCTGCAATGGGTAAAAACAAAATTAAGAACAAGGTTAGTTGCGGGCTTAAAACCACCATGTAAGCAAGAAATAAAATGATGGTAACCGGTTCTCTGAAACAGCGATTCCAACAAATTGATAGACGAAGTTTCCACATCGCTCAGGTCGTTGGTGAGCCTGCTCATGATGTCGCCTTTTTTCTGATCGTTAAAATAACCAACGGGCAGCACCAGTATTTTTTTATACATACTTGTGCGCATATCGTTTACGATAAGATTGCGCATCGGTGTTAACACATAAATTGACAGGTATAAAAAAACATTCTTTAAAATGATGAAAGCTAAAATTAAAATACAGATAATTCCTAATGCTTTTACTTCGCCGCCGGGCCTTTGAACTTCGTAGTACAACCATATTTTAAAATGATTAACCGGATTGATTTTTGACAAAAAACCGGTGTTTTCTGCAACGGCGCCTAACGTATTCTGCTTTTTAAAGATCAGCAATAAAAACGGGCTTAAAAGCCCCAGTGAAACCACCGAAAATAAATTGGAGAGAATATTAAAACCAAAATACGCATATATTAGTTTTGGATATTTTGTTACATAGCGAAAAATAGTTCGTAAACTCTTCATTTATACAATTGAGATCCTTTATTAAGTTGAAATCGCAGCAAAGTAACTAATTTTACAAAGAATCATAATTATAAACCATGACGGAAGGAAAAAGACAAAAGCAGGTTGCGATTGAAATAGCAAAAGAGTTAAATGATATTTTTTTGAAGATGGGACTTACCATGATCGATGGTGGAATGATCTCTATATCGTCTGTAAAAATTACGCCGGATCTTTTTGAGGCAAGAGTTTATTTGAGTTTTTTCCAGGTGAAAGATGCTGAAGCAGTTTTGGAAAAATTTAAAGAACGCAACAGCGAGATCCGAGGCGAATTGGGAAGAAGAATGCGCCATCAACTTAGAAGCATACCGCAATTAACTTTTTATATGGATGATACGCTGGATTATGTTTTTAAAATAGAAAAATTGCTGGATGATATAAAAAAAGGAGAACCGAACACCGGCAACCAGCCACCGACCACTGATTCCAAACCTTAAACGCTCAAACTCTTTTGTATCTAAAATTTGCCTGGCGATATTTTAAAGCAAAAAAAAGCACCAATGCAATTAATATTATTTCGTGGGTAACTGCGGGAGTTATTGCTTTTTCTACCATGTGCCAGGTGCTGGTGTTAAGTGTTTTTAATGGATTTGAAGGATTGGTACAATCGCTTTATTCCAATTTTTATGCAGATATAAAAGTGCTTCCGGCAAAAGGAAAAACAATTGTATTAACCCAATCGCAACTTGCGCAGATAAGTAAAATGCAAGGCGTAAAAGGTATTTCGCCCAATGTAGAAGAAAAAGCATTATTGCAAAATGGCGAACAGCAAACAGTAGTTTTATTAAGAGGCGTTGATGCTAACTTCTCCAAAGTTTCCGGCGTGCCGCAAAAAATGTATCATGGCAATTTTAATATTGGCACATTAAACGATCCCAAACTGGTGCTCGGCTCCGGTATTGAAAGCGCTATCGGCGTTCAGTCGGATAGAAATTTGTTTCCCCTCACTATTTTTCTTCCAAAAAAACCGGTGAAACCGGCACCAATCCACTTGCTGCATTAAGCGAAGGAAATGCCACTACTTCCGGCAGTTTTTCTATTCAGCAGGATTTTGACAACAAATATGTGATCACCAATATTGATTTTGTAAAACAGCAAATGAATTACCAACCCAACGAATTTAGCGCGCTGGAAGTTTCATTGACGGATCCGGCAACCGCTGAAAAATTTACAACAACATTGCAACATTTTCTGGGAGATAAATACAAAGTGCTTACTAAATTTCAGCAAAACACCAGCCTGTACAATTCTATGCGCCTGGAAAAATGGTTTATTTATGCAGTGCTTACCTTAATATTAATAATAGCTGCCTTTAACATGATAGGCGCACTCACAATGCTGGTACTTGAAAAGAGAAAAGACATCAGCGTACTTCAGGCGCTTGGCGCCGATAAGACTTTGATAAAAAAAATATTTCTGAGCGAAGGAATATTGTTGGCTGTTACCGGCGCGGGCACGGGCATTATTTTGGCCTTGATTATTGCCTTTTTACAATTAAAATTTCATTTGATAAAACTGGTTGGCAATTCTTTTTTAATTGATTATTTTCCGGTTAAATTAGTAATTACCGACTTTATACTGGTGGTATTTACTTCGCTGATTATTGCACTTATTGCCTCGTGGTTTCCTGCAAAAAAAGCATCTGCCCAACTATTCAATTTAAAAACGTAATTCGTGGGAGGGCCGTAAAAGCGCATGGTTACTCAGCTTGCAGCCGATGTCTAAAAAAAAATTCTTCCAAAAATTTTGATTATTGAAAATGATTCCTATTTTTGTTGCTCCAATCCCATAAAAGAACACCACAAGATCCCTTTAAATTTTTTCCAAGACTATCTTTTAGAAAAGCAAACGCTTAACTATCTATCCCGTTTATAGTGGTTGACTGCACCATTCCATATTTCCTTACGTTTTATTGTAATTTTTTTTAGAATATTTCAATCCTAATTTCTCAGAAAGATCATGCCTGTAAAGTACATCCAAACAGTATGATGGCCATCGTATTATTATTCAACCACAAAAAAATTTACCAAATGAGAAATTTTACTTCAAGGCCTTCTTTAAAAAAGAAAATGAGCCGAACAGCGCTGTTCGCGTTTGCGCTTTTATCGTTTCAATTTGCACATTCCCAGGCAAGAAGCTACGGCCTGGCTTATTCAGAAAACATTAAAGGCGGAACTACCATGTTTGGAAATACGCTGATGCACATTTTAAAGAACGATAAAAGTGTAGATGTTACCAAGATGAATGGAAACAGCGCCAATGGAAACAGCGCCTATGGAAACAACGACCAGAACATGCAGTTCGTTGATGTTGACGGAACGTCTGGAAACGGCAGTGTTACCAGAAATTCTTCCACTTCAGATTTAGTTCTTCCTGCAGGTACTAACAACATTAAACTTGCACGGTTATATTGGGGCGGTGCCGTAAAAACTTCCGAGTATGACCTTACAAAACCTGAAAACAGAACCATTAAAATAAGAAAAGGTACTACAAGCACCTATTCTGATGTAACCGCACTTGGGCTTGACAGAATTAGTTTCACAACAGGATTCTACGAGTACCAGGCATACGCAGACATTACAGCATTTGTTAAACAAAACGGTGCCGGCACTTATAGCGTAGGAAACGTTCCTTTAACAGTTGGTCCCAACTACCTACGGAAGCCATGGCGGCTGGGGCATCGTTGTAGTTTACGAAAATCCATCGCTCAATTACAACAGTATTCGCTTATATGATGGCTTTCAACAGGTTTATAGCGGAGGAAGTTCTACCACCTCTTCAGTTACTCTAACCGGCTTAAATGTTCCATCGGGTGTTCTTGGAACCGCGGATGCACAAATGGGCGTATTAGCCTGGGAAGGCGAGGCCAGCTTCACCGGAGATTTTTTAAAAATCAATGGCAATTTATTTTCAAACGCCACCAATCAAAGCAACAATCCGTGGAATGGCACCATTACTAACAATGGCGTTCATGTAACCACAAAAAATCCCAACTATACTGATCAAATGGGTATTGATATCGACATGTTTAATGTAGGGACAGGCTATGGTATTTTGCCCAACGCCACTTCAGTAAACCTGCAATTTGGAACAACACAGGACTCCTATTTCCCGGGCGTTTTCAGCTTTGCAATTAAGATGAAGGATCCTACCATCACCATCCAAAAAACTGTTGCAGATGCCAACAATAATCATCTTGCAGAAGCAAATGAAATACTTACTTATACCTTAAAAGGCTCTAATACAGGTGTTGGAAACGCCAATGATATTGTAGTGATAGATACTTTGCCGAACACCGTTACCTATGTTCCGAATTCATTAAAGGTGATTAGCTCGCCTGGTATTACTGCCGGTGCAAAAACAGATGCTTCCGGAGATGATATCGCTGAATATATTTCTAATGGATCTGTAAAAACGGTGATCTTCAGGCTGGGAACCGGCGCTACAAAAACTGCAGGAGGTACTTTGGCCCAGGGTGAAACTTACGAAGTGCAATTCCAGGTAAAAGTAAATGATCCGGGTGCGGGACAACGTGTGCCTTCCATCATGAACATTGCGAGAGTAAAATCAGCATCTGATGCCAACGTTATTTTCACAGATGACGGAACTGCCATTATCAATCCTGAAGCCGGACCTTTGCCGGTAATTTTGGCTCGCTTCTCCGGCACACTTTTGAACGACAACACAGTAAAACTTGATTGGGGAACATCAATGGAAATTAATTGCAGAGAGTTCATTATCGAGCGCAGCTTTGATGGCAACGTATTCTCAAAAGGCGCTTCCGTTGCAGGTCATGGCACCACATCACTTTATCATTCTTACACTTCTACCGATGATATTCCTTCGTATGCAGGGAATGTAGCTTATTACAGGCTAAGACAAATAGATATCGATGGAAAAGAAAATGTTTCTAAAGTGATTGCCATCAAGCTTAAAAAAGACAACCAGGTGGTAAGTGTTTCTCCAAATCCGTTTACCAGCTATTTAAATATTAACATGGATTGGAGCAAATCTGAAACAATCACTGCCAAAGTGATCAACGTTCAGGGCAAAGAAGTGTTTTCTAAAACCGTACAGGTAACTAAAGGTTTAAACAATGTAAGAATAGATGAATTATCAAAACTTCCTTCAGGAAATTATTTCATCCAGTTTATTTCAGCAACAGAAAGATTTACCCAAAAGGTTACCAAATAATAATTCCGATTTAAAAACCAAAGCTGATAGCCGTCCAAAATGGGCGGCTATTTTTTTGTTTTATAACAGCGATATAAATTTCATAAAAGCCAAAAAGTAGAAAAAGCTGATTTCGGCTTTGGATAATTAAAGCGTCATATAACTCTGCAGCGCTTTTACATAATTTTCAAAAGCGATTATGCCTTCCGGCGTTATTTTACAAATAGTTTGAGGATAATTATTGTGGAACTGTTTAACGATTTCGATATAACCCGCTTCTTTTAATTTGCTTATTTGTACACTTAGGTTTCCAGAAGTTGCGTTGGTTTTTTCTTTAAGAAAAGTAAACTCTGCTTCCTTTACACTTATAAGAAGCGACATAACGGCGAGCCGTAACTGAGAATGTAATATAGGATCAAGGTCTTTAAACTCCATTATTGTTATTTGCAAATTCTTATAAACCGTTCCTTAAATGTTTGTGCAATAACTGCTTCGTTTTTATTATCAAACAAAAAAACAATGGCAGGCCGAATACTTTCTTTTCAAACCGGCAATTTGGGTTTTATGTCAGCTTTGCCTTTTAAACCGTTGTCTTAATAAATAGCCCGGCACAATCCACGCGGCTATTACGCCCAAAGCAATCAACAACAATTGATATTCATAAACCATTAATGTTGATATTATAGCAAGCAGCCAGCAACCAACAGCGCCGATTTTTAATGGCTTAAATTTTAAAATAACGCCGCAAAGAAATGTAGGCATTCCATACATAATTAACACTGCCGGATTAATACCATTGTATGCTTTAATATAGATCAGCATAAAAACCAACAACGCAATGCAAAGCACAAACACAAGCCAAACGAAAGCAATAATTTCGTCGGTATATGTTTTTGCTTTTGATCTTTTGCGTTTTTTACGTAAATAAAAAAATTGAAAAATGGGCGCCAGCCAGGTAATATACCAAATATAATAGGCGTTTTGATTGTCGAAAAAATGCAACGCCACAAATTGCACAATGCAGCATATAAATATGAGCCATCCCCAAAGAATATACAACAATCCGTTTTCACTAAGCCTGTTTTTTGCTTTGTTGATCATAGAAGTAATCAACATCAGGCTTTCGCGCTCCGTCATAGTTATTTGTTCGTCCATATTATTTTATTTGTATTGAGACAGGAAATAATCCAAACTTGCCTTTCCCCAATTTGGCGAAAGTTCAGACTCAGGTTTAAAATTATCCGACAACTGTTTTGCTTTATCAAAAGACTCCTTAGCGGCATCTTTTCCGCCACCGAAAGCTTCGGGCGTATAAAATTTATTTTGCGCTTCTAATAAATACGGACGAGGATTTGTTGGATCCAGCGATTTGGCTTTTTCTATATTTTGGCTTATCTCAGAAGCATAAGTCATGTACCTGGTTTGAGGATCCACCGTCATACGAAGCGTAGCAATCATGCTTTTAATTACACTTATTTCGGAATTGTCTTTTCCCAAAATAGTAGCGGCCTTTGTGAGCAATTGCTCTGACTTATCTGCCAGCGCATCTTTCTTCGACACATCTTTTTCAGTGAGCCCGCTAACTACCGTGCAATAGGCCGCATAATAATAAGGAAGCCATTGTGTTTTTTCCGCATCTCCAATTCTCGCGAAATTATTTGCGAGGTCTGCGCCATTGCCTTTTACCATTACCGAATCCAATTGACCAATATTAGATTTCATGGCGCTAACATATTTATCGCTTTGCGCATAAGAAAAGCTTGCAACACATATTATTGCAGCCATTAAAATTGTCTTTTTCATTTTTGTTTGATTTTATTTTTTATTTAAAATTTTTAAGATCCCGGTTTACAAATGATTATTGATGGCATCCTGCGTTCTATCAATTCCAAGGCTAACAAAATATCCAATGTAGAGAAATCTTTTTGAAGCCGGCGTAACGGCAACTTTATTTTTTCCGTCGATTGAATAATTATAAGAATACACATTGTTAAAGCCAAGCACGTTGGTAACTGATAATACCACAACGCTGTTTGCTTTTGCATTTGTTTTACCGATGTTGGGCAAATAATTTACACTGAAGCTAACATTGTTATAATCCCTGGTGCGCCCCTCCGCTGCTATTTTATAATCAGCGCTATTGTTGTCGTACATCAAATTATAATATGGTCGCCCGGTAGCAAAAGTGTACGATGCATTAAACTGGGTTTTTAATGGCAGAACAAATTTTTTAACCACCAAAGATGCAGTGTGTTTTGCGGCAAATGAAGGCTCAATTTCAAATGGATAATTTAAAAAATCGCGTTTTGTATCCAAATAAGAATAAGACACCCAATAATCTACAAATTTAATCGTCTTCTTATCGCGCCAAAAAATTTCAATTCCTTTTGCTTCGCCAAAGCCATTATTGTTAATGGCTGTTAACCTTCCGTAGGTTCCGCTTGTTTTGATCAAATCATCGTATTTTTTATAAAACAATTCTGTCCTGAAAGTATAATCGCTGGTAATTTTTTGATATTGCGCAATATAATGAGTGGCTTTGGTAAAGTGCAATGCATTAATGGATGGCAGGTATTTACTTTCAGGATCCTGGTAAAAAAGGCCATAAGCAATAGAAACCTGGCTTTTATCTGGGAATTTATACGCAAAAGAAATGCGCGGCGCCAAATTCCATTGATTTAGCAACTGCGAATGCTCCGTGCGTGCGCCGACTTTTGCAGCAAGATTGTTGGTAATGTAAATGTCCGTTTCTGCAAATCCGGATAAAATATTTTCTTTAATTGATTGCGGATATTCAATACCGCCATAAGGAGTGTAAGTCGTTTTCTCATCGCTAAAATTATACTCGCCTCCAAAGCGAATGGCACTCAATCCACTTAATTTCTTTTCAAAGACCAATTTTGAATTAATAAACTGACCTTTATTAACAAGGTTGAAATTTTTATATCCATTGGAAGGATCGCTGCTGATCACTTGCTTATTATCTTCATCCTGCAGTTCGTTGTTGATTTTATCTTTATTGGTACTGTAAGATGCGCCCGCATTTAATCTCCAGCCTTTTCCTATTTTTTCTTTCCATGAAATATTGTGGTACATATTAACATTTTTAAGAGCGAAAGCATCTTTCATGTTTAACGAATCCACATCCTGGTTTCTAAAGGCCACGTCGGTAGAACTAAAATATCCATAATATTTAAACATGCCGGTGGCAGAAGTTTTTATTCTGAAATTGGCATCAGCCTCATGAACTACCGGTACTCTGAAATAATCGAACTTTTGTTTGATAAGATTGTAAACCAGCGCAAGGTTTACATAAGAATAGGTAATGCCCCAGGATGACTTTTTATTTTTTGCCAATTTTTGAATGCCGGCATTTGCGCCCAAATAGGAAAGCCCAAAATCGGCAGACGTTTTTTCAGGAAGATCAATTGATTCTAACAAAAGAACCGATGAAAGCGCCTGTCCGTACAAAGCAGAATAACCGCCCGAACTAAAAAGTGTTCCTTTAAATAAGAAAGGATTAAATCTTCCGCGCGTTGCCTGGCCCGGCTCGCTGCTGTAATAAAAATTATTCACTAAAGAACCATCAATGTAGTATTTGGTTTCAGACGCCGTTCCTCCCCGCACAAACAATCCTTCGCTTTCGCCTACTTGTTGCGTACCGGGCAAAGTTTTTAGAGCCGATGTAATATCACCATTGGCGCTTGCAGTGGTTACAATATCAATCGGTGTTAAAGCGCTCGCTCTTTTTTGGTCGCCGGCTTCAAAAGTTCCGGCAGTTATAACCACCGCTTTTAATTCTGTGATGGCTTCTTTTAGCGCCACATTAATAATGAGGGGAATACTGTCAATGTTTATTTTCTGATCGGATGATTTAAATCCCGATGAAGTGACGGATAAAACCTGCGGTCCTTTTTCGCTGGTAATAAATGAATAATTACCCAACGAATCAGATGTTGCTCCATCATAAGAATCGATAAGGGTTATACTTGACCCCACTATAGGCTTGTTATGATTATCGGAAACCTTACCACTAATTTTTATCTGGGCACTTCCCAATGAATAAAAAAATAAAAAAGGAATAACAGCAAACCTGTGCATGATTGTAAATTTAACACAAAAATAAAGTAGTTTATATTATAAACATAATTTTTATCAGATTATTTTTTAGAAAATGTTAAGACGACTAAATATAGGCCATAAATCATTGATAATCAAAATAAAACAAATTAATGGCACTTCCGGCTTTTAAGCGTAGAATGGCTGGATAATTTATTCACATCGCCGAAAATTAATTTGTTTATCTGGTTGCAATTTGTAATTTAGCAATAGAATTTAATGGGTTAGTAAGTACAAAGAGTTGGTAGTAATACTGGCTCTTTTACTTTTTATAATTTCATAGACAGGCGTGCTGTTTACTTATAATTAATTGCTAAAAAAAGATCATCACGTTTTTATGGTTGAATAAAAACAAAGTCGCATGGTGATTCTTCTTCAACAACTTCATCAGCCGTGTTATTTAAAAAGTGATTTATCTACTTTTTGGCTTTTCTCAAATTTATATTTTGTAATAATTATTATAACGATCATGTTTCCAAATTATGCGAAGCCGTATATTTTATCTTTCGATTTTGATTGCTCTTAAAAAGGTTTGTTTAATTTCATCGCTCATAAAAACGAATTGATGAGTAAAACGAAGACTGCTTTTTTTTGCAGAACTGTGGACAGGAAAGTGCAAAGTGGGTTGGTAAATGTCCATCATGCCAGGAGTGGAATACTTTTGTAGAAGAAGTAATTGTAAAAGGCACTGAAAAGCCGGCAACAGGAATGGAAAGAATATTCCGGATTAAGCGGCGGACTTAAAACTATTTCGCTGCATGATGTTACCAGCGGAGAAGAAAAAAGAATTGTTACTGAAGATGCAGAACTTAATCGTGTACTGGGTGGAGGTATTGTTTTGGGAAGCCTTGTGCTGGTAGCCGGCGAACCGGGCATCGGTAAATCCACTTTGTTTTTACAGGCTTCGTTGCAATTAAAAAATACCGTTACCTTATATATTAGTGGCGAAGAAAGTGAACAGCAAATAAAAATGCGCGCCGATCGTTTGCAAATCAACAACGATCATTTCTTCTTACTTACAGAAACCAATACCCAAACTATTTTTAAGGAAATAAAAAAATTAAAGCCGCAACTGGTGATTGTTGATTCTGTGCAAACACTTCAATCGCCTTATATCGAGTCAGGGCCTGGAAGCGTTTCCCAGATAAGAGAAAGTGCCGCAGAGTTTCAGCGATTTGCCAAAGAAACCAACACCCCGGTTTTTTTAATAGGACATATCACCAAAGACGGAAGTATTGCCGGCCCAAAAATACTGGAACACATGGTTGATACGGTTTTGCAGTTTGAAGGCGACCGGCATTATGCTTACCGCATTTTACGAACGTTGAAAAACCGGTTTGGTTCAACATCAGAACTGGGCATTTATGAAATGACCGGCGAAGGCATGCGCCAGGTAAATAATCCTTCAGAAATTTTAATCACACAAAAAGAAGAGCAGCTAAGCGGCGTTGCCATTGCGGCAACAATGGAAGGAATTCGTCCGTTATTAATAGAAGTGCAGGCGCTGGTTACACAAAGTGTTTATGGAACCCCGCAAAGAACCAATACAGGTTTTGATCTAAGAAGATTACAATTATTGCTGGCAGTTTTAGAAAAACGAGGTGGTTTTCATTTTGGAGTAAAAGATGTTTTCATCAATATTGCCGGCGGATTAAAAGTAGAAGATCCTTCAATTGACCTTGCGGTTTTAAGCGCATTGCTTTCATCATATGAAGATGTGGCGCTGCCCATGCATACCTGCTTTGCAGGCAGAAGTAGGATTAAGCGGAGAAATAAGAGCCGTAAACCGGATTGAACAACGCATTGCTGAAGCGGAAAAATTAGGCTTTGAAAAAATTATTGTAAGTAAATACAACTCAAAGGAATTGGAAAAAATAAAATTGAATATTGAAGTAGTTCCTTTGGCAAAAGTGGAAGAATTGTACCGGTATTTGTTTTGAAAATTTGATCATTTGAAACAATCATTCATCACATCGCTGCCCATTTTTCATTTATTTTATCCGCACAACTGTATTGGATGCGGAAGCGATATTATTGATAAAGAAAATTTGATTTGTTTGCAATGCATTAATGATCTGCCGCATACCAATTTTGCCATGCACGCCAACAATCCCGTTGAAAAAAGATTTTGGGGAAGAATAGCAGTTACATCGGCCATGAGCGAATTTTATTTCTCAAAGGCATCAGCCATCCAAAACATCATTCACGAATTCAAATATAAAGGCAACAAAAAAGCAGGCCGGTATCTTGGCGAATTAATAGGTAAAAGTTTATTAAACAGTAATCGTTTTAATATTGATGTAATTGTTCCGATACCGTTGTTCGAAAAAAAAGAAAAGCTACGCGGCTTCAACCAGGCGGCCATCTTATGTGAAGGAATTTCCGAAACGATGAATGTTCCGGTTGTTAAAAATGCAGTGCATCGCATTGTATCCACTCAAACTCAAACAAAGAAACATCGTGCGGAACGCTGGATTAATGTTGAAAAATCGTTTAGTGTAAATCAGCCGCAGCTTTTAGAAGGAAAGCATATTTTACTGGTAGACGATGTAATTACTACCGGCGCAACCTTAGAAGCCTGCGGAGCCGCAATTTTAAAAATCAATAACGTGCGGCTGAGTATTGCTACATTGGCCATGGCATAAGAAATAAGCGCTATTGCCCGAAAAGCTTGATTGGCCGCCTTTCTAAAACATGAAATGATTGTTTATATTTGCAGCCCTTAGAAAAAGTTTACTGCCTTTTCAGGCTAAAAAATTAATAATACATGATTTCTATTTCCCCTTTCACCGCGTTAAGACCGGAGCCCCAGTTTGCAAAACAGGTAGCTTCACGGCCTTATGATGTATTAAACTCCAAAGAAGCAAAAATAGAAGCCGAAGGAAACCCATATTCTTTTTTGCACATCACTAAAAGCGAAATCGATCTTCCCGCAAACACCGATGTGCACAGCAAAGAAGTTTATGAAAAAGCCAAAGAAAACCTAGATGCATTTATAAGCCGGCCGGTACTTTTTAGCGAAAACAAACCTTGTTATTATATTTATCAGTTAACCATGAATGAAAAAACCCAAACCGGGTTGGTTTGCTGTAGCTCTGTGGAAGACTACGAGGCCGGGCTTATAAAAAAACATGAATTCACAAGGCCTGAAAAAGAATTAGACAGAATTAACCACATAAAAACAACCGGCGCCCAAACCGGAAATGTATTTCTTGCTTTCAGGGACATTGATGAACTGAACGAAATTATGAGCAAGTGGAAATCGGAAAAGAGCCCTGTTTATAATTTTACAGCAAATGATGGAATCCAACATACCGTTTGGGTTATCAGTGATGAAAAAGTGATCGACCGAATTACGGAAATTTTCAGAACCGATGTTGAGTGCACCTATATTGCAGACGGCCATCACCGGGTAGCCTCGGCAGCCAAAGTAAAATATCACCTTGCAGATAATGAGGAGGCCGGATATTTTCTTTCAACTTTGTTTCCTGCATCGGAATTGCAAATAATGGATTACAACAGAGTGGTGAAGGACCTGAATGGCTTTACAGAAGCAGAAATATTATCTAAACTAAATAATGATTTTTCAGTAGAAAAAGTATCAGGAGCCTATTCGCCCGAAGCGATTCATAACTTTGGAATGTATTTAAACGGGCAATGGTACAAGCTTACCGCACTGGAAGGCACATTTTCTACCGACCCGATCGGAATTTTGGATGTAACTATTTTACAGAACAATTTGCTACAGCCGATATTAGGCATTCACGATCAGCGCACCGATACACGCATTGATTTTATCGGAGGCATAAGAGGCCTGAGCGAACTGGAAAAAAGAGTGGATGAAGAAGGATGGGCAATTGCTTTCAGTCTTTACCCTGTAAGCATCCAACAGTTGTTTGACATTGCAGATACCAACAATGTAATGCCGCCGAAAAGCACCTGGTTTGAGCCGAAGTTAAGAGATGGCCTTCTTACACACCTTATCGCATAAGGTTTCAGAAACGCATGGTCTTTGTTTGTTTCCCCGCATCGATATAAAATTTTGATTTTATAAAGATTTCGGGCGATAAAGTATTTTATCTTTACCTGATGAAGAAAGCTTTATTTTTTATTGCCTTTTGTTTTCTGTCCATGAGCCTTTTTGCGCAGCAGGATGATATTGAAAAACTGCATCAGAATGCTAAAACATTTATGCGCCAGGGCGATTACGCAAATGCTTCTATTATTTTGGTTCGGGCGCTGCAACAGGAGCCGGGCAATATTGCCATTGCAAAAGACCTGGCATACAATTATTATTTGCTCCGTCAAAATGATAAAGCGCTTGCTGTTCTTAAGCCTTTTTTAGATAAGGATAATGTTGACGACCAAACCTACCAGATTGCGGGAACTGTCTACAATGCGCTTGGACAGCCAAAAGAGTCAGAAAAATTATATAAAAAAGCAATTAAAACCTTTCCCGGAAGCGGGCCATTGTACAACGAATATGGGGAATTGCTCTGGAGCCGGCAGGATCCAAACGCCATAAAATTGTGGGAGCAGGGAATTGAAATGGATCCGTCTTATGCAAACAATTACTACAATGCTTGTAAATATTACGCGTCCATAAAAGAGAAAATCTGGTGCCTTATTTATGGCGAAAATTTTATCAATATTGAATCGTTTACTGCACGCACGGCAGAAGTAAAACATATTTTACTGGATGGATACAAAAGGCTTTTCGGCGATGTAAACCTGCTAAGCGATGCAAAAGATAAAAACAAATTTGAAGTGGCCTTTTTAACAACAATGAACAAGCAAAATTCGGTGGTGATCAACGGCCTAAATGCAGAAACACTCACCATGATCCGAACGCGTTTTATTCTTGATTGGAACAAAGATTATGCATCACAATTTCCGATGAAGCTGTTTGATTTGCAAAAAGATCTGTTGGAAAGAGGAATGTTTCCGATGTATAACCAATGGGTTTTTGGAGCCGCGCAAAATTTATCAGCTTACCAAAACTGGACCGCCACTCACTCTGCAGAGTACATCGCATTTAACGATTTTCAAAAAAACAGCATCTTTAAAATTCCCAAAGGCCAATATTACCGTTGACCAGCGTGAGTTCAATTTCATTCAAATCTTTACGAATTTTTGTTTCTGTTAATTGCTTAATTTAGAAGCTGCATCTGCATAAGCTTGAATGTAGATTTTTGCATTTTTCCGAAAAACAATAACTATTATGACGAAACCTTCCCGATTGTTTGATTGTATCGACGTTCAACTAAAAGAAGCTCCATCAAGAATAATGCTTGCCGGCAAAAAAGAAGGAGTGTGGAAAGAATACACAACAGCAGATGTGGCAAATATTGTAAACAAGCTTAGCGCCGGCCTGGTGCAAACCGGTATCGGACCCGGAGATAATACTGCAGAAGGAAGAGATAAGATTGCAGTAATTTCAAAAAACCGCCCGGAATGGGTAATGCTTGATCTTGCCGTGCAGCAGATCGGCGCCGTGCTTACGCCGGTATATCCAACCATAAGCGAATTTGAACTTGAGTTTATTTTAAAAGATGCAGCAGTAAAAATGATCTTTGTAAACGATCATAGTTTGCTGCAAAAAGTAAACAATATCAAAGCAGCTCTTCCTGATCTGAAAGAAATTTATTCATTCGAAAAAACAGAAGAAGCCAGGCACTGGGAGGAACTTTTATCTTTCGGAAATGATACACACCTCGCCCAGGTAAAAGCCATTGCCGACAAAATAAAATATGAAGACCTGGCTACGATTATCTACACATCGGGCACAACAGGAAAACCCAAGGGAGTAATGCTTTCTCATAAAAATATTCTTAGCAATGTAATGGACAGCATACCTTGTTTTCCTCCGGGAAATAATTTGGTGGCGTTAAGCTTTCTACCGCTGAATCATATTTTCGAGCGGATGGTAAGTTTCCTTTATCTATATAAAGGCTGTCCCATTTATTTTGCCGAAAGCATGGAAACCATCGGTGATAATTTAAAGGAAATAAAGCCTCATCTTTTTACTACGGTGCCGAGGCTCCTCGAAAAAGTTTATGAAACAATAATGCGCAAGGGCGATGAGCTTACAGGCATCAAACGAAAATTATTCTTTTGGGCACACGGTCTTGCTACAAAATTTGAGCTCAATAAAAACCAGGGTGTGTTTTATAATATGCAGCTTGCCCTTGCCAACAAACTAGTTTTTAGTAAATGGCGCGAAGGGCTGGGCAACCGCATTATATGTATTGTAAGTGGCGGCGCCGCTTGCCAGGTACGGCTTATAAGAATATTTACGGCGGCGAAAGTTCCCATTATGGAAGGATATGGCCTTACAGAAACCTCTCCGGTAATCAGTGTAAATCGCTACGAAGAAAAAGACAGGAAGATTGGAACCGTGGGCCCTTTAATAAGAAATGTAGAAGTAAAGATTGCAGACGACGGAGAAATTTTATGCAAAGGTCCTAATGTAATGATGGGATATTATAAAAATCCGGAGCTAACAGCAGACTCGATGGAAAACGGGTGGTATAAAACCGGCGATATCGGAATGATGGTGGACGGAAGATTTTTGAAAATTACGGATCGCAAAAAGGAAATGTTTAAAACAAGCGGCGGTAAATATGTTGCGCCTCTGGCGATAGAAAATAAAATGAAGGAATCTAATTTTATTGAAAATTTGATTGTGATCGGCGCCGGTGAAAAGTTTGTTGGCGCCCTTATCGTTCCTAACTTTTCCAATTTAAAAAACTGGTGTAAAGAGCGCAATATTGATTGTTCTGATAACCAAAAAATTATTGAAGATCCTCAGGTGCATAATCTTTATAAAAAAGAAGTGGAGCATTATAACCAATTTCTGAATCACGTGGAGCAAATAAAAAAATTTGAATTGCTGCCTTACGAATGGAGCATTGAAACAGGCGAGATGACACCAAAACTCAGTCTTGAAAAGAAAGGTAGTTATGGAAAAGAATAAGGAAGCAATTAAAAGAATCTATGAAAATTAATCGGTAAAAATTTGCTGTTCTTCTCTTTCATCTACCGGAATTTTTCTAATAAAATCGTCAAAGCCATCGTCTCCATGATCGCTGTAAACGCCATAGGCATCAAGGCTATAGCCAATTAATCCGTCGTTGGCTTCTATTAAATAAATGATCGCACTATCTCCCGGATCGGATTCTCCTTCAAAACGATAAGTACGAATGATTTTTAGATCTTCCGGATTATAGAATTTATTATTGCCTGCAGTAAACCCTTCAGGCGTCATCGCAAACTCGTTATCAAATTTTTTAATGCGCAGTTTCTCCAATACAGAAGAGACGGTTGTCATCGGAATTTTTTGCTCTGTCATATAATTGATTTTGTAGATTTTACAATTTTATTACCAGACAAATTGCATACCGAAAAGACAATATACGAAAACGGGTTAATTAAAGGAAGTCTATAAAGACTGGTAAATTTTTATTTTATTATACAAAGTTTTGCGGTCAATTTTTAAAATTTCGGCAGCCTTGGTTTTATTAAAATTCACTTCTTTTAATACGTTCATAATCGCTTCATATTCTGCTTTGGCTGCGGCGTCTTTTAGATCAATCTCTTTATAGCGCAACTCGCTACTCTGTAAAAATTCCTCCGACTTCGGACTGCCGGAAAATTCATTTTCAAGCAATGACTTGGTGATTTCCCACGGCAATACTTTTGAATTTATTTTACCTGACGATGTTAATAAAACTGCCCGGCGTACCACATTTCTAAATTCTCTTAAATTGCCTGGCCATGAATAATTCAAAAACATTTCCTCCACATCTTCTTCATATCCCTCTATATTTTTTTGTAGTTCCTGGTTGGTTTTATCAAGAAAAAATTCTGCAAAAAGAGGAATGTCACCTTTTCGATCGCGCAATGGCGGAAGATTAATAGAAAATTCATTAAAGCGATGATAAAGATCTTCCCTGAATTTTCCTTTTTGATAGGCTTCCTGCAGGTTTTCGTTTGAGGCAACAATGATCCTTACGTCCACATCCATTTCTTTGGTGCCGCCAACACGTTTAAATTTTCTTTCCTGAATTACCCGCAACAAAGAAGCCTGAACATCTTTTGCCAGGTTCGAAACCTCATCAAGAAACAGCGTTCCACCGTTGGCTAATTCAAAATGTCCTTCCTTATCATTCACTGCTCCGGTAAAGGCGCCTTTTACATGTCCAAAAAGTTCGCTGCCTGAAAGTTCTTTAGACAAGGTTCCGCAATCCATTGCAACAAACGGCTTTCCGCGGCGGTTGCTGGATTCGTGAATAGTTTTGGCGATTACTTCTTTTCCTGTTCCACTTTCGCCGTAAAGTATTACGCTATAATTGGTAGGAGCTACAATTTCTATCTGCTTGTAAACCTTTGCAGTTTCGCCATCCTGGCCAACCAAAAATTCTTTGTTTGCAGAAAGGGAATATGATTTTTTATTTTTTACTGTACCGTTTTGGGGCGGTGGTGTTGAGGAAACAGCAGGTTGATCGGAAGCCGGCGCCGCAAGCGCTTTCTCAATTACATTAATTACTTCATCAGGAATAAGCGGCTTGGTAATATAATCGAACGCGCCAAGCTTAATTACATCTACTGCGGTTTTAATATCGGAGTAGCCGGTAATAATGATCACGATCGTCTTGGGATTTATCTCTTTTATCTTCATTAACACATCTTTGCCATCCTTATCGCCAAGGCGGAAATCGCAAAGAACAATATCGAAGTGAGCTTCATTAAATTTTAAAAGACCTTTAGCTGCATTATGGGCGATTTCGGTTTCATATCCTCTTTTTTCGAGAAACCTGCTTAATAAAGCGCACATATCGAAGTCGTCGTCAATAATCAGAATTTTCTTCTTCATAACTTTCAAAAAAAAGTTTAGGGTTGCAAAGTTAGCTTAATTTGTTGTTTTTTGGTTCGTAGCATTAGGCGGATGTTCTCCGGCAATGATCCATTCAGCATAATCATTTGGTAAAATCTTTACGCCATACAATTTAGCATAAACTTTTGTGAATTCCGCCCCAAGGTATAAAATTATTGAACTATAATATACCCAAACCATTAAAATTATTACAGACCCGGCCGCCCCGTATAAAGAGGTTAAATTACTACGGCCTAAATAAAATCCGATCGCCAGTTTTCCAAAAGTAAAAAAAACCGCGGTTATAAGGCCGCCCACTAAAACTACCCGCCATTTTACTTTGGCATCGGGTAAGATTTTATAGATCAGTGAAAACAAAATCGCCGAAACGGCAAAAGAAAGTGCACCTTCAGCCAGTTGAATAAAGTACACGCTGTATTGAGCAAAATACTTTCCGATAAATTTTCCAAATGCCGCCACCGATGCATTTAATACCAGCGACACCATCATTATAAAAGCAAAACTTATTATCAAAGAAAAAGATACCAGCCTGGTTAAAATCAATTTCCACCAAACCTTTTTAGGCTTTATTCGCAGGCCCCATATTTTATTAATAGAATCCTGTATTTCTCCAAACATGCTGGTGGCACCAATTAGCAATACGGCAACACTTATCGAGGTGGCAAAAAAATTATTACCCGAAAGATGAATATTTTTGATGGTATCCTGAATTTGGATAGCAGCGTTACTGCCCACCACGCTGTTTAGTTGCTGATAAATCTGGCCATTCATCGCCTCTTTTCCGAAAAATAAGCCGAACAGGCTACTTATGACCACCAGCAAAGGAGCTATAGAAAAAACTGCGTAATAAGCAAGTGATGCGCTGTATTTTAAAGTATTATCTGTAGAAAATTCCTTAGCAACATTTTTAATGATCAAAAATATTCTCCCGAAGATATCACCTGCTGCCATAATAATTTTTTGGAATTAGCTAAGTTATGGTTTTGCAAACAATGCCTCGGTCAATTTTTTATTTAGATCGAGCTATTATCATTTAAGTTCAACATTTTTAAAAAGTTTTCCGCTAATACATTGGCAGATAAATTGCCACACAATTGCTACCCCCGCTGAACACTTCAAATGTTTTGTAATGAAAGATCCCGTACCATTAAATGCACTGATCGTGGAAGACGAGCAAGATCTTTGCATATTGCTTTCCAATGTATTGATCCAAAAAAATCTGAGACCAACTTGTGTAAACTCTATTGCAGACGCAAAGAAAAACATTAGTGAAATCAACCCTTCTATATTGTTTTTAGATAACCGACTTGCAGATGGTTTCGGAATCGATTTTATAAGTGAAATCAGGCACCAGTTTCCGGCAGCAAAAATTGTAATGATGACGGCCCAAAATTCCACCGAGGAAATCGATACAGCGCTCAATCAGGGAGCAGATTACTTTATATCAAAACCTTTTGTTTCTTCCATTATCAAATCCACTATCGATCTTTTAAACCTAAAATAATTTGAGCCGGTATTTTGTGCTCAATTCGTGTATTGAATTCCCCATAAATCATAAGTCATCCGTTTTTTTGCAACACAAAACAAGCATCAGCAATCATTTTCATCGAAAAAAAAAATTGGCAAAGTTTTGTATAAATAAAATGTTGAAACTGATTTTAAACTAAAAACTTAAAAAGATAAAAATGAGAAGCCTGTTATATATAATCGCCGTTATACTGGTAATCATCTGGATCATTTCCTTTCTGGTTTACCATGTATCAGGAGGTCTTATTCACATACTGTTGGTGATAGCAGTTATCTCAATTATTCTGGGAGTAATAAGGAGAGCCTGACAAAAAAATCGGCTTAAGCGGTTTAATGGTCTATAAACATTTTTAACTTTTATTCAGTAACAATTAAATCTTAAAAAAAATGGGAAATCTATTGTATGTAATCGCCGTAATTCTTGTAATTATCTGGGCCATTTCGTTCCTGGGTGGATTTTACACAGGAGGCCTTATTCACATTTTGCTGGTTATAGCAATTATTGCAATTCTTTTAAAAGTAATTAACCGGGCAACCTAATCTTTAATTTAAAAACTTAATAAACTATTATCAAATGGAAAATTGGCAATTAAAACTCCAGGGAAACTGGAATGAAATAAAAGGAAAAATGAAGCAGGCGTATGCCGATCTTACGGATGACGATTTAAGACGCGATGAAGGGAAAGACGATGAATTTGTTGGAAGAGTTCAACAAAGGCTCGGGAAAACTAAAGATGAAGTAATAAAATGGATACAGAGTCTTTGATAAGTCTTGCTAAATTAACATCAACCCTCATACATTAAGTTGCATGAGGGTTTTTTATAAGTAATCTTGTTTCAATGATAGTCAACAATCAATCACCTTATTATGTAAAACTGGCCTTTCAGTTTTTGGTTATTTTTTTTATTTGTTTTTTTATCAATGTAGCGCAAAACATTTTGATCCCATTTGTATTTGCAGTGTTATTAACGGTGTTGTTGCTGCCAGTGGTGGCTTATTTAGAAAGAAAACATGCGGGTAAAATTATTTCTATAAGCATTGCTGTTTTGTTGGCGCTTAGTTTTATCGTGGGACTCATTTACTTTTTAAGCAGCCAGATATCGGGCTTTTTAAAAGATGTACCATCTATCAAAGAACATTTAAATGAGCATTTTGTTGCCTGTGCAGAATTGGGTAAAGGAGAAGCTAAACATTTCTTTAAGCGAACAAAACCAATACCTGAATGAACAGGCTGATAAACTAAAGGCATCAGGAACGGGCTATCTGCAACATACTTTTTTTTCCATTACAGAGGGCATCATGCTGTTAATATTAATGCCAATCTACACTTTTCTTTTGTTGTATTACAGAATACACATCCGAAGGTTTTTGTTTGCCGTCTTCAAAAAAGAACAAAAAGAAGATGTAGAAAACGTTATCATGCAATCTAAGCTTATGATCCGCACCTATATGATCGGGCTGTTGATAGAAATGTCGATAGTGGCCACCGCCAATTCAGCAGGGCTGCTGATCCTGGGAGTTAAATACGCAATCTTTTTTGGGGTTTTTGCGGCTGTTTTAAATCTCATACCGTACATAGGTATGTTTACAGCAACTGTGTTTACCGTTTTGGTAACACTTACTACCAGCAATAACACCAGCGATATTATATGGATAGTGGTGATACTTTATGGGATACACATGATTGATGTAAACATTTTGATGCCCAATATCGTGGCCTCACGGTTACGCATAAACGCACTTATTTCAATATTAGGCGTTATCATCGGCGGCGCACTCACCGGAATATCGGGGCTTTTTTTATCGGTGCCCACAATTGCTTTTATAAAAATAATCTGCGACCAGGTAGATAGTCTGAAGCCGTGGGGAATGTTGATGGGTGATGACAAAAAGGTGCCGCAAAATAAACTGTACAAGGGACTTCAAAAAATTTCCGGGTATAGATCCCGCAGGTATAAGAAGCAGTAAAAAGTTCAAATTTCTACAAAATGGCTTTTCAGGCAAAATCAAAAGTAACGGTAAAGGTAGTTCCTTTGCCCTTGGTGCTGTTTGCCTTGATGCTTCCACCATGCCCCAGAATAATATTTTGAGAATTTGCCAGCCCCAATCCGTTTCCTTTGTCTTTAGTGGTGAAGTAAGCCTCAAATAATCTTTCCATATCTGCCTTACTCATACCCTTTCCATTGTCTGTAATACGCGCCACACAACGATTATTTAGTTCTTCTGTGGTGATATTCAAAACGCCATTATGATCCATTGCTTCTATTGCATTGACTATAATATTCAGGAAAGCGATTTTAATTTTTTCTTTGTCCACTGAAATGGGCCTTAGTGAGGGCGCATAATTTCTAACAACCATTATCTGATTTAATTCTATCCTGTCGCGCGCCAGTTCCAGGCTTTCATCCATTACATCGTTTATGCAAACTTTTTCATAATTAAGTTCCGATACCCGCGTAGAATTTAACAGGTCGCTTACCAAAACGTTAATCCGGTCAGAGTTTCTGGCAATCATGTTAAACAACATATCTGTAGAATTATCAGGCCCCAGCTCGGAACGAAGTTGCTCTGTTGCCAGATTGATATTAGTAAGCGGATTTCTAACTTCATGAGCGATCGTGCGCGCAATTCGGCCGGTCACTGAATATTTTTCAAGACTTCTTAGTTCAATTAGTTCCGTATTAAGGTTGGCAAGCTCCTGTACCCTGTTTTCCAATTGTTTTCGAAATTCCGCTGCTTTCTGGGAGGCCTCGCGCTTAGCCTTATTTTCTTTATTAAAAACAATAAACGAATATAAAGTGAGCAGGATGGCTATTATAATTGAAGCGATATTGAATATGCGAATAAGATCAGAATACTCTGACGCACTTTTCGAACGGGTCGTCCAAAGCTGCTTTTCAGAAGCCTGTAATTGATGTACATTATAAATGATTTGATTCATCAACACCACTCCCTGGTTTTGCGAACGCCTCATCGCATTTGGGATTTTTGCCGATGACGCAGACTCAGCAAGTATTTTTCTTATCCAAACAAATTTTTCATTTATTAAATCATTAAGGCTATCCAGCCCTTTTTGCTGAACGGGATTATCATGTGTTAATACTTTGAGCGCTCTTAGCGTATTGTAGGCATCTATCTCGCTTTGGCCGTAACGATCAAGCAGCTTTTCATCTTTGTTAATCATATAACCACGAAAAGCAGATTCACCGCCCGTTACAGAACCAAGCAGGTTATCCAGGCCATGAATTACCTCGTTGGTGTGATTGATCCAATAGTCCTGATCAATTACTTTTTGGGTGGAAACAAACGTAAGAATATACGAGATCAACAGCAGCACAAAGGCCGCAAGAAACCCAATTCTTGTTCTATTTGCTATCTTGTCAAAAAAACCTTTTACCATCGTTGGGAATAATTACAAAAAAAACGACCGTTTGCTATAAATATACATTATAGCAATAACAATTCAATCTGATATTTTATTTGTTTCTGGCCTTACCGATAAGCCAAAAAATGATGAGGACTAAAATTACAATTCCTATAACGCCAACCCAAACTCCGGCTTTAAAAATGCTTCCAATTGCCTGGCAACTGGTTAGTGAAATTCCTATCGTCATTATCAATAGGATGGCATAAATAAAATTGTACTTTTTCATAAATTGATTTTAATGTTTAATTTTTCGTCGCGTAAATGGGTAATTTGTCTATAGAAAAAAATGTTAATTAAAATATTATGCCAATAATATATTTTTACCTGAACGACAGTTGAAGGAGCAGAAAAAGTATAAGTGCATAAAGGATTGCAAAAAGGTGTTAAATCCTTCCTCATTGTGGGCAATTATTTACTCAAAAAAATAATTAAAAATTGCTTTTAATAAAATCATAATTCTTGCAAACGCTTAACTGTTGCGGGTTTTAGAGCACACAGCTTATTCTTTTTTTTATTGGCAAACTATTATCTTTACAGGAGATAAACCATTTTTAAAAATCTAAAATTTACAACTATGGGCTCAGGAAAAGTATTAGCAAGTGTTTTAGCAGGCGCCGCTGCAGGTGCAGTATTGGGAATTTTGTTTGCACCAGATAAAGGCACCGAAACCCGCAGAAAGATCGCAGAAAAAGGCTCTGAGGTTGCAGGCAGTGTAAAAGATAAATACAACGAATTTGCGGAAACTATATCTGACAAATACGACGCTGCAAAAGAAAAATTATCAGGCCTTGTTGCTGAAGGGAAAGACATGGGAAAGGATATGGTGAACCAGGCAAAAGATAAAGCAAATGCAATGAGAAATGATGTGAGAAATCCTAACCCCATCAATTCTTAAATTTGTCCTTACCTGTTATCACAATAAATTTGCCCGGTGATAAATAAATGAGCATGGAAAATAAACTTACCAGTGTTGAAGAACTATTTTATAAGCTGAAGGAATATGGGGATACGCGACTTGATCTGTTCAAGTTAAAAGGTATCAATAAAATTTCCGGATTTCTGTCGTCTCTTATAGTTGCTGTAATACTGGTGGTTATTTTATTTTTGGTGCTGGTATGTATCACTATCGGTGCGGCTTTGCTTATTGGTTCTCTTTTGGGTAAAGCATACTATGGTTTTCTCATAATAGCCGCTCTTTACATTATCATCGGGCTTATTTTATATTCCGGACGGGGCAAATACCTTAAAAAACCGATTAGTAACAAGCTTATTAAAGAGTTGATGGATTAACTTAAAAATTCAGGAATGAGCAACGAAGACATCGCAAAAGAAAAACTAGAAATCATTGCAAGTACTTCAGATCTTGAAACTGCTATAAAAAGGCTGGAAAGAAAAAAATTGATTCTTGAAGAAGACATGAAGGATCATATGCACCAGATTCTTACAAGTTTACAGCCTGCCAATCTTTTAAAAACAACTTTGCACGAAGTCCAGGAATCTACTCCCTTAAAGCACAATCTTCTAAAATTAGCAGTAGGGCTCGGCGCCGGTTATTTTTCCAGAAAGCTAATGGTGGGTAAATCTGCCGGATTCGTAAAAAAGGCCCTGGGTACCGCCTTACAATTTGGAATCACGCAATTCGTTGCTAAAAAACATGATGGCGATCCTGAAGATGCCGCCACCTATCAACCAAAAAAGAAAAACCTTCTTAAAAGAATTCTTTCAATCTGAGCTCTGCTTTTTCCTTCACACAACTTTAATTTAACGCGGCCATTGCCCCGAACTATTCTTAATTTTAAGAACGCTTCCGCATAAGCGAAAATGTAGAAATTTGTAATTCTTAAAATAAAAAAACATGGACAATGAACCGGTTATTGTTGAGCAACTTTATAATGCTTCCCCAAACAAAATTTGGCAAGCACTTACCAATAAAGATCAAATGCGGCAATGGTATTTTAATGTTTCGGATTTTAAACCAGAAGTTGGATTTGAATTTCATTTTGAAGCCGGTCCCGGTGAAAATCCATTTTTGCATTTATGTAAAATAACGGAGGTGATCGACGGGAAAAAATTATCCTACACATGGCGGTTCAGCGGCTTCGAGGGCGATTCTCTATTAACTTTTGAATTATTTCCGGTTAACGAAAAAACTACATTGAAGCTTACACATTCAGGTCTGGACACGTTTCCACCAAAACCTGAATTTGCCAGGCAAAATTTTGTAGAAGGATGGAATCATATTCTTGGTATTAGCCTAAAAAATTTCGTTGAAGGACAGGGGCAATAAAATCGGGTACACGTAACTGTTATAACCGTTCACCTATTGCCCCTTTTGCAACATTTTCAAATGAACTCTAAAAATTTATTTCCTGTTTGGCTAAAATCTATATTTTAGCTTATCTCATTTATATTTTTAGGGCTTCATTCATTTAATTCGTTTATGAAAAAAATCTTCTACCTGCTTGCACTTTTACTTACTGCTAAAAATATCCAGGCTCAAAAAATAAAAATACTTACAGATAGCCTGCAGGTTTCGCTCAGGGGATTAAGTGTAGTAAGCAACCATGTTATTTGGGTTAGCGGCAATAAAGGCACTGTGGGCAAAAGCGTCGATGGCGGAAAAAGCTGGCAATGGATGATTGTGAAAGGTTTTGAAAAAAATGATTTCAGAGATATAGAAGCCTTCGATAATAAAACAGCGGTTATAATGGCAATCTCAGAACCCGCCTACATCCTGCGAACAACTGACGGCGGTGAAAGCTGGAAAGTAGTTTTTGAAGATAAAACCAAGGGAATGTTTTTAGATGCTATGGAATTTTGGAATGATCAAAGCGGTATTGTTGTAGGAGATCCTGTTGATGGCCGTTTTTTTATAGGAAGAACTTTTGACGGAGGAAAGAGCTGGCGAAGCATTCCTGAACATTATAAACCCGTTGCAGATAGCGGTGAGGCTTGCTTTGCAAGCAGCGGCACCAATGTTCGAAAACTAAATAAGGCGGAAGCTGTTTTTGTTACCGGAGGGTTAAGCTCACATATTTTTGTCAGAGATAAAAAAATAAAGATTCCCATCTTACAGGGTTTCGAAAGCGCCGGCGCCAATTCAATTGCAGTAAAAAACAGCCAAACGATGGTTGTAGTTGGAGGCAACTTCTCTGAAAAAGATGCCTCTGATAAAAATTGCGTAATCACCAAAGATGGCGGCAGCACCTGGTTTGCTCCAAAAGTTGCTCCTTCAGGATATAGAAGCTGCATTGAATATCTAATGAAAAATCGCTGGATTACCTGCGGCCTTAATGGTGTGGATATTTCAAATGATGATGGAACCAGCTGGCAATCTCTAAGCGCTGAAAGCTTTAATGTGTGCAGAAAGGCTAAGAAAGGAAATGCTGTTTTCCTCGCAGGCAATAATGGAAAAATTGCAATGCTTGTAGAATAAACATTCGTATAGGCATAACCGTTATGCCCCCAGGTTTTTGAGACACTTTTTAATATCAATACCTTTTCCCAACACTCCTTTAAAAATGTCGCCCATTCTTTTTACACGATCAAGAGAATTGTGTATGGTGAAATCTTTAGGAGATAACCCTGTTTTAACTTCGTCCCACAAAAGTGGCGTAGATACGGTTGCACCCGGCTTTGGCCGTAAACTGTAAACGGAAGCAATGGTTTGCCCGCGCCTGTTTTGCAGGTAGTCCATATAAATATCTTTATTGCGGCGCTTTTGCAGATTTCTTTCAAGCGTAGTAAAATTTTTTAAGGCATTATTCGCCATCATACAAATGATGTAAGCGAAATCTTTTACCTGTTCGAAAGTATATTTTTTTGCAGTGGGAACGTACACATGCATTCCGGAAGCACCTGACGTTTTGCAAAAACATTCAGCGCCCGCTTTATCAAGAATGTTTTTTACCGTAAGTGCAACTTCTATTACTTGTTCAAAAGTGTTTTTTTCAGAAGGGTCGATATCAATCATCAGGTAATCCGGATATTCCAAAGATTTTACGGTAGAATGCCATGGATTAATTTCTATGCATCCGAGGTTGTTTAAATACACGAGAGTTGCCACATTATCGCAAACAATGTAATTAATTTCTTTGTTATTAGATTCGGAATGCACCATCTGATTCTTTACAAATGCAGGCGCTTTATCGGCGGCATCTTTTTGAAAAAAACTTTGCCCGGTAATTCCATTTGGATGACGCAAAAGAGATTCGGGACGGCCCTTCAGGTAAGGTAAAATATAATCCGCCATGGAAATATAATATTCTACCACATCGCCTTTGGTAATTCCCTGTTCAGGAAAATATACTTTATCAACGTTCGTCACTTTAATTTCGGCGTTGCCGAACGTATAGATTTTATCAGTTTCCGCAGAAGCCTTTTTGGTTTTTGCCGGCGAAGTTTTTTCAGCATTTATTGTTTTGTTGGCTGCTTTTTTTGGCGGCTTTGCCGAGGCTGACTCCGAGATTTTGCTGTTTGCCATATTAATTTCATTAACGGTTTTATCATTTCGTAAATGCAAAAAAACAGGATGCCGAAACTTTCCGTCCGAAGTAACTTCTGAATATTTTACCTCACAAACGAGTTGAGGCTTTATCCAGGTTACCGGTGAATTGGTTTTTATTTTTTCGTTGAAAGGAGACTTGCTTTGAACGAGCGGTTGAAGAAGTTCATACATCTCACGCAGTGATTTTTGATTAAATCCTGTACCTGTGTGGCCAATGTATTTCAATTCATTGCCTTTTTTTGCAGCCAGAATTAGCGCACCAAAATATTTGCGGGATCCCGCAGGCTGCGTATATCCTGCGATGATGGCTTCCTGGGTTTTGTGATGTTTTATTTTTAACCAATCCTCTGTGCGCTTTCCGGGATAATATTTTGAGTCGATTTTTTTGGCCATGATGCCTTCAAGATCTTTTTCGCCGGAAACCTGAAAAAAAGACTTTCCTTTTTCGAAAATGTGATCAGAAAATTTAATCACCTCGTTCTCAGGAATCAATTTTTTCAACAAATTTTTCCGGTCAATTAATGAAAGAACGGTAGTATCTTCTCCGTTTAGCGAAAGCAAATCGAACACATAATACTGAATGGGCCGATGCTGATTTTCTGAATAATGCTGAAGAAACTGAAAGTCAGGTTTACCATCGTCATTCAACACTACAATTTCTCCGTCCAGCACTGCATCCTGTTCTATTTTTTGCAACTCCCTGGCAACAATGGGATAATTCGGTAAAAAGTTAAGGCCGTTTCGGGAATATAATAAAACCTGTTTGCCTGATTTTTCGGCAATAGCGCGGTATCCATCCCATTTAATTTCAAAAAGCCAATTTGTATTATCAAAAGGCTGATCGGTTTCTTTTGCAAGCATGGGCCTTATAAAACGGTCCAGTTTTTTTGCATGCTCCAACGAAAGATCCTGGATGTCGTCGGCGGCTTCATCCAAATGCTGTTTTTCTACTTTTTCACTTATCTGAGGATGGGCGGACTTTTTTTTTTCGAAGGAGTTTTGTTTTCAGAGAGCCATTTATTTATCGGGGAGTTTTTGGGTGTATCTTCTTCGCTGTTATACTCTGAATCCACGGCATATTCGTCGTGATGTTTTATCAGCAGCCAGCTGTTATCCTCACTACCTTTCAACTTAACCAGCGCAAATTCGCCTTTCAGTTTTTTACCAAATAACTGAAATTTCAAATTTCCCGCCTTCAGGCCGGCGCGCAAATTTTTTTCCGCTATATTTTTAGGCGAATTTTCAATATCGGCATAGGTTCCGTTGTCCCAGATTTCAACAATTCCTGCACCGTAATTTCCTTCAGGAATGATGCCTGCAAAGTCTTTATAGTCGTAGGGATGATCTTCCACCATCATCGCCAATCGCTTGTCTTTTGAATTTAAGGAAGGGCCTTTAGGTACCGCCCAACTTTTGAGTACACCATCCAGTTCCAGCCTGAAATCGTAATGCAGGCGGGATGCCTTGTGGCGTTGCACCACAAAAATAAGTTTTGAAACCGATTTTTTCACCTTGCCGGAGGGCTCAGATGTTTCATTGAAATTTCTTTTTTTCTTATAAACTGTAAGCGCCATACTATGCAGATTTTTTGCGTTTTACATCAAGACTGGCCTTTAGCTGATCCATCAAATCTTGTGTTTTACTGTGAACCACCTTCATTTCCGGCGGACTGATCTTTTTACCACTGGCTTTGGCTTTTATTAGTTTTAATAATTCATCGTTGTAAGTGTCTTTGTATTTCGAGATGTCAAATTTACCAGTCAACTGATCAATTAACGTGATTGCCATTTTCAACTCCGCCGGCTTAACCTCGGTATTTGATGGAAGCGCCAGTTCTTTGGGATCCCGTATTTCTTCTTCAAACCTGATCTTATTTAAAACGATCACCTCTCCGTCTGGGCGCAGGATGGCTAATGCCTCCTTATTACGCATCACGAAGGTAGAAACGCCTACTTTTTTCGTTTTTTTTAGTGCGTCCAATAATAATTTGTAAGGTCGTGTGCCTGATTTGTCCGGTTCCAGGTAATAAGGTGTTTCATAATAAAGGCTACTTATCTCCTCTTCTTTTACAAAATCGGAAATTTCTATAGTCTTTGTTTTTTTGGCGCTGGCAGCCTCAAAATCCTTGTCATCAAGCACCACATAATCGTTGTTGTATTTATATCCTTTTACGATATTCCCCCATGGTACTTCCTTTCCGGAATTTTCGTTTACGCGCAGGTACTTTATGTGAGCATGATCTTTTTTATCAAGCATATCAAGGTTTAGATTGCTCGATTCTGTAGCGCTGTACATCTTTACCGGAATGTTAACCAGCCCAAACCCGATGGCGCCTGTCCAAATTGGTCTCATAATTTTATTTTTTCGCTTAATAAACACTATGAAAATCTGTGCCTTTTTTTAAACCGCTTGAAATAGCAGCCGGGAGAGGGTTTGGAAGAGAAAATTCTATTTCGGTGAGGAATATATTCTACATGAAATATAATTCGGCTTTCTCTATGAGATAAGCTAAAAAGTAGATTTTTGTCGTTCGAATGCAAAAAACCGGGAAAGATCTATTTGCGGAAATTATTGCTAACTTCTACCAGAGCATTTGAAGGATAAAAAAAAGGTTGTCTCAAATGAGACAACCTTTTTTCAATTATTGAAAATAATGATTTACTTTTTAAGATAGATCGTTACTGTTCCAAAACTTCCCTGTGTTACTGTGTGTGTAACAGTCATAACTATCTGGTGCGAACAAGCATCAATCACTCCACTTCCTTCTATTGCAGGATTAGTATAAGATGTTCCAGTCAATTTAGCCCCATAAACCTGTTTCGCGATTGTAACGGTTTGAGTGGCTGCATTCACCTTAACTAAAAATGAATAGCCAGGAGTTTGTATGTAATCATCGATCTTATAGGTATCCGTTCCTACCAGGGTAACTGTTACGGGGTAGGTATCCTCCCAGAAGTCTTCATCTTCAATTGTTGCACTGCCTACAAAATCATTTATGTCGAAAGGACAAACACTGATATAATCAATTTGGGTGCTGGCACCGGCCATAGTGGTCAGACCAGAACCGTAAGGAATACCGGCGGCTGGAAAAGCTTCATAAATTTGACCGCTCTTGGTGGTTACATTTACTCCAATCGTAAATTTATCGCCCAAAACAATCGGCTCACCAAAAAGAGTGATCAATTCAGCCCCCGTTACATCAACTGTGGTCGGAAAAGTGGTAACGCCGTCTTTAAGATGAAGCACCTTTCCTTTGTTGCCATTTTTCATAACAACCACGTCAAATTTTGAAGGCTTCTCTTCATTTTTAAAATAAACGTCTACAACGAATTTTCCCTTGAAAGCGGCAGGATCATCGTTTGAAATAGTGCCATCCCCGGCAGCATCCTTTGTAATTAAAGGCACCGGAATTCTTACAAGACTCGGAATGTTTGGATTGTCCGATTTACGGCAAGCAGTTAACAGTGTAAAAGCTGCCAAAATGCTGTATATTATTGTTTTTTTCATTTTATTATAAGTATTTTAATGATAGATTAAGGCTGCCAAAAAACTTTATAAGTACTTGGTTGTTTTTGAGCCGGAGCGCTTGAATTACTGGTTAATTCACCAGAAGGCCACGGAAGAGAAACCGGGAAATCCCTGTTGGCACTCACTTTCACAGGCGCCTGCGGATCAACAAGTGGATTGCCATGAAGCGGCGGTTGAACTTCGCCTCCCGGAGCCATTGCAGCACTGTTTGGATCGAAGATAACCGGGAAACCTGTTCTTCTGTAATCCGTGTAAGCATCAATCGCACTTCCAAAGCTTGAGATCCATTTTTGAGTCATAATGATCTCCAATTGTTTTGCGGGCTTAGCGTCGTATTCAGCCATTACTTTATCAATATAAGTAGTTGCTGCTGCACTGGTAGCTAAAACCGGCACACCTGTCATTCCTGTTTTGGCAACCACGGCATCAACTTGTTTGAACGATTCTGTAATTGCGGCCAAAGTTTTTGCTCTTGCATCACCGGTGATAACGCCGGCCTGGATCAATTCTGCTTCAAGATATAACCTGTCGGCATAAGTAATGAACCTGTAAGGTGCTGCACCTGTAGCCGATGCGTTGGAAAGTCGGGTAGCTGAGGTGCTTCCGCTTCCTGATCCATCATCAAATTTCCCACCCACCGGATAAATACCTAAAACAGTAAGGGTATTTTGCTGTGCAAACCCTGAATTCGGACCGTTTGAGCCAAAGTAGATAGAAACAAATGGCCCGTCCCTGTATTCAGTATTAAAGCCGTCATTTGTATTTGTTTGCGTTGGTTTCAACTGGTTGAAGAAATAGTAAGGAATGCGTGGATCCTGAATATTGGTGAAGATATTTGGGTTATAACCTTTCATGATCTCATAAAACCATGGGCTGATGTATTTCGTTCTTTGTGCAGCGCCATAGTCTGAATAACCAGGATTTTTATTGTCTGCGCTGTAAGGAAGCTGGAAGTTTTCCGCTGTAGCGTTTATCAAAGTAGCCGGATTTGCCAAAAGAGCTGTAACTTCTGCAGAAACGTTTTTCACCTTTCTCATTTGAGTGTACATCTTTAATTTCAAGGTGTTGGCCATCTTTACCCAGTTAGCTGTCTTGCCTCCATAAATCACATCATCAGCACCAGGGTTAAGCGGATTGTTTGCAGGGTTATTCAAATCTGCAATACCCTGATCGATCAAAGTAATAAGATCAGGATAAATTGTAGCATCATCATCAAATTTAGGATTTAGATTACCTTCAAGCAATTTTCCTGCTTCTGAATAAGGAATATCACCAAACACATCAACCAGTTGGCTGAAGATATATGCCTTCAGTACCTTGCGCGATTCCGGAATATTTAAAATTTCCGGCGGCAGTAGATTGTTCAATAACAATGTTTGCGTTAGTGATCGCAGAGCTATAATAAGGATCCCACATTGATTCTACAAAACCGCCGCTTCCGGTAACACCATATGCATTGGGTGCCTCCCTTACAGTGATCCTGTGCATATAAACTTCCAAAACATCTGAAATACCGTCGGAGATAGAGCTTGCAGTTCCAAGATTTTTTTGAATACCCGGAAGCAGATTTTTAGCCGGCAATTTCGCAGGATTGTTTGGATCCACGTTGATGTCGAACGCGGACTTTGAGCACGAGCCCATAGCAAATACTAAGGCAAGTGGAATTATATATTTAAATTTTCTTAACATAGTTTGTGATTTATAAGTTTAGAACGTAACATTTAGGTTAAAGCCGATCCTTTTGGTGGTAGGAGCCGCTGAAAATTCAAGGCCCTGTATTGAGGATGCACCGAAGCTACTTGTTTCAGGATCGAAATTGGAATGCTTAGGAAAGCCTGGAGCCAGGTACCATAAGTTTCTTCCTGTAACACTGAAAGTAGCAGATGAAATTCCTGAATTTTTAAACAGGGATTTTGGCAACTCAAACCCGATAGAAAGCTCTCTTAACCTGTACACTGTTGCGTCATAAACGTTCCATTCAGAAGCAGTGTTGATAGCAAATGTATTTCCACCACTTGGAGAAAAGTAAAGATCATTGGTTGACAATCTTGTTTGGTTTGGAATCGTTTTTCCACCTACAGTGATTGCTTGTCCTGTTACTGCATCACCATAAATACCCGGAATGATCCAGCCTGCGCCTCTGTCATAAGTATCCATCGTTACGCCTCTTCCCAAAAGTGAGGAGTTGGTTACTGAATAAAGATCTCCCCCTTTTGTCATATCAAACAACACACTTAAAAAGAATGTTTTGTATCTGAATGTGTTGGTGATACCCAATTTGTAGAGTGGATTAGGATCGCCTATCATACCTTGTGCCGGGTCTTCAATCATAGCGCCGGTTTTAGGATCGATCAATAATTGGCCGGTAGCGCTGTCTCTCAACACTTTTGTTCCATACAAAAAGCCCCATGGTTTACCTACTTCAAATCCGGTGGTCGCATCAGTTGTCCCACCGCCAAGATCCATGTGAGTCATACCCTTCGTGAGGTCGGTAACTATATTTTTGTTTTGGGTAAACACTCCCTTAATTTCCCAGCTAAATGTCTTTCCCATAAAAGGTCTCACGATTGCTTCAACTTCAATCCCTTTATTGCTAATGCCTCCAAAGTTGGTATAGTATGTACTATAACCCGTAGATGAAGGAGTAGTTACACCCGCTAACAGATTATTAGATCTCTTATCATACCATGTAAAGTCTATTTCAAATCTTTTCCTAAAGAAACTTAATTGAGTTCCCAATTCCAGCTCTTTTGTAAATTCAGGTTGTAAAGCATCTCCACCTTTTGAGTTTGAGCTAACACCACCGATAGCCTGCCCAAGGAAAGAAGACCCAAGTGCAAACACATTGTATACATTATACGGATCAGCGTCTCTACCCACTTTTGCGTAACCACCCCTGATTTTACCAAAATCCAATACATTACTATTTATTTGTAGCGCATCAGAGAAAACGAAAGATCCGGAAACTGAAGGATAGAAATAGCTTCTGCTATTAGCCGGCAGCGTAGATGAAATATCGTTACGTCCGGTAACAGTTACGAAAGCGTAGTTTTTAAATCCTAAAGTAAGGTCACCAAAGACACCGAATAACCTTCTTCTCGAATACGTGTCAAATATTTCCCTGTCTTTATCAAGAAAATTGTTCAACGTATAAAGCCCGCGAACTATATATCCTGAATTTCCGGTTTTATAACCACCTCTTCCTAACTCATCGGTTGCAGTACGTTGGTTATAACTTGTACCAAGTGTAGCCTTTATTGAAAATTGTTCTCCAATATTTGGCGTTAATCCGAGCAATAATGTCGATTCCAGTTCCTGGCGTCTGTAATTATCCAATGCAAGCTTTCCTGGAGTATTTCTTGAACTAACTTCAGTGATCTCTCTTCTGTTTAAATAAAACAGGTTGCTACCAATATTGTAGTCTACACGGGCCCATTTGGCAAGTTTGAAATCAGCATGTGCGCCGGCAACAATTCTTTCATCGTATGAAGTCTGTTTGTTGTATTTGGCCGCCCATTTAGGGTTATCTGCCTGGTCTCCCACCCATGAAATACTGTTGCCATCTTTATCTTCAAAGGGAACATTGGGATCCCAGCTACGTCCGAGGAACATGGTACGTGCAAACTGAGAAGAAGTAGAACCCACCTGGTTTTCACCAAATAATCCGCCTTCCTGTTTAGAGCGGCTATAACTAAAATTACCACGAATATTTAAACCAATTGCCAGCTTAGAAGCTCCGCCAACACTAAAGTTGGTTCTGTTGTATTTATTGTTAGGAACATAGCCGCTATGGTTCAATTGAGAACCGGTAAGTGCAAAACTCGTTTTATCATCACCGGTATTAAAACCAACTGAATTTTCTAAAACAACACCTGTAGTAAACTGATCTCTAACGTTGTTCGGATAAGCGCGATAAGCTACTTTTCCTGTAGGATACAGTTCAGGATACGCACCACCTATTGAAGGCCAAACAGCAAGTGAGTCTCCGGGCATAAACTCTTTTCCCCATGATCCGTTTGCATTGCTTGCATTTCCTAATGATCCTGTACCAAACTTATTTTGATAATCGGGCAGGTTGGCAATATTTTCAAAAGAGACAGAACTTTTTGCAGTTACTTCCATTCCCTTTTTTGCTCTTGCAACACTTCCTGATTTAGTGGTAATAATTATAACGCCGTTTGATGCACGTGAGCCGTATAAAGCGCCTGCAGAAGACCCTTTTAAAATGTTCATGCTTGCTATATCATTTGGATCAAGATCTGCAATACCGCTACCATAAGCGCCACCGCCTGTAAGCGCGCCGCTTGTAGATACCTGCGGATTGCTATAAGGAACACCATCTACAATAATTAAAGGTTGATTATCTCCAAAGAATGAAGAGTTACCCCTGATCTGAATACGGGTAGCAGCACCGGGAGTTCCCTGTCCTGACCTGATATCCACCCCAGCCACTTTACCCTGAAGCCCTTTAAGCACATCTGGCTCAGATTTTTGAAGCAAACTGTTTGGGTCAACCTTGCTAACCGCATAGCCAACCGTTTTTTCCGCCCTCTTGATACCGGCTGCCGTAACCACAACTGCTGATAATTCTGAAGCGTTTTTGGTCACTACAGCATTTGCTGTATTTCCTGTTGGGTTAATGGTTACCGGATTATAACCCGCAGCAGTAAAACTTAAGCTGCCATTACCTTTCATTTGAATAGAAAAGTTTCCGTTTGCATCTGCAACAGAGGCATTCTTGGTTCCTGTTTGAGTTATTGTTGCGAAAGGTACCGGGTTTCCGGTGTCGTCATTCACAGTCCCCGTAATGGTCCGGTTTTGTGAAAAGGCTAAAACGCTGGTTAGCATTAGCACTGTAAGAAGTGTTACAATTTTTCTCATGAACATTTAAATTTTAGTGGCGCAAATATAGCCATCTGCGGCGAAATAAAAAAACCAAGACAGCTATTTAATTTATTTCGCTGCATCAATTTTCGAGTACGCGTTCATTTTTTTTGCAGTACTTAGCAGAAGCACGGGAAGCAAGATCAAATTGGTAAGCGTGGCAGTAAAAAGAGTTACCGATGTAAGCCAGCCTAACGACTGAGTTCCTCCAAAACCACTGAAGCAAAAAATTACAAACCCTGCAATTAATACCATCGATGTATACAAGATACTTAAACCTGTGTGTTTTATCGTTTCTGAAACCGTGATTTTGATATCAAATTTATTGAGTGGTAATTCCTGTTTGTAATTGACAAGAAATCTTATCGTAACATCGATCGCAATTCCCAAAGCAAGACTAAAAACCAATACTGTAGAGGGTTTTAGGCGAACACCGGCCCACCCCATAATTCCCGCGGTTACTATTAAGGGAATAAGATTAGGGATAAGCGAACAAACAAGAATTCTAAGCGATTTAAATAAATAAAGCATACAAATAGATATGAACAGAAATGCCCAGAGTAAACTTTCTTTAAGGCCATTGATAATGAAACTGCTTCCTTCAAGAAAAGTGACGGTAGAACCCGTAAGCGTTACTTTATATTTTGATGAATCAAAAAGTTGTGCTGTTTCTTTTCTTAAACCTGATAAAATCAGAGGTAATTTTTCAGTGCCCACGTCTGCCATGTTAACACTCATTCTTGTGCTTTCCCTGCCCGTGTCTATGAAACTGGTAATCAACTTTGCAAGGTTATTTTTTTCGCCACTATCTTTTTGCGGGCGAAGATAATCTGCTACAAAGGCCGCATCAAAAGAGTTGGGCAATGCATAATTTGACGAATCTCCCCCGTAAAATCCCTGTTTCACAAATTTAATCCCTTCCGCGATGGAAATTGGCCTGCTCATTTCCTTTTGCGAGCTTATATAAGCGGAAAGCGAATCCATCTTTGCCAAAACCGGCAACACGCGCCCGCCCGCCAGGCCATATCGCTTCTTCGTATCAATTACAATTTCAAGCGGCATCACACCCTTAAAGTTTGTTTCAAAAAACTTTAGATCGGTATAGATTTTATCAGTTTTGGGAAGATCATCAACAATAAAACCCTCCGTTTTTAACCTGAGAATCCCCATCACTGAAAAAATAACGACCACTAACGTTGCCGCATAGACGAACATTTGATGGTTAAAAACCCAGCGGTCAATTTTCAATAATAACCGGGTAAAAAATTTTACATCGAGGTATTTTAAATGTTTCATTTTTGGCGGAGCCATGTAGCTTAGCACGCCAGGCAATATGATAAATGAAATTACAAAAATCAACATAATACTTAAGCCTGCTACTTCACCAAACTCTTTGAGAATGGCGCTTTTGGTTAACGCAAAAACTGCCAACCCAATGGCTGCTGTAATGTTACAAAATAAAGTTACCACGCCCATTTTACTCACCATGTCGATCAGCGATTGCTGCTGGTTTTGAGTTGTCCTGTAAGTTGAATGATATTTATTTAAGAAATAAATACAATTAGGAATGCCAATGACCACCACAAGCGGAGGAATCAACGCAGTGAGCAACGTAATCTTATAGCCCAACAGCTGCATAATTCCTACACTCCAGACTATTCCCACAACCACTACCAGCAACGACAAAAGCATGGTACTCACGGAGCGGAACATCAACAATAATATTAAAGCGGAGAGCGCCAGCGACCCGATAATAAACCATTTCATTTCCCTGGCAATACGGTCGGCCACTTGTGTTCTTATAAGCGGAAGCCCGCTAAGGTGCGTTTGAATATGCGTTACTGCAGTATATTTTTCAGCGTTTTCAATAATTTCGTTAATAACCTTAGTGCGTCCTTTGGAGTTGATGATTTCTTTGTTGATGCGCACCACCGCGAGATACGAATTGGTTTGTGGATTGTATAGAAGCGATCTGTAAAATGGAAGTGAATAAAAAATTTCCCGGCAGCTGTCAATTTGTTGTTGCGTAGTTATTGTGGCCGGGAAAACGGGGCGCGCAATTAATTTTTGCGAGACAGTATCTTTTACAAGATCAACGGCGTTGGCAACACTAAGCACATCTTCTACATAATTAACTTTTTTAAGCGCGTTATTTAATTCCTGAAAAGCAGTAAAATTTTCAAGCTTAAAAAATTGGCTGGACTGAACGCCAATCACTAAAACATTTCCATCGTCGCCAAACTTTTCTTTAAATGAAACATAATCCTGGTATTTGGGATTATCAACGGGCATTGCCCTGGAAAATTCGTAGCTAAGTTTTATTTTACTTGCAAAAAATCCCATTACCGCTGTCGCTGCAAATAACAAAATCAAAAAAAGTAGCCGGTTTTTTAAAACAGATTTCGCGAGGCGTTGCCACATAGTTTATAAATTGGTAGCGCAAAGAAAAGAAAATAAATTTTTAAGTATTAACAGAGTTAAAAGTATAACACAGAGTTCCACGGAGAATAGCACAGAGTAACACGGAAAAAATTTACTCTGAGTAACTCTGTGAAAACTCTGAGGAACTCTGTGCAATTTGTGTGAATGTATAACCCAGAGTAGCACAGAGTAACACGGAAAAAATACTCTGAGCAACTCTGTGAAAACTCTAAAAACTACTTTTTGGCTTATGTCATTAATAATCTAACTGCAGTCCCAGCCTATCTTTTAATTGTTTCACCAATGGATATTCTTCAATTACTTTTAAATATTGCTGCTTGGTTGACAAGTGCTCTTCGTGCGGTTCATTTTTATTTTCTTCAGCAACCAATATTACTTTGTATGTAAGAAACCGGTTGTTAAAATGCGTTTGAAGGTGAGAAATCAAAGATCCCCGTTCAGTTTCTATAAATACCTGTTGCAGTTTATTATTGGTGATGATCTCAATACAATTGTTATCGACCACATTCAATTTTGCCGATTTAAAATTAGCGACGCCGGATGGATTGTTGTTCTTAACTAATTGCTCTATATAAAGCCCCCATGCGATATAAAGTTCTTCTTCTTCAAGCTCGATAATTTTATTATTTTGATTTTCAAACGCAACTGTCTCCCTTATTTTTTCCAGCGATGCCAACTTGGTTAACTTGGGCCTGGATGTAGCCACCGCTGTATTTTCGTCGGCAGGCTTAGCAACTTTTGGCTTTATAGTTCCTGTTTCAATGATAAGCTTTGCATCATTCTTTTTTGAAATAGCCGGAGCGCTTTGCGGAGGATTTGCTGCTGTTTGTTTTGCCGATGGATTTACCTGAGGCTTCACATTTTTTGCCGGACCCGCTATTGGGCTAATCGCTTTAAACGAAACTGTTTTTACTGAATCAAGCTGTTTTTTTTTACGTAGTTCACCTTCATCGTTAACCAAATCCAGCGCCTGATTTAAATAACACAGTTTAATGAACGTAAGCTCTACATGCAATCTTTTATTTTTTGCCATCCTGAAATTAATTTCAGCATCGTTCAAAATATTTAATGCGCTTAGTAACCATGCAGCATCGATTTTTGATGCTGCATCATAATAACGTTGTTTAAATCCTTCAGACACTTCAAGCAGCGCGGCCACTTTCGCGTCTTTGCTCACCAACAGATTTCTCAAAAATTCCGCAAATCCATTTAATACCAAATCGCCTTCAAATCCTTTGCGGTTTATTTCATCATACAATAAAATCGAATTGCTTACACTTTGATTTTGCATGGCTTCTATCAGCCTGAAATAATAATCTTCATCCAGAATATTAAGATGCTCCAGCGTATTTGCATAAGTAAGTTCTCCATTGGTAAAGCTTACAATTTTATCCAGAATGCTTAACGAATCGCGCAGGCAACCTTCGCTTTTTTGAGCGATAATGTGCAAGGCGGTGTTATCTGCTTTTATGTTTTCCTTTTCACAAATTTCCTGCAGGTGCTCAACTGTATCGTGATTGGTAATGCGTTTAAAATCGAAAATCTGGCAGCGTGAAAGTATGGTCGGAAGTATTTTATGTTTCTCCGTAGTTGCCAAAATAAAAATGGCAAACGGCGGCGGCTCTTCAAGCGTTTTTAAGAATGCATTAAATGCAGCGGCGCTTAACATATGTACCTCATCTACAATGTACACTTTGTATTTGCCGGCCTGCGGCGCAAAGCGCACCTGCTCCACCAGAGCGCGAATATCATCTACCGAATTATTACTTGCCGCATCGAGTTCGTGAATATTTAATGATGAGCCATTATCAAATGAAACACAGGAATTGCAAACATTACAGGCTTCCCCATCTGCGGTTCTGTTTTCGCAATTAATTGTTTTGGCTAAAATTCTGGCGCAGGTTGTTTTGCCCACACCCCGCGGGCCACAAAACAGAAATGCATGCGCCAACTGATTATTTTTGATCGCATTTTTTAAAGTAGTAGTTATATGCGATTGGCCTACAACGGTACCAAAATTTTGCGGCCGGTATTTACGTGCTGAAACGATGAATTTATCCATAACTCCTCAAGCCGAAAGGGCAAATTTTATGATTAATCTGAGAATGCTGCAAGTTAAGAAACCATTTCTTAAAAGAAAATTACGGCCTTCCGGCAAAAATATCTTTATAGTGAAGAAAATTTTTAATTTAATATCGGATGCCTTTTAAATTCTTTAGTTCTGTCGAACAGATAGCGATAGGTAGTAAGCAAACGGCTTTGTTTGGCACCAAGATGCTTTGAAATGTTTAATATTTTCGGATTAAAATCTCCCTGCCATTGGAGTTCAAGCTCCGTATAATTTGTTTCGCGCTGAATCACTTTTGCCCCTTCCTGGATCATATAATAATCGATTCCCTTTCCATGAAATTCGGGAACCACGCCAAACACAATTCCGGTAAATTTATCGTTTAAACCGCGTTTTTTCAGCCACAAAAACCGGAGTTTTTCTACCAGCCCAAACTTTCCCTTAAAATGTTTAAATATTTGATTTAACTCAGGCAGATTTACCCAAAAGGCGATGGGCTCATTATCTTTATACACAAACCAAATCAGTTTTTCATCCATAACCGGTTTCATAGATTGAAACATTTTAAAGGCCACTTCATTGTTCAATTGCTTGTTGCCTTCGTGCGAAGCCCATGCCTTATTATAGACGGTGCAAAAATCGTTGGCAAATTTTTTTAAGTCATTTTTTCTTACATGAGCCAAACTAAATTCCGGCATTGATTTGTATTTATCTGCCTGCTCTATAAACCGTTCATTTAGCTGCGTATGTACCGCCAAATGCCAGCAAATCTGGTTAAAAAAGTTTTTAAAGCCGTAATCTTCGAATAGCTTTTGATAATAAGGCGGATTGTAATTCATTAAGTAAATAGGTGATTTAAACCCTTCCACCACCAGTCCCCACCAACGATCGCGTTCGCCAAAATTAATGGGGCCGTCCATGGCTTCCATGCCTTGCTGCATGAGCCAGCTTTTGGCCACATCAAACAACATATCTGCCGCATCCTGGTTATCAATACATTCAAAAAAACCAATACCACCGGTCTTTTGCTCATCGCCTTTATTCTTATATCGCTTATTTACAAATGCAGCGATGCGGCCAATTAACTGTCCGCTTTCATCTTTCAACAACCATCTTGAGCAAACCCCAAAACGAAAGGCTTTGTTTTTTTTCTCATCAAAAACATCATTAATATCTTTATCGAGCGGCTGAATAAAATTGGGATCGTTCTTGTAAATAAGAAGAGGCACTTTTAAAAATTCTTTGGCTGAAGCTGCATCTAAAACCGGGAAAAGTTGCATAAAGTTTTTGAAATTGAGCCGGTAAAGTAACAATCAAAATACACAAAAATCAAAACCAGTTTAGTGTAAACGTTTGTCATATGATGTTTTTTTACGAGGGCAGTCAAGATATTTAACAGGAGAAAATTGGCACCATAGCGCTTGCGGGCATATTTCTTGTAGAAAAACGGGATAACCGTTAACCTTAAAATATTCTATTTATGCCAAACAAAAATCAAAAAAGAATAGCCATAATAACCGAAAATGGTTTTGAAGAAGTAGAATTAACGAGCCCTAAAAAAGCGATGGAAGACGCCGGGATGAAAGTGGACATCGTTTCGGCTGAAGAAGGAAAGGTAAAAGCCTGGAACCACGATCACTGGTCGATCGAATTACCTGTTGACGTAAATTTATCTGATGCCAACTTTGATGATTACGATGCTTTGATGATTCCCGGAGGTGTGCTGAACCCCGACAAAATGCGGGCGAATGAAGACTATGTAAATTTTGCAAAAGAATTTATGGAAGTCAGGAAAACCCGTTGCCGCCATTTGCCACGGGCCACAATTGCTCATTGAAACAGGAATGTTGAAAGGAAGAAAAATGACGTCGTTTCCTTCTGTAAAAACCGACATAAAAAATGCCGGCGCCGAATGGTACGATAAGGAAGTAGTGGTGGACCATGGCCTCGTTACCAGCAGAAGTCCCAAAGACCTCGAGGCATTTAATAAAAAATTACTTGAGGAAATAAAGGAAGGCGTGCATGAACATGCATGATTCATGCATAAAAATTACTCCTGAAAAACCGGTGTATATTAGAATTTAAAATCCCTCCAACGAGAGGGATTTTTTATTATTTATTTGAATGATTAATCACCGTATCCAAACCATTGTTCATATAAACAAAAATGTAGAAAATCACCTTTTATTAAACAACTTACTTCATATAAACGAAAATGTAGAAAATGGCTTTTATGGAAACAACATCCTCTTTCGAATAAAACGTTATTGATACTTCATCATAAGATCGTATAAAATTTTCCGATCGCCCTCAGTGAATGTTGTGCTGCTGTCCTGCATTTCGAAATGGCGCTTAAAAGCCGCGATGGCCGCATTAGAATCTTTTATTGAATAACCAATAATTCTTAAAGCCTGGAGGTTATTAAAATTTTCAGGAACATTAATCATAGTGGTATCTCCATACCAAAGGCCATAGCCATTTTGCGAAAGCAATTGCCATGGAAAATGTCACATTCGGATCATTTTTTCTTGTGGGCGCAATATCAGCATGGCCAATAAAATTAGCCGCGGGAATTGCGTATTTTAATTTTAGTGTATCCAACACCGTTAGTAAGCTGTTGATCTGCGCGGCAGGAAAAGAATCATAGCCATTATTATCCAGCTCAATGCCGATAGAAGAAGAATTGATGTCTTTATCATTTCCCCAGGATGCGCGCCCGCCATGCCATGCACGCAGATAATCATTCAGCATGTGATGAACGGTGCCGTCTTTACAGATTACATAATGCGCACTCACCTGTGTGCGGGGAAGCGTAAAAGTTTGTAAGGTTTGCTCACAGCTATTTTGCGCTGTATGATGAATAATTACAAAGCCCGGTTTACGCAATCCAAAATTGGTAGTGCCCACCCAGGTTGCACGCGAACCTTCTAAAGGATATTTTTTTATTTCTTTCGCAAAATGCACGCGCCTGTTTTTTATATACTTTATTGGTAGCGGCATATTTGTTGGAAGAACAGGAAGTAATGATAGCAATAAAAATCAGCGCGATATAAATGGTATACTTCATAATTTTTTCGGGTAAAGATAAAAAAGCAGCGTAATCAATAAATGCAGTTTTATAAAAATGGTTATTTCTATAAAATGGCTTGTCTGATGGGGTTACATATTTCTTCTGTATTGTCCGCCTACTTCATAAAGCGCATGGGTGATTTGCCCAAGCGAACAATACTTAACGGTTTCCATTAATTCGGCAAATAAGTTTCCATTGTTAATGGCTACCTCCTGCAGACGTTTCAGCATTTCAGCGCTTTTATCTTTATGCAATTCATGAAATGCTTTTACATTTTTTATTTGTAAATCTTTTTCTTCTGTGGTACTCCTGATCACTTCTGCCGGAAGTATGGTAGGCGATCCTTCTTTATTTAAAAAAGTATTTACACCAACAATGGGAAATTCACCGTTATTTTTCAATGTTTCATAATACAGGCTTTCTTCCTGAATTTTATTTCTCTGGTACATTCTTTCCATTGCGCCCAGTACGCCGCCTCTTTCAGAGATCCGGTTAAATTCTGCCATCACGGCTTCTTCCACCAAGATCAGTCAGTTCTTCAATTAAAAAACTTCCCTGGTTGGGATTTTCATTTTTGGCAGTTCCCAATTCACGGTTGATGATTAATTGAATGGCCATTGCACGGCGCACACTTTCTTCTGTGGGTGTGGTGATCGCTTCATCATAAGCATTGGTGTGAAGGCTGTTGCAATTATCATAAATGGCATACAAAGCCTGCAATGTTGTGCGGATATCATTGAAATCAATTTCCTGCGCATGCAGGCTTCTGCCGCTGGTTTGAATATGGTATTTCAACATTTGCGAACGCGGATTGGCTTTGTATTTATACTTCATTGCTTTTGCCCAAATTCTTCTCGCCACCCGGCCAATAACGCTGTATTCCGGATCCATTCCATTGCTGAAAAAGAAAGAAAGGTTTGGTGCAAAATCATCAATTTTCATTCCACGGCTCAGGTAATATTCCACATAAGTAAATCCATTGGAAAGCGTAAAGGCAAGCTGTGTGATAGGATTGGCGCCAGCTTCAGCAATATGATAACCGCTTATGGAAACAGAATAAAAATTCCGCACTTTGTGCTCAATAAAATATTCCTGCACATCGCCCATTAATTTTAAAGCAAATTCTGTGGAAAAAATACAGGTATTTTGCGCCTGGTCTTCTTTTAAAATATCAGCCTGCACAGTTCCGCGAACAGATGACTAATGCTTTTGCTTTTATCTTTTCATAAATTTCTTTATCTAAAACATCTTCACCAGACAAACCCAGTAATCTTAATCCAAGCCCGTCATTTCCCTTTGGTAAATGACCGGTTAATTTTCCCTTTTCAGGGAAAACAGGCTCGCCGTTTACACCAATATATTTCGGAAGCTTTTCCAAATTATATTTCGATTCTATAATTGCGTTTACGCGTTCCCGTAAGTTATGTTCGATAATATATTTTTCACATTGCTGATCAATGGCGGCATTTAAAAAGAAAGCCAGCAGCATTGGCGCAGGGCCATTGATGGTCATGCTCACCGAAGTTTTAGGATCGCAAAGATCAAAACCGCTATACAGTTTTTTTGCATCATCTACAGTTGCAATACTCACACCGCTATTGCCTACTTTTCCATAAATATCAGGCCGCGTAGCCGGGTCTTCTCCATAAAGGGTAACACTGTCAAATGCAGTACTGAGGCGCTTTGCAGGCTGTCCCAAACTTACATAATGAAATCTCCTGTTGGTTCTTTCCGGACCGCCTTCGCCGGCAAACATTCTCGTAGGATCTTCTTCCGCGCGCTTCAGCGGGAACACACCGGCGGTGTAGGGAAATTTTCCAGGAAAATTTTCCTGCAAACGCCACATTAAAATATCGCCCCAATCTTTAAACCGCGGAACAGCTATTTTAGGAATTTTGGTATGAGAAAGAGATTCAACATACAATGGCTGTTTGATCACTTTTCCCCGAACGTGGTATTCAAAAAATTCATTTTTATAAAGCGCTTTTGTGGCTTCCCATTCATCCAGTAATTTTTTGCAAACAGGCAACAATTGTTTTTCTATTGATGATTTTCTTTCCTCCAATTGTTTAATAAGCGTTTCATTATTTCCTTCATTGTCTGAAGGATTATTTTTAAAACTTTGAAGCGCGCCATTTAATTGATAAAGCTGTGTTGCAATAGCAGCCTGGTCTTCAGCCAGCTTATTATAACGCGCAATTTCTTCCGCGATTTCTGCAAGGTAGCGAACTCGCTTGGCGGGAATTATCGCCTGGCCGTGGCTTTCACTGCGTAATGGCGCTGCATATTTTTTCCATTCGTGCCCGGTTTTCTTTATTACTTCATCAATAATTTTATTGAACAATTCATTACATCCGGGATCATTAAAAGTGGAAGCAACGGTGCCGATCACTGGCAATTCATTGTCTTTTGCATGCCACAACCCATGATTGCGCTTGTATTGTTTTTTCACATCGTGCAAGGCATCCAAAGCGCCCGCTTTATCAAATTTATTGATGCAAACTATATCCGCATAATCAAGCATATTGATCTTCTCTAACTGCGACGCAGCGCCATATTCAGGCGTCATCACATACACACTCACATCGCAATAATCGAGAATAGAAGCATCACTTTGGCCAACGCCGGCACTTTCAAGAATAATAAAATCATAACCCGCAACTTTACAAATATCTATTGCTTCCTGAACATAGTTGCTCAACGCTTTATCATTTTCACGCGTGGCAAGCGAGCGCATATAGGCCCGCGGATGATGAATGGAATTCATGCGAATACGATCGCCCAGCAAAGCGCCACCGGTTTTTTTTCTTGAGGGATCAACAGAAATAACGGCAATGGTTTTATCAGCATACGTATTTAAAAAACGGCGAACCATTTCATCGGTGACGGAAGATTTTCCTGCGCCACCGGTGCCGGTGATGCCGAGAACCGGACGTTGCAAGTCTTAGCATCAGATTTCGTTTTTGACTTGCCATTACCGGTTTCCAAAACTTGTACATCTTCTCCATTTTCCGCTTTTGTAATTGATGTGGCAACCAGTTTTATATCTCTCCATTCATCCAAAATAAATTTTCCTCCATTATTCCCATTGCCATTAGTTGAGCTGGCTGTGGTTTTCGTCGCCCCACCTTTTGCGGGAGTTACGGGGAGTCCGCTTTTTCCACCACCTCCTCTATCATTCCTTCCAATCCCAACTTTCTTCCATCATCCGGAGAATAAATTCTGGTAATTCCATACGCCTGCAATTCATCAATTTCAGCAGGCAGAATTGTGCCGCCGCCGCCACCAAAAATTTTTATGTGTCCATAACCATTCTGATCGAGCAGATCTTTCATGTATTTAAAAAACTCCACATGGCCGCCCTGGTAGCTGGTTACAGCAATTCCCTGCGCATCTTCTTCAATAGCGCATTCTACAATTTCATGTACGCTCCTGTTATGACCGAGGTGAATAATTTCCGCACCTTTACTCTGCATGATCCTTCGCATAATATTGATCGCGGCATCGTGCCCGTCAAATAATGAAGCGGCGGTTACGATTCTTACTGTATGATTTTTTTTATCAGGCATATCTTTTATTTAAGCACGAATTTTAATCCACGAATTTAACACCAATTAAAGTTCAGTCCGTAAAATTACAACTAAAGAAAGGGAAAATAAATTGATTGATTTTTAAAAAGCGTCAATAATACGCCCAATATTTAAATCATTTTAAAAGTAAGCGCAGCAAATTCTTCAATGCTTAAAGTTTCTGCGCGGCGGTCGAAAAATTTATCTTCAAGCAACTTCTTTTGGGATCAAACTTTTTACTCCATTACGCAAAGTTTTACGGCGTTGATTAAACGAAGTTTTTACCAAAACCCAAAATGCTCTTTCGCTTTTTACGGGCAAATAACTTTCGCGGGCTGTTAACCGGATCACGCCGCTTTGCACTTTTGGCTGCGGGGTAAAACATTCATTGCCTACAGAAAATAAATATTCTACGTTATAATAATATTGTAAAAGCACACTTAAAACGCCATATACTTTACTTCCTTCTTTTGCCGCAGCGCGCTCTGCTACTTCTTTTTGAAACATGCCGATTACCACGGGCACATATTCTTTCCATTCTAAAATCTTAAATAATATTTGCGTGGAAATGTTATAGGGAAAATTCCCGATAACAGTAAATGGCTCGTCAAACGGGCGCTCCATATCCAAAAAACTTTTATGAATGAGGTCGTTTTGTAATCCAGGAAACTCTTTATGTAGATATTCCACTTTTTCTCTATCAAGCTCAACGGCTTTAAAATGAATACCGGGAATGATACGTAAGATGCCTGGTAAGCGCTCCGCCGCCGGGACCAACTTCCAGTAAATTTTTAAAGGGATGCTGAGTTAAAGCCTCTATTATTTTTTCCACAACTCTTTCATCCTTCAAAAAGTGCTGGCCGAGCGATTTTTTTAATGTATGCATTGCTGCAAATTACTGATAAGTTTTGCAGTGATGGAACGATGCCGAAAATTAACACTGGATGTCGTCAACATTGACAGAAGAAAAAGTATAAAAACTACTTTTTGGCTTATGTCGCGATAAAAAAAGGCTGTTTCAAAAATCAATCTGAAACAGCCACGCTGTGAATTTATAATGGGTAAGCTTATTTTATTATAGCCAATTTACTATTTACTACATTATCGTTTATATGGATCTGTACATTGTAAATTCCATTGCCAAATTTCTCCAGGCCATTTAACCAGATTAAATTGTTTCCTTTTGTAACGCGCTGCTGTTGCTGCATTACCGTGCGCCCGGTATTATCTATCAAATGAATAACTACATTACTTTCTGTTGCTGCATAAAGTTTTATAGTTGCATTATCGGATGCCGGATTAGGAATAATGGTTGCCGATGAATTTATTTTTGCGATTTTGACCGGGATGATATTGCTTACCGTTTGCTTTTCTTTTGCACCAATAACCTTGAGGCGATAAAATATCACATCGGTATTAACGCCGCTGATATCATCAAGCGCAGTGAAATTTTGCAATTCTTTAGTTTGCGCTTTTGATGGAATCGTTTGACTAAGGCTGAAATGGACGTTATCTACACTTCTGTAAATTTCAAACCTGTTTACTTCGTCGGGAACAATGACGCTCCAATAAAGCTTCACAAACTGGTCGTCTTTTTGAACTCCGGTAAAATCTACAAAATTCACAGGCAACACAGAGAGAATCCATCTCCAATCTCTGTCGCCCGATCTTGTTATCGGAGATTTTTGTACAACCGCTCTTGTTCCCGGAAAAGGATCGCCGTTGAAGGATCCGCCATTGCCTAAATTGATAGAGGTTCCTTTTGCTGAAGTATTGTCAAGATCGAAACGATCGTCCAGTCCATCGCCATCGGTATCTACATTCAAAAGAGTGGTTATCTCATCGTGCGAGGCATTGAAATTCCAATCGTTTCCTTCGGAAATATCGTCGGCGCCATCGCCATCAGAATCTTTATCGAGGTAATCTGGAAACCCATCGCCATCGGTATCTACCGGGAAAATTCCATGCCCGCCGAACGCGAGAGGTTTTGCATCATAAATATCTGCAAGTCCGTCTCCATCTGTATCTAAGGTAGTCGGCATTTTATAACCATTGGTAGTTTGGCCCTCAATATTATCCGGAATACCATCATTGTCGCTGTCTATATCAAGATAATCCGGGTTTGGATCGCCATCAGAATTGCGAATATTTAAACTGGCCATTGAAGAAATGGAAGTTGACCATCCATTTAAACCGATGACGCCATCCACAATTCCATCCATATTAACATCGGGGAAGCCGGCTTCGACTACATCTAAAATACCATCTCCATCGCTGTCTATATCATACGGATTGGGTTTTGAATCTTTATCCATGTTTTTAAAAGGATAGCTATCTGCGCGGCCATCGCCGTTGGTATCCGGACCTGTTTTCAACAGTGCGTTTGCTCCCACAACATTGTCTGAAATACCATCCTTGTTCAAATCAATAAATCCGCTAAGTCTTCCGTTGTTGGTTGAATAAGCGCCGCCAACTTCTACAACGTCGGGAATACCGTCGTTATCGCTGTCAAGGTCGAACTGATTGGCAACTCCATCGCCATCCGTGTCTTTAAGCCCAAGGCCCACGCCGGAATTATAAGCGCCTGATAAATTAGCATCTACCTGGTCGGAAAGACCATCTCCGTCGGCATCAATAAAATTATCTAGTTTTCCATCTCCATTGGTATCAACACCGCCTGCTTCTACCACATCGGGAATACCGTCGTTGTCGCTATCGAGATCCAGCATATTAATAATGCCATCTAAATCGGCATCAAACCGATCGTCGACTCCATCCCCGTTTACATCAATTCTTCCGGGAAATGTGGGGTCCAGATAATTGGGTATTCCGTCACCGTTGGAATCGCCATCGGCCTGAAAATTGTCGTTAATAAAATCTCCGTTATTATCTACAAAACCCGGGTACGTAGGATCATAAGCATTGATAATTCCGTCTCCGTTTGCATCTCCAAAGGCAGCGGGCATGTTGCTTTCAACCCAATCCGGAATTCCGTCTTTGTCTTTATCAATGTCGCATGAAATAAATATCGTTACCGACACGCAGGCGGTTACATTACAATCGCCTTCGGCTCTAACAAAATAGGTAGTAGTTACTGTTGGATTTACCGTAATGGTGGCGCCGGTTCCAACCAGTGTACCACCACAACTTCCGGAATACCATTTCCACGCGGCATTGGTTCCCAAAGTGCCGCCTGTTACAGACAATACAACCGGGTTGCCCGGACAAACATTATTTTTAGATCTTGATGCAGAGGTTGGATTAGTAGAACTGCTCTTAGCAGCCAGCAAAAGGCCGGCGGAAATATAGCGGCAACTGGCGTTATTGATATTTCCGGTGGCGGCAACCATTACACGATAATATTTTCCGACGTTGGCTGCAGTTACATTGGCAATTGTATAAGTAGCACCTGTAGCTCCGGCAATAGCTGTGTAGGGCCCGGCTAATGTATTTGCCACCTGCCATTGATATTCTTTGGCTCCCGGAAGTGCCGCCGGATCATTAATGGTGGCAACAAAAGTGGTGGCGCTTCCGAGGCAGCCGGCAGCCGAAGAAAAAATATTCACTTCCGGCAAAGCATCGCAAGTACCAAACATAATATCATCCAATGCCACATCATTTCCGCAACCACCGGGCGCATCATTCACCAATTCAAAAATAAGTTGCGTATAAGAAGCAGGACTTACGAATTTTAATCCATATTGCTGCCAGCCAGAATTAGTAATAGGCGTTGTGGATACTTCAGTAATGATCAATCCGGATAGTCCGTCTTTAATACGCATCCTGATTTGAGGCGCTTTAATTCCCCCAAATCCATCACACCTTGTTTTGTAAGCTGCATTGGCAGGAAACGCTGCGTAAAAAGATAAAGAATATTGCTGATTGGCGCATGTAGTTGCATAAAAAGTAGCTCTGTACATCACCTTATTAGACGCATCGGCGTTGATCACCAGCATCCGCCCGTTTGCATCTCCTGTGTGGTCAGTTAAACTAATGAAGTCTGTTGTGTTGGCATTGTTGGCATTGTTGGTTACCGTATAAGATTCTATAGGAAGCGGCTGCGCTGTTTTACCCGTATATAATGAAGCGCCCGTTGGCAATAAAACTCCTGTTCCTACTACTGCAGCTGGTATTGAAGCGGTTAGCCCTGTGCCTGCCCCAAAAGTTTGAGTATATAATATGTTGGTTAATGCAGCGCAGGGAGGTGTAGTAGCTGCTACTGAAATAAGCAAAGGAGTCGGTTGGTCTTCACCCGCATCATCCGGCTTATCGTTGCTGTTTAAATCGGGATCGGTTCCGTTGGTGGAAATATCTTTAAGATCGTTTCCGTTAAAATCTTTGGCGGTAGCAGTTGCACTATTGTTATAAACAACACCGTCTTTAATATTAGATAAACGGCATTTAATCCGGATGATCACATTATTATTTGCCACAGGATAGTTAGGCAATGTTCCGGTACCGTTCAATAAATTTTTATTTGAATTACCGTTGAATGAAGGATTTAAAACCAAACCGGCCGGATTGGAAACAAATGAAGTGGTAACATTGGACACATTTCCTGCGCCATTTATAGCGGTCAAATCGTCGGTTACCTGTACGTTGTTCACATCCATATTCCCGTAGTTCTTAACATAGATATCATACACTACGTCATATTGCATTGGGGTTCCTGTAGGCGTTACGGATACCAAATTCTTTGCCGCACCAATACCGGAAACCACCGTGGCCATATCTGCAGTAGAAGCCACACTTCCGGTAATTGAGTTAACGGCAGCGGTAAGAAGGTTAATTTCTTTATACGGACAACCACTGCCCGAAATTGATCCGATCATTTCGCCGTCGGCATAGGTAAGGCCAACTAAACTGCCGGAGCCAGTGGATACCGGGCCAACATAAGTACAGGTTAGGTTTGCGCCGGTACCTGTATAGCTTTTATAGTCGGGAGTAAATAATTTATTATCAACTACAAAAAACATTTGGCCAGAGGGTGTTACTGCCACGTCGCCACTTGTATAATTATTAATCGTTACTCCCCCGGTTAAAACCAGATTATCGGCAGCCCCAAACGTTCGGGTAGCAAAATCTACTGAACGGATGATAGGTTTGTAAGGCGCCTTGGCTCCAATAAATTCTATATCATAAGCTTTACCATTGTTATCAAAAACAATCCCGAGTATATCCGCCTGGAAGGACGCGATTGTATCGAGGCGTGGTGAGGTGGATGTAGGCGTAGTACCTATAGGCCAGCTCCAAATATAAGTTCGCGGACCGCCGGGCGCAAGTGCCCCGGAAGTAGCTGTCCATAAGAAATAAATTTTATGATCGGCAGGATTAAATGAAACGCTGGAATAATTGGAAGTAAACCGCTGAGCGCTGGCATTTGAAGTTCCAATTCTCAGCTCTGGCGTATAACGGCTAACAAGGCCGCCCGAGGCGTTGCTTATGACATTTGTAGCCCCAGAGTAATTATAAAAATGAACTTCATCAGAACCGGAACCACATGTTCCTGATTTACCAATCGAAAACGGGTAGCTAAATGTTGCTGATTGGGCGAACAAAATCTGTGAATGAAATAAAAGTAACAGGATTATCGAAAGTAAAAGTTTCCTCATTACGTTGGATTTAGTTATAAAAAAGTGCACGGTTATGTGTTTAACTTGTTTTTATGATAATGTCTTAATTCACCACGAATTTTAGCACGTCTTCCCTGCCTTCGCTTCCGGAGATTTTTAAAATATAAGCGCCCCTCCTCAACGATGAAGTTTCTAATTCTGTAACGCCATTGTTAATCAGCTTTCCTATACTTATTACATTTTTGCCCATCAAATCATAAATGGTAAAATTGAAATACCTGTCTCCGCTGTAAGAATTCTGTTGTTTCAATTTAATATTCCCCGAAACTGGATTGCTGATGATGACGAAGCCGCCTTTTACAGCGCCTGAGACCTTTATCACTTTGGAATACTTAACCATTCCATCCGCGTTGTTGATTTTTACCCTGTAGAAACTATATCCGCTTAAAGGATCTGCATCTTCCAAAAAATATTTTGCCGGCGATTCGCTATTTCCCTGGAATTGCATGGCGCCTAACGGCGAAAAATGCACTCCATCAGCACTTCGTTCTAAAATAACCGGGCTGTTAGATGTGTTAGCGTCCAACACAATTAGTGCATCGTTCGATTGTCCATTTTGTACAACAGAAAAATTAAGCACATTCAAATCGAGCAAAACGGTTTGAAGCGGAGCAGCACCTTGCGCGAGGCTCATGTTATATGGGTCAAATGAAACACTTGTGGGAGTAAAGCCAAGGTCAAAAATAATATTGCTTGTTACCGGCGCGCTTATTCCATTTCCTCCGCGGGACAGTTTTCCATTTTGATCGTACACAACAATCACTGTATCCTTGCCGCCGTTTCCCTGAACTCTTAGTGGAATTGGCGTGTGATAATAGCCGACTGTTGATCCCGTACTTTTTGTTTGCCCAACTATATTTATAATAATTTTTGTTCCTGAAGGATACCACTGAATAGCATTTACAGTGTTGTACATGGAATAACCGTTTCCATAAACCCAGGAATCAAAAAACGGCTGAAGATTATATCCGCCGGCCATGGCTTCCATATGTCGCTGCAAATCGGCTGTAGTGGCCGATCTGTAGGCCAAAAGCGGATCGCTTAAATAATTTTTGCAAGCCTGGAAGAATTTGGCATCTCCCAGTAATATTCGAAGCATTGAAACCACCATGGCGCCACGTTCATAAACGGTGGTTCCGTAGTTGCTGTTCCAAAGTGTATTGGAAGTGGCAATAGTTGCATTGGGAATAATGCAACTATAAATACTGTTGGCAGCGTTGTTAGCAGTGCTTTTAAATCCGCTCCGCTGAGAAGCTGCGCTTTTGCCAAGGCCTGGAACCAACTCAGCGGCCAGGGCTTCGCAATATCTTGCAAAACCTTCAGCAAGCCACAGATGATGCCATGTGGCAAATGTTACTTTATCGCCAAACCATTGATGTCCTAATTCATGTGCAATTACACCCCAGCTACCCATGCTGTTATAATCCATGGCCGAAAAAGTCTGATGCTCCATACCGCCGCTCCAGCCAAATTCATACATTCCGTATTTTTCATCTTTGAAAGCATAATCGCCAAACTTTTTGCTAAACTCCACCAGTTCCTGTTTACAAAAATCCATTGCAGTAAGCTTGGCTGCGCTCGCTCCGCGCCCCGTAAAAATGTAATACACCACCGGCATATCGGTGCCGTTAATATTTACGGTGCCTCTATCGAAAACAGTGTATTTGGCAACCGCTACGGCAACCAGGTAAGAAGCAATCGGATGCCGGTGCTTAAAAGTATATATTTTATTGGTGCCTGAAGTAACCGTGCTTTTTAAAACTCCATTCGCCGCAGCCGTAAAAGCCGATGGTGTAGTAATGATAAAATCTATCGAATCAATTTTGTCCTGCATATCAGCCTTGCAGGGCCACCAGTCCTTATCTTCATAGGATTCAGATAAGGTGTAAACAAAATTACCCATTCCGGTTAGCGACTTTTGCTGATATCCTTCTGCCTGGCCGTTAACAAGCGGTGGAGCACCCGAATAAAAAATGGTAACGGAATCCAACTTGTTATTTGGCAAAGCGGCAGGGAGTGTGATATTTAAAATATTTACATTTCCGGAAGAAGGAAAAGAACTGGAAATTGTTGTACCATGATATTTAACAATGAGGCTTGCGTTGCCGAATGAGGATTTATTAAAATCGAAATTGATAACAGAAACATTATTGGCTGTTGTAACAAAATAAGTGGTTACACTTCCGCTAAGGTTTTTCGCTACATCAGGATTAATGGTCCAATCGAAACGATGATATTTAACGTCGATATTGGCGCCCGTGCCGGTATAGCCGGTTGTGCCCTGCGCCGCAACAAATAAGTTATACGAAACAGCAAAAAATAGTATAAGCAGTATTTTCATTTAGATATTTTGTTTTGGTTCCCACAGATATTGGAATTATAATTAACGTATATATTTTATTAAAATTGCGCTGCCGCTCAACGATACACCTGCCTGTTGAAGCAAACCTAACTGCCACCTGCATTTGGCCCGAAAATTTTTCCTTCGGTTTTATTTGCTATTTTCATTTTCTTTATGATCTATTCAACCAAGGGAATTGTTTTACGCAGCATAAAATATGGCGAAACGAGTGTAATCGCCTCTGTTTTTACCGAAACATTTGGCATACAATCTTATCTTATAAACGGTGTACGCACTTCAGGCAAAACTGCCAAAGCACATTTTTTTCAACCATCAGCATTGTTGGATTTGCAGGTTTATCATAACGATTTAAAAAATTTGCAGCGCATTAAAGAATTAAAATGGAGCGTGATTTATAAAAATATATTGAGCGATGTTACCCGAAATGCGGTGGCTCTTTTTATGGTAGAGCTATTACATAAATGTTTGAACCAGCCGGAAGCCAATGCCGATCTTTTTCATTTTTGTGAAGATTCTTTTTTACAGCTTGATGAAGCACCGGATGAAATAACCGCCAACTTTCCCATTTATTTCGCCTTGCAATTGACGCAGTTTTTCGGCCTTAGCCTTTTTGATAATTATTCTGAAAAAAGAAAAATTTTCGATTTGCAGGAAGGCTCTTTTGCAGAAGAAAACCATTCATCTCTGCATACATTAAATACTGAAACAAGTTACTTGCTTTCGCAATTATTAAAAGCGATTCACCCGAATGACCTGGCTGAAATAAAACTGAACAGAAATCTTCGGGCCGATATTCTGAAAGGCATTCAAAGCTATTATTCATGGCACATACCGGAGTTTGGCAAAATGAAAACGCTTCCCATATTATCCGCGATATTAACCGACTAAAGCTATCCTCATAAAAGCTAAAAAGTATAAAATCTACTTTTTGGCTTTTATCAAATAAAAAAATTAAAAGAAAAATTGTAAAAATTCAAATGGAGTTTCACATCATTTTCTTCGTGAAAGAAAAATGATGAAAACTACTTTTTGGCTTATCTCATTAACGATTGGATTGTTGAATGATCCGTAATATTTCCATCTTCAATCTGCCCGATCAAAACCACACCGGGCTTTTTATCTTTTTCAAAAGTGCCGATGGTGTTGTCCATTTGCAAGGCCTCAGCGCCATTAATAGTGGCCCAGGTTAACAGGGTTTCTGTTTTTATTCCTGGAAAATTTTTATTAATAGTTTTAATTTCTTCCAGGATATTTAATTGATGATTGGATGCAAGGCTATCTGTGCCTAAAACCAAACGGCAATTATTTTTCATCAATAAATTTACCGGCGGTAATGCATTTTCTATATAAAGATTTGCATTGGGGCAAAGGCAAAATGAAATGATTTGTTCTTCATTTTTATTCCTTTTAATAAAATCTAAATCTTCCTGCTTCGTAAACGTGTTATGAACAAGAATAACGGATGCCGCCGATGAAAAATTTTTAAAATAGCTTTCCACGCTTCTTGTATTTTGAGGCTTGTAAAATGAATTGTCGATGTTCATCATTTCATACATTTCTGTAAATGCACCTTCGCCCGTTAAGAAAAACAGATCTTCATCGGGTGTTTCCTGGTTATGAATGGATAAAGTTTTTCCTTCAAACAAAGGAATCATTTTCTCCCATAAATTTTTTGAAACAGAATACGGTGCATGTGGCGTTATAGATGCCGGCAATCCATTATTGATAAAGTGTTTGTAAATAGAATAATTTTTTTCAAATCTTGAGGAGGCAATCTCAGGAAGCCATCCGCTTGTTTCCACAAAATTATAATAATGAAGATTGCGCTGCCTTTTTTGAAAAAGCGTGAATAAATTATTGCAAATATCTCCTACCGCGATAATGCCGTTCTGTGCCATTTCTTGCTCCGCATCTTTTATTGCGTTCAAAATTTCTTCTTCAGCAAAATGCCTTTCCGTTACCACTTTAAAAACAAAATCAACCAAACCCGTCTTTTGCGGAATCCGGTTTTTTAAATGTGAGAGTTCCAAATGGCAATGTGCATTTACAAATGCCGGCGAAATAATTCCATTATAAAATTCGATCTCATCGCCTGCATCTTTAACATCTACAATATCCACTACGTTTCCCTCTTCGCCAATGATAAGCACATTATTTTTTGCAAGAAGGGTACGCCCGTTGAACAGATGATTGGCCTGGAATTTTCGATAACGCATGTAAAATGGATAGGTTAATTTTGCACCCAAAATGTAAAGATACAGGGTAAACTTTTCTACATTATGAGAAAGAAAATGCGCCCATTTCTTTTCAACAAAAATTATTAAAAATATATGCTCGATAAATTAGAAGCTATTAAAGCGCGATTTGAAGAATTGGGAGTCGCTCTTTCCAATCCCGAAATAGTTAGTGATAACAATAAATACCGCCAGCTTAGTAAGGAATACCGCGGCCTCGAAAAGATCGTTTTGATGAGGAATAAATATGCCCAGGTGCTGGATGATATTGAATTTAACCGGGAAGTTTTAAACAGCGACGACGGTGAAATGAGAGAAATGGCCAAAGAAGAATTGCCACAATTGATGGAGAAGAAAGATGAATACGAAAAGCAAATAAGGAATATGCTTATTCCAAAAGATCCGCAGGATGAGAAGAACAGCATCCTGGAAATAAGGGCTGGTACCGGCGGAGACGAAGCTTCTTTATTTGCCGGCGACCTGGCCAGAATGTATCTTAAATATTGCGAATCAAAAGGCTGGAAAACGGCGCTGCTCAGTGAAAGCGAAGGAACAGTGGGCGGGTATAAAGAAGTACAGATAGAAGTAACCGGCGAGGATGTTTATGGCACGCTTAAATTTGAAAGTGGTGTGCATCGTGTGCAACGGGTTCCGGACACAGAATCGAGCGGCCGCGTACATACCAGTGCAGCCACCGTGGCGGTAATGCCGGAGGCAGAAGAAGTGGACGTAGAAGTACGGGACAGCGATGTAAAAATGGAAACCGCAAGAAGTGGCGGTGCGGGTGGTCAAAATGTAAATAAGGTAGAAACCAAGGTAATGCTCACCCACATTCCAACGGGTTTGGTGATTATTTGCCAGACAGAAAGAAGCCAGCTTGGAAACCGTGAAAAGGCCATGCAAATGCTGAGAACGAAACTTTACGAAGAAGAAGTACGTAAGCAGGAAGAGGAAATTTCCCGGCACAGGAAGAGCCTGGTTAGCTCCGGCGACCGGTCTGCCAAAATAAGAACCTACAATTATCCGCAGGGAAGAGTTACCGATCACCGGATTGGATTAACAGTTTACAACCTGGAGAATGTACTCAACGGCGATATCCAGGAATTTATTGATGCGCTTCAATTTGCAGAAAATTCAGAAAAGCTTACGCAACAGTAGATTTATTTCATCGTTTTGTCATTTTATATCATAAACGCCTGGTTGGATGAAAAATAAGACCCGTCTTACGTTTTTCTTAACAATAGAGTCTATATTTTTGGCATAGGGTTTGAAACATTATTATCAACAAACAAATTTAATAATTCAATTTTCTCATAAGCAGTTAGTTTTGGTAAACGGCCCCTGTTTCTACAGGGGCCTTTCTTTTGTAATTATTGATTTTTGTAACAAATTGTTTAATTTTTAATAAATCTGTTTTTTACATTTTCAGTAGTTCACAAGCTCTATATCTTCGCAATTAAATTCGATGGAAACTAAATATGAGTGACCAACACACGCAACAGATTTTTCAAACCAACAAGCCAACCAGGTGGAAGAGTGTAAAATGGACCAGCCGGGTGCTGGGTATGATTGGTATTTTCTTCTTTGTAGTATTAGGGCTGGCAATTTACAGCGGATCGCAGCCAAACATTCCCAACATGGAAGAAAAGGCCAAAGAATATGAAAGCACGCTGGATCCTTCTAATCCGCTTACCTTAAAAAATAATCAAAACGCAAAATTTAAAGGATTTAAAGATTTCCTTTTTAAAAAAGTAAAAGAAGATTCGTTAAAAAAAATCAGGAACCATGGTTTAGTAAAAGTGAATTCGCCCTCCATGATCAGGGCAGCATTTTATACGCCCTGGAATTCCAATACATCATTACCTGATTTAAAGAAACATGGCAGCAGGCTTAATACCATCTTTCCGGAGTGGTTTTTTATCGACACCTCAAATCTTACATTGGAAACGCGGATTGACAGCGCCGGCCTGGCAATCATGAGGCAGCAAAATCTGCGCATCATGCCCATGCTTTCCAACTTCAATACAAGAAAACAGGATTTTGACGGCAAGTTGCTACATAAAATTTTAAGCGATACAATTATAAGAAACCGGTTCATTGAACAGGTGGCCGACACACTTTCATTCTATCATTTCAGCGGCATCAATATCGATTTTGAAGAGCTGATTGAAAAGACCAACGAACCACTTACCGCCTTTCAGAAAAAACTCTACGAAACCCTGCACGCAAGGAATATGATCGTAACCATGGATGTAGCGCCAAAGAATAACGACTATGATTACACGAAATTATCTGCCTACAATGATTATATAATTTTAATGGCCTATGACCAGTATAACAATTCAACTGGCCCTGGCCCGGTAAGTGCTCAAAAATGGATTGAAGATGCCGTATCATGGACCGCAGACCGCATCGATGCATCAAAGATAATACTTGGCGTGGGCGGCTTTGGATACAGCTGGGCAGATGGAAAATTTGAAAACTCCATCACCTACAATGACGCGATCAATAAAGCAAAAGGACTCAACGCTACCATAAAATACGACAACGATTCGTACAACCTTCACTTCAATTATATCACTGAAGATATCAGCGACACCACCAATAAAATCAGGCATGAGATCTGGTTCACCGATGCGGCTACCACGTTTAATATTTTAAGATTCAGCGATGAGTTTCCTACCGCCGGAACAGCGCTGTGGCGGCTTGGCAGCGAGGATCAGAGAATGTGGAAATATTATAATCGCAATCTCAGTAACGCAGCTTTAAAGGCCCAGCCGTTTAATTTTGATTCTCTTAAAACCATACCGGTTCTTTTAAACAATGTAGCTTTTCAGGGCGAAGGTGAAGTTTTGGATATTATTTATTCTCCCCAACCCGGGAAAATATATCTTGAAGTTGACACCACAGAACAATTGATCGCCGAACAAAAATATGTTCAGCTCCCTTCGGGATATGTTATCAGAAAATTTGCTGAAGACACTACAGTGGGCAAGGGGCATAAACTGATCCTTACCTTTGATGACGGCCCCAGCAGCGAATGGACACCAAAAATTCTTGACATACTCGAACGCGAAAATGTACCGGCCACTTTCTTTTTAATTGGCATTAACGCAGAACAAAATATACCAATTGTGCAGCGCGAATACCAAAGTGGCTTTGAAATCGGCAATCACACATTTACCCATCACAACATAGCCGACATGAGCTTATCACGGGCTGCGTTGGAAATGAAACTGACGCGCCTGCTTATTGAAAGCATTACCGGCCATTCCACTATTTTATTCAGAGCGCCTTATAACGCGGACTCTGAGCCTCAAACGTATGAGGAACTTGCGCCGATTCAACGAAGCAGAAGTGAAAATTATTTAACCATTAATGAAAGTATTGATCCAAACGATTGGGCGCCCGGCGTAACATCAGACAGTATTTTTCACAGAGTGGTAAACCAGGTTGAAGCCGGAAATGCCAGTATCATTTTATTGCACGATGCGGGCGGAGATACCCGCCAGGCAACGGTTGACGCGCTTCCCAGGATCATTGAGTATTTTAAAACACGTGGTTATGTATTTACAACCGTGGCTGACTTAATGGGCAAAACAAAAGATGAAGTAATGCCCGTAGTTGCCACCGCAAGAGACAGGTGGACCAGGAAATTTAATTTCTTCCTTGCTTCAGCAGGTTATTGGAGCGGCCACATATTGTTCTCTTTATTTATTATCGGAATTTTATTATCAGTGGCCAGAATTATAGCAATGGCAGTGCTGGCGAGTATTCAAAAAAGAAAAGAAAGTAAACTGACGGCGGCTGCATTCCCGGCTTATCTTCTTTCGGCTGACAATGAATTTCCTTTGGTTAGCATTATCGTTCCGGCCTATAATGAAGAAATCAATGCCATAAGAACCATCGAAAGTCTTTTGGCACAAAACTACCCGGAACTGGAAATAATCTTTGTAGATGACGGCAGTAAGGACGATACATTTTCCAGGGTGAATGATCATTTTGCCAACACACCTAACGTATATGTGTACACGAAAACTAACGGCGGAAAAGCTTCTGCGCTTAATTTCGGAATTCAAAAATCATCAGCAGATTTTATTGTTTGCATTGATGCAGACACACAACTAAAAAAGGATGCCGTTACAGAACTAATGAAAAAATTTGAGAATGAAGATGTTGGTGCGGTGGCCGGCAATGTAAAAGTGGGTAATGAAGTAAATATGATAACCCGGTGGCAAAGCATTGAATACATTACCTCACAAAATTTCGATCGTCGCGCTTTCGATCTTTTAAATTGCATTACTGTGGTACCTGGCGCTATTGGCGCTTTTAGAAAAGATGCGGTTTTAATTGCGGGCGGTTTTACCACCGATACGCTTGCAGAAGATTGTGACCTTACCATGCGGATGCTTCGCAACGACTATGTGGTAAGAAACTGCACCGAAGCAATTTCTTACACAGAAGCACCGGAAACCTTTAAGCAATTTTTAAAACAAAGATTCAGATGGAGCTTTGGCGTAATGCAATGTTTCTGGAAACATCGGGATACACTGTTCAATAAGAAATATAAAAATTTTGGGATGATTGCCATGCCCAATATTTTCGTTTATCAAATTATATTGCCCATGCTTGCCCCGCTTGCCGATATAATTCTTTTGCTGAGCTTATTGGCCGCATCTTTCGGAATTGTGGTTGCAAGCATTCCACACATCATTTTGTATTATTTAATTTTTACGCTGGTTGATATTGCAGGCGCTGCATTGGCTTTTGCCTTCGAAAAAGAAAATCATTTAAAACTTATTTGGATGGTTCCGCAACGATTGGTTTATCGCCAAATGATGTATTACATTTTGATAAAGTCGATCAATAAAGCCATTAAAGGAGAGTTGCAGGGCTGGGGCGCTTTAAAAAGAACCGGTAGCGTAAAAGATGTGGTGGTTACCAGCAAATAACTTGTCCACATAAATCAAAATATAGATTTCAGCATTTTTTTTCAAACTTGTTCCGGAGATAAAAATGCAGCAAACCGGTTTTGGTTTTGGTTAAATCCTAATCCAGAATTTTAAATATTCGTAGTAATCTGAGTGAACCACTTCATACCCTGAAGGAACTTCGTTTCCAAAACTGTGGTAAGTTACTAACCTTGTGCCAGCAGGCTTTTTATTTAATTGCTTATACAAATAGCGGTTATAAGAATCATACAATTCTTCAGAATACGGTACGCTGTAATCAATTTTTTGCGTGCCTTCTATGTTTTCATAAAAAGAATTATAAAAGTAAAAATGATCGTAGCCGGTAAAATCAATATTGATGATGTTGTCGCAAATAAAGAAAGCGTTTGGTATATCCAGTTTCACTTTAAGATCATCGCAAAGCGCCACCAGCTCGCTTCTTTGTTCTATTCCGTAAAAGCTATTTTGAGGATGATGATGCGCAGCTGTTAAGCAGAATTTTCCTGAGCCACTGCCAATATCTAAGATTTTTGATCCTGCAGAACACGCCAGGAAATTGGCTGCTTTTTTTGCAACCTCAAGTGGCGTCCAATGTTTTTGCGCCACTGCTTTTACAGGCTCGGGATATAGAGAATTAAAGGCATCATCAGAAGCGAACAATTTTTTGATTGCCCGTTGCCTGCTCCTCAATTCTTTCTTTTCGTTCATAGCATCAAAATAAGAAAAACTACTTTTTGGCTTTTCAGAAGAACCATTTCTTCTGTTAAACTACGATCCTGCTCTTTCACTTAGTTCAAGCCAGCGTGTTTCTTTTTTATCGATCAATACAATTATTTCGCTGATGCGCTCAGAAATTTCCTGAAGCTTTTCAAAATCCATCGATCCATTATTCAATTTTACTTCAAGCAATTTCTTTTCATTTTCCAATGAAGAAATTTCTTTTTCTAATTTTTCAAATTCAGTTTTTTCTTTAAAAGAAAGTTTTTGTTTTACCAACGATTGTACGGCTTGAGCAGAATTATCTTTCCCGGCTTCGGCATGCTGCTTTCCGCTTTCAGCATTTTGCTTTCCGCTTTCCGGCTTCTGCCTTCCGCCTTCAGCATTCTGCGGTTTACTTTCTTCTATTTGTTTCCAAATCCTGTATTGAGAATAGTTTCCGGGAAAATCTCTTATCTCTCCATCTCCTTCAAAAGCAAAAAGATGATCTACCAGCCGGTCCATAAAATAACGGTCATGACTTACTATTAAAATGCAACCGGGAAAATCCTGCAGAAATTCTTCGAGCGTGCGCAAGGTTTGCAGATCGAGATCATTTGTCGGCTCATCAAGCACCAAAAAATTAGGATTTTTAAAGAGGATGCTTAATAAATGAAGACTCCTTTTTTCGCCGCCGCTCAGTTTGCTCAACGGTGTAAATTGCTGATGCGCAGTAAATCCGAATTTCTCCATGAACTGCGATGCGCTGATCTTGCTTCCATCTGCCAAAGGAAAAAATTCTGCAAAATCTTTTACATATTCTATCGCTCTTTTGTCTTCTTTGTATTGAAGCCCTTCCTGAGCGAAATTTCCAAAAACTACCGTTTCGCCATGATTTATTTTTCCGCTATCGGGCGGAATAAGATCGAGCGCTACTTTTAAAAAAGTAGACTTTCCGGTTCCGTTTTTTCCCACAATTCCTATTCTTTCGCCTTTCTTAAAAGTATAATCAAATCCTTTCATGATCACTTTATCGCCGTAAGATTTATACACTTTTTTCATCTCTAAAACCTTTCCGCCCATGCGCGTCATCTTCACCTGCAGCGATACTTCCGAAACTTCCTTTTTCTGACTCACCCGGTCTTCTATTTCAACAAAAGCATCCTGCCGGCTTTTTGATTTTGTGGTGCGGGCCTTTGGTTGCTTGCGCATCCATTCCAACTCCTTTCTGAAAATATTTTTATCTTTTTGTAATTCGCTTTGCTCAATTTCCTGGCGCAGCGATTTTTGTTCTAAAAAATAATCATAATCGCCTTTGTATACATAAATTTTTTCATCATCCAATTCCACGATCTCATTGCAAACAGCATCCAAAAAATAACGATCATGCGTTACCAATAACAGCGTGCTTTTATTGCTTGCCAAAAAATTTTCAAGCCATTCAATCATTTCTACATCCAGATGGTTTGTTGGTTCATCGAGAATCAGCAAACATTTGCCTTCGTGTATCTGCGCATCTATTAAAGCCTGCGCCAGCGCCACTCTTTTGCGTTGGCCGCCGCTTAAATTTTTTACCGGCTCATTAAGATGATGGAGATTTAACTTTCCTAAGATCTGCTTCAGATCGCTTTCAAAAGTCCATGCGTTTGCCTCGGTAAGTTCTGTTACCAGTTCGCTGATGCGGTCTTCGTTATGCACTTCTTCTTCCAACAACATTTCGTACTCTTTTACCAGGCGAACAACCGGATTGTCGAGATTTAAAATATTATCCCAGATGGTGCGGTCGTTTTCAAAAGCAGTTTCCTGCTGAAGCATAATAACTTTTACATCTTTATGAACCCAAACGGTGCCCGAATCAGCGCGTATCCTGCCCGGCGATTATTTTTAAAAGTGTAGATTTTCCGCTGCCATTGCGGGCCACAAACGCGATTTTATCTCCTTCTTCTACGTAAAAACTGATGTTTTTAAAAAGATTGCGAATACCAAACGACTTGGTTAAATTTTCTATTGAAGCATAATGCATAGGGTGCAAAGATAGTTTAGATGGTTTAGAGAGTTGAGAGTTAAGAGTTGAGTGTTGAGTGTTTAGGGTTTAGAGTTAACAATCCATATAAGCGAAAATGTAGAAAATCAGCATTAACCTGTATGTGATATGCCCATTTTTATCCCATGTTATAAATACCCGTTAAATTGCCAACAATTTTTTAATCAAATAGGAACCCACTTGAAAAAAATTATATCGATTATTGGCGCGCGGCCCCAGTTTATTAAACACGCGCCAATGCAACTTGAGTTACAGAAATATTTTAATGCAATTACTATTCACACGGGCCAGCATTATGATAAAAATATGAGCGATGTTTTTTTTAATGAGCTAAATATTCCGCAACCTGATTATTTGTTCGACATTGGCGGAAGTAAGCCACAGGGCGAGCAGACGGGAATTATGATGACGGAAATAGAAAAAGTTTGCATGCAGGAAAAGCCCGATGCGGTATTAATTTATGGCGACACCAACAGCACATTAGCGGGAAGCCTGGTTGCGGCAAAAATGGCGCTTCCGCAAATTCATGTGGAGGCCGGCCTTCGCAGTTTTAATCGTTCGATGCCGGAGGAAGTAAACCGAATTGTTGCCGATGAATTTGCCAGCTTGTTATTTTGCCCAACGCCGCAGGCGATCGACAATCTTGCCAAAGAAGGAATTATACATGAAGGAATTTTTCTTAGCGGCGACGTAATGTGCGACACTTTGTATTTGGTAAAAGATAAAATAAAACGGCTTTTTGACGAGCCCTATTATTTTGTAACGCTGCACCGGCCGTACAATACGGATGATAAGGAAAGATTAACATCGATACTTTCTGTGTTAAACAGCCTCCATAAAAAAATAATTTTTCCCGTACACCCACGAGCCATCACAAGAATGAAATCTTTTGGCATCGATATGAACAACTATTCAAACATTCATTTTATCGACCCGATCGGTTATGTAGAATCGCTATCGTACCAAACTTATTCGGACGCCATCATCACGGACAGTGGCGGTATGCAAAAAGAAGCCTATATGCTACAGAAAAAATGTATTACCGTTAGAAGTGAAACCGAATGGACCGAAACTTTACAAAATGGGTGGAATACTTTGGTGTTTGATGATGTTAATGTTATCCCGGATGCATTGAAAGTTCCATGCGGCGAATACATTCCTGATATTTACGGAAAAGGAAATGCTGCTGAGGAAATTGTTCAAATTATCAGGAGCAGGCTTTATCAGTCTTAACCTTTTACAAAAATGCTGGCAATTCATTGCCGCTGAGGCAAAAAATAATAAACAATTATATTATATTTTTGCAACCCATTAATCATTTTTATCAATGCAGAAAATTATATTAATTACGGGCGGCGCAGGATTTATTGGTTCACACCTTACCAGGCTGTTTGTTACAAAATATCCTGATTATAAAATCGTAAATCTTGATAAGCTGACCTACGCCGGCAATTTGGAAAATCTTAAAGACATTGAGCACCAACCGAATTACACTTTTGTAAAAGGCGACATTGAGGATATGGCTTTGGTAAAAGAACTTTTCGAAAAATATCAATTTACCGGTGTTTTGCATTGCGCGGCAGAAAGCCATGTAGACCGGTCTATTACAGACCCATTGGCTTTTGTAAAAACAAATGTTTTGGGAACTGTTTCTTTATTACAGGTTGCAAAAGAAGCCTGGAAAGATAATTATGAAGGAAAATTATTTTATCATATTTCTACAGATGAGGTTTATGGAAGCTTAGGAGATCAGGGTTTTTTTACAGAGGAAACCGCTTATGATCCGCGCAGCCCGTATTCTGCGTCCAAGGCCTCTTCTGATCATTTTGTAAGAGCGTTTTATCATACGTATCATTTGCCGGTTATTGTTTCCAATTGCTCTAATAATTATGGCCCGTTTCATTTCCCCGAAAAATTAATTCCGCTTTGCATTCATAATATTATTAATAATAAGCCGCTTCCTATTTATGGGAAAGGAGAAAATGTACGCGACTGGCTTTTTGTAGAAGATCATGTACGTGCTATTGATACTATTTTTCATAATGGGAAAACCGGTGAAACTTATAATATCGGTGGCCATAACGAATGGAAAAATATTGACATCATTAAAGAACTTTGCACCCAGATGGACAAGAAACTGGGCCGGGAAAAAGGCACTTCTGAAAAACTGATCACCTTCGTGAAAGACAGAGCCGGACACGATTTGCGCTATGCCATAGACGCCACAAAATTAAAAAATGAGTTAGGCTGGCAGCCTTCACTTCAGTTTGAAGAAGGTTTGTCAAAAACAATAGATTGGTATTTGAATAATGAAGAATGGCTCAATGATGTAACTAGTGGAAATTATCAAAATTATTATCAAGAACAATACGAAAAACGATAATCAATGAAAGGAATTATATCTCGCAGGCGGCAGCGGAACAAGATTATATCCCATCACAATGGGCATCAGCAAGCAATTAATGCCGATTTACGATAAGCCGATGATCTATTACCCGCTTTCAACGTTAATGCTAGCTGGGATTAGAGAAATTCTTATCATTACTACTCCCGAAGACCAGGATCAGTTTAAAAGATTATTAGGAGACGGGAGTCAATGGGGATGCGAACTTCATTATGCAGTTCAGGAAAAACCCAATGGCCTTGCACAGGCATTTGTAATCGGCGAGCAATTTATCGGAAAAGATGCGGTGGCTTTGGTTCTCGGTGATAATATTTTTTATGGAAGCGGGTTTTCACATTTATTACAAAGGTCAGCCAATCCGGATGGCGCCGTCATTTTTGCTTACCCGGTAAGTGATCCTGAAAGGTACGGTGTTGTTGAGTTTGATAAAGATCGCGTTGCAAAAAGCATTGAAGAGAAGCCACAAAAGCCTAAATCGAATTATGCTGTTCCGGGTTTGTATTTTTATGATAACTCAGTGGTTGAGATAGCAAAAAATATTGCGCCCTCTCCGCGCGGCGAATATGAAATTACGGATGTCAACAGAAAGTATCTTGGAAGATAAAAAGCTAAAAGTAGCGTGTGCTTGATCGTGGCTTTGCATGGCTGGATACCGGAACTTTTGAGTCGCTGCACGATGCGTCGGAATTTGTAAGGGTGATCGAAAAAAGGCAGGGATTTAAAATCGGTTGCCTCGAAGAAATTGCCTACAGAATGCATTTTATTGACAAGGAACAATTAAATATTCTTGCCAAAAAATTTGAAAAAAGCGGTTACGGAGAATACTTAAAAAACATTGAAAAATAAAAGCGCATGAGTTATTATGTTCATCCTTCTTCCATAATAGATGATAATTGCACCATTGGCGATGGCACCAAAATCTGGCATTTTAGCCATGTAATGTCCGGAGCAGTGATCGGCAAAAATTGCAACCTCGGCCAAAACGTAGTAGTTTCACCCAAGGTAGTTTTAGGAAATAATGTAAGAGTTCAAAATAATGTAAGTATTTATGAAGGCGTTATTTGCGAAGACGATGTTTTTCTGGGGCCAAGCATGGTGCTTACCAATGTGATCAATCCGCGCAGCGCAGTAAGCCGCAAAGATCAATATAAGACCACGTTGATAAAAAAAGGCGCAAGCATAGGCGCGAATGCCACCATTGTTTGTGGAAACACGATTGGAGAATACGCATTTATTGGCGCCGGCGCGGTGGTTACGAAAGACGTTCCTGCATTCGCATTAATTGTAGGAAACCCGGGCAGGCAAAAAGGCTGGATGAGTGAATTTGGGCACAAGCTTGAATTTTAATGCCGAAAATATTGCTGTTTGTGAAGAAAGCAAGCAGGAATATTTACTGGAAAATAATTCGGTAAAAAGAATAAAATAATTGATGAAAAATTTTGCACTAATAGGCGCAGGCGGATATATTGCTCCAAGGCATATGAAAGCTATAAAGGATACCGGCAATAATCTTATAGCGGCTTTGGACAAAAGCGATTCTGTAGGAATATTAGATAGTTATTTCCCCGAAGCAGATTTTTTTACAGAGTTTGAGCGCTTCGACAGGCACATAGAAAAGCAAAAAAGAAAAGGAATAAAGACAGACTTTGTAAGTGTATGTAGCCCAAATTATTTGCACGATTCACACATTCGATTTGGGTTGCGTATAGGCGCCGATGTTATATGCGAAAAACCCATCGTACTTAACCCGTGGAATATTGATGCTCTTGCAGAAATTGAGAAAGAAACCGGGAATAATATCTACACCATTTTGCAATTAAGATTACATCCTGCAATCATCGCCTTAAAAGAAAAAATCGCCTCAGAGCCCACGGGGAAAAAACATCAGATCGAATTGGACTACATCACCAGCCGCGGCCATTGGTATTTTGCCAGCTGGAAGGGCGACATCCAAAAGAGCGGTGGAATTGCCACCAACATCGGTGTACATTTTTTTGACATGCTGATGTGGATCTTTGGCGACGTAAGCCAAAATGTAGTAAATCAACATTCTGCTGAAACAGCCAGTGGAATACTGGAACTGGAAAAAGCTTCCGTTAAATGGCGTCTAAGCATTGACGCAAATACCTTACCGCCAGAAATAAAAGCCGCCGGCAAACGCACTTACAGAATATTAAACATAGACGGAGAATCCTTTGAATTCAGTGATGGATTTACCGAATTACACACCAAATCATACGCAGAAATTTTAGCAGGAAATGGATTTCCATTGATGGAAACAAGGAAGTCGATAGAGTTGGTGCATGCGATAAGAAATTATAACGGTAACCCTAACCCGAATATTAGTTAACATAAGCAACAGAAGTTGTTTTGCTACCATCAGTTGATACTATTATTAGATTTCCTTTACGGTCATATTTTTTATTTAAGTCAATAGTAGATTTTGCAGCCGGATATTTAATTTCCACAATGAGCCTCGAATTTTTATATACCTGCAGATTTTTTATGTCTTCATTCAAAAGTTGAATTTCAAGAACATTTTTGCTTTGGTTATAGCTGTAGCGAAACCCTTTGTAAGATGCATTCTTCTTTTCTTCTTTAAAATCAAATATTGTTGAATTACCGCTAATAACGGGACTTTTAATGCGTTGATCGTCGAGCATTTTTTTCCGAACATTTGCTATCACCTTTTCAACACCGGAAGCCGTGTCGTCCCTCCACCAATTAATGCGCTCGTTGTAAAGCCATACATATTCGTCGGACGATTTAAGCGCACTATACAGATTATCTCTCAGGTAACGATCCTTGGTTGCCTGTTTGAATCCTTTATCGTAAGCAGGAATTTTAGCATAAATCCAGTCATAATAAACTGATTGCGCAACAGAAATATCTTTGAATTTTGGTTTCAACGGGGCATACACGAGATCACGACCTCTGTCCCGAAGATATTCCCCGGCCAGTATAAAATTTTCCGGTTTTTGAAACCAGTATGATGATTCATTGCCATCAATAATTGAATTGACATGATTGATGCCTTCCATTATTCCTTCTATAAAAAAAGGATATAGCGCCATTCCGGTTTCAGTAGCCGGCTGAGTTCTGCTTTGAGCATCAAAAAGGTCAAGCAACCAAAAACACAATATTTTTATATCCGGCTTATCGGCTTGTAAAGCCTTAATAAACTGCTTTCCTCTTTTTCTAACATAGCTGCCCACTTGCTCATAAGAAAGATCATGATAGTAAGATGCCCGGTACACCCAGGGATTTAAGGTAGAATCGTTATAGTAATATTCAGGATCGAACCCAATACCCTTCGCTTTTGAGACAGACAGCGCCTTCGAAACTTTTTTGAGATTTTGTTCTATTTTCAACCAGCTCTCATCATCCAGCCAATGCGCGCCGGTTATACTTGCTCCCCTCATAAATAAAAAATTGTCGGTAAACTTTTTCCATTTAAGCCGGGAAAGCTCTTTATATTGAAATACAGAATCGGCCCTTTGTATGGTATCAAATGCGTTATAAATATCGAAATCAAATGAAAAGACAACTCCATCAAATGGCTTTTTCGTCATCTCACCGAGATGGGCTTTTAAGAAACTGACGTTTGGATAATCCCATCCAAACTCAATCAGTTTTTTAGAACTTACTTTGTTTTGGGCCGACACACTGAAGGGTGAGATCCGGAAAATCAGGATAATTAAAATAAATAATTTTTCATACATCCGGTTCAATTTTTAATTTGCCATAATCTACATTTTGGCTTATTTGGCGGGCTGAAGTTTTCGGCATAAAAATTATAAACCTCTTGCGTAAATTACATAACGAAGCGCCTGTTCAAAGATAGCATAAGAAAAAATATGTTTACCTTCGCTGGCAATTTTAACGTCTGTTTACTCATATCCAAACTACATCTAAAACGAAGAAAATATAAAAATGACCAAAGCAGTAATATTCGTTTTGTTTACCTTACTTTTTTGTACAACCGGTCTCCGCGCTCAAAACAGTCTATTTGATATAAAAGATCTCAGCAACGTCAACATCGATAATTACAGTGATGCAGAGCTTGTTTCGTTTTACAATAAAGCCATTGAATCCGGAATTTCTGAAACCCAGCTATATAAGCTTGCCAATGACCGCGGCCTGCCAGATTCTGAGGTTACCAAGTTAAAAAACAGGCTGGAGCTTATTGGAGTAACAAAGAAGACTAAGCAGAAATCGGAGAACACTGAAAAAGATGACTCAGACGAACTGCGCGTTTACGATACAGCGGTACAAAAAAAATTAGCTCCACAAAAATTTAAAAACGATGAAACCATCTTTGGTTCTGAGCTTTTTACAACAAACAGTTTAGCGTTTGAGCCTAATTTACGGATTCCGGCGCCGGCCGGTTATATTTTGGGACCTGATGATGAAATTGTGGTTTCGGTATATGGATTTAGTGAAAAAAAATATGACCTGCGCGTAAATGAATCGGGAGAAATTTATATCCCAAATGTAGGCCCGTTATATGTAAGTGGGTTAAGTATAGAGCAGGCAACCGAAAAAATAAGATCGAAGCTGGCCTCTACTATTTATCGCGCCATCAATTCCGGACAGACCAAGGTTCAGGTTTCTCTAAGCAAAATACGCAGCATTCGTGTTACGGTAATAGGACAGGCTAAGAAGCCGGGAAACTACACGGTTTCTTCGCTAACCACTTTGTATAATATTTTATATTTATGTGGCGGACCAACTTCCATGGGCAGCTACCGGGATATAGAAATTATCCGCGGAAATAATATAAAAAGAACGGCGGATCTGTATGATTTTTTAGTAGATGGAAATCAAAAAGATAATGTCATTTTACAGGAAGGCGATGTAATAAGAATACCTTATTATCAAAACCGGGTTAAGCTTTCCGGAAATGTAAAAAGAGAAGGCAAATTTGAAATGCGCGCAAACGAAACTTTTTCTGATCTGCTTAAATATAGCGGTGGGTTTACTGATAATGCCTACCGCGGAGCCGTTACCGTTATAAGAATTACCGATACTGATCGAAAAATTGTTGATGTAGATGCCTCCCAATACAAAACTTTTAAATCAATGGGGAGCGATGAATACATTGTAGGCAAATTGCAGGAAGAATTCGGAAACCGGATCGTAATTTCCGGTTCGGTCTTAAGGCCTGGCCCATACGAACTTACCCCAAATATGGACATAAAGTCCCTGATAGAAAAAGCAGGCGGACTTAACAGGGATGCCTATTCGAAAAGAATATCAATTTTCAGGTATTTAAACAATAAAATGCCCATGATGGTTGCTGTGGATCTAGATTCGGCGATGCAGGCGGGCAGGCAGGTTCTGTTGGTTAAAGATGATTCCGTTGCGGTGCATTCAATTTTTGAATTCAACGATTCTACCTTTGTTTCGGTTGAGGGAAATGTAAGAAAGCCGGGCCAGGTGCTATGGCGCGAAAATCTCTCGCTTCGTGATCTCTTGTTATCGGCCGGAGGTGTTTCAGAGTTTGGAGACTCATCGACCATCGAGATTTCACGCAGAATCAGGAATGCCAATGTCAGCAAGGCCAATCATAATGAAAGCCAGATATTTAATATTGATATCCGTAACGATCACGCAAAAGATGTTTTGCTGGAACCGTATGATATAGTAGTTATAAAAACGCTGCCGGGTTATAGTATTCAGCGATCTGTGCTGGTAACGGGCGAAGTAAAAAGCCCCGGAAAATATGGACTGCAAAAAAGCGGTGACAGAATAAGCGATGTGCTTGAAAGAGCCGGAGGATTTAAGGCTTCCGCGGATAGTTCTTCTATTACAATCCGAAGAAGCATCAAAACGAACCTGACGGTAGCGGAACGTGAAAAGCTTTTTCAACGGATTTTAAATATAAATCCTGACAGCCTTTCCAAACATCCGCGCGTAAGAGACGAATTGTACAAAACTTACGACCTGATAAGCGTTGACCTTGGTACTGCACTGGCCCATCGGAATAGCGCGGAGAATCTTACACTTGAAGAAGGTGATATACTAACCGTGGATAGAAACACCAACCTCGTGAAAATATCAGGAGAAGTTTATTACCCGACCATTATTCCATATAAAAAAAATAAGTCCCTCAAATACTATATTAACCAGGCGGGAAGCTTTACTCCCTTTGCCAGAAAAAACGGAGCTTTGGTTATTCAACCAGATGGCAAAGCAGCATCCGTAAAGCATTTTTTATGGTTCAAATCTTATCCGGATGTTACGCCAAGGTCAGAAGTTTTTGTTCCTCAAAAGGATAAAAGTAACCGGACAAGACTTGGCGCCGGAGAGTTGGCGCTCATAGTTTCTGCACTGGGTATATTGGCAAATGTGGTCATTAATGTTTTAAAATAATCTTCATAAATATTTATTGCTATGATTCTGGAAGAAGATGCCTCTGCAGCGTTACAACCACATAAAACTTCTTCTGCCGTTGATAGTTTTAATGGCTTTATAAAGGCTGTTCTAAAAAAATGGTGGCTCTTTTTGATTGTTGGAGTGATTGCCGGTATTGGTGGGATAATATATGCAAGCAATCAAAAAATTACGTATAAAAGCAGGCTAACGTTTGCTTTGGATGATGAGGGAAACAACAGCATGGGCGGTTTTTTAAGCCTGGCTTCTCAATTTGGGCTCAATGTTGGAGGCTCGAAGGATATCTTTGGCGGCGACAATATTCTCGAAATTATGAAAAGCCGCAGGATGGTGGAAAAAGTGCTTCTTTCGGAAGATACTTTTAATAATAAGCCTTATACCTTAATTGAATACCACCTGGAGAAATCCGGCAAATTCGAATCCAACTCAAAACTAAATTCAATTCATTTTCCTCCAGGAAAGCCAAAAAGTAGTTTTTCCTATCAGCAGGACAGTTTGCTTTATGTGGTGTACCAGGAATTTTCCAACAAATTTATTGAAGCAGGAAGGCCCGATCGTAAGCTCAGCATTTATGAAGTAAATTTTACCAGTCCGGATGAAAAATTTACTAAAGATTTTACAGACAGAATTGTTAACGAAACGAATAATTTTTACATTGAGATGCGGACAAAAAAAGCGAAAGAAACGCTTGAGATCCTTGAGCAAAGAGTTGCCAATATGAAAAGCAGTTTAAGCTCAAGTATTGCCAGCAAGGCACAGGTCCAGGATGTGAATATAAATCCTGCATTTTCTGAAGCCCAGGTGCCAATTCAAAAACAACAGGCAAACATCCAGGTATATGGCGCAGCATATGGTGAAATGTTTAAAAATCTTGAATTGGCCCGTTTTCAATATTTGAATGAAATTCCGCTGCTTCAAATAATTGATGCCGCGGACTACCCTATGCAGAAAATAAAAACTGGCAAATTAAAAACAGGATTCACATGGGCGGTTGTTTCATGCCTGGTTTTGCTTTTTGTGTTTTGGGTTATTAGAATTGCGAAGTATAGCGATAAAACCGGAACGTTGAAAAACGTTTGAGTCCATTTGACTTCAGGCTTTCAATCCTGTCTATTCATTGCTTTGCTAATGATCCTTGAACTTTTCATCAAACTTTAAATGAAAATATTAATTCCAATTCTTGGTTTTGGTCGTGCCGGGGGATACAGGGTTTTATCGAAGCTTGCAGATGAATTGATTCATTTAGGCCATTCCGTGGATTTTTTATGTCCCGATGGCGGCGATCAACCTTATTATCCGACAATAGCCAGAATTTGGTGGATTGATAAAAGCGGATCTTTATCCACGGTTAATAATAATCTGGATAAAAAGAACAATGTTTTTTCAATTCAGCAAAAACTTACAAGGGCGCTTCGCAAGCTATCCAAAAATTCTTACGATGTGATTATTGCCAATCATTCGCTAACAACGTTTCCTATAAAGAGAGCAGGACTACAGCAGAAAACGCTTTATTATGTGCAGGCATATGAGCCCGAATTTTACCATAAATCAGGCATAAAAAACAAAGTGCTTTCCCGCCTGTCAAAACGAAGCTATCAAATGAAACTTTTCACAGTAGTGAATGGAAAAACTTATTTGGATTACAAGGAAATAAAGGCATCGAGAACACTTTACCCCGGAATCGATCTTAGTTTATTCCATCGAAAAGATAACAATACTCCTTGTCAAACCGATCGGCCAATAATCATTGGTACAATAGGGCGACCGGAACCAGCGAAAGGCACCAGCTATATAATAGAAGCATTTCAAAAATTACGGAAAAAATATTCTAATATTCAACTGCATGTTGCCTTTGGCAACCCTTCAGATTTTAGTGAGAATGATGATATTTATTGTTTTCAACCGGATGGCGATGAGCGGCTCGCCAATTTTTACAGATCCCTCGATTATTATATTTGTGCCGGCTACATTCAGATGGGCGCCTTCCATTACCCGGTAGTGGAAGCGATGAGTTGCGGAATTCCGGTGATTACCACTCATTATTATCCTGCAAACGAGACAAATGCCTGGCTTATAAAAGAATTACAGGATTCAGAAGCGATAGTTACACAATTTGAAATGGCGCAAAATAATGCTTCATTAAAACAAAAAAAGATCGAACAAGCTTTAACGGATGTACAACAATTTGATTGGAAATTAGTTGGAAAAAGGCTTGATGGATTTATCAGAGAACTGGCAGGTACACCTGTCGTCAATGAATTCAATTCTTGATTAAAAATTATAGAAAAAAGTAAGCTATTTTATAATGCTGATATACGTTGCCTATTTCATTTTCTTTATGGTTTTGGCTGTGGAATATGAGCTGAAACCATTTAAGAATGTTCTCTTTTTGGTATTTAGCGTTATTCTGTTAGGTTTGATGGCTGGCCTTCGCGGTCCCGATGTCTCAAAAGACTATGAAGGATATCAATATGTTTTTGATACCATTTATGATATGGCCGGGCAAACGGATGTAATTCTTCCAATTCTTGAACCTGGATTTACTGCAATTGTAATCGTTTTCAGAACGCTTTTTGAAAATAACTATGGATTGGCCATCATGTTATTCATTGCATTTATAAGCATCGGTTTAAAAACAATAAGTTTCACGCGGCTATCCTTTAATCCATACCTGGTTATTCTTTTCTATTATTCCCATTATTTTTTCCTGCATGAAATGACCCAGATCAGGATAGGGTTTGCCTCAGCGATATTTTTTGTTTCAGTTATTTATTATTTGCGGGGAAATAAAACGGTTTTCATCATGTTGATTTTAACCGCTACTTTTTTTCACTATTCAGCTATCATTTATTTGGCAGTGTTGCTTTTTGATCGGAAAAGATTTAATAAATATATTTATAGCATCGCAATAGGCGTTTCATTGGTTCTGGGCTATCTAAAAATCCCGATTTTGAATTTTATAGGAAATTTAGACCCTTCTGATGTTTCTCAACGCCTGAGCAATTACACGTATCTGGTTGAAAGCGGAAACGCGCAAAGTGTGAATGTATTTAATGCCTTGAATTTACTCAATATTGCGTGCTGCCTTTATTTTATTGTTTTTATACCGGCTCAAAAGCTTGCTGAAGATAAAGCGCTGACCTTGTTCCTGAAGTGTAATATTTTGTCTATTTTTTTATTGTCTCTTTTATCAGGGGTGCCTTCCCTGGCATTTCGTTTTAGTGAGCTTTTCGGAATTGTTTCCATGTTCGTTTTTGCTTCTTTGATAAAGTACCTTCCTTTTGGAAAGCTAAACATTTTGATAACTGTAATGATCGCAGCCATTATTTTTTATGTGATTGCCTTTTATGTTGGCCTGCTAAATCCGTATTATTTTATTAAAATACGATAAAACAGGTCAGCTGCTAAAAGATCTTTTTTATATACCAATAATAGGCTGTGGCGATTTTTTTTATTCCCGATTTTCTGTTCCTTTCGTATGGAATCTATTATTCTTAAAAACGGCTCTACTAAAATTGAAACAACCGTTAATACAAACGCTTGTGTTTTTATCAAATGTTTTTTCCAATAAATTCTCCTGGACGTCAATGAATAAAACAATCGCATTGATTCCGATTTTTGTCCTGTTCCGCCCCCTTCATGAAAAATAGAGCTTTCGCTGAGAAAATAACTCTTGAAACCTGCGTTACTGATTCGCTTGCTGAGATCTACGTCTTCGAGGTACATGAAGTAGTCATCGTCCATAAAACCGATTTTGTCGATAACAGCTTTTCGTATAAGCATATAGCTTCCCATGACGTGATCAACATTCCTGCTTTGCAAATGATCCCAGTCCGTCATAATTAAACAGGGAGTAAAAATTTTAGGAAACAGCTTTGTTAATCCCAACAAGTCAAAAAACGATCTTTTAAAATCAGGAAAGCGGCAGCAGGTTTTTAAAACACGGTCTTCTTCATCACGTTGTTGCGGCCCAGCTATTGCATACTCGGGATGAAGTTCCAGGAACTTGACCAGTGATTCCAGCACCGCGGGATTCGAAATAGTATCCGGATTAAGCAGCAAAATATAATCCGCATCGCTTTGCTTGAAGGCCTGGTTGCAGGCTTTGCCAAATCCCTCGTTAACCGAGTTATAAATAACGTTATTAATACGCCCTTCGAAGTACGCTGCTGAATTATCTTTTGAAGCATTGTCAACTACGATTACATTGCAGTGAACCTGAGGGCTGTTGTAGTTCAAATACGGTGCAACAGCTTCTATTGTTTGTTTGCCCGAATTCCAATTCACAACAATGATATCAACTTTTTGAGCCATGCTTCTAAAATTCATTTACCAGCAAGAGAATATTGATGATGAAAAAATAGTGGAAATTCCGGATGAACCTAATAAACCGGAATGCGCCTTCCCGGGCAACATTGCAGCTTTTCAAATATTTGATGCCATGACCGGTGAAGTGCTTCGTTGGAATAATTTTCAGTTACATAATTTAGATTCTTCAACGCAATTTCTTTTCGTTGTTCGGGCGTCATACAATAAATTTCTTTCAGCTTCGCAACCCACTCGTCAATATCAGAACAATATAAGTTTGTAACGGCACCGTCCATGAATTCAACGTAAGCAGGCGTGTTAGAAACAACCGTTGGCAAGCCCGCAAATGAAAATGAAATTAACTTGTTTGCCGGTTTATGCCAGGCCATATTATTTTCCTTTTGCAACGGAATTATGCCGCAATCATACTTGATCAACATTTCAAAATTTTTGTAAATCTCCCATTTGTAAAAATGGGTTTCAATGGGTAATTGTCTGATTATATTTGAAATGTCTTTTTTTATCAATCCGCCATATGTAGGGTATTTTTCATCAGTTATAACATGTAATTCACAAAAATCACTAACCCGCTTAAAAAGTTCTTTATGATGTAAAATCTGCGAAAAAACAACGCCCTGACCTTCCCAAACCAATTTCATTTTGCCATTTATATGATAATCGGTTTTGGTCTTTTTTACTTCATTTTGCATGTAATCAAGACTAACAACGACATTTTTATTCCATTGTTCAATTATCTTCTTAATCCCCGTACTCGAACAAATTACCAAATCTGCCGCGGTTATCCATTGAATAAGAATATTTTTATAATTCCAGTGAAGAGAAGATTCTTTACCCAAAATATACTTTCCTACTCCTTTAAATAAAGTTTCAAACAAACTTTGCGAAAAAATCAAGCTATCCACCATTTCAAAAATAAATTTGGTGCGCGGATTTTTATCTTTGTAAACGAGCCATTTACTCAGGTCGGAAAAAGCGGTTAATAAGATAACATCGTATGTTTTATTTTTGTCTGCTATCTCAAAACTGATGTTATTCTCCTTTGCAAAAAAAGGGAATCGTCTTCGATCTGCTGGTTGGGAAAGATCCGGTAGATAGGGAACATATCCAATCTTTAATTCCTTAAAATTCATTTTATTATTTCAATTAGTAAAATCGCGTGGATTATACTTTGGGTAGGATTTAGTTTGCAAATATAGGGCGGATAAATACTCCTGCAAAAATAAATTTTCTATTTATCATATCCAGATGTTACATTAATCGGGCACATTTCAATCTACCGTTGTGATTAAAGGATTGCCAACATTAGAAAAAGTTTTTTTAAGTTAAAAATAACTTCTGAACGGTTGGCAACTTTAGCGACAGTCTGAAATGCACCCTTTAGAAATTAATAAAGCTTGACTCATTAATTGTTTATTGTACTTTTGCATAGATCACTGCAACATAAAAGTCATGCTGGATATCTGCGTCAGTCACCAGTTTAAACTGATGTTGGTGATTGCTGCACTGTAAAAGCCATCCGCACAACCACGCAACATCGAGTGCTTCTTTTAGCTTCGTAAGCTTTTTAAATTGGAAGGGATACCAGCAATGGCAAAAAAATTGAAAAAATCGTAATCTATTACTATGAAAATATTTGTAACAGGTCATAATGGATATATAGGTCCTCATTTAGTTAGCTTGCTAAAGGAAGCAGGCCATTTTGTAACGGGCTGCGATATTAATTTGTTTAACGAAGCTAAGATAGGCAAAGTTATACCACCAGATAATGAATTGCTTAAAGATATTAGAGACCTTACAGCTGATGATCTTAAAGGCCAAGATTGTATAATGCATCTCGCTGCAATTTCTAATGATCCAATGGGCGATGTAAATCCTGAAATTACCTACAGTATAAATCGGGAAGGTTCTATAAATCTTGCAAAGCTTTCAAAGGCTGCCGGAGTTCAAAGATTTCTTTTTTCCAGCAGTTGCTCAATTTATGGAAAGGGAGTTAACAATGACTTAAATGAAACCGCGTTTGTAAATCCTCTGACCGCTTATGCGATATTAAAAATTGATGTAGAAAAAAAGCTAACTGAGATGGCGGATGGAAATTTCTGCCCCGTTTTTTTGAGAAATTCAACTGCATATGGCTATTCTCCTATATTTAGAATAGACCTGGTGGTGAATAATTTATTGGCTTGTGCCGTTGCCAAAGGTGATATTCGTATTATGAGCGACGGACAGTCTTGGAGGCCCTTAGTCCACTGCAGGGATATAGCCAGAGCCTTCGTAGAATTTGCTTCAGCTTCATCAGAAAAAATAAGTGCCAAAGCAATAAACATCGGGGCAAATGAAGAAAACTACCGGGTAAAAGATGTTGCCGATGTTGTACAAAAATTAATACCTTCTGCAAAAATTGTTTTCACCGGAGAAGTTGGAAATGACCCGAGAGATTACCGTGTAAATTTTGATCTTCTATATTCAATATTGCCAGCCTTTAAACTGCAATATTCACTTGAATCGGGTATGAAGGATTTATTTGATAAATTGCAATTGTTGCATTTTTCAGAAAATGACTTTGATGGAGAACGCTTTACGCGGCTAAAACTTTTGGAAAACATCCTGATAAAATTCCTATGTAAACAAGGGAATATGTATTTCCATCATCAGAAAGTCCGTTAAGAATACCAATTTTAACTAGCAAACAATGGACATTTCTATTCTTATGATATAAAAACGAAGCTGATGGTATCAGCCGGATCATATTTCACATTAGTAAAAGCTATCAAAACAAAATCTTCATCTCCGGTATTATTAAAATTATGGGCGATTCCGGGGGAATATAAATTGTTTCAGGCTCGGTGTCATTTAAAAAAATTTCGGATTTTTCCCTGGTTTCCACATCCACGATTGTAAGCAACGCATTTCCTTTTAGCAGCGTAAACCATTCTCTCGCTATTAAGTGATAATGTCCTCCTTTGCTTTGGCCGGGTTTGGCGGAAGTAAGGTACACTTCGCACGCACAAAGGAATTACCGGCCTCATTTCCATTTATGGCTTTCAAAAACCAACCGCGGGAATCTTGATAAAGGTTTCGTTTAGTAATATATATTTTTTCAATTTATTGCTCATGCTAAATAGGTTTTAATTCCGTCTTCAATGGAAATTTCCGGTTTAAATTTGAATGTGCTGATTGCCTTTTCCGTATTCAGAAGAAGACAGCCCATCTCCGTATCGCTTCTTTCTTTTAAACCGAATAATTTAATGTCGTCAAACTTTCTCAGATTGTCCACACAAGTCAAAAACTTTTTTCACCAGGTCTTTTATACGGATCGGTTCATTGTAACATAGGTTATAAACACCTTTCGGATAGCTTTCTCTTATTATATCTAGAATAGTTTTTGAAATATCGGTGGCATGAATGTATTGTCTTACCTGTTCACCGCTGGTGAGCGTAATTGGTTTGTTATTTTTTAGCGCTTGATCAGGTACGGAATCAGCCTGTTGTATTCTCACCTTTTCCATAAATGTTGGGCAGAATAAGGTGATAGAAGTTAGGCGCGTCGGAAGCGGAAACTAAATATTTTGAAAACAAGCCTTTTAGAAACACAATAATCGTTGGGAACTTTATTCAAAGAAGCCAAAATTTCGTTTTCCGAATAGTATTTCGGCGTTTCATTGCCTATTTCAAAATACGAACCGAACGTGATTAATTTTCCTTTATATTTATTTTCTGAAAGGATCGTTTACCAAACGAATGGGAACAAAACAATTTAATTCATAAATCGTTTCGCACATTTCATTAAGATTTGACTGAATTCCTGCACCCGCTAAATAAATAATTACATCAGATTTCACCAATTCAGAAAAATCAATATGGTTTTCCGGAAAATCGAATGTTGGAAATTTTAATGCCGGAAATTCTGTCCAGATTTTCTGCCATATAGCATCGGATTTATATTATCCTGTACCAATTCACGTATAATATATTGAGCCAAAAATGAGTTGACCCGATTATTGCAACCTTCATGCGTTACAGAGATTTAAATAATCCTGAATGCTTTTTATTGAATACTCATAGATGCCCGCTTTGTTATGAAACAACTCTTTATACCATTCAAGTGTCCATGAGATTGCTTCATCTGTTTTCAGGCGTGGCTTCCAATGCAGCGCATTTAATGATTTTGAAATATCAAGTTTCAACAAGGTAGCCTCATGCGGGCTATCACTATTTTCCACTACTGGTAATTTCCTTGTCCGAGAACAGCGATCGCTTTTTTAACCACTTCTTTTACCTGTAAAACTTCTTCCGGATATGGGCCAAAATTCCATGCCCCGGTAAATTGCTCTGCCTCATTATACAAACTATATCGGCCAACAAAAGGTCCATATAAAGGATCTAGAACATGTTGCCAGGGACGGACCGCTTCAGGGTTACGAATAACTATATCAGTTGCCTTTCTAATTGCTTTTACGATATCAGGTACCAATCGATCTTCAGACCAATCGCCACCCCCGATTACGTTTCCTGCTCTTGCAGTCGCGATGGCCTTTTGATGTTCCTGAAACTTTTGTGGATGGAAAAAAGAATGCTGATAAGAAGCTACTACCAGCTCCGCACCCGATTTACTTGCGCTATAAGGATCTTTTCCACCTAACCGGTCAGATTCCCTGTAAGGGTAATACCATTCATTATTCTGATAAACTTTATCGGTGGTAATAACCACAATGGCACATTTAGATTGAATATGCCTGGCGGCTTCCAGCACATTTGCTGTGCCCATCACATTGGTTTGCCAGGTTTCCAGCGGATTGTAATATGAATAACGAACCAATGGCTGCGCTGCGAGGTGAAATATGAGATCGGGCTGAAATTGGGCAATTTTTTTTTGAATAGATTGATAATCCGTAATATCACCAATCTGCGAATCGCAAAGCTTGTCTACCTGGTTGACCACGAAGAAATCTTCAGCGTGTTTCGGAGGCAACGCGATTCCCATTACGTGGGCTCCAAACTGGCTTAACAACATGGTTAACCAACTGCCTTTAAAACCAGTATGTCCTGTAATCAAAATCCGCTTATTTCGAAAAAATTCTTTATTCATATCTGCGCTACGTGAGGTTATATTTATTCGATCCGGCATGCATAATAATCATTTCCATATTTTCCACGGCGCATTGTCAGTTGCCCACATCTTTTGAAGTTCATTTCTGTCTCTCAGTGTATCCATCGGTTTCCAAAACCCATTGTGCATAAATGTAAATAATTCTCCTTCTTTTGCCAGCTTTTCTAAAGGTTGCCGTTCAAAAATGGTTTCATCGTTGTCAATGTAGTCGAAGATAGTTGGATTGCATACGAAAAATCCACCATTGATCCATGTGCCATCGCCTACCGGCTTTTCTTTAAAGTCGGTTACTTTATATTCATTATTAATTATCAACGCTCCAAAACGTCCTTCCGGCTGCACAGATGTCATGGTGATCGTTTTCCCATGATTTTTGTGATAATTAATTAAGTCGGGAATATTTATATCAGAAACGCCATCGCCATAAGTGAGCATAAATGGTTCATCGCCGGTATATTCCTTAACTCTTCTGATACGGCCGCCCGTCATGGTGTCCAATCCCGTATCAAGCAAAGTTACTTTCCAGGGCTCCGCATTATTTTTAAGATAACTTATTGAATTATTGGAGAGATCAACGGTCAGGTCTGAATGATGCCGATAATAGTTGGCGAAGTATTCCTTGATCATATATCCCTTGTATCCACAGAGAATGATGAAATCATTAAACCCATAGTGGGAATATATTTTCATAATGTGCCATAGAATCGGCTTACCTCCTATTTCGATCATAGGCTTAGGTTTCAGCTCCGTTTCTTCGCTTAATCGCGTTCCATATCCTCCGGCCAGAAGTACTACTTTCATATATTTTCTACTACTAATTTTAACCTTAAACCAATATTTAAATTCACAACAATGATGCTAACGCATCTAACGGCAAAAACTATGGCTTAATTATTTGCGCGCCGCAATTCATAAAAGAATTTAGCAAATATAGAATTATAGTTTAAAATGAATTTTGCGTAGCGCATCACTCAAAAAATTGCGGCTGTGCGATGCCTCTCAGCACTACAAATGCGTCGACACTTCAACTTCACAGAATGTAATAATTATATTTGCAACAGAAGATTCAGCTTAAATATTTTTTCTGTAACGATTCACTTTTAGTTTAGATCGAAATTTGTTCAATCAATATAACGGATCATTACAATCTAAAAATCAAAAAAGCGTTTTATCTAAAATTCAAGACCTAAAATTCAATATGATTTACCAACGACCCAAGCTAATTGATTTTCCCAAGATCGGCAAAACCGTCGAAGGATATATATCCGTTGCGGAAAATGACACCTTACCCTTTGAGGTAAAACGTATCTATTGGACTTATTTCACTCCTGAAAGTGTAAAGCGGGGCGGACACGCTCATCATCACCTGGAGCAGATATTGGTAGCCGTGGCCGGAAAAATTATCGTTACAACCCAGATGCCCGGCGAAGAAGAACAAACATTCATTTTAGAATCCGCCAACCAGGGAATCTTCTTGCCCAAATATTGTTGGCACATTATGCAATACAGCCATAATTCGGTTCAAATGTGTATCGCCAATATGGTTTATGAAGAAAGCGATTATATAAGAGACTATAAGGAATTTAAGAAAATTAAATCTGAATAAAATGAGGGTATTAGTTACAAGTATTGGTTCAACACCTTCTATTGGGGTTGTAAAATTCATCAGAGCTTTAAATAGAAATATAAATATTACAGGAACTGATATCAATTTTGACAACAGGATTGCTGGTTCATCTTTTGTTGACTCCTTTTTTAGAGTTCCATTAAATAATGATGATGGTTATTTAGAAGAGATGCTTAGAATTGTAAAAAAAAATAACATCCAGATACTTATTCCTATTCATGATTATGAAATAGAAGTACTAACTAAAGAAACAGAAAAATTTAAATCTGTAGGTTGTAAAATAATTGCATCAGACGCGGCTACTATACAAATTGTTAATGATAAATATGCCTTTTCCAAACTTTTGCAAAATTCACAAATTTTAACTCCCTCAACTTATTCTATCGACGAGTGGGAAAGAATGGATTTTCAAGCCACAGACTTTTGGATATTGAAACCCTTACGGGGAGTAAGCAGTAGGGGTATATTTAAAGGATTAACAGATGAAATAAGGGTCTTGATTGAAAAAAATGAAATCTTCAAAAATACTTATACCATACAAAAGTTCATAGCGGGCCAGGAGTATACTGTAGATGTGTTTGTAAAAAACAAAGAAGCTTATTGTATGGTGCCACGGGTAAGAGACGAAATTAGAGAAGGTATATGTTATAAATGCTATACCATCACCAACGAAAAATTTGTTGACCCTATAAACAATATCATTCGTCTTTATGATTTTTATGGGCCAATTAATATACAATTCATAGAATCAGCAGATAATAAATTGTATTGTATAGAATGCAATCCCCGTTTTGGTGGCAGTAGCGTTACCTCATTATATGCCGGAATAAACCTATTCCAGTTTATACTGGATGATTTTGAAGAAAAGCCTCTATCATTTTGTAACAATTATAAAAACATTTATATGACCCGCTATTGGGAGGAAATAGTGTATGAAAACTAACGCAATAATATTTGACCTGGATGATACTTTAATTGATACCAGGAAACGTCATTTTTATATAGTAGCCGACTTTTTAAAAATTCACGGGAGGCTATTGAATTTTGAAGAATACGTGGACCAACGTAAAAGAAACAAGTGGTCAAATAAGGAGCTTATTAAAAATGTATATTCCCTAAATGACAATGATTTTTCCGTATTTTGGCAGCTTAATATAGAAAATCCGGAATATTTGAAATATGATTTTGAAATAGTAAATACTACCTTGTTGAATGAACTAAAAGAAAAGGGTTCCTATGACTTCATTTTACTTTCTCTACGTAGTAATCTCAAGTCTGCTGAAGATCAGTTTAAAAAACTTGGCTTCTCATTTTTATTTGATAAATATTATTTTTTGAAACATGCTGCTTTAAACCCAAAGATCGAAAAATTAAGATCTTTTAAAGAATCGTACCCGAACCTTACTTTTGTTAGCGACAGCGGCGAAGATTGTGATGCCTCAGCCGAAGCGGGGGTTGAATTTGTGGGCGTACACACAGGGGTATACAATAATATTACCTGTAAAAATCATTTTGACGATATTAATTCCTTCCTTTTAAAACAAAATCATTATGCTGGCTGAAGAAAACAGGCTTCAATCCATAGCTGAAAAATCTTTATATACTACTTTTTCAAATAGTATGACCATTGAATATTGCTATGAAATATTTTTACGATTTCTAAAAAAAGGCAACATATTAGAGTTGGGACCTGCTGAAGGCCTGATGACTCAACATTTGGTAAAGAAGAAAGCTGATATTACAGTTGTTGAAGGCTCCGATTCTTTTTGCAAACAACTCGAATCAAAATTCCCAAAGCTTACCGTTATTAATTCTTTATTCGAAGATTTCCATCCCGACAAAAAATTTTCAAACATTCTCCTGGGGCATGTCTTAGAACACGTAAATGATCCTGTTGAAATTCTAAAACTAGTGAAACATTGGCTGGAACCGGACGGGGTAATCCTGGCATCTGTTCCTAATAGCCGGTCCATCCACAGGCAAGCCTCTGTAATTATGGGACTTCAACCATCTGAAGACACAATGAGTGAACTCGACTTTCATCATGGTCATCGTCGCATTTACAATCCTGAATCTTTCAGAGGCGATTTTATAAAGAGCGGCTTTCATATTGCTCACTTTGGTGGCTATTGGTTAAAACCAGTTGCCAATAGTCAGATACACTCATCCTGGACAAAAGAAATGCTGTATGCTTTTATGAAACTGGGTGAAAGGTACCCTGATATAGCCGGAGAAATATATGTTGCAGCCACACACTAATTTAAAAAATTCTCAAATCGAAAATGAATAAATTATTTTCATTAGGAAAATACCATTTTTACTTAAAAAAATGGGAAGATAAATCCAAAAATTACAGATACAAACACTTTTATAATTTACCTAAAGCAACCTATAGCCCATGGTTGCAGGATGACGAGTTCAGGAAAATATACAGATTAGCCAAAGAAAATACGCTGGTGGATATTTACAGATGCTATGATTTATGGAGTCTTGTGAAACAAACTAATAAACTAACAGGCGATGTGCTGGAAGTAGGCGTATGGAAAGGAGGAACCGCAAGTTTATTGGCAGGTGCTGTTTCAAAAGAGGCTACTGTTTATCTCTGCGATACTTTTACTGGCGTTGTAAAAGCAGGGGAAAAAGATAATCAATATACTGGCGGAGAACATGCTGATACTTCGATCGAAATAGTAAACCGGTTGTTTGGACAACTTAACCTAACGAATTACTCAATACTTCGCGGAATATTTCCTGATGCAACTTCCTCGTCAATAGAAGATAAAAAATTTAGATTCTGCCATATTGATGTTGATGTCTATCAGTCGGCCAAAGATGTTTTCTTTTGGGTATGGCAAAGAATGGCAACCGGGGGTATAGTAGTCTTTGATGATTATGGTTTTGCGGCATGTGAGGGTATAATAGATTTGGTAAATAATGAATTATCAAACCGCAAGGATTTAATAATGCTCCACAATTTAAACGGGCACGCGGTTTTAATTAAAATAATGTAAGACAATGCACATTCCCTTCCTTTCTTTTGAACCTGCTAATAAAAAAATCAAAGAAGATATACTTTCATCATTTGAAAACTTTTTTGATAATGCCTGGTATGTATTAGGCGAACAGGTTAAAAATTTTGAGAAGGAATACGCATCGTTTAACCAGGTAAAAAAAAGCGTTGGCGTAAGCAACGGCCTCGATGCCTTACACATTGCTTTAAAGGCTTTAAACATTGGCAAAGATGATGAGGTGATCGTTCCATCCAATACTTATATCGCAACGGCATTGGCGGTTTCTTACGTGGGTGCCACGCCTGTGTTTGTTGAGCCTGATATCGCTACATATAATATTGATCCCAAAAAAATTGAAGCGGCGATCACGCCCAAAACCAAAGCCATTATGCCTGTGCATTTGTATGGCCAGGCTTGTGAAATGGAAGCCATCATGGCGATTGCAAAACAACATCAGCTTTTTGTGGTAGAAGATAATGCTCAATCGCAGGGCGCTTCTTATAAAGGCAAGCTTACCGGAAGTTGGGGAAACATTAATGGCACCAGTTTTTATCCCGGGAAAAATTTGGGTGCACTGGGCGACGCGGGCGCCGTTACAACTGATGATGATGAATTAGCGCAACAAGCCATCACACTTAGAAATTATGGCTCACAAAAAAAATATTACAATGATGTGATTGGATTTAATATGCGTTTGGATGAATGCCAGGCAGGGTTTCTTTCGGTTAAATTAAAATATTTAAAAGAATGGACCGCGCAAAGACAGAGAGATCGCCGGATGGTATCATGAGGCTTTAAAAGATATAGATGATTTGATTTTACCAACGATAGCAGAACATGCCACTCATGTTTATCATATCTATTTGATAAGAACAAAAAATCGTGATAAACTACAAAATCACTTATCTGAAAATGGAATCGGTTCGCTCATCCATTATCCCATTCCACCTCATCTTCAAAAAGCTTATGCACACCTGGGTTTTAAAAAAGGCGATTTTCCAATTGCTGAAGAAATTGCAAACACTTGTTTAAGTTTACCCATGTGGCCGGGAATGAAAAAAGAAATGATCGGCGAAATAGCTACGGCCCTTAAACAGCTTTACACACAATGCCTGAAGATAACAACTCGTATAAGCAAATTTTAAAGGCGACTTCTATTTTTGGTGGGGTACAGGTTTTTAATATCCTCATGTCTGTTTTGCGAAGTAAGGCCATTGCCATTCTGCTGGGCACTTCGGGTATGGGGCTGGTTTCTTTGTTTACTTCCACATTGGGCTTAATTACCGGCATTACTAATTTTGGATTGGGAACATCGGCGGTAAAAAATGTAGCAGCCGCAGCGAGTTCCGGCGATAAAGAAAAATTAAGCAAGACAGTTGCTGTTTTTCGCCGGCTAGTGTGGATGACGGGCGGGTTAGGTTTTATACTTACGTTGGTCTTAGCTCCTTGGCTAAGCAAAATTGCGTTTGGTAACAATCAGTATACAATGGCTTTTATGGCACTGTCGGTTACATTACTAATTACCCAAATCGGTTCCGGACAAAACGTAATTCTCCAGGGATTAAGGAAATTACAATATCTCGCCAAAGCCAGCGCTTACGGCGCACTATCAGGGCTTATCATATCTCTCCCATTATATTATTTTTTCAAAAATGAAGGCATTGTTCCAGCCATTATTTTAACTTCAATAAGCGCATTATTACTATCCTGGTTTTATGCGGGCAAAATAAAAATTCGCCCGGCACTTGTTGAAAAAAGCGTTTTTAAAAGCGAAGGAAAAGAAATGCTTAAGATGGGGTTCCTGATCAGCATGAGTAATCTCATCACCATTGGCTCCGCATATGTTGTAAGAGTATTTATTAGCAATAGCGGCGGCCTTGAAGATGTTGGATTATTTACTGCAGGTTTTGCAATTATAGGAACCTATGCCGGAATGGTATTTACAGCAATGGGCACAGATTATTATCCACGCCTTTCCTCTGTTGCTAACGACAATCTGAAATGCCAGCAGGAAATCAATCAACAGGCAGAAATAGCTTTATTAATTCTATCGCCTTTCTTAATTATTCTTTTGGTTTTTGTACAATGGGGCGTCGTCTTGTTATATTCTAAACAATTTTTGGGAGTTGTAAACATGATTCACTGGGCAACGCTCGGTATTTTTTTTCAGGCACTTAGCTGGTCAATAGCCTTTGTGCTTTTAGCAAAAGGCGCTTCCCGAATTTATTTCAGAAATGAATTAATTGCCAATGTTTATATGCTCGCATTAAATATTAGCGGCTATTATTATTTCGGATTAACCGGCTTGGGCATTTCCTTTTTGATTAGCCTATTTCTTTTATTTTATCCAGATGTTTGTCGTGTGTAAAAAGCTATATCATTTTTCATTGGATAAAAGCACTATCAATATTTTCATTTTCCAATTCTCAATAGCCATCGTTTGTTTTATTGGTGTGCGTTTTCTAAATCCAATAATTGCTTATTCCACCGGCTGTATTTTAATTTCCCTTTCGGCAACTTACTCATGGAAAGAATTGAATAAAAGAATTCCCATCAGCGCAATGATTCAATCAAGATTTAAAAAAAATAAATAAGCCTTCCTATCTTCAAGCCGGGTTGTATAATATCTAAGCGTGTTATCCGTTTGAAGTGTATCAATAAAAAATGGAACAAAATAATTTTCCTTTAGTAAGTGTTGTTTGTCTCAGCTACAATCACGAGAAATATGTTGAAAAATGCCTGCGATCCATCGCAACGCAAACCTATCCCAACTTCGAAATTATTTTTATTGATAACGATTCCGGCGACGAAAGTTTCGGGAAGGGAAAAGCCATTTTATCGAATTTCAACATCCCTTTTGTTGCACACAAATCCAAAGAAAATCTTGGCATATCCCGCGGCATAAATCTTGGCATTAAAAACTTCGCCCAGGGAAAATATATTGCCACTATTGCGTGCGATGATTTTTGGGATATGTACAACCTGCAGGAAAAAGTAAATTATTTTGAAGCCAATCCAAATATGGGAATGGTGTATGGAAACGGATATTACTTTCTTGATGATACCAAAGAAATAAAACTTTATTACAAAACACCTTCCATTTCCGGCTGGATTTTTAAAGAATTGCTGCAGGCTCCGCCAATCAACCCGCTTGGCGTTTTATACAAAAAAGATATACTCAGGGAGTTTGATTATTTCGACCCAAATGCAAAAGTAGAAGACCGCGATATGTGGTATAAAATTGCGCGTAAATATCCTGTTGGCTATGTTCATGCGCCATTAACTTTTTATCGCATTCATAGTTCAAACGTTAGCGCCAACAGCAATTACATGAGAGAAGGCAATGAGTATTTTTTTAAAAAATATGAAAAAGAATTTCCCAAAGAAATTAAAATCGCCCGAATGAAACAAGAGCGGTTTTTCGCCTATTCTCTTTCTAAAAAGTCGCCCACATTTAAAACTTTCTTTACATTAATCAGGCGTTATCAATTTAACTGGCTTTATACAAAAGAAGTAATAAGAAGTTTTATTTTGATATTTAAGCCATAGCAAAAAAGGGCCGATAGCGGTTGTTTACATTGATTGAAAAATCTTTGCGCAGAAAATTTTTCTTCTATAAACACTCCTTAAAAAAATTTATCGCTTTTTGCAGAAATATCACCTTTGTTTCTATTTTTAATTCTACTTTTACCCGGTTCTCAAACAAGTTAAAAAGTAGTTTTTTAAAATCTGATTTCAATGGTAGATGTTATTCTTGGCCTCCAGTGGGGCGATGAAGGAAAAGGAAAGATTGTGGATTATTTTGCTCCTGCTTACGATGTTATTGCAAGGTTTCAGGGCGGCCCCAATGCAGGCCACACGCTTTATGTAGGTGGAAAAAAAATTGTTCTTCACCAAATTCCATCGGGAATATTTCGCGAAAACAAAATCAATCTTATCGGCAACGGCGTGGTGCTCGATCCGGTAATTCTTAAAAAAGAATGTGAATCAGTGGAAGCCTTCGGCGTGGATTATAAAAAATCACTGTTCATCAGCCATAGAGCTCATCTTATTTTGCCAACGCATCGCGCAATTGACCGTGCGAGTGAGGCCGCCAAGGGCAAAGAAAAAATTGGTTCCACCTTAAAAGGAATAAGCCCTGCTTACATGGATAAAACCGGCAGAAACGGCTTACGAGTTGGCGATCTTATCACCAAAGATTTTGGCGCACAATACAAAAAGCTTCGGGAAAAACACCAGCAGATCCTGGACAATTTTTCTTTTAACGAAGATATTTCCGTTTGGGAAGAAGAATTTTTTGAGGCGCTGGAATTTTTAAAAACATTGAAGATAATCAACGGCGAATACTTTATTAACGATGCATTAAAAAGCGGAAAGAAGATTCTTGCCGAAGGCGCGCAGGGAAGCATGCTTGATGTGGATTTTGGCACGTTTCCTTATGTAACTTCATCAAGCACTATTACAGCGGGCGTTTGCAGCGGTTTAGGCATTGCACCGCAACACATAAAGGAAGTAATTGGCGTTACAAAAGCTTATTGTACAAGAGTGGGCAGCGGTCCGTTTCCTACAGAACTGCATGATGCTACCGGCGAACTTATCCGCAAAAACGGAAAAGAATTTGGAAGCACCACCGGACGGCCACGCAGATGCGGATGGATTGATTTGGTTTCGCTGAATTTTGCCTGTATGATCAATGGCGTTACCCAAATGGTAATGACCAAAGTGGACGTGCTTGATGAGTTAGAAGTACTTAAAGTTGCCGATAGCTACCTGGTAGATGGACATCAAACCAACCAGATTCCTTTCCAAATGGAACGCGTGCAATTAGAGCCCGTATACAAGGAATTTACAGGCTGGAAAACAGATATTACAGGCATTAAAAATTTTAAAGATATTCCGGCAGAAATGGAATCATACATTAACCATATCAATACTACTTTGGGCGTTCCGGTAAAATTTATTTCCAACGGGCCGGGCACGGATCAACTCATAGTGGCATCATGATTGTAACTCATTTTGTGATCCAAAAAGTTTTAAAAAACTATTGATTATTTTTGGATAATTGGAAATCATAATGAAATTTTACACAAAAAATCCTTAGCAAAATATGAAAGCAAAATCTGATAAGGAAAAAGAAATTCCTGCAAAAAAAGCTACCAAAGAATCACCAAAAAAATCCTCTAAAAAAGTATCTGAAGATATTGACGATGATGATGATGACGAGTTAGATGATGATGATGCGACTGCAAAGAAAGGCAAGCCGGCAACCTCCAAAAAAAGTAAAAGTGACGATGAAGACGACGACGACGATGTGGATGTAGATGTTGAGGACGAATGGAATAAGGTGGACGATGATGATTATGATCCTGATTTTGAAGAGTTCGATGTTCCCAAATCAAAAGGAAAAAAATCATCCACAAAGAAAAGCAAAGACGATGATTTTGAAATCGATGATGATTTTAAATCTCTCGATCTCTTTGATGATGGTGCAGATCTTGATGATGAGGAAGACGACTTTTAAAGCAAATTTATTTTGCATTGAACCATTGTCTTGAAACGAAAATTTACGTCATATCCCCTAACTGATTTTAATCTTTTTAAAACTCAATTGCTGAAATTTGGAATAAGTTTCAGCAATTTTTGTTTTTTAGATAATCATGAATATGATTTTGACAAATCGTATGAATGCATTGCTGCAGCAGGGAAAATTGATTGTATAATCGCCGATGCTGACGTAAGATTGTCTGAACTGGCGCGCTTTCAAAAAACACACGACGATTGGATTTTTGGGCATGCAGCCTACGATCTTAAGAATGAAATAGAACATCTTACCTCTCATAATTCTGACGGAATTCATTTTCCTGATTTTTTATTTTTTGTTCCTTCGCTTGTTTTTATTTTGTCAAAAGAAAATGTTGAAATAGGAGCTTATCCGGGGTTAGATGCGGATGAAATTTTTTCGCAGATCACGAAAATAATTCCGGTCAGAAAATTCTTCTTCAACGTTTCAGTTAAAGAGCCGTTTTTCACGCGATGAATATTTATCAACGGTGCAAAAATTAAAAGAGCACATCAGCAGGGGCGATTGTTATGAAATATGTTTTTGCCAGGAATTTTTCGCGGATAACGCAGCGATAGATCCAATAAGCGTTTTTAATAAACTCGGTCAAATTTCCCCCAATCCATTTTCAGCATTTTATAAGTTTGATGAAAAATTTCTGATGTGCGCAAGCCCGGAGCGGTTTTTAAAGAAGACCGGTAACACAATTATTTCGCAACCGATCAAGGGCACTTCAAAACGAAATAATGAAAAAGACGAAGAAGAAAAGAGCGCTTTACAACTGAATGAAAAAGAGCGCGCAGAAAACATTATGATCGTAGACCTTGTGCGCAACGATCTTTCAAAAATATGCACAGAAGGCTCTGTATCTGTAAAGGAATATTTGAAAATATATTCTTTTCCCCAGGTTCATCAAATGATCTCCACCATTACCGGGCAGCTTCGCGAAAACATTTCGTTTTCTGAAATTTTATCGGCAACATTTCCAATGGGCTCAATGACGGGCGCCCCAAAAAAACGCGTAATGGAACTGTTAGAAAAATATGAGCGAACAAAAAGAGGGTTGTTTTCGGGCACCGTAGGTTATATTACTCCGGGTGGCGACTTCGATTTTAATGTAGTAATAAGAAGTGTTCTTTATAACCACGAAACTAATTATTTATCCATACAAGCCGGCTCTGCCATTACTTTTAAAAGCGAACCGGAAAAAGAATATGAGGAATGTAACGTTAAGATTGCTGCGCTCAAACAAGCCATAATATAGTTATTTCCGTTTTTTAGTTGCTTCCTTTTTTTGATAAACGGTTTTGGTATCCACTGATGCACTTCCTAAAAGTTGCTGCACACATTCATTTAAGATTGGGTATTTATTGGCAACAAACAAAGTCATTTTATCATTGGGCAATTGCATCTTATAAGTTGCACCGCGAAGACAGTGCCTCATCAAACGCCGGGTTATATCGATCAAACTCTTTCGGATCCATGTCAATGTTCTTCGAAACGATGGCCGCTTTGTATCGTCCCGAAACAGGCATGGCAGCGACATCAGATTTTTCTGCCACCGTAAGTGCTGCCGGAGACAAACTATCGCCTGAAGAAAGACTGGAATAATTAAACTTCACCTGGCTGCCTCCGCCATCCGTGCCGGGCGTTTCCATTATATAATGTGTGGCAATAAATTTTTTTACATGATTGCGGGATTCTTCCGGAAGATAATATTGAAGGTCCCAAAAATTGCGGCTGCCGCTTTTTTTGATTGCGCTGTAAACCCGCCCCGGGCCACCATTGTACGCTGCTATAACCAAAAGCCAATCTTTAAGATCTTTATAAAGGTATAACAGATATTTAGCCGCAGCGTTGGTGCTTTTATAATAATCCGTTCTGTCATCCACATATTGGTTTACCTGCAAACCGTAATCCTTTGCCGTGTAACTCATAAACTGCCAGGGACCGCGCGCACCCGCAGATGACAAAGCATTCGTTTTTAAATTACTTTCAATTACGGCAAGGTATTTAAGTTCTTTTGGCAAACCGTATCGCACTAGGATTCCATCAATAAAATTGAAATAAGAAACAGATGTTTCTTTGAGATTTTGCAGATATTTTGTGTGCGCATGCAAATAATCCTGCATAAAATTTTCTGCATAGGGATTTACCTGCGAAGAATAAGGCATTGCCGAGTTATAGGAATAATTTTTAAAAAGATCCTTAAAGCCGTATTTGGTTATCTGCGTAAGATATTCGACTTTGTCTTTTTTAATCGGCGTTTTAGATTCGATCACCTCTTCAATAACCTGGTCCTGCTGGCTATTGATCCGATGTAATAACAGTATCCTGCACAGGTTGCCGATGATCTTTAGCGGGCAAACACAAAGGAAAAGCCATACTTATCAGCAAACAAAAAAAACATATTGCATACAGCTTTTTCATTCTCTAATAACGTTTGTAATCTTTTAAAAGCGCGTCAGACAGTTGAAGCAAAGTTAATTCATTGTGTTTATTTGCAAGAACCTGAACGCCAAACGGCATGTTATTGCTGTGTTTAAATAAAGGCAGAGAAATGGCCGCAATGCCGGTAAGATTGGCATAAACCGTATAAATATCAGCCAGATACATCGCAATCGGATCTTTTTGCATGCTTCCTGCTTCAAAAGCAGTTTCGGGAACAGTTGGTAAAATCAGTACGTCAAAATTATTAAAGATCTCTTTCGTTTGAGACACCAGCAATTGCCTCACCTGTTGCGCTTTGGTAAAATAAGCATCATAATAACCTTCACTAAGCACAAAAGTGCCGAGCATAATTCTTTTTTTAACTTCTTTACCAAAGCCTTTGGAGCGGCTTTTTTTGTAAAATGTAGTAAGGTCTTCATCCTCATTTTTATCTCTGTAGCCATATCTTACGCCATCATAACGGGAAAGGTTAGACGAAGCTTCTGCGGTAGTAAGAATGTAGTACGCCGGAACAATAAAATCAATCAGATCAAAATTAATTTCTTCTACAGTGTGACCCGCATTTCTTAAATCATCTGCCAGTTCGTAAATATTTTTCTTTATTTCAACATCAAGACTTTTGTGTTGCATTGCATTTTTAAATAACGCAATCCTGAATTTTTTTTCTTCTTTAGTATGAAAAGAAAACTCAAACGGTTCCGATACTTTTTGATTTACCGTGCTGTCGTAATCGTCTCTTCCACTGATCACTTCCAGTATTTTGGCGGCATCTTCAACAGTGTTTGAAAAAATCCCAATCTGGTCAAATGAAGAAGCATAAGCGATCAATCCATGTCTTGAAATGGTTCCATAAGAAGGCTTTATTCCAACAACGCCGCAAAAATCTGCAGGCTGTCTTACAGATCCGCCGGTATCGCTTCCAAGGCTTGCCATGCACATACCGGCCTGCACAGCCACTGCCGATCCGCCGGAAGAACCTCCGGGAACTTTATTTTCATCCAACGCATTCTTAACCGGACCATAAACAGAATTTTCATTGGTGCTGCCCATGGCAAATTCATCGCAATTGCAATTGCCTATAATAATGGCATCTTCAGCTAATAATTTTTCAACAGCAGTTGAATTATATATAGATGTAAAATTTTTTAGCATACCGGAGGCAGCAGTTACTTTATGGTCTTTATAGCAAATAACATCTTTTAGGGCAATTACCACGCCGTGCAATTTTCCGCATGAGTGAGCCACTACGTCTCTTATCATCCAGGAATCGGGCGCGCTGCCTGCTTTCCTCATCATAAACTTCTACAAAAGCATTCAGCGATTTTTGCGAATTGATTTTATTTAAAAAGTGATCAACAGCATCTAGGCAAGAAATGCTGCCTTCAAAAAGCTGTTGCCGGTAAGCAGAAATATTTTGATAAGAAATCAATGGAATGATTTTTTAATAAAAAAAGGCTCAGGTGTTCACTGTTCAGGTGTACGCCTCAGCCTATGAAAAAATTAATTATGGTTTACTTAGGAAGTTCTGTTTCCTTTATTACTTCGCGCTGTTCCGGTGCCGGCGTTTTATCTTTTTCCCGCATGCCCGCATCGATTTCATTTTTTACATTTTCCTTGGCATCGTTAAATTCTCTGACACCACGGCCGATTCCGCGCATAAGGTCCGGAATTTTTTTACCTCCAAAAAATAAAAGAACAACCAGTAAAATTAATATCCACTCAGAGCCGCCTGGCATTGAGAGCAAAAATTCTGGTTTAAATAATAGAAATGTCATTAGTTTAATATTAGTATGCGAAGATACAGTTTTAATAATAATCCTGCTGTAAGGCAAAGTATTTCCAACTTGTTTAACACAACGTCGTTTACCTTACGTAGCGACCACATTTGGCTTTGCCGTGTGCGGCATCATAAGGAGTAATTCCTCTTGCGCAGGAAGTAAGGAACAAAATAAATAGAAACAGTACAATGAGTGGCGTCTTCTTCATATAAGCGAAAATATAGGTTTGCGGTTTTTTAAACAGCCGCAATAATATTAAATAAAAAACCGGAAAGCAAGCTTCCCGGTTCTTTTTATAGTTTATATAAAATTTATTTAACTCTTTTTTCTTTAATACGAGCACTTTTTCCACTTCTCTCGCGAAGGAAATACAATTTAGCACGGCGTACTTTACCTACTTTATGCAGTTTAATGCTTTCGATATTTGGTGAAAAAACCGGAAATAAACGCTCAACTCCTACTCCATCGCTTATTTTGCGAACGGTAAAAGTAGCAGTTCCACCTTCGCCCTGACGTTTGATTACATCTCCTTTAAAACTTTGTATACGTTCTTTATTACCTTCTTGTATTTTATAATTAACAGTAATATTATCACCCGCTTTAAACTTCGGGAGGTCATTTTTTGTTGTCAGCTTATCGTGTACAAAAGCAATTGCATTCATGGCTTTTTTATTTTAGGAGTGCGAAGGTAAGGTAATTTTGATAAATTGGTGCATGATGAAAGATAAATTGTTTTATTACCAGATTGTTACATTGTTTTTGAACTTACTGATTCCATTGACCAATTAACTATTTAACCGTTTTAGTCCAGATTGCTAAACTGATTTCTGCAACCACTTAACTAATTAACCAATTAACCAATCAACCATTTAACAACCCAGCTCTTTACCTCGCCACATTCACCGCTCTTTTTTCCCGGATCACGGTTACTTTTATCTGACCCGGATAAGTCATTTCTGTTTGAATTTTTTGAGCGATTTCAAAACTTAGTTTATCACTATCGCCATCAGTTACTTTTTCTGCTTCTACGATTACCCGTAATTCGCGGCCAGCTTGTATGGCGTAAGCTTTTTCAACTCCCTGGTAGGCCAGAGCCAGGTTTTCAAGATCTTTAATTCGTTGCAGGTATTGTTGCATGATCTCGCGCCGTGCGCCTGGTCTTGCTCCGCTCATAGAATCGCATGCCTGAACTACCGGCGAAATAACATATTGCATTTCCACTTCATCATGGTGGGCGCCGATTGCGTTGCAAACAGCAGGGTTTTCACCATATTTTTCAGCCAGCTTCATTCCTAAAAGTGCATGGCTTAATTCTGTTTCCTCGTCGGGCACTTTACCTATATCGTGTAGCAATCCTGCACGTTTGGCCAGTTTTGCGTTCATTCCTAATTCCGCAGCCATAATACCGCATAGATTGGCCACTTCCCGGCTATGCATCAACAGATTTTGTCCATAAGAAGAACGGAATCGCATCTTTCCAACAATACGCACCAATTCTTTATGCAGGCCGTGAATACCCAATTCAATTACGGTGCGTTCACCAATTTCCATGATCTGCTCTTCGATCTGTTTACGTGTTTTTTCCACTACTTCTTCAATACGGGCCGGATGTATGCGGCCATCAGTAACCAATCTTTGTAAAGAAAGACGCGCAATTTCCCTGCGCAGCGGATCAAACGACGAAAGAATAATTGCTTCCGGCGTATCGTCAACAATAAGATCTACACCGGTAGCGGCTTCAATGGCCCTGATATTTCTTCCCTCGCGTCCAATGATCGAACCTTTAATTTCGTCACTTTCCAGATTGAAAACGGTAATGGCGTTTTCAATAGCCTGTTCAGCGGCTGTGCGCTGGATGGTTTGTATAATAATTTTACGGGCTTCTTTATTTGCCCGCAGTTTGGCATCGTCTACAATTTCCTGTTGAATACTAAGCGCCTGGGAATTTGCCTCATTTTTCAAGGTTTCTATCAATTGCGCTTTGGCTTCTTCAGCAGAAAGGCCGGACACTTTTTCCAGCCGTTTAATATGTTCTTCCTGGTGTTTTTCCAGCTCAGTTCGCTTAATATTCACCACTTCAATCTGGCGGTTGAGGTTTTGTTTGATAGCCTCATTCTCCTTTATCTGCTTTTCAACATTCTGATCTTTTTGATTGATGGATTGTTCCTTTTGCTTGATACGGTTTTCCGCTTCGCTCACTTTCTGATTGCGTTGAAAAACTTCTTTATCGTGCTCTGATTTTAGCTGAACAAAACGTTCTTTAGCTTCCAGAAGCTTTTCTTTTTTTAGCGTTTCGGCCTGAAGTCTGCGCGTCTGAAATAGTTTTTTGAGCTTGCTGTTCTGCGGTTTCTAAAATTTGTTTGGTGTTTTTTGCAAAAATTATTTTACCCAGGATAACGCCAACTAACAACGCTACCACTCCAATAACTATCGGGATAATTTGTTCCATTTGTTTTTAATGATTTAATACGGTTCATAATCAATATTCCACTAATATTTCGCAAATATGTGTAAAAAATGCGAATAGACGAAGGTAATAAAAATGTGTGGAAACGAATTCTTTATCAATTGGGCAATCGGTTAACTGACAGGACGAAACGCGCAAAACCGCCCGATAAAAAAGGCCCGGAACGGAATTCCGGGCACATTAAAAAAAGAAAACCAAAACGTATATTTTACAAATTAACCCCAATTCCTACTTTTATACCATGATTGTAGGCGTTTATATTTTTACCGGCATCTGCCCTGGATAATCCATAATCGTAAGATGCGCTGATGTTCATTCCATTGGAAAACTGATAACCAATTCCGCCGGTTACGCCTGCATCCCAGCGATTAAATTGAGAAGTGGCATCCATCGTATTGTTCAATAAATTAATTCCTAAAACTCCTGCGGTTGTTTTAAGATCCGACTTGGCCAAATAAGAAATTTGTGGTCCTGCAAAAATTTGAAATCCATTAAAGTTTGCCTTTAGCAAAAGAGGCACATCAATATATTGCGATTGCAAAACAGCTTTTGCTTTTGCGCCTAAAAAATTAAGGCCTTTTATATTCAATGCGCCGTCTAATTCATACCCTTTCAGTGAATAATACATTCCGGGCTCAATAGAAAAATTTTCACTGACGGGCACGTTTACATAACCGCCTGCAAAAAAACCTGTGTAATTTTTAGTGGTAATATTTCCTTTGGAAAAATCCAGCAGGTTATTAAAATTATCAACTGCATCGCCGCGCATGCCCGAAGAAAGTATGCCGGCTTTTACACCGAAAGAAGGCTGTATCTGTGCAAAGCTTAAAGTTGAAATAACTACTGAAATGATGAGTAAAATTTTCTTTTTCATATTTTATTTGGAACCGGATTTTAAAGCCGTTCACATTGATGAGAAAGAAAATTTTCTTAAAAGATTAATTCATTTTCGGTAAGCTTTTGTTAATGCTTTTTTTCGATTTGGTACAATTGAAAAAACTACAAAATGGCTTATGTGACCAAAAGGATGAGTGCATTTTTTGATGATCGAAAAACGAAATTCTATAAAATGGCTTATTAACGATCTGCTATCATCTTTTGTAAGGAGCAAATCCTAACTTTAGTAAATGAAGTTTTTTACGGCTTTCTTATTCTTTTTTTACGGCATCGTTTCGGTAAGCGCCCAAGGCTCTGAAAGCTATCAGTTGGTTGATAGAATTGCGCTTGGCATTCCTGCATCGCAAACGAATACCACCGAAGATATTGCCGCTTACATCAATAAGCATTTTAATACAGACGTAGAAAAAATACGCGCCGCCTATACATGGGTAACCACCAATATCAAATACGATAGAGACAGTATTCACCGGGTTATTTTAGAAGAAGACCAGCATGAAAAAGTAACATTTGCGCTGAGAAGAAAAAAAGGAATTTGCGAAAATTTCGCTGCCATCTTCAATGATATTTGTGTGAAGGCCGGCATTAAATCTTTTATAATAGAAGGTTATACAAAACAAGGTGGTTTGCCCGATAGAACGTCTCACGTTTGGTGCGGTGCTTTAATCGGTAATCAATGGCTTTTGTATGATCCTACATGGGACGCGGGCTTTATTAACGATGGAAACTTTATGAGCAATCGTTCAACCAATTATTTTGCGCAACTGCCCGAAGATTTTATACAGTCACACATGCCTTTCGATCCGCTTTTTCAATTTTTAAATTACCCGGTTTCTTATAAAGAATTTGCATCAGGCAGAACCGGTATCAATAACCGTAAACCTTACTTTAATTACGCAGATTCCATCAGCGCTTACGAAAAGATGGACTCGCTAACAAGATATTTATCAGCCTATAAGCGTATTCACTCCAATGCGGACAATTTCGCCGTATCCGACACCAAACTTAAACAACTAAAGTTAGAAGCTGAACTCATCTACCAGGATCAGGATATGAATTTGTATAACGAAGCTGTGGCCGGCTATAACGCTGCCATCATTCTTTATAATAATTATCTCAGTTACAGGAACAACCAATTTCAACCCGCAAAACCTGATGAAGAAGTGAGTACGATATTTACCAAAATATCCAATTTAATCGCTGCAGCAAACCTTAAATTACAGCAGGTAAACCACTCAAAAGCAACGCTAACGTTAGATACCGGCGACATTCAAAAAAAATTATCGGATCTCAACAACCATCTGAGCGAAGAGCAGTCCTTTTATAAAAACTATTTTGCCGGCGTAAAAAAGAACTAAATCTCTGATTGTTAAAAACATCAGTTTCGCGCGCAGCCTTCCATATTGTGTTAATTTAAGAGTGTAGTTTTGCGAAAAAATAAATATGAGCAAAACAAAAGCATACGCAGCTCAATCTGCAACAACTCCTTTGGCAGATTAAACTATTGAAAGAAGGGCACCCAAGCCTCACGATGTACAAATCGACATTCTTTATTGTGGTGTTTGCCACAGCGATTTACATACAGCACGCAACGAATGGGGTGGCACAAAATATCCTGTAGTGCCGGGGCATGAAATTGTTGGCCGTGTTACAGCAGTTGGCGATCATGTTAAAAAATTTAAAGTAGGCGATTTGGCTGGCGTTGGCTGCATGGTAGACAGTTGCCGGGAATGCGCGAATTGCCAGGAAGGGCTTGAGCAATATTGCCTCAATGGAATGGTGGGCACTTATAATGGAGAGGAAAAAGATGGCAGCGGAATAACTTTTGGCGGCTACAGCAAACAAATACTAGCGCATGAAGATTTTGTGCTTCATATTTCTGATAAGCAGCCACTGTCTGGAATTGCACCATTGCTGTGCGCAGGTATTACCACCTATTCGCCGCTGAAACATTGGAATGTAAAAAAAGGCGATAAGGTAGGTGTGGTGGGCCTTGGCGGACTTGGGCACATGGGAGTAAAACTGGCGGCTTCAATGGGCGCTGAAGTAACGATGTTAAGCCATTCACCCTCTAAGGAAGCAGATGCAAAAAGGCTGGGAGCGCATAAATTTATTCTTACTAACGATAAGGCACAAACGAAAAGTGTTTCAAACTATTTTGATTTTATTTTAAACACGGTTTCGGCAGACCATGATTATAATTTGTATCTCGGCATGCTAAAGACAAACGGCGTAATGGTTTGCGTAGGCGCGCCACCAACACCTGCACAAATTCCCGCGTTCAACTTAATTGGCGGAAGAAGAAGTGTTGCCGGCTCACTGATTGGTGGTATCCCAGAAACCCAGGAAATGCTGGATTATTGTGCTGCAAATAATATTGTAAGCGATGTGGAAATTATTAAGATGAGTGAAATAAATGAGGCTTATGAGCGTATGCTGAAAGGCGATGTTAAATACAGATTTGTAATCGATATGGCAACGCTTTAAAGCGTTGCACCCACACAGATGAAAACTTTTGCAGAAAAAATAATTTCGTTCAATAAAAATATTGAGTTTAACGGATCGCTGCCAAAGGGAATCAGCATCATGAATCCTTTTAAAGAAAATGCCGAAGCGATGAAGGTTTCCTCAGCATTTTATAAAAAATATTACAACGATCATCTTCAAAGAAGGCTTATCCTGGGCATTAATCCCGGCAGGTTTGGAGCGGGCGTTACAGGTGTGCCCTTTACTGACACCAAGCGCTTGTTCAATGAATGCGGATTGCAATTTGCCGGGAAAGCCACTCATGAGCCATCGGCTACTTTCATTTATGAAATGATCAATGCATATGGCGGCGCACAAAAATTTTATCAATCGTTTTATATTCATTCCATATGCCCGCTTGGCTTTACCAAAGTAAATGAGAAAGGCAAAGAAGTAAATTATAATTATTACGATAGCCGCGAACTTACCGAATGCGTGTACGATTTTATGATCGCGAACATTAAAAAGCAAATTAGTTTCGGGATAGCCACAGATGTTTGCTTTTGCTTCGGCACAGGAAAAAATGAAAAGTTTTTAAGAACGATCAATGAAGAATATCAATTTTTTAAAAAGATAGTTGCGCTGGAACATCCGAGGTTTATCATGCAATACAAATCAAAATCCAAACAATTTTACCTCGATAAATACCTGCAAGCATTCAATAACATTTAGCCGGTGTGAAAAGCCAAAATGTAGAAAAAGCCATTTTTATATAATGGCTGCACCGCGTTTTAAAAAACCGATAATTTGATGACTGAGTATTTTATTTTACCACTTCATCTAATTGCTGTTCCATTTTTATCAGCGAGGCAATTAAATCCGGCTTAAATGTTTCCGCATCATTTTCTTTTGATTCCGTGGCATACCATATCAACACCATGGCGATATAATCCTGCATATCTTTTCCTGCAAACATGGTCCTGAATTCAAGTATTTTATCATTAATAATCTTCAATGTTTTCCTTACCACTTCTTCATCAGAAGGCAAAATTTTGATGCGGTAGTTTCTGTCTCCGATGATGATATTTAATGGAATCAATTCTTCTGCTGCCATAATTAATTATTTAGCATTCCAATGCATTTCTCAATCGACTTAATGTACCCGTTGATGCTTTTTTCAAAATCAGATTTTTCTTTTTCTTCCAAACTTCCTGCAGAAGCCTTTAAAATATTTACCTGTTGTTCCAGCAAATGCAACCTGTCTGCCATTTGCTTTTCATTTGCTTTGTACACATCATTTTCTTTTGTTAATCTTAAATTTTCCTTTTCTATCACCGCATGTTTTTTCAGCAACAACTGCAGTTTGGATTGAATTGATTTTATATGAATGTCAATACTGTCAGGCATTGCGTCTTATTTCTGCATTCAATTTTGTTTCAAGAAGAGTGATGATCTTATTCATCATGCTGTCAATCTCATTATCGGTCATTGTTTTTTCTTTATCAGAAAAAGTAAAGCTGATGGCAAATGATTTTTTGCTTCGTCCCAATTTTTCGTTTTCAAAAACATCAAATAGTCTAACATCAATCAGTTTAGATAATTGCAAAGAATGAACCAAATCTTCAACCGCCTGGTAACTTAGCTTTTTATCAACCACAATAGAAAGATCCCTGTGTACCAATGGAACTTTTGCAACGGGCTCAAAAGTTATTTGCCGGCCGGCCACTAACGATATTAATTTTTGCCAGTTGATGCAAACGAAAAATACCGGCTGCTTTATTGAGAATTGATCTAACTGATGTTTTTTCACACTTCCTAAAACCGCAATATTTTCATTATTTACCGTTGCAAAAAGACCATCATCCAGTAGATCATCGTCCGCTGAAGTAAAGCGCACATTGTTTAATCCCGACAAAGAAAAAATGGCGCTGCAAATGCCTTTAACAAAATAAATATCTATTTTTTTTGAAGCCGCATTCCAGTTTAACTCGTTTTTATTTCCCGTGAAATAGAGGGCAAGATTTTCTGTTTCGAAATACTTATTTTCTGTTACAGAATAGGTTTTCCCAAATTCCAGGAACAGCAGGTTGGCATTTTTTCTGTTGATGTTATACGCTATAGATTCCAGCCCCGTAGGCAGCATAGAAGGCCGCATTACATTTAAACCCTCACTAAGACTGTTGATGATTTTTACGGTAGTGGCAAGCGTTTTATCGTCAAAATAATTACTATTGGTTATTGAATTGGTGAAGATTTCAGCAAATCCATTTCCATTGAGCCAACCGATTAATTTTTCTTTCAGCAACGCCTCACTTATCCCACTATCTATTACCGGCGCCATTTTTATTACTGATGGAATTTCAACATTATCAAGGCCGTCGATGCGCATAATTTCTTCAATAATATCTGCCGGAATGCTGATGTCAGGATTACTAAAAGGCACGCTTACCTGAATTTCGTCTATGCCTTCCCGTAAGATCTCAAAATTTAAGCTCTTCAAAATATTTTTAACCGTATCGGAATGATAATTTTTTCCGCTTATCTTCTTAAGATAATGATTGGATAAAGAGACTACCTTCTTTTCTTTTGGCTCAGGATAAACATCTGTAATGCCTGAAGAAATGCTTCCGCCGGCAATTTCTTTTATAAGCAGCGCGGCTCTTTTTAAAACATTTACGGTATTGCTGATGTCAACACCTTTCTCAAAGCGAATGGCCGCTTCAGTTCTCAGATTATGGCGTAACAAAGATTTTCTTATCGACACAGGATTGAACCAGGCGCTTTCCAAAAAAAGATTCGTTGTTGTTTCAGTAACGCCGCTTTCCAATCCGCCAAAAACGCCGGCAATACACATAGGCTCATTATCTCCATTGCATATCATAATATCTTCATCGCTGAGCTTACGTTCTTTTTCATCAAGTGTAATAAAGGTTGTTCCGGCAGCAAGGGTTTCCACAATAATTTTATTTCCTTTTATTTTATCTGCATCAAAGGCATGGAGTGGCTGGCCCGTTTCGTGTAAAATAAAATTAGTAATATCTACAATATTGTTTATGGGACGAAGGCCAATGCTTTTCAATTTGTTCTGCAACCATTGCGGCGATGATGCTACTTTAATTCCTGAGATACTTACGCCGGCATAACGGGCACATTCCTGAGGGTTTTTAATTTCCACGGTAACCGGCATCAACTCGCTATCCGACTTAAATAAATTATTATACGGCGCCACTACCTTTATTTCTTTTTTAGTATGATGAGCAATATAGGCGCAAACATCTTTAGCAACTCCGAGATGACTCATGGCATCCATCCTGTTGGGTGTTAGTCCAATTTCAAACGTCCAGTCGTTATAAAGCTGGTAATAATTGTTTGCCTGCATTCCCACTTCGGCATCGTCCGGCAAAACAATAATTCCGGCATGGCTTTTGCCAAGCCCGATTTCATCTTCAGCACACAACATTCCGTTGCTTTCCACACCGCGGATCTTTGCCTTTTTTATTGTAAACGGCTCGCCTTCCAATGGATACAGCGTTGTATTTACTGTGGCTACAATTACTTTTTGTCCGGCGGCCACGTTTGGCGCCCCGCAAACTATTTGCAGCGTTTCACCACGGCCGTTATCAATGGTAGTAATTTTTAACTTATCTGCATCGGGATGCTTTTCGCAGGTAAGCACCTGGCCAACTATAAGACCTTCCAGCCCATTGCGCACCTCTTCATATTTTTCAATGTTTTCTACTTCGAGTCCCACGGACGTGAGGATGTCGCCCAGCTTGTGTGGCTCCTGCGTCATTTTAGACGTCGTTTCATCTTTAGGTAAATAATCTTTAAGCCAATTGTAACTGATCTTCATGTATGTTTTTGTAAAAATTCGTGCTAAAAAAAATTAAAGAGCGCCAAAAATAAGAAAGATGCAGCTAAGAATTGGCGATGTATTTTATTCAAAGCTTTTACTGCATTGGTTCTTGTAAAAAAGGCACTGCATCATGAAAAAATAAAAAATTTTGTCATAAAAAATACTAATCAATTTTCACGTATTTCCACGTAAAAAATCGAAAAACATTTGTCAACAACTAAATGTGCATTATGACAAAAAATGAACGGAAAAATATTTTATTTTGTGGAAAAACCCGGCCAGCTTGTTGACAACCCAGATTTTAATGTCAATTTAAATGTGATTTGGAATGGTATAAATATAACGACTTAACAATTTCTTTAAATGACAAATTCTACTTTACCTTAGCCGCCCGCCAATAAATTTGAACAAAAATCATTAAAACAAATTGCAAAAAGGGAAAATAAAAAATGGATCTTACTAACCTCAATAAAGATAGAAAATCGAGAAGAAAAAGCGGCTCATTGGAAATGGGCACCATGATGTTTGGCAAAGTGCCACCCCAGGCCAAGGAATTGGAAGAAGCAGTGTTAGGAGCCGTAATGTTAGAAAAAAATGCATTTGATGTTATTATAGAAATTTTAAAACCGGAATGTTTTTATGTAGAAGCGCACCAGCGCATTTTCCGGTCCATGCAGGGCCTGCAGCAGAAAAATTCACCGATCGATTTGCTCACCGTGGTTGAAGAATTAAAATTTCGCGAAGAACTCGATCTGGTTGGCGGTCCTTTTTATGTAACCAAACTTACCAATGCAGTAGTTTCTTCGGCAAACATTGAAATTCATGCGCGCATTATTCTTCAAAAATTTATTCAGCGCGAATTAATAAGGATCAGCAGCGAAATTATCGGCGATGCTTACGAAGACAGTACCGATGTTTTTGAACTGCTGGATGAGCAGAAAGCAAACTTTTTGAGATTACCAATAATCACCTTAAACGCGACTATGCGAGCATCGATTCGGTTCTGGTAAAAACCATCCAGCGTATAGAAGATCTGCGAACCCGCCAGGACGAAATAACCGGTGTTCCGTCAGGCTTTCCGACGCTAGATCGCCTTACTTATGGCTGGCAGGCAAGCGATCTTATTGTACTTGCGGCACGTCCGTCAGTAGGTAAAACCGCATTTGCGCTTAACCTTGCCCGTAATGCTGCGCTTCATCCTACCAAACCAACACCGGTTGCATTCTTCTCGCTGGAAATGAGTGCAGGCCAGCTTGTACAAAGAATTCTGAGTGCCGAAAGTGAGATCTGGCTCGAAAAAATTTCGCGCGGTCGCCTGGAAGAACATGAGATGAAACAGCTTTATAAGAAAGGAATTGATCGTTTGGCTTCTGCACCCATCCATATAGATGATACCGCAGCGTTAAACATTTTTGAACTCAGGGCAAAATGCCGCAGGCTAAAAAACAAACATAATGTTGGCCTCATTATAATCGATTATTTGCAATTGATGAGCGGCACAGGCGAAAACAGGAATAGCAACCGCGAACAGGAAATCAGCCGCATTTCAAGAGATTTAAAAGGCCTTGCCAAAGAATTAAACGTACCGATTATTGCACTAAGCCAGTTAAGCCGCGAAGTGGAAAAAAGAAAGGACGGAAATAAAATGCCACAACTAAGCGACTTGAGAGAGTCGGGCGCCATTGAGCAAGATGCAGACATGGTTGTATTTTTATATCGCCCTGAATATTATGATGTTACTACCAATGAATTGGGCGAATCTAACAAAGGCGACACTGATATTCGAATTGCCAAACACAGAAATGGGCAATTAGAAACCGTTAAATTAAAAGCCTTACTGCACATTCAAAAATTTGTTGAAAGAGACGAAGAGAGTTTTGGTCCGGGCCTCCCATCAGGAAACTGGAAACCGGTTAAAGATGACGGCGACGGCGCAAGATTGTATATCCAGAAGGGAAGCAAAATGAATGATGGCGAGTTTGATGACGAATCGCCCTTTTAGAATTACGAATTAAGAATTACGAATTACGATGCATCTTCCATTTTTTTATGAAGAAATTTTGCCGGATTCCGATCTGTTTTCATTAAGTGAAGAAAGCTCACGGCACATAGTTCAGGTATTGCGAATGAAGGAAGGAGAGTCCATCTTACTTACTAACGGCAAAGGTCAAACGCAAACGGCTGAAATTATTTTGGCTCATAAAAAAAAGACGGAAGTAAAAATAACCGGCAACAAATTTTGGCCGCAGCGAACACCCAAAATTGCAATTGGCATTTCATTAATTAAAAACACAGGGCGCTTTGAATGGTTCCTGGAGAAGGCTACAGAAATAGGCGTTTCCGCCATTATTCCTTTGATATGCCAACGCACAGAAAAAACCCATTTTCGCCAGGAAAGAATGAAAACGATTTTGGTAAGCGCTATGCTGCAAAGCAGGCAGGCCTGGCTTCCTGAACTTTCCGCACCGAAAAAAATGAATGAGTTAATAAACGATGAAGACTACGGGCAAAAATTTATTGCTCATTGCATAGATGAAGAAAAACAAGTCTTGAATTCTCTTCCGGATCAAAAGCGCTTCTAAAATAATTCTTATCGGTCCTGAAGGAGACTTTACTGAAGAAGAAATCAAGGCCGCGCTTCAACACGATTACATTCCGGTAACGCTTGGCCATACAAGATTAAGAACAGAAACTGCAGGGATGGTGGCCGCTGTTTTATTGATCCATTCCATATAAGCCAAAATATAGTTTTTTCATTGTTTAGCCGCCGATTTTTAGCCACTGATTACACAGATTTTCACGGATCGATTTCTTTGTCTCTTATTTTCATTGGTGTAAAGTTTGGTGATTCGTGGTTTTATCTGTGAAAATCTGTTTTAATCTTCGGCTGTTTTTTTGCTTAAAATCTTGTTTCAAGATAATTGGGAAGCATGGCGCGCCAGGTAGGCCAGTCATGTTTCATATCGGCTCCCCAGATATCCAGTTCATAATTAATTCCTTTGTTGTATAAAATACCGGCAAAATCCCGTGCTGCTTGCGGATCTTCATACTCACCGCTACCGGAAAGAATATGAATATGATGGCTTCTGCGGATATTCTCCAGGTACCACGGATCAGACAGGTTGGGCAGATAATTCATCGGCGAATTAAAATAAACCTGGTCGTCATTAAATCCTTTGGTGTATTCGTGAAGGTCATAAACGCCGCTCATTGCTATTACTCCGTTGATCAGATCGGGTCGCTTTAAAAATAAATTCATGCTGTGCAATGCTCCGAAACTAGCGCCACAAGTAATGATTGGCGTTTCATCCGAAGTATTGTTTTTTATAAAAGGAATCACTTCATTAAAAACGTATTGGTTAAATTGATTGTGCCGGATGGCTTTATGCTCATTGAGCATCTCATTATTCATCCAGCTTTCGCTGTTCATGCTGTTGATAGAAAACACCTTTACTTTTCCTGCATTAATGTGATGCGCGATCGAATCAATGAGCTGGAAGCGCTCATACTCTAAATAGTCAGCCGCAGCAGTTGGCACAAGCAACAAGGCAAATCCGAAATCGCCATAAGTGGCTATCGGCATTTCTGTGCCAAGGGAAGGACTGTACCATGAGGTGAGTTCTCTTTTCATAAAAAGGTTTGATTGAATACACAAAATAATAAATTCCGCAAAGAAATCAGGACAAGCTTTTATGCAATTTCCTCCTCACTTCATCAACCCATTCATCCTTCAAAATACTCAGCACAATGCTGTCTCTTCTTATTCCATCTTCGCGTGTGGGCATATTGCTGCGCAAAACGCCTTCTACTTTACAACCGATAGATTTCATCGCTGCTATGCTTCTTTCATTGTTATTATCCGCACGAAATTCCACTCTTTCCATTCCAAGTGTTTCAAAGGCGAATGACAGCAAAAGATATTTACAATGTTTATTCAATCCTGTTCCCTGGAATTTTTTTCCATACCAGGTGTATCCTAATTGCAGCGTTTTAAAAGGAACATTAATATCATAAAACCGTGGTGCTTCCGGCATACTCATTATTGCGTTTATCAAAAACGATAAAGGGGTATTCTTTCCCTGACTCTTTTGCTTCAAATGCGATGTTCAAATAATTTCGCAAACCGCTTTCTCCTGCAGCGCTTACCAATGAATACTTCCAGGTGTCAGGCTCATTCAGTGAAATGGGTAATAAGTATTTTTCATCTTCCGGTTGTAGTGGCCGGAGTAAAACACGTTCATCTTCTAAAATATAATTTTGTTGGGGATCGAAAATTTCTTCCATAGAGACATGTTATTTTTAATTCAGATTTAAAGATAGATTCATCCCAACAATTTTTATGTAATTTGAAACTTTTATAAATTATTTTATGGACAAACCTTCTTCCTATTGCGAAGCAGTACTTACTAAGGATAAAGCCAATGTGCACCGTATTTATCATGATAACTTTTATGGTTTTCCGATTGACGATGACAATGAACTTTTTGAAAGATTGATTCTTGAAATAAACCAGGCCGGATTAAGCTGGGATACCATTTTGAAAAAACAGGAAAACTTCAAAAAGGCTTATAAGAACTTTAATATAAAAACAGTTGCTGCTTTCAAAGAAAAAGATTTTGAAAGATTAATGAATGATGCCGGAATTATCAGGAATCGGTTGAAAATAAATGCCGCCATTGAAAATGCAAAAACCATTTTACAAATTCAAAAAGAATTTGGATCATTTAAAAAATGGATCGATCATCATCACCCCAAAACAAAAGAGGAATGGGTTAAAATTTTCAAAACCACTTTTAGATTTACCGGTGGCGAAATCGTAAACGAGTTTTTAATGAGCACCGGATATTTACCCGGAGCCCATGTTGAAAGTTGCGTGGTCTATAAGAAGATGGTAAAAGCGGGGCCGGCGTTTTTGAAGAAATGATTGTTATTTTTGAAAAGGTTTTTACATCGACATGATATAAAAGATCTTTTTTCGTTTGTCATTCCGGTTGAAAAATATAGGAAAGCATATCTACAAGGTCATTGCGCTCTGCTTCAGGGATTGTGCCTATCTTCTTTTTCAGTCTTGCTTTATCAAAACATTTTAATTGATCTACTGCTATTTGGCCACCTTTATCTTCAAAGCCCGTGTCTATACGCGAGGGATAATTTCTAAAAGTGCTGGTAAGCGGCGCCACAATTACAGTGGCGTACAGATCGTTAATTATATTGTTGGATACCACTACCGCCGGACGCGACTTTCTTATCTCTGAACCAACCGCAGGGTCAAACTCCACTACCCATACATCAAATTGTTTAATTGACTTCACCATGTCCATTCTTTTTCCTCTTGCTCTGTCAACTTGTTACCCCATACATTTTTTTCCGGTTTTTGGCCTTTTTTGATAGCCGCCTTTATTTGTTTTCGCCAGGTGCTAAGATCCCGGTTTAAGGGCCGCCTTTTAGTAGCAGGTGATATAATAATTGCATTTCGTTGCGCTTCAATAATTATATCCGCATTCCTGATAATGCCTGCCTCGTCGAGCATTTTTTTGTTGAGTATCACACCAAATGAATTACCTATCTTTTTTAAATTGGTTTGCATAACAAATGTTTTAACGAAAATAACAAATGTAATAACAAAAATCAAATGTTTCATTGCTTTTATAGCTGGATCAGCCTGGATTATTTTTTATGATCCTGGCATTTTTCAGCATGAAATGAATTTTCATCAGCCTTGTAAAAAGAAAAAATTTTTCCGTATCGGTTCGGGCAATCGCTACTCTTATTCGTTTCTTTTCCAATTCCGTCATCGCTCCGGAATTCGTCTCTTTCGATATCGCATTATCTTCAGGCATGTAATAAAATTAGGAATTTTTACGCCTCTAAGTCACATTTCAACAATATAACAATCCAACAATAAAATATTCTACTTCATCTCCTTCAATTCTCCCTGCATTCTGAACATCTCATCACGCAATCTCGCTGCTTCCATAAAATCCATATCTTTTGCGGCGCGTTCCATTAATTGTTTGGTTTGTTTGATGGCTTTTTCCAATTGAGGAATTGTTTTGTATTCCACCTGGTCTTCTGCGGCAATGGTACTAAGTTCATCTATTGCGTATGGCGATGCAGTAGTGCCTTTGATGTCAAGCACAGAAGTCTGTCCCATAATTTGTTCAATTGATTTGGAAACAGTGACGGGTGTTATGTTATGTTCTATGTTATAAGCAATTTGTTTTTCGCGACGGCGGGAGGTTTCATCGATGGTTTTTTGCATGCTATCGGTAATAGTATCTGCATAAAAAATTACCAGTCCATCTACATTACGAGCAGCCCTTCCGGCGGTTTGCGTAAGCGATCTTTCATTGCGCAGAAAACCTTCTTTGTCCGCATCTAAAATGGCCACCAGCGACACTTCCGGAAGATCTAATCCTTCACGCAACAGGTTTACTCCAACGAGAACATCAATTTCTCCAAGCCGCAACTGGCGCAAAATTTCTATTCGATCCAGTGTATGAACTTCACTGTGAATGTATTTTGATTTGATATTGATGCGGTGTAAATATTTATCCATTTCTTCCGCCATTCTTTTGGTTAAAGTGGTTACTAAAACCCGGTCGCCTTTGGTTACTCTTTTATCAATTTCGTCCAGCAAATCGTCTATCTGATTTACCGAAGGTCTTATCTCAATAGGCGGATCTAATAAGCCTGTAGGCCTTACCACTTGCTCCACCACAATACCGCCTGTTTTTTCCAATTCATAATCTCCGGGCGTAGCGCTCACGTACACGGTTTGATTGAGCATACTTTCAAATTCATTAAAATTGAGCGGGCGGTTATCTAAGGCTGAGGGTAAACGAAAGCCATAATCCACTAAAATCAGTTTGCGAGAGCGATCACCGCCATACATGCCACTTACCTGCGGAATGGTTTGGTGGCTCTCATCGATGATGCATAAAAAATCATTGGGGAAATAATCCAGCAAACAAAACGGCCTGGTGCCGGGTTCTCTTCTGTCAAAAAATCTTGAATAATTTTCCACGCCATTGCAATAACCTAATTCACGGATCATTTCCACATCATAGTTTACTCTTTCAGAAATCCTTTGCGCTTCAATATATTTTCCGGTCTCTTTAAAATACTCAGTTTGCCTTGCGGCTTCGTCCTGAATTTCATAAAGAATCTGTTGCAATTTATCCTTTGGCGCGATATATAAATTAGCGGGGAAAATAGCCGCGTTATCAACTTTGCTAATTCGTTTGCCCGAACTTAATTCCAGTGTTTCGATACTTTCAATTTCATCGCCAAAAAAAGTAATGCGGTAGCCATTATCCATGTAGGGAAGATTGATATCCACCGTATCGCCTTTTACCCGAAACGTGCCTCTTGCAAAATCGCCCTGCGTTCTTGAATACAATCCATTTACCAATGAATGTAAAAATCCCTGCCTGCTGATGGTTTGTCCTTCTTCAATTCTTACCACGCCTTCTGCAAAATCTTTTGGATTACCGATTCCATAAATACAACTCACGCTGGCAACAACAATAATATCTCTTCTTCCGGTTAATAATTGTGATGTCGCCGCCAATCTTAATTTATCCAATTCTTCATTGATGCTAAGATCTTTTTCGATGTACGTATCGCTCACCGGCATGTAGGCTTCGGGCTGATAATAATCGTAATAAGAAACAAAATAGCCTACAGAATTATCCGGGAAGAATTGCCGGAACTCGCCATACAACTGCGCTACAAGCGTTTTATTATGAGTGAGCACTAATGTAGGCCGTTGTACATTTTGAATTACATTGGCCATGGTAAAAGTTTTACCACTTCCGGTAACACCCAGCAATGTTTGATATTTTTCGCCTTCCAAAATTCCTCTTGTAAGTTGTTCGATCGCCTGCGGCTGATCGCCAGATGGTTGATATGGGGAATTGAGCTGAAAGGGCACGGGCGTAAAATTAGGATTACAAAAATACAAATAGTAATTACATCATTCTTTTCATCAATTAGCCGAAATAGTAAAAACTACTTTTTCGCTTATATGATGGGCAAAATATTTTTAGGATTTAATGCTTTTATTTTTAAAATGAGCTAATAGCGCACTATTTTTAATAAAGAATCGTAAAACGAATTATTTTATTTTTTAAGAATACTACATGTTTTCAAAAACTGCGGAATATGCACTGAGGGCAACCATCTTTATTGCACAAAAGGGTTCAGTTGATCATAAGCTTGGGATCGATGAAATTGCCAAAGCAATCGATTCGCCCCAATCTTTTACGGCGAAAATTTTGCAATTGTTAACCAGGGATAATAAGGTCGTGAGTTCTGCAAGAGGCCCTCATGGCGGGTTTTATTTAACCAAACAAGCAAAGAAATTACCGGCAAAAGCAATTTTGGAAGCGGTAAACGAAGACCTTGTTTTTAAAAAGTGTGTTTTGGGATTAAAGCAGTGCTCAGAGATAAAGCCATGCCCAATGCACGCGGAGTACAAAATGATACGCAAACAATTAACTGATTTGTTTGAAAAAGAAACGATTCAGCATTTGGCCGATGAAGTTAACAAAGACCATATTTTTATCAACAATGCAAGAGTTAGAAGATAGCTATTTATCTCTTCGAATGTAAGTGATCAATTTGCTGCCACGTACCAGCATTTTCAATCCATTTCTTTTTAAAGAGATCGTGCGCCGCCTTTTTTCATCAGCTTCAATATCTTTTTTATACGCCGAGATAATGTCTTTGTAAGAAAGAATACCAATAATATTATTTTCCTTTGAAACTACGGGAAGCAGGTCTATATTTTCGCGCGCCATCATTTCTACCGCACTTCGCAAGCTGTTATCAATGCCGATGGAAATATTATTTCTTTTGATAAGATCAGCGATTACACTATCTGGCTGATGATGATTGCTAAATAAATTGGACGAGCTGATGATGCCACGAAATTCATTATTCTCACTTACAATAATAAAATAATTGCTGTTATAATCTGTTTCTTTCTCAAGCCAGTTGCGCACTTCGCCAATGGTATTGTCTTCGCTCAGCACTAACCCGTTTTCATTTACCACCTGTTTCACCGAAATGGTTTCTAAAATGTCGGGCTCATAAGAATCCGGCGTTTTTACTCCCCGGCGGGTTATCTTTTCAGTCATGATGGTACTTTCCATCAGGAAAAAAGACACAAAATAAGAAGCGGTGCAGGCGGCTAAAAGCGGCAGTAAGGCATTGGATTGCCCCGTAACTTCCAGCGCAAAAATAATTGCGGTAAGCAACGCGCGAGACGCGCCCGCAAACATGGCCGACATGCCCACCAGCGCCGCAAGCGATAAGGTGATTCCAGAACCGGGAAAAAAGTAAATGACCACGCTTGCCATTAGCGCGCCCGCCGCGCCGCCAATAGTTAACAGCGGCGCCAGCGTTCCGCCGGAAGTGCCACTTCCCAAAGCAACAGCCCAGGAAATGAATTTGAGAATGCACAGCGAAAGCACCACTTTTATGGGCATATCTCCGGATAGAATATCGGTAATGTTATCATAACCAACGCCAAGTGTTCTTGGCGCGAAATAGCCAACAATCCCAACAACAAGACCGCCTATTGCCGGCCACCACATCCAGTGAATGGGCAATTTCTCAAAACCATCTTCTATTAAATAAACAATTTTTGTAACCAAAACAGAAAGCACTCCCATAACAATTCCTAAAATACTGTAAACCAAAAGCGCCGTATTGGACGGGATGTCAATTACATGAGCAATAGGAAATACCGGCCCTGGCGAAAAAAGAAAGTGATGGCCCGCGGCGCCTGTAATGCACGCCAGCGCAACCGGGATTATGGAACGCGGCGAAAACTCGAACAACAATAATTCAATGGCGAGAAAAATGGCCGCGATGGGACTTCCAAAAATGGCCGCCATGCCGGCAGTAGCGCCAGATGCCAACAATATTTTTCTTTCGTTGTGCGATATTTTTAATAATTGCCCGAGCGTAGAACCCAGAGCGCCGCCGGTGGCGATGATAGGACCTTCTGCGCCAAACGGGCCGCCGGTACCGATTGCAATGGCAGATGAAATTGGCTTAAGATAAGTAATGGTGGGCTTGATCTTGCTTTGGTTCGTTAAAATTTGTTCCATGGCCTCGGGAATTCCGTGACCACGAATGGCTTTTGATCCGTATAATGCCATAAGGCCAACAACAATCCCACCAATAGCAGGAATTAAAATTACCCATAAACCCAAAGTATTTTCTGAGGGCGTTATATGCGAAAGTGAAAAATCGCCGTAAAAGGAAAGATGTGTAATAAGATAGATCAGGTAAACCAAAAATTTGGCAATCAAACTAATACAAACCGCTATAACTACCGCCAACGCTGCAATTGTAAGAAGTCTTTTTTTATTTTGTGTTATTTGCGGCCTTATATTTTCAGCCTCTAATGTGGGGTTTAAAGAAATTGATATAGGAATGCCATTATTTAAAATATTTTTACTTGCCATTCAATTCTTGAAGTTGTTATCGTACAAAACGCTTTAGGTAAAATTAAATGCTGCAAGAATGACTCCCAAATTTTTAGTTTATATAATACGATAATAAAAATCCCGGGGCGCAATCGTCTTTTCTACTTTTTGGCTTATATGACCACCGGGTTTCATTGATTTTCACATCAAACTCTTCATCGGATTATTTTTGAAATGCTCAATTTTATATTGAAACATTTCCGCCATTTTATCTGCCCGCCAAAGCGCTTCCTTGGCTTTTTCGCCGGTAAATAATTCTTGTAAAGTTTTCGAAAATAAAGAGAGCCATCTTTGAAAATGATGATGTTCAACGGGTAGCTGCGCGTGCGGTGGAAACGGGCTTCCATAGTAGGTATGCTCTCCCAGCAAAACGGTTTGCCAGAAGGTGTACATTTTTTCGAGATGCTCCGGCCAGCGATCCCGGATGCGTTCATTAAAAATAGGCCCGATCAATTCGTCTTCTCTTACTTTATCATAAAAAGTGTTGACCAATAATTTGACATCATCTAAAGTAAGAATATCTTTTTTTTCCTGTATCAATGCGAAAATAATTGTGTGATTAAATAATAAATGGCCCATCCGCCAAACAAAATATGGCCGATCCAAACCCAGCCGGGAATGCTTCTGGGCACTTCGCTTCCTTCAATTAAAAATACTTTCTGGTCGCCCTTTCCATAGGCGTTGATCATCATCGGAATTACTCCGTCTACCACCTGGTTTTCTTTTAATCCTTCTATAGAAATATCAGGACCATTGCGAACGACAAAAGGTATTTTCCGGACGCCTTCTTTTCCTTGCGGGTCTTTGCTTACCACGCGCAAAAAATGCTCGCCATCAACGAGTTTGCGGGTATCTAATTCAAAATTGATGGGCGATTTAAACGAACCTATTGGTTGCGGATCATCATCAATAAAAATAATGATAGAACTTCTGTCTTCCATTTTAAATTAGTTTAATACGGTTCTTTTGATATGGTTTAAATCGGTTTCCCCCGGTTTTATCATCCATTTTACGGCATAAAAAAGCGTGGCAAGGGTTATCACAACTGCTACGGCCACTATTACATAATCCGTATTGCCCGAAGGACCGGCGCCGTGGGTAATGCCGCGTAAAATTTTAGGCTGCTGTTTTTCGCAGGCAGGGCATGCATAGGTTATTATTGCCGGAATAATAAACGCAATTAAAAACAATAATTTTTTCATTTTAATTCTTTTATTAAATGATTTTAAAAAAGTCAATTTTCTACTTTTTGGCTTATCTCAGATCTTAACTGAATGTTTTTTCGTTTAGATTATTTTCCTTTCGTTTTAACGGCATCCATTAATTTTTGAATTTCTTCCGCAGTCACTTTTTTTGCGCTGTTTCCCCAGCTTGTTTTTTCATGATTCATGATTGCTGAAATTTCGGCCGCTTTCAAATTGTTGGTAGTTCCAATGGGCGGCATCGGGCCAAAACCTTCGGAGGCGCGTGCATTATAGCCATTCAAAATAATATCCACCATTATTTCGGGATTGTCATCCAAAACCACTTTGCTTCCTTTTAATGACGGAAAAGCTCCTTTCAAACCCTCTCCATTTTGCTGGTGGCAAGCCTGGCAATTGGCGGTATATAATGCCACGCCGTCCAGTTCGTTTGATGCCGGTGCCACCGGCTTCGGCTGTTTGCTTTACTTCTTTCTTATATAAAAATTCTTTAGGCGCTATTCCATTAGGCAATTTTATTTGCTTCAATGTAAGCAAATAAGCTACCAATTGCATCGCTTCAGGGCTCGCCACAATTTTTCCTTTCCGGCCTTTCATGTATTCATCAGGCACATTTACTATTTTATCATTCTTTTGCCGGTTTTTCCTTGTACTCAAACATCCATTGATACGCCGGCATAATGGATTGTTTTACCACTGCACGCGGCTGGTACAAATGCAAGAGCTGCCAATCAATACTTGGCTGGCGGTTGCCGATATTGGTAAGATCGGGGCCGGTTCTTTCCGTACCCATCAGGGTGGCCGTATTTCTCCAAAAATCCGTGCGGTGATTGGCTGCATAATCTGCCGCTATGCTTGGACGATCGCCCCACACTTTATCCATATCAATATTACGAACCTGTTGCGTATGGCAAGCCACACAGCCATTGGCCACATACAGCGCTTTTCCTTTAAGCGCATCACCGGTTAATTGTTGCGCACCGGGCAATGGCGCATTATTATCCTGGTTATAGATTGCAGGAATAAGCGCTACCAAAAGGGTTAAGGAAAGAAACAACCCTAATGCGGTAAGAAAAAGCTTTTTATGATTATTAAAATATTCCATTACTAAATTTTTATCCGTTAATCTTTGTTGTTCATTTAGCCTTGAACCTGTACTAAATCCGTATCTTTTTCGCCAAGTAAACCAATGGCTTCCCTGTTTATGTCAATAGTGTGTGAAGGCCTGATCATTTTATACATATTGTAGGCAAAAACCAAATGGGATGCCCACATTAAAGTGCCACCAATTGCGCGCCACAGCCAGTAAGGAGCCATAGCAGATACTGAGTCAATAAACGGCTTTCCGTTCATCCACATTACACCTCTCATGGTGCCGCCGATCATTAATGGAATAGTATAAAAAAGCAGCCCAATAAAAGCCATCCAGAAATGAATACCCACTGTTAGCTGTGGTGGTTCCTGCCGGGTAATTCTTGGAATAATGGCATAAATAAATCCCCACAGGAAAAATGCGATAATGCCATACATCGTTAAATGAGAATGCGCTACCGTAAAGTCAGTGAAATGCCAAAACATGTTCGTTGTGCGGAACGCTTCAGCGGTTCCCTGCATAGAGCCGGTAAAATAAAAAATCGTTCCGATCAAAAAGAATGGAAGTGTATAGCTTCCGGAAAGCTTATGCCACGAGCCTTTGAAAGTCATGATGAAATTGGTGCTTCCTGAAACTACCGGAATAATCATTCCTACACTTCCTACAATGGCAACTGTTTGCAGCGACCACGGAATGGCGCTGAACACAAAATGGTGTGTTCCGATAACTGTGTAAAAAAATATTTGAGACCAGAAAGCCAATATGCCGAGACTGTAAGAATAAATGGGTTTATTAAGCTGCTGCGGTAAAAAATAATACACCAGCCCCAGCACAAACATCATGAACCACATTCCCACTCCCTGGTGCATATAATAACCCTGCGAAATCGTTTCGCCCAATCCATTTTGCCAATAAGGAATATAAGCTACTAATGAAATAACAATTACAAACATGAGCGCCGCTACAATATACCAGTTGGAAACATAAATTTCTTTCGTTTTGCGCCGGGCGATGGTTTTTATGAAATTGGCCAGAGTTAGCGCCACGCCAATGCCAAATAAAAGCTGAATGGGCCAAATGTATTCGCGGTATTCGCCGCCGCCATTATTAATGCCCGCCATTAAAGAAATACTTCCAAAAAGAACCGCGGCATTGATCAACCACAAAGTCCACCAGCCCCATTTTAAATTGGCGATTTCGTTATTGCCCACTCTCGGTATTACATAATAGCCCAAACCGATCATGGCAAGCGACGACCAGCCCCAAAACACCGCATTTGTGTGAACAGGCCGCAATCGTCCAAAGCTCAACCAACTTAAATGATCTGCATCCGGCGCCACGAATTTGATGCCTTCATATTCGCCAACAGTAGTTCCAAAAACCAGCCACACGGTTGCGGAAATTAAAAACCAGATCACCAGCTTTGAAAGCTTGCGGATCCACTCCGGGGCGCTGAATGGCCTTTCGCTTTTCTTCAATGAAGCGAATATTGGCATGCTCATTCACATTCTTTAAAATTCCCTTTTTATCGGAAACGGGCAGTGTTCCAGAAAGCGCGCTTTGAGAAATTTTAAAATCCAAAACTTCTTTTCTTTTCTTTAAAATGTCCGTAACGTCTTCGCCTGGCAACGTTTTGAGATAATCGCTGATTCTTTCCGCTTCGGCAAGATTTCTTTTTAATTTATATTTTCTTGAAAGATTACTGACTTTCACGATCATTAAAATGATGCCGGCAAGAATGGGCGTGAGAATTAAAATAAGGGTAATGATAATGCCCCCTTCATTAAATAAAGCGGTTTTATTGGGCGCCGTTTGCGCAAAAGCTGATCGACTCAAAAAAATGCCCACCGCAGCTAAGAACAGTGTAAGTAATGGCGAATTCAACTTGCCGTCATTGTCAGTTGGTTTCTTCATTTGTCTGTAATTTAAATAGGTGTCTATTTCGTTTTTATCAAGACTATTAATAAATTTTTCGAGATCGATTTCTTTATTGGGAGCATTATCTTTTTTCATCCTGTTTTTTATAGCCAAAGTCTTGAAAGCCAGGTACGTGGCGGCTGCAAGTGTTGTAACCAATAATAAGATCATAAGAATCAGTTCTCCAAGTCCGTTACCACCCGGGGCTGAAAATGCAGAATCTGTTTGCGCAAATAGAATTAACGGGAGAAGAAAATTTAAAAGAAATACCAGGACAGTTCTTAAGCGAAATTTTTTATTCATATAAGGAGGTATTAAAATTCAGGAATTAAAACAACTCAAAATATCACCGCTCAATTGGACTATAAATATCACTAATAGTAAGCGAATAAACAACGAGCATTTTTATATCAATAAGAGCGAAACTTTTTTGTTTACATATCCGTAACAAATACTCTGTGTCGGCAAAATTAATGCTTTTTTAAAAAAAGAGTTTTTTATCCTTTATTATGATAAGATGATTTTTGTAATTAGCGCTTTTTTATTAACTGCGAGGGTTCCGGATCAGAATAGTTTGTTGTGAATGCTATTTATTTTATCGCTTCAATATTATATTGGAAAATATTTACAAGAGAATGGGTTTTTATTAATTCTTCTACCTGATCCCAACATGAAATAATTATTTTCTCAAATTCAGCTAAAATGAGATTGCCGAACTTAATATGTATAACCTTTGGTGGCGATCCTGCTATAAGCTGTTTTAAGCGAAAGTCTTTATCTTTTGTAATAATTATGAGGTTATTTTTAGAAGCATAATTCCATATCTCATCATCTTCCCATAAAGGATCTATTTTTAAAACGTGCTCAAATCTCTCGCTTTGCCACTTTGAAATTCTGAACGGTAAGTTAGCGTCAACGATAAATTCAGGCATTATCTAACGTTTGAAAGGAGAATTCTTTACCCGAAACTTTTGCCGCATATTGCAGGCACGCCGAAATGTCTTCTTTTTGCAAAGATGGATATTGGACAAGTATTTCTTCGACCGTATTGCCTGCCCCAAGAAATTCTAAAATTGTCTGCACGGAAATGCGCATATTTCTTATACATGGTTTACCATCCAATTGGTTTGGATTGACTGTAATTCTATCAAGGTAATTAGCCATAAAGCAAAAGTAAGTAATATTGTATGAGATCTATTTCATGGCCACCTGCATCACCTTAAGCAGACATTTATTTTTCAGAGATACACAGTTCATAGGTTTCAAATCATCCTTCAAAAATCTGTCTGTGTAGCAACAGCAATCCTGTTCCACGAATTGATTATGATAATTTGCATGATGATCTGCGCCAGCAAATTTTCATTAAAATATTTTAATGCATTATTGTAAGTTTCATCGCTTACTCCATCTTTTGAAATAAGAGTCACCTCTTCCGTTAATTGCAATACCGCTCTTTCTTCTTCTGTAAATAAAGGCGATTCTTTCCAGGCGGATAAAGCGAAAATTCTGCGCTGCGTTTCACCGATCTTTAACGCCTCCTGTGTATGCATATCAATACAATAAGCACAGCCATTTATTTGCGAAGCCCTTATTTTTATCAGCTCGCAAAGCTTTGGATCTATTTGAGAATTCCTGATATACTTTTCGAGGCCCAGCATGGCTTTATAAGAATCAGGTTCGAGTTCTTTAATGTCGATTCTTTTCATGAAATTTATTTTTTTAAAATTAATTTTTTTAAATAATCTGAAGTTACCGGGTTATCAATAACATCATTCATTCCTTCAAAATGCAATAATTTTTCCGCTAGATTTTTCATGGAATTGATGGCAGTTTTTAAAAATCCGGGACCAAGACTTATTCTTGCCAGGCCTATTTCTTTTAGCGTTGCAAAATCCGGAATGCCAGGAACCATTAAAATATTCACCGGCAGTAAAACTTCTTTTATAATGGTTTGAAGGCTTTCTTTATCTTTCAAAACAATAGGATAAAAACAATTGGCGCCCGCATCTTTATAAGCCTTTCCTCTTTCGATGGCTTCCAATAATTTCTCTTCTTTTGATAAATGATTTGCTTTTATGAAAACATCGGTTCTTGCATTGATGAAAAGAGAACTTCCCATTTCTGAGGCAGTATTTTTTATCAGGTTAATTTTTTCGGATTGTTCTTCAATTGAAAATAATTTCCCCTCGTCATGGCGGCTGTCTTCAAAATTAATGCCAGCGACTCCTGTATCAATCAGCCTTTTTATATTCTCTTTAAGAATGGAATTATTTTTTGCATAACCATTTTCAATATCGGCAGACACAGGAATTTTTACACTCTTCACTATTTTTTGCAAAACAGCCAACAGGTCTTCAAATGGAATTTTTTCGCCATCATCATAACCGTTGCTAAGCGCGATTGACGCGCTCGCGGTAGCAACCGCTTTGTAACCCAAACCTTCCAAAAGCATTGCCCCAAGCGGATCCCAGATGTTGGGAAGCACCAAAAGCCGGCCATTATGATGAAGCTGGTGTAATTGATTTTCCATTTCTGATTGCAAAATATTTGATGGCATCTATTTAGGATTTAATTGTCTTTTTATACATTTTGGCTTTTCACAATTGCAGTTAAGTTTCCAAACGATCCATTTTTGTTTATTGCTTTTGCGCTTTAGGTTTTCAAAGTTACTCCTTAAACAAACAAGGCATTTTCTAAATGAGGAATTAAGAAACTACTTTTTCGTATCGACAACTGTATCAGATAAGCTCAATTAATTTTTATGTTGCCAAATTTTTTTACTCTGAAAAATTCGACATACCAATTTGCTTTAGGGCACAGTCTTTGAGCCGGGTTTGTGAGTTAATCTTATTAAATTTTGAAGCATCGTTTGTAGGTCTACACAAATCATTTCAAAAATAAACTCATGAAAAATAATAAAACGCAAACTTTCCTGGCACGCGTGGGAACAGCAATCGGAACAGGGTTTTTGGCCGGACTGGCCGGTACGGCAGCGATGACGATTTCGCAAATGATTGAGATGAAAATTACCGGCCGCAAAGCTAGCATTACACCGGCAAATGCAGTTCGCGAAGTATTTGATATAAAGCCGGTGACAGAAAGTAAAAGCACTGAAGTGTCCAATGAAATTCATTGGGTTTATGGCACGTCGTTAGGCCTTGTCCGCGGGCTACTTGGACTGGCCGGCATAAAAAATTTAATGGGCACTTCAATTCATTTTGCAACAATATGGACCGCTGAATTGATTATGCTTCCTGCCTTAAGAGTAGCGCCTCCCATCACCAGGGAAAAACCAAAAGACATTATAACCGATGCGCTGCATCATATAGTGTATGCTCTTGTTGCAGGCTGTGTGTTTGATGCAATCAACACGGAAAAAAAGGAAAATCTATAAAATGGCTTTTCACAAAATGTGATCGCATTTTTTAGAAAATCATTTTTTAGAAAGAGTTTTAATTGCATTACTGCTCAGTATTTCGCCGCCTTTTATTTTGAATTCTTCGAGGACGTTCTTAAAATTTTGAGCATCGATAGGCCTCGTGGCGTCTTCAATGATGATTGATTTGAAGCCAAGATCAAGCGCATCCACTGCGGTAAAGTTTACACAAAAATCGCCGGCAAGGCCTGCCACATATACGTTGGTTACACCTCTTCCTTTTAAATAATCACCCATGCCGGTTGCCTTCATTTTGCCATTATCAAAAAAACCACTGTAGCTGTCTATGTTTTGATCCATTCCTTTTCTAAAAATGGCTTCAATTTTTTTTGTATTTAAAAGTGAAGAAAATTCTGCGCCAAAAGTTTCCTGCACGCAATGGTCGGGCCACAAGACTTGTGATAAGCCATTTAGTAGAATTTCGTCAAAAATTTTTTTGTCCGGTATGAGAAGAAGCAAAGCTTTTATGATCTGCCGGATGCCAGTCTTGCGTGGCCACAACAAGATCGAATTGTTGCTGCAGGTTATTGATCACAGGAATTACGGCATCGCCTCCAGGTACTGCCAACGCGCCTCCTGGCAGAAAATCATTTTGAACATCAACAATGATCAAAGCATTCATCTTTTATTTTTTATATTTTTTTCTTAAATCGTTTCTAAGCTGTTGCAGCGGTTCGCTGATACCGATTTTATAAATGTGTGGATTGTTGAATCGCTTGTGTTCTTCAGGTAATAAATTCAATCGCTCCTGCACATGCGTTGCAAGTGCAAACGGATCATAATCCGGAATTGTTTTTCGTCCATTAATCATTACGGCCTTCAACAACTGTTTTGCCATTGCCGGATCAAGCTCCATACTTTTTTCAGGATCAAAAGGATGAATCATTTTAGACGGCGCACCATCATTCCACAAAGTAATTGCATCTGCCATAAAACAGTTGTTCTCATCGGTATAGCGGAACACTTGCTTGATACCGGGAAGCGTAACCTTTTGAATGTTTTCTGAAAGTTTGATCTTTGGCTCGCCGTTAATGCTACCCAGTTTATAAACGCCATCCAGAGCGGCCTCTGGTTGTCCGGTGGCGATGCTTGTTCCTACGCCAAACATATCTATCGGTGCATTCTGATCGAGCAAACTTTTTATAAGATGCTCATCAAGCTGGTTGGAAACCACAATTTCTATGTAAGATAAGCCGGCGTTATTCAGCAGGTTTCTTCCTTTCTTGGAAAGATAAGCAAGGTCTCCGCTGTCGAGCCTGATGGCCTTCATCCTTTGGCCCCTGGCTTCCATTTCTTTTGCTACAATGATTGCATTAGGGATGCCACTTTTTAAAGTATTGTAAGTATCTACCAATATGGTGCAATTATCGGGATGCGCTTCAGCAAATTTTCTGAACGCAGTAAGCTCATCTTCCTGGCTTTGAATAAATGAATGTGCCATTGTGCCCACCGCTTTTATGCCATACATTTTTGCCGCATACACATTGGATGTGCTGTTAAAACCGCCTATGACAGCGGCTTTGCTTGCTTGCAGGCCTCCCAGGCCCTGTGCTCTTCTCAGGCCGAATTCGCTCAGGTGTCGCCCGCCGGCTGCATAACGCATGCGCGCTGCTTTGGTTGCAATTAAGGATTGAAAATTGAGATAATTCAATAACAGCGTTTCCACTAATTGCACTTCTATCAAACTTCCTTCAACCCGCAAAATTGGCTCGGTTGCAAAAATAACCTCACCCTCATCCACAGAATAAATACTTCCATGGAAATGAAAAGTTTCTAACCAGGAAAGGAATTTTTCGTCCATGCCTTGTGAACGAAGCCAGGTCAACTCTTCATCACTAAATTTTATATTTTCAATAATATGCAAGAGATCGCCGAGGCCGCAAAACACGACGTAGCCGCCTCCGAAAGGTAATTTTCTAAAAAAATAATCGAAGCTTGCTGTTGTGTTGTGCGTGTTTTGGAGGTAATAGGTTTGTGCCATTGCCAACTCATACATGTCTGTATACAAGCCGGAGCAGGGATTTATTGAGCAATAGTTGAGTTGATTCATTTGATAAAAATAGTGGATTATTTTGTTGGCAGACCGCGTGTAAATTTATTGAACGGAATAGCTCAATTCTCCGTTTATAATTTTTGCAGGTTTGGTGTAAGGATGCTCTTCTTCCTTGTTCACTGCCATTATATGCATCACTTTCCACCCGTGAACTTTTAAATAATCTGCAACCATCGAGCGGTGGCAGCGCCACCAGACCGCTTCAGAGCACATAAAAGCGGTTCGTTGTTTTAACGCGATGTCTTCAAGTTCTTTTATTCCTTGTTTAAAATCATCTGTTTCCATGTAGTCTGCATAGCCTCGAAAAGCCGGATGTCTCCAGGCAATATTTTTTGAATCGGGAACTACTTTTCTTCTTCCCCCTAATTTTTTTAAATGGATATATTGAATATGATTTTCCGGTAAAGAAATTTCCAGCGCTTCCTTATTAAACTGCGGATAACGGCGCGAGCCGGGATAGCTTCTGATATCGGCCACTACCGTTATTTGAAACGATCGCAGCATATCTGTGAATTCATCAAGAGTTCTCGTGGAATGGCCGATGCTCCAAATGGTTTTATGGCGTAATGGTTCTTTCATTGCTTATCCATTTTTATGGCTGAAATTTATTAATAGTAACAATGCCGCAATCTTTTCCGCGAACTTTGATAAAAGCCATTTTATAGATTTTATTTCTTTTTCAATTCATTCAATAGCACCACGGCATCGTTATGTTCTTCATCGCGGGCTCCATAAACCAATGTGGTATTTCCTTTTTTTAGTTGGTCTTTTATAACATTCAACGCTTCTTTATTTTGCATGATCTCCTTATGATAACGTTCTTTAAACTCTGCCCATTTTTTCGGATCATGATTAAACCACTTTCTTAAATCCGCGCTTGGAGCAATTTCCTTCAACCATAAATCTACTGCGGCTTTTTCTTTTGTAAGACCACGCGGCCATAACCTGTCGATAAGAATGCGAAAGCCATCTTCGGCGGCCGGTTTTTCATACACTCTTTTTATTTTGATACTCATTGAATGCTGTTTTTATAAAAAATTTTCCGTTCATTTTTAATTGAATCTATGCCATCTATCTCAATCATAAATTTACACCATTTGCTTTTGCATCATTTATACCACCTTCCTGAGCTGATAAAAAATTGCTATGGAAACGATTGTATTTAAAAGAATAAATTTGCTTTTCAATATTCAGACATGTTCACAAAAACTGCGATAATAACAGGCTCAGCGGGCAACCTGGGCCAAGCCGTAGCTGACAAATTTTTAAATGGAGATTACCAGGTTATCGGCACAATCCATAAAACAAAAGAAACCAGCAGTAGCAGCAAAAACAATTTCAAAGAAGTGCAACTTGATCTGTTGAATGAAGAAGAATGTCAAAAATTTGTGGACCAGATCGTGACAGAAAATAAAGAGATCAATGTTGCTGTATTAACCGCCGGCGGCTTTGCTATGGGCGATATCAACTCAACAAAAAGCAGTGACATTGCAGCGCAGATGGCGCTTAATTTTGAAACAGCCTACAACATTGCAAGGCCTGTATTTTTGCAAATGATGAAACAAAATTACGGCCGCATATTTTTGATAGGATCGCAGCCGGGCTTAAATACTAAAAGCGCAAAAAAAGTACTTGCTTACGGATTATCCAAGTCACTCATTTTTAGGTTAGCTGAAATTTTAAACACCGATGCAAAAGAAAAAAATGTGGTAACCAGCGTAATTGTTCCCAGCACAATCGACACTCCTCAAAACCGGAAAGCCATGCCTGGCGCTGATTTCAGCAAATGGGTTACGCCGGCGCAAATTGCAGATGTTATTTATTTTTATTCCGGCGAAGAGGCCAGTGTGATAAGAGAACCCATAATCAAGGTATACAATAACGGTTAGCACATCACTTTAAGCCATCGCTTTTTGCTTTTTAGATTCGATTGCTTTTAATAAAGAATCATATGCCTTATTGAATTTCTGCACACCTTCTTCTTCCAGTTTTTGGGTGATGTCATCGATATTGATTCCATTATCTTTTAACTGTTGCAATTGCTCGGTGGCTTTCAGCAGGTTATTTTCAAGATCGTCTGTTGCTTTGCCATGATCGCGGAATGCGTCGATGGTTTCCATGGGCAAGGTATTAATTGTATCCGGGCCAATAAGCGCTTCCACATATTTTACATCGCTGAAAGAAGGATCTTTTGAGCTGGTACTTGCCCATAAAACTTTTTGCTTTTTTGCGCCTTTCTGTTCAAGGTTTCTAAAGCGATCGCTGTAAAAAATCTCTTTATAAATTTCGTAGGCTTTTTTTGCAGAAGCGATGGCAATCTCGCCGACTAAATTATCTAATTTTTTTTCTTTTAAAATCGGGTCAATCATCACATCAATGCGGCTTAAGAAAAAACTTGCCACTGATGCGATATGATCTATTGGCTGATTGTTTTTTACACGTTGCTCCAACCCGGAAATATAGGCTTCGGTAACTTCTCTATATCTTTCCAAACCAAACAGCAGCGTAATATTAATGTTAATCCCTTCGCTGATGCATTTTTGTATGGCCACCAATCCTTCTTTGGTTCCCGGAATTTTTATCATTACATTTTTTCGATCAACGGTTTTCCATAATTGTCTTGCCTGGCTGATGGTTTCTTCGGTATTATTGGCGAGGTGAGGAGATACTTCGAGACTTACAAATCCATCGGTTCCTTTCGCTTTATCGTAAACCGGTTTTAAAATATCTGCTGCACGCTTGATGTCGCTGGTGGCAAAACCAAAAAATATTTCTTCGTCAGATTTTTGCCCGGCTGCCAGTCGCCGGATGTCGGCATCATAATCTGAACTACTGGTAACAGCTTTTTCAAAAATGGAAGGATTAGAAGTGATGCCGCCTAATCCATCTTCATCTATCAGTTTCTGCAGCTCGCCACTGTCCATTAATTTACGATCAAAAGAATCCAGCCAGATGCTTTGTCCGAAGATCGTGTATGTTTTGTAGGTTATTCATTTTTATTGATTTTTAATATATTGTATTATGTCAAAAGCCGCAAACGATATGCCACTAAGAATTCAAACACAAAACATAAAAAACTACTTTTTGGCTTCTCTGATAATGCAAAATTTATGATTCTACTTTATCTAAAAATTGCCGCAATACATATTGCAAAATTCCTCCGTGCCGGTAGTATTCAATTTCTATTTGTGAATCGAGCCGTGCGGTTGCGTTAAATTTAATTTCTGTTCCATCCTCCTTTTTAGCTGTAACCTGCACTTCTTTTAACGGCTTTATTTCGTTTTCGATTCCGGTAATTGAAAAGATTTCTGTCCCGGTAAGGCCAAGGCCGGCAGCCGTTTCACCGGATTTATATTGAAGTGGTAAAACGCCCATTCCTACTAAATTGCTTCTATGAATCCGCTCATAGCTTTCTGCTATTACCGCTTTTATACCCAATAAAAAAGTACCTTTCGCCGCCCAATCTCTTGACGAGCCACTGCCATATTCTTTGCCGGCCAGCACTACTAATGGCGTATCGGTTTCTTTATATTTCATCGCGGCCTCGTATACCGACATCTCATCTCCGCCAGGCAAATGTTTTGTAAAGCCGCCCTCTTTTGTAACCAGTTGATTTCTGATGCGCACATTGGCAAAGGTTCCCCTGATCATTACTTCGTCGTTTCCTCTTCGGGAGCCGTAAGAATTAAATTCTTTGCGCGTAACTCCTTTACTGAGGAGATATTGGCCTGCCGGTGACAACTCGTTGAAGGATCCGGCCGGAGAAATATGATCGGTAGTTACGCTATCGCCCAACATTAGCAAAACCCTTGCATTCGATATATCTTTAAGCGGCTGGGCCTTTTCTGAAATGTTATAAAAGAAAGGTACTTCCTTTACATAGGTAGATGTTTTATCCCACACATATAATTTTTCATCGGGCACATTTAACTTTTGCCAGATCTCGTTTCCTTCAAATATTTCGCCATAGCTTTTTGCAAAATCTGTTGGCGAAAGCACGCTGCTCATAATCTCGTTTATTTCATCATCAGTTGGCCAGATATCTTTTAAATATACAGGCCGCTGGTTGGGGTCGTAACTTATCGGATCATTAATAAGATCAATATCAATGCGGCCTGCGATGGCGTAAGCAACTACCAGCATCGGCGACATTAGAAAATTCATTCTTACCTGCGGATGAATTCTTGCTTCAAAATTTCTGTTGCCCGAAAGCACAGAGGCAACTACCAAATCGTGCTCGTCAACTGCTTGCGCAATGTACGGAGGCAACGGCCCGGAATTACCAATGCATGAGGTGCAGCCATATCCAACCAAATGAAATTGCAAAGATTCAAGGTCATCCAAAAGATCCGCTTTTTCCAAATAATCGGTTACTACCTTGGAACCTGGCGCCATCGAAGTTTTAACCCACGGCTTCACATCTAATCCACGTTCGCGCGCCTTTCGGGCAACAAGGCCCGCGCCAATCATCACAAACGGATTTGAAGTATTGGTACATGAAGTGATTGCCGCAATTGCCACTGAGCCATCGGTAATTTCGAATTTTTCGTGGCCAACAGTTATCCAAACTGATTTAATTCCATTGATTTCTTTTGATTCAATCTTAGTTTCCGGGGGCATGGGCAATGGCGCCTCCACCGGTTGCCCGCCACCTTCGGCATACCAGCGCGATAATTGCTCTACGGGCTTCACCAAATATTTTCGCCCGTAATTCTGATCCATCAAATCGATAAATTTATTTTTAAAATCCTTCAGCAGAATTTTATCCTGTGGGCGCTTGGGTCCGGCCACTGCAGGCTGAACAGTTGCCAGGTCTAATTCCAGCGTGTCGGTATAAGTAATGTTTTCAGTTCCGGTTCTCCATAGCATGTTTTCTTTACAATAATCTTCCACCAACTTTACCTGCGCTTCCGTACGATTACTTCTGCGCATATATTCCAGCGTTTTGTCATCAATCGGAAAATAAGTTACGGTACATCCAAACTCCGGCGACATATTAGAAATAGTGGCTCTGTCGGGCACAGAAAGCGAATCGAGCCCCGATCCATAAACTTCCACGAATTTTCCTACAACACCATATTTTCTAAGCAACTCTGCAATGGTCAATACCATATCCGTAGCAGTGCTTCCCACCGGAAGCTTTCCTTTTAGATTTAACCCGATCACTTCGGGCATTATAAAATAAATTGGCTGACCCAGAATAGCAGCTTCTGCTTCGATACCGCCCACGCCCCAGGCAACAACGCCAATGCCATTTACCATGGGCGTATGGCTGTCGGTACCAACGAGCGTATCAGGAAACACCTCGCCATTTCTTTCCACTACTACTTTAGAAAGAAACTCCAAATTTACCTGGTGGCAAATGCCCATTCCGGGTGGAACCACGCTGAAATTGTTAAAAGATTTTTGTGCCCATTTTAAGAAGGAATATCGCTCGTGGTTGCGCTTATATTCTTCTTCCATATTTTTTGTGTAAGAATATTCTGTACCAAAATAATCTACCTGAACAGAATGATCGATAATCAGATCTACAGGAATTAAAGGATTGATTTCATCAGGATTTTTGCCTTTCCTGGCCACTTCTGCGCGCAGCGAAGCGATATCAACTACTGCGGGCACACCGGTAAAATCCTGCATTAATACGCGTGCCGGTTTAAAGGGAATATCCTTATCCGACGCTTTCGGTGTCCAGCTTAAGAGAGTTTCTATATTTTCTTTAGTGATGGCGAAATCGTCGAAATTGCGCAGCGCATTTTCCAATAAAATTCTAATGGAGAAAGGGAGTTTGCTGATAGCATACCCTTGTTTCTGTAATTCAGTTAAACTATAGTAAGTAAAAGTATCGGTCTTTGTACTAAGGAGTTTTTTGATTTTATAGGGATCTTTTTTAGCCATTGCCGCAATTTTTTAGTGTCCAAAAATAGAATAACAACCGGGGAATTGCCCGGCCTCAATTGCAACTAATATAAGATTTTTTCGGTGAACTTCCTTAAAATTGTTCAATAACAATGTTCGATTGATTCACGCCCAATTTTTGCAATTCTTGTGAAACACTTTCTACCATTGCATCCGGACCGCAGATATAAAAATATTGAGAAAGATTGTCGATTTTTTCTTTGAGATAAGATGCATCTATTTTGCGGCTATCGTAAGTTGCCGTGTTTTCATCGGTAAGAGTATTAATGAAATTTTGGCCGAGCATCTTTTCAAATTCATCTTTCAAAATGATATCTTTTGAAGTTCTGTTTGAAAAGATAAGCTTGTTGTTTCCAAGTTTACCATCTTTTTGCAACTGCCGGAAAATAGCAATAAAGGGTGTAACGCCAGCGCCTCCGGCAATAAACACGCCTTCGCCTTTGTAGTGAATAGCGCCCCAAACATCGTGCAGAATAAGCTCGTCGCCCGGTTTTAATTGCGATAGCTGATTGGTAACGCCGGGATGGTCTGAGTAGATCTTAATCGTAAATTCAAGGTGATCCCAATCGTTCAGTGAAGTAAAAGTAAAAGGCCTTCTTTCCTGTTTCCACTCCGGGAGATTGATTACAATATCCGTAGCCTGCCCGGGTTTGTAATGATAGCCGCCCGGCTTGCTTATCGTAAATCTTCTTACATTATGTGTTACATTTTCTATTGATAAAATGGTTACAATATGCTCCTCGTTTGATTGGTCTTCCATAATAAATTTTTAAAAAACTGAATAATCTTTCACAAGCTATACAGCTGGAATTTATCAATTAGAGTGATTATTTGCAGATAAGTTACAAACTGCATAAAATCATAAAAGCTAAAAAGTAGGATTTACTGTTTTTTTTCTTCGTCTTTTTTTTCTTCTTCTTTTGTAGGGATAATAAACAGGGGCACTGCACTGTGTCTTAAAACCTTTTCGGCCACACTTCCCATCAGCATTTTATCGAGACCGCGCCGGCTGTGGGTTCCCATAACAATTACATCGATATTTAGCTCGGCGGCAGTTGCTAAAATTACATCTCCGAAGTCGCCTTCTTTTACCACTGTTTCAATGGTGGCATCGCCAAGATGTCGCTTAGTGGCATCGAGATAATCTTGTGCAGCTTTATGTAATTCTTCTGTAGTGCCGGTTTGCAGCGCGCCCAAATTACTAAAGCTGTCGTAACCCAGTATGGGCGAATAATCGAGCGAAGAATAATAAAAATAATCCGAAACTACATGCAGCAAAACAGTTTGAGCGCCCATCGATTTTGCGAGTGAATAACCGGTCTCAACAATTTTTTGTGCAGCAGTATCATAATCAACTGCAATCAATACTTTTTTCATGATTTAGTTATTAACGGTTATAAAAAAGCCACAAAAACACCACATAACTCATTTTATAGTTTTCCGGCATTTTTGTGGCAGTGTCTGTTTGTTAATATCGGCGCTATTTCAATAATGCCTTTGCCTTCGCAACCACATTTTCTACAGAAAATCCATATTCTTTCATCACCTGCTCGCCCGGCGCTGATTCGCCAAATTTGTTTACGCCAATTACATCACCGTCATCTGTTACATACTTGCACCAGCCAATTGGCGAGCCTGCTTCTACAGCCAACCGCCTGCGAATATTTTTTGGCAATACCTTTTGTTTGTATTCATCGCTTTGTTCATCAAACAATTCCCAGCTCGGAAAGCTTACTACGCGTGCTGCGATCGATTCTTGTTTTAATTTTTGCTGTGCTTCCAGCAGCAGGTGCACTTCACTTCCGCTTCCCATCAATATTAATTGCGGCTCGCCTTCGCTGTCGGATAAAATATAAGCGCCCTGCGCAACGCCCGTTGCTTTGGCATATTTGTCCTGGTCAATTTCCGGCAATTCCTGGCGTGTTAAAATCAAAGCAACCGGGCCATGTTTGTGCTCGAGAGTAGCCACCCATGCCTGCACCGTTTCGTTGGCATCTGCCGGGCGAATAACCGTTAAATCCGGAACAGAGCGCAAACCAAGCAATTGCTCAACCGGCTGATGCGTGGTACCATCTTCGCCAAGGCCAATGCTATCGTGGGTATAAATAAAGATAGTTTGAATTTTCATAATAGCGGCGAGCCTTACCGGCGGCCTCATATAATCTGAAAATATGAGAAACGTTGCCCCATAGGGAATGATGCCTTTGGTGAGCGCCATTCCGTTTAAAACCGCGCCCATAGAGTGCTCGCGAATACCAAAATGAAAATTTCTTCCACTGTGATTTTCACTGCTGAAAGATTCGTAGCCGTTTAAAACGGTATCGGTAGATGGCGATAGATCTGCAGATCCGCCAATTAATAAAGGCAATTTTGCAGCAACCGCATTTAACATTTTGCCTGATGCTTTTCTTGTGGCAATTCCTTTTTCGGTTGGCTTAAATGTTGGCAAATTGTCTTTCCATCCTTCCGGCAATTGGCCGCTTTTGAATAATTCATATTCTGCAGCTTCTGCAGGATATTTTTCTTTGTATTTTTTATAAAGCTCGTTCCAGTCGCTTTCCTTTTTGTTGGCCGGCTTTTCCTTTTTCCCTGTAATAATTCAACACTTCATCAGGAACTACAAAACTCTTTTCCGGATCAAAGCCAAAGTTTTCTTTCACCAGCTTTACTTCGTCTTTTCCTAATGGAGAACCGTGCGCGGCGGCCGTATCCACTTTATTAGGACTTCCAAAACCAATGTGGGTGCGTACTTTAATAAGCGAAGGACGGTTGGTTTCTTTCTTTGCATTTTCGATGGCCGTTGCAATTGCGTCGATATCATTTCCGTCGGCAACGGATTGTACATGCCAGCCATAACCCTGGAAACGCTCGGTAACATCCTCATTAAATGCAAGCGAAGTATCGCCTTCGATAGTGATTTGGTTATCATCATACAAATAAATCAAATGACCCAATTTTAAATGGCCGGCGAGCGAAGCCGCTTCTGAAGCAACGCCTTCCATTATATCGCCATCGCTGCAAATAGCGTAGATGCTGTAATCAAATAATTTAAAATCAGGCTTATTATAACGATGTGCAAGAAATTGCTGGCCGATACCCATTCCAACGCCATTGGCAAATCCTTGTCCCAGCGGGCCGGTGGTAACCTCAATCCCATCCAACAAACCATACTCCGGGTGACCGGCAGTTTTGCTATGCAATTGCCTGAAATTTTTTATATCGTCTATGGTGAGATTGTAACCAGTTAAATACAAGAAACTATACTGTAACATACAGGCGTGACCGCAGGATAAAATAAACCGGTCGCGATTAGGCCATTCGGGGCTTTGCGGATTATAGTTCATGAACTTCGTCCATAGTACATGGCCGATTGGCGCAAGGCCCATTGGTGTTCCGGGGTGGCCGGAATTTGCTTTTTGAACCGCATCTGCTGAAAGTACACGAACTGTGTTGATTCCCAATTGTTCTACTGATTCCATTTTTTGTTTCGTTTTTAAGATTTAGTTTTTACAGTCATCAAAGTATATGCCGCACAGGAAACTCCTGTTTTTGAAAAAGTATCTGCTAACAAAAGTAAAAGAAAAGAAGGCTTTAAAATACATGCGTCTTTAATTACACAAAATTTACCGCGGTGTTTTACAAAAAACGGGAGCAGTTTTTGTTAATGAGAAGAACGACACTCCTACTATTTTATCGAACTGAAAAAATTACAAAATGGAAATTAAATACAACGAATCAACCGATCAAAGGCCGGAAGGCGAGCGCTTATTAGACGCGCCAATGGTAACCATTGATATTCCACAGTTGATAGAACAGATAAAAAACGAACCCTCATGGAAAGACAGCGACCGCAATGCCTTAACCGTTTACAAAACCGATGGATTGCGAATTGTGCTGATCGCGCTTCATAAAAATGCCGAACTAAAACGGCATAACGCTGATGGAATTTTAAGCCTCCAGTTGCTTCATGGAAAAATCAACTTTTTCACAGACGATAGCTCGACAGAGCTTAATGAAGGGCAAATAATTGCTTTACACAAAGGCTTATATCACAGCGTTAAGGCAATAAAAGAATCGGTTTTTTTATTAACGCTTACTATCTCTTCACATAAGTGATTTAGTAGATTTTTTTCTTTTTTCCCGGACCGCTTAAACTTCTTTTCTTTTTGAAAATGCTTTTCGTTTACCTTTTATTTACAAGAGGCTGATTGTGCTTCGATTGTAAAGTTCATCATATAAGTCAAATTGTAGATTTTCGCCTTTCTTTTTTTTAAAATTTTGCATAACTCTTATTATTTTCTACATTCGTATTCCAATATCTAACCTTAAGCCTTTAACCTCTGGCCTGCATTTTTTCAAATTTCTTTTATAAATATTTCTTTTATAAATAGTTTTTAGGCAATCGCCTAAAGATCTTCTATCCCGCAGAAAACACATTCCTAACTGCTAATTAATCAATTAATAATTATTTTATGCTGAGATGTGTACCAATCCGAAGGATCTTTCAAATTATTTCGATTTTGTCTTTCACCTCGCAGGTTCCTGTAACTGCTGTCGCTCAAAAATTAAAAATCAATGATTTCGTTTTATTTAGCAATGGCCAAACATTGATAGGAACGGGCTGCTCGTTTCACCGGTCTTCATCATCCAATATAACATCGGGTGCTGTTGGAGGTAATGGTTCTGTGATAACAAAATCCGACGCAACTATCAATGGCAACATCAACAGTGGCGAAACTGTTGTGCTGGACGATAATAATTCAATCGGCGGAAATATTACTGCTGCAAATTTAAAATCTCAGCAGCGGGCCGTTATAGCTGGTAAACGCTTTTCACTTTCCGGCAACATCGATGCCAACGGAAATATTTCTATCAAAAATGGAACTGTAACCGGTAGTGTTACCCATCCGGCCAATACATTTTACAACGGACCAAAGCCCGGTGGTGGTGATATAACAGGAGCGCCCGGTTTGCCGGTATTGCCGGACCTGCCGCCTATTGCCAACTTCGACAAAGCCGGATCGATGAATATTTCTTCAAGTAAAGTGATCAATCCCGGCGCTTATGGAGATGTGGTATTAAAAGGTAATCAAACGCTCACTTTCTCCGGAACTGGAACTTATATTTTCAAATCAATTCGAAACCTGGGCGCTATCAACAACTTTGTTTTCGATTTTAAAAATGATGCCGCCGGCGTCGTTAAAATATATGTTTACGGTGATGTAGATCTTAACCTCGCATCGGCCAAAACCGTTAACGGAGGCAGCGCAGCCAGGATTTTTGCGGAAACCCACGGAACAGGATCTACATGCAAATATGGAAAGTATGCATGGAACATGATTAGCGGATCTGCAGGCGGATCGGAAACCAAATGGCTTGGCACAGTTTGGGCGCCGTATGGTGGCATTAATATCGGTGCAGGAAGTAAAACAAGAAATTATGCCGGCGCTTTTTATAGCGGCAGGGATATAAATGTTGCTAACAATGTTACTATTGACTTTGAGCCATTTAATCAATGTAGCAAACCGATAGCCAATGCCGGCGCCGACAAAGTGCTGGATTGCTCCACTGCACAAACTACGCTTGACGGAACTTCTTCAACTCCCGGGTTGCAATATTCCTGGGTTGCACTCAACAATGGGCTGATAAAATCAGGCGCAAATACGCTTACCCCCGTTGTAGATGCAATGGGAACTTATGTATTAACCGTAACAGATCCTAACGGCGGGTGTGCTTCTACAGACACGGCGCTGGTTACCTTCAGCCGTTGCATCCTGCCTTATTATCCGCCACCAGAAGGCGGTAAAATAAGAAATCTTATTGGAGCCGAATTAAATTCACTTGCGGAAAACTTTGGATTTGTCTCAGACAGTGCCCAAAATATTTTCATATTGAAACATGATAGTGTTTTGATAGAAGTAATTTCTCTAAAAGAACAATATCAAACATTGCTGGCGCTGTTGCAGACACCAAATTACGGGATGACCGATTTGATCAACAACGGCCCTAATTCGTTAATTATTACGGGCAAGTTTCCTATAAGAAACTTGTTGAAACTCGACAGCCTGCCCAACCTGATTGATTATTGCCGTCCACTTTTTCCATCGATTGGTAACGCCGGTATTGTAACCAGTGCCGGAGACACTTCTATACGCGCCAACTTTGTACGCGAAGGCTACGGCCTCAGCGGCGAGGGAGTTAAAATCGGCGTTTTATCAAATAGTTATAACACAATTCCCGGCAATCCCGCGCAAACCGATGTTATTAACGGAGACTTGCCTGGCATCGGAAATGCTGATAATCCGAACCCTGTAGAGGTATTAAAAGAATATCCTTTCGGAAGATTGTCAGACGAAGGAAGAGCCATGCTGCAAATTGTACATGATATTGCGCCCAAATCCAAGCTTGCCTTCCGTACGGGCTTTATCAGCTCCGGTGATTTTGCACAAGGCATAAAAGAGCTGCAGGAAGATGGCTGCAACGTAATCGTGGATGACATTACCTACATCACTGAGCCATTTTTCCAGGATGGCGTTATTGCACAGGCTGTTGATTCGGCTGCCGCAAAAGGCGTTGCTTATTTTTCAGCTGCGGGCAATTACGGCAACCAATCTTATGAGGGAACCTTTAACCCCATTGCGGCCCCCAGCACTATTGTAGGTCAAGCCCATAATTTTGGCAATGGCGATATTTATCAAACAATTACGCTCACACCCGGAACCTACACAGCTGTACTGCAATGGCAGGATGATATTTACTCAACGGGCCAAACAGAAACCGGCACTTCCAATGATCTTGATTTTTATCTTACCGATAATAACGGAAACGCTTTATTCGGATTTAACAGAAACAATATTGGCGGGGATCCTATCGAAGTGCTGCCGTTTACTGTAACGCAAACCACGCAAACCAACCTCATTATTGTAAGGGCGGCCGGCTCCGGAAACGTTAAGTTCAAATATGTTTTCTTTCGTGGAAACGGAATCGTAAGCAAATACAATTCGGGCAATTCCACCATTGTGGGCCAGGCAAATTCCGCCGGTGCCATGACGGTGGGTGCGGTTCTTTACACCAATACACCAGCCTATGGTGTTACGCCTACCATTGCTTCTTTTTCTTCATTAGGAGGATCGGAGGTAAACGGCATTATAAGAAATAAGCCTGATTTTACTGCTCCTAATGGGGTAAATACAACGGTGTATTTGGGTGGCCAAAATATCGACGGAGACGCATTCCCTAATTTCTTCGGAACATCCTGCGCGGCGCCACATGCGGCCGGTTTAGCAGCGTTGTTAATTGAAGGAAAGAAAAAATACGCAGGTGAAACAATTTCACCGGATACTTTAAGGGCGCTTTTACAAAAAACCGCCATCGACATGGGCGCACCGGGATTTGACTTTAGCAGTGGCTTTGGATTGATCCAGGGAGATATGGCCATGCGCACTTTTGCTACGCCTAAACCGATCCTTATAAAATTAGTGCTGCCGGATACTACCATCAAACCTGGAACACAACCAATTAATATAACCGTTCAGGGAAACTTTCTCGATCCGCAGTCTAAGGTTTTATTCAGAGGCAGCCCGCTTCCAACCACAGCTATTAGTTCTACACAAGCCATGGTTACGGTCCCTTCTTTTACCGGCAATCCGCCACTTCAGGTATATACAGCACCTGTTTCGTCAAGCGGTTTGGATGGAGGATATTCGGATTCGTTATATTTCTTTTCGCCGGTGAAAAAGATAATAACCATTACTGCCGACAACAAAACAAAAAGGTATGGTGAACAAATTCCTTCGTTTAGCGCTTCGGTTTTAGTTGATAGCGTGCCGTTAGATAAAACCGGGTTAACTCTTAAGGATTTGGGACTTGATACAATTAACTACACAACCACCGCAACCAGTTTGAGCAATGTGGGTATTTACGCGGTTAAACCTTCCATGAAAAATTTTGCGGAAGGCGACACCAATTTAGTCGCTTTGCTGGAAACTTATAAATATGTTTTCAATAACGGCTTGCTTTCAGTAACAAAATTGCCGATTGTAATAACGCCAAGGGATACAACGCTTACTTACGGTGATAAAATAGGTGGAATAACGTTTAATTATTCTTATCCCGATTCTCTTATTGCACCTTCGGATAAGAGCATATTCCTCGATTCGTTGCAAACAACTTATCAATCCAATTTAGTAGAAAATGCAGTAGGCCTTGTAGATGCCCGCGCATTGGTAAACAGCAGGGCGCTGGTAAACGCAGACTTGTCAAACCTTAGCTTCCTCGTGAGCTCAAGGGCGTTGGTAAACGCGAGAGCATTGGTCAATTCGCGAGCATTGGTAAATGGAACTGTTGTAAATGACACGACGAATATTGTTGACGTTGCAACCGCCGCTGTATTTAATTATGAGGTTAGTCCTGATACCGCATCTCTGGTAAGCGCAAGAGCATTAGTAAATTCCAGGGCACTGGTTAATTCGCGCGCGCTGGTTAATGCAAGAGCATTGGTTAATTCGCGGGCCCTCGTGAATGGATCTGCTATTGTAAACAGCACTACCGTTGGAGACACCAGTAATTCCAATGTAGCGGTTATTATTGATCAAACGGATGTCAGCGCTCCTGCAAATGACACGTTGTCTACTTTTAAATCCCTCAATTTAATAACAGGAACCACAGCAGGAACCTTTGCTATTGTGCCTGGAGCGTTGTTATCGGAAAACTTTGAAATCTCTTATGGACTCGGCACATTAACCATTTTGCCGGCGAAGCTTTCTATAAAAACCGACAGTTTATTCACCGCTTATGGAAACCCGCATGCACCATTTACATCAACGGTGAAAGGCTTCCAATACCAGGATAATATTGATTCGGTATATGCCGGTGGACTTACGTATTCGTTGCTAAACAGCGCCAATGCAACAATTCCGGACAATAATGTTCCTGCCGGAGTTTATCAAATTGTTCCCGGAGGCCAAATCATTCAGCCTTCTAATTATACCATTCAGATTGTAAATGGTTTGCTTACTGTGTCGAAAGCACTGTTGACAGCAAAAGCAGTGGACACATTCAGAACGTATGGCTCCGCCAATCCTTCATTCAGGATTGAATATAAAGGATTCCTCAATGGAGACGGACCAGCCAGCATTGTTGAGCCACGCGCCGCTACAACCGCTAACATTTATTCATGCGTTGGTGTTTATCCGATTACCTTATCCGGCGGATCATCTTCTAACTATACCATCATACTCAAACCCGGAACGCTTACTATTGTACCGGCGCAGTTAACGGTAAAAGCAGATGATAAATCCATCTCGGAACAGGAATGGCTACCGCGATTTACTTCAACGATTACGGGTTTCAAAAACGGAGATGAAAGAACCGTTTTCTGCGGACCTTTCTACCTGGTAAATCCGGTGTATCGTACTCATTGTCCCGGCGTTTATAATATCGTTCCGTTTGGATTAATTCTTGCCAATCAATCCAATTATACCATACGTTATGTTGCCGGCAAGCTAACGGTTTATGATAAGAAGAACCGCTATTTCTCAAAGACGCAGCCCAATCCGTCTACTGTTACATTCAATTCGTTGGCAGCAACAAAAGCGGTGTCAAACCCAGTTGCAACAATATCTGAATCCGATAGTAAAACTGATGGCAGCGCAATTACGACCAAAGCAGAAGCGGTAAAGAAGGAATCTGTGTTATCTAAAAACGATACAAGCCTTTGGGGAACCAGTGCGGCTTATCCAAACCCTACGCGGGGAATGGTAACCATCCAAATTAATAATGACGATGTTGCGGAAAACGGCATTGTGATAACAGATGTTGCCGGTAAAATTTATTATTCAAAAACGGCAACAAGAGTTGGTAATCATTCGGTGCAAATTGATCTGTCTACGTTTAATAACGGAGTTTATTTTGTAAGGATAAAGACCAACCAATCTTTCAAAATATTCAGAATTATTAAGATTTAGGCGGCTTTGGAGAATAGTAATTAAAAATGGAAAAGGACTTTAATAAATGTATTGAAACATTCTTTTCCATCAGGCGATATAAGCCAAAAAGTAGTTTTTGTGCATGCAAGCCCGCGAATAGAAAAACCGGTTATCCTGTCTTAAAAAATAAAAAGAGGCTGTTTCAAAATCAATTTGAGACAGCCTCTTTTTTTAGGCTTCTCAAAGTTGAGAAGAAATATTAACTTGAACCTGAAATGAGTATCGCTACAATGCACAAAAAAGTTTTTTTAACCTTCTTATTTTTTGTTGTTTTTTTTACCACGTGCATCGCACAAAGCCCCCAGATCGACAGTATAAAAAAAGAACTGTCGGGCGCAAAGGAAGACAGCACGAAGGTGAATTCTTTATTAGCGCTAAGCCGTGAATTTTTCAGTACATCTACGCAACAGGCTTTTACATATGCCGTAGAAGCGAAAGACCTTGCGGTAAAATTAAATTATAAAAAGGGCCTTGCTTATTCGTACAAAAACATTGGTATCGTTTATTACATCCAGGCCAACTATATTGAATCGTTGGGCAATTATGATAAAGCGCTTGCCATTTTCGACAGCCTCAATGATAAAGTGGGGGTTGCCAACATATTGAGCAACGAAGCTTCGATATATTTTAACCAGGCCGATGACGAAAAGGCGCTGGAGCTAAATTTAAAATCGCTGAACGTTGCCGAAGAAATTGGTGACACACTCAGGATTTTAACGGCACTTCAAAATATCGGCGCCGTTTATTACAACAAACCATCTACCCGCGGGCAGGCGCTTCAATATTATCTGCGGGCCTTACCAATGAGTGAATCGCTTCGCAATAACGATGCAATCGGAACCATCACCGTAAATGTTGGAGAAATTTATCTGCTAAAAAAAAATTATGATTCGGCACTTATCTATTTTCAAAAATCTTTGAATGCTTACAAAGGATCTGAAAATATTCCCTATTCGTTAAACGATATTGGCAAGGTTTACCAGGCGCGGGGCGAATTTGAAACAGCAATCCAGTACCACCAGGATGCGTTGGATATTTCCAGGAGGCTTGATGCAAAGATTGATATGTCGCAATCGCTACTCGGGCTCGCAGATTCGTATCGCCAAAAAGGAAATGCATCTGTTGCAATCGGATATTACAAGCAAGTGGAAAGCATCTCCAAAGGAGTTAGTTCTGCCAACTATGAATTAGAAGCCGCGTATAAAGGGCAGGCCATGGCCTATGCGAATTTATCAGACTTTAAAAATGCCTTTTATTATGAAACCTTATTTACCGGCATTAAAGATTCGCTATACACATTAGACATCGCAAAAAAATTATCGAGTCTTCAATTTAATTTCGACATTCAGAAAAAGCAAAACCAGATTGATTTGTTGAAGAAAGACCAGGTGCTGCAGGAAGTTGAATTAAACCGGCAGCGGTTTGTAAAGAAAGCTTTGCTGGTAGGGTTGCTGCTATTGTTTTTTATTGTGCTGATCGTTTACCGGAACTATCGCAATAAAATTAAAATTAACAAGATACTTGACAGCCAGAATGCACAAATTGAGCATTTGCTATTAAACATTTTACCATCGGCCGTCGCTGAAGAATTACAGAAAAACGGCACGGCCACGCCGCGCTATTATGAAAAAGCTTCGGTATTGTTTACAGACTTTAAAGGCTTTACCAAACTGTCGGAAAATTTATCTCCGCAAGAAGTAGTAACGGAATTAGACAGTTGTTTTATGGCTTTCGACGACATCATTGAAAAGTATGAACTGGAAAAAATAAAAACGATTGGCGATTCATACATGTGCGCCGGCGGCATACCGATAGAGAATGATGCCCATTATACAAACATTATTAAAGCAAGCCTGGAAATGCAGGAATATATACTATCCAGAAATGCAAAAAGAAAAGAAATGAATTTGCCCGAATGGGTAATAAGAATCGGCATTAATACAGGGCCTGTTGTTGCCGGTGTGGTGGGCAAAAAAAAGTATGCTTATGATATTTGGGGATCTACCGTAAATGTTGCAAGCCGAATGGAAAGCAATGGCGAGCCTGGCCGTGTTAATATTTCTGCTGCCACATATGATCTCATAAAAGACAAATACAATTGCACCTACAGAGGAAAAGTATTTGCAAAAAACATTGGCGAAATAGACATGTATTTTGTAGATCATGAACTTGCATCTTAAAGCTCCAAAATCTACTTTTTGGCTTTTATGAAAAGAACGCATGATACAAGTCAAAAAGTAGAAATGTCGCTTTTTAATAAATCACTTAATTATTGTTTGTTTAAAAACATGAAATCTACTTTTTCGCTTTCATGGCATTGGCAAAAAAAACGCAGCCAAAAAGCTGCGTTGCATTATAAAAACCCACTTTTAACAGACACTTATTTGTTTTTATTGCCTGAATAAGAACTTGATCCCGAATCTGTATTGCTGTTCGTGTTGTATGTTGCTGTAGACGGAGTGATGCGTAAATTATTTTGAACATTGGTAACACCCGAAATGTTTTCGGCTATATCTTCTGCACGACGTTTTTCATAACGGGATTCCACGGTTCCTGACAGCGTTACTTCATTGCCTTTTACTTCGATTTCTATATTCGTTGCATCAACCTGCGAATCGTCGCTCAGTTTATCTGATATATCTTCTTTAATTCTTTCGGATGAGCGACTGTAGTTTTTGGGACCTTTTCCCCGATGCTGTCCTTCTCTGTATTCGTCCATACGGCGGCGGCGCTTTGCATCATCATCCCCAAACCATGAAGAAACTTCATCTTTGGTTCTGTCCCACCAATCACGGTCTTCATTGCGGTAATTATCGCGCCAGCCTTCGTTGCGATATCCATTGCCATAATTGCCGGCGCCATATTGATAGTTGCCCCTGTTGCTGTAGGAATTTCTATCGTTATACATGTAGCTGCTGTTGGGGCGGTTGTAACTTCTGTCGTTATCGCTTACATCATTCCATTGCTCATTGCGGTCGCGCCACGATTCTCTGTCACTCTCATTTGAATAAGTGTCCCTGTTTCCGCCATAAGTGCCGCGGTAATCATCACTTACTTCGTTATTGCTCCTGTTTCTGTTATTATAATTTCTGTCCCACTCATTATAGGTTCTATCGGGATTATAATTTGAAGTTTGGTCTTGATCCTGATAACGGTAATTTCGATTGTTCTGTTTCATAGTTAATGATTTTTTAATGGTTAAATAACTGGTATGTCCAAAAAACCATTCCGATTTTTATTTATCGCCTCGGAATTAACATTCATTAAAAAAAGAAAAACGTTACCAACTGAAACTGCGTAAACAACAATTTTACATTTTAAAAATATCAAGCGGAAAAACCGATCGGAAAAACCGGCCAGTTAAAATTTGGGGGGACTGTTGAGTTCTTTCTACAAAAACCAGTTTATAAATGGAGACTCACCTTTATGCAAAAGCAAAGCATCATTTTTCGTTCAAACAAAATAGTTAATGACAGCACTTAAAATAATTTCTTAAAAAACATTTTCATATCATTCCAGGAAGCACTGTCTGCAGCGGCATTATAAGCAATTGGCATATTAAATTTTTTGCCGGTTTCTGTAGCTGCCGGATTGCTGAAGGCATGCGTTGCGCCGGGATAAATTTTAAAAGTATAATCTGCGCCAACAGAATCCATTTGCTTTTTAAACTCCGCCACATGCGGATTTTCGAATTGATCATCACCGCCGTGACACACCAAAATTTTTGATTTCAATAATTTTTTATCGGGGGCCACGCCAGATAATCCGCCATGAAAACTTACCACACCCTTCAAATCGGCACCCAGCTTGGCTGCATTTAAAATCACAAATCCACCAAAGCAATAACCTACAGCAGCCATGTTGGAAGTATCAGTTTGCGGATAGGACTTTAGCTTTTCGAGCGCTGCATCAATGTGTGGTTTTGTTGAAGCCGGATCTTTATAATAAGGCGTTGCCATTTCCTGCGCAGCTTTTGGATCGGGGGCAGTTTTACCATCGCCATACATATCAACCGCCATTGCTATGTAGCCCAGTTCTGCCAGTTGCCGCGCACGGCTTTTAGTATAATCATTCAATCCCCACCATTCAGGAACTACTAAAATGCCTGGCCGTTTATTGTTGTTATTTTCATCATACACAACAAACGCATTATAGTTTTTCCCGGCTACAGTAAAACTGGTTGCATCTTCTTTAAGCCTGGCATTGGACGTTGTTGCATTGGTAGAATCTTTAGTTCCCATTGTTTCACTGGTTTTATTTTGTGAATTATTACATGCCGCAGCAAACGCCACCATAATCATTAAAGCGAAGGCAATTGATTTATTTTTCATGACTGATTATTTTAAATTAATAAGAAACTGCTTCGGATGTAAAGTTAACGCGCCGTATACAAAACTGATAAAGGATATAAAATTGTCGTAAGCTAAAATATAGTTTTTTCACTTTTTAAGAACAACTTCAAACATTCTTTTTATGGATGTCCTTCTTTCCTTGCCAACTCGCCTTCATCCAGATCTTCGTCTTCATGCGGTTGCGAATCCGGATCTTTTTCAATGTCATTTTCCGCCTGCTCGTAGGCTTCTTTTACATGTTCTTTTTCATCAATTGATTTTCTTTCTGCTTTCCTTTTCCGGCTTTCTTCTGAAAAATTTTCATCAGGCATAATTGTAGTTTAAATTGATTTTTAATATCTGAAATGCCTTAAATATTGTGCCAGTCTGTGTTTGATCAGGAAAAAGAAAATGCCAGTTGCAGCGGCTTTTGTAATTTGGCCGAAGGCATCGTAACGCCATCATTGTCATTAATATGAAACAATTCCGTTTCCTCATACCGGGATGCGACCACTATTTTTGTGTTGCCTGCATGAGCGCTAAATAAATCCTGAACTAATTGCGGAGAATTATTATTCTTTGATAAGTGAGATAACAACAGATGGCTTAAAAACGCAGAGCGATGTGTTGTAAAAAGCGCTAAAGATTGTCTGTTGCTCAAATGTCCCATTCCTCCGCGGATACGGTTTTTAAGGAAAATAGGATAACTTCCGCTGTCGAGCATTTCATCATCATAATTGGCCTCTAAAAACGCCGCATGGCACTGGTTAAAATACTTTACCAGGTGCTGGCAGGGCGCGCCAATATCGGTAAAAACGCCAACGCAAATATTATTATGCGAAACAACAAAACTATACGGATCGCTTGCATCATGAAATTTTGGAAAAGCCGTAATGCTTAATCTGCCAATCGTTACAGGTTGGTGTGCAACAAAGTTTTTCAATAAAGTTTCCTCGAAATGTAATCCCCCGTGGCGCATGGTACCCGGCGTTATATAAACTGCCAACTGGTATTTTTTCACCAGCACGGGTAAACCTTTGATATGATCAGAATGTTCGTGCGAAACAAAAACAGCTTTCACTTTTTCCATCTGCAATCCCAGCCGCTTCATTCTTTTTTCAATTTCCCTGCATGAGATACCTGCATCCACCAAAATTGCTTCGCTATCATTGCCTACATAATAGCAATTGCCATTGCTGCCGGAATTTAAAGAAGTGATGAATAAAGACATGATGGCAAAGGAAACGATTTTAGAAAAGATTATACCGAACATTTTTATGATTGTGGAAAATATTTTCCCATCATAAGTGGTAATTTTCTATCAAAATTCTTATCCGGACCGGATTGGTTTTTTGTCTTGGATTTTTTTCCAAATTTATTTGCCACCTTTAATAAAACAGTCAACGAATGAGCCTTTTATTAAACCGAAATAGTTTCGGAGACATAGCCCACGCAGGGAATGTTCTCACCAGGGAAGAAGCCACTCAATTATTAAACGATTGGGTACTGAACGACAGGTTGCGCCTGCATATGCACCAGGTAGCGCACCTGATGAAAAGTTGGGCAGCAGAAAAAGAGCACCTCAATGAGGCCGACCAGTGGCGCTGGGAAATGGCGGGTTTACTTCATGATGCCGATTGGGATCAATGGCCGGAATTGCATTGCAAAAAAATCATTGAAGAATTAGAGCAAAGAAATATTGATCCGGAAATAATACACGCTATTGCATCGCACGGGCCCAATCATTTTGGTGTAGAGCCCGAAACGCAAATGGATAAAATGCTTTTTGCCTTTGATGAATTATCCGGATTAATTCACGCCTATTCTTTGATGCGCCCCGGAGGCTATGATGGAATGGAACTAAAAGGCGTGAAGAAAAGATTGAAAGAAAAATCATTCGCAGCGAATGTTTCAAGAGAAGAAATCCAGGATGCCAGCAATCGTGCCGGCGTTGGATTGGATGAATTGATTTTATTTATTATCGGGCACCAGGGGAAACTGTAGTTTAATTCGGTGAAAAATATGCGGTCACAAATTGTGACCTCATTTAAAAAAGATATCAATTAAAAAATTCAAATCAGAAAATCATCAACTGTGCAAGTAATACAAACTATACAAAACAGGATCTATGAAATAAGAGGTGAAAGAGTAATGTTAGACAGGGATTTGGCAGCCTTGTATGAAACTGAAACTAAATTCCTGAACCTTGCTGTAAAACGTAATATAAAACGATTTCCTAAAGATTTTATGTTTCAACTTACAAAAGAAGAGTATGAAGGTTTGAGGTTGCAAATTGAAACCTCAGAAAAAACCAATAATTCTTTGAGGTTGCAAAATGCGACCTCAAAGGGAAGGGGTGGAACGCGGTATTTGCCTTTTGCTTTTACAGAACAAGGCATTGCTATGTTAAGTGGTATTTTAAATTCTGACAAAGCGATTAGCATGAATATTGCCATAATGAGAGCATTCGTAGAAATCAGGCGTATTATATTCAAGGAAAATAACCTGGCGGAACAATTAAAACTGATCAGAAATCATTTAGGTGATCATGATGCTCAGCTAAGCCAGATTTATGATGCAATGGAAAATCTTTTAGATGAAAAAGCAACTCAAAAAAAATGGAATGAACGGGAGAGAATTGGTTTTAAAAAATGAACCATGAAGAGCCAAACGAGCGGAATTACAAAAAAACAAAAAGGTTCCAATTTCTTGAAACCTTTCTGCTGTTGCTGCTCCCCCTTCTGGACTTGAACCAGAGACCCTCTGATTAACAGTCAGATGCTCTAACCAACTGAGCTAAGGAGGAATCTATTTTCCCTTGCGGGGTGCAAAAATAGAGATTTTTGCTTTCAAACAAAAATTGATTTTAAACTTTTTTTTCTGCCGGTTTTTCCTGCTCCTCAATACCTATAAATATTGCATCCGCATCCTGCCGAACCGGGTATATTTTTAAAAAATATCCTTCACCGTCCAGGTCTCTGCCATTATTCAAATTAAAAATATATCCATGTACCGGGCAAACAATATTTCCCTTTTGATCTATTTTTCCTTCTGCCATATTGCCGCCGGCGTGCGGGCATTTTGCTGCGCATGCTTTAAGCCCGGATGCTGTTTTTACTATGCAAATATTTTTGCCCTCAATTTCCGTCTCAGCAATATGATTTGGACCAAACGTTAAGTTATCTGCACTTTCAGCAACTTTTATCCAGCGGTATTTTTTTTCAGGCATCAGCATCTCAATAAAAAAATTCTGCCTTGTAAGGATATTTTTGCTGGTATAATGTGCGCACTTTATTTAAAATCGTTTGCCTTAATTCCGGCAAATTGGTTTTATCAATAGCAGCTATAAACACGCAATTTCCTTTTGTACGCTCCTGCCACTGTTGTTTCAGATCATCCAGCAATTGCTCCTTTACCTCGGGTTCCAGCCATTCATCAAACGTGTTTTTTTCATAAAGATCCATTTTGTTGAACACAGTGATAACAGGCTTTTCATCGCTTTTCAGCTCGTGCAAAGTTTTATTAACCACCCTTAATTGCTCTTCATATTGCGGATGAGAAATATCTACCACGTGCAATAAAATATCGGCCTCGCGCACTTCATCAAGCGTGCTTTTAAAACTTTCGATCAGGTGATGCGGAAGCTTTCTTATAAAGCCAACGGTATCGCTTAAAAGAAACGGCGTATGGCCAAACACCACTTTCCTGGTAGTGGTATCTAACGTGGCAAATAATTTATTTTCTGCAAATACATCGCTCTTGCTTAAAAGATTCATTATGGTTGATTTGCCCACGTTGGTGTAGCCCACTAATGCCACTCTGATAAATTCGCCTCTTTCTTTTCTTTGTGTAAATGATTGCTTGTCTATTTCGGCCAGGCGTTTGCGCAGGAGGCTTATTTTATCCTTTACAATCCTTCTGTCCGTTTCTATTTCTGTTTCACCGGGGCCGCGGCTTCCGATACCACCACCCTGCCTTTCCAAATGCTTCCACATGCCTTTAAGGCGCGGTAAAATATATTGATATTGTGCCAGCTCTACCTGCACTTTCGCCTGCGCTGTTTTTGCGCGGGAAGCAAAAATATCAAGGATCAGATCACTGCGATCGATGGTAGTTACCTTAAGCTCTTTTTCTATGGTGGATATTTGCGATCCGGTAAGCTCATCGTCAAAAATTACCAGGCCAACATTTTTTCGGGAGACGTAATTTTTTATTTCTTCCAGCTTTCCCTTTCCTACAAAGGTTTTGCTATCGGGATGATCTAATTTTTGAGTGAATATTTTTATGGTAGTAGTGCCTGCAGTTTCCGCAAGAAATTTTAGTTCCTGTAGGTATTCCTGCTCTAGTTGTTCAGATTGGCCCTGCTGAATAACGCCGACCAATACCGCATTGATTTGGTTGTTGCTGATTTTTTTTTCGATCAATAGAAAATAATTTGAGCAAAAATAATAATTCCACTTTTGAAAAAGTGTTATACTTCTCTCATATAAGCCTAAAAGTAGAAAAAGGGATTTTTTAAAGGCCGCTTAAAGTAAGCCCCACCTGGTATAATTTCATGTTAGGACCGGCGCCATCCTTCAAAACATTGTTGAGCTGATAACTGCCAAACAATGAAAAAATGCCATATCCAATTCTTGCGGTGCCCATAAAGCGGGTGCCATTGATGAACCGGTTGCTGGCTTCTTTTTCAACATACGAGTTAACCAGGTTGTTGTTTTTATCAAGCAGGCTTTTGCCTTTTGTATGCGCATTTACCAACGCTCCAGCTTTGATGCCAATGGCTGCTTTAAAACTTTTATTGGGCGTTATTGGCTTTGCAGTAAATCTAAATTCCAGCGGAATTTCGAGATAAGTAGTAGCGAATTTATATTTCTTAAAATGGTTGGTGGAATCCAATGGCGTAAAAGGAAGCAAGGTTGTGGAAGATCTTAATCCAACATCCATCTTTTTAAAAACGATATTACTGGTGCTTACACCGGCGCCAAGCCCTATACTAAATTTCGGGGCACTTCTAAAAGGCTTATCCAGCATAAAATAGGCATTGAACCCGCGCGAAAATCCTTGCTGATGACTTTTTATATCTGCTGGCATGCCTGTCCAATGATCGGACGAAAGCTGAATCATGAAATGATCGCCGGCACGATTGTTTAGCTTAAAAGTTTTGGTGTTTGTAGTAGTTGTTACCAGGGTATCCTGCGAAAAAACATGAGAGAAAAACAGGCAACTAATAACTACAAAAGCAATTTTCTTCATAAATGGTTTTAAGTTGGCAAAAGTATTTGTTACATGGTTAAAGAAAGGTTAAATAGAAAGGTAATCGCTTTATTGTTTCATTGTTGAATTGATTGGGCTTGCGTTTAAAATATCAAATTTCTACTTTTTGGCTTATGTCAACTCTCTGATGTTTGTCAAACCATACAGATAGATCAAACCAAATATCGCAACGTTCAGATTCAGCCGCCGATTAAACCATTGAAAGAATCTCTTCGATCATTGTTCTTTCATTGCTAAGCCTTGGCACCTTATGCTGACCGCCCAGCTTTCCTTTTCCTTTAAGCCATTTACTAAAAGTATCTTTTTTTATTGAATGAATAATTGGAGCCCGAAGGGCAATGTTTTTATATCTCTTGGCTTCATAATCGCTATTTACCGATTTTAATGCCTCATCTAATTCATTGGCAAACTCATCTAACTTTTCGGGCGCATGTTCAAATTCTATCAGCCATTCGTGTGCACCGTTATTATCGTCGCTAAAGTAGATGGGTGCCGCAGTATAATCGTTTACAACCGTTTTTGTTTTTGCAGCGGCCGTGGCAATGGCTGTATCGGCGTTATCTACAATTATTTCTTCGCCAAAGGCGTTCATATAATGTTTTAGCCTGCCTGTAACTTTTATTTTGAAAGGATGCAATGAGGTAAACTGCACCGTATCTCCCACAAGATACCGCCAAAGACCACCGTTAGTGCTTATTACCAGCGCGTAGTTTTTGTAAAGCTCTACATTTTTTAAACCGACCGTTGAGGCATTGTGCTTCCTGTATTCTTCAACGGGTAAAAATTCATAAAAGATGCCATGATCTGTAAACAGCAGCATCCCATCGTCATCAGGCATATTTTGCGCGGCAAAAAAACCTTCGCTTGCATTATAGGTTTCAAGGTAATTAACAGGAGCTCCAAAAAGCCGGTTGAGTTGCTCACGGTAAGGCGTAAACGAAACTCCTCCGTGCATATATAATTCCAGGTTGGGCCACACTTCTTTTAGCGTTTTTTTTCCGGACACTTCCAGGATACGTTTTATCAAAATGATTGTCCACGTAGGCACACCGGCTAAAGATGTTACGTTTTCATGAATGGTGTTTTGAGCAAGCCTTTCAATTTTGCTTTCCCATTCATCGAGCAGCGCAATGCTGAGCTCGGGCGTTCTTATCCAATGTCCCCAAAAAGGCGTATTCTGCATTAACACCGCGCTCAGGTCGCCATACTGGATGTCATCCTGAAGATTTGAAACCTGGTGGCTTCCGCCTACAACAAGGCTTTTGCCGGTAAGAAGATCGCTGTCCGGGAAATTTTTATAATAATTAGTGAGCACATCTTTAGACGCTTTAAAATGAATGTCCTTTAAGCTTTCATCACTTATGGGAATAAACTTGCTTTTATCAGAAGTGGTGCCGCTGCTTTTTGCAAACCAGTTGATGGGCGTATTCCATAAAATATTCTCTTCGCCCTTCATCATTCTTTCTATGTAAGGCTTGAGGTCGCTATACTCATGAATGGGAACATTTTTTTTGAAATCTTTTACGGTAAATAACCTGGAGAATCCATACTTCCTGCCAAATTCTGTGTATTGCGCCTGCGTAACCAAATGCTGCAGCACGTTGCGTTGCGCGCTTACCGGAAAGCTTATCCAGTTTTGAACGCCCCATAAGCGTAATCTTGCTAAGCGTGATATGGCGGGGCTGAGAAGCTTCACGTTAATTGGTTTATTAGTTTATTGGTTAATCCGTTAGAGCGTTTAGATGGGTTATATCAGTTCAAACAGGTTTGGAATTTTTGATGATCTGTTGAACGAATGGCTCAACAATACAACAATAAAACAATATAACCATTTAACAACTAAATTCTAATAATCAAATTACTTAAAAACGTCCGAATGCAAATAATCTTTTCTCTTTAGTTCAAAGTTTCTACCAAGATAAAGGCGTTTTACCTGTTCGTCTTTTGCCAGCTCTTCGGCAGATCCTTCTATAAAAATTTTTCCTTCAATAAGCAAATAAGCCCGGTCGCATATTGATAAGGTTTCATTTACATTATGATCTGTAATTAAAATACCGATATTCTTATATTTCAATTTTGTAACAATACTCTGAATGTCTTCCACAGCGATGGGATCAATTCCCGCAAACGGCTCATCCAATAAAATAAATTTTGGATCTACAGCCAGCGCACGCGCAATTTCACATCTTCGTCTCTCTCCGCCGCTTAATACATCGCCATTGCTTTTGCGTACATGATCCAGGTTAAACTCGGCTATTAAGGTTTCTAATTTTTCTTTTTGCTCGCTTTTGGAAAGTTTGGTCATTTCGAGCACCGCGATAATATTATCTTCAACCGTAAGCTTTCTGAACACGCTGGCTTCCTGTGGCAGATAGCCTAAGCCCATTTGCGCCCTTTTATACATGGGCAATTTGGTAATGTTGATGTCATTTAGAAACACATCTCCATCATCGGGTTTAACCAGCCCAACCACCTGGTAAAAAGAAGTGGTTTTTCCTGCTCCGTTGGGGCCGAGTAATCCAACAATTTCGCCCTGGCTTACCTGGAAAGAAACTTTATTATTTACTGTGCGCTTACCGTAATGTTTCGTAAGATCCTTTGCGAAGATTGTCTGATTCAAAAAAAAAGTTTCAACAAAAATAAGCCAATAGCATTAAAACTTTTCCTGATTAATTTATTATATTTAATAGTAATATTATTATAAATTTACTTCTAACCATTATTTCAAAAGCATTTACCAAAACTTTGAAAAAAATATTACTGCTTTTCTATGCTGCTGCCGGATGCGTTGCTTCTTTTTCTCAACCTATTATCCCGCGATTTGAGAACCTGGGCGTGAACGATGGATTGGCTCACAGCTCCGTATACAGCATATACCAGGATCATAAAGGCTTTATGTGGTTTGGAACACCTAACGGCTTGTCCAGGTATGATGGGAATAATCTCCTTTCGTTTCAATATTCCGGATCAGACAATTATAGTAAAGCAAATAATTTCGTAAGAGGTAAAATCCTTGAGGATGAATCTGGAAATATCTGGTTCAGCAATGAAAGTGGAATTTATAAATGGGATGCACTTACTGAAAAAATCATTTTGGTATGGATCCCTGATAAAAAGAAATTTAATAATTCAGAATTCAGGGGTTTGTATTTGGATAAGACTAATGTTTTATGGATGTTGAACATTCACAGGGGTATTATCAGTTACGATATCGTTTCCGGAAAAATCTTCTGTTATGAATTTCCTGTGAAAATTAATCTTTTTACCTTAAACCATGCTTTTGCAAATACTGATAATTTAGGAAATGTATGGATAAAAGTAGGTGATGATAAAGCTCCGTTTATTTCTTTTAGTACACGTTTAAAAACTTTTTCAGTACAATATTCTGACAACCCTCCTTATGCCGTTTTTTTCAATGATGATAAAAAGTTGCTCGTTTATAAAAGCAGGCTTGTGTTATATGATCCTGTCAGTAATCAAAAATCCGGCATTACAATCCCCACTAATGGAAGGTATGAAAGCATAAATTTCCGGCATGGTGTAAAAGATAAGTATGGCCGTTGGTGGATGGCCACACAAAATGATGGATTAATTTGTTATGATGAAAAAAATAATCGTTTCAAGGAATTTCATCATGACAATTTAAAATTAAAATCATTGCCATTTAATATCACCACATGTGTTTATATCGACAGAGGTAATAATTTATGGATCGGCACGGATGGGGGCGGGGTAGCAAGGCTGAACCTGAAACAACCGAAATTTAATTTATTCCCATTGTCGGAAGGCGATCACCCGGTATTGAAAGACTATTTTACCAAATGTTTTTTTGAAGATACAAAAGGAAGAATATGGTTTGGCACTCATACCAATGGAATAAATATTTACGATCCTGTTTCCGGCAAACTCATCAATTACCAAAAGGAGCCCGGCAAAAAATTTAGCTTGCCAGGAAATACGGTAGGCGCCATTTTTCGGGATAAAGAAAAAAACATGTGGATTGGCTGCAACGAAGGCGTTAGTTTATTTGATGAAAGAAAAAAATTATTTACTCCCATTATAATTAAAGGCCTCTCATCTTCTATTGTTGATAAGGGCTCATTCATTTATAAAATAATCCAGCTAAAAAACGGCGATATTCTTTGTGCCACTACCTACGGATTAGTAAGGGTTGCCAAAAACAAAAATGGAATATTTACCGGAACCATTTTTAAGAAAGGGTATTTAACCTCAACCGCAACTGACATCATTGAAATGGAGGATGGGAAAATTTACATGGCCAGGCCCACACTTGGTATTTTACAATTAAGCGCAAATGGCGAAAATTACGATTCGCTTAATATTTTTTTACCAGGAATTGATCTTAGAAGTGTTTCAAAAGATGAAACAAACCCTGGTTATTTATGGGTTGGTTCGGGGATTGGTTTAATTCATTTCGATATCGTTTCACATTCTTACAAATTATACAATGAAAACAATGGCCTTGCCAACAATTACGTGTATGGAGCGCTTGAAGATTCTGTTGGAAATTTATGGATCAGTACCAATAAAGGATTAAGTTTTTTTAATGCCGTGAATCAAACTTTTGAAAATTATTCGTACCTCGACGGACTTCAAAGTAATGAGTTTAACACGGAGGCTTTTTATAAAAGCGCTTCTGGTGTTTTTTATTTTGGTGGAATAAAGGGATTCAATTGGTTCATGCCCAATAATGCAAATCAGGAAAAGACAAAATCCTCAGCGGCCATTACCAATATCGAGATCAACGATATTAAATTCATCAAAGATTCCAATTATATTTTTCACAGAACCATTTCTGTTCCTTATAATAACAACTATTTTACTTTTCAATTTGCCTCCCTCGATTATACCAGGCCGGAGGCAAATAAAGTGCAATATATTTTAGAAGGATGGGATGCAGGTATTATTACCACCAAAAACAAATCGGCAAGATATGCCAACCTTCCTCCGGGAAAATATACTTTAAAAATGAAAGTATCGAATGCGGAAGGCGAATGGAGCGATGAAAAAGAAGTAAACATTATTATCAACGCTCCCTTTTGGAAAACCAAATCATTTATTATCATTACCGCTCTTATTTTGTTGCTTTCCGTAATTTATTTAACCAATATCCTTTCCCGCCAAAAAGTAAAAAGAAAAATGCGTTTACTGGAAAAACAAATTGCAGTAGATGCTGAGCGGTTAAGGATCAGCGCGGATATGCATGATGAGATAGGAAGCGGCATTACCCATATTGCATTGCTAAGCGAGCTGATTCAAACACAACAAAAAGGCAAAGGTGAATTGAAAAGTGAAATAAAAACTATTTCTACATCGGCACACCGGTTGGTGCAAACCATGAGTGAAATTATTTGGGCGCTCAATCCGCAAAATGATACACTCGAAAATTTGCTGGCTTATATGCGCGAACAATCCCAACAATATTTTGAACCGTTTGATACCCGGTTTGACATTCATTTTCCGGATGAAGTACCATTGATAAAACTCACCAATGAAGAACGCAGAAATTTATACCTCGTTACCAAAGAACTTCTAAATAATGCGCTTAAGCATGCTGAAGCTTCAGTTATTTCTCTCGGTTTTTCTGCTGCTAAAAATCAACTAAGTTTCAGAGTAACGGATAATGGCATGGGCATTCAGCAAAAAAACATAAAAGTGGGGGCCAATGGAATTAACAACCTGAAAAAACGCATGAAAGATATTAGCGGAAGTATAGAATGGAGTAATAAAAACCAGGGAACGGAAGTGAATTATGCAATGCCTTTAAAACAGGATACTACTTCTTTCACATTCATTGATACCGTGTAAATGCTATCTTTAAAATTAATGACACCGATAATAATCATAGAGGATGATGAGCATATCCGCAATTACCTGTCTTCGTTGATTGCCGGTTCGGGAAAATTCAATCATGTCGCCAGTTTTTCCAATGCTGAAGATGCTATTCACTTTTTTGAATCCGGCCTCGGAGATACCATTGAACTGGCTCTTACAGATATTCAGTTGCCTGAAAAATCAGGTATAGATTTTATCTCATGGCTGAAACCAATTCGGCCAGATATTCAGTTTATGATCCTGAGTGTTTATGATGATGCAGATAGGGTTTTTAAAGCATTGAAAGCGGGCGCTACCGGTTATATTCTTAAAAACACTTCTTCTGAAAAACTGATTGAATCATTAATCGATCTCAAAAAAGGCGGCAGCCCTATGAGCAATGAAATAGCGCGCAAAGTGGTAAACGCTTTTCAAAAAGATATGCCGTATGTGGACGCAAAGAAAAAATTATCTGATCGCGAAAAGGAAGTCCTGCAATGGCTTTCCAAAGGTTTTAGTTATAAAGAAATCGCTGCCAAATTATTTATCTCGATTGAAACAGTACGTACACATATCCGTAACATCTATGAGAAATTGCATGCCAGCAACAAAGCTCAGGCTATTAGAAAAGCGGGGCTGGATTAGTATCTATTCTTAAACCCTCTCTACTCCCTACTACTTTTTTCACATTGTCAAAAGGAAACATAACTTATAGTTTAGCGTTTCTAAAAAATTAAAACCAATTTATTTTTTTAAATTTTTTCGTACAAACTGTAAAACAAAAAATTATGAAACGCAATTTTCTTTTTATCTCTTGTATCATTTTAATTGCTTCGCTAAGCAGTTGCAAAAAAGATGATAAAAAAACGGACACTTATAAATGCACTACCTGCAAAACCACTCCCGATGCTTTGGCAGTAAACGATGCCGGCAGTAAGGGCGTTTATAAAGGAATCGTGATAGGTTCTACAGGCACTATCTCATTTAATATAATGAACGGCGGAACTACTATTACGGCAACTATGGTGCTTGACGGAACTACTGTAAACCTTACTTCAAATGTATTATGGTCGGCTGCGAACGCTTATGTAGCACCATTCACAGGAATATTAAACGGCGCTCCAATAAGTATTACTTTTTCTGTAGATGCCAATGGAAGAAACCCAATAGTTATGTCATCTAATATTCCCGGACATACCACCGCGCAATTTAATCTTCTTAAAGAAACTTCTTTAGCACTTCTTGAATGCTTTGAAGGAACTTATGAAACAACCAAACCCGAAACCGGCACGTTCAATATGCTTATTTCCAGAACATTAGGTAAGATGGGTGGATCTTCAAGAAAAACCAGTGGAACCAGCAATGGAAATTTTGAGGGAACAGTTGATGCCAGTGGAAATTTAAAAAACACAGATGGCTTGCTAATGGGTAAAATAATCGCAGATGAAATTTCCGGAAGTTTCAAAGATGACAATGGAAGAACTGTAACTATAAAAGCAAAAAGAACGCTTTAAATTTTTAAACAATGAAAACAAAAAAACAATGAAAAAATTACTATCAATTCTAACAGCATTATTCCTGTTTTTCAGCGTAACAACCCTGGCACAGGATTCGAAAACAGGCGACAGAATATTCAAAAAATTTAAAGTAGATGTAAGTCTTGGCTACGCCATGCCGCAGGAATCCAGCGGCTCAGGACCCAAAGCCGGTGCTTTGTTTGTAATTGAGCCAAAATACGCCGTTATGGATGAGCTATCAGTTGGCTTACGCATGGAAGCCGCTGTTATGGCCAACATCGATGCAGCGGGCGAAAAAGGAAGCGCGAAAGCAAACGCTTCTTACCTGGCTACCGGAGATTATTATTTTTCCAATAACAAATTCAGGCCATTTGCCGGCGCTGGTGCGGGCATCTTTACTTTTGCAAGCGTGGATCTATCCCAGGACGTCTCTGGTAGCATTCCTGTAAGTTCAAAATTTGGTTTTATGGCCCGCGGTGGGTTTGAATATGGCCATTTGCGCATAGGTGCAGAATACAATTTTGTAGGCGATAAAATGGGCTATCTCGGATTAAAAATTGGCGCTGTAATAGGCGGCGGAAGAAAATAACCCTTACATTCTGTGAGCTTTTTCGTTTAAAAGAGGGCTGCTTCAAATCATTTGAGGCGGCTCTTTTTTATTGTGTCGAGACAAGCCAAAAAGTAGTTTTTATGATTTTTTTAAAGCAGCAAAGAATTTCAATAAAAACAAGTATTCAAATTAATTTTTGAGATTTTTTTTTGCCGAAACATCTTACCCGGAATTCAAAATCAATCTATATTCCCAGTACATCTTTCAGTTTACTATAGCCCGCTTTACTTACCGGTAATTTGGCGCCCGTTGTCAGCAATAATTGATGGCTGTCTTTTTCATAAGCATCAATGCGCGTAATAAGCTGCGTGTTTACAATATAAGAACGATGAACTCTAACGAATTGATAAATGCCCAACGATTGCTCAAAAAAACCCATGGTACGTTTCTTTAGAAATGTTCCATCTGCGGTTACAATTTTTACATAATCGTCTGCAGCTTCAAGGTAATTAATCTGGTTTACCGGAATGATCTTAATCTTGTTTCCATCCTTTACCACCACGCGGTTTTGCTGAGCCGGCGATTGCGCGGCGGCTTCTATTACCTGTTCTGTTTGATGCGCATTTTGGTGCAGCAAATATTTTTGAATGGCTTTTTCAAAACGCTCTTTGCTAAATGGCTTCAGCAAATAATCCACTGCATTTGTTTCGAAAGCTTTAATTGCAAACTCATCAAAAGCGGTTGTGAAAATAACGGGCGGCGGGTTTTCTATCAACTCAAGCATTTCAAATCCGTTGATCTTGGGCATTTGAATATCTAAAAAAATAAGATCAGGCTTGTCTTGCTGTATCGCTTTTATTCCTTCAAAGCCATCGCTGCATTCTGCCACCAGCTCAAAGTCTGCACACGACTGCAAATATTCTTTAACAATGCTTCTTGCTAAGGGTTCATCGTCTATAATTATAATTTTCATGTTGCGTTTATTTTTCACGGAGCGATTGATCACTCCTTTTTTTCGAACTATTTTATCAGTTGCGGAATTAATATCGTAGTAATAAAATGATCGTCTTGCTTTTCTGTTTGTAAAAGATCGTGCCTTGCAAACAGCAGGAACAATCTTCTTTGAATGGAGGAAAGTCCGAAGCCCGTACCTTTCATGGGTTGCGCTGTTTCCGGATCGAACGGATTTTGTACAATAATCCTGAGATCATTCTTTTCCATCACGGCTTGCAGCTTTATCAGTACTTCGCCGGTGGTATCATACAAACCAAACTTAATGGCGTTTTCCACAACAGGCTGCAACAGTAGCGCAGGCAATTTTAAATTCAACACTTCATCCTTAAAAATTATTTCTGTTTGCAACCGGTGCCCGAATCTTACTTTCTCAATGTCAAGATACAATTGCAGGTATTGTAATTCTTCTTCCAATGTGTTTAGTTGCTGTTCATCTTTTTTTAGAGTGCCGCGCAAAAAATCGCTCAGCTGATGAATCATATGCCTTGCCCGCTCCGGGTTTGAGCCCGTTAACGCGCTGATCGAATTTAAACTGTTGAATAAAAAATGAGGCTGCAGTTGCTGGCGCAGCTTAAACAATTCTGCTTCCTTGGTAAGTTTTTCCGTTTCGATTTTTCGCTGCTCCATTTCTTTTTGCTCCTGCTGGCTGTACCACAATAAACTAAACATGCTCATACTGCTTATCAATAAAAAACCCGCTCCAAACCGGATTCCCCACGATGCACGGATTACATCAACGTAAGTATCGCCTTCTTTAAAAACCATCCACATAACGCCCTGCTGTGCCAGAATCCACAAGAAACTTACTGTAATGCTTACCACCAGAATGTACCAGTATTTTTCCCGGCGCGGCAGGTAGTACTTCATGTTGTTACTGATAAAGATGCAGCATATTGCAAGAAGCACATTGCTGACAATGCTGTCAGTGACGGAATGAATTTCGTCTATATTTAATTGCCGCAGCATGATGTATTGAAGCAACATCCATAAAAGCCACCAGGAAACAAAGAATATCTGTAAACGTTTGTCAGATAAAATAGAATTCGCCAAATTTCCGTTTTTAATTCATTTGAAATGTTTTTTGCAAGCAGGTTTCGTGTAAATACCGGGCGCGGTCATTAACTATTTTAATATAACCGGAAGCATCTTCTTCTTCACAAATCCTTGAATATATTTCCGCACCATCAATCAGATCGCTCAGCGGATGCAATTCCGAAACGTCGATAAATTTCCAATGAACCGGCTTCTGATCATTGCTTAAAAAATTATCTTCTTCGGCATCTCCTATCAGTCTTGCCTTTTGAAAAGCATGCATGTCGTCTTCAGCATATACAAGCCTCAGTTGCTCATCAAATTGTGGAGTATGATTTCCTTCGCCACAAATAATACGGTAAACAATTTTTGCAAGATACCATTTCATATAAGTGATTTTATAGTTTTTCTAATAGTTGGTAACTTCAATGCCACCAAATACACAAGAGCCTTTTAATAAAATTCTTTTCTCTGAATCCGGAATGCCGGTATTAAAAACCCGCTTATCATCGATGCCGCCGAAAATGGCAGATATTTCATTTTTTACATCCCAGTTGGAAGGGATAATCAGCTTGGTGCCGCCAAATACATTATTCACTTCGAGTACCACCGGATGCTGAATATCTGCCTGCATAAAATTAATTTCGGAGCCACCCATAAAGCTTACAATCTCTCCACCCTTAAAATTTTTTGAAAGGATATTTTTTTTTATGCCTCCAAATACGGCATGCACATCAATAAACTCGGCATCATCGCCCGGCGCGTAAGTTTCACGGGCATTAGTATTGGCTGCCGGAGATGCGCCTTCACTGAGGTTCATGCGGTTCCAACGCCGTTCTCTTCTTCCGCAGGATTGGTTCTTTGGCCGAAGGATAAAAAGCAATCCAATGCTTATAAAAATAATGGGCAGTATATAATTGTGAAGATCTATGCCGGGAATTGATTGATCGGCAAGAAAAATACCACCAACCAGTATCATGATAAATGATCCGGGATTGTGAAATCCGCTTTTTACACCGGTCAGTAATCCTATTGCGATCAGCAAAACCGGCCATGTAAAAATCCAGCCAGGAATGGGGGCGCCCATTTTATAAGCCAGCAATAAAAAACCTGCTGCAAGTAAAATGAACCCGCTCCATACTCTTGAGTTTCTTGTTCCTCTAAATTTTTGTTCTGTATTTTCTTCCATAAAAATTTTTGTTTAATTTGATAACACAAATGTATGTACAACCACAGCACCGGGAAAAGGCGCTTTAGGTTTAGCATACTAAAAAGTCGGTAAAGGGTTTAAACGCAGCGGTAAACAAACCATTTTATTTTTGCTGATGTGGCCATTTATTTAATGCGCAGCACTATTCCCCAATTAATAAAATCGGCGTTTAAACCATTGAGATAAACGATGCTGTTAACTCCGAAAGAAGGTGTAAAATAATAACGGAAGCCGCCTTTCCAATAAGTCTTTAATGAAAAAGGACCGTTGAAATGCAGGTACTTTCCGGTTTGGTAAGTAAGCACCAATCTGTTCATAGCGATGTCTGCGCCAATGCTGATGCCTGTTGAAAGGTGATCATAGGAAGATCCCATATCCTGGAATGTTTGCGCGTAGTGAGCCGGATCAAACACAGTACGATAATAAACCAGATCAAATCCCGCTTTTAACCCGATTACCTGGTTGAAATAATAATTATAGCCTCCATACCATGCTGATCTGAAAAATCCTTTTTGACTATTATCCACACCGCGGCGGCCAATACCCGCAGACAATTCCACGGAAGACTTTTCAGGATGTTTGAAAGTTTTGTTGGCAGAAACACTATCGGCTTTTTGCTGGATAGAATTTACCCGGTAGCTAAACCCGAGTTTGATACTCCATGAATTGATGCCGCCGTTTGGATTTTGAAATCCGGCATTGGAAAAATGAATAAAAGTGACTCCTGATATCAAATTCACCCGGTTGCTGACGGTGGCATCCAGGTTAAGGCCTGCCGCAATCAAATCGTTGATGCTGCTTCCTACACCAACTATTTCATTGTATTTTACGATGCTTTTTTTGGTAAAATAACTAAGGCCAAATGCCGGCGCAAAATCAATCTGGATGCGGCCCGCTTTCCAAATTTCAAAATTGGCGCCCATGGAAAAGCCAAAAACATTTCCAAAATTCTGGATTGAATCCGCCGCATTTTCCAGTCCATCCATGTTTCGCCAATAACACGTCCACACCATTTTCTTGGCATTCAAAAATTGCGTCCACTCTTTGGTGCTTTCCAAAGAAGTAATATAACTCAGGTCAGCGCCGAAAATTCCTCCAAATCTTTCATTTTTATTTTCAAAAACCTGCCCGGAAACCAGTTGTAATCCAACAGCGTTTTCGCCGTTCTGTGCGTGGGCATGTTGGAATAATCCAACGCACGAAAAAATAATCAATATCAATGGCAGAAAATGCTTGTGCATGGCCTTTTTATTGCAAATACTTCCCTGATGGCACAAGAGTGAAATATCGATTATTTTATCCTCAAAGAATATACCGTTAGGCAGATGCAGCAATTCGATTTTCTACATTCTGGCTTATATCACCATTAATACTTAGCGCGCAATTTGTAAAGATTTACGATCTATTTTTGCCGGCTATGGCTCATAAAAAATTAAAGCGATTTGGCGAGATAAAAACGTTTGATAACGTATTGGAATATCCAGAAAATATGCCGGGAAAATGGCATGAATTTTTTAAAAATAATAATCCAATTGTACTCGAACTCGCGTGTGGTAAGGGCGAATACACAACAGGACTTGCGCAGCTATATCCCGAAAAAAATTTTATTGGTGTTGATATAAAAGGAAACCGGCTTTGGGTTGGCGCTAAATTTTCATTAGATCATCAACTTAAAAATGCGGCGTTTCTCAGAACACAAATTGATAAGATTCATCAATATTTTGCTGCGGGCGAAGTGGATGAAATATGGATTACTTTTCCTGATCCGCAATTGCGATTATCGAAAGCAAATAAAAGATTAACGCATCCAAAGTTTTTAAGGTTGTACCAGCAATTTTTAAAACCCGGCTCAAAAATTAATTTAAAAACAGATTCGCCCGACCTCTATTCTTTTACAAAAACCGTTATACAACTTTATAACCTCACGCTGATAACCGACTTTGACAATGTGTATGAGCAAAAAAATGTATCAGCAGAATTAAAAATAAAAACGCACTATGAAAGCCTGGATATTGCCAACAGCAATTCGATATTTTATCTTTGTTTTTCATTGCCGGATAATTTACCGGCGAATGACGACGCGCTTTCTCAACTGATAAAAAACAAGATAAGTGAACAGCAACGACTTTCTTGAAGGAATCGATTTTTATTTTGACGAATCAGGGTTGATGGTTCTTACAGAAAAATATCACCTGGCAAAGGGGATACTGTTGTGGCAATGGTTGCAGGCATTGTCCGTATCAATATCAAAATGTATCTGAGCCTGAAAAATCTAAGTTGCTGGCTCAACAAAAATTAAAAAAACATCAGAAGAAGTAAAATCTCAAAAAACTATATTTTGGCTTTCGTGAAGTGGCTCAGATATGTTTGCGTTTCGCCCGGAAATAAAAACAGCCACTCCAATGGAGTGGCTGGTAAAATGTGGTTTTTCTTCTTTAGCTTACGAGATTGCTTTTTCGTCTTTTGCCTGATAAGCTGACCCGGGTTTTAAAAGGCTATTATTTGCTGATAAAGCCATAACCTGGGTTGATGATTGGTTTACATTATTTTTCGTGCGTTCGATATTTGCATTAGTCATCGCAAATGTTGAATCTTTCTTTTTAGGAGTTGTATCCGATGGAATGGTGTCTTTTACCATTGAAAAATTAAACGCCGTTAAATTCATATTTGCATTGTTCAAGGCAAATGTGGAATCTTTCTTTTTAGGAGTTGTGTCTGATGGAATGGTATCTTTCACTATTGCAAAATTGAACGCGGTTAAATTCATGTTTGCATTGTTTAAAGCAAAGGTTGAATCTTTCTTTTTAGGCGTTGTATCTGATGGAATGGTATCTTTTACCATTGCAAAATTGAACGCCGTTAAATTCATGTTTGCGTTATTTAATGCAAGCGTTGTGTCTTTCTTTTTTAGGAGTTGTGTCTGACGGAATAGTATCCTTTACCATTGAAAAATTAAACGCCGTTAAATTCATATTTGCATTATTTAAAGCAAACGCTGAATCTTTCTTTTTAGGAGTTGTATCGGATGGAATAGTATCCTTTACTACTGAAAAATTAAATGCGGTTAAATTAATACCTGGATTATTTAAAGCGAGCGTTGTATCTTTCTTTTTAGGAGTCGTATCAGCAGGCACGGTGTCTCTCACATTGGAAAAATTAAACGCAGTTAAATTACCGTTTACTTTTCCGATAAAAGAAGTAGTATCTCTCTTGATAATACTTGTATCGGTGCGAATGGTTGTGTCTGAAGGAATGGTATCTGCTATTTTTGAGCCTTTAATATTCATAAATTCAGGCGGTGTTGCGTTGGCAAATAATGCGCCGCCGGCTAGCGTCAACATCAAAGAAAGTGCAAGGGATTTTGTTGTCATAATCGTTATTCTTTTAGGGGTTTGATTAATTAATTCTAACCTTATAAAAACAAGATTGATGCCAATACAAACCTTGTTATTAATGATACAATTTTTTAGAAGTTGTACCGGCGTGGGTTTCAACTACTTCAATCCCAAAAAAAATTAAGTTAAAGGGAAAATTACTGTTGTGAGCAACCGGTTTTGTAGTAAAATTTTTAGTTTATTAAAGATGTTTTTTGAGCTTTAAATTCGTAATGATATTTTATCGTTTTAATTCGATAAACAAGATAAATGAAACAAAAATCCAGAACCAATCGCTAAAGAAGAATCGCCCGGACAGTGTAACCCGGCAATACTCTTTTTTTGAGGATGTATATGCTGTGGTACGCCAAATTCCACGCGGCCGGGTTACTTCCTATGGCGCAATTGCCAATTATTTAGGAACCAAATCATCTGCGCGAATGGTAGGCTGGGCCATGAATGGAAGTCATTCGGTAACACCAAAAGTACCGGCTCACCGGGTAGTAAACCGAAATGGAATGCTCACCGGAAAAGCGCATTTTTCTACATTTACGCTTATGCAGGAACTATTAAAAAAAGAAAAAATTCAGGTAGAAAATGATACCATTGTCAATTTTGAAAAAGTATTTTGGGACCCTGCGAAAGAGTTAGCGCTGTAATTTCTTAATAATAGGGACTTATCATTAAATAAACCAATACACCGGAAACCGCAACATAGAACCATACAGGCCAGGTAATGCGCGCGAGCTTTTTATGTTTTACATATTCGCCCGATAACGAGCGGTAAGCCGTAAATAAAATGAAAGGAAGGATGATTCCTGCAAGTGGAATATGAGTGATCAAAATAACATAATAAACATAACGCATAGAGCCGGCAAGCGTTTTTTCATCTGCAGTAACCACTCCATCATGATTTAGGTCGCCGTATTTTGTATCGCCGCTCAATAAATGATGACAGATATAGGATATTAAAAAAAGCACAGAAAGCGTGATAGCTGCGAGCATCAGCTTTTTGTGAAGCAGGTAATTTTTCGACTTTACGGCAATAAGGGCGGCAACCAATAACACAGCAACAATAGAATTGATGATGGCATTGATCGCTGCAAAAATGTGCGGATCAAAACTGAGTTCCGCATTTAATTTTATCTTAGATAAAAAAGCAACCGCTATAAATACCAGTAAAGAAACAATCCAGATAAAAATGCGCGCAATTCTGTCGTTTGGTTGAAAAACCGGTTCAGGGAATTTATTGGTTGAATTCATATTTGCTGATGTTTATCCTCTCTTTAATAATCCCTGTAAAAACTCTTTAAATGTTCTTTTCCGGTCTTTTTCCAGCATCAGTAACGGAATATCCCTTACTAATTTTTTTTGAGCCGTAGTATCCAAACCATTGTACCATCCTCTTACCACTCTTTCCTTATCAAGCAAAAAGAAATTTTCTGTATGAACAAAAGCAGTATCCACATTTACATCAGCAATGCTTGCTTTCATTTCCTGTAAGGCAAAATTATAAATGCTGTCGCGATTGCCCGTAAGCAGCCACCAGCTATCTGGGTTTACATCAAATTTTTCGGCCCATTTTCTTAATTGTTGTACCGAATCGTGTATGGGATCTACGCTAATAGAAATAAACTGAACAATAGAATCGTTGTTGGGAAAAGATCTTTGTAATTTTTTCATTGCGACTCCAAGCTGCGGACAAATGGTGGGACAACGCGTGAAAAAGAAATCCAACACGATAACCTTTCCCTTAAGATCGTCAAGCGATACATTCTGGCCGAGTTGGTTGGTAAAATGCATATTACTTACACTATGCCAAACGGTATCGTAAGTGGATTTACCGTTTTTGTCGTTAACTTTTACGCTATCATAAAAATATCTGGGAGGCAGTTGCACATCGCGGTTGCTATAATAACTCACCAATAAATACCCGGTTAATGGCAGAAAGATCGCTATTAACAAGGCCAACATTGCTTTCTTATTCATAATCTCATTTGGTTAAAAGCAAAATTAGCCATTGCGGGCTGCAACGGCTAATATAAAAATGTTTAATTCGAATGCTATTTCTAATCGAGCTTTTTTTCCGGCTTTGCTGCGGGAGCTGGCGGCGCTGCATGATGTTTCTGCTCGATATACACACGCGTTCCGGCATCAGTGTTTCTTAAATTTCTGTAAGAAGTACCATCCCAAATGAAGGCAATAATAAACCAAACGAACAGTGTAGCCGGAATGCCTATCGACATGATCATGGTGCGTCTTTCATCGCCAAGATGCATAAAAATAGAAATGATATAAAAGGCTTTGAATAACGTAAGAATACAAATAACTCCTTTAATTGCCAGGATCAGGCCATCGCTCGGATCGGGCGCTAAATCAAGGTAATAAATGGTAAGTCCTAACCCAAGCTCTATTACAGTAAGGATCAGCAATATCCAGAAAGCTTTCCAAATTCGCTTTACATGGGCTTCATCGTGAGCCGTTACTACTACCGGGGATGTTGTTGAATGAGCAGACATAAATTTTCTTTAAGTTCTTTAAAATAAAGTAATGAGTTTTCTATTTAAAAATTAGATAAGATAAAAGCAGAGGAATACGAACACCCACACGAGATCTACAAAGTGCCAGTAAAGGCCGGCCTTCTCTACCATTTCGTAATGGCCGCGCCGCTGGAAATCGCCCATTCTCGTTTTGATGAGCATAATGGTGTTAATTACCACCCCGGTAAAAACGTGGAATCCGTGAAACCCTGTTATCCCGAAAAAATAGCCGCCAAAGGCCACAGGGCCGGGCGTTGCCACCATTTCACCGTTAAACATAACATGTGGGCCCCAGGGGTTATGAGATACAGTAGTTCCCCAATCCTGGATAACTCCGTCAACCAATACTCTGTGTGTATGTGTAATTAGATGCGTCCATTCCCAGGCCTGGCAACCCAAAAATGCAAGTCCGCCAAGAATGGTTAGGAATAACCATTTTTCTACTCCTTTCTGATTCATTTTGTGGCCCTGATGAACCGCCAAAACCATCGTAACGGAGCTAAAGATCAATATAAACGTCATTAAACTTACAAAAGCTAACGGCAGGTTGGCCTCTGAAAAAGGAAATTTGTTGAATACATAGTTGTGATCAACCCAATTGTTTAAACTGAATCGTATAGATCCGTAAGAAATTAAGAAGGCACCGAAAGTAAAAGAGTCGCTTACTAAAAAGTACCACATCATAAGCTTTCCATAACTTACATTGAACGGACTCTTGCCGCCGGCCCATAATTTAGTATTGGATTGTGTAATCGCTGTTTCCATTTATTATTCGTTAAAAGGTTGTTACAAAAGTAAAATTAAAGTTCTATTCTAGTTGCTTTATCGCCGTATTGTTTGATTGTTCTTAAGTCAAATGCCTTCCTATCTGCTGTCTTATCTTATCATCACCAAAAAAATTAAAAGATATAGCCATAAAAAATCTACAAAATGCCAGTAAGTGCTCATCATATCTATCGGCACGGGGCTATAATTCTTCCTCTTTATGCTAAACGATTTCAGGTATAAAACTAATAAGGCGATTATGCCACCGATTACGTGAACCGCATGCAGCCCTACAATTATGTAAAGAAACGAAAATGATACATTACGCGAAAGGGTAATTCCACTTTCCCATAACTCGCGAAAGCCAATATATTGAAGCGCCACGAACACAATGCCTAATATCGAAGTAATGGCAAGCCAGCTTTTATATTGGCTCATTTGCCGGTTATTAAATGCTTTTTTGCAAAGAAAAATAGTGATACTGCTAAGAACTATTACACCCGTTGAATACCAGAAAACCAGCGGAATATCGAAAGTTAGCCAGTTTGCCTGGTTACGCTTCACAATATAAGCGCTGCTAAAACCTGCAAACATCATTACAATGCTGGCCAGGGCAATCCACAGCGTAAATTTATGTGGATGTATCTTTTGTTTTTGTTCTTCCATCACTGCAATCATAATAAATAATTCTCTTTAAAATATTTTTATAATAGATTTTCGGTGTGTTTTTTACAATTTGTCAAATAATAATGCAAGAAAAACGATCATCAGATAAAAATAAGAACTGAACATTACTTTTCTTGCCGCCGCCGCATTCATTTTGATAACCAGTAATATGCTTACATATACCATCCAAAGATTACATGCAAGCAAAACCCAAAAAGCTACAATTCCGCTTATATCAAAATAAAAAGGAAGCATTCCAACCGGCACCATCAACATGGAATAAATTACCGTTTGCACGGCTGTAAATTTTGTGGGGCCACCCTTGCTTGGCAGTAGCTTAAAGCCGGCTTTATCATAATCTTTATGCGCTAACCAGGCTATTGCCCAAAAGTGCGGGAACTGCCATAAAAATTGAATCGCGAATAACAGATATCCTCCAATATTGCTAAATGTTGTTATTTCACCACCGGCTGTTGTTCCCTGGAAATGCGCCAAAGGATTTATAAATCCTGTAGCAGCCACCCAGCCTATCAGGCAAGGAAGGGCTCCGGGGAAAGCTCCAACTAATACAGAGATAGAATTTATCTTTTTTAGTGGTGTATAAATGAAGGAATAAAGAAAAAGACTGAACAATCCGATCGCTGCGCTTTCCAAATTGAAATATTGCCACATGATCATGATTCCGGCAAATCCGGTAATAATGGCAAACGTCCATGCTTCATTTACGCTCATCCGGCCGGCAGCAACCGGTCTGTTTGCTGTGCGCTTCATTAAAGCGTCGGTATCTTTTTCTACTGTTTGATTGATGGCATTTGCCGAACCCGTGATCAGCATTCCGGCTACAAACAAAAGCAACACAGAAACAAAATCAAACCTCACATTGGGCGCCAACAGATAGCACACAACACTGCTAAACACCACCATAAAGCTTAAAGTGAATTTGATTAGGATAAAATAATCTTTCACTTTGCTTGCCAGCGCGTAAGAAACTGAGTGATGGTTTACCGTTACCGTTTTTTCCATTTAGTGCAAATCAATTTAAAAAAAGCCCTGAATAACAGGGCTTGATTCAGATAATAATATTATTAAAAAGCTCCGATCAATGACTACTTTCAGAAGCCCCGATTGGTTCTGTCTGAGGAATGAAATCCCTTCCGTCTTTGCCGTAATCATAAGGCCAGCGATGTACTTCCGGAATTTCTTCAACCCAGTTTCCATGTCCCGGATGCACAGGTGTTGTCCATTCCAGTGTGGTTGAATGCCATGGGTTTTTAGTTGCCTCGGTCAATTTTCTTCCTTTAAACATAGAATAAAAGAAATTGAAGATGAATAAAAACTGGGCTGCAAAAACAATCATAGCTACCACGCTGATAAACTCGTTAAGCCCGTTGAACATTTTAAATGATTCCCAGTTACTGAAATCGTAATAACGTCGTGGCATACCGGCCAAACCTTCATAATGCATCGGCCAGAAAATAAGGTAGGCGCCCACCATTGTTACCCAAAAGTGAATGTAAGAAAGAGTATTGTTCAGCATTCTTCCAAACATTTTAGGAAACCAGTGATATACGCCTGCAAACATGCCAAACATGGAAGCAACGCCCATCACAAGATGGAAGTGAGCAATTACAAAATACGTATCATGCAAATGTATATCCAAGGCAGAGTTACCTAGCCAGATTCCCGTAAGGCCACCCGATATAAACAAGCTCACAAAGCCAATAGAGAAAAGCATTGCCGGCGTAAAGCGGATATTTCCTTTCCATAAGGTAGTAAGCCAGTTAAAAACTTTAATGGCCGATGGTACCGCAATTAGCAAGGTAAACAATACAAAGAAGGATCCAAGGAAAGGATTCATACCCGTTACGAACATATGATGTGCCCAAACGATAAATGACAGGGAAGCAATCGCGAAAAACGAACCCACCATTGCCATGTACCCGAAGATCGGCTTCCTGGAATTGGTTGAGATCACCTCGGAGGCAATTCCCATCGCCGGAAGTGCAATGATATACACTTCAGGATGCCCCAAGAACCAAAACAGATGCTGGAATAAAATAGGACTTCCGCCTTCGTTTGGTAAAATTTTCCCTTGAATTACGATATCGCTCAAATAGAAACTGGTACCTAAGTGTCGATCGAACAACAACAATACCACAGCAGATAGTAACACCGGGAAGGTTAAAACGCCCAGAACGGCTGTAAAGAACAATCCCCACATGGTAAGCGGCATCCTCGTCATATACATTCCCTTAGTACGCATATTCAGAATGGTGGTTATATAATTTAACCCGGCCAATAGCTGCGAAATAATAAACAGCGCCATACCCACAAGCCAAAAATCCATCCCTGCTTTTGAACCGTCCATTGCATCTTTAAGAGCGCTAAGCGGTGGATAAACTGTCCATCCGCCACTTGCCGGACCAGTTTGTATAAACAAAGATGAAAACATTACCACCGAAGCAAGAAAGAAAAACCAATAAGAAAGCATGTTTAAGAACGGTGCGGCCATATCTCTCGCTCCTACCTGCAACGGAATTAAGAAATTAGAAAACGTTCCGCTTAATCCTGCGGTAAGCACAAAGAAAACCAGGATGGTGCCATGCATTGTAACCAGCGCATAGTAAAACTCCTGGTCAAGACGGCCACCTTTAGCCCAACGGCCCAGGATATCTTCCAGAAATGGGAATGTTTGATCCGGATACCCAAGCTGTAAACGGAAAAGAACAGAAAACAGCCCTCCAATTACAGCCCAAATCATACCAGTTACCAAAAATTGTTTGGATACCATCTTATGGTCCTGGCTAAAGATATATTTGGTAATAAATGATTGCTTATGATGATGATCGTGCGCCTCATGACTCATATCGTGCACTACCAGAGGTTGTTCATGCAAAACTTCTTCGTTGTTCATAATGATATTATTTAAAAAATCTAGGCTAATTTATTAATGTGCGTTACTAACAGCCACTGCTGCAATTTTCGTCGTGTCAGATCCTTCCGCACCACCTTCCATGGCCGCTTTTGCCTTTATGTATTCCGGCCTTTGTTTTATCATCCACTCGTTATATTCCTTTTGAGTTTCCACTACTATTACACCTCGCATAGTAAAATGACCTTTACCACACATCTGGTCGCAGGAAATTTCATAAACAAAATCCGGATTTCCTGTCCTCTTTTTCATCTCCTCTGTTGTATAAATCGGCGTAAACCAAAGCGTTGTGGGTGTACCAGGCACTGCATCCATCTTCAATCTAAAATGCGGAAGCCCCACATCATGAATCACATCCTGAGAGTTGATAACCAATTTTACAGGTTTATTTACCACAACATGCATGGTGGTTGGCACATGAATGTCATCATGGCTTGCTGCATCGTTCCAATCTACACCGAGAGAGTTGCTTTTGGCTGCGTCCGTGAGCTTATAATTCTTCCTACCCAAAATTCCATCTTTGCCCGGATATCTTATTTCCCAGCCAAACTGGTGACCGGTAATTTCTACCACCTGGGCATTTTTGGGTGCATCCGATGTAAACTGAAACCAGTATTTTAATCCAAAAACCACCAAAATCGTCAATACGATAGCAGGAATTCCTGTCCAGATTAACTCCAGCTTATTATTATGCGTAAAGTAAAGTGCTTTTCTCTCGTTACTTTCCTGGTATTTAAAAGAAAACCAGAACAACAATATCTGCGTAATAAAGAACACGAAACCCGTAACGGCAATGGTAATCCATAACATGGTGTCGATGCTTTGGCCTTCTAACGAAGCGGCGCCCTGGGGGAATAAAGTTTTAGGATAATAGAGTTTATTGCAATACCAAACCCCTATCAGGCCGAATACCAGGAATGCAATCATCAAAAAACCATTTATCTTATTGTTTTGCTTCCTGGATTTCTCTTCACCTTTCAAAATGCTTACATATTCGCTTGCTTTTGAAATCTGGAAGATCACCAGAAAAACAAGTACAATGATCGCTATCAAAAAAAAGTTATTCATAATTCTTATTTTTTCCTCACTTTTTAAGGTCCCTTAGTTGTTCTTTTCTTAATTTATTACTAATTGTAACTCCTGTAAATCCAGGAATCTTCTTTTCAAACAAGCCAAAATATACAAAATCGCTTTTCTCGTTTAAAAAATTTATTGGTTATACCTGGTGAATAATACTTTCCTTGAGGAATGGATTATTGATTGCCGTCATTGGAACTCTTGAAGCAAACCTGCTTACGCCCCACATAATTAACCCGATAAATCCTAAAGGAATACCAAACTCAAACCAGCTTAAATGTGGTTGATATTTAACCGTGCCTGGCATTACCATTTGATAAAAATCAATCCAGTGGCCAAAAATAATCACAATGCACATAAAGGTTACAATAGTATAATTTCTTTTAGTGGCCCTTTTCATAAATATTAATATTGGCGCCACAAAATTAAGTACCAGGTTTAAATAAAATAATCCTGCATAAGGGCCTTGCATGCGTATTTTAAAATAGACCGTTTCTTCAGGAATGTTGGCATACCATATCAACATAAATTGTGCAAACCATAAATAAGTCCAGAAAATAGAAAACGCAAACATGAATTTTCCAAGGTCCTGTATGTGCTCCTGGTTAACAAATTCCAGTTGGCCGCGATTCTTAAAATAAATAACGAATATTGTCATCAGCGCAATACCCGAAACGAAGGTACTGGCAAAAGTGTACCAGCTATACATTGTACTAAACCAATGCGGATCAATACTCATTAGCCAAAGCCATGGAGCTATAGAACCTACCGATAACAAATACAATACGATATAATAAGCAGATACGGTCATGTTTTTGCCCAACCACGATTTGGCGGCGTCAAAATCCATTGTGCCGGCATTGTCACTTTCTACACTAAGCTTGTGCAGCCTTTTACCCAGATAAGCCCAAAGTCCTATAACCACAATTGAAAATAACAGGTAAACATATGGATTTAAAAAGCCTTTTTTACCAGCAAGAATATGATCATGCGCAAGCATTTCTTTGTCCAGCCACGGATAAATATCGGCGCGGCCGCCCATAATAATACAAAGCATGATAACGATGGTAATAATTCCCATGATTGGCACCAGCGATCCGATTGCTTCGGTAACACGGCGAAAGGCAACCTGCCATCCACCCATTGCCAGCGTACAAATCACAATAAAAAATGTAGCTACATTTACGAGCAACAGCCAAAATAAGCTGTTTTGCAGAAGTACCGCCCAAAACCGGGTACTGTTTACATTGTCGCCATGAGCTCCTGCGGTAGGGTTTAAAAAAATAACTCCAAGAATGAGCGTAAGCAAGCCCACAATCATAAATCCAGCTGACCACTTTTTATATCCCGCCGGTGTTACATACTGATTCTTCATTAAAAATTATTTATAGAATTAAATTTTTATTTTTTCGCTGATGTTGAGTCACCTGACGCGGCAGGTTCAGCAGCCGGTGTCCCTGCACTTAACGAAGCCTGATGCGCCTTTACATATTGAACCACCATCCATCTTTGTTCACGGCTTAGTTGAGATGCATAACTTCCCATATTTCCTTTTCCATATGTGATAGAATGAAACATAGTTCCCTCCGGCATTTTCACATACTGCGACAACGTTAAATTAGCAACCGCCGGCACTTTTCCGCCGGTAGCCAGTGGTCCCTGAGCGTCCATTTTTGCTCCGTGACAAATAGCACAATTGATGTTAAATAACCTGGCTGCCTCATTCATTTGAACGGTATCAAGTGGTGGCAAAGGATCCTTAACCTCAGCGCTCATTCTGTATCCGTTAGAATCGTTTGGCAAAACATAAGGGAAAAGATCGCCTCTTCTAATAGTTCCTTCAACGGGGTAAGGAACATAATTAATGTTTTGACTGGCGAGGTTGTTGGGCGCATACGCTTCATAGGCGCGGCTATAAGCCATATCCGGCATATAGGTTTTTCCCGGTTCGCGTTTACTGTCGCAACTTTCAATCAGCGTTACCAGGCCAACCATTATAATAAGCGATAAAAGAATTCTTGTTTTTTTCATACCTAAAAAACCGGTTTAAATTTTCAGTATCATGTGTAGGTTGCAGAGCCGCCTAAGCTTCCACTTCCTCAGTTCTGTAAAGTTTTTGTTCTTTGTCGTACCTTCCAAACCACCATCCCTCTTCAGCTACCTGTACATTTATTTCGATGGCGCCGTTATTATGCAAAAAGCTTTCAATTTCCGGTTCGCTGGTTTTGCCGGTGCATTCTATTACCATTACAAAAGCATCGTCAGTCGCACGCGGGCTAAAATGGTGTTTTTTTACGCCGGGCATCATTTTACAAAGCCAGCAAAAGGTCCACACCATGCCTACTGCGGAAAACAATACCGTTAGCTCAAATGCAATAGGAATAAATGCCGGCAATGGGAAGTGCGGTTTACCTCCAATGTTCAACGGCCAGTCGGTGGTAAAAATCCATCCCATACCACAAATGGCAGTAGCCGTACCGAGTATACCATAAATAAATCCCATAGTATGAAGACTCGTTTCCCTTAATCCCATTGCATGATCAAGACCGTGTACGGGAAAGGGGGTGTATATGTCATGAATTTTGTAGCCCGCCCTTCTGACATTCTTAACGGCGGGAAACAACACCTTTTCATCTTCAAAGGAACCTACAACAAATTTTTTTATCATTTTTATATTTCTTTTTATACGCTTCAGAATAAAGATCAGGCCTGATTAATGAGCATGCGCCTTTTCCACTTCTTCTATATAAAATTTTTCTGAGTCCATTTTTTCCTGCTCCGTCATTCTTGCCTTATAATTTTCGCCGCTCGTTTTCAATACGTGTTTTATTTCCGCAACAGCAATTACCGGGAAATATTTCGCAAACAAGAAATAGCAGGTGAAGAATAATCCAAACGTGCCAAGGTAAAATCCAATTTCCCAAATAGTTGGACTATAATAGGTAGTCCAGGAAGATGGAAGAAAATCCCTGTAGATTGAAGTAACGATAATTACAAAACGCTCAAACCACATACCTACGTTGATCAATACCGACATAAAGAACGTGAATAAAACGTTTCTTCTAAGTTTTCTCGACCAGAATAGCTGTGGACTTACCACGTTGCAAAACATCATTCCATAATATGCCCATCCATAAGGACTAAAAATATTTACACGGTTTTCACGGAAAGCCCACCATTCATACGCATTGCCACTATACCATGCTACAAATAATTCGGATAGATAGGCGCAACCTACAATTGAACCGGTTAGCACAATTACTTTGTTCATCGCCTCGATATGCCCGATTGTAATATAATCTTCAAGGTGTAATACTTTCCTGGTAATAATTAATAAAGATTGAACCATTGCAAAACCCGAGAAGATTGCACCCGCCACAAAATACGGAGGGAATATCGTTGTATGCCAGCCCGGAACGACCGATGTAGCAAAGTCAAAAGATACAATTGTATGCACTGATAATACAAGAGGCGTTGCCAACCCAGCCAACACCAGAGCAAGACTTTCCTGGCGTTGCCAATGCTTAGTACTGCCGGTCCAGCCAAAGGATGCCAGCCCGTAAAACATTTTTCTAAACTTGGTTTTGGCTCTGTCACGCACCGTTGCCAGATCAGGCAACAGGCCTGTGTACCAGAACAACAGGGATACGGTGAAATAAGTTGATACCGCAAATACGTCCCACAAAAGTGCTGAATTAAAATTGGGCCATAGTGGTCCGCGGGTGTTAGGATAAGGCATTACGAAAAATCCAACCCAAACGCGCCCCATATGGAAAATTGGAAACTGGCCCGCACACATAACCGCAAAGATGGTCATTGCTTCAGCAGCCCTGTTTACACCTGTTCTCCAACCCTGCCTGAACAATAGCAAAATCGCAGAGATGAGCGTTCCCGCATGCCCGATACCGATCCACCACACAAAGTTGGTAATATCCCATCCCCAGCCAACAGTTTTGTTGAGATTCCATTGGCCAATACCATACACTACTTCTCTGTAGACAGAGTAAACTCCGAAAATTAATAAGGCAATAGCAATGGAAAGTCCAATCCACCACATCCTGGTAGGTTTTGTTTCTATCGGGCCAATAATGTCTTCAGTTACCTGGTGATAATTTTTATCTCCGTCAACTAATGGCTCCCGCAGTTGCGATTCGTACTTTAATAATGACATACTCTTTTTAGCTTTTTGCTACAGGTTGTATCTGTAACCTTATAAATTTTATCGGTTCTTTTAAATTTTTTCCATCGTGCTTCCAACTTCTCTCTGGGTGTTCCTTATTTTAGCAAGGTAGTTTACATTGCTAAGTGTATGAAGTTGTTCTAACACATAAAATTTCCTTTCTGTTTGCTCTTCGTACCTGATCTTAGATATATTACTTTCTTTATCATTTACATTCCCAAAAGCAATGGCATGAGTCGGGCATGCCTGCATGCAAGCTGTCTTTACTTCCCCGTCTTTGATAGGACGATCTTCTTTTTTTGCATTTAGTTTTCCTTCCTGAAGACGTTGTACACAGAAGCTGCATTTTTCCATAACCCCTCTTGCCCTAACCGTTACATCCGGATTTAGCACCATGCGTGTGAGATCGTCATTCAGGTCCATGGTTGCGTCAGAAATAATTCCACGCTGGTTATCCGGGAAACTGTCCGCTCCATTCCAGTCGGCCCAGTTAAAGCGGCGAACTTTATAAGGGCAGTTGTTGGCACAGTATTTTGTTCCTATACAACGATTATAAATCATTTGGTTAAGTCCTTCGCTGCTATGGTTTGTGGCCGAAACAGGACAAACGTTTTCACAAGGCGCATTATCACAATGCTGACAAAGCATCGGTTGAAAAACAACATCGGGATTTTGAGGGCTGCCCGTAAAGTAACGGTCGATCCTCAACCATTGCATATCGTGAAATCTTGAGACTTCGTATTTACCAACAGTAGAGATATTATTTTCAGCTACGCAGGCGACGGTACATGCACTGCATCCGATACAAGTATTCAAATCGATACTCATTCCCCATTTAATTCCCGGCTTGTCGAAAGTCGGATAAAGGGTAGCATCGCGCGCAAAATCTTCGCCGTACGCTGCCAGCTCTTCTTTTTCTCCCTCGCCTAATGCTCCAGGATGGGCAATGAATTTAGAAAGCGTGGTTTCTCTTACTATGGGGCGTCCTTCGGTTATACTGTGAGTTTGCGATTGAGCAATCGGAAACATTTTTCCGGTTTTCTCAATAGTAGCTGTTGCAAAATAATTAATAGAGGTTCCATTAAAACCCGCAAGCGGATAAACATTAACGCCAACTTCAGCTGCAGAAGGTCCGATAAATTCTTTAGTTTTTGACTTATCATTGCTTTCGCGCCCATAACCAACTGCTATCGCTATTACGTTCGGATGTGTTCCGGGAATGATCAGTATAGGAATTTCTATTGTTTTGCCGTTTGAAACAATTTTTACGACAGGCTTTTCAGGATGAACTTCGTATTTGTCCGCCTGGCGTGGTTGAAAAATATCAATGTCAAATAACTTCTTTCCCAGTTCAGGAGAAATCATTGCGTAATTGTCCCAGGTTGCTTTTGAAATCGGGTCGCTCACCTCCTGTAACCATGCATTGCCTGCGCGGTTCCCGGTTCCTATCGATACTTTCTGGTATAAAACCACTTCCAGGTCGCCACCTTTAACCGTTCCAAGTTTGGCGGCCGCATCAGCAACGTTTCCGCTGAAACTAGCTGTGCCAAGCGCAACCTTTAAAGCACCTGAGTTAGATGAAAGAGAATCCGATACAATAGCCTTTGGTCTAACTGACGCTGAATCGAAATTTGCTGCCGAAGCCAAAGAAGCGGTGGCAGCTGCCGAAGCAGGAGTTAAGTTTGACGTATTAACGATCGTATTTTGGGTTTTCAATCCGGAACCTTCCATAATTCCATCCTGAAGAAATTTTTGGTAATTATTTAAACCGCCAAGTTTAGCAATCCAGTAATTTTTAAAATAGGTTGCATAATCATCATTATTGCTGGATATCTTTAACAGGGAAGACTCGAACTGACGGGTTTTGAACAATGGATGGATAATAGGCTGAATAACGCTTACAGTGCCTTTTTGAAGTTCTGCATCGCCCCAGCTTTCCAGCCAGTGGTGTGATGGAACAATATATTTGCACAATTCAGTGGTTTCATCCATTTTTTCGCTAAAAGACAGCGTGAACGGACATTTTTTAAGTCCGGCGGCAAATTTTTGAGCATTAAAATAATTGTACACCGGGTTAGCACCATATACCAGTAATGCGCCAACATTGCCCGAATTTAAATCGTCAGTAAGCGCAGCCATATCTGCATCTACACCCTGGCGATAATTAACCGGTGTGCTCCAATCAATGGTTTTACCATTAGCACCTATCGCTTCATTGATCGCGTTTACAATTATTTGCACATTTGGATCATTGCTTCCGCTAACCACAAGTGCAGCACCTTTATTAGCAGCCAATTCCGCAGCAGTTTTTTTAATACCCTCGGCTAATGCTCCTGTAACATTTGCCGAAACTGAGCCTCCCAATGCACCTAATAAGGCTAAGGCTACCGAGCCGGTTTCTGATGGCTTATGTAAATAGCGTTCATCAGCATTGGCTCCGGTTAAACTGTAAAAACTTTCAAACTGAATATGCCTGCTCATTGCAGGATTTTTTTCATTGATCCTTCTGTTGACTGCATATTGTTTTGCAAAAACAACGGGGCTTAGCCAGGTTCCTAAAAAATCTGCACCAAGACTTACGATAACTTTTGCATTTTCAAAATGATAAGCAGGTATCGCTTTTTGACCATAAGAGGCCTGATTGGCCGTAATTAACCCACTGTATGAAACCGCATCATATTGTACATGGCGGCTTCCAGGGTATTTAGCCAAAAGATCAGCAATAATTTGTTTGGTTGTAATTGAAGTAATAGTAGAAGTTAGTAATACTAACGGCTTGCCGGCGTTTGCTGCAATACCATCTTGTATCATCTTATCTATCGCTTCAAAAGTAGCTTCTTTTCCCTTCGCCATCGGAAAACGAAGGCGGGTAGTATCATACAAATCTAAAACGGATGATTGAGCTTGCGCAGAAGTACCACCTTCTGTAAGAGAAGAAAGTTCGTTCCCTTCAATTTTAATCGGCCTGCCTTCACGTTGCTTTACTACAACCGGAACAGCATCTCCTTCGTTTATATAGGTAGAAGCATAGTAATTGGAAATACCGGGAATCATATCATCCGGCTTATGAAGAAAAGGAACCGATTTATGTACCGGCATTTCGCAACTGGCAGCTATGGCAGCAGCAGCAGTGCTAAATCCCATGTACTTCAGAAAATCTCTTCTTGGCGTTTTCGCATTGAAAATATTTTCATTGCTTAATTCTTCGAAAGGTAATTCCTGTCTGAATTCATCTTTTGATGCTTTTTTTGAAGCTTCACTTTCATTAAGCTCTCCAAAGTTTTGCCAGTATTTCTTTTCACTCATATTATTAACCCCTAAGGGAATTTATAAATAGTAATGATATTATTAATTAATTGTTGCCTGATAAATTAGAATCAATAGTGACATTTCTGGCACTCAGTTCCACCGATCTTTTCAACAGTGACGCTATCGTATTTCTTATTTTTGATGTCCTCATGAAACTTCTCGTAAATACTATAGAATTTATTTCCATGGCCGTGGTCGTCGTTAAACTGAACGTTAGTAGTACGGTGACAATTGATACACCAGCCCATGCTTAAGTCGGCAAACTGTCTTACCTCGGGCATTTTTTGAATTTCACCATGGCATGTCTGGCAGGCTACCTGTCCTACTTTTACGTGCTGTGAGTGATTAAAGTAAACGTGATCGGGGAGATTGTGAATTTTAACCCATTCTATTGGTTTGCCGGGCTTATCGTAAACTTTCTTTTCAGGATTCCATCCTGCGTATTGATATAACTTTTGAATTTCGTCGTTGGCATTTACCGTAGTTCCATCTTCGCGCAAAATTGGCTTGCCTGTATATTCTTTTACTGACATATGGCAGTTCATACAAACATTCACAGAAGGAATACTTGCGTGCTTGCTGTCCTGCGCACCGCCGTGGCAATATAAACAGCTGATCTGATTTACGCCGGCGTGAACTTCATGCGAATAATAAATCGGCTGAACCGGCTGATAACCTTTTTGCCTTCCAAGCCCCATTGCTCCTTCCACTAAAAAATATCCGCCTAATGTAAATAAGATCAATACTACCAAAAGCAAGTAAGCTTTGTTGCGATAGAAAGGAACATTCGGAGGCGTTCTTAAGCCCTCCTTTTCGTCAGTAAGCTTTTTAAGATTGCTGTTTACCTGCAGTAGAATTAAACCGATAATGGCTAACACCAACGTAAGCAATCCATACAAAATTGAATTGTCTGATGATGGCTGAGCCCCTACTGCGGTTTCTGAACCCGGCGCGCTTGTGCTTCCGGCGGGAGAATATTTATCTGCCCAATCCAGGATGGCATCTATTTCTTCTTTTTTCAGATCCGGAAAAGATGTCATAACAACTCCGCCAGACTCTCCCTTCAGCTTCATGGCATAGGGATCGGTGTTGGCCATAGCCGATGCATTAGCCACCCACTTATACACCCAATCCTTTGATGGCTCTCTTTCCCTTGCTCCTTTAAGCGCAGGACCTACATAATGCACGTCCGCTTTGTGACAGCTGGCACAATTAGCCTTAAATAAGGTTTCACCATCTGCTGCGAACAATAATTCCGGAGAAATTAAAGTAAGAAAAAGGAGTACAGCTAACGATCTAGCAAATAGCCTGTTGATTTGGTTCATACACGTAGTACCTATCTTAATAATGGAAAATAAACTTAATCGGCTGCAAAAATAAGGAAGCATGTTGACAAAGTGTTAACATTTTTAATTTTTTTTTCCCTTTATCGGTACTGCATTACAGCGAAATTTTCCTATAGATTAAACTTTGTAACTATTTGAAAAACATTAAAGACATTATTGTCTTCTTAAAAGATTGTGTTCTTATATTTCTAAATAACAAGTTGCTGAATAGTGGTATAAAAATTTAGTACCCGCAGAATCTGGATCTCGAATATGTTTATATTATTTTGGTACGGTAACAGGTTTGTGGTGTTCATCGGAAAAGAATTTAGACGCCTTCATTTTCCTTTAAAGATTTGCGCTGCGGATTGCCAAACTTTTAGCCTTAATTTGCTGCCCAATTAATATTTTGATGGAATAGCCTTTTACAGGGTTCCATTAATGAATGCAAAAAGAATTTAAAAGATTTTATGAAACAACAAACGGTTGGTAACGGGCAACCAGATTCTAAAATTAATATTGCCATATTCGCATCCGGCGCAGGAAGTAATGCGCAAAAAATCATCAGTTACTTTAAAGAAAGTTCAAAGATAAACGTATCATTAATCGTTTGCAATAATTCAAAAGCCGGCGTTCTTAACATTGCTGCAAAAGAAAATATCCCGGTGCTGCTTATCGAAAAAAATAAGTTTGCTGCCACAGGCTACGTAGAAGAATTAACTAACCAAACAACTGATTTTATAGTTTTAGCCGGTTTTCTCTGGATGATTCCGCAGGTGCTTATTAATGCATTTCCCAATAAGATCATTAATATTCATCCGGCACTGTTACCCGCATATGGCGGAAAAGGAATGTATGGCAACGCCGTTCACGCAGCAGTGGTTGCTGCCGGAGAAAAGGAAAGCGGAATAAGCATTCATTATGTTGATGAAAAGTATGACCATGGCAAAGTAATCTTCCAGGCAAAATGTTTGGTGGCTGAAAATGAAACTGCAGAATCCCTGGCACAAAAAATTCATCAACTGGAGCATGAATATTATGCCCGGATAATTGAAAGGGTGTTGGAAGAAACGGGCTCTTAATTCTTTTTCAAAAAAATGATGTGTAAAAATCAATTCTAATCAGTAATGCTGATTTGGCGCTTACATTATTAGTTCAAAAGAATTTCATTATTAAATCACATTATCAGTTTCAGCATTTCCCGGTGCGAACTTTCAACATGTGGTTTAAATCGTTCATACCATTGCTGCCATTCCTTTTCGTTCATACTACTGCCAAGCGATTTTTCATATTCGGCGAGTGAATCATAACTTTCTTCCATGATAAGACGATAAGCATCTCCCGTGAAATCGCTCAAAATGCGCATGTTTTGTGCGTCTGGCAACATGTTTTTGCTTTTTGCTTCATCCAGCAAAGATTTTGCATCTTTAAAATGTCCAAATTTTAAATGAAAAATGTCTCTTACGATGTACATAATGGTAAAATTTAGAAATGAAAAATTGTTGGAAACCGGATTTATTTCCGGGAAGCAGAGGTTAAACCTAATGGGGATTGCAATTTACTCTCTTTTTAAAATTATTTCTCACGTCAGCTAAAAATTATTGGTGTTTTTTACAAATCCACAACATAATTTTTTTCTTCCCGTTTTAGTGTGAAACGGGGCCGTGGATATCCGGAACGAATTTCATCGGAATATTTTTTATGGCTCTGTCCTTTTGTCGTATTTTTTTTGTTAGCATAATATTTGGAACTTCACCGCCGTAAAATAGTATTACGTTAAATTTAATTTATGAATACAGCAAAAGAATTTGAAAAATTTGCCGTGAAGCACCAGGGCATTAGCAGCAATACACTTCATGGATATATCAACCATAATGTAACCAATCTTACTCCCAATATTATTGAGGAAAGGCCGATGAATGTAGCCGTGATGGACGTTTACAGCCGTTTGATGATGGACCGGATTATTTTTCTAGGATATCCTGTAAACGACGAAGTAGCCAACATCATTATCGCGCAATTGCTTTTTTTAGAAAGCACCGACAGAACACGGGATATTCAGATGTACATCAACTCCCCGGGAGGCGGCGTTTACGCAGGTTTGGGATTATATGATACCATGCAATTCGTAACCCCGGATATTGCTACCATTTGCACCGGAATGGCAGCAAGTATGTCAGCAGTTTTAATGGCTGCAGGCGCTTCAGGCAAAAGAAGCGCATTAAAACATTCACGCATTATGATGCATCAGCCAAGCGCCGGCGCTGCAGGCCAGGCATCTGATGTGGCCATTACGGTTAATGAAGTAAGAAAAATAAAACACGAGCTTTATGCCATTCTCAGCAATCACACGGGCCAAACCATTGATAAAGTTGCCAAAGACAGTAACCGCGATTTCTGGATGACATCCGAGGAAGCCAAAGAATATGGCCTTATTGACGAAGTGTTGATTACCAACTCCAGGAAAGCCAAAAAGTAGATTTTACCCTTTAAATTTTAACACATGAACTTTTATAAAAATAATATTACGCGCTTTAACGAAGATGAAGAACCGGAAATGCCCGTTCCGGAAAATCCGATGGAAAAAATGATGGGTGGATTAATGTTCGATAAAAAATTTATCGACCAAAGAAAAATATTTCTGTGGGGCGAAGTAAATGATAAAAGCGCCAAAGATATTACCAACAGGCTTCTATACCTGGAAGCCGTTGATCCAGGAAAAGAAATTACGTTTTATATAAACAGTCCCGGCGGCGTTATTACCAGCGGCATGGTAATTTATGATGCGATGCAAATGATATCATCACCGGTAAGCACGGTCTGTATGGGCATGGCGGCCAGCATGGGAAGTATTTTATTAAGCGGCGGCACAAAGGGCAAGCGGTTTATCTTCCCTCATGGCGAAGTAATGATCCATCAGCCAAGCGGCGGCGGACAAGGCACCAGCGCCGATTTGGAAATTATGGCCGTTCAAATTCAAAAAGCAAAAGAATTGGGCGCTAAAATTCTGGCGGATAATTGTGGTCAGAAATATGAAAAGGTTTTGGAAGATTTTGATCGCGATTACTGGATGGATGCCCAGGAAAGTAAGAAATATGGCATTATAGACGGTATTCTCAGTAAATTATAAGGATGCATCATTTAGGCAATAATTATTGTCATATACTATAGCTAACATTTTACTTTTCAGTTAACAAAAAAGTTGATAATTTGCTATAAGATAAATTTAATCAAGTACACCAATGGCTAAACAACAAACCTTACATTGTTCATTTTGTGGCAGAAGCCGCGACGAGGTAAAAATCCTTATCGCGGGGCAGGAAGGACATATATGTGAAAATTGCGTAGAACATGCGCAGGAAATTATTATCCAGGAAATTCTTCCCTCCCAGGAAAAAAATACCAATTCATCCAACTTTAAGCTTTCCGTTAAAAAGCCAATGGAGCTAAAAAAATATATTGATGAATATGTAATTGGCCAGGATGATGCAAAGAAGGTACTTGCCGTAGCGGTTTACAATCACTACAAACGCCTGAATCAAAAAGTAGACAGTGATGTTGAAATTGAGAAAAGTAACATTATAATGGTAGGCGAAACCGGAACCGGTAAAACTTTACTGGCCAAAACAATCGCACGAATTTTAAATGTTCCCTTTGCAATTGTAGATGCGACCGTTTTTACAGAAGCCGGCTATGTTGGCGAAGATGTGGAAAGTATATTGAGCCGCCTTTTGCAGGTGTGTAATTTTGATGTTAACGCTGCTCAAAAAGGCATTGTGTATATTGATGAAATTGATAAAATTGCCCGTAAGAGCGATAATCCGAGCATCACCCGCGATGTAAGCGGCGAAGGTGTTCAGCAAGGCTTACTCAAATTACTGGAAGGCACGGAAGTATTGGTGCCACCACAAGGCGGCCGCAAGCACCCCGAACAAAAACTGATCAAAATAAATACAAGCAATATTCTTTTCATTTGTGGCGGCGCATTCGATGGCGTGGACAGGTTAATTGGCCGCAGAATTAATACCAATGCAATCGGTTTTAGTGTAAATAAAGATTTGCAGGAATACCAGCGCAAAAATCTTTTACAATTTGTAAATGCGCAGGATCTAAAATCATTTGGCTTAATTCCTGAGTTGCTTGGAAGGCTTCCGGTGGTTACTTATTTAAATCCACTGGATGCAGTAACACTCAGAAATATTTTAACCGAACCCAAAAATTCTTTGATCAAACAATACAAAAAATTATTTGAGCTGGAAGGAATTGATTTGGTTTTTGAAGACGATGTGTTTGATTTTATGGTTGAAAAAGCAATGGAATACAAGTTGGGCGCCCGCGGATTAAGGAGTATCTGTGAAAGTATTTTAACCGATGCGATGTACGAATTGCCTTCGCAAAAAGTAAAAATATTCACTGTTACCAAAGAATATGCACAACGCAAGTTCATTACAAGCAAACTTAGTTTGCTTAAAGTAGCGTAAGCCGCGCAGCGCTGATCGTTGTTGCGCATTGTTCAAATTAAAAATGCAAAAAAACTATATTTCTGCTTATGTGAACCTGGCAATGCTGTTTGCCATTTAACTTGATAAAATGCGAAAGAAAATTATTCTGCATTTTATTACAAGCCTCGAGCGCGGCGGCGCAGAAACAATGCTGGTGCAGGTTTTAAAAGAATTAAAAGACTATACCAACATTGTAGTAACCCTGCACAACGAAAACCATTTTGAAGGAGAACTTGATTGCGATAAATATATTTGTCTTCAACAACCGGCTTTTCGTTCGTTGCCATTTACTGCTTTAAAATTTCGCGCACTTGTAAAAAAGTATAAGCCAGATCTGGTACATTCTCACTTGGTGTTACCCAATTTTATTGCGCGCCTGGCAACACCGTCAAACATTCCGCTGGTAACCACTATCCACACTTGTGTTTCGCAGGCGCCCGATTACAAAAAAAAATACCTCCGTTTCCTGGATCGCTTTACTTATCAATTTAAAAAATCAACCATTATTGCCGTATCCGATACGGTGATGAACGATTATTTTACCTTTTTGAAACTAAAGCCAGCAAAGCATTTCGTGCTGCATACTTTTGTGAACGAAAAAAAATTTTCAAAATTATCATTTAAAGAAGACGGCCAATATTTAAAGCTTGTATCCGTAGGCGCATTAAGAATTCCTAAAAATTATCTCTATCTCATACAGGCATTTGAGGCAATAAAATCACAAAAAATTCAGTTAGATATTTATGGAGCGGGGCCGCATCAAAAAACATTGCAGAATGCGATAAATGATGCGGGCGTTAATATCAATTTAAAGGGACAAATACGCAATATTGATGAGGTACTTCCGCACTACGATATTTTTGTAATGCCTTCTCTGTTAGAAGGATTTTCATTGAGCGTACTGGAAGCAATGGCCGCAAAGCTTCCTCTTATTATTGAGTGATATTCCTTCCTTCAGGGAACAGGCCGCAGAAAATGCACTTTATTTTGACGTGAATAACGTTGACGATTTTATCGTAAAATTAAATATCCTGCTTCATGATAAAGAGTTGCGTAAACAAAAAGCAGCGTCAGCTTATCAAAGAATGACGGATCATTTTACGCTTACACATCATGTTGAAAAATTGCGTTTGATTTATGATGATCTGCTTCAAAATAAACAATCTATTTAGCTTCTAATGAAAAATGTTCTCTTTATTTCTTATGATGGAATGACTGACCCATTGGGACAAAGCCAGGTAATACCGTACCTGGCCGCACTTACAAAATACGGGTACCGTTTTACCATACTCAGTTGCGAAAAAAAAGATAAATATAAGCTGCATAAAGATGAAATAGAAAATGCTTTAAAATCATTGCACATAAAATGGAAGCCTATTCCTTATCATAAAAATCCGCCGGTGTTATCTTCACTTTACGACGTGATGATGCTGAAAAAAACTGCAAAAAAACTTCATGACACAACAGCGGTTTGATATGGTTCATACACGGCCCGGTATTCCTGCGTTAATTGGGCTTTGGATGAAGAAAAACTCAGGCCTTAAATTTCTAAATGATATCAGAGAATTTTACGCCGACAGCCGCGTTGATGGAGGCATTTGGAGAACCAGCAATTTCTTTTACAAAAAAATTTACAATTATTTTAAACGAAAAGAAGACGAAGCCGTTGCCCAGTCTGATGGAATTGTATGCCTTACTTACACCGCGGAAAAAATCATAAAGCAATGGCCTTCCTTCAACAAAAAAATTCCTGTTGAAGTAATTCCCTGCAGCGTAGACATGAACCTGTTTGATCCGGAGAAAATTGATGTCAACCTAAAACTTAAACTTAAAAAAGAATTGGAAATTAAAGACGATGATTTTGTGGTAAGTTACCTGGGTTCTGTTGGCGGCTGGTATCTTACCAACGAAAAAATGAAATTCTGCAAAGTGATAAGTGATAAAAATCCTGAAACAAAATTCTTGTTCATTTCTCCGCAACAACATCATCCTTTAATTAAAGAGTCTGCAAAAAAAGCCGGCATCCACGAAAGCCAAATTATAGTAAAACATGGTTTAAGAAATGAAGTGCCTGCACTACTTTCCTTTAGCAATTATTCGTTATTTTTTATAAAACCCTGTTACTCAAAATTGTCCTCATCACCTACCAAACATGGAGAAATAATGGCGATGGGAATTCCTGTAATTTCAAATGCGGGCGTGGGCGATGTTGCCGACATCATCAAAAAATATCAATCAGGTATTGTATTAAAAACTTTCGATCCTGAAGAATTTCAATTGGCCTCAGATCTTATTAGAAATCAGATTCCGTTTGATAAAAACGCGATCAGAAACGGCGCAAAAGAATTTTATAATTTGGACAATGCCGTTGAAAAATATGCTAAAATTTACAATGCAATTTTAAATTAAACCTTTCGGCCAACGGCGTGATAGTATGGTATGCCGGGGCTTATAACAATATCAGTAAGGCCGGCATTTCCCATCATTTCAATTATTTCTTCGGCGGAAAACCGTTGCTCCAGTCGCGTGCCAAAACGATCGAGGGCATCATTTCTAATCATAAAAAAAGAACGTTTTTGATAACCGGCCAATGGTAAAGATTCCGCCCATTTTTTTAAACCAATAAAATTAAAGAATCGTCCAAATAAGATAAACGGCATATAAAATACGACCGCTAAAATATCGCAAACAAGGTGCTTTATTTTACCGGGAAGCCTGCAAACGCCAGTTCTTATGAGATCGCTTAATTTAAAAAGCGCTTTAAAAAAAAAGCCTCTTCCATCAAGATTATAATAAAGATATACGTAAAAATAACCGCCTTTTTTTACTTTCTTTACGCAGTCATTTAGTGCTTTCCTCGTATCCGGGATGTGATGAAGCACGCCAATGCTCATCACAAAATCAAATGTTTCATCAGGAAAAGGCAATGTATCAATGGAAGCCTGCGAAAGCCTTACATTTTTAATATTCTTCAATAGTTTGTCTGCCGCAAAAATCGCATTGCTTGGATCTACCGCTTCAACAAAACGCGCTTTGGTAGCAATAAACTTCGTCCACCGTCCGGTGCCACATCCAATGTCAAGCACATAAGTAGACTTATTTACCATCTCATCGTTAATTATATCAAAATATTCCTCAACGCCTTTTTTAATCAAATCATCATTGTATTGATAGAATTTCAACCATTCTTCACCAAATTCATCAACGACCTTCTTGTCGATATTTTTTCCGTCTATTTGAAAAATATTAATTTGCCTGTTGGCCGTATCTACCACGCTGTCCGGCGACCGTTCAAAGCCATGTTCCATATTAAGTTCGATTTTCATATTAGTTTCGGCGGCAAAATAACCCGATTTTATTTAGATTCTATGCTTCATTTTTATAATTTTTAAAACCGCTCAGGTCCGGTGAGCAATTTTCACAGATATTTGTTTTATTAACCATTGTGCAAACTTGTTTCAATAAAAATTTTACTGTTATTGTTGTGGGACAAATGGCAACTTAGTTATTTTGCTGAATTTAAAAGAATTGATCTTTCATCACTAAATCACGATTAGAATTTACTCACCCGTAAATTTGCTCTATAGCGTTCAAAATTTCATACACGCGCCCGTTAGGCGCGTTGAATGACATTTTGAGGGAAACAAGATCGCAAAAAGAATAGAGAAAAGTGGAATATGGCATCATTCAACGTTTGGCAATATCTCTATGATACAATCGTTAATAAAAATAAGGTTTAATAAAATAACGTTTTAAAACTAACTGATTATGCCAGCGCGTTTTTTAATTGTCGGATCCGGATTTTCAGGCGCTGTGTTAGCCCGTGAATTAGCCAACAATTGCGATTGTAAGATCGACGTGTGGGACGAAAGAAATCATACCGCAGGCAATTGCCACACTTCGCGCGATGAGCAAACCGGTATTATGGTTCACCGATATGGGCCACACATCTTTAATACCGACAAAAAAGAAATCTGGGATTATGTAAATTCGTTCGCAGAATTGAGGCCGTATGTTCACCGCGTAAAAGCCATGTATAACGGTAATGCCTACTCGCTTCCCGTAAACCTTGGTACATTAAACCAGTTTTTTGGCAAAACGTTTACGCCACAAACTGCGGCGGTGTTTTTAAAACAGTTAAGCGATAAAAACATATCCGATCCAAAAAATTTTGAAGAGCAGGCATTGCATTTTATCGGCAAAGAATTATACCAGGCATTTTTTTATGGATACACCAAAAAGCAGTGGGGCTGCGAACCGGCACTATTACCGGCATCGATTTTAAAAAGAATCCCGGTTCGTTTTAATTACGACGATAATTATCATAACAACATTTTTACCGGCATTCCGGTAGACGGCTATACTAACTTAATCGAAAAAATATTAAACCATCCTTCGATTGATGTTCAGCTGAATAAAAAATTTTATGCTTCAGAAATTCCGCAAGAGTATGATCATATTTTTTACACCGGACCGCTCGATGGCTTCTTTAATTACGAATTTGGCAGGCTTGGCTACAGAACAGTAACATTTGAATCTTCCGTTGAGGATGGCGATTACCAGGGTGTTGCACAAATGAATTATTGCGACGAGCAAATACCGTATACCCGCATTACAGAACACAAGCATTTTACGCCATGGGAGCAACATTCGAAAACAATTGTGTTTAAAGAATTTAGTAAGGAAACCGGGCCAAACGAAACACCTTATTATCCCAAAAGGCTAAAGGATGACATGAATTTACTGCATCATTACAGAAACAAAGCCGGTTCAATCCAAAACGTATCGTTTCTTGGAAGACTGGGCACCTACCGTTATATGGATATGCATCATGTAATTGGTGAAGCGCTAGCTTTTTCTAAAATATTTTTGCAAGCCTTCCAGGCAAACCAGCCAAGTCCCGTATTTTCAAATAAAGAGTAGAACTAATAAAAATAGAAAAACTACATTTTGGCTTGTATAAAAACCGACTCAGGACATCACCTAAATGATAAAGAACGCCGGGCTTCTTCACAATAATATTTCTTATTCGGTCGTTGTATTGGTTTGTATCAAACCAATATCCAATGCTTATGGAAAAGATTATCGCCGTAGTTGTTACGTACAACAGACAAAAGTTATTATCTGAATGCATTAGCGCCTTACAAAGTCAGACAAGAAAGATTGATGAAATTCTTGTTATTAATAATGGCAGCACCGACAACACAGAAAGCTGGTTGAGCAGTCGAAAAGATCTTACTTTCTTCTCACAAAAAAATGTTGGTTCAGGCGGAGGTTTCAATACAGGAATCAGGTTGGCTTACGAAAAAGGATATGACTGGATTTGGCTAATGGATGATGATGGCTACCCGAAAGAAGATGCGTTGCAAAATCTTTTGGAAGACGCAGATGATAAATTATGTCTTCGCAATTGTGCAGTAATTAATAAAGAAGATAAAAAAAGTTTTGTTTGGAAAACCGGCAACTATGCCAGCATTGAAGATGTAAAGGAATCCATTATTGAAAATTTTGCGCATCCTTTTAATGGCACACTTCTCCATAAAAATCTTATAGAAAAAGTAGGCTTGCCCAGGAAAGAACTTTTTATATGGGGCGATGAAACGGAATATTATCATCGCATCATCAGCAAAAATAAAATACCTTTTTACACTAAAAGCAACAGCATTCATTATCACCCAGCAAGCGCCTATTCTTATAAAAATGATTGGGATTATAAAACCAACTGGAAGATGTATTACTATGTGCGTAACAGATTTCATATTTTAAAAACCCGTTTCAGCGGCAGCCCGGCTAAGGCTTTTCTGATGTACATTTTGTTCTTAATTTCATTTACGGGAATTATTCTTTTATTTCAAAAAAGCAACAAACTTAGAAAAATCCAATTTATGCTTTGGCCGGTGAAAGATGCATTTACCAACAACTGTAATGCCACGCCGGCGCTCATCCTGGAGAAATTATCTTCTAATCCGCGCTATTTTATTACGCAAAATTTTCAATTTCTTTTTAGGCAAACAAAAAATATTACTTTTAATACGGTGCATCGTACAATGCCCGATTTAAAGAAGGCCTAACAGCATCAATGTTTTTAAAACCCCGTTAAATGGATTATGTTGATTTCTTATTAATTCCCGTTTATGTTTTTATACTTTATTTATTTTTCAGGAGAATAAGAAAAAAATACAGCGATCCGCTGTTACAGAAATACCACCGGCAGGGGTTTTGGATTAAAGTGATCGCCAGCATTTTGTTCGCCCTTTATTATTCATATCTCACGCTAGGCGATTCCACGGTGTTGTATCATTACGAAGGCAACAATTGGTATCATTTAATATTACGCAATAGCGAAAATTTAAAATACATCTTCAAAAGCGGTAAAGAGTTTGATCTTTCGCTGGTAAAGAACCCATACAACAAAGGCTATTTCAGAGATGAGTCTAACTTTATGGTGATCCGCCTTGATGCGCTTTTTTCGTTTATTTCTTTTGGCAGCTATGCCATAATTAATTTGTTTTTTGCAACGCTGGCTTTTTCCGGTTTATGGAAACTATACTTGTTCTTTTACGAGCAATATCCCAGGCTTCATAAACAATTTGCTATCTCTATCCTATATTTTCCTACGCTTGCTTTTTGGAGTGCCGGATTATTAAAAGACTCTTTGTGTATTGCAGCGCTCGGCTGGCTTACCTATTCTTTGTATGGTCTGCTTTATAAAAGGAAATCGATTATCAAGAATTGCTTGCTCGTTTTTATCTCAGGATATTTCCTGGCAATTCTTAAAGTGTATATTTTATTGGCTTACGTTCCGTTTTTTGTTTTGTTTATTATTTTCAAAAGTGTTCAGGGCATTCGGTTTAAATTCATGCGATATCTTATTGCCCCTGCAATTATTGCTTTAAGTGCTTACTCATTTACAACCATTCTTTCTTCTTATAATGATGAATTGGGAGCGTATGCTGTAGAAGATCTAACGTCCAGCATCTCTCATTTAAACCAGGTAATTGAAGTAAGAAGCGGCCGAGAAGATGCAGTATCTAATTTCAGTTTGGGAGCAGAGTATGATGGAACATTTCGCGGGCTTGTTAAAATAGCGCCTGTGGCAATTGCCACAACTTTTTTCAGGCCTTTTATTTGGGAAGCTCATAAAATTTCGCAGTTGATGGCAGCATTTGAAAGTTTGTTGCTCGTGTTTTTCACTTTGTTTGTTTTTTTAAAAACCGGCTTACTCAATTTTATTAAATTGATATTAACAGACCCACTTATTATGTATTGTTTTCTTTTTGCCGTGGTATTCGGCTTATTTGTAGGCGCAAGCACTTTAAATTTTGGTACGCTCGTCCGGTATAAAATTCCATGCCTTCCTTTTTATGCCATTGCCTTGTTCTTAATTTTTGAAAAAGCAAAAGAACGCGCCAAACAAAAACAAAATAAAACCGGAGAAACAATATCTTTAACAGCACTTGCGCCGGAGGCTGTATTATCATAATTACAGCATTCACCTACCCTGATTTCAATTATTTAGGGTTACTTTGCGCAACATAAAAATAATTACCATGTGTGGTATCGCGGGAACAATTAACGCCGAATTTTCTTACGATAATGTAATACAAACTATGGGGCACCGCGGGCCGGACGAGCACAGCGGCTATCAACATAATAATGTAAACTTCTTTCATCTCAGGCTTTCCATTTTAGATATCGCTCTTGGCAAACAACCTATGCATCTTGGTGAAAAATATACCATTGTTTTTAATGGTGAGATTTATAATCATCAGGACATAAGAAACCAGTTTCATCTTCAGGGAACCACCTCATCAGACACCGAAACTTTATTGCTTTTATACGATCGTTTTGGACCGGATTTTCTTCATCACCTGGATGGAATGTTCGCATTTGCCATTCATGATAAAATAAAAAATGAAATTTTTATAGCCAGGGACAGAGCCGGTAAAAAGCCTTTTTATTTTTATCATGATGAAAAAAAATTTGCATTCGCCAGCGAGCTTAACTGCCTGAAAGAAATGGTGTCTCCTGAAATAGAACCTGCCCACTTTTACCAATACCTGCGCCTGGGCAGCTTTTACCGCCAATTTACACCTTATAAAAATGTAACTGAATTAACGGCCGGCTCTTTTCTTAAAGTTGATTGTAATACGCTTTCAATAAGCGAAACACAATGGTGGAATGTTAATGATTATTATCAAAAGCAATGTACCGATTCGCTTGCAGAGAGTTTGCAAAAGACAGATGAATTTTTGCATACCGCGGTAAAAAGAAGATTAGAATCGAGCGATCTTGAAGTGGGAAGTTTTCTCAGCGGCGGTATCGACAGCGGCATCATTACTGCCATCGCAAGTAATTACAATAACAACCTAAAAACTTTTACTGTTTCTTTTGATGGTGAATTTGATGAAGCGCCGCTTGCCAAATTGGTTGCTGAAAAATATAATACGCATCATACTGAAATAAAAATATCGTTCCAACATTTAAAAAATGATCTTGAAAAAATCCTGTGCAATTACGGAGAGCCTTTTTTCGACAGTTCTGCAATACCCAGTTATTATGTAAGCAGGGAAGCCAAAAAATATGTTACCGTTGTGCTTAATGGCGACGGCGCGGATGAATTGTTTGGCGGTTATCGCAGGTATGTTCCTTTTGCCAGGTATGATTTTTTTAAGAAAAACCTTTTGGTAAAAAAAGGAGCATCTTTTATTAAACAGGTATTGCCTGCATCGCACAATAAAAAATCTTTATACAATTATTTATATCGCTTAGCTTCGTTGGCATCTAACTCGGATTTAGAGATTTATCTTTCGGCCGGTGTTGATATTTTTGAAGACTATCAGCAATATATTACCGACCCCGGGTTTGATTATCTGCAGCCGGTAAAACGCGACTTTGATAAAATTGCCAACAGCAATTTATCGGGTTTAAAAAAAATAATGAACCTCGATTTTGACACCAATCTCTTTGGCGACCATTTAGTTAAAATGGACATTGCAACAATGGCCAATTCGCAGGAAGGAAGAAGCGCTTTTCTTTCTAAAGAATTATTAGAATACATTCCTTCTTTGCCAGACAATTATAAAATAAAAGGAAAGACCACTAAATATATGCTTCGCCAACTGGCAACAAAATATCTTCCGGACACGTTAATCCACCAGCCAAAAAGAGGCTTTGAGATCCCTTTGAAAAACTGGATCAATAATCAATTGAAAGAACCGGTTTTTGATTATCTTAATTCAAGTAATAATTTTTACCAAAATTTCGTGCAGCAGAAATTTGTCGATAATCTCCTGGATAAAAAAATAAAAATTTCAGAAGAAAAAAGGGCTAAAATTTTATGGACCATATTGTCGCTGGAAATATGGCACAAAAAAGTTTATCAATTAAAATGATGAGCGAAAAAAAGAAAAAAATAACCGTTATCGAAAATGGCCTTCTCTCCACGTATACCATGCGTGATGGACTGATGCAGCGCCTTTTGAAGGAAGGCTTCGACGTAACGGTTCTGGCCCATACGAACAGCTTTGTGTCGCAGGTGGAAAAAACCGGCCTTAAAGTTATTAATGTAGGCTCCGGAAATGTAAATCCTATAAAAGTTTCTAAATACATCTACCATTTATATCGTGCACTAAAAAAAACAAACCCTGATGTTTGTTTAACATTCAGCATAAGGCCAGCAATTTGGGGCAACTTCATTGCACGCATTTTAAACATCCCCACCATCACCAATATCACCGGTGTAGGCCCGCTTTTTACCAGTAAAAACCTGGCGTACCGCATGGCCCGCACATTTTATAAATTCGCATTGCGTCGCACAAAAAAAGTTTTCTTTCAGAATTATGATGACATGAATTTATTTCTGAAAAATAATTTTGTAAAAAAAGAAACAGCCGAAAGAATTCCCGGTTCAGGCGTAGATTACACGCTTTTCAGCCCAATGATTATTAAAGAAAAAAACCCGGATGTTTTTTTGTTTTTATTTATCGGAAGGCTAATAAAAGACAAGGGAATTTTTGAATTTGTAGAAGCGGCGCGCGCAATTAAAAAGAAATATCCACACGTGCTTTTTAATGTGATTGGTCCGTTCTGGCATCAAAATTTAAAATCTAATACCATTACAAAATCTGATTTGCAAAATTGGATTACAGAAGGTGTTATTGATTATGAAGGCGAAAAAAAAGATGTCAGAAAATACATTGCTGAAGCCGATTGTATCGTGTTGCCGTCTTACCGCGAGGGAACTTCCAATATTTTACTCGAGGCTGCCAGCATGGAAAAACCGGCGATTACCACCAACACAACAGGTTGCAAAGAAATTGTGGAAGATGGCCTAACCGGCTTTTTATGTAAGGTAAAAGACAGCGCGGATCTTACTGAAAAAATGGAAAAAATGCTTTTGCTATCTGCTGAAGAAAGAAGTGAAATGGGCAAAAAAGCCAGGCAAAAAATCATTAAAGAATTTGATAAGCAGATTGTTCTAAATGCTTATTTAAAGGCAATCCACGAAGTGATCGATTAACAAATTCAATTTTAAATTTTCTCAATTCACAAAAGCGATTTTATAGTTTTTCTATCTTTTTTAAAAATAAAATTGCACACCAACTGTTGCAATTTTTGTAGCGCCTGCCCACATAAGCCAAAATATAGGTTTTAACGTTTTCAATTTAAAGTCAGCGATCAAAAAAGCCATCTTATAAATACCTTTTGATATTTTTGTTGAAGAGATAAAAAAGTTTATGATTCAACATCCTGACGATCTGGTGCTTTTACAAGACTTTAAAAATCCCGCCACAAAAGAGCGGGCATTTACTGCTATCATTAAAAAATACCAGGAAAAATTGTATTGGCATGTTCGCAGAATGGTAGTTGATCATGAAGATGCCAATGATGTTTTGCAAAACATGTTTATTAAGGTTTGGAAGGGATTGGAAAATTTTAGAGAAGACAGCCAGTTATATACCTGGCTTTACCGCATCGCCACTAACGAATCGCTGACATTTCTTACGCAGCAGAAAAAAAGAACTTCAATTTCATTAAGCGATGTTGAAAACGGATTGACCAATAAATTGAAAAGCGATTCAAATTTCGATGCCAACAAACTGGAATGGAAACTTCAATTAGGCATACAGCAACTTCCGGAGAAGCAGCGATTAGTTTTTAATCTTAGATATTATGATGAAATGCCCTACGAAGAAATGAGCCGCGTACTCGAAACAAGTGAAGGCGCATTAAAGGCAAGCTACCATCATGCAGCAAAAAAAATTGAACAATTTATATTGAATAATTAAACTTAAAGGATGCAGATGAGTCTGTAAACTGTGATGAAAATTTCGAACGACATATTAAAAGAATTGCAAAGTATAAGCCCGGTTTTGGCCAGCCTGGAAAGAACCAATCCTTTTAATGTTCCTGCAGGTTATTTCGATGATCTGGCGGAAAAAATAGCAGCCTACACCCTTTTAAATAACGAATCACCAATCAATTTCGGCAAACATGAAACCCTTCGTGTGCCCGAAGGATATTTTGATTCGCTGAGCGATCAGATTTTGGCCAAAATAAAAAATCGCTCTGAAGAAACAGTCACCGAAGAATTTGATGAGTTATCACCTTTATTATTGTCCTTGAAAGATAAAAATGTATTTACGGTTCCTGAGGGCTACTTCGAAAACTTAAATAATGATATCTTAAACAAAATAAATAAAAAGCCCGCAAAAGTTGTTTCCTTCAGCAAAGCAAAAAGCTTTTGGAAATATGCGGCGGCGGCAGTTATTACCGGCGCCATCGCAGTAAGCTCGCTGCAAATTTTTAACAGCTCGCCTGATATGAAAAAAAACAATTCCGTTGTTACAGAATCCAGCGGGCTGCCCGGTTATATCGAATCTTCATTTCAATATAAAACACCCAAACAAGTGAATGATGGAATTGCAGCGCTGAGTGATGATGCCATTGTTGACTATCTTGAAAAGCATGGTCTATTTTAGATAATGAGGCCTTAAGCAACGATGTAAATGCCCAACAGTTGCCGGCTCCGACGGATTATTTAACAGATGACAATGCATTGAGCAAATATCTTAACACGCATCGATGATAAAACTGGCGAGACAAAAAATCAATAAGATGAAAAAATTTATACTCCTGTTATTGGTAATTTTTGGAAGTTTTTCACTCGCAAAAGCGCAGGCAGATGGCCAGCAGAGAGAAAAAATTCAGGCATTAAAAATTGCTTTTATTACACAGAGGCTTCAACTTACTTCTGCCGAGGCAGAAAAATTCTGGCCCGTTTATAACGATTACGAAAACGAAATAAAAAGCCTTCGGGCCAATAATAAAGATGGCGATGTGCTGGATAATGAAGAGAAATTATTAAACATTAGAAAGAAATATAAACCGTCGTTTGAAAAAATTTTAGGCCCCGAAAAGATGAATCAACTCTTCATTGCTGAAAAAGAATTTAGAAATGTGTTGATTAAACAGCTCAAAAACCGCAACCAGCAAAGGTTTAAGTAGTTTCCAGATTATATAATAAATTTTTATAAATAAAAAATTGGAGAAATTAAAATTTCTCCTATTTTTGTAACTAGGTGTTTTTCATAGGTTAGCAACGGCCGGCCCTTTTTAGGGCAGGCCTTTTTTTGTGCGGATTCTTAAAATTTAAATGTGGGAAATTTTATATCGTGATAAAAAAGGAAGGTCCATTTTTCCTGCTCTCCCTGCTTCCACCATTTTTGCCGAAGATCCATTGCTTTGGCACCATCAAAATCATATTTGGCTTTAAACCTGTTTTTCATTTGATGTAATTGCGGCGCCACATCACCGCCAAAAAAAACAATTTCACCATTATCTATAATTTTAAATACCTGGTGAAATGGACAATGCGCGCCGGTTACTTCATAATAAATATAATCATCAATTATGCCATCGCCTTTGGTAAAATCTACTTTTTGGCTTTTCTGAAGCAATAAAAAATCGTCTTTATGATAAGATGGTAATCCTCTTTCCAAAGCAAAATCCCATTCATCCTTGTTAATGAAATAGGTTGCGTTTTCAAAGGCTGTAATTTTTTTATTGGTTTGAGCAATGCCGCCGGAATGATCTTTATGAAGATGGGATAAAAGCACTTTGGTAACATCCGATGCACTGATGCCGTTTGCCGCCAAATTTTTGTGAATTTGAAGCTGACCGTTTTCATCTGCAAACCCCAGCCCTGTATCCAGCACAATAATATCTTTAGACGTAATTACTGCGAATGGCTGAATTTCCACCAGCAGACTTCCCTTATTTCTTTGCTGTAAATTGTCTTTTTCAACATCGAACGAAACAAATTTTTTGGTTTGATCAACGGTAAATGCGCCTTCGCTGAGTGGGATTATTTGCATAAGATTTTGTAAGATTTAAGCGTTCATCGCTTAGCGCACGAAATTAAAACAAAAGAGAGAAAATCTACTTTTTGGCTTTTGAGAACTGATCTATCGCAGCACCATGTGGCGGTCTGCATCCAATCTTACCAGGATAAAAATCAAGACGGTAAAAGTTAAGAGAGAAGAACCTCCATAACTTAGCAAAGGCAAGGTAATTCCAATCACAGGAGCAAGCCCCACGGTCATACAAATATTGATGGATACATGAAAAAATATAATGGCAGCAACGCTATATGCATATACCCGGCTAAAAGTACTTCGCTGTCGCTCGGCCAAAAAAACGATCCTTAGCATGAACAACATGTACAGAATAATTACCAAACTGCTGCCCCAAAATCCAAAGTTTTCTCCTACTGAAGTGAAAATAAAATCAGTATGCTGCTCGGGCACAAAATCGCCCTGGGTTTGCGTTCCCTTTAAAAATCCCTTTCCCCAAATACCGCCTGATCCTATGGCAATCTTGGATTGTTTTACATTATAATTTTCTGCAGCCTTTTTAGTTTTTTTAGTTTTTTCCAGTTGTATTTCATCGGCTTTACTTATTTGTGATTCGCCTGCATCCGGAGCATAATCCACACCAAACGTATTCATAATTCTTTCAACCTGGTATGGCTGAAGAATATGTTTAAAAATATAAGGAACGGCAAATCTTTGGATACTAACGCACAATATCCAAAGCCCCAAAATAATGATCAAAATTCCTTTATCTCTTTTAATGTTTCGCCTTAAGATCCAAATTGAAAGCGCGGCGATGGCGGTTAAAATGATGGCCAGCGTATTTTTTTCCACCAGGATGGTAGCCACCACCAGCACCGCGAAAGAAAAGCCAATAATCAAATAAACCGGCGGCAAGCCTTCGCGATACATAGGAATTAAAAAGGCAAAATAGACCAATGCCAGCCCGGTTTCGTTTTGTAAAATTGAAAAGACTGCAGGTGTTAAAGCAATGGCCGCGGCAATTATTTGCGATCGTGTATTTTGAAAATTGGTTTCGGGCCTCGACAAATATTTTGAGAGCGCAAGAGCGGTAAATATCTTACAGGTTTCCACGGGTTGCAGGTTAAAAAATCCCATTGGAATCCACGATCTTGAGCCATTGATATTTTTGCCCAGCACAAAAGTTGCCAGCATTAACAATATGCCAAACACATAGCCGATGTTGGCCGTGGCAGTAAAAAATTTGCTGTCGGTGAGTAAAATAAAAATGGCAAAAATCGCAGAAATGCCAATAAATAACAACTGACGTGAATAATTTTTTTTGAGGCCGACAATATTCTGAAATATATTTTCGCTATGATGGTATTCAACCGAAAAAATACAAAGGAGCCCTATAGAAACGAAAATAAAGTACAGCCAAACTGTTACCCAATCAATCCCTTTTGATATATTAACCTGGTCGCGCATTAAAAATTTATAGAAAGTGTCATTTTAAGGTATCGATAGAATTATTTTTTCTTTGCTTGTTAGGCAGCAACGCATCGCTACCATGCCTTCCGTTCATATTGGGCTGTGGTGCCGGCATAGAATCACTTATCGGGCTGTTTGCTTGTTTGGATTTTTTTAGTTTGTCCAACGCTTCCGTGTCATCTTCATCTTCAATTCCCATGGTATCTTTTACAATTTTGATATAACCCTTTTCTTTAAGATACAATGGATCTTTTGCATGAATAAGAGAATCGCGGTATCTGAGCGCCTGGTAAATTCGTGCCGGCATCAGGTTTAATTTTGCCAGTTGCTCAACACTTGCTTTTCGGGCAGTTCCGGCAATAGAATCGTTCAGATATTGTTCAATCATCAAACTGGCAATTGGCGCAGCAGATGTGGATCCAAACCCGGCATTTTCGCATATAACGGCAATGGCTATACGCGGATTTTGGCGCGGCGCAAATGCGGCAAAAAATGCATGGTCTTTTTGTTTCACTCCTTTATAATAATTTTCAACAGTACCGGTTTTACCACACACCACAATGCCAGGCACTTTTGCGGCTGCGCCGGTTCCTCTTTCCATTACGCCCTGCATCCCATCATGAACTGCTTCAAAAATGGTATCAGGAATACTTAACGGATGGTGGCGCATTTTAAACGAATCGAGCAATCCAAATTTATCGCCGCCATCAATAGAATCGATCATGTGTGGAGTTATGAACCAGCCTTTATTCGCAAGATAAGCCATTTCATTGGCCACCTGCAGCGGCGTTACGTCTACTTCGCCCTGGCCAATACTTACCGAGCGGAAAGTGCAAAAGTTCCAATGACCTTCGCCATACATTTTGTTGTAGGTTTTGGGCGTTGGAATTAATCCTCCTTTTTCTGAAGGCATATCAATGCCCAATTTATGACCGAGGCCAAATGCATACATGTATTTATCCCAAACTCTTAACGCGCTGTCTGTGCTGCCAAATATGGGGTTATTAATGGTGCGCTGCATTACATTGGCAAAATAAGTATTGCATGAAAATGTAATCGCTTCTTTCAATTTAAAATTTCCGGGATCGAGGCACTTCATCGGGCGGCCGCAACCATAGAAAGCGCCTGTACAAAGGAATGTAGTAGACGGTGTAATTACTCCTTCCTGCAAGCCGATCAATGCCTGTAACGTTTTAAAAGTAGATCCGGGCGAATAATAGGCATTTACGGTTCTGTTGATCATCGGCAGCCGGGGATCTAACAATAATTCTGCAAAGTGCTTTTTTCTTTCAGATCCTGTTAGCAAATTGGGCTTATAGGTAGGGCTGCTCACCATTGCCAGTACGCCTCCTGTTCTAGGATCGATGGCTACGATGGCGCCGATCTTATTTTCCATTAAATGCTCGCCGAGCATCTGCAAATCAATATCCAGCGACATATGCAGATTTTCGCCGGGGATGGCTGCTGTATCAAACCGGCCGTTTTCAAGCCGGTCTGTTAAACGGTTTTTATTATCGCGCTTCCAATATTCTATTCCCCGCTGGCCCATCAGCACTTTTTCATAGCTGCGCTCAAGCCCGGTTTTACCGGCATAATCGCCCATTTGATATCCTTCTCCATCATGGCGCTTTAAAAAAGAAGAATCTACTTCCGACAAATACCCCAAAATATTTCCGGCGGCGTCGTATGGATAATCGCGTACCGGCCGCTCCTGCAAATAAAAAGCAGGCACAAATTTGAACATGCTTTCATTTATCCGCGCTATTTTTTCAACCGGCAACAGCGATTCAAAAACTGAAGGACGATAGCTTCTGTTCTTTATAATTGCCGTGAGGATTCTTTTTTTAAACTCCGCTGTATCAATTTCGAGGATGCGGCACAACGCTGCGGTATCCAGATTCATTCCCCTTATTTTTCCGGGAGTAACCATCAGATCATAGATCACCGTGTTTCTTAAGATTGCTTTTCCTTTGCGATCGAATAAAATTCCCCTGTCGGGATAAACCACTTTTCTGAATTTGCCTTGCTCATCTGCCATGATTGAATATTTGGTATTCAACACCTGTAGACTAAAAAGGCGCGAAATAATTACCAGTCCCATAAACAGGATCATAGCAATGATGATATTTTTTCGAGACTGATTGAACACAAATGAAACTTAAATGATTCGGGGAAATGAGTAAGCGATAAAAGGCCTTTTCGCCTGCAAAAATAACAGTCTAAATCGTATTCGTCCTAAATTTTTGTTTTCTTACAAATAATAATTCTATCAGCATAATCAGTATTAGGCTGATGGCTGTTGAAAGCAAAGATTTTATAATGAAATATACATAGCCTCCGGATTGCATTGCCTGCAAAAAGAAAAGAAGTGTGTGATGAATAAAAGTTAATATAGTTACATAAGTAAAGTACGGAGTAAAACCCATGCTGGTAACAGAAGGCTCATTGTAATTACTTTCTGCGCCTTCCTGCGATATAAGCAGGTTAATTAAAAAAGGCCGCAGGTAAGCGATTAACACACATGGCGCCGCGTGCAAACCATACGTTTTTGTAAAACAATCCAAGGCAAATCCTAAACAAAACGCAAGCAACATTTGAGTGCGACGCCCCATTTTAAATGGAAGCCAGAGAATAAAAAGAAAATAGATATAAGGTGTTACCAGCTGGTGCAACGGCGGAATTTGATTGAGCACAAATACCTGCACCAGTATAAAAAGACAGAAACGGACGATATTTTTTACGAGGTTACTCATTTAGCTTTTACTTTCTTTAATAGCTGCGCCGGTTCGTCTTTTTGAAGATTATCGATAATGTATGAATATTGTAGATTTTCGAAGTTAGCGGCAGGTGTTAATCTAACAATATAGGTGCTCGAAGTTTTATCGTTTATAATATCCTTTACGTAGCCAACCAAAAGGCCGGTCGGAAATTTATCAGAAAAGCCGCTGGTAACTACTGTATCGCCACTGGAAATTTTTACGGTTTTGGGAATGTCTTTAAATAAGATGATATCATGTCTTTTTCCATCCCACACAACGGTTCCGGTTTCCCCGCTTTTTTTTAACCGGGCACTTAAATTACTTTGCTCGTGAAGCAAGCTCATTACCACAGAATAGTTTTCGCTAACTTCCATTACGGTACCGACCACTGCATTATTTACATCGATCACACCCATATCTGAATGTACGCCTTGCAGTGAGCCTCTGTGTAACTCTATATAATTATTAGGCTGAGCAATAGAATTCCAGATCACTTTGGCCTGCATATACAAGTATTTTCTTTGCTGCTTTAAGGAATCAATTTTGATTGTATCGATGGCCATTTTACTCGCGGTGTCCGGCATCGCAAAATCCTCTCTTAACTTGTTGTAAAGCTGCTCATTGGCCTTTACCAGAGAATCGTTTGTTTTTTTTAATTGAAAATAATATTGAACACCATTGTATTGTTTGCTGATCTTGCCGGTTACTTCGTTGGCTACGCCTGAATAAATGGTGTGATGGTAACGGTTGTAGCTAAAGAGCATATAAAAAGAAACACCCATCAGAAACAAGAAGAAAATGAAATTAAAATAAATGCGGATAAAAAGAATAATATTACGCATGGTTTCATCCGGGCTGAATTAGTGAAGCAGCCGTTTTACGAAATTGAAAATAATTGTTCATGCAAATTTAGCATTCGGGATTGTTTGTGCATTAGTGAGTAAAGTATTCAAACATCAAATTTCTACATTTTGGCTTTCCTCGTTCAGCAATCCTTATTCACAAAATTATCTCATTACAAACGGGTAACGATCATAGTGTTTTAAAGCGAGCCCGGTTCCTCTAACCACACTTTTTAAAGGATCATCGGCAATATGCACCGGCAATTTAATTTTTGCAGCCAGTCTTTTATCAAGGCCTCTCAGCAATGCACCGCCTCCGGTTAGATACAATCCCCTGCGATAAATATCAGATGCCAGTTCAGGCGGTGTTGTTTCAAGCGCTTTTAAAATGCCTTCTTCAATTTTAAAAATTGATTTATCCAGTGCCTCGGCAATTTCCTGGTAGCTTACCATAATTTGTTTGGGAATTCCTGTAACCAGGTCACGGCCGTTTACGGGCATATCTTCAGGAGGATTGTCGATGTCTTTCATTGCGGCACCTATCTGAATTTTAATTTGCTCTGCGGTTCGCTCACCGATCAACAAGCTATGATAACGGCGCAATGCCTCCATTATATCGGCGGTAAATTCATCGCCGGCAATGCGTATCGACTGATCGCAAACAATACCTGCGAGCGCAATTACAGTAATACCGGTAGTTCCACCGCCAATGTCAATGATCATATTTCCCACCGGCTCTTCCACATCGATTCCGATACCCAGCGCAGCTGCCATCGGCTCATGAAGAAGGTAAACTTCCTTTGCCCCTGCCTGTTCAGCACTATCGCGTACCGCACGCTTTTCTACTTCGGTAATGCTGCTGGGTATGCAAATCATCATACGCCAGCTCGGGGGAAACAAAGGCTTTTTGGGATATATCATTTTGATCATCTCCCGGATCATTAATTCCGCGGCATTAAAATCCGCAATTACACCATCTTTTAAGGGGCGAACGGTTCGAATGCTTTCATGGGTCTTTTCATGCATCATCAGTGCCTTTTTGCCCACAGCCAATATATTTTTAGGATTGTTGCGGTCCAGCGCAACAATCGAAGGCTCATTTACTACCACAACATCGTTATGAATTATAAGTGTATTTGCAGTACCAAGATCAATCGCTATTTCCTGAGTAAAAAAATTAAAAAGGCCCATGTTTTATTGAGGTATATTGTAAAATTACTAATGCCTGCAAAGTTGTGGAAATAAATTGAATTTACAACCGATTACTATTGAGGGTTTTTATATAAAACGCAATTAAAAAATCTAAATTGTTTGTTAGGTAAAATAGAATTGCCAGGCAATTAAAATTGTTGGATGCTATAAGAAAATTTGTTGCCATAAAATGCAAAGGAATTATTAATAACCAAAAATGATAATATCTTGTAAACAAGCGGCCTGGCTAAAAAAGAAAAATCTTCCGTTTCCGAAAGATTTTTCTTTTAATAATAATTTTTACCACACTTTAATTCTTGCTTCAGGCGCCACATACATTTTATCGCCTTCTTTTACATTAAAAGCCTTGTAAAAAGCATCAATGTTTTGCAGCGGGCCGTTAGCTCTAAACATTCCGGGCGAATGATTGTCTGTAAGAATGCGTTGTGCAGCTGCCTCGGGCAGAATATTATTTCTCCATAGCTGTGCCCAGTTTATGAAAAACCGCTGGTCGGCTGTAAAGCCATCAATTACGGTGTTTTCTTTTCCTTCGGTGGTATTTTTAAATGCTTCATAGGCAATGCTTAACCCACCGAGGTCTGCGATATTTTCGCCTAACGTGAGGCGGCCGTTTACGTGCAGTGTATCCAGCACGACAAAGTTGTTATATTGGTCAACTATCCGATCGGTGCGTTTCTTAAATTCATCGGCGTCAGATTTCGTCCACCAGTCGTTCAGATTTCCATCTCCATCAAACTGCCGCCCCTGGTCGTCGAAACCATGAGATATTTCATGACCGATAACTGCCGCAATGCCACCGTAATTTAGCGCGTCGTCGGCATCAGCATCAAAAAACGGCGCACGTAAAATGCCGGCCGGAAATACGATTTCATTTTTTTGCGGGCTATAATATGCGTTCACCGTGGGCGGCGTCATGCTCCATTCGGTTTTATCAACAGGCTTATTGAGCTTTCCAAGCATATAATCATATTGCCATTTAGACGCGCTGCGCACGTTTCCAAAAAAATCGTTTCGTTTAATTACTATGCCGTTGTAGTCTTTCCAAACATCGGGATAGCCAATCTTATTTACATAGGCATGCAGTTTCTGCAACGCCTTCACCTTTGTTTCGGCGCTCATCCAATCAAGTTGTTTTATCCGGCTTTCATAAGTTTGTTGCATATTGGCCACCAATTGCTGCATACGCTTTTTTGCTTCAGGCTTAAAATATTTTTGAACATATAATTGCCCTAACAATTCACCAACCTGCCGGTCAATCAAACCGCTCATACGCTCCCACCGCGGCGTTTGCACTTTTTGGCCTGTGATGGCTTTATTAAATTCAAAAGCGGCGTTTACGAAATTGCTACTCAGATTTGTCGCATTATCGCGCAACACGTTCCACTGCAGATATGTTTTCCAAACATCAACCGGTGTAGCATTAATTAATGAATCAGCAAATGTTACAAAGCCGGGTTGAGATACAATAACGGTATCTACCGGTGATGCATACCCGAGATCTTTAAAGAACGAATTCCAACTAAAATGCGGTGATTGGGCATTAAGTTGGCCCACGGACATTTTGTTGTACATTTTTACCGGGTCTCTCATTTCTACACGGCTCATTTGTGCTTTTGCCATGCTTGTTTCCAACTCTAAAATTTTTGTTGCATTTTCTTCGGCAACTGCCGGGCTACTTCCGGTAAGTACAAAAAGTGCTGAAACGTATTTAGTAAATGAGGCCCTGATCATTTTGCTGCGCGAGTCATCTTTTAAATAATAATCTCTGTCGGGTAATGATGTTCCTCCCTGCGAAATGCCTACTACATATTTAGTTACGTTTTTTGCGTCTTGCCTTACTCCCACTGAGATAAGAGGCGAAGCTATTGCATTGGAACGCAGATAGGCTAACCATTTTCATTACATCGGCTTTGGTTTTGATTGTATTAACCTTAGCCAGGTAAGATTTAATGGGCTGATAGCCCAACTTTTCGATAGCAAGGCTGTCCATTCCGCTTGCATAATAATCACCTACACGTTTCATAAGTGTGTTGGAACCGTTATATTTTGAGGCATCTTCAAGAAGCTCTTTAAGCGCTTTAGAACTTTCGTCAGATAATTGATCAAAGCTTCCCCAGCGGGTTTTGGAAGCGGGGACGGGAGTGTTTTTTATCCAGTTGCCATTTACATAAAGATAAAAATTATCGCCCGGCTTCACTGTTTGATCCATGTGGGCAGGATCAATAAATTTTTTTGAGATTTGGGCATCGGAAATCTCAAAGGCAAGCAAAGCCGATGCAATCATTATCATTTTTACTATTCTCATGAAAAATAATTTAGTTTAATAAAATATACTTAAAAGTGTGTTAAGGAAATGCTATAGAGGCAGGCTATTGCGACCACGATTGAATTAAAGCGGCCATTTCATTTTGCAAGGTATGCGTTCTGTCTTGCGCATACCATGTATGCAAAGGATCATGTACCTCATCAAAAGATAAAGGAGGCTGCTGCGATCTTAACGCTTGTACCATCTCCTGCGCAGGTGCCGGCCTTGGGCCCCAGTGTCCAATTGGCATTAATGTTTCTCCATCAAAACAAATTAATTTTGGAATAGCCCTTCCTCCATTGGTAAGATATTGATCCATCAGCCCAAGATTTTCATCCCGCAATAAATAATGTGTGGTAATTAGTTTATTCTGGTCCGCGATTTTCTGAATGGTTGGGATGTTTTGTGCAACATCACCACACCATGCCTCAACAAGAATAACCCAGGTCCATTTGTTTTTTAGCGCGCGTATCGTTTCAACGAGGCCCTCATTTAGTTGCACGGTTTTTTCGAGCCGGTGCATTCTGTGCTTATTTAGCTTTGTAAATTTTGTGAGAAGTTCAGATTGATTTTCTCCGGAAGTTTTGCCATTGGCAACCAGTTCATTGACCAGCTCAATATACTCGCTATAACTTCTGCTGTTTTCTAAATAGGTATTTTCCAGTTTTTTCATAGTTGTTGTTGTTATAACTCTAAAATTACTTTTTTGAGTTCATGTTAGCATCAGGATTAATCTATGAACTCATAACCAATATCGCCCCGGTAATGTATTCCCTCAAAATGTATTTGCCCAAGAATTGTTTTAGACAGTTCTATTGCATCGCCTAATGTACCGGCAATTGCGGAAACCGCAAGCACGCGACCTCCATTGGTTACCACCTCATCATTAACCAGTTTAGTGCCCGAATGAAAGACCATTACTCCACCATCTTCATCAATATGCTTAATGGCCTCCGGGTTTTCCAAATAATTAAATTCTATGGGCACACCTTTCTTGTATTCAAGAGGATAACCTCCGCTTACAGCAACAATGGTTGCTGCGTTATTTGGATCGATATCGGTTTGCTGCTGATCTAATTTTTGATGATGCGCAGCAACCAGTAATTCTACCAGGTCATTTTTCAAACGAAGCAAAACCACTTCTGTTTCCGGATCGCCCATGCGGCAATTGTATTCTATCACCATCGGCTCTTCATCCACCTTTATTAACCCAAAAAAAATAAATCCTTTGTAGTCAATTTCATCTTCGATCAATCCATTAATGGTTGGCTCAATAATTCTTTCAATTACTTTTTGCATAAAATGCTCCGTGGCAAATGGTACCGGGCTTATTGCTCCCATTCCCCCGGTATTGAGGCCTTTGTCGCCCTCATTAATTCTTTTATAATCTTTGGCATTCGGAAGCAACAAATAATTTTTTCCATCAGCAATAACAAAAACACTCATTTCAATTCCGTCCAGAAATTGCTCCACAACTACCTTTCGGCCTGCATCGCCAAATTTCGATTGCTGTATCATCAATTCGAATTCGCTCAATGCTTCTACATGGTTGTTGCAAATAAGCACGCCTTTGCCGGCAGCTAAACCGTCCGCTTTTAAAACGATTGGCAATGAATGACCCTTAATATAATCGAGCCCTTCATTAAAATTCGAAATATCAAACTCCCTGTATTTCGCCGTAGGAATGCCATGCCTTTCCATAAATTTTTTGGAAAAAGCCTTGCTTCCTTCAAGCTGGGCGCCGCTAAGCGAAGGACCTGTAATAATTATATCTTTTAACGCATCATCATTTTTGAAAAAATCGTAAATGCCCTTCACCAGCGGCTCTTCAGGCCCAACCACCACCATGTTTATCTCCTTTGTAATGCACGCATTTTTAATGGCGTTAAAATCAGTTACCGGTATGGAAATGTTTTCTCCATATTGAGCGGTACCTGCATTTCCGGGCGCAATAAAGAGTTGGGTACATAAGGGACTCTGACTTATTTTCCAGCAAAAGGCGTGTTCCCTGCCGCCGGATCCCAGGATAAGAATTTTCAAAATTGCGTTATTTAAGACGATTAAAAAGAGTTGGCAAGTTATGAAACTTAGCGTTTTATTCTAACGGAGAAATTTGCCATTAAGGGCTCAATCAAAAAAACGAATGCAGTATTTAATATTTATCTGTATTTTACAACGTTTTAAATTTAACGTTAAACCAAACTACAATACATGCAAGATCACGCAGTTCCTGTTATTTCCACCGATCAAAAAAAGGGCAAGCACCCACGTGGATTATACGTATTATTCTTTACAGAAATGTGGGAAAGATTTGGCTACTACCTGATGATAGGCATCTTCCTCTTGTATCTTACGGATACCACAGGCCATGGGGGCCGCGGACTTGACAATGTATCGGCCGTGAGCCTCGTTGGTACTTATGTGGCCCTTATTTATTTAACGCCGTTTATCGGGGGCCTCATCGCCGACCGATACCTGGGCTATGCAAAATCAATTTTCCTGGGCGGCACATTACTGGCTCTCGGTTATTTTTTAATTGCACTCAATGGAAGTAACCTGGTGATGTATAGCGGCCTGTTATGTGCAATTGTTGGTAATGGCTTCTTTAAGCCGAACATCAGCACGTTGTTAGGAAATATTTATAACAGACCCGATTTAAGGCCACAAAAAGATGTTGCCTATAATATTTTTTATATGGGAATCAACATCGGCGCCTTCATCTGCAATTTTGTTGCTGCATTTCTTCGCAACAATTATTCGTGGGGATGGGCGTTTGCTGCCGCCGGATTCGGAATGTTACTCGGGTTAATCTGGTTTGCGGTTGGATTGAAACATGTTAAACATGCGGATGTAATAAAGCCTGTTCAAAAAGAAGACATGCCTATTTCAAAAATAGGATTGTATGTGTTTTTGCCTGCGTTAATAGCTGGCGCAATTGGCTGGTTCATCCCCGGAAATATTATGGGCTCCGATTCTAACGATGCGTTTATTTTTGCTTGTGTACCTATTGTATTCTTTTATCTCAGTCTTTGGTACCGCGCTACCGGCTTTGATAAAAAACGCATCAGCACTTTGCTTATTCTATTCGGGGTTTCAATAATTTTCTGGAACATTTATAACCAAAATTCTACCGCGTTAACTATTTGGGCACAAACTTATACTGATCGTGAAGCGCCCAAAGTAGTACAACCCGCGTTAAAGCCTTTCAACTTTCTTGAGTCCGTAGACACCAACCCAACTGAAGTTCCTGTGGTAGATAATCAGTTCCGTCCACTTTCAGATGCCAATGGTAAAGTGTTGACGAAAACAGGAACCAATTTATATTTTCAAAATTTACCGAAAGACAAATACCCGCCGCCAGGCAAAGATCTAAAGTTGATATCAACAGAAATTTATCAATCGATTAACCCGTTTTGGATCATCGTATTAACGCCGTTGATCGTTGGATTTTTTGGATATTTAAAAGCACGGGGTAAGGAGCTTTCCACACCAAGTAAGTTCGCGTGGGGAACCATTATTGCTGGCCTTTCGTCGTTGATAATGGTATTCGCCTGCTTATCAACCAATATTTACGAAGATAAAGTTTCAAGCCTTTGGATATTTTCAAGCTATGGAATTTTTACCATTAGTGAATTATTTGTAAGTCCCGTGGGCCTTTCTCTTACTTCTAAAGTTGCACCGCGAAGATTAACGGCGCTGATGATGGGCGGATGGTTTATTACCACTTCGCTGGGAGGAAAAATATCAGCCATCCTTGCCGGGTTTTGGGACCAGTTTGATAACAAGGCCGTATTCTTTGCCATTAGTGTGGTTGCTGCGCTGATAGCAGGTTTGCTGCTTTTCCCGCTGACAAAAAGATTAAACAAGGTTGTGGAAGAAGCCACCCACCTGGATACTTAAATGAATCCATTTTTGAATGAAATAAAAAAGCCCGGAGAACCTCCGGGCTTTTTTATAACTCCTAAATAAAATTCATCAGCGGATATTGATGGCCCAATATTTCTTTGTCATCTGCATTGAGCCACTTATGTAACATCGTTGCATAGACGCTTTTAAAATCAACCGAATATTTGAGATCGCCATCATCAAGATCAGTTAAATCCGGCATGGCATTTATCAATCCCTTCTGCTTTAATCCACCGCCTATTAAAAACATATTATTTGCCGTTCCATGATCGGTACCTCCACTCGCATTTTGAGCCACTCTTCTGCCAAATTCACTAAACGTCATTATGGCTACATCTTCAAAGCGATTATTGCTTTTAAGGTCTTTCACAAAAACCGCCAATGCATCGTTTAATTCTGTAAACAAGCGCTTTTGCTGGTTCTCCTGGTTTACGTGCGTATCAAAGCTTCCCAGGCTAACGTAATAAACTTTGGTATTAATATCGCTTGATATAAGCGAAAAGATAGTTTTTAAGCTTTTGCCAAGTTGCGTTGCCGGGTAAGCTTGCGATGAAGGATGTCGCCTGCTTTGTTCGTAAATATAATCGGCGCTGCTTAAAGTTTCGCTGAGCGTTTTATACAAATAATCCACCGCCGCTTCTTCATGTTCATGGGCAGCATTTATTTCTTTAAAATATCTTTCATGGCTGGAGTTAAAAAGCTTTTTCGGATCTCTTAATGCAAGACCCTTATTATTCATTTCCTTTTAACGCAAGGCTTAGCACATCATCTATTTCAAGCGCCTGGGTTGGCTTACCACATCCACCGCATTGCGCATCCAGATACCGGCCGAGCCAACCCGTAGTAACATATTGATTGCTATCGCTGGCAGTTTGCCAAATATCCATGCTTCTAAAATGAGACCGGTCCGGATTGGGATAGCCCACATTATTTATAATTCCTAAACTTCCGTCGTCGTACAGTTCTTTGAAAAAAGGCAACGCCGGATTAATCCCCGTTTCATCAGTTAGTTGAAGTGCTTTTTCTTTTTGTATTCCCAGCCGCGGGCGCGATTTGTAGTAAATGTCGTTTCTTACCGGGATAACGGTGTTGAGGCCATCATTACCGCCGCTGAACTGCAATACCACCATTACTTTATTGCCAGGTGGCACAGCCGCTTTATTTTCAAAAGCTTTTAAAAATTTAGGCATCATCAGCGATGCGGTGGCCAGCGAACCGATTTGTAAAAATTCTTTGCGCCTGATAAGCATAAAAGTCGATTTTGTTGTTTTTATTTTGTTTCTTAACTGATGATTATATTGATTAAGTACGCGTCAACACAACTGGTATTCCGGCGTGCTCATCAATTCTACTATCGATGTTTTAATGAATGCTTCTCTTGATGAATGATCGATATAACGGTTTAAAATTGTTGAAGGAACAGAACTGCTCGTTTGCAATACGATATTATTAACGCGTTGCAATAAATTTTCTTTAGAAGTTGTTTCAAAAACTTTGATGACACGCATCCAATCAACCGTTACGTTTAATTGATTGGCTGTTGCTTTTGTATCCATTCCTTCCATTCCCATCGCCACATCATCATCGTCTTTAACCCTGATCATAAAATCATCAGCGCTGGTAAGTATTTGAGGAATGCGCATTCTAAACATCAGCGCACTGCTATCGATCCAGTTTTTGCCGCCGGGCCATCCGGCAACATTTGGAGGATAAAATAAAATTTGCCCGAGCGCCTTTTGAAATAATAATTGAACTTCAGGCTTTTCTAAATCCATCGGTAGCAGCCTGCGAATTCCTACAATTAATTCCACCGGAGATTTGATCCTTGTGCCAATATTTTTTTCCGCATAAAACCAGTTGCTGTTATAAATTGATGCCATCAGCTTTTGCACATCATAATTACTTTGATAGAAATTTGCCGCCAGCAAATCGATCTTATCTGCATCAACTTCATCGTTTACAAAATATCTATAGATCTTTTGCGTAATGAAACGCGCCGTTGATTTTTGTTCCAGTAAAATGTCAATGATATCGTCGCCATCAAAATTTCCTGTTTTGCCAAGAAATGTTTTGTTGCCGTTATCATGCAAAAAAGGACGATTTACAAATTCACCCTTCAGCGTGAAACCCCATCCGGTAAATGCTCTTGCAGCTTCTTTCACATCCTCTTCTGTGTAATTGCCGCGGCCCATGGTAAAAAGTTCCATCACCTCGCGCGCAAAATTTTCGTTAGGATGTTTTTTATTGTTTTGCTGATTATTTAAAAACGAAAGCATTGCGGAACTCTTACTTACTTCGCGCAGCAGATCGCCAAAGTTGCCCATCGCATTTTGGCGGATTATATTTAATAATTGCTGTTGAAAATAAATATTAATCACGCGGCAGGCAAAATGTCCATGCCAGAAAAGGCTCATCTTTTCTCTTAGCTGCGCTTCGCTGTTGATCATTTCACTCAGCCACGATAGGTTTAAATTTTTAAGATCATCTGCCGATTGTTTTCTGACCTGCTTCTTTTGTTCCTGCGTAAGCTGTTGCATCTTCCCAATATCCTGCACGCCTTTTATCAAGCCGTCAAAAGCATTGGAGGCTACATTAATTTCGGCCGGCTTTTTAGATGATGTTTTTAATAAAACGCTGTATAATTCCTTTTGCGAAATATCGTTCAGTTCATTGGCATTTTCAGCCATAGGGCCAAAGGCAGCGCGCCAAAGTAAATGCTGGTTTTTTAACTGGTTAGACAAATGCATAAAAATTGATTGTCCGGGTGGCGTTTAACATTCAAAATTGAAATAGTAAGTGATAGACTATTCCTTGTTCTGATGGTTTAACCAACGAAAATCTTTCTTAAAAATATTTCAAAAAAATAACAATCGGATTAAGTTATGCTTTTCCGGAAGGCAAGATGAACCCAAATGTAGATCCCACGTCGATCTTGCTTCTTACATGAATGGTGTCTTCGTGAGCTTCAATAATATGTTTTACAATTGATAGCCCGAGCCCGCTGCCACCGGCTCTGCGTGCGCGGGCAAGATCGGTGCGATAAAACCGTTCAAATATTCTTGGCAGATGCTCCTCTGCTATTCCATAACCATCGTCGGTTATTTCCACCAGGATTTTTTTACCCTCCATTTTGTAAGCACTGCCTTCGATAATGCCGTTTTGCTTGCCGTATTTTATGGCGTTGTCCACCAGGTTGATGATTACCATTCTTATCTTTTCTTTATCAGCATACACCATTAATGGTTCTTCGCAGCCACTTTTGATAAAGCATTTTATTTTCTTTTCATCCGCCCGGATGGACAGCGATTCAAACACTTCTTTGATAAGATCCTGTATGATAAAATTTCGCTTGGATAATGAAAAGCCACCGCTTTCCAGCTTGGTAATTTCGTCCAGGTCTTCCAATAAATTCACCAGCCTGTCTACATTTTTTGCAGCATTTCCTAAAAACCTTTTATTTACATCTGCATTATCGAGCGCGCCATTTAAAAGCGTATCAACATATCCCTGGATCGCAAAAATGGGCGTCTTTAATTCGTGAGAAAGATTGAGCAAAAATTCTTTTCTAAAAACTTCATTTTGCCTCAGCACTTCAATTTCTCCTTTGTGCTGCACCGCCCATTGTTCCACATCTTCACTCACTTCGTTAATTGATTTTTGCGGGAGAATATTTTTAAAATAAAATTCTTCTTTCTTACTTGCTTTGGTTTGATAAATCAGCTTATAAATAAGTTTTATTTTCCTGAAAATAAATCGCTGAATCGTATAATTAATCAGAAGGTAAGAAAAGAGTGTAATGCCAATAAAAAATATCAATGATTCCAGCCACAGTTCACTATAAAAATAAACAGCCAAACTTCCCAATATGCCAATGGGAACAGCAGTGATAACTGCAGCTTGTTGAGATGAAAAGTTTTTACTGAGCATTGTTTTTAATTAGCTGATTGGCTAATTAGCTAATTAAAGTCCTAAAATCCATGCAAAAATCAATGGCGCCACAATGGTGGCATCACTTTCTACAATAAATTTTGGAGTATGAATATCCAGTTTTCCCCAGGTAATTTTTTCATTGGGTACAGCGCCGGAATAAGATCCGTAAGAAGTAGTTGAATCAGATATCTGGCAGAAATAATTCCAGAAAGGAACATCTGTCCATCCAAGATCCTGGTACATCATCGGCACTACGCAAATGGGGAAATCGCCTGCAATGCCGCCGCCAATCTGGAAAAATCCAATTCCTTTTCCGGAAGAATTTTTGCGATACCAATCGCTCAGTTCCACCATATATTCAATACCGCTTTTCATGGTGGAAGCTTTCAATTCTCCTTTGATTACATAAGAAGCGAAAATATTTCCCATCGTGCTGTCTTCCCATCCCGGCACTACAATCGGAATATTTTTTTCAGCAGCCGCCAGCATCCAGCTATTTTTTGGATCTATTTCATAATACTGCTCCAGCACACCGCTCAGCAACATTTTGTACATGTATTCATGAGGAAAATATCTTTCACCCGCATCTGTCTGCATCTTTCCAGATCTTATGAATGTGCTGCTGCAATCTTCTGAAAGCTTCTTCTTCGGGAATGCAGGTATCGGTAACACGGTTATAATGATTTTCCAAAAGATCCCATTCTTCCTGCGGACTTAAATCGCGGTAATTGGGAACGCGTTTATAATGGCTGTGCGCCACAAGGTTCATAATATCTTCTTCGAGGTTGGCGCCTGTGCAACTGATAATGGCCACTTTATCCTGCCGGATCATTTCGGCAAAAGAAATACCCAACTCTGCGGTGCTCATTGCGCCTGCCAGAGAAACCATCATTTTTCCTCCTTCATCAATATGCGTTACATATCCTTTGGCTGCATCCATCAATGCAGCTGCATTAAAATGGCGGTAATGGTGTTCTATAAATTGTGAAACGGGGCCTTTGCTCATGGTAATTTTTTTAGGGTGCAAAGGTAAGATTTTAAAAAAATTGAAAAGAGACTTCGAAAGGCTTTAGCAAATTAATAGTTCGCGAAAATCAGCGGCTTTTATTTTTGATTAACTCATGCAGTTCTTCAATTGTTTCGATATCTTCTCTCAAAATTTTTCTTAGTAATCTCTTTGGTAAGGAATCGTTTAGCAACAATCAATTTCGCTATATATTTTGGCTCCCGTTTGTATAGGATTAAATTCAACATGTTTGGGAAAGTTGCTTTGTTATAAAAGGCAAAAAAAGCCACGCTTTTGCGTAGCTTTTTATTTTGGAATTGAAAACCGGTCAGCTTTATGGCATCTCTTTATTCCCCCTTATTTCGTCACATTTGAAACTAATTTGCAGAATTTGTCCGCCTCCTATCGCATCCGGGCCATATCCCACATTTGAAACATAGAGTTTCCCATCAGGGCCAAATGTCATTCCTGTTGGAAAATTAAGCCCTGATATAATAACCTGCCTTGCGCCGGATGGATCTACTCTTATAATATCGCCTGTGTTTGGAGTAGGGAAACGGATTATTGGTTGTATTTTCAAGCACATACAATCCACCTAATTGATCAAAAGCAATTCCAAGTACCATGTTGAATCCTGTGGCAACAGTACTTATTTGTCCGGCAGGTGTAACCTTATAAATACCTGAACCTCCATGTGGTGCAGGAAATGTATCTAAATTTCCAATATAAAAATTACCATGATAAAATTCCTGCACAGTAGGAACAATATGGTTGAGCGTAGCTGATATATCAACAAACCTGCTCGCAATACCTCCGGGAGTAACTTTAATATAATCTCCATGATTAGGCTCAATAACATAGAGATCATTATGTACATTTATCATGCTGTACGGCGTTCCGTCGGGTTCGCCCGAGCCATGTGGCTCCGGATGTGCAGTTTCATGCGTCATGGTGTATTCACTTAAATTGGCAATCATCGACCATGAACCATTGCTGTTTATTTTAACCACACCATTAGGCACTGAAGGAACGCCATGCGAACAACCGGCGCTTGCAAGCAGTCCATATAAATCATTGCCGATAAATGCTACATCTGCTACGCCTGACACTAAACTTCCGGATGCCTGTGAAGTTTGACTTGACGGAAGCCGGTCTGTAATAATTGTACGTACACCTTGCTTATTTATTTTTGAAACTCCACTGCCGGTAACGCTTCCCAAATAAGGGCCTGGGGCGGGAAGTACCTGGTCACATTGTCCAACAGTTGAATCTTTTCCGCCAATGCCGCCTTCTGCAACATAAAGGTTTCCGTCAGGGCCAAACTTAAGCCCACGCGGATTATTGAGCCCGGTAGCAAATACTTTACTTGTTGCAATTATGGTATCATCTCCATCGCAAAAATGCCGGGGATTTTTTTTACATCCGATAAGGCTCATAAATGATACTCCAAAAAAAAGAAGTATAAATTTTAAATGCATTTTCATGATTGTTTATTTTAATTGTGTAATAAGTGTTATTTTATTGGTGTTTCTCCTTATCGATCGCTTCTATGAAAAGATTGCCAGCAACCGATCAATTGCTGCAAAGCCCAATCACGAGGGCGTCCATGCAACTTGCTTCTAAAACCATTCAATTTTGTGGCAGATCTTTATCGCCATGCACTTCTTCACACTTGAAACCAATTTGCAAAATCTGTCCTAAGCCCGGAGGGCCAATTCCCCAGGCAGATACATACAAATTACCATCTGGTCCAAAGGTCATGGCGGAAGGAAAATTAAGTCCGGATGCAATCGTTTCTATAGTTCCATCTGCATCTAACCTTACAATTTTACTTAAGCCGGGTTTTCCTGAATCCAGCCCGATAGTTTCAAGCACATATAACCTGTTATCATTATCGAAAGCAATTCCCAGTATTGCAGTAAAGCCTGATGCATATACGCTGTAAGTGCCGTTGGCAGAAAGCTTATAAACACTGGCAGCGTCAGCAACATAAGGAAAGGGCGTAAGTGTTCCAAAGTACAAATCACCATGGTGATATACCATGGAAGTTGGACCGATCCATCCACCGCCTTCACCATTATGAAGAATAGAAATATCAACTATTCTTGAAATCTTACCCGTTGCAGGATTTATTTTATCTACTTCCTGCTGGTTTGGCTGGGTAATGTATAAGTCGCCACCCACCCTGACCATGCTGTAAGGTGTTCCATCCGGCTCAAAGTCGGCCGGATCAGGATGCGCAACAGGGTGCGCCATAAGAAATTCACTGCAGTTAGCCACCATATTCCAGGTACCATTATTATTTACTTTAATAACACCATTAGGAATATCCGGCACTGCGTGTGAACTGCCAGCACCTGCGAGCACAGCATATAGCGTATTTCCGATAAATTGTACATCTGCAACACCCTGAATGCCGCCTCCCACTGCTGCCTGGTAAGTGCTCGATGGAAGATGGTCAACAACTGTTGTGAGTACTCCGTTCCGGTCAATTTTTAATATCCTGCTGCCGGTGTTACTACCTTTATACGGGCCTACCGGAGACACTACCTGTAAGCAGGAAGGACAATAATTTGTACCGCCTACACCTGCCTCTGCAACATACAGGTTTCCATCTGGCCCAAACTTTAATCCCCTTGGATCATTTAGGCCAGTGGCGATAACTTTTTGCGTAGTAACCGTTATGTGGTGATTGCCGTCACATACAGGCGGTGATTCGTTGTTTTTTTTGCACCCCGGAAGACTCATAAATAACACTCCAAAAAGTAGGAGTACAAATTTTAATTGCATTTTCATGATTGTTAATTTTATGGTTTTAAAAAATGGATTTTTTTGGCAGACACGTTTCGGGAAAGTCACCTGAGTTGATTTACTTTTCTCAGAAATTGGATTTTCTACTTTTTCGCTTGTGTAGCGTTTGTTAAGGACAATAAAAATGAGGTGCCTTAATCTTTAATCTTTATGAAACCTAAGTGCACTCACATGCGTGCCTACAAGATTCCCCTGTTGTAATCCCACAAAATCAGAAGTCCGGACATGTATGCCGCCATAGATGCGTGAAAGCCCTACTTCATTGGCATAATCAGAAAATTTTGTAAACGTGCGAGGTGTAAAGCCAAGGTCGTTAATACTGTTATCAGTGAATGTGGTATTGTTACCAAAGATGTCTGAAAGTACTTTCGCACAAGCACCTGTTTGAGTTGAATGCGCAGAAGTGTAATCGGGGAATGGGGGTGTTGGGAGTAAAGAAACCCATGCCGGGTTAAAATTGGCCCTGATAAAAGTTATTGGCCTTTCCTGGTTATACTGAGCTTTTGTTTTATAACAGGAGATGAATGCATCTGCAGTGGCAATACCTACTTTGCAATACGCTTCGGCACTAAGAGAAAGATTCGAATTCTTTACTGCAAGCACTGAGCTTAAAATGGAAATAGATACACAGGGCCCTGGCAATGAAGCCCAGTACAAAGCAACGGTATGATGTTCAGGATCCTGGTTGATTGATTCGTTGTAAACCTCCAGCTCATCTTTATAAAATTGTGACGAAGGATCAGTTGAATATGCAGGTGGCGGCGGCGGTTGAGTACTGGTAGCATCGTCTTTAATAAAAGTCCGGTTGTTTCCCCAATAAGGTAGTTGATAGGACTGCCCGGTTTGAGGCACCCATAACCCAGGTCCAACAGGTGGAATGTATGATGCTGAGTATGGTTGAAGATAGGCCTGGTCGCCACCATCCGTTTCCGACCAATTATAAATCGCATTTGATATGGCTTCCCCAAACCTGGTTGAACGATCAAAAACATCATTTGAAATCGCGGATTTAAATGAAGTGTTGAGTGCATTTTCCAATGAATCAATAGTTGCGTTTTGTGCGGTAGAAGTATTGCCAAACATATGATGAACCATGTTGGCTAATGCAGCATTTGCGCTTGCAGGATAGAAATATCTTTCGCCGCAAACGACGCGCGGTAGAGGCGATAATCCATTTAGCTGACTTTGAATAGACTGATATTTAGGAAGTCCGGGTTGAACTGATTCATACAGCGCAAGTCCCATATAACCAAATGTCCTTGAAATGATAGGTCCGATATTTTGATTGAGTGTAGTCCGGGAGAGTTTGATTGCAAGCGCATACCACTTAGCCGGTACATCAATCCCATATTTTAAAAGCTGGGCATTTTGCAAATCAGCGTTATTTATTCCTATAGCCGATTGTTTGCAAGGAAAACCCGAATCAATGTTTTTTTTGCATCCAATAAAGCTGAGAAATACTCCAAAAAGAAGCAGCATTAATTGTAATTTGATTTTCATGACTGTTTATTTTAATGGTTATAAAAAATGGATGACTTTCCGAATCTGCTTTTTTTTAGAATGTTGATTTTCTACTTTTTCGCTTTTCTGGCGCCTGGTAATTTGCGAATTTTACGAACTAAGTAAGGGAGCGGAGTTGCCTGTTTCAAAAAGATTGGATTTCTACTTTTTCGCTTGTGCGGAGCCTCTTTGGGGCAGTAAAAGTAAATTCCCTGCCAGACATTTTTTTCTGTTTTCGACCGGTAACCTGGTTACGGATATGGTTCCCATTTAACGACGGCAGGTTGCGTGTTTCAGTTGACGAATGCCATCTGTCTGCCAATTCGTTGTTTCCTTTTAAAGCCGGGCCACTTGCGCCGATTGCTTTATATCTTTATGAGAAATTAAACGGTGACAGGGAAGCAATTTATATTTTCAAATGAGCGAAAATATGTGCTCACCAGGCACCTGTCTTTCTGGGTTGTTTTTTCTATCGTATGTTTTGTTACAGGCGCTTATCCTTATAAACCAAAGGATTTGCTCAGCACCGAATTTTATACGATTTCACTTATTTGGGTAGCGTGCTTTTTGCCGGCTTCAATGATTTGCACTTATTTGTTTGTAGAATTTATATGGCCATTGCTGTCTAAAAAAAGAAATTTTTTTACAATTTTTTTCGCGGTTTGTATTGCGGCCTTGTTCCTTATAAGCGTTTCGTGTGTGCTTAACAGACTGGCCTTATTAAAATATAATGGGACTGCTCAAAATGCTAATTTCCAGGAGAGTTTGCAGCTTACCTATTTTCATTCCATTGTATTCACCATTTTGCTTACAAGCCTGGTCACCGCGGTGATGATAATTAAAAGCTGGTATTTGCAGGTGGAAGAAAATACCAGTTTATATCAACTAAAAGTTTACAACGAACTGAATCTTTTAAAGTCGCAAATTTATCCGGCTTTCTTGTCTAATTCGCTGGCCACACTCCGCAATCAATTGGATGTTTCAAGCACAAAAGCTGCAAAATTGCTGTTGAATTTATCCGACATCTTAAGTTACCTTCTGTATGATTCCCGAAATGAAAAGGTGTCATTAAAAAAAGAAATCATGATCATTAAAAATTTTGTTGAAGTGGTTAAACATGGCCGGATGAATACTCTCGAATTTGCTGATGATATTCCTGAAGAAGCGGTTGACCGGTTTATTCCACCGCTCATACTATTTTCTTTAATGCAAACAGTTTTACCCGGGGCCAATAATTTGTCAGGCGAAAATCCTTTCGTTCAGGTTGCTGTTTCCTCTGAAAAGAATGATCTCATTCAAGTGAAGATCAACTGCCGTTTTAAAAATTCACGTATCACTGATCAATACAAGCAAAATGAAATAAAGAAAATAGAAGAAAGGCTGGCGACATTTCCCATGTTAGACAAAAACCTGACCGTCGTTAACAATGAAAACCAAATTAATTATTCCATCCTCATAAAAACTACAGGTATCTATAATTTTTCAAGTAATGGAACGGAACTTAACAATTAAACATGCGTGGCTGTTCAATTTTATTTTTTCGGAAACCTCTCCGAAAAGATGGTACCGTCATATTGCTTTTTGGACAGTAAGGCTGCTATTTTTTTTGTTTGTTTTGTGGTTCAATGAATATTTTAAACTGATGACGATCAAAGCGAGGATCGCCCATGTTGCAATCCTGAACATTATCTACATCAGTCTTGAAATATTTTTTGTCTATACGATTATGTATTTTCTTATTCCCAGGTATTTTTATGCAAGAAAATATTTTTTGTTGTCCTTCTTCATATTGCTGCTTTGCATTTTTGACCTGGGCATTTCATTTTATGTGATTTATCATTTTTTTGATTTTCAATTTTTTTCGTATAAAAAGCTGTTTAATATTCTTTGGGGCGATGTATTGAATTTTCTGACAATGGGGCCGCCTGTTGTTTGCATTTTCTTCATCATTGTAAAAATGCTGAAAGCGCATTACATTGAAAATGAAAAAAAGAAAATTATACTCAGAGAAAATGCCCATGCAGAATTACAATTATTGAAAGCGCAAATTCATCCGCATTTTTTATTCAATACATTGAACAACATTTATTTCTTTATTTTTTCCAATCCGGAAAAAGCGAAAGGCCTTATCAATAAACTGGAACAACTGCTTTACTACATTATTCATGAATGCAACCAGCCCTTTGTTCCGCTGAGCGCTGAGATCAATATGATTCAAGATTATCTGGCATTGGAAAAAGTGCGGTATGGCCCGCGTCTTGACATGCACATAGAAATTTCCGGGGATTTTCATGATAAAATAATCGCACCTTTGCTGCTGATTCCTTTTGTGGAAAATAGTTTTAAGCATGGTACAAGCCAGGTGCTGAGAAATCCGTGGATAAGATTTATCGTGCAGGCAGATTCGGATATGCTTCATTTTACCATAGCGAACAGCAAACCCGCCGATGAAATTGAAAAAGGCCAGCGGCGGAATCGGGCTAAACAATGTACAGAAAAGATTAGAACTCTTATATCCATCCAACCACTTCCTGCTTATAGAAGCAACAGAAAACACCTTTACGGTAAACATGCAAATACCTTTGGAACAAAGAAATAAAATAAGTGAAACGGAACACGCGGCATTTCATCACACTTAATAATTTTTCCAATGGCAAACCATGTACAAATCCACTGCATTGCAGTAGATGATGAACCGCCGGCTCTTGAAATCATGAAAAATTATATAAAGGCAGTACCGGTATTGCATCTTGAGGGTGCGTACAGCAATGCGGTGGACGCGCTTACCCTTCTTCAAAATAAATCGGTGGACCTTGTGTTTTTGGATATACAAATGCCGCATATACTCGGTACCGATTTTATTCGCGCACTCGCCAAACCTCCCAAAGTAATTTTTACAACTGCTTACCGGAAATTCGCTGTGGAAGGCTTTGATCTGGATGCGGTAGATTATTTATTGAAGCCAGTTTCATTTGAAAGATTTCTTAAAGCAGTCAATAAAGTAATGAGATTGAACCTGCCTGTAAACGAAAGCTTTCATTTAAAAACAACCACGGAAAGTGAAAATGAAAATGAGTTTATTTACCTGCGGGCCGATAGAAAAAATATAAGAGTAAAACTGGATGATTTATTATTTATAGAAAGCCTGAAAGACTACATAAAAGTAGTTACGAAAGACCGAACCATCGTTTCCAAATATTCTATTTCCGCGCTCGAGGAACGCCTTCCAGCTACGTTTATCCGCATACACCGTTCGTTTATTGTATCCTTGAATAAAATCGAATCCTTCACCCAGGATCTTATTCAAATAGGCAAATTTGAATTGCCCGTCAGCCGCAGCTATCGGCATGAAGTTGAAAGGGTGCTGAATCTTTGAGCTTGAGCCTTTTTACGCTTTTTTCACATCCTTTTTTGAAACTAAAATCGTGTGGCGAAAAAATGACAGTTATCTGTCTTATTAATTCCATATTAAGAATTATTTTTCACTACTTTAGTGCAGTAAATAACTTCATTATTCTGCAATCTCTTCGCACTTCAGATTATTCTCTTTAATGATGTTGTCCAACGCATCCGCGTAAAGAAAACCACTTTAGTTTATTGTAGCATTTTTAAATAATAACGAAATAAAAAAATGCGGATTGACTATTTTGTTTAAGCAGAAAAAATCCTTGAAAACCTGATGGTTTTATACGCCTTTATTTCTTGTATAACCCATTTTATAGATTTTAAAGTTTTCAATTAAATACTACCCAATCTTTTGCAAACATTAAACCAGCGAAACCAATATTTCGTGGTTGGTGAAAATTATTTTGTGTGTAAAAATTAAAAATAAAAAAATGAAAAAAATTCTCTTAACAGCTGCTTTATTCCTTTTTGGAATAGCCGCCTTTTCTCAAACTGAACAAAAGAATGGAACCATCTACATCAAGCACCCTTACATTGATGTAGTAAAAAATTCCACTAAGGCTTACCTGGCAAAAGACGATGCAGCCAACAGGGCAATCTATTCTGATACCGCAAAATGGTGGATCTCAGGAATGGAAAAACCTATTGCAATATCTGAGGCAATCAAAATGTGGGACACCGATTTTGATTATTACGACGACATCCAGGTAACCCAGGTAGGCTATCCTGACTATTTACACTATATAGATAAAGACTCCAAGTATGTGCAATCATGGTGGAAATGGTCTGGCAAATCAAAGAAAACCGGAATGCTGGTTACTACACAATATGTTCAATTTGATGAATTTAACAATGCGGGTAAAATTGTAAGCGAAGGCATTTTTGGAGACTTTTCAAAAGTAGTTAAGGAGTAAGATTTCATCATTTTCCTTCTTTAATTTTTCTACCGCCGGAATTGATTTAAAAATAAGAAACGGGGTAGCCGAAAACCGAACAGAGTAGGCGCAAACTTTTAAATTTTAAATCATGTCGTTTGTAATAAACTTTAAACCAGCCGGCTTCACGGCCGCCAGGTATCACGAAACTGTTAAGCAACTTGAAGCCGCAGGAGCGGGAACTCCCAAAGGCAGAAGCTACCATGTTTGCTATGGCGATGCAAATGGTGTTGATGTAACTGATGTATGGGATAGCATGGAAGATTTTGAAGCATTCGGCCAAACCCTTGTGCCCATTATGAATGCATTGGGGGTTGAATCAGGCAAACCTGACATACAGGAAATTTTTGGTATAATTAAAGGATAAAATATTTGAATAATACACAGGATAAATCGTGTTAAACTTTTGTCCAAAACCAAACTAATGATTTTAAATAAGTGTTGGACTTCACAGGTTTTAAAAACCGAAGAGGTCTGATTGAAGGAAAAGCATATATCCAATCAACAATTGAGGGCCCAAAAGCGACGTTTAATTATTTTCTTCCTGATATAGCACTATTGTGCCCTTTGGTCTTATTCCACTGTTTTGAAAAAATTTCTTCTCGCCTGCAAAACGAACCGTGCAAAGCTGAATAAAAGATTTATTTTTATTTTTAATCCCCTTTTTAAGAAATATCATAAACAGGATTTTCTTTCATTTAATTAAATTATTACCACATAATGAAATTGATATTATTCATTACAGTCGTTTTTTTTACGGATGTAGCTTCTGCCCAAACCACAATTATCCGTGACTCCGAAATCGCACAAATGGTTTCAGAAGTTTCGCCCGATTCGCTTACAGTCTTACATCAATACTTTGGTCGCCTTTGGCACAAGAAATACGTTGAGCACACAAACCGATCCTAAAAGAGGAATCGGCGCAGCGCGCAATTGGGTGCTCAAAAAATTCAATGAATTCGCTAAAAATTCTTCGGGAAGATTAACCGCATTTATTGATACCACCACTATTCAGCCAAACGGCAAACGGGTGGATGTTCCCATTGTTTTAGGAAACGTAATGGCCACGTTAAAAGGAACGGATCCAAATGATAAAAGAATCTTTATTATCAGCGGGCATTTAGATAATATGCGCACCAATGTAATGGACAGAACCGGCGATGCACCGGGCGCCAATGATGATGGCAGCGGCACTTCCGCGGTTTTGGAATGTGCAAGGATCATGAGCAAACATTCGTTTCCGGCAACCATTATTTTTGTGGCAGTAAGCGGCGAAGAACAAGGCTTGTTGGGCTCCACTTACATGGCCAATAAAGCCAAAGCGGAAAACTGGAACATTGAAGCGGTGCTGAACAATGATATCATGGGCAGCAACAACAGCAATGAAACCAACATTATCAACAATACCAAAGTGCGGGTTTTCAGCGAAGGAATTCCGGCTTACGAAACTGAAAAATCTATAAAAAGGCTTATGTCGCTCGGTTTGGAGAATGACAGCAAATCCAGGCAGCTCGCGCGTTATGTAAAAGAAATTGGTGAGCGATATGTTGATCATCTTGAAGTGGTAATGATTTACAGAACGGATCGTTTTTTAAGAGGCGGCGATCATTTGCCTTATTTGCAAAATGGATTTACAGCAGTGCGAATTACAGAAATGAATGAAAATTTTACGCGCCAGCACCAGGATGTGAGAAAAGAAAATGGCATTCAATTTGGCGATTTGCCAGAGCATATTGATTATGAATATTTGAGAAAAAACACGGCGATGAATTTATCGAATCTTGCTAATCTTGCCAAAGCGCCTGCCGTTCCGGAAGAGGTAAAGATTGAAATCAAAAAACTATCCAACAGCACATCGCTTTCGTGGCTTGCTCCCAAAACCGGAAAAGTAAAAGGCTATTATATTTTAATGAGAGAAACTACCAGCGCTGTTTGGCAAAGGAAAACTTTCACCACAGAAAATAAAATCACTTTGCCATTTTCTAAAGACAATTATTTCTTCGCGGTTCAATCGGTAAATGATGTGGGAAACGAAAGTCTGCCCGTTGTTCCGGAAGTTAGCAGGGATTGATTTTTGCACGGAATTTTCACGAATGATATCTGCCGCAGATTACGGATTTACACAGATTTAGCAGATTTTTCATAAGAAGAAAAGAAGAACAAGTTCTCCCAATTATCATAAATGATATCCGCCACAGATTACACAGATTTACGCAAATTTTTTTTCTAATATCAGGGAGAAAATATTCTCATAATTCCTCAGCAACTTCAAAAAAAATAGCTGATAAAAAGATCAAATTTTTTATCAGCTATTCAATAATTTTTACCGTCGGTTGCTTACTTACCTTACTTCTTCAGACAAGGGAATATCGCGTTTCAGCATCTCATCTCTGTTGGCCATTTCCCATGCGGTTAAGAAGATTAAGTGCACACGTTTTTCCATTAACTCAAAATTAATTTTATCAACGGTATCTGTAGGCTTATGGTAATCGGCAAGTAACATTCCGTCATAGAAAAATAATATGGGCACTCCTTTGCGCGCAAAATTGTAATGATCGCTGCGGAAATAAATTCTTTCTTTATCATTCGGATCATCAAATTTATAATCCAGGGTTAGCTTTGTGTATTTGTTGTTTACACCCTCATTGATCACCGGCAAATCGCTGCTTAATTTATTATGTCCTATTACATAAATATAATTTGAAGTATCCGCGGTTTTGCGCTCGGTATCTATTCGTCCAACCATATCTGTATTTAGATCAACAGTGGTTTTATCCAAAGGAAAAACCGGGTGGTCTGAATAATATTCTGAGCCCCATAAACCTTTTTCTTCGCCGCTAACCGTCATGAAAACAACTGTTCTTCTTGGCCCGTGTCCATCTTGTTTTGCTTTTGCAAATGCTTCCGCCATTTCAATTACACTCACTGTGCCGCTGCCGTCATCATCGGCGCCATAATAAATTACATTGCCTTGCTTTCCGAGATGATCGTAGTGAGCCGTTAAAAAAACGTATTCATCTTTCTTATCGGAACCTTCAACATATCCTATTACATTGCTTGCGTCTATTTGAATGCTCACCTTTTTATAAGTCAGCTTTGTTTTTACCTTTTTCTCCAAAACAATTTTATCCAATGCTCCTTTTGCTTTTACCGCATCATTTAATTTATCTGCATCGGCCTGCCCGATAATATCTTTTAATGAAGAAGAAGCAAACGTAATTACGGCAGATTTTTCGGGATCGTTAACGTGCGGAAAATACACATTCGTTTTGGTAGAGTTTTGCGCCAATGCGGTGGGAACAGTTTCCCACGAAGTGTTAATCAACAACACAGCAACTGCACCCTTTTCTATTGCCAGCGCAGCCTTTCTTGTAACTCTAAAGCCCCAGGTAGAGCGCTTGTCAGTTCCGGTAACGAGGTACTTGCCGTCTACCATTGGCTCCCCAGTGAAAATCAATACCACTTTACCTTTCACGTCTTTTCCAACATAGTCGCTATAATTTTTATCTTCAATTCCGTAACCTGCGAAAATGATTTTATCAGATTTGAAATCGCTTTCTTTTGAAGTGCCGGGCTGTAAAATATAATCTTTTCCAAATTCAAATTTTTTACTACCGATCTTCAAATCTTTAGGCACCAGCGAATCTTTAAACAATGGATAATATTGCTGATATCCTTTTAGCGCTTCGGGATATTTCAAACCTATTTCTTTGAACTGGCTTTCGATATAAGCAGCCGCTTTTCTTTGACCTTCCGTGCCCGTTTCGCGACCTTCCATTTCTGCGGAAGCAATGATGGTGAGATGTTTTTTAAGATCGGCCTGCGTAATAGTTTCGGCATATTTTAACGGAAGATCCGTTTGCGAAAAGACATTGGCTGAAACAAGCAGCAAAGAAATAATTACAAGAAAATAATTTTTCATAAACAACAGTTTATTTTGATAAAAATGAGGTGTAAATATAAAGCCAAAAGGGTAAGCTGCTTTACCATTCATGTAAAGCGTTTACATACAAGCAATTTTATTAACCCTGTTCTCGTGTCTTCCGCCCTCGAACTCAGTATGAATAAAGATTTCCAGCATCTTTTCTACAAGCCCTTCCGGAACAAACCTTGCCGGAATGCAAATGATGTTGGCATCGTTGTGCTTACGGGCCAATTCTGCCAGTTCTTCGCCCCAACAAATGGCTGCTCTTATTTGCTGATGCTTATTGGCAGTGATGGCTACGCCGTTAGCACTTCCGCAAATCAATATTCCGAAAGCTGCTTTATTATTTTCAACTTCACAGGCAACAGGATGCGCAAAATCAGGATAATCTACAGATGTGGTTGAATGAGTTCCAAAATCTTTCCAGGTTACATTTTTTCCGTCGAGAAAAGAGATGATGGCTTCTTTGTATTCGAAGCCTGCGTGGTCGCAACCAATGGCTACAGGCAGCGATAAATTAAATGGTGACATGGTAATTTATTTTTCGCGATAAAGGTAAATCATTGGTTACACTTGTTCATCGGTTAAATTGTTATAACGATGATTGGAAAAATCATAAAATCTACATTTTAATTTATATGCTCCTTTAAAAATCAACATTACCATCTCTCCTAAAAAAATAATATTTCTACATCCATTTTCATCTGCATGCAGTATACTTGCAGTTGAAATCTGATTAAAGAAAATCATATGAAATTACTGGAAAATAAAGTTGCCATCGTAACAGGCGGAAGCCGCGGCATTGGAGAAGCGATCGCAATAAAACTTGCCGAAAGTGGTGCCAATGTTGCTTTCACTTATGTAAGCAGCGATGAAAAAGCAAAATCGCTTGAAGAAAAATTAGAGTCGCTTGGCGTAAAAGCGAAAGCTTATAAAAGCAATGCAGCCAACTTTCAGGATTGCGAATTATTGGTGAACGATGTATTGAAAGAGTTTGGAGCGATAGATATTTGCGTTAATAATGCGGGCATATCCAAAGACAATTTGTTATTGAGAATGTCGCCGGAGCAATGGCAGGAAGTAATCAACACCAATCTTACCAGCGTGTACAACATGACCAAACAGGTAATTCGCCCGATGATGAAAGCACGCAGTGGAAGCATCATCAATATGAGTTCGATCATTGGCATAAAAGGAAACGCGGGGCAAAGCAGTTATGCGGCAAGCAAAGCTGGCATTATCGGATTTACAAAATCCATCGCCGCAGAATTAGGAAGCCGTAATATCAGGTGCAATGCAATAGCGCCGGGATTTGTAGAAACCGATATGACTCATTATTTAAAAGAAGGCGAAGCTGCCAAATCATTTTTAGATCAAATACCTTTGGGCAGGTTTGGCAGTGCTGAAGAAATTGCTAAGGTGACGCTTTTCCTTGCCAGTGAAATGAGTTCGTACGTAACGGGCCAGGTGATCAGCACTTGTGGCGGATTGAATATGTAAGCAGATCATCATTAAATTATTTTACGATGGACACCTACAGAAAGCTTTTAAAAAATAATGCAGAATGGGCATCTGCACAAAAGAAAGAAGACCCTGAATATTTTGAGCGCCTCATTCAACTGCAAGCGCCCGAAATTTTATGGATTGGCTGCAGCGATAGCCGCGTTCCGGCTGATAGAATAACAGGCACTCATCCCGGAGAAATATTTGTACATAGAAATATTGCTAACCTCGTAGTTCATACAGATTTGAACCTATTGAGTGTACTTCAGTTTGCGGTGGAAATTTTAAAAGTAAAACACATTATTGTTTGTGGGCACCACAACTGTGGCGGTGTTGCCGCAGCGATGTCTAATAAAAGTTATGGTCTCATGGACCAATGGATATGGAGCATCAAAAATGTGTATAGCATGCACCGCGATCGTATCAATGCTTTGGAAACTGATGAAGAAAAACGGCATTTGTTAACGCAAATAAATGTGATAGAACAGGTGAAAAATCTTGCCAAAACTTCTTTTGTGCAAAATGCCTGGAAGCATGGCGAAACACCTTATTTGCACGGATGGGTTTACGATTTGCGTGATGGCATTGTAAATCCTGTTTTTGACATGGATTCTTCAACGCCATCAGATCCGATTTTTGAATTGAATAATATTTAAAGCATGCTTTTTGCTCAATGTTAAGACATGTTGCCTTTTCTTTTGGAAATGATGGCTAATTATTGATATGATCCATGCCTTTAGCCGAACGAATTCAAATTACAGAAAACTACTTTTTGGCTTATGCCAACCTTGTTTACGCGGCGATAATGGTTAACTTTGTTCATCAAAAAAATTATTTTTAATGGCGTTCATCCATAACATCGGCAGTTTTTTATGGAAAGGTTTTAAAGCAATTTTTGTAAGAGAAAAAGATTGCTGCAAATAATTTAGCAACTTTAAAACCACAATAATCTTCCATCGCTTTTTTTGATTCAACTCCTTCCTGTTTATTTTTTAAGGAAAAAAGCCTAAATTTTCCAAATGGTAACAATTGGCCCAACCGTTTTTATAAAATAAGCAAGCATGGAAGTATACAACATCATCACCGTGTTAATTGTGCTGGCCGCAGCTTTCGGTTATATCAATAGTCGTTTTATAAAACTTCCGGGCTCCATTGGCATTATGCTCATTTCTCTAATAGCCTCATTGCTGCTGGTTTGGATGGGAATTATTTTTCCCGGCTTTTTCATAAAAACGATTGAGGCGGTTAAGGCAATCGATTTTCAGGCAGTAGTGATGAAGGTGATGCTGAGCTTTATATTATTTGCTGCCGCCATACAAATGGATTTTAAAAAACTAAAATCTGAAAGAACAGCGATCATTACCTTTTCTACCATCAGCGTATTAATTTCCACCATTATTGTGGGGTCTCTTTTTTACGCTATCACCATGCTTTTTGGACTTAATGTTGATTATTTATATTGTTTAATATTTGGAGCATTGATTTCACCAACGGATCCAATTGCAGTTGTTGGTATTTTAAAGAAGGCGAAAATTCCTGCATCGCTCGAGACAAGAATCAGCGGAGAAAGTTTGTTCAATGATGGCGTAGGCGTAGTGCTGTTTATTACCTTTTATGAAATTGCCCAGATAGGACTGGCTAATATTTCCGCAGGAGATATCGCGTGGCTTTTTATAAGAGAAGGCGCCGGCGGATTATTGCTCGGATGGCTGTTGGGTTATCTTGCTTATTGGGCGCTAAAATCGATCGATTATTATGTAGTGGAAGTAATGATAACTCTCGCCATAGTAATGGGCGGTTATTCGCTTGCGGAACTGTTGCAGGTGAGCGGCCCGCTGGCAATGGTGGTGGCCGGCCTCTTTACCGGAAATATAAGCATGGATGCAGCTGTTAGCGATATCACGCGCGATTACATCGGAAAATTTTGGGAGCTGATGGACGAGCTGATGAATGCCATTTTATTCCTGCTGATTGGTTTCGAAATGCTGATAGTTCCTTTTAATATGACGCTTTTGTGGCTTGGGATTTTAGGCATTCTCATCGTGATCTTCGCACGGCTTGTTTCCGTATCCGTTCCAATATTTTTTATAAAGAAAAAAAAGCCTTTTGAAAAAAACGCTATTCCCATTCTTACCTGGGGAGCCCTTGCGTGGCGGCATTTCTGTAGCGCTTGCCTTGTCGGTTCCCAAATATATGTATGGCGATATGTTTGTAACCATTACTTATATTATTGTGCTGTTTTCTATCGTGGGGCAAGGGCTTACCATCGGTAAATTTGCAAAAAAGCTTGCCGAGCCGGAAGCTCCAAAAAGCTTCTCTGAAAAGCCATAATGTAGAAATTTGATATTTTGGGTTGATGTTGATTTTTTGAAATCTAACCCCATTACCTTAATTTTACAGGTATTCCGGCGGATTTGTTTATTGTTCGGCCTGAATATTTTGCACAGTTGGCACTTCAACAAAACTGAACTAATAAACGAAAAAACATTCTGCACCATTCCACAGGATTTTTAATTTCGTTTTTCAGTTTATAGTTTTTTAGCACCTGCTGCGCAATCTTGTTCCAACTCATAAAGCGTTTAGCTTTCCTGTTGCACCGGAACATCATCATACAATAAATTTAAAGGGATTTAAATGAGACTGACCATATTGTTCAAGGAGTTTTTTGAGAGTGAAAAAGGAGGCGGCATTGTTCTTATTTTATGCACGGTTATTTCACTTTTGCTGGCCAATTCTGCCTTGCAGGAAAACTATTTAAACCTTTGGCATTTCAAATTTGCCGGCTTAAGCGCAGAACATTGGATCAATGAAGGCTTAATGTCCATTTTCTTTTTGCTGATTGGCCTTGAATTAAAACGGGAACTCTATGTTGGCGAGCTTTCTAATTTAAAGAATGCTTTGCTTCCTGGTTTCGCGGCAATCGGCGGAATGATTGTTCCGGCCGGCCTTTACCTGCTTTTCAATTATGGCACTGCAACGCAATCCGGCGCCGGTATACCGATGGCCACTGATATTGCCTTTGCCATTGGGATTCTTTCTCTGTTAGGCAACCGCGTTCCGGCGTCTTTAAAGATATTGTTAACCGCTATTGCTGTGATAGATGACCTCGGCGCCATCATCGTAATTGCGATTTTTTACACAAGTTCCGTTTCATTAATTAATTTATTATTTGTGTTAATCGTTTTTGGCGGGTTGTTATTACTCAATCGTTTTAAAATAAACAGCCTTGCATTTTACCTGATCGGCGGCATTGTAATGTGGTATTTTATGTTGCAGTCGGGTGTTCATTCCACACTGGCCGGAATTTTACTGGCCTCTGCTATTCCGTTTGGCAAAGGCAAAAAAGAAGCTCCGTCTTACCGGTTGCAACACTGGCTGCATAAGCCGGTTGCGTTTATCATTTTACCGTTGTTTGCACTTGCCAATACTGCCATCGTTTTGGGCAACTCATGGTCTGATGGTTTGCTACACGCCAATAGCGTCGGCATTTTTGCCGGTTTAATTGTCGGTAAACCTTTAGGGATTATGCTGGTTAGCTTTTTGGCGGTAGCCACCGGAATTTGCGCCCTGCCGGGAGATTTAAAATGGAAACAAATTCTAGGCATCGGATTTTTAGCAGGCATTGGTTTTACCATGTCTATTTTTATTACACTGCTTGCGTTTGATACGGCGGATACCATTAATGAATCGAAAATTTCCATTCTTGGTGCATCGCTTATCTCGGGAATATTGGGATTTTCCTGGCTTAAAATGTCGACAGTGAATAACACGCAACAATCTAAATCGCTTTACTTTAAAAATAATTTTCAATAATGAAAAAAACAATAGAAGATTGTCTTAACGAACGAATATTAATCATAGATGGCGCTATGGGCACCATGATACAGCAATATAAACTGGAAGAAAAAGATTATCGTGGTGAGCGTTTTAAAAACTGGCATAAAGATGTAAAAGGAAATAACGATCTGTTAAGCTTAACGCAGCCGCAAATAATCCAATCCATTCATAAAGCTTATTTAGAAGCCGGCGCCGATATCATTGAAACCAATACATTCAGCAGTACATCTATTGCCCAGGCAGATTACGACATGCAATCGCTGGCGTATGAATTAAATGTTGCGGCGGCACAATGCGCGAGAAAAGCGGTTTTGGAATTTGCATCAGCCAATCCTGATAACGTTGAAAAATATATTGCAGGAGCGATTGGCCCTCTTAATAAGACTTTGAGTCTTTCGCCTGATGTAACCAATCCTGGATTTCGTACGGTAACTTTCGATGAGGTAGCGAACGCGTACTATGAACAAGTTAAAGGCCTGGTGGATGGCGGTGTTGATCTTCTTTTAGTGGAAACTATTTTTGATACGCTGAATGCAAAAGCGGCCATTTACGCAATTAAAAAGTATTTCAGGGAAAATCCTCTTCAGAGGAACGGAGCGGCCGAATTGCCGATCATGATCAGTGGAACGATTACAGATGCAAGCGGAAGAACTTTGAGCGGCCAAACGCTGGAAGCATTTTACATTTCTGTTTCACATGCCAATCCATTAAGTGTAGGATTGAATTGCGCATTAGGGGCAAAAGAAATGCGCCCGCATATTGAAGAATTAAGTGAGATAGCAAGTTGCTATACATCAGCTTATCCCAATGCCGGCTTGCCCAATGCTTTTGGAGAATATGATGAACAGCCCGAAGAAACAGCGCACATTTTGGAAGATTGGGCGCGTGAGGGATTTGTAAATATTGTAGGCGGATGTTGCGGTACAACGCCGGATCATATCAGGCATATTGCGGAGCAGGTAAAGAAATTTAAAGCGAGAAAATTGCCGGTTATGGAAAAAGAGTTAGAAAGTGCGGTTGACGGAAGAATAAGGATGGAACTGAACTGAGATCTTTACGAATTGCGATTTTAAATACAGATAAGCAGATTTTGATTAGCGCGATTTATAATATTAAATTTATAAAAATTTAAATTATGCCAAAATCAAATTTGCCAATTGTAATGGTTTCAGAAAAAAACATTCTTGAAAAGATTTATTTAATACGAGGACAAAAAGTAATGCTGGATAAGGATTTAGCGGAGATGTATGGGGTAGAAGTAAGAGTTTTAAATCAGGCGGTAAAAAGGAATGCTACAAGATTTCCGGATGATTTTATGTTTCAACTATCACAAAGAAGAATAAAAATTCTCTAAGATCACAAATTGTGATCTTAGAGAATAGGGGAAGCATTCAAGAAAACTTGCCGTATGCTTTCACCGAACAAGGCGTTGCCATGCTTTCAAGCGTATTAAACTCTGAAACTGCCATCCAGGTAAATATTCAGATCATCCGGCTTTTTACTAAAATGAAACAATTGATTTTGGATAACAAAGATCTTTGGATGAAAATAGAAAAAATAGAACAGCATTTGGTGAAGAATGATGATGAGATAAAAACAATATTCGCGTATTTAAAAAAACTATTGATACAGGAAAATAAACCGAGAGCGCCGATTGGTTTCAGGGCTTCGGAAAAAACGAAATAAAAAATGTCAGCAACAAAAACGATAAAACCTTATTTGCGCCTTTCAGGATTGGAGCCTTTGGTTGTGCGTCCTGAAACGCTTTTTATTAACGTCGGCGAAAGAACCAATGTTACGGGCTCCAAAAAATTTGCAAGGCTGATACGCAGCGGCAATTATGAAGAAGCGTTGTCTGTGGCGCGGCAACAGGTAGAAGGTGGCGCACAAATTCTTGATGTAAACATGGATGATGCGTTGCTCGATGGCGAAAAAGCCATGACCACTTTTTTAAATTTACTTCAGGCAGAGCCGGATATTGCGAAGATTCCGGTAATGATCGACTCTTCTAAATTTAATATTATCGAAGCCGGGTTAAAATGCGTGCAGGGAAAATGCATTGTGAATTCCATCTCGATGAAAGAAGGCGAAGAGAAATTTTTGGAACAGGCTATTGTTTGTAAAAGCTTTGGCGCGGCCGTAATTGTAATGGCTTTTGATGAAAAAGGGCAAGCGGATACTAAAGAACGTAAAGTGGAGATATGTCAGCGGGCTTATAAAATTTTAACTGAACAGGCAGGCTACAATCCGGAAGATATCATCTTCGATCCAAACATTTTTGCCATCGCAACCGGCATTGAAGAACACAATAATTATGGTGTGGATTTTATAGAAGCCACGCGCGAAATAAAAAAACTGATGCCGCTTACAAAAGTAAGTGGCGGTGTAAGCAACGTATCTTTTTCTTTTCGGGGCAATGATACTGTTAGAGAAGCCATGCATGCCGTATTCCTCTATCATGCTATAAAAGCCGGAATGGATATGGGCATTGTAAACGCAGGCCAGTTGCAGATTTACGAAAATATTGAGCCGCAATTAAAAGAGCTTTGCGAAGATGTAATCCTTAACCGAAAAGAAGATGCTACCGATAGGTTACTGGCATTTGCAGAAACGGTAAAGGCAAAAGGAAAAGAAATTGTAAAAGATGAGGCATGGCGAAATGAAGATGTACAAAAGCGTTTAACTCACGCCTTGGTAAATGGAATTACTGATTATATTGAAGCGGATACGGAAGAAGCCCGCCTAAAATATCCCAAACCGCTTGATGTAATTGAAGGCCCGCTGATGGATGGCATGAACGTGGTTGGCGATCTTTTTGGAAGTGGCAAAATGTTTTTGCCACAGGTGGTAAAAAGCGCAAGGGTAATGAAGAAAAGCGTGAATTATTTGTTTCCCTTTATTGAAGCGGAAAAAGAAAAAACAAGACAGGCAAACATAGAAGCCGGTATACTAAATGTAGAAGGCGCAGGCCCCGGTAAAATTTTAATGGCAACTGTAAAAGGTGATGTTCATGATATAGGTAAAAATATTGTAGGCGTTGTGCTTGGCTGTAATGGCTATGAAATAATTGACCTTGGCGTAATGGTGCCTGCAGAAAAAATTTTACAAGTTGCCAAAGAGCAAAATGTATCCATGATTGGGCTGAGCGGATTAATAACGCCTTCGCTTGATGAAATGGTACACGTAGCGAGGGAAATGAAGAGAAATAATTTTACAATTCCTCTGCTGATCGGCGGCGCTACAACCTCGCGAATGCATACTGCAGTACGCATTGCACCTGAGTTTGATAACGGAGTGGTACATGTATTGGATGCTTCCCGAAGTGTAACCGTTGCCGGAAATTTATTGAACAAAGAAACTAAAGATGAATTTTTATCAGGCGTAAAAAATGAATACGAAAAACTAAAAAATGATTTTGGAAACAAGAGATCGGCTAAAGCAATGCTTTCATTCGCGCAAGCGCAAAAAAATAAATTAACTATCGATTGGAATAATTTCAAACCGGTAACACCCAACTTTACCGGCATAAAAGTATTTGAAGATTATGACCTCAATGAAATTTATGAATACCTGGATTGGCAGCCATTTTTCATCGCATGGGAAATGCATGGAAAATTCCCTGCAATATTATCTGATGAAAAAATAGGCACAGCCGCAACTAAGCTTTATGAAGAAGCACAGGTTTTTTTGAAAAAAATTATAAAAGAAAAATGGCTTACTGCCAAAGGAGTTGTTGGTTTTTGGGAAGCGAATGCTACGTCGGATGATACAGTAGAAGTGAAAAACACTGATGGAAAAAATTTCAACCTCGAATTTCTGCGCCAGCAGGTAAAGAAAGCGCCGGGGCAGCCGAATATATCACTGGCGGATTTTGTAAAACCAAGCCCATTCATGCAAACTTCTGCTCAAGGGCAAGTTTCCATGAAGGGGCTGACCATCTCGGCGCGTTTGCTGTTTCCATACACGGTATCGAAACACACGTCGAAAGGTTCAATAAAGAATTTGATGACTACAGCAAAATTATGTTGCAAGCCCTGGCAGACAGGCTGGCCGAAGCCTTTGCAGAATTGCTGCATGAAAGAACACGTAAAGAATTTTGGGGTTATGCAGCAGAGGAACAGTTGTCTTCTAAAGAATTGATCGAAGAAAAATATACAGGAATACGTCCGGCGCCGGGATATCCTGCCTGCCCGGACCATACCGAAAAATATAAGCTTTTTGAATTGTTGAATGCTACTGAAAATGCTGGTATAACTTTGACAGAATCATTGGCCATGTATCCTGCTTCGTCAGTTTGCGGGTGGTATTTTGCACATCCCGAAAGCAAATATTTTGGTATAGGAAAAATTGGAAAAGACCAGGTAGAAGATTATGCAAAAAGAAAAAATATGTCGCTGGAAGAAGTGGAAAAATGGCTCAGGCCGCAATTGGATTATGAAGCATAGTCTTTGGTATCGACCTATGAATAATATATAGCTTTAAAACAAAAAAATCTATGTTTTGGCTTATCTCAACCACATCATTCAGACTAAGTAAACAGTTAACCAACAAAACTTTTTTATGCGCATTATAACATACAACGTAAACGGACTAAGAGCCGCGATAAAAAAAGGCTTTATCGAGTGGCTAAAAACAGATCCTGCAGACATCGTTTGTATTCAGGAAGTGAAAGCACACGAAACCGATATAGATCGCGTGGCCATAGAATCGGCAGGATATCGTTCTTACTTTTTTCTTGCGCAAAAAAAAGGGTATAGCGGTGTCGGAATTCTAACCAAGATTGAACCACGTAATGTAGAATATGGGCATGGAAAAGAACAGAGCGATTTTGAAGGCAGGGTATTGCGCGCCGATTTTGGCGACATTACTTTGATCAATGCCTATTTCCCATCGGGCACCAGCGGCGAATTACGGCAATCTTATAAATATGTTTGGCTTGATGAGTTTTTAGACTATTTAAATGATTTAAAAAAGACAAGAAACAAAATCATTTTATGTGGAGATTATAATATTGCCCATAAGGAAATTGATATTCATAATCCTGTTTCCAATAAGAAAACCACGGGCTTCTTACCGGAAGAGCGTGCATGGATGGACAAATTATTGGCTAACGGATTCACCGACGGATTCAGGTATCTCAACAAAGACCCGCATCAATACACTTGGTGGAGCGTAATGCGGCCCAGTACAAGATTAGATAACAAAGGCTGGCGCATCGATTACATCAGTGTTACTGATAACCTTGCCGATAACATACAGAATGTAAAAATTTTTCCGGAGATTAAACACAGCGATCATTGCCCCGTATTCCTTGAAATAAAATTTTGATTATGTTTATTTACAACATCACTTACAAAGTGGACCATGTTATTTTAGATGAATGGCTAAAATGGCAACACGAAAACTATATACCGGAAATTATAAACACCGGGTTGTTTTACGATCACCACTTTTATCAGCTGCTCGATCAGGATGAGACAGAAGGTAAAACCTTTATAACGCAATTTGTAACGAAATCAAAAAATGATTATCACGAATATCTTAAGCGATTTGCGCCGCAACTTGGACGAAAAACTCTTCAGAAGTGGGGCGACCGGGTAATTTCTTTCGGTACCCTTCTTCAGAAAGTATCATAAGGGCTTGACATTTTTTACCCCTTTTTAAAGTACAAATACTACACAGAAATACAGTGTTTATACGGGTATCAAGTTAGTTGATGGGCTAGAAACCGCTACAGCACGGAGTTTCAGAAAAACCTAATCTTATAGTTTTTAAAAGCTGAAAAGCACTTCGTCGCCGAAGCCCTTACCAATTGCGGATTTCAGCACAGTGGGTGGAAAAAAAAATTTCAAAAAATTTTATTGCATTGAAAAACCTTCTATATTTGTCGCTGTTAAAAATCAAATAAATCATTATGAACAAAGCTGAACTAATCGCCAAGATGGCTGATGATGCAGGAGTTACTAAAACACAGGCTAATGCTGCTTTAGATTCTTTTATTGGAGCAGTTACCAAAACCCTTAAAGGTGGTGGTAAGGTTACCCTTGTTGGCTTCGGTACTTTTTCTGTTAGCAAAAGAGCTGCACGTAATGGCCGCAATCCTCAAACCGGAGCTGTCATTAAAATTAAAGCTAAAAAAGTTGCTAAATTTAAGGCAGGAAAAGAATTATCATCGAAAATCTAATTTTCGAAAAATTTTTACAAAGCAAGATGCATTGATGTATCTTGCTTTTTTTATTACAATTTTCAAAAAAATTAAAACATAATTCAATGGGACGCGGCGATAAAAAGACAAAAAAAGGTAAAATATTTAAAGGTTCATTTGGCAAAACAAGGCCTGCCAGTACAAAAAGCAAAGCATCAGCACCAAAAGATACAGCTGAAAAAGCGGGCAAATAACTTGTCAAAAAGCTAAGGCGCCAGCCTTTCTATTTTCCATAAATTATTTTCGGATAAAGTGTATTGTAACCGGTCGTGAAGCCGGCCGGGTCGCCCCTGCCAAAATTCAATGCGATCGGGCGCTACATGGTAACCGCCCCAAAAACCGGGACGCGGAACAAGACGAGTTCCGAATTGCTGCTTATATCTTTCTACATTTTCCTGCAGCACTTCGGAACTTTTTATTACTTCGCTTTGAGGGGAACTCCATGCGCCAATCTGACTTTCAAATGGCCTCGACGCAAAGTAGGCATCGTTTTCTTTTTCATCCATCTTTGTTATCGTTCCTTCTATTCTTACCTGGCGCTCCAATTCTTTCCAAAAAAACACAAGAGATACAAAAGGGTTTTGATTGATCTCTTTGCCCTTGCGACTGTTGTAATTAGAAAAAAATATAAACCCGGTTTCGTTAATTCCTTTTAATAAAACGATCCTGGCTGAAGGCTTACCCGGCAGGCCACAAGTAGCCAATGTCATCGCATTGGGCTCTTCAATGTTACTTTCTATTGCCTGGTGCCACCAGGTTTTAAATTGCACGATAGGATTTTCATCAACATCTTTTTCTGAGAGAGATTGCAATTCGTATACTTTTCTTATGTTGGCTATGGAACCGTTATCGTTCATTCTTCTGTATTTATACTTACAAATTTAGAAGGATTATTGATATGAATTTTGCCAACAGGAAAGCATTCCTTTAAAAACGTTTTCCCAAAAAAATAAATCCAATATTAAATGGGCGGGTTCAGATTTTCATTAGTTGTATTGCCTGGCGGCGGCGGCACAGGCTTATTAGTTGCACTTCCGGCATTGCTCATTTTGCTTTCAATGTCTTTTTTAATGTTGTTGAATCCGTCTTTAATACTATCGGCCGGTGATCTAAAAATGTAAGATGCGGCGAGAATGCCAATGGCTGCAATCGCGGCAATATAAAGCCCAAAGCCAATCATGGAGGATCCCATAAACGAGTCCGCAGCCTGAGTGTAAAACCAGATAATAATAAGCAGCGCCAACGCCCCTGCAAATAAGGTGACCATCCACATTGACCTTTCTAGATTTTTTGTTTGATCGCCCAGGTACGCGATAACTCCGCTTGCAACAAAACACAAAAAGACTAAAATTCCCTTATCATGCATGCCGTTTACACTTTGGCTATAACCAAGTATGGACACGGAAATCCACGGTAAAAACATTGAAATAAACCCAATTGCGGCTGAGATTAAAACAAATTTTCTTTGTTTGTTGATGGTTTGAAAATTCATGATTGTAGATTTAAAAAGTAAAAAATAGATTCCGGTGTTACACAGGAAAAGCAACTTTCATACTACAGAAAATTTTCAAGGGGTAACTCTAAAAAGCCTATAACTATCTTTCTTAGGAAAACACTTTGTTTTGACTCACCATCAGTTCCAGGTTGGAAATTATTTTTGCCTTTTCTTCTTCATAAATGGCAATCTTGCTTTCCAATTGTTGTACATATGCGGCCCGCGCCTGGTATTCGTGCCGTTGTTGATTTATTTGATCCAAATTTTTTCTAAGATCATCAGTTTCGGTTTTAAGCCTTGTATTTTCGCTTTCCAGATACGCAAATTTTTTCTTTTGCGCAATTTCAGCGGCAAGCAATTGCTCCAGTTCTTTTTCACGCTGCGCGGCTGCTTCAAGTTGTCTTTGCAGTAAACCCATATGGTTTTGCATAGATTGCAAATCGTGTAACCTTGCGTCATAATCACTTTGCAATCCGCTCCACTTCATGCTATTTTCTTCGGACAGCTTAAATTTGTGCTCATACTCATCCAATTGCTGACGGGTTTCGTCAAGCTCATTTTCGAGTTTTTCTTTTTTTTCATTTTCCTCATAATACAATTCCTTCCAATCTTCATCATCTTCTTTTTGCAACGCCTGAGGGGACGTGGAAATCTCTTCCAGCGCATTCAACCTTTGTTGAAATTTAGAAAACTGCAGTTCATAAAAGGCATTGTTTTCTTCTACTGATTGCAATTTACTTTTTAAGCTTTTGATGATTTCCTGTTCGGCTGATGCAGCGTTTTGAGCTGATTTGTTTTTACCAAGCAGAAGTAAATTTTTTTTATCGGCCGGCAGAAAATCATAACTACTTACAATCATCCGGTAAGCAAAAATGAAACAGGCAATAAGAACGATCAGGGATACGATCCACCAAATCCACATAAGTCATTGTTTGTTTTAAAAGAATAACGTAGCACAATATAATATAATTCCACGGGGGTTATTTGTGGATTTTTTCAAAGGATGGATACCAACTACAATCGTATATTCAGGTCAGGCAAGATAATTAAAATTATCCGCTTACCAAAGTGCCTACTTTTTCGCCGGTAGTTACGCGAAGCAGTGTACCGGGAGTGTCCATATCAAATACAATTATCGGCAATTCGTTTTCCATGCAAAGAGTAAAGGCCGTCATGTCCATTACTTTTAAATTTTTGGAGATGCATTCCGCGAAGGTTATGGTTTCGAATTTTTTAGCCAGTTTGTCTTTTTCCGGATCGGCTGAGTAAATTCCATCAACGCGCGTGCCTTTTAAGATCACGTCTGCTTTTATTTCTATTGCGCGAAGCGAGCCCGCTGTATCGGTTGTGAAATAAGGATTTCCGGTTCCCGCACCAAAAATTACGACGCGCCCTTTTTCCAGGTGCCGTATGGCTCTGCGCCTGATGTAAGGTTCTGCAATTTGTTCCATTTTTATGGCGCTTTGCAATCTGGTATACACGCCAGCTCTTTCGAGGGCGCTTTGCAAGGCCATTCCGTTGATTACGGTTGCAAGCATTCCCATGTAATCTCCCTGTGCGCGTTCAATACCGGTTTCTGCCTCATTCATGCCGCGGTAAATATTGCCGCCGCCAATTACAATGGCCACCTGCACACCTAATTCGGTAATCAATTTTATGTCCTGCGCATATTGAGAAAGCACTTGCGAGTCGAGGCCAAAATTTTTATCGCCCATTAAAGATTCACCGGAAAGTTTGAGAAGAATTCGTTTAAACTTAGGAAGCATAAGTAGGTTGCTGTTGTAGATTTCGATTTTTAAAATCGGTGCAAGATAATGGATAATTTTTATTGAATTTATTCAGGTACGATTTATTGGTCAGAACTTTATCAAATTGATATTGCAAAAACTATATTTTGGCTTATCTCAATCAAACTGTCAAAGCAAGTTTCGTGAAACGGAAGCAAGCAACAGAGTGTTCTTTTGTAAAAACATTACACAGAGTTGCACAGAGGTCTTGAGAAGAATTCAGTGATACTTTGTGTTACTCTGTGAAAAAAATATTACACAGAGTTGCACAGAGCCTTGCAGAAGAGCTCAGTGATACTTTATGTTACTCTGCGTTACCTTGTGTAAAAAAATATTAAACGGAGTTGCACAGAGAGCCACAGCCAAAAAAAATTGGCGCCAAAAAAAAGAGCCGAAAAACGGCTCTTTAAAATTATATTATTTATGAGGTTTTAACCTAAGGCAACTCTTTTAAATTCGGTAATTTTTAGATCTGCGTCTAAGCCTTTCAGGTAGTCGCCAACGGATTTGTTACCGTCTTTTACAAAAGCCTGCGCAAGCAACGTACTTTCTTTAAAGAATTTATTGATTTTACCCACAGCGATCTTTTCGGCCATTTCAGCAGGCTTACCTTCAGCCTTTACTTGTTCAATGGCGATATTTCTTTCACGCTCGATCGTTTCTGCAGGAACGGAAGATTGATCAATTGCGATAGGATTCATCGCGGCAATTTGCATAGCAACATCTTTTCCGGCTTCTTCATTTACTTTGTTGAAGCCTACCAAAACACCCATCCTGTAAGAACCGTGGATGTAGGCTGCCACATAAGGCGCTTCCACTCTTTCGAACCTGGAAACACTGATCTTTTCGCCAATTTTTGCTACCTGCTCGTTAAGTTTATCAGCAATGGTTTCATTTCCGATTTTAACGGCATTCAATTCTTCAACGCTGTTTACATTATTGGCAATTGCTGCGTCCATAATAGATTGGGCAAATGCAATATATTCTGCATTTTTACTAACGAAATCTGTTTCGCAACTTACGTTAATAATAAAACCTGTTTTATTATCCGCGGTGGTTTTAGCAATTACCACTCCTTCTTTTGCTTCACGATCGCCACGAAGCGCGGCAACTTTCTGGCCTTTTTTTCTTAAATAGTCGATGGCTGCTTCAAAATCACCATTTGATTCTACCAAAGCTTTGCGGCAATCCATCATTCCGGCGCCGGTTTGCTGGCGAAGCTTATTAATATCTGCTGCTGTTATCGTTGTTGTGCTCATTTTTTATTGAATTTTTTAAATGATAAATGTTGAATACGATTAATTGTTTAATTGTATCCAACATTATCGCATTATCATTTTGTTGAAATATTATTATCTGCGCGCGCCACCCGGACCTCTGTTGCCAGCTTGTCCCGGACCAGCCACCCTGCGTTTTTGAGGGCCTGCTGCACTGCGGCCTTTGCCACCTGCCGGACTGCCACCTCTGCGGCGATCGCCACCTTCTTCAGAACCTTCGTCAAATTTCATAGCGCGTGAATCCTGCTCTTCACCTTCGTCGTTATCTTCTTCTTTTTCCGCCTGTCTTTCTGCAAGCCCTTCAGCAATTGCAGCTACTATATAATTAGTAATGATGGCGATTGATTTGGTAGCATCATCATTGGCCGGAATTGAAAATTCAACTTTGTTGGGGTCGCAGTTGGTATCCACCATTCCGAATGTGGTGATGTTAAGGCGTTTTGCTTCAGAAAGAGCAATATGCTCGTGCCCGATATCTACCAAAAATAAGGCCGCCGGAACACGACTTATAGCAGCGATACCGCCCAAAACCTTTTCCATTTTATCCCTGTCGCGGGTTAAAGTAAGGCGTTCTTTCTTCGTGATGCTGTCGAGTGTGCCATCGTTAAGCATTTTTTCAATGCTCTGCATTTTCTTTACGCTTTTGCGAACGGTATTAAAGTTGGTAAGCATACCACCCAGCCAGCGCTCAGTAACAAAAGGCATATTTACCCTTTTTGCTGCTTCGGTTACAATTTCTTTTGCTTGTTTTTTGGTAGCCACAAACATGATTTTTTTACCGCTTTTGGCGATAGATTTCATGGCAGCGGCCGCTTCTTCAAGGCCTTCAACCGTTTTGTTAAGATCTATAATATGAATACCTTTTTTCTCAGCAAAAATGTAAGGCAACATTTTAGGGTTCCACTTCTTTTTTAAATGGCCGAAGTGTACGCCTGCTTCTAAAAGCTGCTGTTGTAAAGAAGTATTATTTTCCATTTATTATTTATTAAAATTGTTTTTAAAATAGTATTAAGTAGTTAAGTAGCAAGTATCAAGTAGCAAGAAGTACATGCTTCTGTCCTGCGACTTGCTACTAATATCTTGCTTCTTATCTCTTACTAAACTGGAAGCTTTTTCTTGCTTTCTTCTTACCTGGTTTTTTACGCTCAACTGCACGTGGATCGCGCGTAAGCAAGCCTGCTGCTTTTAATGCAGGCCTGTATTCAGGATTTACTTGCAAAAGCGCGCGGGATATGCCCAGTTTTACTGCTTCTGCCTGTCCTTTTACACCACCACCGGTTGCATTTACGGTTACATCAAACTTATCGGCAGATTCTATTGTTTTTAACGGCGCCTCTACTTGATTTTGCAAATAAACCAGGGGAAAATAAGTTTTATAATCCTTTCCGTTGATAGTGATATTACCATCTCCTTTAGAAAGGAAAACGCGTGTTACGGCTTGTTTTCTACGGCCTACTGCATTTTTTTGTTTTTCCATTATATTAATTTGAAAATATGAAAATGTGAAAATGTGAAAATGTAGATCCAGTTTTCACTTTCAATTTTTTTTAGAATTTTAAGGTTTGAGGTTTTTGTGCAGTATGAGGATGCTCTGATCCGGCATAAACGTAAAGTTTTTTGTACATTTTACGGCCAAGACGATTTTTGGGCAACATGCCTTTTACTGCTCTTTCAATTACCACATCGGGCCTGCGTTTCAGAAGGTCACCCGCTGTTTCCTCTTTTTTACCACCAGGGTAGCCGCTATAATTAATGTAAACTTTATCGTCAAGTTTTTTGCCGGTAAATTTTACTTTATCGCAATTGGTAACAATCACAAAATCGCCGCAATCAACGTGGGGCGTATAATAGGCTTTGTTCTTACCACGGAGAACGGACGCTATTTTAGCGCACATGCGGCCTACGGTTTGATTAGTGCCGTCAACAACGTACCAGTTACGCTGCACGGTAGCCTCATTCGCATGTTTAGTGGTGAAATGTAATTTGCTCATTTTTGTTTTTTATAGATTTTCTGTATTGTTTTTAATTTCAGAAAATCGTTTGAATTAAATTAGCCGCTATCCCGGCTTTTTTTTAAGGAGGGCGAAGGTAAACCGAATTTAGAATACTATGCTTCAATTTTTAATGATTTTTTTGAGACACCTTCATAACTCATTGATTATCTATAAAAAATTTACCTAAAAAAATAATTGCTACAAATTGATGTTGTAAATTTTCCGATTTTTTCAAAACTTTGAGCGCAGAATAATGCTTTGAAGGCCGGAATCGGACCAGGCAATCAAAAAAAATTGGTCAAATTATTGCATATTATTAATAAATATTTCTTTTTGAAAACCCCAATAATACTTGTCCTAAAAAAATCAAAGCATGCAAACCCTAACTATCGACATACTTAATGCCCATGCAGAAAAGTTTATTGCAGATCTCGAACATATGCAATTGATAAGAGTTCGTAAAGAAGGAGCGCCAACTTCATCAGTAATTAATTGGGCCGGCTCTTTTAAATCACCGAAGGCCTCGTTGAATGGTAATGACCGGAATGAGAAAAGAAGCAATCGCAAATAGCACACGCCACACAAGCTATTTTATAAAAATCTCTCTTTTAAAGAAAGGGTTGATTTCAAATCTCATATAAGCCATTTTATCGATTTTCGTCTTTTAAACTGATCGTATAAAAATTGGTTCGATTAGTTTTACAATTATATTTGCATAAAATTTTTCGTGATGGACAAAACTCAATCTGTAAGACAATATTGGATCATGTTTTTTATCTCTTTAATTGCAATCATTCTTTTCCTCATTTTTATCCGCGAATATTTCTGGCTGGTTTTGCCCTGGGTTCTTACAAGCTTTTGTAAAGCGTTGCGAATTATCTAACCGAATTTATTTCAACACTTCGCTAAGCCTGGCGTGAAGATCTTCGCCTCTTAATTCTTTGCCGATTATCTTGCCCTGCGGATCTACCAAAACATTAAAAGGAATTCCCTCAACCTGGTATAATGTTGCGGCTTCGCTGTTCCAGAATTTAAGGTCGCTTACTTGTTTCCAGTTAAGCCCGTCGTCTTTTATGGCTTTTAACCATGCAGATTTTTCCTTATCGAGCGAAACGCCCAAAATGGTAAAATTTTTATCTTTAAATTGATTGTAGCTGGCCACCACATTTGGATTTTCCTGCCGGCACGGACCACACCAGCTGGCCCAAAAATCTATTAAAACATATTTTCCGCGAAGCGAGCTCATTGTAAATGGCTTTCCATCTACGTCGGGCAATGTAAAATCCGGGGCTTCTTGTCCAACCGTAATAGGCGCAGTTTTAGGCCTTTCCTGTTGCGATGTGGAATATTGATTGATCTGCTTAACCACTTCAGCCACAGAAGAATTTTTAGGATACTTATTGGTGAGGCGCGCTAAAAGGCTCTTCACCGTATCGATATTCACTTCCTGCGCATAGCTTAAAGCAAATAAGGCCACTACCGGGCTTTGAGCCGTATCCACATAGCGCACCAGGAAATTTTTGTACGATTCGTTGCTTACATTAAAATTGTTCGCTGCTAAAAAAGCCATCGAATCATTTTTTTGTTTTTGGTATTCCTGGATCATTTGATCTTCTTTGATCAAATTAGTGTGGATGGAATCCAGTTTTAAAATGAGGCTGGTGAGCGATGCATTGGCAGGGCGTATTAAACCTTGCCGACACCAATGTGGAATCGCCGGCATTTGCAGAAAAATTAATATCATCGTTATCATTTACCATCAGGTAACCGGCATTTTTTTCAAACCGGATGCGATATAAGCCTTCTTCGTTTGAAGCGACTTTTATGGTGAATTTCCCGTTTACCATATCTACCGTATCCAATACCTGCGGCGCATTTTGGTTAAAGAATAATTGCTCCAGATATACTTTTTGATCCGGGGCATTTTCTAAAACACCGTTCACTTTAAATCCTTCCGTTTTATGCTGCGATGTGCATGCAGATAAAAAGATTACACTTAAAAAGACAAATAATTTATTCATGGATTCTTTCTATTATTTTATGAATTTAGTTTTTGATTGAGTATGGTATTAACGGTGCGCATGTCTGCCTTTCCGTTGCTTTTCTTTTTTACTTCTCCGGCAAATAAACCGATTAAACTCTTTTTACCCTTTTTATATTCCGATATTTTATCCGGCATGTTTGCCAGCACTTCATCAATCCAAGTATTGATTGCCTCGTCATTTTTTTCCTGCAGCACGTTTAATTCTTTGGCAATTTCTATCGGCAGTTTTTCATCAGACCGAAACCAGCACCGGGAAAATTTTAGAAGAAGCTATTCCAAAACTTACGCTTCCTTCTTCCACCAGGTCTACTAATTTCGCCATCGATTTTGGGTTGATTGGAAAGCCTTCAATCCCAATACTATTTTCATTGAGGTAAGATTTTACCGGCCCGATAATCCAATTGGCAGCCGCCTTAAAATGGCTGGTATGATTGATAAGGCTTTGAAAAAATAACGCTGTTTCGCGGTCATCACCTATCACTTTTGCTGCTTCGGGCGATAAAGCATATTCCACTACAAGCCTTTTTTCCAAAGCCTGCGGAAGTTCGGGCATCGATTTTTTTATCAAAGCGATTTCTTCATCGGTAACTACAAACGGCGCCAGGTCGGGCTCCGGAAAATACCGGTAATCGTTGGCTTCTTCTTTTGTTCTTAACGAAAAAGTAGTACCGTTTCCTGCATCAAAACTTCTTGTTTGCTGAACAACTTCTTCGCCGTTTTCCAATAGTTGTATCAGCCGGTTTATTTCATGATCTATGGCGCGTTTTACATTCCTGATCGAGTTGAGATTTTTTACTTCAACCTTGGTTCCCAATTTTTTTTCTCCTTTTAATCTTACCGAAATATTGGCATCGCAGCGCATACTGCCTTCCTCCATATTACCATCGCAAACTTGCAGATAGCGAACCATTTTTCTTATTTCTGTTACATAGGCAAATGCTTCTTCAGCAGAATACAGATCGGGCTCAGAAACAATTTCAAGCAATGGAACTCCGGCGCGGTTCAGGTCGATACAGGTGTACTGATCATCTGCATCATGAATACTTTTGCCTGCATCTTCTTCGAGATGAATCCTGTTTAATAAAACATTTCGCTGCTTTCCATTTACATGTATGGTTACTGTTCCGTTCCGGCAGATCGGTGTTGTATGCTGGGTTACCTGGTAACCTTTTGGCAGGTCTGGATAGAAATAATTTTTTCTCGCAAAATAATTGTTCTTAACAATATCGCAGTTGAAGGCCAGTCCCAAACGGATTGCCAGCTCCACCGCCTTTTCGTTCATCACAGGTAATGTGCCCGGATGCGCCAGCGAAATGGCGCTTACATTCGTATTGGGAGGATTTCCAAAAACAGTGCTGTCGCCGCAAAACAATTTACTTTCGGTAAGTAATTGGGTGTGAACTTCAAGTCCTATTACGGCTTCATATTTTTCAAGATCCGGCATGTTGGCGAAGATATGAAAAGTGGTTTTTGTTTATAGGGAAGAAAAACCTAAAAAACTACTTTTTGGCTTTTATCTTTTTCCTTCATAGCGATTACATTGCTCCAATGAACCCAATCTTACCCGCAAAGGAAATTTAATTGATCTTTCTACCGCCAGCTCCTGCCTGCAAAAGAAACCATATTTACAGGTTGCAAAATTCGCCGGCACGTCTTTAATTATCGACGCATTGGAAACAAGATTTCTTTGTGATAAACGAAGTATTGATGAATCAGTGGTAACATGCCTGATTAGTGGTGTGAGACTTTTTATTTACCGAAAATGTAATTGATGATTGGGCAGTTGCAGAAGCGCCTAAAATTAGAAAGAGAAATCCGAAACCACAAATTTTATTCCAAAAAAACATATTCTTACATTTGCCCTGTAAATTTACAATTCAAAAATCAAAAAATATAAATGTCTTTAAGCCAGAGATTACAACAAAAACTTCTTCAAAAACTGTCGCCACAGCAGATTCAGTTGATGAAATTGCTGCAGGTACCTACGGCTCATTTGGAAGAACGGGTAAAAGAAGAGCTGGAAGAAAACCCTGCTTTGGAAACCGGTGAAGATGGGTTTGATGAAAAGCATGAGGAGCCCAAAGATGATTTTGAAAATGCGGACGATGATTTTGAAAACGACGGAAGTGAAAACGAATACGACAATATCGACATCAGCGAATATGTAAACGATGGTGACGATGAGCCCGGGGATTACAAATACCGCGATGATAATTATGGTGATCCGGAAGAAACGAAAACAATTCCCCACAAGGTGGAAACATCTTTCTACGATACATTGAAATCGCAATTATTAATGCTCAATCTCGATGACCGGGAAAGAAAAATTGCCGAACAAATTATTGGAAGCATTGATGACGACGGATATTTACGTCGGGATATTACATCAATTGTTGACGACCTGGCCTTTCGTCAAAATATAGAAAGCACGGAGAAGGAAATTGACCACCTGATAAAAATGATTCAGCAATTTGATCCGGCCGGTGTGGGAGCAAGAGATTTGCAGGAATGCCTTTTATTGCAATTGAAAAGGAAGGAAGCCGAAGGCCGGGCCGTTACTTATGCCATCGAAATTATTTCGAACTATTTTGAAGAATTTACAAAGAAGCATTACGAAAAAATTCAGCGCGCACTGGGCCTGGATGATGCAGGAATTAAAGAAGTGATCAACCAGATCATCAAATTAAATCCGAAGCCCGGCGGGCAAGTTGGCGAAACCAATAAATTACAGAGCTACGTAATCCCCGATTTTTTTGTTGTGAATAATGGCGGCAAACTCGAAGTAACTCTCAATTCTAAAAATGCTCCGGACCTTCGCATCAGCGAAGGCTACAGAGATATGCTTAAAGATTATGACCGCGGCACCAAAAAAGATAAGCGCCAGAAAGAAGCGGTGCTTTTTATCAAACAAAAAATTGATTCTGCCAAATGGTTTATTGATGCCATAAAGCAAAGGCAACATACCCTGTTAAGCACCATGCAAACCATTGTTGAATACCAAAGAGAATTTTTTTTAACCGGAGAAGACACAGACCTGAGGCCGATGATCTTAAAAGATATTGCGGAAAAAACTTTCCTGGATATTTCTACGGTAAGCCGGGTGGCCAACAGCAAATTTGTGCAAACAGAATTTGGCACTTACCGGTTAAAATTCTTTTTTAGCGAAAGCCTTGTTACCGATAGCGGCGAAGAAGTAAGCACGCGCGAGGTGAAAAAAATATTAAGTAATTTGATAGAAGAAGAAAGTAAACAACGCCCGCTAAGCGATGAGAAACTTACTGAACTATTACAGGAAAAAGGCTATAATATTGCACGACGCACAGTTGCAAAATACCGCGAGCAGCTAAACATTCCGGTGGCACGCCTTAGAAAAGAACTTTAGCATGAACGAACTATCAATTCAGTCAGAGAATATGCAAATGCCTTCGCCGGGCTTTAATAACGGCTATCCGCTTGTTACCAAATGGCTTGCCCATCTTGTTTCGTTTGTGTTCCATCCGCTTTTTATTCCTGTAATAGCAGCGTGGTTCCTGGCTTTTGTTCAGCCCGGTTATTTTATCGGAATTCCAGCGCACGATAAAATGATGATTGTGATACGCGTTGGCTACAACACCATTTTTTATCCCGCAATAACCGTTTTATTATTAAAGGCGGTTGGGTTTATCAAAAGCATTTTATTAAAAACGCAGCGGGAAAGAATCATTCCCTACATCGCTACCAACATTTTTTATTTTTGGATGTACCTCGTTTTTAAAAACCAGGAAGAGGTGCCTGAAATACTTACCAGTTTTATTTTCGGAATTTTTCTTGCATCGAGCATTGGATTGATCGCCAATATTTATTTTAAAATCAGCATGCACGCTTTGGGCGTTGGCGCGCTGATGGGCTTATTGTTCATCATCATTTATTCAGGGGCTTCGTATGCAACCTTTTTGCCTTCAATGCTGATTATTTTTATAACCGGTTTGGTGGGCACTTCCAGAATGATCGTAAGCAATCATACTCCGTTTGAAATTTATACCGGCATTCTCTTTGGCATCATTTGCCAGTTTGTGGCCTACGCATTTATTGCAGGATAATCTTTTTTAAATTAAAAATCTACATTTTGGCTTTTGTGAGTTGTAACAACAGCCATTCTACTTTTTTTGAATTTTGAGTACGAGTTTCTTTAAATATCGCGTCACTAAAAAAAACAAGCGTTTCAATTTTGATCATAAAGCTTTCAAAGATTTTGACTTAATTTTTTCAGGTAGTTGATATACAATTAAGTTTGAAATACGCTTAAACTACTTTTTCACGGGTGTTAAGTGTGTTAAAACGCACAACCATTTATCATTCTCTTTTTTGTATACATCCGTAATCCATTCGTCAGCTTGTATAGGTTGTCCTTGCCAGATGCCTGTATTTTGTCCACGGCCTGTTACTAAAGCAATATCACCGTACACTTTTACTCTTAATATTTCTTTTGTCATTGTTGAATGTGAAAGCAAACCCTGCTCAAGCACATTAAAAAATTTTTCCTGGGCAATTATTCCACCCTGACTATCAACCAGGGCCCAATCTGTTGTTACACATTTTTTGATTTCGTCAACGTTGTTAGAAATTACAGCCATATTGAAGTTGTCTTCAACCTGCTGAAACTGTTGTTTTAATTGTTCTTCTGACATATTTTTTGTCTGTTTGTGGTTTTAAGACTTTTAAAGAGCCGGCTCTTCCCCAAGAAATGGTATCTTAAAATCGTCTACACATAACCGTTGCCAAATTTATAATTAAAAGTTTATGGTTTGTTTCTTATCCGGAAAAACTACATTTTGGCTTATCACAATTTTATTTTTCAGGGAATTGTTGAGGAACCGTCAAGCCAGTGAATTAGTAAGAAGTATGGAAAGTCCATCCTGCAGTGATTCTGTTACATGTTCTTTATGCGCAAGTTCATGTTGATAGAAGTATTTGTAGCCTTTCAAAATTTCGTCGAGTGTTATCTTCCTGCTGTTTAATAACTTCTTTAATATTTCAATTTTTTCGTCAACATTTGTGTCGCCCGACTCAGAAGAATATGGGTCAAACAATGTCCTTAAAGTTCTATGCTGGTAATAAGAGCCAAAAATTTCGTCAACAATTTCCTGGTAATGTTTTTTCATAATTGAACTGCCGTTTGCTATCACACAATATTAACGAAACCAAAATCAATTTATAAAAAATCGACATTATTTGTTATCCGCTTTCTGTTTCATTATTTGTTTAGCCCTGATGCCATTGAACACTACTTTTTCGGCTCGAACAAGAAAAGGTTTCCAGGTTCTCCCTTTTTCCCTTCCGACGAAATATATAATTTCCCTTCGGGAGAAAAACAAATTCCTTCCGGCTGCGGCATCAAATCTTTATCAATGAACTGGAAAGATTTTAAGGCGCCATCACGGCCGAAAACCGCCATGCATTTATTGTCGCGTGTAGAAAGTATATAAACATCGTGTGTTACCGGGTGCACCGCAATCGCGGAAGGATTAAACGCAATTTCCTGCCCGGCCAAATTTTGAAAATCTTTTTTTCGAATGATTAAAAAAGGCTTTGGGTCTAGTTTTTCGCTGGCGATATCAAATTGATAAACCGCTTTTGTTGATTTCTTTTCATCAGGAATACCAGATTCATCTTTACAGGCGATCAATAGTTTTTTGGAAACCGGATCATAGCAAAGACCTTCGGAATTGTTTTCTTTGGTTAAAGATGTTGGTATTTCCTTTACTTCAGGTTTCGTGTTCCAATTGCTTATCTTAAACAGGCTGCCATGGCTCCATAACGCGTAAACAACATTGTCAACTACGGTTACATCTTCTATGTCGAACTTCTCTTTGTCTGTAGTTTCAAAAGGAATTGTTTTTTCCTGGGTGACGTTATTATTGTTATCGATCTTTACCAGGTACAACTGCGGGTGCAGATCTTCAATCAATACCAGGTGATCTTTATCGACCCAGGCATTTCCTGAAACTTCTACCAATGCAGAAGGCAGTTTCCACGAGCGATCGGGAGTTTTTAAATCATAATTAAAACCGGTGGTTTGATTGGTTTGAGGTTGTTTTGATCCGGAATCTACAGGAGGTAATTTTACAATAACAGGATTACCATTATGATTGCCATTATTGGGTTTGCAACCGCAAAAAAGAAAGACCACAAAACTGAGCCCTAATAAGAAATTTTTCATACACGCTTTTTAAGATGAACGCTTTTTACGCACAAGGCAGCCGAATGTCAATCGCTTGTGGTGTAAATGCGGTTAACGCATACCAACGTTATGCCACATTGCTTAAATGATTAAAAGACAAAAGAATTAACCCGTGTCCTCGTTGTCACCAATAAAATTTCCCAGATTATAATTGCCAAATAGTATTACCGAAGCGTGGAACGTATAAATTTGGCAACATTATCGTGAAGCTGTTTCAGCGATTCGGGATGCAGGTAAACCATGTGCCCGGAATTGTAAAAATCGTACTCTATATTTTTTTGCAATGATACCGGCATAGGAAGATGATGCATTTCATAAATGCCCTCAAAATAAGGTGTGCCCAAATCGAAATAACCCATGTTCAGCATCACTTTCAAATCGGGATTGTACACCATTGCTTCTGCCAGGTCGTTCATCACATTGGGAAAAGGCACGTATCCGCTTCTTTTAAAGTCCCACGGATGTACATCGCCAAATACTTTAAACTTCATGTTGTTCCCAAACTTTAATTCTGTACGAATGTAATTATTGAAGGTAGCTGTAAAGGCAGCGTCAATGTAAGAATCCATGGGATCGTACTGCGCCGTTTCGCTTAACGGATTGAGTGCTTCTCCTGAAAAACGGGAATCTAATCTCCCGGTAATATGATTGGTTGAGCCCAACAATGTTTGCTCGAACTGCGGGCCGGATACACGCAGATTCGCTTTTCGTATATACATAACCGGTAGTCCGGTATAATTATGCAATTTTTCAGCAATGTGATTAAGCGAAACAGAATCGAGCATGGCACCTTTATTTAAAGCAAGCGCGTATTCATTCATTGCAAATTCTTCTACTTCTTTTAAAAATGGCTCTAAGGCCGGCGGCTGAACCGGAAGCTTGTGATGATACCAGGCAGTAGCAGCAAAAGAAGGAAGTGCAAGCTGGTAGGGAAGATCGTTTCCGGGATGCAATTTTGCTACATCTGACATGTTTTCATAAGTCAATAATTGCGAAAGCAAGATCACGCCATTTAAGTTTACGTTGTGATTGCTTTGCAGCAATTTGGCTACCACCGCAGATCGCAACGTGCCATAGCTTTCGCCGAACAAATATTTAGGTGAATTCCAACGGTTAAAATCCGAGATGAATTGCACAATAAAAGAAGCAAATGCCTGACCGTCCTGGTCTATTCCAAAAAAATCTTTATTCTCTCCTGCTCCGCCTCTTTCTTTGGTGATCACTTCGCCAAAGCCCGTGCCCGGCGCGTCAATAAATACGAGGTCGCTTTCATCTAAAAGACTGTAATCATTATTCACAGTTCTGTAGGGCGCTTTTGTTCTTGAAGTATCATTTATAAAAACGCGTTGCGGTCCCCAGGCTCCCATGTGAAGCCAAATGGTTGAGCTGCCCGGACCGCCATTATAAATGAAAGTGATGGGCCTTTTAGAAGCCTCTTTTTCATCATCTTTAAAGTAAGCCACATAAGACATGCTGATGGTTGGCGAATCCAGATTGTTTTTAAGCACAATAGTTCCTGCCGTGGCTTCATAATTAATGCGTTTACCCTCCACTGTTACAACGCCGTGTGTAACCGCTTTCTGCGGCTTTTTATAATTGTTGACAGTGTCTTGTTTGATATCAACCCTTACAGAAGTGGTTTCTTTTTTTACCTGGGCTGTTGCAGAAATATTAAAGGTGAAAACAGATGCAGCGATCAACAAAATTTGTTTGGCTATCATGGCTTAATTTTTACTTTTTAAAAGTAGCAAAAAGATATATTTTGGCTTTTATGAGAATGATTAAAATATCGTTCAGCACAAAACAACATCACCTAAAAAAAGATTTACACCGCTTCATATAAGCCAAAATGTAGCAATTTCATTTTCGATTTTACCGGCCAATCCAATAGTTCCCAACATCGACGCCTTTCTTTACTTACTCAAATGCATGCTTCTTTCTCTGTACAACTGCCTGAAATAAGGATCACGCAAATCTTTTATAAATCGAATTGCTTCACCGGTGCTTTTCATTTCGGGGCCCAGTTCTTTGTTTACGCCGGGAAATTTATTAAAAGAAAATACGGGTTCTTTTATCGCAAAGCCTTTTAGTTTTTTCTCAAAAGTAAAATCTTTCAATTTTGCTTCGCCAAGCATTATTTTGGTAGCAATATTTAAATAAGGAATCTGGTAAGCCTTGGCAATAAAAGGAGTTGTACGTGATGCGCGGGGATTGGCTTCAATCACAAAAACCTCATTATCTTTTATGGCAAACTGAATATTGATAAGGCCTTTTATTTGCAAAGCCCTTGCAATTTTTTCGGCATATTCTTCCATCGTTTGCACAATCAGTGGCGATAAATTAAATTGAGGCAACACGGCATTGCTGTCACCGCTATGAATGCCGGCAGGTTCAATGTGTTCCATCACGCCCATTACATGAAAATCTTCACCATCAAATATTGCATCAATTTCTGCTTCCTGGCAACGATCTAGAAAATGATCGATTAAAATTTTATTTCCGGGCAAATGTTTTAATAAACTCAGCACACCATTTTCCAGTTCTTCATCATTTAAAACAATACGCATGCGCTGTCCGCCAAGTACATAACTTGGGCGCACCAAAACCGGGTAACCCACTTGCCTTGCGCAACTTCAATTGCTTCATCAGTATCGTAAGCAGTTCCATATTTCGGATAAGGAATATCAAGTTCTTTCAGCATATCACTAAAGCGGCCGCGGTCTTCGGCAATATCCATATTATCAAAAGAAGTTCCGATAATTTTTATTCCTTTTTCATGTAATCTCTTTGCCAGTTTTAAAGCTGTTTGTCCACCCAGCTGTACAATAACACCTTCAGGCTTTTCCAGCTCAATAATTTCCCAGATATGTTCCCAGAAAACGGGTTCAAAATATAATTTATCGGCAATGTCAAAATCGGTAGAAACGGTTTCAGGATTGCAATTGATCATGATGGCTTCCATGCCGCATTCTTTAATGGCAAGCAATCCATGCACGCAGCAATAATCAAATTCAATTCCCTGTCCGATACGGTTAGGACCGCTGCCTAACACAATAATTTTCTTTTTAGAAGATGGGATAGATTCGTTGTAGATAATGTTAGAGTTCATTTACTGATTTTAGAACGGTGCTGTATAACTTAATACTCACCAAAAATTATTTTCGATTTATTGAGTAATTTTTTAACTGATAACAAAATGATTTCCCTGGCAGTGCTACTCAAAGGTACTATAGAAATAAGGCGTCTTTGCTTCAAACTCGGCGCTGCACGTATCTACCATTTTAAATACCCTGGTAATGCCCAGCGCTTTTCTTTTCTCATAAATATCTTCATCGGTACTTCCATCTTTCATGATTCTTGCTATCTGCTCATCGCTAAAACCAAGATGTTTTGCTTCTTTCAAAAGCTCATCAGGCAATGTTTTCAGAGTGACTTCTGCAAGCTCTTTTTCACAATTACATATTTTTTGAATCTGGTAAATAAACCAGCGGTCAATGCCGGTAGCATTCGCAAATGCGTTTTACACTTACGCCTATCATTAAAGCATCTTTTATCCGGAAAATGCGATCCCATTTTGGTATTTTAATATATTCTATCATTTCCTCAGCATGCATCAGGCTTTTTCCATAATAGCCCAGCCCAACTGCTTCATTTTCCAAACTCTGACAAGCTTTTTGAACCGCTTCAGCAAAACTTCTTCCAATAGCCATTACTTCGCCCACCGATTTCATTTGGAAACCAAGTGTATCATCAGCACCTTTAAATTTATCAAAATTCCAGCGCGGTATTTTTACAATCACATAATCCAGCGCCGGTTCAAAATAAGCTGAAGTAGTTTGGGTAATTTGATTTTTTAATTCATCCAAAGTAAAACCAATGGCCAGTTTTGCAGCAATTTTTGCAATAGGATAACCTGTTGCCTTACTCGCCAATGCAGATGAGCGGCTTACCGTGGGATTAATTTCTATAGCAATAATTTCTTCTGTTTGCGGATCTAAGCGCAAACTGCACATTACAACCACCGGCAAAATTGCCAAGATTGCGCATCATCGCAATGGCCGTGTTCCGCATTTTCTGATACGCCGTATCGCTTAATGTCATTGCCGGCGCCACGGTTATGGAATCTCCGGTATGCACACCCATCGGATCAAAATTTTCTACGGTGCAAATGATCACCACATTATCATTATCATCGCGCAGCAATTCCAGTTCAAATTCTTTCCAGCCCATCACTGCTTTTTCAACCAGCACTTCATGCATTGGCGACGCGGTAAGTCCACGGTTTAGCGCTTCATCCAGGTCATCTTTTTTAAAAACAATACTTCCGCCGGTACCGCCCAAAGTAAATGAAGGCCGGATTACCAATGGAAATCCAATTTCCTGCGCAAATTCTTTTCCTTCTAAAAATGAATTGGCAATTTTTGCCGGCGCAACTGGAATTTTCATTTCAATCATCCACTGGCGGAATTTTTCCCTGTCTTCTGCTTTATCAATTGCTTTAATATCTACACCAATCAACCGGACATTATTTTTTTCCCAAATACCCATTTCATCGGCTTCTTTACAAAGATTGAGCGCTGTTTGTCCGCCCATTGTTGGCAATACCGCATCAATCTGATTTTCTTCAATAATTTCTTCAATACTTTCTACGGTAAGCGGAAGCAGGTAAACCTTGTCGGCCATCATTGGGTCGGTCATGATGGTGGCGGGATTGCTATTGATTAAAATTACTTTTATTCCTTCTTCACGCAAGCTTCGTGCAGCCTGTGTTCCGGAATAATCAAATTCGCAGGCCTGCCCAATAACGATTGGGCCCGAACCTATAATTAAAACTGTTTTAATGGATTTGTCGCGTGGCATGAATTTATAATCTGTGGCCGCCAAAAATAAATGAAAGTGTTTAAATGAAAGGTAAAAATTACCTGCAGCGATTGAAACTGTGTTCGAACACGCGATTTTTTTAATTCATGAAGAGAAAAACACTTTTCTACATTTTGGCTTTTATCAAACAGTGCAGATGTAAAAAATGTATTTTCTACATTTTGGCTTGTTTGGGGTGGATTTTGTAGAAAAAGTTTAGGGAAAATCACTTTCATCAAAGAACAAAACAAAAAACAGGCTTTCCCCCAAAGCCTGCTTTACACATGCGTAAGCAAGCGCTTACAGCAAATAATGTTTTTCCGAACCATAAAGATTCTTAAACATTTTTTTAAGAATATACAATTTATCGATCCATTCATTTTCGCCTTTGGATTTAAACTCGTCCATATAATGTTCCACTTTTTCCACAGTATCTTCGGCATTGTCCAGCAGAAGATGCGTTTGGTTCTTTAAGTGATTACAAAATTGCTCGCGCTCTTCTTTAGGCATGCTAAAAAATCTTACAAGCGCCACGCCGGCAGCGGCTCCCAGGATTATTGCGCCGATTTGTATTTGATTTGGCCATAGTAGTCTAAAATTTTAAGTTCTTAACTTTGTGCGAATATGATCAATCTTTCTTTTAAAGCAGGTACATTACATAAACCGTTCCTCTTTTTTATTTCGCTTTTTTTTTATTCTGGCAGGTTTTGCTCAATATTTTCCGGCAAAAAATTATCCCCAAGGTTATTTTATTTATCCTGTTGATGCGCGCATTGGCCTGGCTGCCAACTTTGGCGAGCTCCGAGCAAACCATTACCATATGGGCCTGGATTGCCGAACCGACCAGGTTGCCAACAAGCCTATAAAAGCAGCGGCTGATGGATATATTGCGCGCGTAGGCGTGGCTCCGTTCGGGTTTGGAAGAGTTATTTACATCAATCATCCAAATGGTTTAACAACTGTTTATGGGCATTGCAATGATTTTTATCCGCAACTCGAAAAATATGTAAAAGAACAGCAATACCGTTTGCAATCGTGGGCAGTTTCTTTAACCATTCCCGCTAATTTATTCCCTGTAAAAAAAGGGCAATTTATTGCCTACAGCGGCAATACCGGCGGCTCGCAGGGGCCTCACTGCCATTTTGAAATTCGGGATACAAAAACAGATAAGGTTTTAAATCCGCTTTTATTTGATTTGCCAATTCCGGATAATGTACCGCCTACTATTTTGCGGCTGTCCATGTATGATAGATGCAAAAGCACTTACAGCACAATCGCCCAAAATATTCGATCTAAAAAAGGAAAACGGGAATTATACAACTACTCTAAATGTAATTCCGGTAAATACCGATAAAATAAGTTTTGGCATTGCTGCCAATGATAAACAATCCGGTTCCAATAATCCCAATGGCATTTATGAAGCGATTATTTATTTTGATGGATTGCCTTTATCTGCGTTCCAATTGGATAGTATCAGCTACGACGAAACACGGTACCTGAATGCGCATATTGATTATAAAACCCGCGCCGCCGGCGGATCTTATTATCGAACATCTCTCAAGATTGCCCGGCTATCCGCAAGGCGTTTATAAAGATATTAATGGCGATGGCGTAATTGAATTAACCGACAATGATATTCATCAAATTAAGATTGTTGTTAAAGATGCCAACGGCAATAGCTCGGAACTAGAATTTCAAAGTAAAAAAAGGCCAAATTGTAGAAAATGGCTTATCACAAGATCCGGCTTCTTATTACAAAAAACTGGAATTTCATCCGGGTTTTGTAAATGTTTTTGAAAGCGAAGACCTGCGTCTTTTCTTAAGTGCAGATGCATTGTACGATTCAGTGGCCTTTTCGCATTCGGCAAAAAATTCTTCAGATCTGAAAAGCTATTCGCCAGTACATTCCGTTTTGTCGGGATTGGTTCCGGTTCATGATAATTTTACCATCACCATAAAAGCCAACAAACCGGTCGACGATAATGTTGCCGATAAAATGCTGATTAAAAGAAGCTGGAAAGGAAAATCTGAGGTGATGAAAGCCACCAGAAATGGCGATTGGTACACGGCAAAATTTCGCTCTTTTGGCGATTTTGAACTGATTGCAGACGATGTGGCGCCAACTATTGCCATAAATTTTTCCGAAAATGCGATGCTTTCAAAAGCAAGATCAATCATTATTACACCAAAAGATGAGAATGATGAAATTAAAAATTTCCGTGCGGAACTGGATGGAAAATGGCTAAGATTTACCAACGATAAAGGACGCTCCTTCATTTACATCTTCGACGAAATGTGCGCGCCAGGCAACCACGAATTAAAAGTTTCTGTGGAAGACGAAGCAGGAAATAAAACCCAAAAAATTTATCATTTCTCCAGATAAAAAAATTAAAATGACACACTTAACGGAAGGTGAAAAAGCACCCGCTTTTACTGCAAAAGATCAAAATGGAAATACCGTTTCTTTAAAAGATTTCCTCGGCAAAAAAGTAGTTCTCTATTTTTATCCTGAAGATGATACGCCAACCTGCACCATTGAAGCCTGCAATCTGCGGGATAATTATGATGAGTTGAAAAAAGCCGGCCTCGTTGTTTTGGGCGTTAGCCCGGATGATACAAAAAAGCACAAAAAATTTGAAGAGAAATACGATTTGCCATTTACCCTTTTGGAAGATCCTGAAAAAAAAATTATCGACAAATACGGCGTTTGGGGCGAAAAAAACCTTTATGGAAGAAAATATATGGGACTTTTGAGAACCACTTTTTTGATTGATGAAAAGGGAATTATTTTTAAAATATTTAAAAAGCCAAAGTCAAAAATCCATAGTGAAGAAATATTGAAAGCAGTCTCGTAACCGCCACTCCGGAATAAAATATTAAACAGAATATGGAATTTCTTATCAGAGAAAATTCATGGATTGCAAAACTGGCCGCAAGGAAATTGCAGTCTGATAATGTGGCCATCGTTATCGGAAAAACCATTCATCTTCATCACGTTTCCAAAGAAGATTTTTTGAAAGATGAAAAATGGCTGAAGCATGAAAAATGTCATCTCAAGCAATTTAAACGGTACGGCTTTTTTAGTTTTATTGCCATGTATTTGTGGGAAAGTATGAAGCACGGCTATTATGAAAATAAATACGAAAAAGAAGCGCGGCGTGCGGAAGCCATATAAGCCATTTTATAGAAATTCCTTAAATTCTACCTCGTCAAAATTAAATCGCCGCTCCATGGCATCGCAAGTAATCAACTGCCCGGAAGCAGCAACGCCCATAATTTTTGTTTCGAAAACTACATTTTGTTTTTTTAGTTTAACGTAGCGGTTTCGCGCAAATAATTGGCGGTTATATTCCACCAGCATTTTATCGAAATTTCCATCTCTAATTTCCTGCACTTTTTTAATTACCAATAACCGGAGTTCTTCGGCCAATTGCAGCACATTGTAGTTTTTACCGGTAATTTGTTTAAAAGAGGCCGCATTTAACGGAGTTTCTGCAAACTCTACCTGGTTTACGTTAATTCCTACACCAATTACGGCCCACTGCCACAAAGTTCCTTTTACCACGTTTTCGATAAGGATACCGCCTGCCTTACTGTCATTAATAAAAATATCATTAGGCCATTTGATCGTTACATTTTCCGGAACATGATCCGCAATAAACTCCCGACAGGCCAGTGCCACCGCAACGCTCAGCTCAAATTGCCTCGATAGCGGCAGCCACTGCATTTGAAGCATTATCGATAAGATAATATTTTCGCCTTTACTGCTTTCCCAGCTCTTCCCGCGGCGCCCTTTTCCATTGGTTTGGTCCATTGCGAAAACAGCATTTTCGCTTACATGCAAGCCCGTTTTGCACCAATGCCATGGCATAGTTGTTGGTGCTACCCACTTTTTCCAGAACAATTATTTTTTGACGCTCAGAATTCATGAGAAAGTGATTAATAAAGAAATAGTTATTTTTGGTAAAATACTTGCAAATTTTAGCTAAAAATCCGCAAGCTAACGGAATAAAATTTATTTTCGCAGATTAACAAAAACGCGAAAGAAAGCGAAAAAAAACAACATTTGAACAATTTAACTTTATTAGAAAAAAGAAAGAAATCAACTGTAACAAGGGTAACCAGAAATAATAAGCTTTTCAAAACTATTATTCATGCTATCCAGGAAAAAAAGGGAGAGAATTTAGTAAGCCTTGATCTTAAAAAAATTAATGAAGCAGTAACGGATTTTTTTATTATTTGCGAGGCATCAAACCCTATTCAGCTTAAAGCCATTGCAGACTTTGTAGAAGAAGAAGTGAAAAAGAAGTGCAACGAGGTTCCGTATAAACACGAAGGAAGGCAGGGCGAGCAATGGATATTAATTGACTATGTAAACATAGTGGTTCATATTATGTTGCCGGAGCCAAGAAAGTTTTACAGGCTTGAGGAAATGTGGAGCGATGCTTCCAGTATGGAACATTGACCTATAAAACCAGAGATCACACATAACCATTTATTTTAAATATTAAAACAAAACGTCTGATTCCTCAAACGCGGAGTTGGATCATAAATATCGAGAGGGCACGAAGCTATGGCAACTGACGAACAGAAAAAAAAATCACTTCAAAGACGATTGAATCCCAATTCTATGCCGCCGGGTCCTGATGAGGATCCCAAAAAACGCCCAAGACTTAGTATTTACTGGGTTTACGGAATTATTTTTTCCGTAATTATCGGCTATAATCTTTACAGAACCTCATCCGGTGGTGGCGGAGTAGAAATCAATAATACTGATTTTTACACCATGCTGCGCCAGGGCGATGTAGAGCAGATAAAAACGGTTGGAAACAAAAAGATTGTAAGAGTAACCATCGATCCGCAAAAGATAGAGACTAATTCAGGATTTTATAGAAACGTTTTTGGCCAGGCTTATGATGCGGTAAAAAAAGTTACCGATGGGCCGCAGGCTTATTTTGGTATTATAAAAGATGAAGTATTTGCCAACCAGCTTGCCCAATTTTACAAAGACAATCCCGAAGTAAAACAAGTGCCGGACAAGCCTGGCGATGAGGGCGAATTGTTCGGGCAGATCGTAAGTACACTTTTACCGATTCTTCTGATTGCGCTGGTTTTTATAATGATGATGCGCAAAGTAGGCGGCGGCGGTGCTGCGGGCGGCCCGGGAGGAATTTTTAATATCGGAAAATCCAAGGCTACTCTTTTTGAAAAAGGCACCCGCGTAAATATTAATTTCAGCGATGTGGCCGGCCTTGATGAGGCAAAAGTGGAAGTGATGGAAATTGTGGATTTCCTTAAAAATCCAAAAAAATATACCAATCTTGGTGGAAAAATACCGAAAGGCGCACTGCTCGTAGGCCCTCCGGGAACCGGTAAAACTTTATTGGCCAAAGCAGTTGCCGGCGAAGCACAAGTACCTTTTTTCAGCCTTAGCGGAAGTGATTTTGTAGAAATGTTTGTAGGCGTAGGAGCAAGCCGTGTGCGCGATCTATTTAAACAAGCCAGGGAAAAAGCGCCATGTATTATTTTTATCGACGAAATTGATGCCATCGGCCGCGCCCGTGGCAAAAATATGATGATGAGCAACGATGAAAGGGAGAATACCCTTAATCAATTGCTGGTGGAAATGGACGGTTTTGGTACCGATATCGGAATTATTATTTTGGCTGCCACCAACAGGCCGGATGTACTTGGACAGCGCTTTGTTGCGTCCCGGAAGGTTCGACAGGCAAATTACTATCGACAGGCCTGACCTTGTTGGACGTGAAGCCATTTTTAAAGTGCATCTTTTGCCGATTAAAGTATCTCAAACTTTGGATATCCATAAATTGGCCGAACAAACACCTGGTTTTGCCGGCGCTGATATTGCCAATGTTTGTAACGAGGCCGCGCTTATTGCCGCAAGAAAAGGAAAAGAAGCTGTTGACATGAGCGATTTCCAGGATGCGATCGACAGGGTAATTGGTGGTTTGGAAAAAAAGAACAAGATCATTCTTCCGGAAGAAAAAGAAATTATCGCTTATCACGAAGCCGGCCACGCCATTTGCGGCTGGTTTCTCGAACACGCCTATCCGTTATTAAAAGTTACGATAGTGCCAAGAGGTACAGCAGCGTTGGGCTATGCTCAATACACGCCGAAGGAGCAATATTTATACAATACCGACCAGTTAAACGACCAGATTTGTATGACCTTGGGCGGAAGAGCGGCAGAAACGATTTTCTTCAACAAGATATCTACCGGCGCAAGTAACGATCTGCAACAAATAACCAAAATGGCTTACTCAATGGTTACCGTTTATGGTATGAATGATAAAGTTGGAAACGTAAGTTATTATGATCCCTCCCAGGAAAACACTTTCCAAAAGCCGTTTAGCGAGGAAACCGGAAAAATGATCGATGAAGAGGTTCGGAAATTAATTGAAATAGCTTTCGAAAGAACAAAAGCTTTGTTAACCGAAAAGAAAGCAGAAGTAGAAATTCTTGCAAAAGAATTGCTGAAACGCGAAGTATTGTTTCAAAGTGATGTGGAAGCGCTTATCGGCAAAAGGCCTTTCGAAGAAAAGAAAGCATTGGATTTTATTGATAATCCGAAAGAAGCGGTTGTAGATTCTCCGATTCATGTAGTGGATTCCAATACAACTAAATTAAAAATGAAAGTTTCTTCGTCAAAAGAGAAAATTTTAAAAAAAATAAGAGAGGCACTGAGTAATCCGGTGCCTTTGCCTTTTCCCAAAAGTGAAGGCAACACGCCCGTTTTCCAGCCGCAGACAGAAGATCTGGAGGTATTATTTGCCAAAGAATTTACAAAGCTTTCAGGCAAATTTGCTTTTTGCCTTGGCGAGGCAGATCTTAAAAATCAACTCAAAAATCTGATCGCCCAAAAAAAATGGGAACATGTTTATTGTGTGGAACCTCATCTTTCAAAAATAGTTGCTGAAGACGGTTTTCCTAAAATAAATCAAACCACACTGGCCAATTGCGATGTGTCAATTACGGGATGCGAATATCTTATCGCAAGAACCGGCGCCATTGTAATGACTACCAAACAGCAAAGCGGCCGCACGGTAAGCGCTTATGCACCGGTTCATATTTGTATTGCTTATGTAAACCAATTGGTTTTTGAAACACGCGATGCACTTAAAGCTATTAAAGGAAAAGTATGGAAACAATCTTCCTTCTTTCATCACATTTGCCGCCGGCCCAAGCCGTACCGCAGATATAGAAAAAACACTGGTTGTTGGTGTTCACGGACCAAAGGAAGTTTATTTATTTTTGGTTGATGAGCCATCTTATGATTTTGAGAGAACCGAAAATGTAGAAAATCGATGTTTTGGCTTGTATGAAAATGATTGATACTAATTTTCGCTAAACTCATTAGCACGCGTCTGCTGCTTTATATTATCTTTATGAAAATGACATTATTAATAAATCAATTATTTTTTCAGCAACTTGTTTATTGAAAAAATTATTTATCGTATCAACCCAATCTTATAAATGGCAGCTTCATTTTAACGCAAAACACCAATCAATCCAATTTTCTTATCTCTTTTAAATCATGCAAATCTCTCCCGGTAAAAAAATATATTTTCTTTCAGATTTTCATCTTGGCGCGCCCGATTATGAAGCGAGCCTTGTAAGAGAAAAGCGCATCGTAAATTTTTTAGACCAGGTAAAAACGGATGCCGCGGTAATATTTATTCTGGGCGATCTTTTCGATTTTTGGTACGAATATAAGCGGGTGGTTCCTAAAGGCTTTGTGAGAATTTTAGGCAAGCTGGCTTCATTAACCGACAGCGGTATTATTATTAAATTTTTTGTGGGCAACCACGATATGTGGATGAGCGGTTATTTTGAAAAAGAATTGAACATAGAAGTGTTCCACGATCCGCAGGAATTTGAATTTAACGGCAAGCAATTTTTTATTGGCCACGGCGATGGACTTGGCCCCGGAGATCACAAGTATAAGTTTATTAAAAAAATTTTCAGAAATAAATTTTCGCAATGGCTTTTCGGCATCCTGCATCCATCCGCCGGCATTGGCCTGGCAGATTATTTTAGCCGCAAAAGCAGGGCTGCCACCGGCGAAGGCGATGAGCATTTTTTAGGCGAAGACAAAGAATGGCTTATTATTTACAGCAAAGAAATGCTGCAAAAAAAACATTTCGATTTTTTTATTTTCGGCCACCGGCATCTTCCTATTGAGTTTAAGCTGAATGATAAAAGCGTTTATATTAATCTTGGCGATTGGATAAAATACAATAGCTATGCGGTGTTCGACGGACAAAACATCGAACTGAAATATTATCAATCATGAAAATAAAAGCGGCAAAAAATCTTTTCTTAAGTATTGCTTTATTGGGCTTCTGTATGGCCGAAGTAAAAGCGCAGGATGATTCTTTGTTCAGGTTTTTAAAAAAAATAGAATATCCCATTTCTTCTTTTGCGGTAGATAATCTGGGCGAACTTTATATCATTAATATCGATAATCAGCTAAAAAAATACAATGAAAAAGGCGATTCTGTGGGCGTATTTAACCAGGTTACCAAATATGGAAAGCTGAGTTATGTAGAGGCGCAAAATCCATGGAAGACCATTCTTTTTTATCAAAATTTTTCAACAATTGTTTTGCTTGATAAATACCTTAATGTACTTGGCAGCATTAACCTGCGCAACAAAAATATTTTCCAGGTAAAGGCAGTAACCACTTCTTATGATAATAATATCTGGGTTTATGATGAGCAGGATAATAAATTGAAAAAGATAGACGACAACGGAAATATTCTTTTAGAAACGGTTGATTTCCGGTTGCTGTTTGATTCAGTTCCATCACCGCAAAAAATAATTGACCGCGATGGATTTGTTTATTTATACGATCCTCAAAAAGGCGTTTATTTATTTGATTATTATGGTAGCTTCAAAAGCAAATTAACTTTTTTGCAGTGGACCAACATCGCAGTGATTGATAAAAATATTTACGGGTTTGATAAGCAACATTTGTACAAATACACGCCGCCGCTACCGGATGTAAAGAAATATGATTTGCCTGAAGCACTTCAAAATAACAGTTCCATAAAATTGAGCCACTCATAAAATTTATATTCTTAAAGATCAACAATTACAAATTTATTCGCTTCAATAGTTTGTGTTTTAAATTGCAGCTATGAATTTTCTTGACCAGGTTTTTTTCGACAATACACTACGCAGTTATCTCATTGTTGCCCTCATTATTTTTTTGGCGCTGGTATTAAAAAGGATTATTTCGCGATATGCCACTTCATTAATATTCCGGCTGGGAAAAACGCAATGGGGAGGAATGGATAAGCAACGATTCGACAGCATTATTATCGCTCCTCTCGAAAGAATTTTGGTAGTAATGATCAGTCTTTTTGCGCTTGACAGGCTTAATTTTCCGCAGGCGCTTAATTTTTCGATACATAAGATTACCAGCCAGGATATTGTTAGTGCCATCGTTTCTGCAATTATTATTCTTTGTATTATTTCGCTCTTACTTCGGTTTTTGGATTTTTTGGTGCAGGTAATAAAACATAAATCAGGCGAAGCAAAACCTGCCAGCGAGTATCAGCTCTTATTTTTTTTCAAGGATTTTATAAGAGTGATCCTCATCATCTTCGGAATTATTTTTATTCTTAAATATTCGTTTAGAGTTGATATCGGAAACCTGCTTACGGGGCTAAGTATTGTTGGCGCTGCACTGGCGCTGTCTGCGCGCGAAAGCCTTGAAAATCTGATCGCTTCTTTCATCATCTTTTTCGATAAGCCGTTTGAAACCGGCGACGTGGTTCATGTAAAAGATGTAAAGGGAACTGTAGAAAGAATCGGGTTAAGAAGCACGCGCATTCGTACAGCAGACAAATCGCTGGTAACTGTTCCGAATAAACAAATGGTGGATAGTATTTTAGACAACTGGAGCTCGCGGGATCTGGTAAGAAATGAGATCATCGCATTTTTGTCCGCTAATACCTCATCTCAAAATCTCGAAAATGCAGTGGCAGGAATTAAAGATATTCTTTCAAAACAAAATAAAATTGCTTCTTACACCGTGCATTTGCAGGAAATAAATAAAGATAGCGCCGTTATTATTGCTGTTTATTTTACTCCGCTTGGAATGCCTGCAGAAAATACCAATAGCTTAAGGCAGGAAATCTTTATTAGCATCAGGCAGCTACAGGAGCGGCTGGGAATACAACCGGCAATTGCCGGCAGTGTTATACCGGTTAAAGTGGAGAACCCGTAATTATTTATTAATAATTTCGGCCAGGTCCTTATCCCATTTGCCGTTGGGTCCGTACTCTACCACGCGGCCGATTTCTTTACCATTTTTCATCACAATAATTGTGGGCACATTGGTTACGTTAAATGCCTGTTCAATATTGGAGATCGTCTGTTTGCTTCTATCTACCGCAAACAACAAAATTTTGTTTTCAGGAAAGCCGCTCGCTTCCTGAATTTTAAAAAACTTAGGAAGCACATAATGAGTATCCTCGCACCAGGTTCCCCCGAAAACGATAAAGTAGATTTTGTCTTTATTTCTGCTGAAAGCCGCTACGGCAGAAGTATCCGGCCGCTGATAAATTTTTTGGCTTTCTGCATACCAATCAAATGCAGCATCCTTACTAATATCTTCTTTTGAAATAATGCCTTTGAGCATTTTTGCATTATTCTGCTCAGCATCCTTTAAAATTTCATAGGTTTTTTGAGCCTTGGCTTGGAATGAAATTGCGATCAAGAAGCAACAAGCCAGCAGCGAATTTCTCATAAACGGTTATAAATTGTTTTTTAATTCTAATAAAAATAATTTTATTTTTTCAAGGGATTCTATCATTTCATGCCTCTCGCCGGCGGCCTTATTATTCTTTAAAAATTCTTTGGCGCCTTCAATGGTATATTTTCTTTCGCGCAGCAAATGATAGATCATCTTAAGATTTTTTACATCTTCCGGCCGAAAAAACCGATCGCCCTTGCGATTTTTTTTCGGCTTTAAAATAGAAAACTCATTTTCCCAATATCTTATCAAAGAAGTGTTTTCATTAAACATCGCCGCCACATCGCCAATTGAATAATATTGTTTCTGAAATAATACTTCATCCGCCGGAATCGTAAGAGTTTCCGGCTCAGCTGCCGCCTGCTTCAGGCTTTTTCTTCCGCGTTTTGCCTTAGCGGCCACCGGCTTTTTATCATGATTAACTGCAATGCCTTTTTTTGCCCCTTCTTTTTTAGGAGACGGCCCATCAAAGTCGAAATGTATTTGGGATAATGCCATAATTAATCAAGGCTTTTTGCGCTTCCTGTTGAAGCAATTTTTAAAATCCTGTCGAACTGTTCCGGCGTAAGATCATTGTAAAAGAAATATACCGGATCCACTTCGCGCCCGTTAATGTGCACCTCGTAATGGCAATGCGGCCCCGTACTTTTGCCCGTACTTCCCACCCAGCCAATCACTTCGCCCCGTTTTACCATTTGTCCGGGCTTTACTTTTACTCTTACCATGTGGCCAAACAACGTTTCATATCCATAGCCATTGTTGATGATGACGTGGTTTCCGTAACCGCTTTCATCAAATCCCGCCATAGTTACCCTTCCATTGCCGGTTGCATAAATCGGGGTTCCCTGCGCGTGCTGTAAAATCCAGTCCTTTGTGCATTTTTGGAGTTCCGTATACAGGATCAATTCTCATTCCAAAACCTGAGGCAATCTTGTTAAGATCGCGGTTGCTTACCGGCTGTATCGCCGGAATAGACGCCAGTTTTTCGCCCTGGTTTTTGATCAGCTTTTCAATTTCATTATAACTGGTATACTGATAGTTAACTCTTGCACTGATATTATTTAATGTTTTCGCAAGCTCGTTTCCTAATTCATCATCATTGATTGCCGCAAGTTTTTCAAACTCATTTTTCGTTTCAGACAGTTTGGCCCGCGCGCTGTCGGGCAATGGATTGGCTTCAAAGATGGAGCGGTAAACCTGGTTGTCCCTTTTTTCCAATGAAGCCATTTCCTGTTGAAGCATCTGCGTTTGATTGGCAAGCGCCTCATAATTTTGCCGCATTTTTTCGTAGCGGGCTTCGGCAATCTTTAACTGCGGCGAAGGAATAAAACGAAACACCAACATGATAATAATAAAAGCGGTAAAACAAGCCGTTGCCACAAATCCAAAGAAACGTAAAAGCTTTACCCGAAAAGGAGTTACCAGCTTTTCGTAGCGAAGCGTATTTGTATTGTAATAATATTTTATTTTTCTCATGCTGTAGGAAACCCAAAAATTATCCATCAATGCTAAAATCAAAAAATCGCTGTGTTTGTAAATGCAGCTAAACCAAATACCTTTGCCGTCATCAATTTATTTTATAGTAATCAAAGATAACTTCTTAATACTCTAAATCAATCTTAAAATTCACGATCCTGTATGATGCAAAGTGCCGAAATAAGACAGCATTTTCTTGATTTTTTCAAAGCCAAAGGGCACACCATCGTTCCTTCTGCGCCGATAGTGATAAAAAACGATCCTACACTACTTTTTACCAATGCAGGCATGAACCAGTTTAAGGAATTTTTCCTGGGAAACAGTCCTGCGCCGCATTCGCGCGTTGCCGATACACAAAAATGCCTTCGCGTAAGTGGCAAACACAATGACCTTGAAGAAGTGGGCGTAGATACTTATCATCATACCATGTTTGAAATGCTGGGCAACTGGAGTTTTGGAAATTCAACAAATGAGCCGAAGCCTTATTTTAAAGAAGAAGCCATTGCCTGGAGTTGGGAATTGCTGACAAAAATTTATAAAATTCCTGAAGAGAATTTATACGTTTCCATTTTTAAGGGTGATGAAAAAGAAGGGTTACCGAAGGATGAAGAATCTTATAATTTCTGGAAAAAATGGGTTCCGGAAGACCGGATCATTTTAGGAAATAAGAAAGATAATTTTTGGGAAATGGGCGATACGGGCCCTTGTGGTCCGTGCACCGAAATTCATGTGGATTGCAGAAATGATGAAGAAAAAAAATTAATCCCCGGAAAAAATTTGGTAAATAACGACGATCCGCAGGTAATAGAAATCTGGAACAATGTATTCATTCAATACAACCGTAAAAAAGATGGCTCGTTAGAATTGCTTCCCGCAAAACATGTGGATACCGGAATGGGTTTTGAAAGATTAGTCCGCGTTTTGCAAAACAAGCAAAGCAATTATGATACAGATGTTTTTACCGGCACTATTGCTGAAATAGAAAAAATATCCGGGAAGAAATATGATTACTCCGATACCAAAGAAGCTGTTTCATTTCGCGTAATTGCAGACCATATCCGCGCGATTTCTTTTCCCATCACAGATGGCCAATTGCCTTCAAACACAGGCGCAGGCTATGTTATACGTCGCATACTTCGCAGAGCGGTACGTTATTATTTTTCTTATCTCGATGTAAAGCAGCCGTTGTTGTATAAATTAGTTCCGGTTATTGCGGAGCAATTTAAAAATGTATTTCCGGAGCTGGATAAGCAAAAAGATTTCGTTGCCAAAGTAATTCATGAGGAAGAAAATAATTTTTTAAGAACATTGGATGCAGGCTTAAAAAGATTGGAATTGCTGTTGTCTGAAAATAAAAACATTGATGGAAAAACGGCATTTGAACTATACGATACTTATGGATTTCCAATTGATCTTACTAATTTAATTGCTGCTGAGAATAATCTGCAGGTTGATCAAAACGGTTTTGAAAAAGAAATGCAACAGCAAAAAGATCGCAGTCGTGCCGCGGCCGTTGTTGATACAGAAGATTGGATCGAGATAAGCCAAAATGTAGGAAAAGGCTTTATTGGCTATGAAAATTTACAATCAAAAAGCAACGTATTAAAATACCGAAAGACAAAAACAAAAGGAAAAGAAATTTTTCAATTGGTTTTAGATACTACGCCCTTTTATGCTGAAAGTGGCGGCCAGGTTGGCGATACAGGGATTTTAACTTTTGGGGAAGAAGAAATTCCGGTAGTAAATACCAAAAAAGAAAACGACCTCATTATTCACTTTACAGAACAGCTTCCTGCAAATATTAAATCGGGAGTGGTTGCAAAAGTAGATGTGCAAAAACGAAAAAGCACAGCGGTACACCACAGCGCTACACATTTAATGCATGCTGCGTTACGCAAAGTTTTGGGAACGCATGTACAGCAAAAAGGCAGTTTGGTAAATGATGAATATCTACGTTTTGACTTTTCTCATTTCAGCAAAATGACCAACGAGGAAAGCCAAAATGTAGAAAACCTGGTTAATGAAAAAATCCGGGAAAATCTACCGGTTGTAATAAAGGAAATGCCAAAGGAAGAAGCGCTTAAAACCGGCGCCATGGCGCTTTTCGGAGAAAAATATGGCGATAAGGTAAGAGTGGTAATTATGGATCCTGCCTATTCCATCGAGCTTTGTGGTGGCACACATGTAGGCAATACCGGCGAGTTAGGCATTTTTAAAATTATTAATGAAACAGCCGTGGGCGCAGGTTTGAGAAGAATCGAAGCAGTGAGTGGCAAAGCGGCGCAGGATTTTATCAACCAGCAATTGGGTGTTATTCAATCAATCCGCGAGAGCCTTAAAAATCCTAAAGACATTCAAAAGGCGATAGAAAATATTTTAGAAGAAAAAGAAAAAGCCAACAAGCAAATTGAGCATTTAACCACTCAATTATTAATTGTTGAAAAAGAAAAATTGATTGAAAAAGTTGAAGTAATTAACAATGTAAATTTTATCGGAGAAATCGTGAGCGTGCCCAATGCGGATTCTTTAAAAAAACTGTGTTTGTTATTAAGCGAAAATCAAAAAAATTATTTGATTGTGCTTGCTGCAAATATTGAAGGCAAGCCATATGTTGCCGTGGCAATGGATGAAAAATTAATTGCTGCAAAAAACATCGATGCAGTAAAAATAATCAAAGAAAAAGTAGCGCCATTGATCAAAGGCGGCGGCGGCGGACAGAAAACACTGGCTTCTGCCGGCGGCCAGGATGTTTCTAAATTGGCTGATGTAATTGAGCAGGTAAAATTGTTGATTTAAATGGAGAACTGATATACGCCTAACTCTTATTCCCTTTTTGTTAACGTTCAATTATTTATTTGCGAAATATTTCGTATTTCAAAAAAAGCATCCTACATTTGAACTACTAATATTTTCGTACATTATTAAACCAAACTAAAATGAAAAGGATATTTTTATCGGGGATGATTACATGTTGTGCTGCGTTAATCACTAATATCGGGTTGGCGCAAACAAAAAACCAGGTGCAGAAAAATGAAGAAATCATCATTAGAAAAAATAATGACAGTGATTCAAAAATGGTAGTGGTGATTGACAGCAATGTGATCACGATCAATGGTCAGCCATTAGCCGACTACAAAGGTGATGTTCGCGTATTAAAAAGAGATCGCCTGATGAACCGTGACTTTGAAAGTCTTTCAGATGAACCGCGGATGAATTTCAAAACGATCAACATCAATGCCAGCAAGGCTTTTCTTGGAGTGCTGACAGAAAAATCTGACAAAGGCGCGTTGATAAAAAGCGTAACAAAAGAAAGCGCTGCAGAAAAAGCAGGTTTAAAAGAAAACGATATTATTACAAAAGTTGGCGATAAATTAATTGCAACGCCCGAAGATTTGGCTGCCGCAGTAAAAGCCCACAAGCCAGGCGATGAGCTAAAAATTAATTATTTAAGAAGCGGAAAGAAAAAAGAAGCAAAGGTTACTTTAGGCAAAAACAATGCAATGGTCTTTAACTGGAATGGCGATGAAAATTTCGTAGGCGGTAAAAACTTCAATTTCAAAACACCGGATCTTTCGCGTTTGGATGAATTACGCACATTTAATTTTTTCGATAGAAATCAACCGAAGCTTGGATTAAAAATTCAGGATACCGAAGATGGAAACGGGGTAAAAATATTAAATGTGGAAGAAGGTTCTGCAGCTGAAAAAGCAGGCCTTAAAAAAGATGACCTCATCACTGAATTGAACGGGCAAAAGGTAAATAGTGTAAGCGAGGTCAGGGAACAATTAAGTTCAGCAGAAAACAAAACGAAGTATTCCATCAAAGCAAAAAGAAACAACAGCGAGATGAATTTTGATGTGCAAGTTCCTAAGCAATTAAAGAGCGCTGATTTATAAAAGGTAATTTACTGCAAATGATCAAAGGCTGTCTCAACATTAATATGAGACAGCCTTTTTTATAGGTTATGGCGAGATAAGCCAAAAAGTAGTTTTTGAGGATTTACTCAAAGCCGGCTGCGGTTTCCGTCTCGCCAACAGCTTAATACATTGACCACAATTAATTCACTATTTCGCTCCCAGCCCTTCGTTTAAAATTTTCTTTATCAAAGAAATCTGCCCGAGGTGATAATAAGTATGCTCAATAATTCCTACTATGTTCCTGTAATAGTTTCCATATTTGGGTTCTGCAAAAATCTTCAAAGAGTTTTAGTTCGTCTAATTTCTCAATTTGCGCGCAATAACCAATCAGCTATTCTATATAAGCCATTTTATAGCTTTTTACATTTATCATTAATTATTCACCGTTAACCTTTCACTTCGATACAACCTGCCAGCCATTCCCTTTTCTTTCTAAATAAATGAATTGGCTAAGGCCACTTTCGTTGTTAGTGTTTGTTAACGAAGTTGCCGCTATAATAATTCTGTTTTGATCTGCAGCAATTTTTTGCAAATCAAACAGGTACTGCTCTCTGCCTGAAACAATGATCTCCTTTATATTTTTCGGATCTTCCTTGTTGATCCTACTCACATCATCAAACTGGTAAATTACATACCGGTTTATCAAATCATTGGCATCGTCCTGGCGAAAATATAAATCAAGAGAAGTGGTGTAAAAAGTGGGCTTGCTGCTATCGTAAACCAGCACGGGCGCCTCTGGCTTAATGGAATCAATCCATGGCATTGGCGGTGCAATAGCGGGATATTTATAATAATTATTTCTCAGGCTGTCGCTCCATCCGTTTGGATTACTGTTGAAAGTTTTGCTGCTGAAATACACGCTGCCTTGTAATTGCGGAAATTCGCGGAGGCGCTTTATTTGGTTGGGCAATTCTTTCTTATTGTGCCAGGCGTAAGATTTTGGCTCCATTGCCCTGTATACACCTTGTCCAATATACATTTGTCTTCCATAAGCGTGCTTGGCCCACCACTCGCTAAGTATTTCGTAACCCACTAATTTATGCCCGAACTCCCAATACAATTGCGGCACTACATAATCGATCCATTTATTTTTCAGCCATAATAAAATATCGGCATAAAGATCATCATAATTGGTTTGTCCCGCCCTTGGTATTGCTTCCTTCGGGATCTTTATCAATATTGCGCCAAACGCCAAACGGGCTGATTCCAAACTTGCAATAAGGGTTTTCCTGTTTTATGATGCGGCTTAACATTACAATGATAGAATCTACATTGCTTCTTCTCCAGGCTTCTTTATCCAGTCCGTTTCCATATTGCTTAAATGTTTTCCAGTCGCCAAATTCTTTTCCGGCTATGCGATAAGGATAAAAATAATCATCAAAATGAATCGCATCTACATCATAGCGGCGTACCACATCTCCCACCACATTTTCAACAAATTTTTGCGCTTCCTTATTTCCGGGATCAAAATATTTTTTTCCTCCATACTCTATAAACCAATCGGGATGCTGTTTGGTAATATGAGTAGGAGCAATGGATGATCTTGTTACACTAAACACCGCGCGGTAAGGATTCATCCACGCGTGAAACTCCATTCCGCGTTTATGCGTCTCCGTTATCATAAACTGAAGCGGATCGTAATAAGGCGATGGCGGCTTTCCCTGCGTACCGGTAAGCCATTCGCTCCAGGGCTCGTATTGAGATGGGTAAAACGCATCTGCAGATGGACGTATCTGAACCACCACTGCGTTCATGCCATTGCGTTTGTGCATATCCAGCATGCTGATGAACTCTGCTTTTTGGGCTTCGGCACTTAGATTTTTGGTTGAAGGAAAGTCGATATTATCAACAGTTGCCACCCATACGCCACGAAATTCATATTTGGGCTGTGCGATAAGTTTTGGAGAATAGATTAGGGCTAATAACGCTACAATAGCAGGTATTTTCTTCATGAGTTATAAAAAATGGTAAAGCGGCAATTTACATCAAACATTTCTATCGAAAAATCAAAACAAAAAGATTAGCGTTCTCCTTAACATCTGATAAATTGCTTTGCCGGCTGTTGCGTAAATTATTCCTGCACATTTTCTGTATGCAAAGGGACTATTTCTTCTGCATGAAATTCATTGCGATAAATTTTTATCAATACAATGAAATAGCTGATCAGTAAGGGCCCGAAAATCAATCCTAAAAAACCAAACATGCTAAGCCCCACAATAACTCCAAAGATGGTGATGAGCGGATGTACGTCGCCGATCTTTCGCAAAATGGTAATGCGGGCCACATAATCAACATTAGTAAGTATAGCAAGCGAGTAAATACCGAGCCCCACGCCTTGCCATGTTTGATTGGTTGCAAGAAGATAAACAGTAAGCGGCACCCAAACCAGCCCCGTGCCCACTATGGGAATCAACGACGCTACGCCGGTAAGAAACCCCCAAATTCCATAATCCTGTATTCCAAAAATAAAATATCCCAGCAAGCCAAACAATCCCTGAATAACCGCCAGCAAAGGAATTCCGATAGCATTGGCCCTGATCATTATATTGGTTTCCATTCCTAAAATTTCACGGTTGGATTCTTTTAAAGGAATAAAATCGTTCAGGTAATTTTCCATTTTCTTTCCATGTATCAGCATGTAATACAACACAAAAAACATCAGCAATAAATTGGTAAGAAAATTAGCTGTGCCGGTGAGCAATGTTGGAAGCTTGTTGGCAGCCTGCTTCATGGCATTTTGCAGACTGTCGCCATTGTAAAGTTCTATTCCGGTGGCATGCTGAATTTTTTGAGAAATGGTTTTTACCGCCACCGTTATCTGAACTGGGTCGTTAAAAAGTGCCACCAGCTTGGGCATCGCCAGCACCACAGCAAGATAAACCGGCAAACAGATAATAATGGTATAGCCAAGAATATAAAGCAGCGCTGTCCAGCCGGGGCGCCAATTATATTGTTGAACAAGACGGTTGTAGCTCTTCCTGCTTAAAATATACAACGTAACAGATCCTAATACGCCCGGTAAAAAAATGTAAAAGTGCTTTAGCAGCAATATGCCAATAAAGATCGTTATCCCCAGTAAAATTATTTGGCGCAGATGATTGTTAAACCTTGTCATACTTTAAAAATACTAAAAACAATCAATCTTATCTTTAGAAAACTGGTTATCGCTATCATCAATCACATAAGCCAAAATATAGAAATTTCACTTTTGAGAATGAGAGAAATTTTAATCTTTCCAAACAGAAACTCCCTCACTGCAATTAGCACAGATATCAATGTTTTTGCGGCTTGTCATCAGTTCTTTGCGAAATTGCTTGTAATTATCATTGTGCCATATTTCTTTAAAAGATTGATTTTTCAAATCGCCAAGGCGATGCGAAGCATCTTTGTCAAAGCAGCACGGAACCACCATTCCATCCCAGGTAATCACATTTGCCTGCCATAGTTTCCAGCAATGATTGGCGAGTTTGTTTTTTGCATCGTGCTTGCCTTCTTTATTTTTTTTATAGCGGCTGAATTTTTCATTTACAGGAATCAAATTATTCGGATCGTTTGTATAATCATATACCTGCGCAGTTTTAAAACGAACTTCATCAACACCGATTTCGGCGCCCAGTTTTTTTATCTCTTCAATCTGGTGCTCGTTGGGCTTTACTACCAAAAACTGGAAAAAAATAAAAGGTGTTTTACTCTTCAGCTCTTTCTTCCATTTCACTACATTTTTGGCGCCCGCAATTACTTTATCAAGATGGCCGCCTCTTCTATATTGCTGATAAACATCTTGCGTAGTGCCATCAATGGAAATGATGAGCCTGTCTAATCCGCTTTCAATTGTTTTGCGCGCAACATCATCCGTTAAGTAATGGGCGTTGGTGGAAGTTGCGGTGTAAATTCCTTTTGAGGAAGCGTATTTCACCATCTCCAAAAAATTTTTGTTCAGATAAGGCTCGCCCTGGAAATAGAAAATAAGATATAAAATGTCTTTATAAATGTCATCTATCGTTTGTTGGAAAAAATCCTGTTTCAACATGCCGGTTGGCCTGGTAAATTCTCTTAATCCGCTGGGGCATTCGGGACATCTTAAATTGCATGAAGTAGTTGGCTCAAAAGAAATGGACATGGGCAAACCCCATTGCACAGGCTTCTTTAGTAAGCGGCTTATATAAAAGCTGCTGAGCACTTTTGTTGCATTCCACGCCCGGCGCAACGTAAGCTTTTTTAAAAAATTAATGCTGTCGTTATAATTGATTTCAGGCATAGTAATTCAAAGGTAACGCCTAAATGCTCAAGTGTAAATTATAACGAGTTGCGCGATGAGGAAATACCCGAAGAATGGCTGGAGTCCACAGCGGCCAACTGAATTAAATGTGGCTCATCAAAATTCAATTTCTTGTTGATGAATTTATCATAATTGGCGGCAATCACATTTAGCGAAACAAATCTTAATACAAACCTCCTTGTTTCTGATGGCAGGTATTCTTTAATGTCCCAAAAATCAGGATCTTTTTTACCGCTCTTTTTCATCGATTGCCTCACACGTCCCTGGCCGCAATTGTAGGCAGCAACTGTTAACAAAATATCGTCGTTAAAGAATGAAAGCTGATCGCGAAAAAACTTTGCGGCAGCTATAGTTGATTTGGTAAAATTTTTACGCTCATCATTTGCGCCACCTACTTTCAAACCATACTCACTGGCGAGTTCCGACATAAATTGCCAGTAGCCCACAGCGCCCGCTTTTGATACGGCGTGTGCAGTGAAATTAGATTCAAGTGCCGGAAGCATTTGAAATTCGTATGGAATATTATATTTATCAAAAATGCTGATCGCTTTTGGAAAAAATTCTTTTCCTTTTTTAAACATGTGGATAATGTAAGCACGCTCTTTTTTGCTATAGCTTTTCACATAGTCCTTACTTTCTTCGCGATGATCCTGCAAACTGGATGGATAAGCAACCCAATCAGGATTTCTTACAAGTGATTTGTCTACGCCAGAATTTGAGGAAATAGATGCAATTGGAATGGTGTCTAAACCGAGGGTCTCATAACCAATAATGTTTCGTGCCGAAGTGCTAAAGCCAATTATAAAAAAAATTATAATCAACGTTAATAAGCTCTTTGATTGAATAGTTTTCATTTAGAATTTTTTCGAGTCAAATAATTATTTCACGTATTAAAAACGCTGTTTAAATAATTGGATTTTTAGTTTTATCTATAAATAGAATTGAATGATTTTATATTTGGGTTGAGAATGGGCAAATTTAATGCCCAAAAACTTAAGATGCAAGCTTTTGAGTTAAGGAGCCGTTAAACCAAAATATATGAACAAGTTTATTCTGATCATAGCCTTCTTACAATCAGCCACTTACGCTCAACAACCAAAGGATAATCTGAATAAAATAAAGGGGATCTCTTTGGAGGAGGCGCACACCTATACCAGGCTGCAGGACTCAAAACAAGCCACCAGCGCTTCCAAAAACTTTGATGTAACGTACTACCGGTGTGAGTGGCAAGTGGATCCGGCAGTACGTTATATTAGAGGAAAAGTAACTTCTTATTTCAAATTAACCACCGATGCCTCGGCTATTTCATTCGACTTAATGAATGATCTTACGGTAGATAGTGTAAAGCTAAAAAGTAGATTTCTTACTTTTTCGCATGCCGATAATACATTAGAGATCAATTTTGGATCAACCATTCCGGCCGGATCTTTAGATTCTGTAACTATTTATTATGAAGGCGTTCCGCCGAATACCGGTTTTGGATCTTATGTAAATGCAGTTCATGCCGGGGTGCCGGTGATGTGGACGTTGAGCGAGCCCTACGGAAGCCGCGATTGGTGGCCCTGCAAAAACGGGTTGGATGATAAAGCCGACTCAATTGATGTGATCATTACTGCGCCGGCGCAATACACCGCAGCTTCAAACGGGTTGCGGCAAAGTGAAATTATTGAGGGCGCAAATAAGATCACTCATTGGAAACACCGCTATCCCATCGCCTCTTACCTCGTTTGTATGGCAGTTACCAATTATAAAGAAACGGAAGATTATGTGCAGATCGGCAATATAAACCTGCTAATGCAAACTTTTTGCTATCCCGAAGATTCGGCCATATTTCGGCAAAATACGCCGAACGTTTTATCAGCCCTGCAATATTTTAGCAGTGTGTTTGGCGCGTATCCATTTATAAAAGAAAAGTACGGACATGTTCAATTCAGTTGGGGAGGAGGCCAGGAACATCAGACGTCAACTTTTATTGTAAGCCCCGATGAAGGCCTGATGGCGCATGAACTGGCACACCAGTGGTTTGGTGATAAAATTACCTGTGGAAGCTGGCAACACATTTGGCTAAACGAAGGCTTTGCAACGCATCTTGCCAGCATGTATTTTGAAAATAAATACCCGCTAACAATCATCCCTAATCGAAAAATAGCAGTCGATGTAATAACGGCTGTTCCAAACGGGTCGGTATTTGTAAGCGATACTACCAACGCCAACAGAATATTCGAGTGGCGGCTTTCCTATATAAAAGCATCGCATCTTTTATACATGCTTCGGTGGATTTTGGGAGACAGTGTTTTCTTCAATGGAGTAAGAAAATACCTGAACGATCCAACGATCAATTTTGGCTTTGCAACCACCAACGACCTTAAACGAAATTTGGAAGAAGCAAGCGGAAAGGATCTTACTTACTTTTTTAATGATTGGTTTTACGGGCAGGGTTATCCTTCATACCACATTCAATGGTCAGCAATTGGAAATGATTATGTAAAAATTAAAATGGATCAAACTACCTCCGATCCATCAGTACCATTTTTTGCATTGCCGGTTGCCTTGCAGTTTAAAAATGCCACTCAGCAAAAAACAATTATTGTGGATAACAAGTTCAATGGCGAAATATTTTTTAAACAGCTGGGATTTAAGCCAGATACGGTTTTTATCGATCCTGAGTATTGGCTTATCACCAAAAATAATGTCGCAGAAAAAGTACCGGATAATTTAAACGGCACCAATGTGATCAAAATTTTTCCAAACCCGGTTGCTGATCATTTTTATGTTTATCTCAGTAATTTTTCTTCGCAGAATGCGTCGTTAAAAATTTATGATAATAATGGCCGCCTGTTATTAAATAAAAACCTATCAATAAATGGCTCAGCATTTTTTGAAATAAACAGCAAAGCATTTGCTACAGGAATTTATTTTATTAAAATACAAGCAGATAATGGCGTTAAGTTTGCAAAAAAAATCCTGAAGCAATGATCATTTGTTGCTTAATCAAAGTTTAATCTGCTGTGGCAAGAAAAAGAAAGCGATCCGCATCCAAATCATTTTTTAAAATATTTTTTTGGCTTTGCCTGGTAATAGCCGCCTGTTATTTTGCCGTTGGCTATTTTATTAAACAACCGCATATTTTTTATCCCGGTTTCGATATTGAAATTCCAACCGGATATTCCATTCATGGAATTGATGTAAGCCGCTATCAAAGTACCATCAATTGGAAGGAAGTAAAGGATATGGAAATACAAGGCATTAAAATCGGATTTGCATTTATGAAAGCCACTGAAGGAATTAATAATGTAGACCCGCAGTTCAGGCGCAACTGGCTTGAGTCTGAAGAGCTGTCAATTCCTAAAGGCGCTTATCATTTTTTTATTCCGGGTAAAGATGCCAAACGCCAGGCAAGCAATTTTATAGAAATTGTGAATTTAAAAAAAGGCGATCTGCCCCCGGTTCTCGATATCGAAATCGGGCGAAGACTTGCGGTAGATAAAATGCAAAGCGAAGTAAAGATCTGGCTCGATGCGGTTGAAAAAAAATATGGCGTAAAACCACATTATTTATACCAATGTAGATTTCTATCAAAAATATTTTCAGCAGGGATTTGAAGAATACCCGCTTTGGATTGCTCATTATCTTCAGCCGGATAAACCGCGCATTCAAAACAAATGGGCGTTTTGGCAACATAGCGAAAGCGGAAGAGTAAACGGCATTAAGGCGCCGGTGGATTTTAATGTTTTTAATGGCGACAGTTCAGATTTCAGGAATCTTTTAATTCCATAAATTATCAGCTCGTGTGGTCGGCCACGATCTTCCATTCACCATTAATCTTCCTGAATAATAAAGTATAATATCCTTCAAGATCGCCGATCGTTCTCTTTAAATGAAATTTTCCGGTAAGAAAATAATAGTCTGCTGAAAGCCGCTTCACGCTGATAATGGTGAAAGTCAACTGACCCATTGCCGTTGTATCGGGATAAGCCTTTTTGTAGTTTTTTAATGTTTGATCCCAGCCATAAGTAATGCCCGATTTGCCGATGAACATCAATGAATCGCTCTTCCAATATCCTTCCATAAATGTTTCAATTTTTCCCGCACTCCATGCCGTTGATTGTTTGGCCATAACCTTGCGGATGGCAATTTCATCTGTTGATTGCGCAAAACAGTTAGTGGAAAAAACATAAATAACTGTAAAAAGAAAAATTATTTTACGGATCATATATTAAAATATTTTCGGAAAGATAGTCAATAACAATTTGCGAAATATGATAATACGGTAAATGTTAGGTTGATTAAATCGTCGCTTTGCTAAATGGCGAGCGGCATTTTGTAATACCTTTGCCGCATGAAAAAGAAATTGATTTTGTACAGTATTTTTTTGGTGCTGCTGGTTGGTGGATTCTGGTTTTTACTTTCGTTTACCAAAGGATTTTTTGACGTTAAATTACCGGTGATGAGTTATGTACAGGATTTTTCATTCACCGATCAAAATAATAAAACCCTTACTGAGCATACAGTTGATGGGAAAGTATATGTAACGGAATATTTTTTTACTACCTGCAAAGGCATTTGCCCAAAGATGAATGCCAACATGGTAACGGTTTATGATAAATTTAAAAACAATAATGATTTTGCGATCATCTCTCATACGTCAATGCCGGAAACAGATTCGGTTCCATTGCTGAAATTGTACGAAGAGAAGATGATTGGCAACAATCCCAACTACGCCGCAAAATGGTATTTCGTTACCGGATCAAAAGATTCTTTATATAAAATGGCGCGCCAAAGTTATTTGCTGGATAATGATAAGAATAACAGCGTGAACATCGAAGATCATTTCATCCATACCCAATTCTTTGCATTGGTCGATAAACAAAAAAGAGTTCGCGGTATTTATGATGGATTAAAACTGAATGAAATTGCGCAGCTAGATACAGACATAGAATCTTTGCTGAAAGAAAAAAATTAAATGGTTACACCCATTAACTTATGAGCCACGCCGCTCGCCTTTAATCACACCGCTAAGCCAATCGCCCATAATTTTTAACGCTTCAGGAGAAAAAGTTTCTTCAAGCTGATTATACTCTTCAATGGTGCAGGTGGTGCAATGTTGAAACAAATGATTTAATCCGCGCAATTCCTTTACCTGGTAATTTTTCGATTTACTTTTCTTCAGCGCATTATTAACCGCAGCTAAATTTATTGTTGCATCTACCTGGATATCTTTATCGCCATTCAGCGCCAGTACAGGAATTGACAGCTTTTCAAGATCTTCTGCCGGATCATGTTGTAAAAAGAATTTCCACCATTTGGTACGAAAAGCTGCATAGCTTCTTTGTAACGAGCCAATCACTTCGTCGTCTGTCCCTTTGACAAGTATTTGCAGGGTTTCGGGCGATTGACGCTGCTTCCACTGATAATAACTTTTTGAAATTGCATCGGTATAGGCTTGCATATCCTCTTCAGTTGTGGCAACCTTAACTAACGCATGATGCAGATCAAGAAAATGTTGAATAATTTTTTCATTTGCTCCGGAAGCCCGCAAAGGAAATATGTTTTGAAAATCATTGATGTCAGATCCTTTAACCCCAGTGCCGGCAAGCATCACCATAAATGAAACATCTTTGTCACGGGCCGCTACCATCGCTGCTATCATGCCACCTTCGCTATGGCCAATAAGGCCAATATGTTTGCGATCAACGTCGGCTCTTGTTTTCAGATAGTTAATTCCCGCTTCCACATCGCGGGCAAAATCTGCGGAGGAAGACGTATCAAAATCTCCGGTAGTTTTTCCGATACCACGATCATCAACACGTAATACAGCGATTCCTCTTTTAGTCAGATAATCTGCTATCACTGCAAACGGCTTGTGATCAAAAATGTTTTCATCCCTGTCCTGCTTGCCACTTCCCGTAATAAGAAGCACCACAGGAAATTTTTCATTCTTTTTTGATGAAGCAGGCTCAGTAAATGTAGCGCCAAACTCAATTGATTTATCGGCATTGTAATACGTTACGTCATGCGCTTCGTAATTGAAAGGTGGCTGTGGCGTTTGAGGACGTTTTGCAGGCACATACGTTTCTTTCACATCTTTATGAAAACTTAGAGGAAGCTCTCCGCCGCCCTGGTGCCATGTTCCTGCCATTGAATCGATGCCGGAAAACTTTCCCTCATAAAAACCGGAAATCATTTTTATCTCAAGATGAATGCTGTCATCATTAAAATTGATAGAACTAAACGGAAGGTTCATGGCATTCTGTTTAGGGCTATCCCATTTGCCATCTATCTTTCCACTGCTGTCTTTATAAAAATGAAAAACAATCGGAATATTATTTCCGTTTATATCAATACTTCCGTTCCACGTACCAATAATTTTTTGTGAGAATGAAGAAGAAGTAATTAAAACAAAAAAGAAAAGTAGCGATAAATTTTTCATTCGTTTTTTCACAAAATACCCAGAAGACGAGATAAACCAAAATATAGTTTTTTACCTTTTTACACTTTCATCAATTGGCAAAAACTTTCTTTAAAACATCTGTAACTCTGTCTGCCGGGTTTTTGCGGATGTTTACTTCTTCCTGGGCTACATAATAAAATAATCCATGTAAAGCTTGCGTGGTTACATAGCTGTTAATGTCTGTATCCACTTCTTTAGAAGAAAAGCGGTTGTAGGCTGTGAAAACATCTTTCCAGTATTTGGTTGCATCTGTTTTTTTCAAAGCCTCTTCAATTACCGGTTTAAAAGAAGCGGTGAGCTCGGGCGTTGTAGACTTTCTTAAATATCCTGTTGCTGCGGTATCTGTTCCTCTTAAAATATTAATCGCATCAGTTACGGTCATTTTTTTAATGGCTGATAAAAATATAGGCGCTGCGGCTTTAGACGCATCTTCCGCGGCGCGGTTCATACTAAGCACTGCGTTGTCTACTAATTTTCCCATGCCCAGCATTCTCATTTTCTTTTCAACGTCCTGCACTTCTTTTGGCAACAATATCTTTACCGCTGCATCTTTAAAAAATCCATCAGTTGCAGAAAGCTTGCTTCCACTTTTTTCGGCGCCAATTGAAAGCGCTTCTTTCAAACCGGAAACAATTTCATCGGTTGATAAGCCAGAGCCCGAAGCGTTGTTTTTAGAAAGAATAGAACTGGCCTTTTTAAATAAGCCACCTAATTTATTGGAAGAATCTTTTTGCGCGAAGACAGAGAACGATGCGGAAATAAACAATACCGAGGCAATTAATTTTTTCATAGAATGATTTTATAATGAACATTAAATGTAAACACTATTGATAAATAGCGCTACGATTGGAATGTTAAATTACCTAATAGTTTAATTGCTGAAATGATAAAGCCGTATCAGGAGTTACATTTGAAATTTATAACCCACGCCTTTAACCGTAGTAATACAATCATCTCCCAGTTTTTGCCTTATTTTCCGGATGTGAACATCGATGGTGCGGTCGCCAACAATTACATCGGTGCCCCACACTTTGTGCAGAATTTCGTTGCGCAAAAATACTTTGGACGGTTTGGATGCCAGCAATGCAAGCAGTTCAAATTCTTTTCTTGCAAGAAAAATTTCTTCGTTTTTTGCGGTAACAATATATTTTTCGCGGTCGATAGTAAGATCGCCTATTTGCAGAAGACTTCCGGTTTCTTTTATAATTCGTCTGAAATGCGCATTAACCCTGCTCAACAAAACTTTGGGGCTGATGGGTTTTGTCAGGTAATCATCACCGCCGGTTTCCAGGCCCTTAATTTGGGTGCTGTCATCATTCAGTGCGGTTAAAAATATAATGATCGTATTTTCAAACTGAGCGTCAAGACGCAATAATTTACAAACCTCAAAGCCACTTTTGCCCGGCATCATTACGTCTAAAATAATAAGATCGGGTTTATGCAATTTGGCCAGTTCAGTTGCTTCAGTTCCGTTTTTGGCAGTGATCACTTCGTAACCTTCCGATTGTAAATTATATTTGATGATTTCCAAAATGTCGGGCTCATCATCTGCAATTAATATGGTGCGGGGTTTTGTCTCTTGTGCCATAAAATGCAAACCTATACTAAATTATCTTCCACCTGATGTGTTTACAATTTTTTAATATTAGTAATCAGATCATATTTAAAAATCTCATGGCGGGAACCTCATAATAAAAGGTTAATACCGCATTAATATGCAGCCTTTTGCTTTTATAAACAATCCTATACCATTGGCCAAAGATTATTTTTGCCACTAATTGGAAGTATTTTTGCTTCTTTAATTTTCATTATGAGGTTTTTATACTTTGCTTTCATTCTGGCCCTGCTTGCTCCGCACCGCGTATTTGCCGTTGGCGACACTACCAATATTCCATTAAGCAGGCAGGTATTTCATGATAAAATTAAGGCTGAACAAAGGCGTGCGGACAAAGCCGACGGTCATCTTGACGGAATGATAAAGGTTGGCAGCAACGACGAAATAAATCTCCAGGTTAGCGATGCAATTATCAGGAAAGTTAATGTATTAAGAAACGATATAGAGAGTAATGCATCGCTTCCCACCAATAATGATAAGGTGCGATACCTGCGTTACATCGAATATTTAGTGCGGGATTTTACAGACTCCTGGAGATTGCATAGAATCAATCCAGCGCTGGCTCCGCAACTGGTAGATAATTTTGCGGAAATCCTCAACGCCAACATCAGTGGAGAAAGTATGACTCCTTTAATACAAAAAGTGCCGTATGAAATAGGAATGATCAACGCACATATTTTTGCAGACAACCCCGGATTTAAAGAAAGCCAGGTGGTTTTATTTCGAAAATTTTGCTCATTAAATCCGGACAAGATCCTGGCAAATATTGATCCTTATGTAAATGAGCCTTTTGCAGATACCTTAGTGATCGATGCATTTAACAACAGCCCAAGCCAGCTGTATTCCTATGCCCAGTCTGCCAACAGCAAAGCCGGAAAACTAATTCGTAAGATTGATGATCCGCGTATTAAAGCAGTTGTTCAGTTAAGCACACAAAAACGGGCGTTATTTTATTTTCCATTTCTTGATGATATCATCAGCGGAAAACAAACTATAGATGACATTTCAAAAGTTGCGGGAACAACAGACAAAAATTACGATAGCGTTGGCTACTACAAGTTGTTGGTTAAAACAGAAATAAATTATTATTCAAGAGTGGTAAGGGCCGATACACCCGTTGCCATGTTTGGTGCAAATGGATTGGTTGACATGTTGCAGCAAAAAGCAATTCAGCATTTTATCACTCCAATTAACGAATTGCATGAAAGTACCAATGCCGTTCGGTTTCGCGCCATCGAACCGCTTACTGCGCAGGAACTTTATTACATGATGGTGTTGGGAGAAAATGATATTTATACTTCGAGCTATAAGTACAGCTTTGACCGCATGATCCAAAAAATGGGACCAAATCCGCATGGAGATTCACTCTTATTGTCAGTGAACCTGGATCGCTTTAAAAAGTTCATTAAAATGGCGGCAGGTTATAATAAGCTCGATGAGTTTTTAAAAACGATGCCCGAGAATTCAGGAAAACTGATGCAGGCTTTTGTATCTAAATTAGAAACATCACCAACGCTTGAAGACGCCGTGGATGTAGCGGATTCTTATGGAAGCATTACCAATCCTGATCTTTTAAAGTCGATGCTGCAAAACGTAGAATGGAACCGGCAAAGATGCATGCAGGAAAATAATGATCGGGGCCGCAGAATATATGGCTTACTCAAAACGATCTTCCTTTCCGCAGATCCAAAAAATGGCATTGACATTTCGAAAGAAATTGGAATACCACCGATCTATACCATGGATTATAAAACACTTGCCGATGACAGTGGCCGCATTATTGAGCAGGTATTTTTTTATGGGGATAAAGATGGTAAAGAATCCTATGCAAGCTATCTTACGTCGTTTCCGCAAAGCGATTGGCGCATTACTCATAAGAAAGAATGGATTGAAATTAAATCCATCAAGGGCAAACCGGTGTGGATATTTGCCAACCTTCCGTTAGATAATGAAACCGATAAAGATGCAGAAGCTCAAAAAAATCTTGGTTGAATATCTTGATGCCAATGGCTGGAAACCATCGGTGGTAATTCACCGCGGGCACAGCTATCACCTTCCCTATACAATAAAGCAGCTTCCTGAAAATGCAAAAATTATTATGCTGGGCTCTTGCGGCGGTTATCAAAATCTCAAAAACATTTTGAATTATGCTCCCGATGCGCACATCATTTCTACAAAACAAACCGGCACTAAAAATGTAAACAAACCCATTATTGATGCGCTGGACAATACTTTCAGGGCAGGAAATAGTGTTGATTGGCGACAAATGTGGGCGAACCTTACCACATCTTTTAGTAAAGCGCCAAAAGACGTAAGAGAAACTTTTGAAGATTATATTCCACCGCAAAAAAACCTTGGTGCATTATTTATAAAAGCGTATCACAAACAAGGTGGAGGCGAAGAATAATGATCTTTGACTTCAATCAGATATTAGTTAAAACAGATGTTGAACGATTAATTATTCTGCGAAAGCGCTTTTTTATAAACTTCCAGGGCGCGCTTTCTTGCAAAATCATGTTTAACGATTTCAGTCAAATATCCGGGCCTAAAATCCTTTATCCATCTTTTAATATAAATCAAGTTGAGGATCAAATTTTTTAATTTGTTCTGAAGGATTAAATATTCTGAAATAAGGCGCTGCATCACAACCGGTGCCAGCCGCCCATTGCCAGTTTCCATTGTTGGATGACAATTCATAATCCAATAATTTTTCCGCAAAATAAGCCTTCGCCCCATCGCCAGTCTATCAATAAATGTTTGCAAAGAAATCCTGCAACAATCATGCGTACACGATTATGCATCCAGCCCGTTTCATTTAGTTGTCGCATTCCTGCATCCACTATCGGATAACCTGTTTCACCTTTGCACCAAAGCTCAAATTCTCTTTCATTATTTCTCCATTTAATTGCGTCATATTTTCTTTTAAAATTATGATTCACCACATCCGGGAAATGAAAAAGTATCATCATAAAAAATTCTCTCCAAATCAATTCGTTGAGCCATTGCTCATTTAATTCATCGGCGAGATTTACCAGCGACCGGATACTAACCGTACCAAACCGAAGATGAACACTGGCCATGCTTGTGCCGTTGACAGACGGAATGTTGCGGGTGTTATGATAATGAAGTATCATTTCTTTAGAAGTATTCAGTTCAGGTATGTGAGGATCTACCTTTTCAAAACCGATTTCTTCCAATGAAGGGAAATGAAATGGTTTTGTTTTTAAAAGATTGGATAGAAGCTTTTCAGCTTGACAAAACCATGTAACGGTTCTTCCCTTAATTTCTGTTTCCACGCGCGCGCGAAAGGTGTAAAAACGGTGTAGGGCGAACCGTCAGCTTTTATCACTTCCGATTTTTCAAAAATGACCTGGTCTTTATAGGTATGAAAAGAAATATTCTTTTGGGTTAAAAAGTTTTTAACGGCTGTGTCCCGTTGTATTGCATAAGGCTCATAGTCATGATTGGTAAAAACTGTTCTGACCTTGAAGTGTTCAACAATTTTTTCAAATGCTTTTACCGGTTCATCATTTAAAATGTACAATGATGAATCATGTGTTTTTAATTCAGAGTTTAATCGCTTCAGCGTTTGATGAATGAATGCAACCCGCCGGTCTTTTTTTTCAGAAAGATTATTTAAAATCATTGTATCAAAAATAAAAATAACCAGTACGGGCAGATCACTTTTAAGCGCATGATACAATGCTGCATTGTCCTTCAGTCTCAGGTCTCTTCTCAGCCAGCAAATATTTATTTCCTGTTCTTTTGTAATTATTTTAGACATGTAAACATTTTAAAAACGCACCGTAAGACGGCTTACATTTATTTATCTGAATTGTTTTGTCCAGGGATTACTTTTTCTATTTTGATACCCATGTATGGATACGCTGATGAAAATAATGAAAGCCATCGCCAGTGAAGTGTACACGATGGATTGCTCAATGTTCTTATTGGCAACAGCTATGGCCACCAATGCCCATACCCCAACTAATGCGAATTCGCGCATGTTGCGTTTCCAGGTCATGTATAAATTTAAAAGGCCCGCAATGCATATCATGATGATGGTCCACGCAATTTCAGAAATTCCCCATCCACTGCCATTTTATTTTCGTGAGATAAGCGGCTACATTTGCTATGAGCGCCACGCTGATCCATCCAGAATAAATACAAAATGGCCACCAGACAAAAGCAATTTTTTTTAGAGGAAGATCATCTAATTCCATGCGGGTGTTCAATATGATTTTCAACAAAGAGATCAATAGAATGATCATAATAATAACGGAGAGCCCGGTGTAATCATAAAGCCAGGCGATTACCCAACACGAATTAGCGACACATGAGATCACAAACCACCATCCGATTTCCAACACCGGCCATTCGTCTTCCACTTTTTTGAACAATCCCTTCGCTGAATAAATAACAAAGGCCAATAAACCAAGATAGATCAATCCCCAAATAGAAAATGCATAACCGGCGGGAGTGAAATAATTGTGATAGCTGCCCGATACCTCAGCCATGGTTTTACCATTAAAAACACCGGTATTGGAAAGGTAATTGACCAGTATAGTTACCACTAACGCAATTCCATTAGCTATTGGTAACGTTTTTTTCATGGTAAAGTTTTTTGGAGTTAACAGCTACTTTTTTATTGAAAAGATTTCCTTCAGTTGATTCACGTTCTGTCAATCTCAAATAAATAAACAAATTCAAAACGAACATTTCAAAACCATAAAACACGTCTTCTACCGGTATGCTAAACAAGCGAAAATGTAGGTTTTCAGCATTATTATATCTCACTACAGGCTCGTCTAACCCTGTTCCGGTAAGGATTCCGTTTACGATCAGAAATGGAACTAACAGTATGGCATAGACGCTTATCGCTTTCCCGAACCAATTTATTTTGAAAACGAATTTTAAAAGAAGACAAACAAAAGCCGTGCTGATAAAGGTAACTGAAGTATAAAGCCTGTCAAGAAAGATTAAGCCGGTGATTAGCAGCAAAAGAGAAAAAACAATACAAAAAATATCTTCGGTTTTGGGCTTCCACGCAAGATTGTAAAATTTGTCGAGGCAATAATAAGTGAACACGCACGAAAAGGGAATGCAAATGAAAAACAATATTTCTTCTAGAGGAAGATTTAAAATGTAAATGCCGCTCACATATTGCGGATTAAAATTCCAAACACCAAGACTGGTAAAAAGAGCATCCCATGTAATAAACAAAATCGCAACAACTGCGGCAGCTATAAAAAACTGCGGCCAGGTTTTATAAAATTTTATTTTCGGATGAAACGAAAAAATCAAAGGGATGATCACCGTGAAAAAATCAATCAAGAAGATAAAGAGATTTCATGCGGACATTTCTGTTTTTGACAAAGTGGAACGTTTCGCTTTCATATCGCGGAAATATTTAAAAGGCACCCATAGCATTCCGAAGCATTCCCCGTTTTCTTTCGTAAGATGCTTATGATGCATTTTATGCGCCCGGCGAATGGCTTTGAAATAAATATTATCTGAATTTTTGAAAATTTTAAACCGCTGATGAATAAAAATATCGTGGATTAAAAAATAAGCTAATCCGTATATAGTGATCCCAACACCGATCCAGAAAAGGAAATTATAATTGTTCTTCATCCCAAAAAACAAAGCGGCAATTCCAGGCAGCGCAAAAATTAAGAAGAAAAAGTCATTGTGTTCTATAAAGCCTTCCGACTCTTTTTTATGATGGTCTTTGTGAAGCCGCCATAGCAGCCCATGCATAACATATTTGTGTGCCAGCCAGGCTACGCCCTCCATCGCCACGAATGCAGCAAGCACGAATAAAAAATTAATGATTATTGTTTCCATGGCCATTAAAAATTTTATTTAAAATTTCTTTCCTGAATTTAAATATGTTTTCAATCTTTTTTCGAACCAAAATTGAATGAGCCATTTTGCCAAGCACGCCGAAGGGCAATTCATATTTCACTTCATCTTTCATCAAAACGCCCTTGTCTTTTAAAATAAAAGTATGTGTGTGTTCCCAAATTTTATAAGGCCCTTTTAATTGCCGGTCTGAAAACATTTCAGGTTTTTCAACATAAAAGATTTCTGTTTGCCATCGCAAGGGAATACCAAATAATGGCTTCACAATGTAATCAATAAGCATACCCTCGTATATCTCTTTCCCGTCAAGCTGTGTTAAAATTTTAAAGTCCATTTCCGGTGGCGTAATAACTGACAGGTTTTTTGCCGATGAAAAAAAATCCCACGCTGTATCAATATCTGTCTGCAAAACTTGTTCCGTCCGGTAATAAAATAGTGCTCATTTTTCTTTTTTAAATTCATCAACAATCAGGTGCTTCACCATTACAAAATCTACATTTTGGCTTATCTGAGATCGATCACTTTAGGCAGGCAAATTTTTAGCCATGCCGAAAACTTTTCTGGATTGATATCAATTTCATTTTCCAATTTTTTTAAATTGATATACATCCAATCTTTTACTTCATCAGGGTCGGCAACCGGAATATCATCACTTTCGCCAAAATAAACATGGTCAAGTTCGTGCTCTGTTAACCCATTTTCAAAATGCTTTTTATAAATGAATTTGAACTTAAAACCGGTTTGGCATTGCAATCCCATTTCTTCCTGTAACCGCCTTGTAATGGCATCTTCAATTCGTTCATTCCTGTAAGGATGGCTGCAACAGGTATTAGCTCCACAAGCCTGCCGAATGGTATTTATTATCCGCCCTTTGCTGCAACAATAATTCGCCCTTCGTGTTAAATATAAACACAGAAAATGCGCGGTGCAATAATCCTTTCTGATGAACAAAAAGTTTATCTGCAAACCCGGTTTCATTATCATTTTCATCAACTAATATCAATGGTTCGGCCATGCAAGTCTTTTAAATTATTTTTATTTTTTTTATTTCAGGCTCCTTTTTTCGTTAGTATTTAAATATTTTGAACTGATCAAAAACGGGAAAACAAGTTCTTTTAATTTTATTTCTGTGATGCCCGGTATACTGTTTAAAATAAAAGCCTTATCACTTTTAATGTGCTCTTTGTATCCCAAAAAAGCGGGAATATTCGTTTGGGCGGCAAACCTGAGAAACCTTAATTCCACGTTGTTTGGGTCGGTATCAATTGCTTTTTCAAGCAGTTGTTTTCCTTTTTTAAAATACGACCATTTTGAAATTGGATTGATCGTATATTTTGCCATCATCATAGTTCCGATTGCCCTGTAACCTAATAACAACGGATCTTTTACATCGTATTGCGACAGAAGCCCAACCATTTGGGTACACGACTTTTCATCTTTCTCTGCTCTCTGATAAAGAACCCGGACTTCATTGATGTCAATAACCGGCGCGCTAGCAAAGGCGCCGGAATAAAAGAGTAACAACCAAATAATCATTAATTTCTTCATACCCATTTCATTTTATTCTGGAAAAGGCTGTACATCATAAGTCTCACTTTTTTACTGTTAGTGATTCGTATTCTTCCATTCAATATCTGCTTTGCAGGTGTTTTTTTTATTTTATTGAACAACGAATTATAATAAACATAAGCCAGGTAAACGCCGCCCCTTGAAGAGACGGGCAACATTTTAATACCTTCGAGGGCAAGCTTAAAATCAGTTTCAATTTCTCTCTCGATTTCTTTTTTCACGAGCCCGTCAAAATGATTCATGTTCACATTTGGAAAATAGGTTCGGCCCAGTAAATGATAATCATCCTTCATGTCCCGGAGGAAGTTTACTTTTTGAAAAGCTGCGCCCAATTTCATGGCGTAAGGTTTTAGATTTTCATACAGCTTCGGATCGGAATCGGTAAAAACATACAGGCACATCAGGCCAACAGATTCTGCGGAGCCTAAAATGTACTGCTGGTATTTTTCGTTGGTGTAATCCACCTTTTGCAAGTCCATTTCCATACTATTCAAAAAGGTTTCAATCAGGCTGTGATCAACATGGTATTGGCGAACAACTTGTTGAAACGAATTCAAAACCGGGTTTAATGATATGCCACTGTGGATTGCTTCATATGTTTCCTCCTTGAATTTTTTCAATAAATAGGCCTGGTTACAACCTTCGAAACTGTCTACAATTTCATCCGCAAGCCGCACAAATCCATAGATGGAATAAATGGGATTGCGAAGCCGGTTATTTAAAAAATAAATGCCTAAAGAAAAACTTGTACTGTAAGTTTTGGTGGTCATCTTGCTGATCTTGACCGACAAATTATCAAATAAGTACCTCATGCTTTTTATTTTTTAAATGTTTAATCATTTGTTCCGCAGCCATCTTTCCGGAGATAAGAGACGGAGGAACTCCGGGCCCTGGAACAGTTAGCTGGCCTGCATAAAACAAGTTGTGTATTTTTTTATTCCTGATCTTAGGTTTTAAAACTGCTGTTTGCATTAAAGTGTTGGCGAGCCCGTAAGCATTTCCTTTATAGGAATTATAGTCTGCTATAAAATCAGTAACACAATAACTTTCTTTAAAATCAATATTTGTTTTTATTTCTTCACCGATATGTTTTTCCAAACGGCCTATCATAATTTCAAAATACTTTTCCCGAAGCGATTCGTTATCCTCAAGGCCGGTTGCGATGGGCATCAAAAGAAATAAATTTTCATGTCCCCCAGGCGCTACGCTTTTATCTGTTTTAGAAGGACAACAAACATAAAATAATGGCGCTGAGGGCCATTGGGGATTTTTGTAAATTTCATTGGAATGCTGAAATAAATCTTCTTCAAAAAATAAAGTATGATGTTGAATTGCTTTGATCTTTTTAGAAATGCCGATATAAAAAATAAGGCACGATGGAGCAAAAATTTTCTTGTCCCAATAAGCCATTTTGTAGTTTTTTAATGTTTTTGGCAAAAGATCATTTTCTACATGATGGTAATCCGCAGATGCGACGATTGCATCAAACTTAATTTCCTGGTCATTTACAATTATGGCCGCTGCCGCATTATTTTTTGCAATGATTTTTTTTACAGGCGCATTAAAATGAAAAATGGCTTGATGTTTTTTGCAGATCTCAACCATAGCGTCCACTACTTTTCCAAAGCCCCCCATAGGATACCAGGTTCCTAATTTTAAACCGGCATAATTCATCAGGCTGTACAATGCCGGCGTATCCTGCGGCATAGCTCCCAGGAACAGCACCGGAAATTCCATGAGCGCAATCAGTTTGGGATGTGAAAAATATTTGCGAACATGTTTGCTGAAAGAAGAGAAGATCTGTAGCCTGAAAGCACCTTTTATAAGATCAACATTTGCAAATTCTTTAATTGAAATACCGGGCATATTCGCCAGGTTTTCCATTCCGGTTTCATATTTGAATTGCGCTTCCTTCATAAATCTATCCAATTGAATTGCGCTTCCTTCTTCAATAGATTCAAATAAAATACGGAGCTGTGCATAATTGGCGGGAATGCTCATTATTTGCTGATTGTCGAATACAATTTCAAAAGAAGGATCAAGCAATTTTAAATCATAAAAATCAGAAACCTGATATCCAAAATCGTTAAAAAATTGCTCGAATATATCCGGCATCCAATACCAGCTCGGTCCCATATCAAACACATAGCCGTTGATCGTTTTCAATTGCCTTGCCCTTCCGCCGGCCGTGGCATTTTTTTCAAACACATGCACTTCATGCCCGGCAGCAGCCAAATAAGCTGCTGAACTTAAACCCGAAAACCCCGAACCGATGACTGCAATTTTAGACATACAAGCTCTTATTTGATTAAATATTCAACATTAAGTTATGGCAATTCCTGCACAAGATCCCCGACTGAATTTAAAAACCGAACCTTCTTTATTTTCCCCAATTGTTCCGTGAAATTTTGATGGCCGGCAGCAAAAATATTTACGCTTTTAACCCCATTACTTAGTTTAGAAAGATATTCCCTCGCGGCCTCAGGGAAATCATTATGAACAAAAAACAAAAGAAGGTTGCCAGGAGAAATGTTTTGTGCGGCTGTTTGTAATGATTCGAAAGGTAAATTACTACCGAGATAAATCACTTTCCGGCCCGTTGAACGGATCAGATAATGAGCAAATAAGAGCCCGGTTTCATGGAACTCATTTTCGGGTAAAAACAACAGCCATGAATCTGATCCCGACTTTGAGGGGGGAAGCGAATCTATTGAGGTACATAATTTTTGCCTGATCAGATTGCTGATGAAATGCTCATGTGTGGGAGCTATTGTATCATTAGACCACATAAGACCCATACGAACCATCGCCGGATATAAAGTTTTCAGATAAGTTTCTTTCAGGCCGTATCTTAAAACCGAATGTGAAAATATTTTTTCAAAAGCAACTTCGTCATAGCTGATACCCGCGCTTATTAATTGTGATATAAAATATGACCCGGGCTCCGCCGAAGGCTCTCGTGAAAACTCTTCCAATAGCCCAAACAGTTTTTTATCAGTCATTACACACAATTCAGAAACTTTATAGCCAGAATCGCAAAGGCTCACGATATTAAGTAATCGGCGCAATTGCGTGCCATCATAAGACCGGGTATTTCCGGACGACCGTTTTGGTCGTAATGCATTATAACGCTGCTCCCACATTCTTATGGTATGAGCCTTTATGCCAGAAAATTGCGCCAGTTGCGATATTGAAAACAAATTCATCTTGTTTAAATAAAAACAAATATAGTTAAACAATCTGAATTGAATATTTTTATTCTTCGGATAAATGTCATTTTTTATTGCTCGCCTGGAAGTTTAAAAGTCGGCATATATTAAGTAGTATAAAAGAATTGGAGAGGTACTAGCTCCGCCTGATATTAAATTAATTTTTTATAATTGCATATCTACTTCGTTTACATATACAAGTCAAAAATCAAACAGCCGTTGATCTCTGAATACCATGCTATATTAAGAACATTGCTAACTCCTAAATAAGTCCCGCATTAGGAAGAAGGAATTGCCAAAAGAATTGAAAAACTAACTTCCGGGATGTCATCCGGGTTTTTTCTATAGCAGTATTATTTTGAAGACTGTAGCGGTTTTGAATTCAACTGTATATTTATTGATTAAATTCAATTCCCATTTTACAATTAAATTTGCCTGATGCCCGATAAAAAACAGAGAAAACGATTATTGGATGCAGGCATTTTAAGAAAAGTGTTTGCCTTCGCCCGGCCATATAAAAAGAAAGTTTATATCTCTGTGTTGCTTTCTATCGTACTTGCCGTTATTTCACCGCTACGCCCTTACTTTATACAATACACGGTAAATCATTTTATCGCAGATAAAAATACGTACTGGCTGATTCTGATCACCATTATCCAAATAGGAATGCTTTTATTAGAAACTGTATTCCGTTTTTATTTTGGATTTTTAACCTCCTGGCTTGGACAAACAGTAGTAAAGGATTTGCGCGTATCTGTTTACAAAAAAATATTAGGCCTAAATCTTTCTCAGTTTGATAAAACGCCGATAGGAACGTTAACGACCAGAACGATTAACGATATTGAATCTGTGAACGATATCTTCTCAGACGGCTTAATTCCCATCATCTCCGACCTACTTTCTATTGTTTCTATTTTATTGTTCATGTTTGGCGTGGATTGGCGATTGTCTTTAATAAGCCTCGCACCATTTCCGATCATAATTATTGCCACTTATTTTTTTAAGGAAAGTGTAAACAAATCGTTTATCAAAGTGCGCAATGCGGTGGCGGCATTAAACGCTTTTGTTCAGGAGCATATTACAGGAATGAGTGTGGTACAGGCTTTCGCGGCAGAGGATAAAGAATTTAAGAAATTTAAGGACATCAATAAACAACATCGCAACGCGAACATAAAAGCCATTTTCGCGTATTCTGTGTTTTTCCCGATTGTAGAAATTGTGCTGGCTTTTTCCACAGGCTTGTTGGTTTGGTGGGGCGGTAATTATGCATTTAATGCAGGCGTTATCATTTCATTTATTATGTATCTCAATTTATTGTTCAGGCCGCTGCGCGTAATTGCTGATAAGTTTAATGTGCTGCAAATGGGGATGGTGGCAAGCGAACGCGTTTTTAAAGTTTTGGAAAACACTGATGTAACACAAAATAATCCCGATGGCATTCATTCCGGTCCTATAAAAGGCGAAGTAGAATTTAAAAAAGTATGGTTTGCTTATAACGACGAAGAATATGTTTTAAAAGATATTTCTTTTTCCATCCAGCCAGGAGAAACACTTGCTATCGTTGGCCATACAGGAAGCGGCAAAACATCCATCATCAGTTTGCTGAACCGGCTTTATCCCATTAATAAAGGCCACATACAAATTGATGGCAGAGACATCAACGATTACGAAATTAATTTCCTAAGAAGCAGGATAGCCGTGGTTTTGCAGGATGTGTTTTTATTCAGCGGCTCAGTGCTTGATAATGTAACTTTAAGAAACCCGTCGATAGAACGCAAGCAGGTTATCGAAGCTGCAAAGATGATCGGCGTGCATAATTTCATAATGCAATTGCCCGGAGGTTACGATTATAATGTAATGGAAAGAGGCGCTACTTTATCTCTTGGGCAAAGGCAGTTGTTGTCTTTTATCAGGGCACTATTGTACAATCCTGCGGTTTTAATTTTAGATGAGGCTACCTCGTCCATCGACAGCGAAAGCGAAATTTTGATACAGCATGCCATTGATAAGTTAATACGCGGAAGAACTTCTATTGTGATTGCGCATCGCTTATCAACCATAAGAAAAGCGGATAAAATAATTGTATTAGACAGGGGCGAAATAAAAGAAATGGGCACGCATAACCAACTGATGAACCTTCGCGGCCATTATTTTAACCTGCATAAGATGCAGTTTGAAATGCAGGAAAGTGAAGCTTCATAAAAAATCTCAAAAGATTTTTTATTGAGCAACACATCCAATTCATTAACCACATTTCAAAAACAAATCAACTTCTTATTTTTTGTTTTCCAATTCCACTTCTCCTGAATTTCTTTCAGGTCTCATTTGTGGAAAAAATAAAACATCCTGAATGGAATTTTGATTGGTAAGCAACATCACCAACCTGTCTATCCCAAAGCCGATACCGCTTGTTGGCGGCATTCCATATTCAAGCGCACGCAAAAAATCATAATCAATAAACATGGCTTCATCATCGCCGCGCTCCATTAATTTGGTTTGCTCTTCAAAGCGCTCTCTTTGTTCTAACGGATCATTAAGCTCGGTGTAGGCATTGGCAATTTCCTTTCCATTAACAATTAACTCAAAACGCTCTACCAGGCCAGGTTTACTTCTGTGCTTTTTGGTAAGCGGGCTCATTTCAACCGGGTAATCAATAATGAAAGTCGGTTGTATAAAATGATGCTCGCATTTTTCAGAAAAGATCTCATCAATCAGTTTTCCTTTACCCATAGTTTTATCTGCGTGTATGCCTAACTGTGAGCAAACTTCCCGGAGGCCAGCTTCATCCTTATCGCTCACGTCAATTCCTGTATGCTCTTTTATAGCATCAAACATCGAAATCCTTTTATAAGGCGCTTTAAAATCAATTTCCTTATCCCCTGACAGCACTTTCGTTGTACCATTAACCGCGAAAGCTGTTTTTTCTAAAAGCTGTTCTGTAGTTTCCATCATCCACAAATAATCTTTATACGCCACATAGAATTCAAGTACAGTAAACTCAGGATTATGCGTTCTGTCCATTCCTTCATTTCGGAAATTTCGGCTAAACTCATAAACCCATTCGAACCCGCCAACAATCAATCTTTTCAAATACAATTCGTTGGCAATGCGCAGATAAAACGGAACATCCAGCGCATTGTGATGTGTTTTAAATGGCCGTGCAGCTGCACCTCCCGGAATATTTTGCAGCACAGGCGTATCCACTTCAAGCGCACCGTGAGCGTTTAGAAATTCGCGAATGGCGTTGATCATTTTTGTGCGCTTAATAAAAGTTTCTTTCACATGCGGATTCACAATCAGATCTGCATAGCGCTGACGGTAACGAAATTCGGCATCAGTTACTTCATCAAATGTTTCGCCTTCTTTTTCCTTTACAACAGGCAAGGGCTTTAATGATTTCGAAAGAATTTTAAACTCCGATACATGAATGGAAGTTTCGCCGGTTTTTGTGGTGAATACATATCCTTTAACACCGATAATGTCTCCGATGTCGATCAATTTTTTCCAGACAATATCATACAGCGATTTATCTTCTCCGGAAGCAATATCATCTTTGCGGATATAAAGCTGAATTTTTCCGCTGCCATCTTGTAACACAGCAAAAGAGGCCTTTCCCATGTCCCTGATACCAAGGATGCGGCCGGCGATGCACACGTCGGCAAACTCGCTTTTATTCTCTTCGCCTTTATAATTTGCTTTAATAAATGCAGCGCTTGTATTAACCGGAAATAGTTCAGCTGGGTAGGCATCAATTCCCAGTTTGGTAAGCTCCTGCAATTTTTCTCTTCTGATAATTTCCTGTTCTGATAGATGTTGAATATGCATAAAATCTATAAAATCGCTTATCTGGTTATTTAAAAATTATTTTTTGCAAAGGTAAACTTTGGCATTTAGAAACCATTTCAAATTTAATTGGATACGATTGGCTCGTTGAAGAATTTTTTAGTGGCGATAACTCCGTAATCATGGAGCATTTTCTTTTCTTTGAAAGAAATTTTTCTGGGTCTTCCGGAAATTTCTCCATAGCTTATATAAATTGTGCGTCCTTTTTCATTGACCAGCCCCGGTTTGCGGTTAATACTCTCCATCATAAGGTTCATAACTGCGCTGGTATATTGCTTCATGTTTTCTATTTGATAAGGAGCAATATCAATCGAGTCTTTTTCAAACTCTTCAATTTGCGCTCCACGCTCTAATTTCAATCCAAGTGTTTGTACATTATAGATCACGTGTTCGCTGGTTAGCGGGTTATGTCCGTCAAGCGAAGAATCAAACATGTTAATGGGATAATTGCAAAGCATTCCTCCATCAACATACAGATCAAATTTTGAAGTGGTATCGGATAATGTAACCTCGTTTCCACTGCTGTCTACGGGTACAGGTTTAAAATAAAAAGGAATACAACTGCTGATATGTACCGCCGTACTCAACTTCATATCAGGCCTCGTTTCCCACGATAAAATATCGAGGCGCTGTTGCGTAATATTGGTGCCGGTGCAATAGAAATCTTTAAAATTTTTGTTGGCAAGATGTAATTCATGTAATTCCTTAAAAGTAGTATTGGCATTACCGGTTTTCAATTCGATCAGTTTACCAAACCAATTTTGAATTTTATCGCCTTTGAACATTCCATATTCCAATTTTACTCTCTTGATTTTTCCGAATAAAAATTTACCGTCGTTAAACTCCTGGATTCGCAACGTTTGCAAAATAGAATCGATTTCAAAAGAGTTGTAGTCCAGCGAAACCATCAAACCTGCAATTGCGCCAGCCGATGAGCCGGCCACACGATCTAGATTTGCCAAAATTCCTTTTTGCTCAAGAATCTCCAAAGCGCCTGAATACGCCAGCCCCCGAACGCCGCCGCCTTCCATCACCAGGTTTTTATAGGCATTATTAGTTTGAGAAAATGAAAATGCAGGAATAAAAAAAATTAATATAAAAATTGATTTCATCTCGTGAAATTACAAAGGTTACGTCCCTTAAAAATGGATGCGGGTTTCAAAAAACGTTAAATCTCGTTTATGCAAGCGCCAGCAAGACCTGCCAGGCCTCTTTTACTTTCCCTTCGTTTAGCAATTCTGCGGCGTACAAATGCAATTCTCTTTCCATTTCAATGGGATTGAGAGAGTAATATTGAAATATGTTTTTCAGCTTATCATCATCAAATGCAGCATCAATGGCAGGCGTTTCATTAACATTGGCCAGTTGCCCAAGATGATTGCCGCTAAGGATGGCACTGAATTTGATCGATTCCGGAAGCTGATCAATTCCAATTCCAAGCGCAGTGTTGGGTTTTTCAACTTCAAACAGATTATCTTCAGTTATACGCGTATACCAATTGCCGCCGAGGCGTGCAACAGCTCCAGTTTACGCTGATCAATGTTTCCCTTATCATTTAAAATATTTTCATTAATGTGCATTAAAAGTATTTCGCAAATAATAAGGTTGCCTGCGCCGCCCTGCAGACCAAGCGGCTTTATTTCGAGCACGCTGCATTCCATTTGCACTTTGCTTTCTTTTACGCGCGGCGGCTTTATCAGTAAAGATTTTTCTTTGGTGAAGCCTGATTTTATAAATTCATCAGTACCTTTTGGGTATTCGCAACTGCTTAAACTTGCCTGCTGAATCATATCGTAAGTAACGATGTTGATCGCTACTTCCGGTACTTCCCTTATATTTTCAAGCGTGTGCTTTACGGTGTTGTTACGCACTCTTCTCGCCGGCGAAAAAATAACAATGGGTGGGTTGGTGCTAAACAAATTGAAATAGCTAAACGGGCTCAGGTTTACATTTCCATGCGCATCAACCGTTGAAGCAAAACAAATAGGACGCGGCGCTATAGCATGATTCAAAAAATTTTGAACTTCATGCGTTGGCAAATCTTTTAAATTGATTGACTTATACATGGAGGGTAAAAGTGGTAGCTTTTTTAGACAAGATCAAAAGAGCGCATCACATAAGCCAAAACATAGATTTTATCATTTTTAAGAAATGGATCTACGTGTTTTTCTTCAGGGCCAAAATAGAAAAATCACTTTCATCTTTTGCGATAGTGGTTTTTAGTTTTCCCAATGCTTCAATTTCCATTTCCACTTCATCGCCTTCCTGCAACCATTGCTCCGTATAACCTGCATCATTCAACTTTCCTGTTCCATTAAGCTCCAGAAAACAGCCCGTACCAACGGTTCCACTGCCGATTACATCACCAGGATATAATTGAACCCCGTAGCTGCTTCGCTCAATAATTTCAGCAAAAGTCCATTCCATATCTTTCAGATTTCCTTCGCTAACCTGCACGCCGTTTACCCGGCATTTCATTGAAAGATTGTATGCATTACCGGTGTGGTTTTGTTGGGGAGCAACTTTAAACTCTTCCAGCTCATCTGGCGTTACCAGCATCGGGCCTATCACCGTTGCGAAATCTTTACCTTTTGCCGGGCCAAGATTTAATTTCATTTCATCCATCTGCAAGCCGCGCGCACTCAGATCATTCATAATCATATAGCCGCCAATATATTCATCGGCTTCGGAAGCCTTAATATTTTTGCCGGGCTTGCAAATTACGATTGCAACTTCCAGTTCAAAATCGAGCTTATTAAAATGATCGGGCATGCACTCAACTTCACCCGGGCCAATAATGCTGTTGTGATTGGTGAAATAAAAAACAGGAAACTGATCAAACTCTGCAATCATTTCAGCGTGTCTGTTTCGCCTGGCAGCTGCCACATGCTGACGAAACGCATAGGCATCGCGGCAACTGGTTGGATTGGGTACCGGCGCCAGCACATCAACATCTTCAATTGGTATTCCTTTAAACCTCGATGTTCCTTCAACCAAACTTTTATTAATTGTGTGCGCAATGGGAAAAACATCTTCCCAATAATTTAAAAACATCGTCATAGTAACCGGCAGGTTTGGGTGCAGATAATCCGTATCATACAATAACCCGTTTGCCAAAATGGCCAGTTGCGCATGGCTGTCCTTTAAGTAAGAAACTAATTTCATTAATAAAAATTTAGTATCTGCAAGATAAAGTATGTAACAAAAATTACTTCTTAAATTTGTGGTGGAATAAATTTGTGAGCCCATTAAAGACGCTGACACTTCAACGTTTTAAAATTTAAACCGTGAAGTTGTCATCCAAATGTGAAGTTCTTTCAAAAAAGAAAACTGTTAATGCAGGCAACAAACAGAATTCTTACACCAAATTTGAATGATGCGGGTTGGCCCGGTTTGGCCTCGTATTATTAGCAATTGTATACAAAATTGACTGACCATGCAATTTGAAAAAATTCATAACAAAGGCCAGGCGCAAATTTTCAAAAACCGCTACCTGGAGTATTTTACGAAAACCCATCCGCTGGTAATCTGGGGATTGTATTTACCGGTAATTGTTTTACTTCCCTGGTACTCAATTCAACGATTGGAATTTTCTCCATTTCGTGTAACGCTGCTTTTCGCAGGTGGTCTTTTTTTCTGGACATTTTTTGAGTATATAATGCATCGGTTTGTGTTTCATTGGGTAAGTGATAACCCGCGTGCGCAAAGAATTTCGTACGTTTTACACGGCAATCATCACGAGTATCCACGAGATCGCCAGCGTCTTTTTATGCCGCCGGTTCCAAGCCTTATTCTCACATCTGTTATTTTTTTATTGTACTTCGCCATTATGCGGGACAATGTTTTCGCATTTTTCCCCGGTTTTCTCCTCGGCTATCTTCTTTATGGAAGCATGCATTATGCTATACATGCGTGGAATCCGCCATTTAAATGGATGAAGCCCATCTGGCGCAACCATCATTTACATCACTATAAAAGTGAGCAAAAGGGCTTTGGTGTTAGCTCGCATATTTGGGATAAAGTTTTTGGAACTCAATTCGACTTAAAAAAGGAAAAAGAAAACAAAGAAGAAGTACAGCAACTGATGTTTGAGAAAAAGTGATCACCATTTTTCTTCGTCGCATTCGTCCGCGTTTTTTGTAAAAAGCGCTCTGCTGCTTAGTTTTTCCAACTGCCTTTCGATAATAAGATTGGCTATAACCGAAGCGGAATCTTCGTTTAAGTTTTGTTGCAAAAACAACCGGATCTTATTTTCGTCCACATCAATCCGGTAAAGAAGTTGCAGCAAAGAGGAAAAATCTTTATTAATTAATTCGTTGATAAGAAAAGTTAATTGCTGATAAACTTCATCATCAACATTTTGTTGAACTGATTCAGTTACCACAATAATTTTATCTTGAATTGATAAATCTTCTCTTAACTCCATGGCACGAATTTATCGAACTATTTCACGATAAAGAAATGTTGCCATTCATAATCCACGAAAGCCAAAATGTAGAAATTGTTGTTTTGGCCGGGCAACAATTGCAGAAAATTTTTCATCAGTATTTTTCCAAAACGCCCAATCCAAATAAAGCAAAATCGTATTTAACGGGATCGTTTTTATCGAACTGTCTTCAATTGATTGGTAAGCTCAACCGCTGCCAGCCAATCAACCTGCTTTCTTTGCAGCAAATTAAAACGCCTTGAAACTCTTGCCACGTGCACATCTACCGGGCAAATCAATTGTGACGGTGCAATTTTTTTCCAGATGCCAAAATCAACGCCATTGTTATCCACGCGAACCATCCATCGCAAATACATATTCAAGCCGCTTGCAGGTTGAGTTTTTTTGAGGAGAAGCAATGTGTTTTTTTGTTCTTGAAGGCACGTCTTCCAGCGAAAAAAAATACTGATAAAAATAATTTAAAGCAGCTTCCACAACACGATCGCTGCTGCGGCAATGTGGTATTATTAAAAAACGCAGATTCAAGTGAAACATTTTTTTTATAATGAAAATGCAGGAACGAAATAAAATACAAAAGATCGGTATCGTTAAAAGTGCGGTGGCAAAAGCCAAGCAGCTTTTTCAAATCGGCATCGGTATGGTTTACACAAAAATCGTACGGCGCATTGTCCATAAACTGCAAAAGCAATTTGCTTTTATTGATAATGGTTTTGCGAATGCCCCATGCAAAAATTGCCGCGAAAAACCCGGCAATTTCTATATCTTGTTTTTTTGAAAAAAGGTGAGGAATGCAAACAGGATCGTCGGCAATAAACGCGCGGTTATTAAATTCGGCCACTTTTCGATCGAGCAGTTTTTTTAATTCGTCCGATGCTTTATCTTTCTTCAATTCGCTTCATTTTGCGCGCGCTATGCATTACAATTAGCCGATAGCATTTGCCAGGTCATCAATAAGATCATCGGCATCTTCAATGCCTACACTCAACCTGATCAATGAATCTACCAATCCGTTTTTTAATCTTTCTTCCCTGGGAATACTTGCATGCGTCATTGAAGCGGGATGACCGATAAGGCTTTCAACGCCGCCAAGGCTTTCGGCCAGCGCAAATAATTTTGTGGTAGAAAGTACTTTATTGGCAGCATCGATACTGTCATCTTTTAACGTAAAGCTCATCATGCCGCCAAAGCCGCGCATTTGTTTTTTAGCCACGTCATGGTTCCGATGATCTTCAAATCCGCACCAATACACTTTATCAACCTTGGGATGATTCCGCAACCAGCGTGCAATTTTTTCACCATTTTCACAATGGCGCTGCATCCGCACGTGCAACGTTTTTAATCCGCGTAAAATTAAAAAACAATCCTGCGGCCCGGGAACCGCACCACAGCTGTTCTGTATAAATGCAAGCTGGTCTCTTAAATTTTCATCATTTACAATTAAACATCCATGCACCGAATCGCTATGGCCGCCAATATATTTGGTTGCTGAATGCAAAACAATATCTGCACCAAGGTCTAAAGGATTTTGCAAATAAGGAGAAGCGAAAGTATTGTCAACACAAAGAAGCACATTATGTTTTTTGGCTATCGTTGCAACCGCCGCAATATCCGTAATGTTCATCATCGGGTTGGTGGGCGTTTCCGTCCAGATGAGTTTTGTATTTTGATTGATATATTTTGAAACTTCATTGGCATCCTGCATATTGATAAAGTGAAACTTCAATCCATACTTTTCAAAAATTTTTGTAAACAAACGATAAGTACCACCATACATATCGTTGGCCGCGATCACTTCATCACCGGGATTTAAAAGTTTTATCACTGCATCGGAAGCCGCAGACCCACTGGAAAAACACAGACCATATTTACCATTTTCAGCTGCAGCCAGTGCATTTTGCAACGCATCTCTTGTGGGGTTTTGCGTTCTCGCATATTCGTATCCTTTATGATTGCCGGGACTTTCCTGAACAAAAGTTGATGTTTGATAGATCGGCGTCATAATAGCGCCTGTTGAAGGATCCGGCTCTGCGCCCGCATGAATTAATTTTGTATTCAGTTTCAAAATAAATGCTTTTTAATTTTTTTAAAAATGTATCAGCTTAGCCCTCAATATAACAACTTCCTGTGTAATAACGGTTGAATTAACTTTTCTTAAAAAACGATAGGCAGCGAAACTTTCACGTCTTCCCAATACATATTCATATTAGCGCCTGTGGCCGTTTTTTCAAAAACAATAGAAAGATTTTCTGTGAGGTCATTTTTTTTAACAGGCAAATCCATGCGGATCACATCCTTTAAAGAATCGTATTGAAAGCTGCCCCAGATATCTGTTTCTTTATTCAGTATAAACGTCCATTTATCAGGATATGGAATTGCATAAATGGTATAACGTCCTTTTTTTATTTTTTTGTTATTGATTTTTACTTCTTTAAAAATTTCAAGCTCGGTAGCTTCATTTGCACCAAGCCGCCATACATCGCCATAATCCTGCAAGCCGCCAAAAATCTTGCGACCATTTAGTTGCGGCCGGCTATACACTACGCGCATCACCAGCGGTTCGGTTACCTTATTTTGAATTCGTAAAATCGGGTAATCAGATGGATAATAACTTACATCCATCGGCGACTTATCAAGTGGTGGAATTTTTGTTGCTGTTGTTTGTGCCGAAGCAGACAGGGCAGCCATCATTAAAATCAGCGTGAAAAATCGTTTCATAATTATTTTCAAGGTTTGCAAATATAGATGGATTTATTGATCCATAAGAGCAGCCAGGCTTTTAAAAGCGTATTCCTTTAGTTGAGGAAAAAAACGCTCGTAACAATCGCCGAGCTGGATATAATTTTCGTTAAAGATTTGATAGGCGCTCTGGCTCTCGTGCATGTATTTGGCCCTGTATACCAATCCATCAAAACTTTTGCGCAGCCCATCTTTCAGCCGGTAATTATAAAGCCAGTTTTGCTCTTTCATGTATGGAAACATTCTTTGAAAGGGCGCCGGAAAAACGGCAGCCGTGGTATCAAGCAAACCGTACGTGGTATTACAAAAATTAGCCAGCCCGCCAAAAGTTTCAAACTGTTTTGCATCTAGAGCAAGAAAGTGATCATAAACAACATCTACAAAAGCCCCTGAATACAACCGGTAGGCCGGCCTGAAAAATTCTTTGGCCCTGGCTGTTTCAGAATGCGCATCAGTAAAAGAATCAATCATCCGGTGAAGTTGAATGCCTTTCTGTATTGCTAAGGAATAATCAAATTTCTTTTTCCCTTTTACAAAATCGCTGATCATATTGCCCGCTAAAATATCGGCATCATTAAAAGATAAGAAAGCGTGAGCTAAAAAATTCATTTGTAAAATAACCCAAATTAACTAACTGCATCAAAAATAAAAGCACTTCAACATCACCTAAATAATTTCATATAAGCCAAAAAGTAGAAAACTTATTTTTTAAAACAGAACCGCAATGCGCTTGATTGTTGGCATATATTTTTCATTGGAAAATTATTATTGACTTTTTAAAAATTTTAATCATGGCTGAAAAAGAAAATATCACTTCTCCATCTATGGGAAGTAACGATTTGGGCACGCAAACCAATGATGAGGCGTCCACAGGCGTTTCTGCGGGATCTGACACCCAGCTTCACCTTGCCGCTGCCGGTGGCAAAAAAAGAAAAGAAAATAAAGATGTTAATGATGATGAACGAGTGATAAAGAACAGGAATGGTGAATCGGAGTTCTTAAGGTCAGATCAAACAGACGAATAAATTATTACCTACAAGGTTAAGGCAGGCGCAATACCTGCCTTTTTCAACTTCTGTAGAATTAAATACTCAAAATTTCATAAAAAATGATTTGTTATGCAGAAAGATAATTCCAAAGAGAAAGATAAAAAACCTCAATCCCAGCAACGGCCCGGAAGCGAGAAAGAAATGGAGCCCAGGCCTGATGTGCAGCCGAAAAAACAGCAGCGAAAGATGGAAGGAAAAATATTATTTATCACGGGTGCCGATAGTGGCATTGGAAAAGCGGTTGCCTTGCTTTTTGCGGAAGAAGGCGCAGATGTGGCGATTGTTTATTTAAATGAACACGAAGATGCTAATGATGCTAAAAAACAAATTGAAGGATATGGCCGAAAGTGTTTGCTTATTCCGGGTGATATTTCAAAAGAACCATTTTGCATCGAAGCAGTGAACAAAGCAGTAAAAGAGTTTGGGCGCATTGACGTGCTGATCAACAATGCGGCAACTCAATTTGAAAGTGAAACACTCGAGCAAATTGAAACAAAGAATATGATTACCACTTTTGAGACCAACATCTTTTCGATGTTTTGGATAACCAAAGCGGCCTTACCTCACATGCAAAAAGGCAGTTCAATTATTAATACCACTTCGGTAACTGCGTATCGTGGCAGCCCAAAACTGATCGATTATTCTGCAACCAAGGGCGCTATCGTTGCCTTTACCAGAAGCCTGAGCCAAAATATTATGGGGCGGGAGATACGCGTTAATGCTGTTGCGCCGGGTCCAATCTGGACTCCGTTGATTGCTGCCACGTTTCCACCAAAAAAAGTTTCAGAACATGGTAAAGGATCACCAATGCAAAGGTCTGGCCAGCCCTCCGAAGTGGCGCCAAGCTATTTGTTTTTGGCCTGCAACGAAGATTCCGGTTATATGTCCGGGCAAGTGTTGCATCCAAACGGGGGCGAGGTAGTAAACGGTTAAAAATTTAAGCCAATTATATGAGCGAAGTTGATGAGCTTCCTAAGATTTCAAAGAAACAGTTAAGAAGCATTGTAAACGATGAAGAAAAGACAGCAAAGGCCGCCAATCTTATCTATGTAACGGATAAAGATCAGGGAATAGAACGACGCAGAAAGGGCAAATCGTTTGAATATTTTTTTAAAGACCAGCTTATAAAAGACGATGAAACGCTGCTTAGAATAAAACATCTTGTTATTCCGCCGGCATGGGAAAAAGTCTGGATATGCGCAAAAGAAAACGGCCATTTACAGGCTACCGGCTACGATACGCGGAACAGGAAGCAATACAGGTATCATCCCAACTGGAACTCTTTACGAAACGATACAAAATATTATCGCTTGCGCGATTTTGGAAAAGCATTGCCCGCAATGCGACTTCAACTGGAAAAGGATTTAAGTGCCCGCGAACTCACGGAAAAAAAAGTGCTGGCAGCCGTGGTAAGCTTAATGGAGCGTACCAACATCAGAATTGGCAATTCGTTTTATGAGAAAGAATATGGATCATTTGGGCTTACTACATTAAAAGATAAACATGTAAAATTCAACGGCAATTCAGTAAGTTTTTCTTTTAAAGGAAAGAAAGGAGTAAATCATAACATCACGCTTAAAAGCAAGCGGCTTGCCGGCATCATCAAACAATGCAGAGACATTCCCGGAAAAGAACTTTTTCAGTTTTATGATGAAGAAGGTAAACATCATTCCATAGATTCGGGACTGGTAAACAATTATATCCGCGAAATAAGCAATGCCGATTTTACCGCAAAAGATTTTAGAACGTGGGCAGGAACCATTCATGCTTTTCTTGCTTTGAAATCGATCGGGTGCTGCGAAACAGCCACGGAAACAAAAAGAAAAATAGTGGAGGCGCTGGACGTTGTTTCAAAACATTTAGGTAACACCAGAACCGTTTGCAAAAAATATTATGTGCATCCGCTGATATTATCCCTGTATGAAAGTAAAAAGCTGGAAAACTATATTGCGCAATTAGACAAAATTGAAAAGGATGATGACAAGGCTTCGTTATCGCCTGAAGAAACAATTGTTATGAAAATTTTGGAGACGAACTAAAAAAGTTTTCTTTAATTTGAATACTTATGTTTTCAATTTATGAAAAAATAGAAGCCGGTTTTAAGAAGATCATTTTGAAAAATGATCTCACCGATAATTATGCGGCAATCATTCCATCATGCAGCGCCATGCTTCATGAGTTTGTGGTACACGATGGCCGGAAGAAAATTAATGTAATAGACAGCTATCAATCTTTTGAAGAATTTAAAGACCAGCTTGTTGAAAAAGGCTTTGCCGGATGCAAGCTTTCACCTTTTGTTTGCCGCCTTAACAATGCAACCTACACGTTTGGCGAAAACCGGTATGTGATACAAAAATCGTTGCCGGCGAAACATGCCTTACATGGCGAGTTGTATGATAAGGCCTTTGTGGTTACGTCACAAACCGCCAATGAAATGCAAGCGTCTGTGACAATGAAATATGAATACCGTGCAGAAGATCCCGGTTATCCTTTTAATTATGATTGTATAATAACGTGGCAATTGGAACATGAAAATAAACTTACTGTAATTACAGAATGTGTCAACCAGGATGAAGGGCTTATTCCTATGCAGGATGGCTGGCATCCCTACTTTACATTAGGCGATTCGATCGATGAATTGCATTTGGAATTTCAGTCGAAAAATATGGTTGAATTCAACAGCGAATTAATCCCAACAAAAAATTTACTTGAATACAACAAATTTTCAACTATCGAAAAAATAGGCGCTACGGTTTTAGATAATTGCTTTACGCTGGATTTACAGGAATGCCAGCCATTATGTGTTTTAAGAAACGTTGAGCAAAACATTGAAATAAGGTTTTCTCCTGATGAGTCTTATCCTTATTTACAAATTTATACACCGGCACATCGCAGAAGCATTGCCATTGAAAACATAAGCGGAGCACCTGATGCATTTAATAATGGTATGGGATTCATCACACTGGAATCCGGTCAATCCGCATTATTTAAAACTTCTTATCAAATAGTGCTCTTAAACAAAATTTCATGATTGAAAATCCAACGCAGGTAAGGAAAATCTTTAAAAATAAATTTACTGAAGAACCTTCTCTCTATTATTCTCCGGGCCGCATTAATCTTATTGGCGAGCACATAGATTACAACGATGGTTTTGTAATGCCGGGTGCCATTGACAAAGGAATTTTTTTCGCCATCGCGCCAAATAATTCTGATGTCATCAATTTTTATTCTATAGATTATGATGAAAGTATTTCGGTACCGCTTTCCGAAGTAAAGAAATCGGATAGCTGGAAAAATTATGTTCTTGGCGTGGTGAATGAATTTCAAAAATTGCAACTTCCGGTAAAAGGATTTAATTGTGCATTTGGCGGAAATATTCCAATTGGCGGTGGCATGTCGTCGTCGGCGGCTTTGGAAGGAGGCATTTCTTTCGGCCTTAATTATCTTTTTAATTTTGGCAAAAGCCGTAAAGAACTTGCTTTGCTCGGCCAGCGCGCAGAGCACGATTTCCCCGGCGTAATGTGCGGCATTATGGATCAGTATGCCAACATGATGGGTAAAAACAATACCGTGCTTTTGCTGGATTGCATGAATATTTCTCATGAAGATATTCCGCTTGCAATTGATGGCTATGAGATTGTGCTCATTAACACCAAAGTGCATCATTCACTCGCCTCTTCAGAATACAATGCCAGGAGGAAAGAATGCGAAGAAGGCCTGAAAATTTTAAAACAAAACCTGCATATTCAATCTTTCCGCGATGTTACAAACACCGATGAACTATATGCCTTAAAAGATAAAATGAATGAAAAAGTTTTTAACCGTTGCCTTTACGTTGTTGAGGAAATTGTCCGAACGCAACAGGCAGCAACTTTTCTAAAAGAAAAAAATCTTAAGGCATTTGGCAAATTGATGTATGAAACACACGAAGGCTTAAAAAATCTTTATGAAGTAAGTTGCGCGGAACTTGATTTTTTAGTAGATGCGGCAAAGAAAAATAGTGATGTGGTCGGCTCAAGACTTATGGGCGGAGGCTTTGGTGGCAGTACTATCAATATCATAAAACAAGAAGGCGTTCACGATTTCTTATCTGCTGTATTGCCTGCTTATAAAAACAAATTTAATATCGATGCGGAGGTTTATCATGTAAAAGTAGTTGACGGCGTTGGCCTTGTAAGCGCCGCTGAATAAACCTTATATCCAACTTTTATTGAAGGATCTTTATCTTAGAATTGTTTCTAAAAGAATAAAGAAATCTACATTTTTACTTACCTGTTATACTTTTACGTAGATTTTTTTCTTATCCATCCAGTAAACGATGAGCCAATAAAACAGGATAAGGCAAATGGCATAAAACAGCGAGCCGTTATTTAAATTAGAAGGAAAGAGTGGCTTACAGACTTGCTCATAGAACCACCCGAATGGCGTTGTATAAATTGGATTGCCTTGCGCATTGGTGCCCATCGGAATTCTGATCAATCCTACCAAACGCGGAAGTACACCACTTAATACAAAAATAAAAAGCGGATTTTTTCCAAACACATCAAAAAACCTGCTGAGCCAACCTCTTTTATTTTTCAATTCAATAACGTAGATCATCACCGCAATGATCGTCATGGCAAGGCCGGTAGTAAAGACTGTATAAGAGCTTGTCCAGATTTTTTTATTCATTGGGAAAAGCATATCCCATGCATATCCGGCAAAAAGAAAAAGCGAACCGGCAACAAAAAGGCCATTTACCATCTCAGGTGTTTTTCCTTTTTTAATAATATAATCTCCCACAAAATATCCAAATAAAACCTGTACGATGGCTCCAAATAAACTCATGAACCCTTCGGGATCGAATGCAATAGCATGGCCATTTCGCACCTCGCCATGATACATGTGCGCTTCTCCCAAAATTGATTTATCGATATCCGTTCCAAACCAGCCAAAGATGCTGAACGGATCTTCAGGATTGCCTGCAACACACAAAAACCAATAGCCTAACAAAATTACCGCTGCGGCTACAAAAGCGCCGCGAATTTTAAACAGGTAAATAATTACAGATGCAAAGAAGTAAGCCAGCGCAATGCGTTGCAGCACGCCCAAAATTCTTATGCCGGCCTCCGCTCCGCTGGCAGTGGTATAACTCCAGGGTTTAAAAACCAGTGAATTGTTATCCCATTTTACAAATGGCATCCAGTTGAGCAACAATCCTATTAAAAAAATAAGCAGCGTTCTTTTAATTACTTTCTTCCAGAAAACCGCCGGACCGGCAATTTCTAAACGGGGCATTACAAATGCCAGCGCATTTCCTACGGCAAAAAGAAAAAAAGGAAAAACCAAATCGGTGGGTGTAACTCCGTGCCACTCTGCGTGGTCGAGCGGTGCATAAATATGCGACCAGCTTCCGGGATTATTTACCATAATCATAAAACACACCGTGGCGCCACGGAAAACATCTAAAGAATAAAAACGTTGCTTCATAAGAGTTGGTTTCAACATACCGTCAGGAATTGCAAGTTCGCAAAAAAATTAATTAAGTAACGAATTTAATACTGTTCTTATTAAATTCAGCTATTGATCACATTAATATGGATTATGTATCTTTCTGCACCGCTATTTCAATTATATTTAAAAATCTAAACAACGATTTTTTCTAAAATATTGCATTTATGAGCTTTAAAAATAAAACCGTATTTATAACCGGCGCATCGCGCGGAATAGGAAAGGCAATTGCATTGAGGCTTGCAAGGGAAGGCGCCAACATTGTTGTAGCTGCAAAATCAGTTGAAGAAAATCCAAAATTAGGCGGCACTATTTTCAGCGCAGCAAAAGAAATAGAAGATGCCGGCGGAAGGGCGCTTGCTGTACAATGTGATATTCGTTTTGAAGATCAAATAAAAAAGGCTGTGGAAAAGGCGGCAGCTACCTTTGGCGGAATTGATATTCTCATCAATAATGCATCGGCGATTTCTTTAACACCGGTTGAAAAAACCGAAGCGAAGGCATTTGCATTGATGCACGACATTAATGTAAAGGGAACCTTTTTCGTAAGCAAAGAATGTATTCCCTATTTAAAAAAAGGTACCAATGCTCACATTCTCAATTTATCGCCGCCGGTTAATATGCAACAAAAATGGCTAACGCCGCATGTGGCCTATACCATGAGCAAATACAATATGTCGATGATCGCACTCGGCTTATCCGGCGAATTAAAAAAATACCAAATTGCTGCCAATACTTTGTGGCCACGCACCACCATTGCAACCGCTGCAGTGCGCAATTTATTAGGCGGCGAAATGCTGGTAAATATGAGCCGCACGCCCGAAATTATTGCCGATGCGGCATTTTATATTTTGCAACGGCCATCGGCAGAGTGTACCGGCAATTGCTTACATTGACGATGAGGTGCTGGCGCAGGAAGGAATTACCGATCTTGATAAATATTCAGTTGTACCCGGCGGCAAACTTTACACGGATTTATTTTTATAAGTTTTGGATCGGCCCGATGATTTCTATACAATAGCTTAATGAGCGTTTAGTTTCTAAAAAAAGAAAGATTTCTATAAAATGGCTTATACAGGATTCTGAATTATTGTAAAATGCAGCAATTGCTATGAGTAGTTTTAAGCAGGTTTATTACCAGATTGTTTTTGGCACTAAATACAGGAAGCCAACAATTAAAGATGAGCATTGCGAAAAGCTTTACAAATACATTTGGGGTATTATTAATAATAAAAGCGGCCACTTATATAGGATTGGAGGGATTGAAGACCACATCCATATTTTTTCTGACTTGCATCCATCTATTTCATTAGCGGATTATGTAAAGGATATAAAAGTAGCCAGCAATGAATGGATGAAAGAATCCGGACTATTTCCTGATTTTGAGGGATGGCAAATAGGTTATGGCGCTTTTACCTACAACATCCAACAGAAAGACATCATTATTAATTATGTCAAGAATCAAAAAGAGCATCATAAAAATGAAACGTTTTATGATGAGTTCAAAAGATTACTCATCGAAAACGGGATTCAGTTTGATGAGAAGTATTTGTTATGATTGAGCTTACCTAAACTGCGGTTGGTATCCCCTACAGGCTGCACCTGCAGTTACTCAAATTGAAGCCTTTCAGGCTTCGTACACCCAACCCCAACGGGGTTCAATATTGAATAACTATGGATGTAGTCCATAGAGATGCAGATGCATCTCCTCTCATACCATAGCTTCCAATCTTTGCAAAGCGCTCCCCATCGTTTCAAAAACAAGATCATATTTCGGTAATTCCTTTCCGGTATAAAGAAAAAAAACTGCAAGGGTTTTATCATTCTGTTCCAACTCAGTTTTCAGGCTGTTTTTTTGCAGGCGATACGATTCGCGCATCAACCGCTTGATCCGGTTTCTGTCTACCGCTTTTTTAAATTGGCGCGCACTTACGGTAAAGCCGGCCTGGAGGCTCGAAAGCGGATTTTCAGTTTCCAGGTAAATTACCCGCAGCGGAAATTGGGAAAACGATTTTCCTTCTTTAAAAAGCTGCTGAATAATCTTTCTGCTTTTTAATCTTTCCGTTGCTTTTAAGGTAAATGGCGGCTGAATAGGACAATTATTAGTGGTGATGAATGGCACAATTATACTAAAATAAAAAATAGCCCCGTAAAAGAGGCTATTTCAAATATTTTCTGGTAGAATTATTTATTTTTTACTTCCGTGCTCGTCAGAAACGGTAAGTTTATAGCGCCCTTTTTTTCTGCGGCTTGCCAAAACTTTACGGCCATTTGCTGTTGACATACGCTCTCTGAAACCGTGTACACTTTTGCGGCGGCGCTTATGCGGTTGGTAAGTACGTTTTTTCCCTGGCATTGTTTATATTTTTTCCTTTTATTAAAAATTGTTTCAATCTACTCAGCCGGGCACCATCCCTGCTGCTTGTGAAAGGGCAGCAAAAGTAAGAAAAGATTTTAGATTTTTAGTGATAATCCGCCTGAATTACCATATTTTTTTAGAACCTGGCAACTTTTATCTCATAGATCTACATGAACAGAATTCACTTCTTTACCAAAAAAAGTTTCGGAATGCTTATCAAAATCTTTCGTGGAATCTGTGGTAAAAAATTGCATGCTTCCATTCTTACTGCATTTTTCTTCAATCTCCGGATGGCGGTTTAAATAATCCTGCAAGCTTTTGGCAACAATTGCTCCCTGCGATATTACCTTAACTCCTTTAGGCAAATGCTTTCTTATCTTCTTTAACAACAACGGATAATGCGTGCAAGCCAGTAAAACTGTATCAATGTGAGGCGATTTATCTAAAAGCGATTCAATGTCTTTCTTGATAAAATAATCTGCTCCTTTGGATTTGTATTCGTTATTTTCTATCAATGGAACCCACAGCGGGCACGCATGCTGATAAACTTCTGTTTCCGGGAAAAATTTTTCAATTTCAATGAGATAAGATTCAGATTTTACGGTTCCCTTCGTGCCTAAAATGCCTATTTTATTGGTTTTAGTGTAATTGCCAATTATTTCGGCCGTAGGCCTTATAACGCCAAGCACGCGTTTGTCGGCATCATGCTCCGGTAGATATTTTTGTTGAATGGTGCGCAACGCTTTTGCAGATGCCGTGTTGCAGGCAAGCACAATGAGCGGGCATCCCTGGCCAAACAACCATTGAACGCATTGCAGCGTATACTCATACACCGTATCAAACGAGCGCGATCCATAAGGTGCGCGGGCATTATCGCCAAGATAAATAAAATCGTATTCAGGCAGCAGCGCTTCTATCTCCTTTAAAATGGTTAATCCGCCGTAGCCGGAATCAAAAATGCCTATTGGTGAAGATTTGCCCATCTCTCAAAAATAGAGAAGCCATCCGGATTAACGAATGGCTTCTCTAAAAATATTTTTGTTTAGCTTATTTTGTTTTCGCGGGTGAAGCGGTTGGTTCTTTTAAACCAAGCTTCTTTTTAACCAGCGGACCAATATCGCTCGACGGAGGCATAACGATGAGGGCTTCTCTTGGCAACACATAAGTGTAACCATTTTCTTTAGCTACATCTTCAATGGCGGTTTGTAATTTCTTTTGAATTGGCAAAGAAAGCTCTTGTCTTTTTTGCTCAAATTGGTTTTGTATTTTTTGGTCTTCACCGCTAAGATCCTGAACCTGCTTTTGTAATTCAGTTCTTTTTACTTCTTTAAGACTGGCGCTCATTGTAGCAGAATCTTTATAGAATTTCTGAACCGCTTCATTCAATGCATTTTGTTTGTCTTGTGCATTTTGATAAAGAGATTTTTGATACTGATCCAGGTCATTTTGTACCGTAGTAGCTTCAGGCATTAGCTGAATAATTTCATCTGCACTGATATAGCCGATCTTTTGTGCATTTGCCGCATTTGACAATCCAAATATACCTGCGGAAATAAAAAGGATGGTTAGAAATTGTTTCATTTTTGTTTTACGATTTGTTTTTATAAAGTGTTTAAAATTATGTTTATGGCTGCACCCAAATTTGTCTTTCGCAATTATTTAACACCCAGCTCTTTTAGCACATCATCACTCCTGTCTAGTTTTGGGTCGGCAAATATAACGGTAATTCCTTCACTTTTATCTAAAATGAAATCATATAATTTTGCCGCAGCCAGTTTTTGAATGGCGTTGTAAACTCTGTCCTGTATTGGTTTTATCAACTCCTGTCTTTTTTTAAATAGATCGCCTTCAAATCCAAATCTTTTTCTTTGCAGGTCTCTTACTTCCTTTTCTTTATTATACAATTCATCTTCTCTCTTCTTTTTAAGCTCATCGCTTAACATAACCTGCTCTGCATCATATTCTTTGTACATCTTGTCCAGATCGGCCGATTTTTTATCAATTTCCTGTTGCCACATTTTGCTGAAATGGTCCAGCTTCTTTTGAGCATCTTTATATTCAGGCAATTTTTCCAGAATGTATTTTGAATCGATTACTGCATATCGCTGCGCGAAAACGCCTGCTGACAATAAAAGACAGGCAGATAAGCTAAAAAGTAGTTTTTTCATTTTTTACTCTTTATTGGTTAATTAGGTTTATTGGTGGGTAAATTTAAGATTCAGCTTTTATTAAAACTCATTAACTTTTTAACCAATAAACTAATTAACCATTTAACTAATTAACTAATATTTATTCCGGTTCCTGGCCAAGCATAAAGGTAAATTTGGCGGCGCCTTTTATGCCGGTGTTGGCATTGATTCTGTCGAGGCCAATTCCATAATCAAAGCCCAACAAGCCAAACATCGGAAGGAAGAAACGCATTCCCACACCAACAGATCTGCGTAGCTTAAACGGATTGTAATCTTTAAAACTATACCAGCCGTTTGCTGCTTCAAAAAAGGCCAAACCATAAATAGTGCTGCTTGCACTGGTACTAAACGGATACCTCATTTCCAATGTATATTTATTGAAGATAGTAAAAAATTCTGCGGCCTGGCTTATATCCGGGTTCACTTTTGGATTTGAATTATCGTAAACCGGGTAACCTCGGTGCGCAATAATATCATAACCGAGCAAGCCATAATTATTACTTAAGCCTGCATCACCCAATTGAAAGCGCTCAAACGGCGAGGTGATCGTTTTATCAGAATATCTTCCAAGGAAACCATATTTCGCCGCAGCCTTTAAAATAAATTGTTTGTTTTTATCTGGTCCGCGGCCCTGTCCAATTGGCACATACCATTCTGCGGTAAAGCGTTCTTTATGAAATTCAACCCATTTGTACTGATCGGTTTTTTGCAACTCGGCATCAGATTTAAACAGCGAATACGGCGGCGTTAACTGCGTGCTGAAAATAATATTGGATCCACTTGTAGGGAAGATAGGATTAGGACCTGCAGAATTTCGCGCCAATGTTATTTTTAAACTTACATTATTGGAAGTTCCGTTTGTAAGGCCCGGGAAAATATTATAATTCTTCAGTTTATACCGTTGATAATTTAACTGATAAATCAGCGTAAAATAATCATCTGGCCATTTTAATTGTTTTCCCAGCGAAACGCTAAAGCCGGTTGTTTTTATGTACGAGGAATCGGCATAAGATACGGTCGTAATAGCCGGTAGTTGGATTATACGCATTGGCATATTTGGTATCGTAATAGCTAATAGTAAAAGAATTTCTTTTTTTGCCACCCAGCCATGGCTCAGTAAATGAAAAATTATAGGAGCGGAATTGCTTTCCATTGCTCTGCGCGCGTAAGCTTAATTTTTGCCCATCACCACTTGGCAAAGGCTGCCATGCTTTTCTCTTAAAAATATTATAGATAGAAAAGTTATTAAAGGTAACACCAAGAGTTCCGGTTAACCCTATACCACCACCGAAGCCCGCCGAAAGCTCTAGCTGGTCGGATGATTTTTCTTCCAGGCCCCACGTTATATCCACCGTTCCATTGTCAGTATTGGGTACAATGCCGGGATTGATTTTTTCAGGATTAAAATAACCCAATTGCGAAAGTTCGCGCTGTGTACGGATGATATCTTGCCGGCTGAATTTTTCGCCGGGAATGGTTCTTAGTTCACGGCGAATTACATATTCTTTTGTTTTGTCGTTACCGGTAATTTCTACTTTGCCAATATTTGCCTGCGGACCTTCTACGATGCGTATCTCATGATCAATGGTATCATTGTAAACTGCTGTTTCTACCGGATCAATTCTGAAAAACAAATAACCATCATCCTGGTAAAGGCTGCAAATATCGCCTCCTTCTGCAGACGGAGTTTTTCCTAATTTTTTATTAAGCGTTTCCGCGTTATAAATATCTCCTTTCTTAATTCCCAAGAATCAAAGAAAGAATAGAATCGGGATATTTGGTATTTCCTTTCCAGCTAATGTTTCCAAAATAATAGCGGTGGCCTTCAGAAAGCTTAATGGCAATATCCAGATCGCCTTTGGCGCTATAAGTTGTATCAGCAACAATGGTAGCATCGCGAAATCCTAATGAGTTGTAATAATTAAGGAGACGTGGCTTTATCTTCCAGGTATTTTTTCTCATTAAATTTTGCAGAGCTTAAAAATTTAAACCGGAAATAGGGATCGAGTACTTCTTTTGTTTTTGAAGGAATCAGGTATCCGTTTTCGTGCATGTATTCATTAAAAGTAATGTGGTTGGTTTTGGAAGAATCATACACATTATGATCGCTGGCGGGAAATAAAGTGAACCTGCTTTTTTCTTTGGTTCCCTTCATTTGCTTTTTCAATTTAAGATCCGCAACAGATTCATTGCCGGCAAAATAAATATCGTTTACCCTTACTTTTCCATTCTTATTAATTACAAAAACAATGTTTACCGCATTGCTTGCTTTGGGATCTTTTGTTTCATTTACGGCAACTTCTACATTTCTAAAACCTTTATCAACATAAAACTTTTTAATAATATCGGATGCAGTAATTTTTAAGCTTTCGGTTACGCGGGTAACTCTTCCTTTTGCCAGCCCAAGTTTGGGCGTAAGATCGTCGGCTTCGCTTTTGCTGATGCCTTTAAATTTAAAAGAGGTTAAGGAAGGCCTGTCGGTAATATTTATTTCTATCGAAAGATTTTTTCCGGAAAGTTGTGTAAAATAAATTTCAACATTAGAAACCAAATTTTGTTTCCATAAATTAGTTGATGGCGCGGGAAAAATTATCTCCTCCGGGAATGGTTACTTTATCTCCCACAGCAAGTCCGGAAATTGAAATAATAAGATTTGGATCGAAAGAAGTTTGGCCGGTTACTTTAATGTTTGAAAGGATGTATTCTTTGGGTGACTTTGCATTAAATATATTTTCTAATTCAACGTTTACGGACGTAGGAACGGTATCATGTTGAATAGCCGCATTATGAACAGAATCTGTATGTAAAGGAACATGTGGAAGAGAATCGTTATTAATCTGAGCGCTGGCAACAGTTTGGGCAGTAATAGTGATAACTATCAAGAGTAAAATCTTGTAGATCTTAGGCATTAAATCGATTTTAATAGGGCGGCAAGTTAAATTCATTAATTAAAAGTTTTTGTTAAATCAGCCCTAAAGTGATGGAGCGCATTTTTGATTTTGATGAAATAAATTAAATTAATTGGATTGATGACATTCATTCAGGAGGAAAAAGCCCTTTTATTCGGATAAAAATAACATCCTTTGGCCACTGCATAAAAATTTGTTCTGAAAAAAAACAAGATTGCTACATTTTGGCTTGTGTGAAACGGCTAGATTCTTTTTTGAATTGACGGGTTTACTTTTATTTTCAGCGCGCCAACGTAAAAAAAGCGCATTTTCTACTTTTTGGCTTCTTTCAATCGTTTCTTAATTTGCTCGCTGGTTTTGCCAAATCTTCTTTCGCGGTTTTGATAATCGTAGATCGCTTCATACAAATTCTCTTTTCTGAAATCGGGCCACAGGGTATCTGTAAAATATAATTCGGAATAGGCGAGCTGATATAATAAGAAGTTACTGATGCGGTATTCTCCGCTGGTTCGTATCATTAATTCCGGATCGGGAAAAGAAGCCGTGCATAAATGTTTTTTAAATACTTCATCATTTACCTGCCCGGGATCAAGATTTCCGTTTTTAATTTCCGTGCCAATTTGTTTTACCGCATTAATTATTTCCCAGCGGCTGCTGTAGCTTAATGCCATCACCAAATTAAGGCCTGTATTACTTTTCGTTTCCTCGCAGGCTTCTTCCAGTTCTTTTTGCGCAGATTCCGGAAGCATTTCAATATTGCCGATTACATGCAGCCTGATATTATTTTTATTGAGGGTGGCAACTTCCTGCCTGATGGTTTGAACTAATAATTCCATCAAACCGGTTACTTCATCTTTTGGCCGATCCCAGTTTTCGGTGCTAAATGCATATAAGGTAAGATAGTCTATCTGTAATTCGGCACAGCCTTCAACAATATTTCTTACGCTTTCCACACCACTGTAGTGGCCAAATAACCTGTCTTTTCCTTTTTCTTTTGCCCATCGGCCGTTGCCGTCCATAATTATGGCAATATGCCTTGGAAGTTTTTCCGTGTTTAATTTTTCTTTTAAGCTCATGTATTTGTAAAAAATGAAGTCAGGCTTAAATCTGCCTGACTTGTAACAAAAGTAAGAAAATACTTTATATGGCTTATTGTAAAATTTAAACGAATTTTTTATCGTGCGGTTGGGCAGCGGTAAGAAGAAATATTGAAAGAAAGTCCCACTTCCGCAATCATATATTGATCTTTTTGTTTGCTGAAGCCACGCTGGCGTCCTTCAATTCCGATAGGTGTGCCGGTTTCGAAAGAACGATCCTGTAAAATAGCGGCAACCGATTTTCCGGGCACCGGCGAAGGAAATTTATCGATGCCTATATAAGTGGTGCTTACATCATCAATATAGTCGGTAGTGGTAAAACGGTGGGCAATTTCAAATGAAATGTTGAACTTATCTGTAATTGCATATTTTACGCCAAAGCCAATTGGAAAACACAATGCCATGGTGCCATAAGCCTTACGACCTTTGTAAAAAGTTTCGCCCTCAGTGTTTAAAGGACGCAAATAATATTTTTGGCCGTTGTAAAATGCATAGGGATCATAGCTGAAAACGCCTATTCCCACAGTTGCATAAGGCGTAAACGCATGAGTAGGATCTGAAGGAATAAATTTGAAAAAATTAAAATCGCCACGTGCTGCAATTTCAAAAATATTGGTATTGAAACTGAGGTTTCTTCTTTTCTGAAATTCATTATGGCTGTAAACATCGCTGTAGCCAAGCTGTGCAAAATGTCCTGTTATTCTTAAAGCCGTATAATTGCCAAATTGTTTCCTGAAAAAAGCGCCTAAAGCAACTTTAGGACGGTTTATGGCACCCCTGTTGTTAAGATCTCCAAAATAATGAGCTGCTCCGGCCGTAATACCAAATTCGCCTTCCTGCACATATTCCTGTTCAGCCATTTGTGCCTTCGCCTGTATGCCGAAAACAAAAGCCAGTAAGAGTAACGGAATTATTTTTTTCATTGGGATCTAAAATAAACTGATGTTATAAAAACGAAGAAAGAATATTTTAATTATTCAGAAAGTTAAAATTAGCACTTAATTTCTTTTATCAAGCCCCCATGATAACTTATTTCTTAACGTTTGAAGAAAATTATTTTCGTTAAGCCTTATCAGATTGATACCAAAACTTTCCTTTCTGATGGCCAGTAAAACGTCTTTGGTGGCTATTTCGCGGCGGCTGTCGAGCGTGCATAAAAACCCATCTGTTCGGCCTTCAACTTCAAAAGAAATTACAGAATCGTCCGGAACTATCAGGGGACGAATATTTAAATTATGCGGAGAAACAGCCGTAATTACAAAACTGGCCGAGTTGGGAAAAACAACCGGGCCGTTACAACTTAAAGAATAGCCTGTTGATCCCGTTGGCGTCGCCACAATAAGTCCGTCTGCCCAATAAGTGTTTAAAAACTCACCATTTAAATACGTGTGAATTTTAATCATAGGCGATGTGTCTTTTTTATGAATTGTAAATTCGTTTAGTCCATAGCTGATGCCTTTAAATAACGGCATATTTGCATCCAAATGTACCAGCGATCTTTTATCGATCATAAAAGTGCGCTTTACCAAAGCCTTAATGGCAGAGTGAATTTCGTCTTTTACAATACTTGCCAAAAAGCCCAGCCGTCCATAGTTAATTCCTAAAATAGGAATTCCTTTATCGCCAACGAATGTAACTGCGTCCAGCAGCGTGCCATCGCCGCCAAGGCTTATCATAAAATCTATTTCTTCAAGATCATCCTGACGGTTAAACGTTGAATATTTGTTGTTGATGTCAATCGAACAATAAAACAGGTTGAAAAAATCCTGGTAAATAACCGGCTCAATCTCGTAATGAGCAAACTCTGTAAGTAAATATTTTAAGCCTTCCAGTTGTTCGGATTCCAATCCCCTGCTGTAAATAGCGATGCGCATAATTGATTTTTTTTTAACAAACGGGAAAAGCCAAAATATAGATTTTAACGATGTAAAAATAATCCCTTTTGATTGAATTGATTGACGCTTAGTTCTATCGACATTTTAAAATCGTAAAGGGTAACAATGTCTATTCCAAAACCGCCGCTGTAAAGAAATTTATTGTTTAACCGCGAATCGAATTGCGGCAAAGCATAAACATAACCTGCATCCGCAAACGTTTTTGCATAAAATGTAAACGGAATCTTATCATACGTTTTTGATTTGATGCCCGTAGGTAAGCTAAAATGTAGAATTTTCTTTTTCAGATCAAGCTTCAAAAGAACATAGGCCGCTCCGTCAATTACAAAGTACTCATCACCGCGCAAATAATTTTCCAGGTAGCCCAATGCTTTTTGATTGTAATAAGGTTGTTTAAACGGAAATTTTATTTCGCCCGCAAGCCGTATGCTTGAATACCATTGACGCGGAAAGGTAAAATAGTGGTTATAGGCAGGCCTTACCGAAAATTGATTGAGGCCTCCTGAAAGTTGCAACCCTCGCTTTTTTAATGAAAGCGAAGACGAATAGCCTTTTAAAGGATAAAGCACATTGTCTACATTGCTGAATTCTAGTTTATATTCCAGGTCAATAATGTTTTGCATTGATGAGCTGCCGTTGAAATACGCCGGGTTATAATGCGAGATAATTGAATCGTCCACATTCACCTGCCGGAAGGTGATAATAAAGTTTTCTTTTTTCTTCAGCCCTTTCCTGGAACTGTAGCCGCCCATGATATACCATTCGTTCTTTACAAAATGATCGGTCTTGTAATACACCAAATGATTGTTGTAATCCGTGGCAAAAGGTATTTCTCTTGTTTGCGAATAACCTGCACCAAAGCGCACACCATCCGACAGTGCGGGATTGGTATAAGGCGCCGAATATTCAAATGAAATATTTCTTTTAAATCCATTTACCAAAATAAGCGACAGCTTGTCTTTACGGCCCGAAATATTAAAATGCGAGAACATAACACCATAGCTTAGACGCTTAAAACTGGCATTGTATTTTTCTACCCATTCGTTAAAAGACCGGTCTGCAAGTTCTAAATAAGGAATGGGGAAAATATACCATCGCTCTTTTACATAAACAATGATATCAAAGTTGCCGGTATCAATTATGTGCGGTGCAACCGTAACGTCAATAAAGAGTGTGGTGTTATAAATAAAATCGCGTGCCTTTTTTAATTCAGCATCTATATTGACGGTTACCACAGAATCGCCTTTTTTAACCTGCATTTCGCGCAGAATAATATAATTTTTGGTGATTTTATTTCCGTATATAAGAATATTTCTTACCTGGAGTTTTGGTATATAATTTTCCGCTGCAGATTTAGAAGATGCAGTATCAATAGCCATTTCCTGGCCTTTCGAACAAAAAGACGCCATCGCAAAAATAAACAGCATCATCAATTTTGCCCGGTAATTGCCCGGTATTATTTGCTGTTTGCGAAAAAAGAAAAGGATTGATCGGGGCAAATGAATGACGTTAAATATCGAGGTAGTTCATTAAGTTCTGATAATTGGTGCTAATGTCATTTTCAAATAATTCGTCCCCGGCGTAATACGAAACGGAATATTCATACCTTTCGAAAGTGGCAATAATAGTAGCAATTTCTTTCTTATTGATCTGCAGCGTAACCTCTAAAACTTGTGTACCAGGCACCGGCGAAATATTCAAATGGAGAATAACAGCGCCATCGCTTTCTACAATACTATTCAGTTCAGAAATGGCAAAACGCGTACGATCCATTTCCAAAACAACAAGGGCTCCATATTCGTCAGCTCCGCAAAAATTGCCCAGTGCATTCAACAGTGTATAACCTTTTATGCTTCCCATGAACTCCCGGTTTTCGTTTATAACCGGAATTACATTGGTCTGATAAAGATTGCAAATGGAAACCGCTTTTAGAAAATGCTGGCCGGCGGTTACTGCCGCAGGAATTAAATTATTTTGGAAAAAATTGAGGGTGACGCTCGCGTCAGGCTCGTCCAGCAGGTCGTCTTCACTAATGAGGCCTAAAAATTTTTCTTCCGCAACCACAGGCAGATGGGTCATTTTAAAATCGTTCATCAATTGCAAGGCCCTGGCCGCAGTATCCTGCAAGCTTAGTTGCGGATTCGAATTGTCAATAAGTTGCAGGGTTGTCATTAGCATGAAATTTTAATCTTTCTGCAAAAGTTTTACTTCTATAATGACAATAAAAATTAATGAACTGTTGCAGCAGGCACTTTTAATTTTGAAAGAAAACTCCCCAATATCTGGTTAAATTCTCCCGGAACTTCCATCATTGGCGCATGGCCACACTTATCAATAAAATGAAGTTCACTATTGGGTATAAGCTTATTAAACTCGCGCGCTACAAATGGCGGCGTTATTGTATCGTTATTTCCCCAAATGAGGCATGTAGGTTGTTTTATCTGGCTTATTTCTTCGCCCAGGTTATTTCTGATGGCCGACTTTGCCAATGAGATGATCTTAATCACTTTTAACCTGTTATTGGTTATTTCGAAACATTCGTCCACCAGCTCATCTGTGGCCATTGCAGGGTCATAAAATGTAAGCTGTGTTTTTTTGCGGATGTATTCTTTATCGCCGCGCTTTGGATAACTGTCGCCCATTCCATTTTCAAAAAGCCCGGAGCTGCCCGTAAGAATCAGCGACTTTACGCGTTCCGGATTTTTTAATACATAAACGAGCGCCACATGGCCGCCCAATGAATTTCCAAGAAGATGAATATTGTTATAATCTCTGTGCTCGATAAATCTCTTAACCCATTTTTGCAGTCCGCCCACCGTGGTGTGCAGTAAATCCAGCTCAAAAAGCGGAAGCAACGGTACAATTACTTTATGGGTTTTCTTAAAATGTTCTATAAGTTCAGAAAAGTTACTTAGCGCTCCAAAAAGGCCATGCAGTAACAGCAGCGGCTCGCCTTCTCCTTCCTCTATAAATTTAAACTTTCCTTGTTGTTGTAATTGATACTCCATTGTTGCAATTGGCTGGTCAGAGTTTTTTGATAAGCTGCCGGTTATTTGTTGCTAAAATAAATGTTTCTGGTCAAAAAATCGTGTAAATAATATTTAAACTGGTATTTAAGCAGCAAATTTATGGCCTATATTTTCAAAAAAGGCCTGTAGTTGTATAAATAGATCTTTGAATATTGGGATGATCTTTCCGAGGTTGTTGATTACTCCCGGCCCCCATGGTGCCACATATGGATGCACCGAAGAAGTGGCTATTGTTTCCGGTTTGATAAGCATCGTTTTTTCAGCAAAAAATAAAACCACGCTGAAAACGATCGTGTAAATAACAATATAGAATAACACTCCGCCTATCTTATCGACCCAGCCCAACATCGCCAGGCTAATGGTTCTTTTTATAATTCTGGCGCCCAAATGCACGATAAGCGCCACCGCAACAAACACTAAAACGAACGAAAGCACAGGTACCCACTTAGCCGTTTCTCCAGTAGAATTCGCTAAAAGTTTCGCTACTACCGCCGACAGTTTTAATGCAGCCGCGAGTCCGATAATAAATGCCAAAAAAGAAAAGATACCAATAATGAGTCCTTTACGAATTCCGCTAAAAAAAGCGAAGAGCATTATAATCAGAAAGGCAACATCTATCAGCATTATAAAATTTTAACGGGTACAACTGATTACTTTGTCAGCAGTTCTTTTACCACCGCAGCGATGGTTTTTCCATCTGCTTTGCCAGCGAGTTGTTTGTTGGCGGCTCCCATTACCTTGCCCATATCCGCCGGCGAGGCGGCTCCGGTTTCTGCAATAATTTTTCCTATAATTTCTTTCAGTTCTGCTTCATCCATTTGTTTTGGCAAAAACTTTTCAATTACCTCAATCTCCTCTTTCTCTTTGATGGCAAGGTCTTCGCGGTTTTGCTTTTCATAAATTTCCAAAGAATCTTTTCTTTGCTTCACCAATTTTTGAAGCAACTTAATTTCATCTTCTTCTTTTATTTCCCCGCTAAAGCCTTCGGCTGTTTTTGCATTGATGATTGCAGATTTAATAGCCCGCAAAGAGCGTAAAGATTTTTCATCTTTGGCCAACATCGCCGTTTTTAAATCGGTCATCACTTTTTGTTCTAAAGACATGGTAGGAATTTTAAATAAAAAATAAGGAATAAGAAATAAATAATGAGGAAGTGCTGTCATATGCAACTTTCATCAATCAATTAACCATTTTAAATAAAAAATAAGAAATAAAAAATCTGTCTGCTATCAACCTCATATAAACCAATCAACTAATTAACCAATTAACCAATTAACTAACCTATTTCTTCCCCTCTTCTATTTCGATAAATTTTTTATGAAACTTTTGAGCAAATGCTTTTATATCATTGGTTAATTCTGTGTGTTTGGTGGCTCTTTGGAAAGTATCGGCCATTGTTACAAAAACCTGGTAATAAAAATCTGCCATTTCATCTACCATCATATCTTTTGTCCAAAGGTCTATGCGAAGTGCTGATTTTTCTGCAGCATCCCAAAAAGCGAGCAACATTGCTTTTGCCTTTTGCGGATCTTCAGCGCTGCTGCCCGAGGCGCTCCAACTTATTTGCTGTGGCATTTTTTCAGCATCCAGCTGAACTTTAATGTTTATGTTTGATTCTGTCATAATTGGTTGCAAATTTAATACTATCGTTTTTAAAACCGGCTACTCCGGTTAACCTTCGATCAATTTCCAAAATTTATCCGCGCTTTTTTCCCAGTTGTATTGGTGAACGCGGATGTTGCCTTTTTCGATAAGATCCTTTCTTAATTTCTCGTCTTTAAATATCTCCATCATTTTTTCAGCAATATTCTTATGATCTCCGGCATCAAAATACAAAGCCGCTTCTCCACAAATTTCTATTGCTGCACCGTTAGCGGAAGCTAAAACAGCCACTCCACATTGCATTGCGTTCAATAAAGATTGAGCAGCGATGCCATAGCCGGAGGCATCAACCATCGCATAAGATGCGGCTGTTAATTTCACCAGCTCTGCTTCTGATAAGCCATTTTGTAGATTTATCTCTTTTTTAAATTTATAAGTTTCGAGGGAGTGCTTAAACCCATCAAAATATTTTCCTGCTGTTCCGGCAATAATTAATTGCATGCTGCTTCGTTGCCGTTTTTTAAATGCAGAAAAGCCTTTAAGTAGATTTTTTAAATTTTGCTGCGGGCTGATGATTCCTGAATAAATAAAAAATTCATTTCCGCCCGCGTATTTTTCTTTTATGATTTCTCTTTCTTCAAAATTGAGCGGTTTGTAATTCTCACCTGTGCCGCTATAAATTACTTCAATTTTATCCGGATTAATTTTGAATTGTTCAACAATATCTTCTTTTTCAAATTCTGAAAAGGCAACAATTGTCTTCGCTTTTTTTAAAAACCTGGGAGTAAACTTTTTATAAAAAAACTTTTCCCTTCTTTTTACAAATGAAGGTTGATGAATAAAACTAAGATCGGGTGAAATTAATATCTGCGGCACTTTGCTCATGAGAGAACAAAACCCTTTACTTACAAAAATATCCGCCTTATATTTCTTTAAAACTTTAGGAATTTTTATGTTGTAATAATAGAGCTGTTTCAATTGGCTTTTTGCTTCATAATCAATTAAGACAGGTGTTGTATTTTTAGAAAAGATGAATGAATCTTCAAAAGGTCTATTGGAAATAAAAATGAAAGTGTGTTCCGGGTGGTATTTTGAAATCCGATCTAAGGTTTCAAGAAGGAAATTTTGATTTTCTTGTGATTCAATCCGAGCTAAAAAACTAAAGGCAATTACCATTAAAAAGAAATTTATTCGGTTGTGGTTTTGTCCGTGGTCGGTCGTCGATGGTCGGCGGTCCCTTCTTCTTACCTCAGCACTTTTAATTTCACCGTCTCAATCCTGGTGTCGCTTACACTTAAAACATCAAATTGATAATCGTCGATAATGATGCGATCTTTTTCGCGTGGAATAGATTCATACTGGCTTATAATGTAACCAGAAAGGGTTTCTGTTTCTTCATTTTTCCTAAAGTCGAGTTTATATTTATCAATCAGGTAATCAAGTTCCTGCCTTCCGCTAAATATAAATTCATTGGGCGAAATCTGTTTATCAATAAACTCTTCTTTCACATCGTATTCGTCATAAATATCCCCGAATATTTCTTCCAGCAAATCTTCCATCGTTACAATTCCGGAGGTGCCTCCAAATTCATCAATAACCCATGCAATGCTTTTACGTTCTTTGGTAAATTTATTTATAAGATCTGTGGCATTCATACTTTCCGGGATGGTGGGGATGGGCAACAACACAGAGGCTATATCGCGGGGATTTTTAAACATATCGAGCTGATGAATATAGCCCTGAATGTTATCAATATTCTTATCAAATACAACCAGTTTACTCAGCTTGGTTTCTATAAACCGGTTTTTTATTTCATCAAGCGAAGCGCTCATATCTACGGCAACAATTTCCTTTCTTGGTATTAAACATTCCCTGATCTTTTTTTCTGAAAGCGATAAAACGTTTTCAAATATATCGTTGTTTACATCAGTATCATCAGGATCGTTCGTTTTTAAATGCTGAATATATTGTTCCAGGTCAATCTTGGAAAACGCTTCTGTCTTGCTTTGCAGCTTTACATTGAAAATGTATTTTAGCACCCATTCAGCAAGGCTTATAAAATATTTTGCGATCCACGAAAACAAGGAATAGAAAAAATTAACTATAAAAGCAATGAAGCCGCTGCCGATGATGGAGTTGCCGTTGGCCCTGAAAAATGCTTTAAAGATAAACTCAACAAACAACAGCACGGCAGTGGCAATTAACGTTTCTACAGCGAGCTCAATGTACCAATTTTCGATGGCCCAATATTTCCAAACACTGGCTATCACATTGTTCCAAAGCAATCCATAAATTACCAGCAAAAGATTAATAATAATCAGCGATGTGCTAATAAACTGTGATGGCTTTGCCATAAAAGCAGACCATGTTTTGCCGGTATAACTTCCCTGCTTCTTTTTTAATTCGATAGAAAGCTTGCTTGCAGAAAGAAAAGCAATTTCAATTCCGGCAAAAAAACCAATCAGTAGAAGTGCAATCGCAATAGCTATAATCGTTGTCCAGTCCATATTTACAAATTTATAAAATCGAAAATGAACAATTTTTTTTAGTTCTTAAGAAAGTCGCCGATAATTTTTTCTGCTTCCTTGCAGGCCGAATCAAAATCTTTATTAACAATAATGTTTTCGAAATGCTTTTTAAAAGTCATTTCAAAAGAAGATTTATTGAGCCTTGCTGTTAGCGATTCTTCCGTTTCTGAGCCGCGGCTTTGCAATCTTCGTTTCAATTCTTCCACAGAAGGCGCCTGCACAAATAAAGCGATGGTATTTACAGGATATTGCTGTTGCACGTGGATGGCGCCCTGTACATCTATATCAAGCACCGGCACTTTATTTTCCTTCCAGATGCGTGACATCTCCGATTTTAAAGTGCCATAGTATTTACCTTCATAAACCATCTCCCATTCTAAAAATTCTTTATTGTGTATTTTTTCCCTGAAATCGTTTTCCGAGATAAAGTAATAATCTTTCCCATTTTTTTCATCGCTTCGCGGCTTGCGGGTGGTGGCCGAAACGGAAAATGCCAGCGAAGGAAATTCCTTCATTAAATACTTTACGATCGATGTTTTGCCGGCTCCCGATGGCGCTGTTATTAAAATTATTTTATTGTAGTGTTTTTCCATATTTCTTATGAGGTAATTTTTTTTTCACCAATTCCACGAATTAATCGAATTAAACGAATTTCACCAGTTACTTTAGAATACCAATTAACCAATTAATCCAATTAACCAATTAACCAATTAACCAATTAACCCAATTAACCAATTCACCTCCTCTCTATCTCCGCTCCCAAATTTCTCAACCTTGCATCAATATTTTGATAACCCCTGTCTATCTGTTCTATATTTTGAATGATGCTTTTTCCTTCGGCGCTTAATGCTGCTATCAACAGGGCAACGCCCGCTCTTATATCCGGGCTGCTCATTGAAATGCCTCTTAATGGAAATTGTCTTTCGAGGCCCACCACTACCGCGCGGTGCGGATCGCACAATACAATGCGTGCGCCCATTTCAATTACTTTATCCACAAAAAATAAGCGGCTCTCAAACATTTTCTGATGTATTAAAACACTGCCTTTTGCCTGCGTGGCCACAACCAGGATGATGCTTAATAAATCTGGTGTTAAGCCGGGCCATGGATGATCCGATATCGTAAGCATGGAGCTGTCCAGGAAAGTTTCGATCTCGTAAAGATCCTGCTCCGGAATATGAATATCATCGCCCGAAAAATTCATTTTTATGCCCAATTGCTGAAATCTTTCCGGAATAATTCCGAGGTGCCCGATACCCGCATTTTTTATCAGGATATCGCTTTGGGTCATTGCTGCCAGCCCGATAAAAGAGCCTACTTCAATCATATCAGGAAGAATAGTGTGAGTGGTTCCATACAATTGATCCACGCCTTCAATTACGAGCATATTGCTGGCAATGCCCGAAATTTTTGCTCCCATGCCATTAAGCATTTTGCAAAGCTGCTGAATGTATGGCTCGCAAGCCGCATTGTAAATAGTAGTAGTTCCTTCGGCCATGGTGGCGGCCATAATTAAGTTGGCAGTGCCCGTAACGCTTGGCTCATCAAGTAAAAGCATGCAGCCTTTTAGCTGTGGAGTCTGCAAATAAAAAAAAGATTCGTCTGTGTCGTAATCGAATGCCGCGCCTAGTTTTTTAAAACCAATAATATGGGTATCCAATCTTCTGCGGCCAATTTTATCGCCGCCTGGTTTAGGTACGTATGCCTTCTTAAACCTTGCCAGCATTGGGCCGGCAAGCATTACGCTTCCGCGCAAGCGGCCCGTTTTGTTTCTAAAAAGCGGTAGAAAAAGGTGATCGGCATTTACCTGGCCGGCCTGGAAAGTATATGAATGGCTGCCGGATTTTTCAACCGTTACACCGAGACTTTCCAAAAGTTCTATCTGAAGATTTACATCAATAATATCAGGAACGTTGTGAATGGTAATTTTTTCCTTAGTAAGCAGCACAGCAGAAATTACCTGTAGCGCTTCGTTTTTGGCGCCCTGCGGTGTTATTTGGCCGCGCAATTTTTTTCCTCCCGTAACTTCAAATGTTCCCATCAGAAAAATTTTTTCACCGTTCGGTAAAATAAAAATAAAACCCCGGCAAGTAATGGTTGCCAGGGTTGCAAACTTATTTTATTATTTCTACTTAAACAGTTTCCTTAAATACTCTTGAAAAAAAAATTTTTTAAAGCGCATTTGAACGGGCCGGCCAGGCAGCATTCGCAACAGTTAATACCTTTTTTTAGGGTATTTGTTACGGTTATTATTGTTGTTGTTGTTTCTATTGTCTCTTCCGTCTCTTCCACTTTGACTTCTGTTGTTGCGCGGGCCAAAATTTCTGCGGTATTTTCCGCCGGTTGTTGCAAATTCTTCGCGGCTGTTATCCACACGATGCTTAATAAACGGACGGTTGTTAAATTCCAATTCGCCGTCGGTAATAGAAGCAAGTTCAGTTTGAATGTTATCGTCGTGAACCAGCTCTTTATGCCAGTTGCTGTAAGTAAGCTTCATGTAATATGCGATGGAATTGGCAAATCCCTGGCGTTTTTCAGCGTCTTCTTCGTTCAATGCTTTATCAATTACGATCTCAATATTTTTACCAAGGTGGTTGTACTTTGGATAGCGTTTCGGATACGGAATAGGATCTGGCTTACCGCGCAGTGTTTCGCGGGTTGGTATTGGGTATGGACTATCAACATCCAATTTAAAATCGCTAATTAAAAAAAGATGATCCCACAATTTATGCCTGAAATCCTCTACGTTTTTTAAATGCGGATTTAAAAAACCCATTAATTCAATAAGTGCGTAAGCGTTTTTCTGGCGCTTTTCGCGGTCTTCGATGGTTAACACATACTCTACCATTTTCTGAATGTGCCGGCCATATTCTTTTATGATAAGATGATTTCTTGTTGTGTTGTATTCCATGTTCTCAACATTTTCCATACGCAAATGTATAAATTATAAATTTAGGGTTTAAGGGATGTTAGAAAGTTTTAAGATATTCTATTTTACGTTTTATTTAAACTGAAACAGCAAATTTGGCATTTGATGGGCGGCAGCGAAACCTGGATTACTACATTTTGGCTTATATGAGCATAATAAGCAGCTTCGAAATCGCTGATATAAATACCGTTATCCTATTTTTTTACGGAGATAATTTTCCAGCAAATCCAAAAGGCGATTGCGATGCCTACGGAATCTGCGGCCCAATCGAGTAGTTCAAAATCGCGGCCGGGCACAAAATATTTTTGCAAAAATTCTACTGTTATTCCCCATACACAAGCCGCTAAAGCAATTTTTATAAACTGATTGATCTTTCTTTGAAAAGGCAAGGCTGCTTTAAAATAGGGAACACAGAACAAAAAAGTTAATCCCCCAAACAAACCCATGTGCACCATTTTATCAAAGCCTGTAATACTGCTCAGCCAATCGGCTTTAGGCAAATCGCTTCCGGGTAAAAGCGTTAAAAAGGCTACAATAAAAAACCAGGCAATACCTGGCAAAAATTTTCTGAAGGCAACTTTTTGCTCATCCATCTACAAAATTGTTTAAGAAACCAGTTGTTGGTAAGCGTCTGCGGTCATTAACTGATTCACATCATCCGGATTATCCACTTTTACTTTTACGATCCAGCCATCGCCATACGGATCGGTATTTACTTTTTCCGGTTCGTTTTCTAAAACGGAATTTACTTCAGTAACCGTTCCTGCAATCGGCAGAAATAAATCACTAACGGTTTTAACGGCTTCAATGGTACCAAAAATGGCTTCTTTCTCCAGCGCTTTTCCTTTGGTGTCTATTTCCACATAAACAATATCGCCCAACTCGTGCTGCGCAAAATCAGTAACGCCGATTGTTGCAACATCACCTTCAATGGAAATCCATTCGTGGTCTTTTGTATATTTTAGGTTTTGTGGAAAATTCATATTTGTATTTTTTGATCTTAAGATTATTGATGCGCAAATTAATATTTTTATTGATAGTTTCCCCGCAGATTATTTTATCATTTTTATTTTCATTGCGATATTGTGCAGTGGCCGGTCGTTGCCATCTTTTGGAACATTGGCAATCTTTTCTATTACTTCGAAGCCGCTTTCCACTTCTCCAAAAACAGTATAATTCATATCGAGAAACGGAGTACCACCCAGCGTGCGATACACTGCGCGATGCGCTTCGGGAATTTTAATTTTAAACCGTGTTTCCATCTTATCCATATCCGCATCAGTAAAAGTTTTTCCTTCTACAATATAAAACTGCGTAGAGCTGCTGGCCTTTTTAGGATTTTCGGCATCACCTTCTCTTGCCATGGCAAGCGCGCCTTTTTTATGAAACAGCGTAGAATCAAACTCTGCAGGAATCGTATATTTTAAACCACCTTCGCCAAGTTGCACGCCGGCCTTTGCATTCCTGCTTTCCGGATCTCCGCCCTGTATCATAAAATCTTTTATTACCCGGTGAAATAAAAGGCTGTCGTAAAAGCCTTTTTTTACCAGTTTGATAAAATTATTAGTGTGAAGCGGGGTTTGATTATAAAGCCTTACCACCATGGTTCCGGAATCGGTAATGATCTGAACACGTGCGGGCTTTGATGTTTTAGTTGTTGTCCGCGCTTGGCGGTGCTGCAGGAGGCAATAAGCACAACGCATAAAAGGTAGAAACATCTCTTCATTATTAAAAGCTTTTAAAAGGTTCGCCGATATTATCAAAGTAAAGTAATATATGGTCTTTCAAAAAATTTTCCTGCTCAATCATATTGTAATCCGGCAACGCTTTTAGCTGCGCAAAATGAGGCCAGCCCTGCTCATCATAACTTTCCAGCTTGTAATAGCCGCTTTGCCCAAGCAGTGTACACACGGCCACATGCATCAGATCCTGCTTTTGTTCTTTGGTAAACTTGTTGGTGAAGTTGCCAACTTCCTGTATTCCTATCAAAAATAAAATAGCTTCTACATCGGGCTTTTTACCAAACTTTTTTAAAAACTGCTCTTCCAGTTTCCACCATCTTGCCTGTAAATCATCTTGTGCGTTCATGGGAGCAAAGTTAATTGGTTAATTAGTTAATTGGTTGATTGGTGCTTTTCACTTAACACTTACAACTTATCACTTATTACTTACTACCTATCACTTACTACTTAACACTCACTTATCCAATTTCTACATTTTCGCTTATCTCAACATTAAAGAACAAGCAATAAGATGGTAGACGATTAACTACATTACTCTATTTTTGCAGGCTAAAAATAAACAGACGGATGTTACAGGTTAATTATATAAAAGCAAACAGGGAAGAAGTATTAAGCAGGCTGGCTAAAAAAAAGTTTTTAGAAACTCATTTGGTCGATACCATTATTGCACATGACGATGAGAGAAAAAAGCTTCAATACGAACTCGACGAAATTCAATCTAAAATAAATACTGCTTCCAAAGAAATTGGCCAGTTGATGGCGAAAGGCGAGAAAGAAAAAGCGGAAGAGAAAAAAATTGAAGTATCCACCTTAAAAAACTTTTTACAGCCAGTTAATGAAAAATTAGTGGCCGTTGAGAAAAATCTGCACGACGATCTGATAAAATTGCCCAATCTTCCGCATGCTTCTGTACCCGAAGGAAAAACGCCTGAAGAAAATGAAGTGGTAAGAGAAGGCGGCAAAAAACCACAGCTTGAAAAAGGCGCGGTGCCGCATTGGGACCTTGCGAAAAAATACGATCTTATCAATTTTGAACTGGGAAATAAAGTTACCGGCAGCGGTTTCCCTTTTTATAAGAACAAGGGCGCAAAATTGCAACGCGCGTTGATACAATATTTCCTGGATTTCAATACAGCAGCGGGCTATACGGAATATGAGCCGCCGCTAATGGTAAACGAGGCCAGCGCTTATGGCACCGGGCAACTGCCCGATAAAGAAGGACAAATGTATCATGCAACAGCAGATAATTTTTATTTAATTCCAACTTCCGAGGTACCGCTGACCAATATTTACCGCGATGAGATTTTAAAAGAAAGCGACTTGCCGGTGAAGATGACATCCTATACACCTTGCTTTCGCCGCGAGGCGGGAAGCTATGGAAAAGATGTGCGCGGCTTAAACCGGCTTCACCAGTTTGATAAAGTGGAATTGGTTCAACTGGTACATCCGGATAAGAGCTATGATACGCTCGAAGAAATGGTGCAACATGTGGAAAAGCTGTTGCAATCGCTTAAATTACCTTACCGCATTTTGCGCTTATGTGGCGGCGATATGAGTTTTACTTCGGCGCTCACCTATGATTTTGAGGTGTACAGCACCGCGCAGGAAAAATGGCTCGAAGTAAGCTCGGTGAGTAATTTTGAATCTTTTCAAACCAACCGGATGAAAATCCGTTTTAAAACAGATGGCAAAACCCAATTGGTACACTCTCTGAACGGATCGTCATTGGCATTACCCCGGATTGTTGCAGCATTGCTGGAAAACAATCAAACACCGGAAGGAATAGTATTGCCCGAAGTATTGCATAGTTATTTCGGGTCGACAATAATTAATTGATTTTCTGTAAGTGAAAATCTAAAAATCTACATAATCGCTTATATGGCTGATTAATATTCCAAAAGGTCAGAAATCAAACTTCTAGTTCATTTTTTGAGCTGTCGATTAAATAGTGGCTTTGCTTCTAGATAGTAAAATGATTTGCAAAATGCTAAATTTATTAGTATTTTTATGCTAACTTTATTATCAATAAAATTAGTTACTATGAATACTTTATCATTAGCAAAAATGCCCGGTTACTCTTATAACGAATACCTTGTTGTGTTAAGTCCGCATGAAGATTTGCGCAATAAAATTGCGCAGCTAAAAAATGAATTTTCCGATAAGTACAAAGCGCCCGCTGCCAGGCTGGGCCGGCCTCATATTACTCTTGCCAATTTTGTTCAGTTTGAAATGCGCGAAGAACGGCTCGTTAGCCGTTTGAAAACCATCGCCATGGGTTATCATCCGTTTAAAGTTGAATTAAAAGACTATGGAAGTTTTCCAAGCCATACCATATTCATCAATGTAGAATCCAAACAACAAGTTCAAAATCTTGTAAAGGAATTTAAAGCCGGCACAGCAATTAATGACATTGAACAGCGAAAACAAACCTCATTTTATAAACGAGCCTCATATAACCCTGGCACGCAAATTAGCTCCATGGCAATATGAAAAAGGCTGGCTCGAATACAGCCATCGTCATTTTACAGGAAGATTTATAGCTGACGGAATGTTATTATTGAAACGGCGATTAGCGATCGGGCCCGACGGCAACCGCCTGGCTGGAAAATACCAAATCGTTCAGCGCTTTGAATTTATGAATTTGCCGGTTGCCACCAAACAAGGCGAGTTATTTCTGTTTTAAACGGTTGCCGCTAACCTGGCTTTAACGAAAGATAAAAAACACTTATGAAACAGCAATTAAAACAAGATCATTTTAAAATTGCTCCTCAAAAAAAGAATGACGAAGAGCAGTATTTAGCCGGCCGCGGAGCTCAATTCAATACTAAAAACCGTTTCCTTAAAAATTACCAGCAAAAAGAGGAAATAGAATCGATAGATGATTGGGAAGAATCCAACTCAGTAACCCAATACTAGAACAGCAGGTAAAGAGCATTGTAAACCATGTTGACAGCCCCGACCTTGGGATGATGTACAGCATGAATCCTTATGCAGGCTGCGAGCACGGATGTATTTATTGTTATGCACGAAATGTGCATGAATACTGGGGCTACAGCGCAGGACTTGATTTTGAAAGAAAGATCATTGTAAAAATAAATGCGCCACAAATGCTTCGCAAAACGCTGATGAATCCTAAATGGGATCCGCATCCGATTATGCTGAGCGGCAACACAGATTGCTATCAGCCGGCCGAGCAAAAATACAGGCTTACGCGGGGTTTGCTTGAGGTGTGCAATGAATTTAACCAGCCGGTAGGCATTCTTACCAAAAATTCGTGGATCATAAAAGACAAAGATGTGCTGCAGGAAATGGCAAAGAAGAATTTAGTTTCTGCGATGGTTTCTATCACTTCGTTTAACGAAGAACTCAGAAGAGTAATGGAACCAAGAACAGCCACGGCAACTCAGCGCTTAAAAGTAATTGAAGAATTAAGCAATGCCGGAATTCACACCGGCGTAATGCTGGGACCAATGATTCCGGGACTTAACGATCATGAAATGCAGCGGATCATGAAAGCCGCAAGCGATGCCGGCGCAAAATTTACCGCCTACACTTTTATTCGGTTAAATGGCGCTATTAAGTTTTTATTCCATGATTGGCTGTATAAAAATTTTCCGGACCGTGCAGATAAAGTATGGCATTTAATTGAAAGCAGCCACGATGGAAAAGTGAACGACACGCGTTGGGGCGTTCGGATGCGTGGCGAAGGAAGTATCGCCGATTTAATCAATCAGCAATATAAAAAATACGGAAAGCTGTATCATCTGAATGAAGACAGGTGGAAAATGAATGCCACTGACTTTAGGCGGCCCGGCGAACAAGGAAGGTTGTTTTGATGTTCCTTGAAAATCCAAAATGCCATTTTTGATTTTCAAGGATGAATTTTATCTTTGCCGGATGATACAAAGGCAATTACAGAAGGAAATAACCGCTCTGATGAAGCAGTATCCGGCGGTTGCCATACTTGGCGCAAGGCAGGTTGGCAAAACCACGCTCGCAAAACAAATTGCTGCGTCTCAAAAAAAACCATCATTGTATCTTGATCTGGAAAACCCTTTGGATGTGCGCCGGCTGGCCGACCCATTTACTTTTTTATCAGACAATAAAGACAAGTGTATTATTATCGACGAAGTGCAAACTATTCCATCATTATTTGCGGTGCTGCGATCGATTATTGATGAAGACAGGCGCAATGGAAGGTTCATCTTATTGGGCAGCGCTTCACCACAGTTGGTAAAGGGTGTTTCAGAATCATTGGCAGGCCGTATTGCGTACCGCGAACTATCACCGGTAAATTTTATCGAATTGCCCGAAAAAATCAGCCGAGATAAACACTGGCTGCGGGGTGGCTTTCCCCAATCGCTGCTCGCAAGGACTGATGCAGCCGCCGCTGAATGGATGAATGGTTTTGTACGCAGCTATGTAGAAAGAGACCTGAGTTTTTTATTTGGTGTAGAACTCACGGGCAATATAATACGAAGAATATTGAGTATGCTGGCACATGTGAACGGTTCGGTCTGGAATGCAGAAATGCTGGCCCGCTCATTGGGCATAACAGCACCAACAGTAAATCGTTACATTGATTTTCTGGAAGGCGCCTTTTTGGTACACCGCTTACCTGCATTTTATGTAAATACCCGTAAACGTTTAGTAAAATCCCCGAAGGTATATATAAGAGACAGCGGCCTGTTACACCAGCTAAGTGGCGTATCTAACATGCTTGCGCTGAAAGGACATCCTGTTGTAGGTTCATCATGGGAAGGCTACATAGTAGAACAGGTGAATCAGCTAAAGTCGGCCGGCACAGATTTATATTACTACCGCACTCAGGCAGGTGCAGAATGCGATGTAGTAATTGCAAAAGGAGTGCATCCGATTGCGTGCGCAGAAATAAAACTAAACAACGCGCCTCATATCAGTAAAGGAAATTTCCAAAGCATCGCCGACCTGAAAACAAAAAAGAATTTCGTGGTGGTGCCGGATATAGAAGAGTATAAAACCAAAGAGGGTATTATTGTTTGCAATATGCAGACTTTTCTTACAAAATACCTTCCCAAATTAAAATAGACTATCCTTGAAAATCGAAAATGACATTTTGGATTTTCAAGGATAGTAATTTCCAAAAATATATTTACCAAACGATAAAAAACACTTTTGCATGTAGCCGACTAATATTGTGCCAGCAAGCGATTAGAAAGGTTATCATCAAAGTCTCTTGATCCGCACATTTCTAAACCATACATCTTCCCCATGATCCTGGAGAGATATCTTTCCTTTTTTATACGTGCCGAAACCGGGCATACTTTTGAACTTGCTTATGGCTACCATTTGTTTCCAGTTGTCATCCCACAGATTGGTTGAAAGTGTGTGCTGGCCATTCATATAAAAATCCAGCTTTCCGTTAACGCATTTTATTTCAACCTGGTTCCATTGTCCCTGAGGTTTTGCTACATCTTTAGATGCCAGCAAATCGTAAAGGTCGCCGGCGCGGTGGGTATATATTTTCGCATCGGCATGGCCAGGCTTAACGGCGGTTCCATTATCCAGCACCTGCATTTCCAATCCTGTTTCGTAGGTATTGGAATATTTATTCGGGTCTTCATGAATGTAAAATATAATCCCGCTGTTGCCCTTTGGACCAATTTTCCAATCCATCTTTAAATGAAAATTATCATATTCTTCATTGGTAACAAGATCGCCGCCTTCCTTATCGGAAAGATTTTTTTTGTTGGCCTCATCAAGAAATAATGTGCCGTCTTTTACCGTCCAGGCTTTGCCGGCAGATTCTTTTCCGTAAGTGTGCCAGCCGTTTGTTGATTTTCCGTCGAACAGCAATTGCCAGCCGTCATTTTTTTCTTTATTGGTAAGTTGATTTTGCTGGTTGTTGGTCACGGAATTTTTTGAAGAGTTGCAGCTAAGAAAAATAATGGATGCAAGTAAAAGAGAAGAAATTTTGTGCATGATACTTAATTGAATTTTATAAATCATTTTAATGCGAAAACATAAAAACTATATTTTGGCTTGTATGGCATATTATTCGAGCCCCAAAACCGACCGGTTTAGCTTTTCATCAAATGAAGTTCCGGCAAAATCATCAAATGCTTTTTCGGTTACCCTGAATAATATGGTCCTGAATAAACGCCGCACCTTCGCGGGCGCCATCTTCAGAATTTTTTAAGCAGCATTCCCATTCCAGCACAGCCCAGCCCGTGTAATCGTATGCGGCGAGTTTGCTAAAGATCGCTTTGAAATCAACCTGCCCATCGCCCGTGGAGCGGAAACGGCCGGCCCTGTTTATCCAGCTTTGATAACCGCCGTAAACGCCTTGTTTTCCTGTGGGATTAAATTCTGCATCTTTTACATGAAACGCTTTAATGCGTTCGTGATAATAATCAATGTAAGTTAGATAATCGAGGCATTGCAGCACAAAATGCGATGGATCGTAAAGCAAGCAGGCGCGGCTGTGAAAATCTACTTCTTCTAAAAACATTTCGTAAGAAACGCCATCATGAAGGTCTTCGCCCGGATGAATTTCATAACAAACATCCACGCCGCATTCATCAAAAACATTTAAAATGGGAAGCCATCTTTTTGCAAGTTCTTTAAAGCCATCTTCCACCAATCCTTCGGGGCGTTGCGGCCAGGGATAAACTGTGGGCCATAACAGTGCACCGCTAAAAGTAGCGTGTGCATTTAATCCTAGGTTTTGAGAAGCTTTTGCTGCATATTTTAATTGCTGCACAGCCCATTGCTGGCGCGCTTTAGGATTTTTTTGGTATTCTTTCGGCGCAAAACCATCAAACAAGGCATCGTAAGCAGGATTTACTGCTACCAATTGTCCCTGCAGATGAGTAGACAATTCTGTAATTTTTAATCCACAATCATTCACAATACCATTCAGTTCATCTGCGTATGTTTTACTTTCAGCAGCTTTTTTCAAATCAATAAACCGGTCGTCTAATGTGGGCATTTGAATGCCAACAAATCCTAAATCTTTTGCCCATTTACAAATACTTTTCAGATCATTAAACGGCGGTTGATCGCCAATAAACTGGGCCAGAAATATGCCGGGACCTTTAATTGTTTTCATGAGTTGATATTTCTATATTTTTAATTCTGATTTTATCGTAACCACAGTTTAAAAAGCCTACACCACAAAGTCAGTCCATTTTTGGTCAGACTTCCCCGATGCCACCACATTCTCAATAAATGCCATTCCGCGAACCCCATCTTCTACCCGTGGAAAATCGAGCATTTCTTTAGTAGGGGCTTTACCTTCCAATTTTGATAACAAGGTTTGCGCAAAATTTCTATAGATATTTCCGAAAGCTTCTAAGTAACCCTCCGGATGACCGCCCGGAGTTCTGCAATTATGTGTGGCAAAGCTGCTGAGACTGGCATTTCCACTGCCCGCTCTTAAAATTTGTGTTGGCTGATCAAGCCATTTTACCAGTAAAGTATTTGGTTCCTGCTGATGCCATTCCACACCGCCTTTTTCGCCGTAAATGCGGATGTTTAAAGCATTTTCTTCGCCGGCGGCAACCTGGGTTGCAATCAATACACCGGAAACGCCATTTTCAAATTTGAGTAAAACAGCGCCATCATCATCCAATGCTCTTCCGGGTACTACAATATTTAAATCAGCACAAAGTTTTGTAATTTTTAACCCTGAAACATATTCTGCCAGGTGGGCGGCGTGCGTTCCTATATCGCCCATTGCGCCAGCTTTTCCTGATTTTTTTGGATCGGTTCGCCATGCAGCTCCTGTATTGCCTTCTCTTTCAGATAATTTACTGAGCCAGCCTTGCGGATATTCCACAAAAATTTTTCTTACCTGGCCTAATACTCCTTCCTGCACCATGGCGCGCGCCTGCTTTACCATCGGATAACCGGAATAGGTATGAGTAAGGCACAAGAGAAGCCCAGTTTCGTCTACTTTCTTTTTTAATTCTTTTGCTTCTTCCAGCGTAAACGTCATGGGCTTTTCAATTACCACATTAAATCCATTTTCCAGGGCCATCATTGCCGGAGCAAAATGCGCAAAATTGGGCGTTACGATCGTGATAAAATCAATGCGTTTATCTGCAGGCATTTCGCTTTCTTTTTTGATCATTTCATCATAAGAAAGATAGGTTCTGTCTTCCGGCAGAAATAATATTTTTCCCGATTCTTTTGCTATTTCCGGGTTAATACTTAATGCACCGCAACATAGTTCAATCAATCCATCCATGTTGGCTGCAATTCTATGAACGGCTCCGATAAAAGCATCTTTGCCGCCGCCAACCATTCCCATTCTTAATTTTCTCATGTTATCATTAAATATTTAAATAAAGTGCCGGTTCATCCTTTTAAGATATGAGAGATGAGTCCAGAAACTTTTGTGATAAATTGGGTTTATTATAAATACTGATGACTGTATTATTTAAAATCGAAACTGATACATTCTTTTAATTCTTTTTCGGTGTAGGCAAGATTATATTGCTTTAAAACATCGGCCGGCACACCGTTCCACTGAGTTGGCGAGTTGCCTTTGTAGCCCACATCATTTACGCCGATTTCGGATGTATAGAAACCGGTGGCCGTTAAATTACGCATCAAATTAAAAAACTTTACACCGGGCTGCATTTCGGGTTTTGCCTTTTTGGGCCACGCAATTTCATCTATCATTTCCATTTGCTGTTGCGTGCTGCATTCTGCAAAAGAATGCTGATAACGCTTCAGGCATTGCATGTCCAGCCAGGCAAGGCCGCCTCGCATGGGCTGTTGATGTTCCGGCTTATCTTTTACAATGTATTCAATAAAGTCGGGCACTTTTGCATCGGAAGCGCTGCCACTTACTTCATCTTTTGGAATGATGATATCGCCAAGAATGGTAATCGTTTTCATTTCGTGAGGCGTGAAAAAAGTTTTTGAAAGCACTTCTTTTTCATGTTCCGCTTCTTCCTTCATACGGTTGATGCCCGGAGCTTTTGTTGCGGCCGCACTTTCTGCCGCTTTTTTATCGCTTGTTTTGCAAGCATCTAATAATACTCCGGTAGAAACCGTTCCGAGTACCATTACTTTAAGTGATTTTCTTCTGTCCATAATTATTGAACTTTTTATGCCCTTTAATTTTGTTTGCCAACATTCGCAGGTTTTAAAACCTTTGCGTTGCGAGATAAGCCAAAATATAGATTTCCTCTTTTCGCGCTTAAATATTATTCTTCTTCAACTGATCAACGATATATTCTGAAGTGCGCATCGAAAGCGCCAGTATCGTCCAGGTGATATTTTTATCACCCTGCGACACAAACATGCCGCCATCTACATTAAAAAGATTTTTGCAATCGTGCGCCTGCGCCCATTTATTTAACGGCGAGCTCTTTGGATCATTTCCCATGCGAACCGTTCCGGCTTCGTGAATAATATTTCCCGGAGCATGCAGGCCATAATTATTTTCCGGACCATCATCTCCGCCCCATGTAATTACCGCGCCCATAGAATGTAATATTTCTGCAAACGTTTCTTTCATGTGCTTGGCCTGTTTTATTTCATAGTCGGTGTATTTGGTATTAAACCGCAAAACCGGAATACCATAAATATCCACCACCGAAGGATCTATTTCACAATAACTGTCTTTCATGGCAATCGCTTCGCCGCGACCGGCCATGCCAACGTGTGCGCCAAAAAAATACCGGTAATCTTCTTTTAACGAAGCGCCATATCCGCCCGCTTCTTTTTGTTTGCCTTTTATTTTGTAAGTGCCGTTGAGGTTTTCTATGCCCCATTGGAAACCATAGAGAGGCATACCGAAGCCGCCTCCATATTCAATATGATAGCCACGCGGAAAATCGAGTTTTTTATTATCGAGCCACCAGGGTGTATATACATGCATTCCGCCAACACCATCTTCGTTATATCTCTTGCGATCGAACAGTTCCGGAATGATGCCGCCCATATCGGCACCGGTAGAATCGTGCAAATATTTACCAACGATATCGCTGGAATTAGCCAGCCCGTTTGGATGGCGCGCCGATTTTGAATTCAATAACAGCCTTGCAGATTCGCAGGCGCTGGCCGCGAGGATAACGGTTCTTCCGTTAACCTGGTATTCCTGCATGTCTTCTTTATTTACATAAGAAACACCGGTGGCAAGGCCTTCTTTATTGGTAAGCACTTCGCGCACCATAGAATTGGTTACCAGGTCTACATTGCCGGTTTTTAGCGCCGGAATAATCAAGGCCGAGGAAGACGAAAAGTCTGCGTACACTTTACAACTGCGGCCGCATTGCGCGCAATAGAAACAACTTCCGCGATCTTTATTAACCGATTTGGTAAGAATTGACAGGCGGGAAGGAATTACCGGAATGCCAATATTGGTTGCCGCTTTTTTAATAAACAATTCGTGAAGCCGCGGTTTTGGCGGCGGAAGAAAAATACCATCCGGATCGTCCACCAAGCCCTCGTTGGTACCAAACACGCCAAGCAGCTGATCTATTTTATCATAATAAGGCTTTACATCGTCGTAACTGATTGGCCAATCGTCACCAAGCCCATCAATGCTTTTTCTTTTAAAATCTTTTGGACCGAAACGCAAAGAAATTCTTCCCCAGTGATTGGTTCTGCCACCCAACATTCTGGCGCGCCACCATTCCCAATTGGAACCTTTTGCCTGCGTATACGGCTCGCCGTCAATTTCCCATCCCCAATAGCATCCGTCAAAATCGCCAAAAGGCCGGTACTTGGTACTGGCGCCTCTTCGCGGCGATTCCCATGGGTTTTTTAACTGGTTAGAATCTACCGCCGGATCGTACATCGGACCGGCCTCAATTAAGCAAACTTTTAATCCGGCATTCGCCAAAACATAGGTAGCCATTCCGCCGCCGGCGCCCGATCCTACAATGATGGCATCGTATTTTTTGGGTTGAACTTTTATTTGAAAATCTCCCATATTATTGTGTAGTTATAAAAAGATTTAAATCGGTTATGAATGTAGTGTATCTTAAAATAAAACCGGACAATTTTTTAAAGATATTTAAAACGAAATAACGAAAATATCATTAAACCCAAAGTGAAGAAATCTATTTTTTGGATTGTTTGATTGGCAATAGCAATTAAGTAATAATTGATAATTGGAAAAACCGTCATTTATTTATATGTAAAGAAATTGATGGCTTCGCCCAAAAAGAAAAACACCATCAAATTAAAATTTAAAAAAATCTATGTTTTGGCTTGTTTGAGTACCCACAGCGTGACTGCATTTAAAAAAATTGCTGTTTCTTAAAATTTCAAATGGTGAATGATTTTATTGTACATAATATAGTACATTTAATTTTCTAAGTTATCGTTCGATGATTGCAACCAATTTATTTAACTTCCACATTAAAAAAACTTCGACAGCTGCCAAAGCGGCCACCGGCAAGTGTTTCCATAAAATCAATTAATCCAAAACTAAATTTTTGTAAATGAAATTTACCACAAGATTGCAACTTTCCATGATGATGTTCCTGGAGTTTTTTATTTGGGGAGCCTGGTTTGTTACGCTCGGAACTTTTTTGCTGAATAACCTTGGCGCAACCGGCGCAGAAACCGGCAGGGTGTTCTCAACACAATCGTGGGGCGCCATTATCGCACCTTTTATTATCGGGTTAATTGCAGACAGATATTTTAATGCCGAAAAAATTCTTGGCGTATTGCATGTTGTAGGCGCTGTATTGATGTACCAGATGTATCAGGCAACGGAAATTTCCGTTTTCTATCCTTATGTGTTAGGATATATGATTTTATTTATGCCAACACTTGCATTGGTAAATTCTATTTCGTTTAATCAAATGAACGATCCTGAAAAAGAATTTTCCAGCATCAGGGTTTGGGGAACCATTGGCTGGATCGTTGCGGGATTGTTAATCAGCTTTGTTTTCCTTTGGGATGCTGAAGCCAATGTGAAAGCGGGTTTGATGAAAAATACTTTTTTGCTGGCAGCCATTGCTTCTTTGGTATTAGGCCTCTTTAGTTTTACACTTCCCAAAACACCTCCAAAAGTTTTGCCTGGAACTAAAGTTAAAGTATCAGATATTATCGGCCTTGATGCACTGAAATTATTAAAGGATAAAAACTTTGCTTTGTTCTTTATTGCATCTATCCTTATTTGCATTCCGCTGGCGTTTTATTATCAAAACGCCAATCCGTTTTTGTCGAACATAGGTGTTACCAATCCAACCGGCAAGATGACGATCGGGCAAATATCGGAAGTGCTTTTTTTATTGATGTTGCCTATCTTTTTTAAAAAATTCGGATTCAAAAAAACAATACTTGCCGGCATGCTTGCCTGGGCGATACGTTATGCTTTGTTTGCATACGGCAATGCGGGCGACTTAAGTTTTATGCTTATTATAGGCATCGCGCTACATGGAATATGCTATGATTTCTTTTTTGTATCAGGGCAAATTTATACCAATGCCAAAGCCGGCATAAAATATAAAAGCGCTGCGCAGGGATTAATTACATTAGCCACTTATGGCGTTGGAATGCTGATTGGATTTGAAGTGGCGGGTTTAATAACAGACACTTATAAGCTTTCGGAAACTGCTTTTGACTGGAAAATGATTTGGATCATTCCATCGGGTATTGCATTAGTTGTATTTCTTTTGTTTGCCCTGTTTTTTAATGATAAGAATGAAGTTGTTAATCAAAAAATAACGGATTAATTATGCCATCAAAACAAAGTAGAAGATCGCTGCTTAAAAATATTGCGCTTGGAGCGCTCGGCCATGGCGATTGCACCGGCAACGGCTTTAGCTTCCTGCGATTTAACTGAAAAAAAATATAAATTGAAAGGAAATATCAATCATTCAGTAAGCAGGTGGACCTTTGGTTATCTTTCACTGGATGAACTATGTAAAACGGTGAAAGAAATTGGCTTTAGCGCGATAGACCTTGTGGGCCCAAAAGATTGGCCAACACTTCAACAGCATGGAATTTACAGTTCAATGTGCTATACCGCGGGCGATAACAATTTGAATAAGGGGCTAAACAATTTAAAATATCACGATCAGCTCGTAAAAGAATATTTAGAAGTAATTCCCATAATGGCCAAAGCCGGCTATAAAAATCTTATTTGCTTTACAGGCCAAAGAGAAGGCATGGATGATGAAACCGGAATGAAAAATTGCAAAACCGCCTTAGAAAAGATTTTGCCCCTGGCCGAAAAAAATGGCGTTACCATGGTGATGGAGCTTTTAAACAGTAAGATTGATCATAAAGATTATATGTGCGATCACTCTGCCTGGGGCGTGGAACTGTGCAAGCGCGTAGGATCAAATAATTTTAAGTTGCTTTATGATATTTACCATATGCAAATAAGCGAAGGAGATATTATTAGAACCATCAGGGACAACCACCAATATTTTGCACATTATCATACTGGCGGCATACCTGGCAGGCATGAAATAGATAATACGCAGGAGTTGTATTATCCTGCGGTAATGAAAGCGATTGTGGAAACGGGCTATAAAGGATATGTTGCGCAGGAATTTGTTCCATCGTGGGATAATAAAATTGATGCGTTAAAAGAGGCCGTTAAAATTTGCGATGTATAGCCGCCTAAAAAAACACTCGTTTTCGCACTAAATATTTTTGTACTTTTAAACAGGCGATTGAAATTAAATACAAATCTTTCACACACTAAAATAAGTCCTCAAAACTCTCCGTGGGACTGCAAGATTAATTATGGCAGAAAATACTTATGATGCAATTGTAATTGGCTCCGGTATTTCAGGTGGTTGGGCTGCAAAAGAACTTACTGAAAAGGGCCTTAAAACAATCATGCTCGAAAGGGGCAAAAACATTGAACATGTAAAGGATTACGTAAACGCTTTAAAAGGCCAGTGGCAATTTCCGCACCGCGGTGGCCGAACACAGGAAATGATAAAAGATTATCCTGTTTTAAAAAGAGATTATCCGCTAAACGAAACGAACCTCGACTGGTGGGTAAACGATCAGGAAAGCCCTTATACCGAAGTGAAGCGAATGGACTGGTTTCGGGGATACCATGTTGGAGGCCGATCGCTTTTGTGGGGAAGGCAAACCTACCGGTGGAGCGATTTTGATTTTGAAGCAAATGCCAAAGATGGGATTGCCATAGATTGGCCCATTAGATATAAAGATATTGAACCATGGTATACGCATGTTGAAAAATTTGCCGGCATAAGCGGGTCTGTCGAAAACCTGCCGCAGTTGCCGGATAGCTATTTTATGCCGGCCATGGAAATGAACTGTGTGGAAAAAGATGTGTCTGCAAGAATAAAACAGCATTACGAAAATAAGAGAGCCATGATCATTGGCCGCACAGCAAACATTACGCAACCAATACAAAACAGGGTTAACTGCCAATATAGAAACAAATGCTGGCTTGGTTGCCCTTTCGGAGCGTATTTCAGCACACAATCTTCTACCTTGCCTGCTGCCATGGCAACAGGAAATTTAACGGTTCGCCCGTGGTCTATTGTTACAAAGATTTTATACGATAAGGATACAAAGAAAGCCACCGGGGTAGAAGTACTTGATGGCGAAACCAACAAAACTTATCAATATTTTGCAAAGATCATATTTCTGAACGCTTCTACGTTTAACAGCGCCTGGATATTAATGAATTCAGCAACCGACATCTGGCCCGATGGTTTGGGAAGCAGCAGCGGTGAACTTGGACATAATATAATGGACCATCATCTTGGAGTGGGAGCTGGCGGAAGAGTGGAAGGTTACGATGATAAGTATTATTATGGGCGCAGGGCCAATGGTATTTATATTCCACGTTACAGAAATTTATTTGGTGATAAACGTAATTACCTGCGCGGGTTCGGCTACCAGGGAGGTGCGAGTCGCGCGGGCTGGAGCAGGGATATAGCCGAAATGAATATTGGTGGCGATTTTAAAGATGCATTGGCAGAACCAGGGCCATGGTCAATGGGTGTTGGCGGTTTTGGAGAAATGCTACCTTACCACGAAAATAAAGTAACGCTGGATAAAACCAGGAAAGATAAATGGGGCCTCAATGTTTTATCTTTCGATGCGGAGTGGAAGGAAAACGAAAGAAAGATGCGGGAAGATATGAAAAATGATGCCATAGAAATGCTGGAAGCTGCGGGAGTTAAAGATGTAAAGGGTTATGAAGGCGATGGAACTATCGGCAGAGGCATACATGAAATGGGCACTGCGCGCATGGGCCACGATCCAAAAACATCTGTTCTTAATAAATGGAACCAGGTTTGGGATGCGCCTAACGTATTTGTTACCGATGGATCTTTTATGACCTCTGCAAATTGTGTTAATCCTTCATTAACTTATATGGCAATGACCGCAAGAGCCGCCGACTATGCCGTTAGCGAACTCAAAAAAAGAAATCTTTGATGCCATAGTCCGGCAAACAGATCGTTTTTCAGGTAAATGATTTGGATTTGCGGTAACAGGTTTTAAAAAAATACTATTGCTCTTTTAAATTATAATTATGTCTGAACTTAAAGAAAAATCTGATTTCAATTCTTCACGCAGGGAATTTATAAGGAATTCCGCCATCACAGCGGCCGGCTTTATGATACTGCCAAGGCATGTACTGGGAGGTAAAGGATTTATTGCACCAAGCGACCGTTTAATCGTAGCCGGCGTGGGCGTGGGCGGTAAAGGCGAAAGCGATATCGCCAATTTCTACAAATCCGGCAAAGCCGATATTGGTTTTTTATGTGATGTAGATGACAGAAGAGCGGCAACTTCCGTAAAGAACTTTCCAAAAGCTAAATATTATAAAGACTGGCGCGAATTGTTCGATAAAGAATCAAAGAATTTTGACGCTGTTTCCGTATCAACACCGGATCACAACCATGCGGTAATTGCATTGGCCGCAATGCAGCTCGGCAAGCATGTGTACGTGCAAAAGCCCTTAACTCACGATATTTTTGAAGCCCGGGCGCTCACCAGTGCGGCAAAAAAATATAAAGTGGTAACACAAATGGGCAACCAGGGCGCATCGGGTGATGGTGTGCGCCAATTGATGGAATGGTACAACGCCGGCGAGATCGGTAAAGTTCACACCGTATATTGCTGGACCGACAGGCCCGTATGGCCCCAGGGCATTCCCTGGCCAACAGCAAAAACAGAAGTTCCCGCAGGGCTCGATTGGAAATTGTGGCTCGGCACCGCTCCTTATAAAGATTATGTTGAAAAATTAGTTCCTTTTAACTGGCGTGGCTGGTGGGATTATGGAACCGGCGCCCTTGGCGATATGGGCTGTCATATTGTAGAGCCTGCTTTTAGGGTGCTCGATCTTAAATATGCTAAAGATGTTCAGGCAAGTGTTGGAAGTGTTTATGTGGACGAATTCCAAAGAGGTTATTTTCCCGATAGCTGTCCTCCATCAAGCCACGTAATTCTTACGTTTCCAAAAACAGCAAAAACTAATGGCGATGTAACTGTTCATTGGATGGATGGCGGTATTCAACCGCAAAGACCTGAAGAACTGGAAGCAAACGAAGTTTTCGGAGATGGAGGAAATGGAACCTTGTTTATTGGCACAAAAGGCAAAATGATGTGCGGAACTTATGGTGCCAATCCACAACTTCTTCCCCTAAAGAGAACCAAAGAAGTAAAAGTAAAGCAAACCATCGCGCGGGTTCCGGGCGGAGCCGAAGGGCATTATGCTCAATGGGTTGAAGCGAGCATTGCGGGTGCAGGAAAAAAAGAAGTAAGCTCGCCGTTTGAAATTGCCGGGCCATTAACTGAGGCGTTATTAATGGCTAACCTGGCGATCCGTGGTTTCGATATCCGTACGCCCAGGAGCAGTGGAAAGGGCTTCGATTATCCCGGCCGGTATATCAAGCTTTTATGGGACAATGATAATATGAAAGTAACCAACTTTGATGCAGTAAATCAATATGTAAAAAGAGAATATCCACAAGGATTCAAACTTAATGTTTAAAAAATAAAATTATGAACAGAAGAGAAGCAGTACAATACATTTCGCTCCTTTTAGGAGGAACCTTGGTAGGCGGAAATGCTTTCCTCTCCGGATGTAAAAGCAATACGGCAACATCAATGACCTTTACGGACGCTGATGTTTCTCTACTCGATGAAATTGCAGATACCATTTTACCACCCACCAAAACTCCCGGAGCAAAAGCTGCGAAAGTAGGGCAGTTTATGACCGTGATGGTAAATGACTGTTACGAAGAGAAAGACCAGAAAATTTTTCATGAGGGAATCGGCAAGCTGAACGATTTCTCGCAAAAAACCTATGATAAGGATTTTATGAAACTTGATACACAGCAACGCCACGATCTTTTGGTAAAATTAGATGGCGAGCAAAAAGATTATATGAAAAATAAAAAGAAGGAAGATCCTTCCCACTATTTCCGTATGATGAAAGAACTGACCATGCTTGGCTATTTTACTTCAGAAATCGGTTGTACGCAGGCAAGGCGCTACGTGGAAACTCCGGGAAGATACGAAGGTACCATTCCATATAAAAAAGGCGACAAAGCTTTTGCGTAACCAATAACTATTATGCTATATACAAGAAAGAATTTTCTAAAATCAGCCGCTGCCGGCCTGGCAATTGCGGCTGTTTCCAGGAGCCTGCCCGGATGTGCCGCAGCATCCAAAAACCAGGGAACCCTTAAAGAATTTGGCCTGCAGCTTTATACGCTCCGCGATGTTTTACCCGCCGATCCCAAAGGTGTTTTAAAACAGGTAGCCGGAATGGGGTATAAACAGGTTGAAAGTTATGAAGGCGCCCAGGGCATGTTTTGGGGAATGAAGAACATTGAATTTAAGAAATTTATGGACGATCTAGGGATGGAGATCGTTTCAAGTCATTGCGATATTGATAAAGATTTCGAGCGCAAAGCCAATGAAGCCGCCGAAATAGGAATGAAGTATCTAATTGACCCTTGGGTAGGTCCGCAGGCAAATATTGAAGCTTTTAAAAAGACCGCCGAAACTTTTAACAACCGCGGTCAAATCTGTAAAAAGGCCGGTTTAAGATTCGGATATCATAACCATGATTATTCTTTCGTAGCCATAAATGGAGAACTGCCCCAGGATGTGATGATGCAAAACACCGACCCCGAGCTCGTAGATTTTGAAATGGATATTTATTGGGTGGTAACTGCCGGCGAAGATCCCATCAAATGGTTCGAAAAATATCCCAACCGCTTCCGGCTCAGCCATGTAAAAGACAGGAAAAAAGGGGTTCCTCTTACCGATAAAGATGCCTCGTGTGTGGCAGGCCAAGGATCTATTGACTATCCAAAAATTTTAAAAGCGGGCCAGGCAAACGGGCTGCAATACTACCTCGTTGAACAAGAGCATTACGAAAACTTAACGCCGCTGGAAGCAGCAAAACAAAACGCTGATTATTTAAAGAAACTAAAGATTTGATGGGCAGCAATAATTCCTGTAAAAAGAAAGTGGAAAAACTATAAAATGGCTTGTTTGAAAGTGAAATAGTTAATCCCCCCTAGCCATTTCGGATTTTCTGAACAACTAGTTACTAAAAAAATCTAAAAGACAAGTTTAAAAAAGCATTCAATGAAATTGCTTGAAAATCCCTAAAACAAAAAGGTTTCAATTTCTTGAAACCTTTTCCTGTTCTACGTGGGCCCACCAGGACTTGAACCTGGGACCACCTGATTATGAGTCAGGTGCTCTAACCAACTGAGCTATAGGCCCAAAATCACCACGCAACGGGTAATTTTATAAGGAGTGCAAAAATAGAAAAATTCACGAAGTGAACAGAATTATTTTTCTTTGAGCATGCAAAAAATTGAAAACATCATTTTCGACCTCGGCGGAGTGATCCTGGATATTGATTACAACCTTACCCGAACCGCTTTTGAAAAACTGGGCGTAACACATTTTGATAACATGTATTCCCAATCCGGCGCAGATAAGCTTTTTCAGAAATTAGAAACGGGCCATATTACGGAACACGACTTTTATAATGAGCTCAACCGGTGCACAGGCCTCAACTTGTCTCACCACGAAATAAAAACCGCCTGGAATGCCATGCTACTTTCTTTTCGCGAAACGAGCCTTCAATTTTTGGACGAAATCAGCAGTAAATATCAATTGTATTTGCTAAGCAACACTAATTTCATTCACATGGAAGCTTTTAACGAAATCTATCACGCTAAAAAAAGAGCAAAGCCTTTCAAAGCATTTTTTAACAAAGCCTTTTTTTCGTGTGAAATAGGCTTTAGAAAACCGGACCAGGTTTGCTATCAATTTGTATTGAACGAACTTAAAATCGAACCAGGAAAGACTTTATTTATTGATGATTCTGTACAAAATGTGGAAGCAGCAGCGAACGAAGGAATGCAGGTGATACAATTAACGCCGGGAAAAAGTATAGAAGATCTCGGGCTATAACGGCTTTATTGTTTTACTTCTTCAAACTCAATGTAGTCGCCCTCTTTTTTTACCTCCGGCTGTGGCTGGGGCTGCTTTTGCTGGTTTTGGTAAGCATTCATATCGCTTTGCATTTTACTTTGGATATCGCCAAATTGCTTTTTTATTTTTTTTGTAGATTGATATACGGGAATGATAAAATCAAATATCAATTTGTAAAAAACGTAAATTAAAAAAAGCTCGGCGGCAAGTCTAAAAATATTCATGAAGCAAAACTATATATTTTATATCAATTGTATTATGCACCGGCGCGCATTTGTGCCGTTGTAACAACTTTGTAACATTCAACCGGGGCTTGCTAAATTCAAATGTTCACATAAGCCAAAATATAGAAAAACACGTTTTTATTTCAAATCCCTTTTCAGAATTTAATTTATTTATCTTAATTTTGCATTCGTAAAAGATCAGTGAAGGGAACGGAAGCGTTCCCTTCTTCTATTTTCAAAAAAAGCGTATCATGATTACGGCGGCGCCATTAGAGCAGATTGAACATTTTTTATTAGGGTTAATTGAGCAATCGGAAGACGTGTTTCTTGTAGAAATGAAGATTACCCCGGGAAACCAGATTACCGTATTGCTGGATGCAGATAAAGGAATCACCATCGAAAAATGCACCGCCATTAACCGGGCGCTTTACAAATACATAGAAGAGTCGGGTCTTTTTGCGGATGGAAATTTTTCTTTGGAAGTTTCGTCTCCCGGTATAGATAAGCCGCTAAAATTACATCGTCAATATTTAAAAAATGTGGGCAGAAAAGTAGCAGTAGAACTGAATGACGGCACAAAATTAGAGGGAACATTAACTAACGTTACCGAACAGGAAATTACCATAGAGGAAAAAGAAGGCAAAGGCAAAAAAATCACACAGAAAACAACAACAATTTTATTTAATCAGATAAAGCACACCATCGTGCTGGTAACTTTTTAAAAGAACAAAATGGCAAGTATCAATTTAATGGAATCCTTCCAGGAATTCAAAGACGCTGAAAACATAGACAGGCCTACTTTAATGAAGGTTATGGAAGACGTTTTTAAAACACTGATCCGAAAAAAATACGGCTCAGACGAGAACTTCGACGTAATCGTAAACGATCAGAAAGGTGACCTTGAAATATTTCGCAGGCGTACTATTGTGGACGATGATGATCTTTATAATACGCTCACCGAAATCGAATATAAAGATGCGATAAAAATAGAGCCGGATTACCAGGTGGGAGAAGAATTGTACGAAGAAGTAGATATTCAAAAAGAGTTTGGAAGAAGAGCAATCCTGGCAGGCAAACAAACATTGGCAAGCCGCATCAACGATCTTAAGAAAAATATTCTTATCAAAAAATACGAAGACAGGGTAGGCGAAATCGTAAATGGCGAAGTATACCAGGTTTGGAAAAAGGAAATTTTACTATTAGATGAGGAAGGCAACGAAATGCTGCTTCCAAAATCTGAGCAAATACCTTCCGATTATTTTAAAAAGGGCGAAACCATCCGTGCGGTTGTAAAAAAAGTAGAGCTTAAAAACAGCCAGGCGGTGATTATCGTTTCGCGTACCGACAATTCTTTCCTTGCAAAATTGCTTGAAATAGAAGTGCCTGAAATTTTTGACGGCCTTATCGTTATCAGAAAAATCGTAAGAGATCCGGGAGAAAGAGCCAAAGTTGCGGTGGAAAGCTTCGACGACCGTATTGATCCCGTGGGCGCCTGTGTAGGAATGAAGGGAAGCCGTATTCATGGAATTGTGCGCGAGCTTAAAAACGAAAATATCGATGTAATTAACTGGACCAATAATATCCAGCTTTTAATTCAGCGCTCATTAACTCCTGCAAAAATTACCAGCATGGAAGTTGATATGGAGGCCAAACATGCAAGCGTATATTTAAAGCCCGACCAGGTGTCTCTTGCAATCGGCCGCCGCGGGGTAAACATTAAACTTGCCTGCGAACTTACCGGGCTGGAAATAGATGTGTTCCGCGACAATGAAGGCGAAGTGGAAGAATATGATGTGGATCTTGATGAATTTACAGACGAATTGGAAACATGGGTTATTGATGAATTAAAAAAGATTGGTTGTGATACAGCGAAAAGCGTTCTGGACTTGTCTGATGAAGAACTGGAGCGCAGAACAGACCTTGAAAAAGAAACCATCGCCGAAGTAAAAAAGATACTGAAAGAAGAGTTTACGAATGAATAAAACATTATCTTTTGTTTTTGAAAAACAAAAGGCATTGTTTCGATATAATTTTAATAAAATAAAAATAACTTTCTCGATAAATAAAGAAAGTAAGGAAAGGTTTAATGGCAGAAGTAAATACACCACGGTTAATGGCAGCAGCCAAAGAGTTTAATATAGGTACTGGTACCTTAACGGACTTTTTGCTGTCTAAAGGTTTCGAAACGGGCGATCTTAAGCCGACGTCTAAGATTTCGGAAGAAATGTACCGTGTATTACAGGTAGAATTTCAACCTGATAAAGCGGCGAAGCTAAAAGCCGAACAAATTGATCTTCCTAAAAACGCGCCCGCCGACGCCAAAAGGCGAAAAGACGAGCAGGATCTTTCTTTCACAAAGAAAGAAGTTGCAAAACCGAAGGAAGAAGTTGTCGCAACACCGCCACCGGCGCCTGTTGTAGAAGAAATAGCTCCAAAAATAGAGGAAGAAAAGCCAAAGGAAAAAGAAGAAAAGCCCGTTGAGGAGCCCGTAATACAAAAAGAACAAGAGCCTGTTGTGGAGACAACACCGGTGGTTGAAGAAACGGCCCAGCCAATTATTACAAAGATTGAAGCGCCCGAAGTGGGAGGGTTTAAAGTGATTGATAAAATAGACTTAAGTACTATTGATTCTTCCGTGAGACCTAAAAAAGACAGCAAAAAGAAAAAGGAAGAAGAACCTGCCGCGCCTAAAGAAGAAATAAAAGCTAAAGTAAAAGGAGTAATTTCCAAAGAAACGGAACCCGAAAAGAAGCAGGAAATCGTTCCAGAAACTACGGTAGGTCCCGTAGTAGAGCCCGTTAAAGATGTTCCGGCAATTATTACCAATATTAAAGCCGCCAAACTTGAAGGCCCCAAAATTATGGGTAAAATAGAGTTGCCGGTTCATAATGATACGAGGCCAAGGCCTTCCGACGAAAGAAGGAAACGCAAGCGAATTGTTGTGGAAAAGAAGCCAACCAGCAACCAGCCCCCAAATCGCCAGGGAGGTCCCGGAAACTTCCAACGGCCTAACGGACCACAGGGTGGTGGCGCTCACGGCCCTCATCGTCCTGCAGGAGCCGGCGGCGGAAGATTTAACCGGAACGCACCTGCCGTTAGAAGGGAAGAAAAAGAAATCGATCAAAAAGAAATCCAGGATAAAATAAAGGAGACGCAGGCAAAGCTCGCGGGTTCCGGCGGTAGAGGAAAAAGCTTAAAGGCAAAATATCGCAAGCAGAAGAGAGAAGAAGCCGCAGAAAATGTGGGTGATGAAGTAGTTGATAATAAGTTGCTGGTTACAGAATTTATTTCGGTTAGTGAGTTTGCTAATTTAATGGATGTAAGTTTTGCCGACGTAATCAGCAAATGTATGAGCCTTGGCATTATGGTATCCATCAACCAGAGACTTGAGGCAGATGTGATAGAGCTGGTGGCAAGTGAATTTAATTATGAGGTGGAATTCATCGACGTTGATGAGCATTCTGATCTTGAAGAAGAAGAAGAGGAAGACAATGAAGAAGATCTTGTTCCGCGGCCGCCCATTGTTACCATTATGGGCCACGTTGACCATGGTAAAACATCCCTGCTGGATTATATCCGGCATGCTAACGTAATTGCCGGAGAAGCCGGAGGTATTACACAGCATATTGGTGCTTATGAAGTAACTGTAAAAAACGGCAGATCGATTACGTTTTTGGATACTCCGGGCCACGAAGCGTTTACCGCGATGCGTGCCAGGGGTGCAAAAGTTACTGATATAGCGGTAATTGTGGTAGCAGCCGACGATGCCGTGATGCCCCAAACCAAGGAAGCGATTTCTCATGCCCAGGCAGCAAATGTGCCAATGGTTTTTGCATTAAATAAGATTGATAAGGACGGGGCTAACCCAGAAAAAATAAAAGAACAGCTTTCTGCTATGAACATTTTGGTGGAAGATTGGGGCGGAAAATATCAAAGTCAGGAAATAAGCGCCCGCAAAGGATTACACGTGGACGACCTGTTGGATAAGGTTTTGCTGGAATCTGACCTGCTGGAATTAAAAGCCAACCCTAAAAAAGCGGCAAGCGGAACTGTAATTGAAGCTTCGCTGGATAAAGGTCGAGGCTATGTAGCAACCATCCTTGTACAAAACGGTACTTTAAAGCAGGGCGATCTGCTCGTTTCCGGTCAGTATTATGGCCGTATAAAAGCAATGTTCAACGAACGGAATCAGCGCGTGGATGTTGCGCCTCCGGCTACCCCCGTTCTGATTCTTGGATTAAACGGAGCGCCCCAGGCAGGTGAAACTTTTAAAGTGTTCTCCGATGAATCTGAAGCAAAAGATACTGCCAATAGAAGAGCACAAATATTACGCGAGCAGGGTATCCGGGCTAAGAAACACATCACCCTTGATGAAATTGGCCGCAGACTTGCCCTTGGCAACTTCAAACAGTTAAACTTGTTGATTCGTGCAGATGTGGATGGTTCTGTAGAAGCATTGAGTGATTCACTTCAAAAATTAAGTACCGAAGAAATTGCCGTTAGCGTAGTACATAAAGGCGTAGGTCAGATAACTGAAACCGACGTAATGCTGGCTACTGCTTCTGATGCGGTGATCATAGGATTTAATGTACGCCCTTCTCTGCAGGCTTCAAAACTAGCAGACCACGAAGGGGTGGAAATAAAAACCTATTCTATTATTTACGATGCCATCGACGAGGTGAAGAGCGCCATGGAAGGTATGCTGGAGCCTAAGATCCAGGAGAAAGTACTGGGCGTTGCGGAAATTAAAGAAACTTACAAGTTTGATAAAGCTACCGTAGCAGGTTGTATGGTGGTGGAAGGTAAAATCGCCCGCAATAACAGAATCCGTTTGGTAAGAGATGGAATTATCGTTCATACAGGTGAACTGGGAAGTCTGAAACGATTTAAAGACGACGTTAAAGAAGTAACCAATAATATGGAATGCGGTATGATCGTTAAAAACTACAACGACATCAGGCCGGCAGATATGATTGAAGCATTTGAAGAAATTGAAGTGAAAAGAACTTTGTAAAAAAGAATCTGAAGATAGGAATTGAGTGGTTTTGAAAGTTCCGCGTTTACAGCATCCATTTATTGTTTTTTTCAATCAATTCTTTAACAAAACAGTTACATCTTTTAACTTTCCAAAAAAAATTCTCACGTCTTACAAGTGTACTTTTGGCATTAACTATTCTGTAGATATTGCCCTGCGCTCTACCGGGCAGATCTAAAAACAAAAATTACTGATGAAAAAAGGTTTCTTTACGCTTTGCTTTATTACCGCAACGATCACGCTGTTTGCCCAACCCAAAAAAGTAGTTGCCGATAAAATCATTGCCACCGTTGGAGATAAGATCATTCTGCAAAGTGACATTGAAAATAGCATTGTAGACATGCAGCGTCAAAATATTGATATCCCTTCCAATGCCCGGTGTCTTTTGCTTGAGCAGGCGCTGGGATTAAAAGCCCTGGTGTTACAGGCCGAAAGAGATTCTATTCCCGTTTCGGATGAAGAAGTAGAGGCCGACATTGACAATAAAATCCGTTATTTTATTAATCAATACGGATCAAAAGACGTTGTGGAGCAAATTGCCGGAAAATCTATTTTTCAATTGAAAGAAGATTTTAAACAAACTTTTCGCGAGCAAAAGTTGGCGCAGGGAGAGCGCGATAAAATCGTGGCCGATATGAGAATCACTCCAAAAGAAGTGCAGGAATATTACGACGCCATCCCTAAAGACAGTCTTCATTTTTACGAATCTCAACTGGAAGTTGGGCAGATTGTAATGTATCCAAAAGCCAGCCGCGATTTGGAAGCGTATGCCATCGATCAATTAAAAGAATACAAGAAAGAAGTAGAAGAAGGCACCAAAAAATTTGAAGTACTTGCCTCATTATACACCGACGATCCGGGAAGCAAAGAAACCGGTGGCCGATACGAGATCAACCGTAATGAAAAGCAATGGGATCCTATTTTCCTGGCAAAAGCTTTTAGCTTAAAAGACGGGCAGATTTCCAATGTTTTTAAAGGAAAATTTGGCTATCACATTATTCAAATGATCAGCCGCAATGGCGATGATGCCAGCATCAGGCATATCCTGAAAATTCCGCAGGTTAGCTCCATAGAAATAAACCAGGCCAAAGAAAAGCTGGATTCTATCAGAACACAACTGATCAACGGCTCATTAACTTTTGGAGCAGCGGTATCAAAATATAGTGAAGATGATAACAGCAAATTTACCGGCGGCCGCATTCCGGCAAGAGACGGAAGCTCTTTTGTAACCATCGATCAACTCGATAAAGATTTGGTGGTTATGTTGAAAGACCTCAAAGTGGGCGAATTTTCTAAAGCCACTGAATTTTCAGACGATCGCGGGAAAAAAGGAGTGCGCATCGTTGAAATACTTTCTAAAACGGAACCGCATAGAGAAAACCTGAAAGACGATTACGATAAAGTAGCGCAAAGAGCCCTGGAAGACAAGAAGAACGATGCGCTGGAACGCTGGTTTTCAAAACACATTCCTACTTTTTATGTAAATGTTGCCAGCGAATACCAATCTTGTCCGGAAATGCATAAATGGATGGAGCGCGCTAATAATACTGCACAAAAATAAAGATTCCCGTTTAAAATAGTTTGAAGAAAGGCTGTCTCAACAATAAGTTGGGCAGCCTTTTTTTATGGCGATATAAGCCAAAAAGTAGTTTTTGTGAATTCAAATTGGTTTAATCAACATTCAAAAAAACCATCTAAAGAATTAATGGTATAAATGAAGCATACCAAAAAGGCCGCTCCAAAATCAAATGGAAACAGCCTTTGGTTTAAAATCTTTCATTCAGAAAAGCCAAAATGTAGAAATCAGGATTTCCCCACCGCTTTATCTTGAATTAACCAAGGCGGGATAAATTAAATGAACCACAACATCTCCATAAAAGCCAAAACGTAGAAAATTTACTTTTCTCTTTTTTTGAGCGTATCGATTTCTCTTTCCAGCTTTTGAATGGTAGCATTGATGTTACTCAATCTCTTTCCTCCTTTGGATATATTGAATGTGGGATGAACTGTTTTTAACTCAGCTTTGTATTCAGCCAACTGTTCTTTTAGGGTTCTGAGCTTACTCTCAACTTCATTGTTTCTGACGGGGCGTGCCATAAGTTTTATTTTTGATAGAATATATAAAATTAAACCAAAAAAAATTGATTTTGAAAACAATCTACAATTTTTACATGAAATCGTGTTTAAAAAATTTGGTTAATTCTTTCTATTAAATCAAGAAACTCCAAACACCCTTCCCTGGCGAAAATATATGTCGTAAATTTGCAACTTATTTTTTTCCATGAGTGACGAAATAAAACACGAATGTGGCCTGGCGTTCATCAGGCTCAGAAAACCTTTCTCCTATTATTATCAAAAATACGGCACGGTTCTATACGGATTAAACAAGCTTTACCTGCTAATGGAAAAGCAGCACAATCGCGGGCAGGATGGCGCCGGCATTGCAGCTGTCAAGCTAAACACAGAACCCGGTTATCCATTCATGAACCGGATAAGAAGCGCCAAAAACCAGGCAATTGCCGACATCTTTGCACAAATAGGCGATCAGATAAATGAAATACAAAAATTTCATCCCGATATAGAACAACACGCAGGCTTAATGAAAGGCCATATTGATTTCCTCGGCGAGCTGTTGCTCGGTCATCTCCGTTATGGAACGCAGGGAAAAAATGATGTTCAATTTTGCCATCCGTTTATTAAGCGAAATACCATTCCTGCGCGAAACATTGCCCTGGCAGGAAATTTCAATCTTGTAAATAAAGACGATTTATTTAAACTGATCAATAGCCCGCGCGAGCAACAAGACCGCGAAAGCGATCTGGGCGCAATGATGGATGTAATTCAGCATTTCCTGGTGAAGTACGATGAGAAATCGCCCGAGAAAACAGATATTGCCGAAGTGCTTAAAAAAGCAACGCCTCACTTCGATGGTGGATTTACATTTGGCGGACTTACCGGCAGCGGAATTGGTTTTGTAATGAGAGATGCGCACGGAATAAGGCCTTGTTATTATTATGCTGATGATGAAGTAATTGTTGCCGCAAGCGAAAGAGCCGCCATTCGTACGGCATTCAATGTGGGCGAAAATGAAGTGCAAGAATTAATGCCTGGCAACGCGTTGATCGTTGATGCAGAAGGCCAGCTTTCAATTCAGCAAATATTGGAGCCCAAAGAAAGAAAAGCCTGCAGCTTTGAACGCATTTATTTTTCCCGTGGCGGTGATGAAAAAATTTATCGCGAAAGAATCGCCTTAGGATATCATCTGAGCGAAAGAGTGTTGAAAGCCGTAGACCACGATTTAAAGAATACTATATTTTCGTTTATACCAAATACCGCAGAAACCGCTTTCTATGGACTGGTAAAAGGCGCCGAAGATTATCTGAATAAGAGAAAAATAGAACGCATCTTAAGCTGGGGAAAAGAGTATGATGCCGAAAAGCTTTCTGAGATTGTGAACCGCAGAATACGAATGGAAAAAATAGCGATAAAAGATGTGAAGCTTCGCACTTTTATCACTGCCGACACCAGCCGTAACGAAATGGTGCAACACGTTTACGATATTACCTATGGCACCGTTCGCAAAGGAATAGATACACTTAGTGGTAATCGACGATTCTATTGTGCGCGGCACTACGCTTCGCGAAAGCATCATCAGAATGCTGGCGCGTCTTGAGCCAAAGAAAATCATCGTTGTTTCTTCTGCACCTCAAATCCGGTATCCGGATTGTTATGGTATTGATATGAGTAAAATGGGCGAGTTTGTGGCTTTTAAGGCAGCAATGGCGCTTATTAAAGAGAGAGGAATGGAATCGTTGTTGGACGAAGTGGTGGAAAAATGTAAAGTGCTAAAAGAAAACGGTCAGCTTCATACACAAAACCTGGTAAGAGAGGTTTACAAACCTTTTACGCTCGACGAAATTTCTAATAAAATTGCACAGCTTATTACGCCTGATGAGATTTCTGTTCCTGTAGAAGTGATTTATCAAACCATCGAAGACCTTCACGACAGCTGCCCCACCAATTTGGGCGACTGGTATTTTACCGGTAATTATCCCACACCCGGAGGAAACCGCGTGGTAAACATGGCATTTTTAAATTACATGGAAGGAAAAAATGTAAGGGCTTATTAAACCGTTTGTGTGGATATTGCAGTTACTAATGATTCCATCGGTATTTAAAAATATATTGACAAAATTTTTATAATGAAAAGTAAGGCTGCTCAATTGGCGGCCTTACTTTTGCACCAGAATATCCAATCACAAAATCGTAAATAAGCGCGCTATGAAAAAGCTATTGTTGATACGTCACGCCAAAAGCAGTTGGGACAGCGCTGCCATTTCTGATTTTGAAAGGCCGCTTAACGATCGCGGAAAACATGATGCTCCCATGATGGCCAAAAGGATAAAAGACAAAAAAATAAAAATCGATGCCTTTGTATCAAGCCCGGCCAAACGCGCAAAAAAAACAGCGGAAATCTTTATGAAGGAATTCAATTTTAAAGAAGAAGACCTGGTTTTAATGCCGTCGCTCTATGAGGCTTCCGTAAATGATTTTTATCGCGTAATCGAAAACCTGGATGATAAATACGATACCGTCGCCATTTTTTCTCATAATCCCGGCATAGCCGAATTTATTAATTCGCTGGAGTGTTCCGCCATATTCAGCATGCCCACGTGCGCCGTTTTTGCATTGCAAATCTCAACCAAACAGTGGGAAGATTTTGACGATGCGGCCAAAGAACTTTTGTTTTTCGATTTTCCTAAAAACAAAGAATAAATTAATATCGTGTTGAAACAAGCCAAAAAGTAGATTTTAGCTTTTTGCAACATCAACAGTTGTTTCAGCCGGTTTCCTGTTTGATAAAAAAACGCCCGTAAAAATCAAAGCCGCCGCTAAAACTTTATAAAGAGACAAATGTTCTTTTAAAAAAATCATCGAAATAATTACGGCAAAAACCGGCTGCGAATAAATATAAGCGCCCGCGGTAGAAGCATTCAGCGTTTTAATTCCGTATGCATTAAAAATATAAGCCAGAAAGGTTCCGGGAACAGTAATGAGGAATAAAAGAAACCAGTCTTTTGCTGTAAAAAGTTGCCACGTAATGTTGGAAAATTCTTTGGTGCACAACGGTAAAATCATAAAAAACCCAAACGTAAAAATCCATCGCATTACCTGCATCGCGGAATAAGTGTTCATCAGCGGCTTCACCAAAATAAAATAAAAAGTATAGGCCATGGCGCTTAAAATCACCAAAAGATCGCCCAACAAAATATTTTCACCCGGCGAGCTTGCTTCTCTTGTACTAATTAATAATATTGCGCCACTAACTCCGAGAAATAAGCCGCCGATTTTTTGAATGGTTAGTTTTTCACGTAAAATTCTTGCCGCAATAATGGTGATCATTATCGGCGTAATGAGTGTAAGCAATGATGCGTGAATGGCAAATGTGTAAGACAATCCTTTGATAAAAAGCATTTGGTTTAACGTGATCGCAAAAAGCGCACATGCGAGGAAAGCCAAAATATCGTTTTTGCGGATTCTTATTTTTTCACCATTTATTAAAAACAGCAGCCAAAACAAAATGAGGCTTACACCAATACGAATTAAGTTCAATCCAAATGCTCCTGCATAATTGTTTCCGGTGAAATATTTGACAGCCGAGTAATTGATCGCGAAAAAAAGATTGGTTCCCAGCAGTCCGACGTGAGCCTTTGTGGTTGAATTCAACATATTTTATTGAGGTGCAAAATTGCCGGTTTTTAATGACAGCACAAATTCATTAATCGCTTTTTTATATTCTTCGGTAGAAAAACCGGGATAAGAAAACGCAGATTCGTGTGCTTTCATTAATGCTTTTTCCAATGAAAAATTTTTCTGCTCTACGCTGCACGTATATTTTTTTTGGGCGAGATAATGTGCCAGGTATTCCTGCTCTGTTTGCCCCGGTGTGGGAACCAAAATAGTAGCTTTTTGCAATTTCATATAATCCATGATGGATGTGTAACCGCTGCGGCTGATGATAATTTTGGATTGTTCCAGCGCCTTGTTTAAGGCTTCTGCCGATAAATGGTTTACTACTGTTACGTTTTCCTTCAGCCCGGGTAAAGGGCTTGTTTCACCAGGTAATCCTCTCAGCAATAACACTTTTCCTGAAAAGCCGGCGAGCTCATCCACCATTATTTTTTCAAAAACGCTGCGTTGCGGCTCCGGACCAGAAATGGCAACTAAAACGTCGTAGATGGTTTGCTGATCGTTTAATTTTTTAAACCTTGATAATGGCCCGATATAAGTAACATTGGAAGGAACGTTTACAGGATGCGATAATTTTCCCGCAAGCCCGTTTTCTTTAAAATCCGGCACCCAGCAATAAGTATATTTTTTTATAAAGAAATGATGAATTTTCTGCGCTATTTTTTCGGTAAACATGTTGCCCGCTGCAATAAAAAGCTGGTGGGTGATATAAACACAAGGAATGTTTTTACAATACATGCCAAACCTGTTGTCAGAAATTACCGCGTCAATTTTATACTCGCTTTACGGTTTTTTTCAGCCATTGGTGTTCCCGTTTTATGGCCATAAAAATTTTCGGAAATTGCAACAGCATTTTCAATAAAAAACCTCGCTTGGTACGGCTATAGTGTATCCCATAACCTTTGTACCGCAAAAATACCGCTAGCGGAAATTCTTGTTTTAACAGGGAATACAAATGTTTATCAGCAACGATAAACACTTCGCAGTTTTGATTGATGAGTTCGGTAATAACAGGAATGCAACGGGTTGCATGACCAAGCCCCCAATCGAGCGGCGCAACTAATACCTTGGGTTTAGACTGATCTTTGTTAAAATTATTTACCTTTTTCAAAAGATTACAATAAATATCAGTGAAAATAGTTTAATTTGGTATTGGAATTATTCATGGTGAGAATGAATTTTGTGTACCGCAAAAAATTCCAACCATCAATAACAGTCAGATCAATATTTTTTTAATGAAAACCTTAAGCAAGATCCTGTTTATTTTATTAGTAGTGGTGGCCATTTATGCCACCGGCTGTAGTTCCTCTAAGAAAGGAAATTGCGGCTGTCCTAATAAAAGCGGCATGGTCGGCTATTAAAACCCAATTTCAAGCATGGACAAATTTAACCGGGATCTCTTGGTGTTGTTCAAGGAAGAATCTAGCCCCCAGGCAATCGAACACGAGGTGGAACTTCTCCACGAATTACTTTTTTACGTAGAAAAAATCGACAATCTTGTTATTCCTTTTGAGGTAATCAATGTAAATAAGTACAAGATTATTTCGAGTAAAAAAATTGTTCGCGAAACGATAAGCCACAAGGTTTTGAAGCCCTTCGTATTCCTGAATAATAAAAATTGATGCTTTAATTAATCGTCCAGGTTTCTCTTCCTCTTAATAATTTATCGAGGTCGCCCTTTCCACGCGCAATTGCGTCTTCTATTTGCATTGACATTACATCTTCATAACAAGGCCTGTCTGTTTGAAAAAATACTCCAAACGGCCGCGGTAGATGATGTTCCACTTTAGGATCATCGAATAACCTGGTGAGTATTTGCGCCTTATAAAAATCTTTTTCATCGTGTATCCAAAGGTCGTTTACACTTGTATTTTCGTTTAACTCAACTACTACCGGCTTTAAGCCGTCCAATTTAATTCCTTTATTTTTTGCAGCGCCGAAAACAAGCGGTTGTCCATCTTCCAGGAACAGCGCCTCTTCAGCTTTTGACGATTTATCGGTAAAAATCTCAAATGCTCCATCGTTGAAAATATTACAGTTTTGGTATATTTCAAGAAACGAGGAGCCTTTGTGGGCGTGAGCTCTTAAAAGCATCGCCTGCAGGTGTTTCGGATCGCGGTCCATTGTTCTTGCTACAAATGTAGCATCTGCACCCAAGGCTAATGCAGACGGGTTAAACGGATGATCAATACTTCCAACGGGCGTGCTTTTGGTAATTTTCTGCTGCTCGCTTGTGGGAGAATACTGGCCTTTGGTAAGGCCGTAAATTTCATTATTAAACAGTAAAAGATTTACATCAAAATTACGGCGCAGTAAATGAATGGTGTGATTTCCACCAATGCTAAGGCAATCGCCATCGCCGGTTACGATCCATACACTTAATTCCGGCCTTGTGGCCTTTAAGCCGCTGGCAATTGCGGTAGCACGACCGTGGATGCTGTGCATTCCATACGTGTTCATATAATAGGGAAAACGGCTGCTGCATCCAATTCCTGAAATAATAACGAAATTTTCTCTTGGAATGCCCAATGTGGGCATCACTTTTTGAACCTGCGCTAAAATTGAATAATCCCCGCATCCGGGACACCAGCGAACTTCCTGGTCGGTTGAAAAATCTTTGGCGGTTAACGGCAACGGCACGGTGGCAATTTCACTCATCTTAAAAAATTATGCCATCAAAGTTACTACATAACTGTGTTACAGTAAATCTAATCAATTATGAAATAAGGAAATTTTAGATAATGCTACTTTCAGGCGCGGTTTTCTTAACGCTTTTGGACCAATAACAATTGGCATTAGAACATATAGGCTTCCATCCATATAAGCGAAAAAATAGTTTTTCGCGATTTTCCGATGACGCTATTTTTTCTTTGAAACATGAAACCAGAAATGATCAGGCGCCTGTGGATTGGCTCAGTTGCAATTCTTCCCAATATTCTGCAGCGCGACGCGTATGTGGTATTACTATGGTGCCACCAACAATATTGGCTACTGCAAATATTTCGTACATCTGATCTGTGGTAATTCCCAGCTCATGCGATTTGCCCAAATGGTATTTAATACAATCATCGCAGCGCAAAACCATGCTGGCAACCAGTCCAAGCATTTCCTTGGTCTTTTTATCAAGCGCGCCTTCGTCGTAAGTGTTGGTATCAAGGTTCCAAAGCCGCTTCATGACCAGGTTGTTTTTACTTAAAATAACCTCGTTCATTTTTTCGCGGTAGTCATTAAATTCTTTTACAAGAGTTGACATAAATTTTATTTAGAAATTGAATATTTTATTTCAACCGGTTTGGCAAGAGAGTTTGGCTGTTATTGTCCCAGGTGATTAATATCGTCGTCCATATTATGGTCGGGCATTTTATTTAATTGCGCTTTGAGAATGAAATAACTGGTAATCGCAAAAAGCAGCCCTACCAGCATCACCGAAATAAGATTGTCTTTTCCAAAAATCATAATTCCTACAATAACACCTATAAATTCTGCAAAAATATATCCGAATACATTATATACTTTCCACCTGGCGGCGTTCAGACCTTTATCGCGGGCAAGTTTGCCAATTTCAGAGGTTAAATAAACAAGAACAATAATTTCGAGCATGTTGCTACAGGTTAGATAAATTTACAAAGGAAATTATACAAGATCAATATCAAAATTTACCAATTGCACAAACTCTGCAAGCCGCGCATCAATATCTTTTTTAGTAATTTCTTTTAATCGTTGTGGGCCAAATTTTTCTACGCAAAAGCTTGCCAGCGCTGAGCCAACAATAATTGCGGTTTTCATGTTTTCAAAACTGATGTCTTTTGTTTTTGCAATGTGGCCAATAAAGCCGCCTGCAAAAGAATCGCCTGCACCGGTTGGATCAAACACTTCTTCCAAAGGCAACGCGGGCGCAAAAAACACATGACTTTCGTGAAACAATAATGCACCATGTTCGCCCTTTTTAATAATGAGAAATTTAGGTCCCATTTCTAAAATTTTATGCGCCGATTTTACCAGCGAGAATTCGCCGCTCAATTGTCTCGCTTCACTATCGTTGATCATTAAAACATCTACCATTCCCAGCACCTTTTTTAAATCGTCGAGCGCTGTTTCCATCCAAAAGTTCATGGTATCTAATACAATCAATTTAGGTCTTGTGCGCAGTTGCTGAATAACACTCATCTGCAGGCCAGGCATAAGGTTTCCGAGCATTAAAAATTGCGATCCCTGGTATTCTTCCGGCACTTTCGGGCTAAAATTGGCAAGCACATTCAGGTCGGTAATCAATGTATCGCGGCTGTTCATATCCAAATGATATTTTCCACTCCAGAAAAACGATTTTTGATCCGGCACTATCTCAACGCCCGTTAATTGTACGTTTCGCGCGGTTAGCTCATCCATTTCCGATTGAGGAAAATCGTTTCCTACGATGGAAATCTGTTGAATTGGCTGCGTTAAATGGCTGGCAGAATACGCCACATAGGTAGCAGATCCGCCAACAATTTTGTCAATCTTTCCAAAAGGAGTTTCTATTGCATCAAAAGCCATTGTGCCCAGGGTAATTATCGCCATACGTGTATTTTTATTTTAAACGCTGCAAATGTAAGTGAAAGATTAAAGAATCAGTGTGCAGAAGATCTGCCACCGGCTTGCATCGCGTTAAAAATGTAAAATGAACTTTATCTTTACGAAAATCAAAATTTAAGATCATGCTTCTTTCAATTCATCCTCAAAATCCTCAACCACGCCTGATTAAGCAGGTGGCAGAGTGTTTAAAAGACGGCGGCATCATTATTTATCCGACAGATACCATTTATGGGCTCGGATGCGATATCAACCATCCAAAGGCCGTTGAGCGCATTTGCCAGATTAAAAATATTGATCCCAAAAAAGCGCATCTCTCTTTTATTTGCAGGGATCTTAGCCACCTGAGCGATTATACCAAAAGCATCGATACGCCTTTGTATAGAGTTTTAAAAAACTATTTGCCGGGGCCGTTTACGTTTATATTACCTGCCAGCAAACAGGTTCCAAAATTGCTAAAGAGCAAAAAAGAAACCATCGGCCTTCGTGTGCCTGATAATATTATTTGCCAGGCGATACTTGAACAAGCAGGCGCTCCTATTTTAAGCGCTTCATTACCGGGGCAAATGGTAGAAGAATATACTGATCCCGAAATTATTTACGAAACCTTCGGCAACCGGGTTGATTTTGTGATTGATGGCGGCCCCGGCGGTATTGTTCCCTCTACAGTGGTAGATTGCACTACGGGCGAATGGGCGGTTATTCGTGAGGGCCTCGGCGAATGGAGGGCATAGTTGTAAAAAGCGGAATGTAAAAATCTATATTTTGGCTTGTCTTAATAATTGAGATAAGCCAAAACATAGAAAATCACATTTTTGATTCATCAACAAATTCGGGGATGATATCAGATAATTCAATTTCGTCTGAAAATTCGGTGGCATCAATCTTCATTGAATAGATGTTGAAACTTTTGCGGTGATACCGGCACAAGCCGTGCGCATCAATGGCAGAGCGGTGTTCAGCTGTTCCATAGCCTTTGTTTTTATGCCACGAGTACATTTTATATTTCTTATGAAGATGCTGCATGTGTGCATCGCGATAGGTTTTTGCCAGCACGCTTGCTGCAGCGATAGAGGAATATATACCATCGCCTTTTACAATGCAATGATGCGGATACTTTTTATAAGGCTTGAAGCGGTTGCCATCTACCAGTAAAATCTCCGGCTTGCTTTTAAGTTTATTTAATGCAAGATGCATTGCTTTAAAAGAGGCCTGCAAAATATTGATGCGGTCTATTTCGTCGTTGCTTACACTGGATACTGCATACGCCACACATTCTTTTTCTATAACCGGTCGCAGGGCTTCGCGTTCTTCTTTTGTAAGTTGTTTTGAATCGTTTAGCAGGGGATGATAAAAATCTTTTGGCAAAATAACGGCCGCCGCAAACACAGGTCCGGCATAGCAACCGCGGCCTGCTTCATCAAGGCCGGCTTCAATAAATTTGTTATGGAAAAAAGGAAGCAACAAAGAGATCGTTTTCATCAAAAGTAAAAAGCATTTTGATTTTTTACCGATCAATTTTTTAACATAGTTGTTTAAAATAATTTGATGTGGGAATGTATGCGCCTGCAAGATTAACTTTGTAAGAACAGTAAACCAAAAATCTAAGAAAAACGTAAAGGAAAACCAATGGCGGACATCGTAATCAACAAATCCAATAAAAATATTACCAAATGGCTTTATCTCGGTGTGTTTATGTTGCTGATACAAATATTATTGGGCGGCGTTACAAGGCTTACCGAATCGGGGTTGAGCATTACCGAGTGGAAACCTATTACAGGCGCGCTGCCACCATTAAACACAGCGCAATGGCAATTGGAATTTGACAAATACAAAGGCACCGATCAGTTCAAATATATTCATGCTGATTTTTCTTTGAGTGATTTTAAATTTATTTTTTTCTGGGAATGGTTTCACCGCACCTGGGCGCGCTTAATGGGTTTGGTTTTTTTAGTGGGCTTCGTTTATTTTTTGGTTAAAAAACAATTTAAGCCCGATATGATCATTCCGCTGATCATTCTTTTTATTCTTGGAATTATACAGGGGGCTATCGGCTGGATTATGGTGCAAAGCGGGCTGGTCCCTGAAAAAATGTTTGTTGGCCATATACAGCTAGCTACCCATTTTATGGCGGCGCTTGTATTGCTTTGCTATACACTTTGGTTTGCGCTCAGCCTTTCGGTTCCTTCAAGCATGAAAATGGCAAACAAGCCATTAAGAAAAACCATGGTGCTAATTGTTTGTATTCTTTTTGTTCAATTGGTTTATGGGGCGTTTATGGCCGGATTACATGCGGCTACTGCGGCTCCTACGTGGCCAACCATCAATGGAGAATGGATTCCGGATGCGCTGAACCATCTTTCGCCCGGCTGGAAGAATTTTCTGGATAATAAAATAGCGGTGCAGTTTATCCATCGCGGGCTGGCTTACGCACTTTTGATCATTGTGTTTTTATGGTGGTTGCAGGCACGAAAAATTCACGGCAGCTCATTGTTCAATAAAACCAAAATAGTTCCGGTGTTTTTCATCTTCTTGCAGGTAGTTCTTGGCATTGCCACGGTAACGCTGTCGCCTTTTGGCAATAATCTGGTTTGGTTTGGCGTTGCTCATCAGTTGGTAGCGATTTTGTTTTTAATGTCGATTATTTTTATGTTGTATATTATTAAACCGGCCCGCATTCAAAAAAGGTTTTTTTAAAAGGCGAAAGCAACCCATATTGCAATGAAGAAATTTGTCCGCAGTTTTTACTACTCTTTTCCGATTCAGCTACTGATTCTTCATTTTAGAAAATCGCAGGTGTTATTGATTTTCTGGCTCATTCTTTTTTTAACGATTACCGGAAATTTTATGCACCTGTTTGGTGCCAACGCATTATTTCTTGCGCCGGAATATCTTGGCAATGTAAATGCTGCAGGCGCGGCAATAGCCGGTGTAGCAACTGGCGTTTTTATAATGAGCTGGAACATTACCACTTTTATTTTGCATAGCAGGCGGTTTCGTTTTCTTGCTACCGGGTCCAAGCCTTTTTTAAAATATTGTATCAACAATGCAATTATTCCTCTCGTATTTTTGTTGGTTTATTTTTTCGAAGCGTTTTATTTCGATCTCACAAAAGAATTAATTCCGGCAGGGCAATTTTTTTTGATAGCGGCAGGATTTGTTGGAGGCTTTCTATTGTTAACCATATTTTCTTTTGTTTATTTTTTTAGTGCCGACAGAAGAATTGTCCGAACCTTTAAACATAATTTTGCGGATTTTGATGAAAACAAAATCGCGGATCAGCAAGAACAAATAACAAACGGAAATAATTTTGGCTTGCCGGTAGATTATTTTTTAAACACGCGATTCGAATTTAAAAAAGCGCGCCCGGTGGGGCATTACAGCCAGGAGTTTTTAGATACCATCTTTAAGCGTCATCACTTTTCAGCAATGATTACCATGTTGCTGGCTTTTTTATTCATGATATTTATTGCCTTTTTTCTTGATAACCGGGTTTTCCAGGTGCCGGCTGCGGCAAGCATTCTCATTTTATTTGCCATTTTGGTAGCTGTTATTGGAGCTCTTTCTTATTTTCTCGGCAGCTGGAGCTTGCTGTTCATTCTTTTTCTTTTTATTGTGTTGAATCTGTTGTATAAGTACGATGTGATTGACCCGCGTAACAAAGCATACGGGCTGGATTACACCAATATAACCAGGCCTGAATATTCTTTGCAAAATCTTGAGTCGCTTAATACGATTGCCAGGATTGATTCGGACAAAAACAATATGATTGCCATTTTAAACCGCTGGAAAGCAAAACAAAAAGAGGCCAAGCCTTTAATGGTCGTCTTTAATTTCAGTGGCGGCGGCGTAAGAAGCGCAAGCTTTGCAATGAATGTTTTGCAGGAACTTGACAGCGCCACCAATGGCGAAATTATGCAAAAAACGATGCTGATGACGGGCGCTTCCGGCGGAATGTTATCGGCAGCCTACTTTCGCGAACTTGCCCGGTTGAAGCATGAAGGTGCGCGCATCAATCTCCAGGATAAAAGCTATTTGAATGATATTTCGGAAGATTTATTGAACCCTGTATTTTCTTCATTGATTGCGCGCGACCTGATGTCGCCATCGCAAAAATTTACGTTTGGGCATTACCGTTATGTTAAGGACAGGGGATATGCTTTTGAGCAAAAGCTTAACAGAAACACGCGCAACCTGCTGGATAAGCCAATTGGCTCTTATCAAAAGGCGGAAAGCAATGCGGAAATTCCTTTGATGATATTGAACTCTGCTGTTACCCGCGATTTAAAAAAGATGATGATATGTACACAGCCACTTAGTTTTTTGATGCAGCAAGAATATAAAGACAGCACTTCCAAAATGGTTGGCCCTGATGCTATTGACTTTGCTGCACTGTTCAAAAACGAAAATCCGATGAACCTGAGGATGCTTACCGCACTAAGAATGAATGCAACTTACCCATACATTTTGCCAAGCGTATGGCTTCCGTCCGCGCCCGTAATTGACGTTATGGATGCCGGCTTAAGGGACAATAACGGACAGGAAACTTCGCTCCGTTTTATAAATGTTTTTAAACAATGGATCAATGAAAATACGCGTGGTGTTTTGATAATTCAAATTCGCTCAAGGCAAAAAGGAAGCTGGGATGATATAGCACCGGGCAGCGACATTTCAGACATCATCACCAAACCGTTTACGATGTTGCAAGCCAACTGGTTTAAGCTGCAGGATTATTTTCAGGATGATGAGATCAGTTATGCGCAGGGGCTTTTGAATGGCGCGCTGCATCGTGTGGCATTTATGTACATACCCGAAAAGGAAGAAAGCGGCGCCACATTAAATTTTCATCTTACTGCAAGAGAAAAAAAAGAAGTGAATTCTTCTTTGCGCAGAATAAACAACCAGGAAGCTTTTGAACAGGTGAAGCAGATTTTGCAGAATAAATAACCAGATAATTTAGACGCTAGTGGATTTATGGCTGAATGAGTCTGTAGGCTGACGGCAATACCTCAATTGAAAATTCCCTGGCTGTCTCCGCCGGATCGCCATCAATATGCAAGGGAGCGAGTTGGGGATTTTCTAATTTGATTTTATTGGTTTGAAAATAAAGAATCTTCTTTTGATGAAAATCTTTTGAGTTGATATTTTTAATTTTCCCCGATAATATTTGCGCTACAAAGGACAACACTATTTGAAGCTTATTGGTTTTTTTTACTATTACCAAATCAAGCAATCCATCACACAAGCTTGCCTGCGGCGCTATTTTAAAATTATTTCCAAACTGATTGCTGTTGGCAATACAAACTAAAAATGCCTCTTCTGTAAACTGCACATTGTCTGCTAAAACAGAGAATAAATAAGTTTTTGCGGAAAGAAAATGTTTTAAAGACTGCCTGGTGTAAGAAGCAAACCCCCGGGTTTTTTGTTTTGAAAATTCATAAGCGATTTTTGCGTCAAACCCGATGCCGCTAACGTGGCAGCTAAGCCGGTTGTTAATTAAAAACGCATCAACAAAAGATGCTTTCCCATTAAATATTATTTCAAAAGCCTTATCAATCGATTTGGGAATTCCGGCAGTTCTTGCTAATCCGTTTCCGGAACCTAACGGAAGAATGCCAATGTTAATTTCAATATTTAATAATGAAGAAATGATCGGGCTAAGGCTTCCATCGCCGCCACAGATCACCACATCTGTAATGAAATCTTTTTCAATCTTTTTCCTTAAAAAATCATAGTCGCCGTCTGCGGAAGTAAATAAAATTTCAAAAGAAATATTTCTTTCCGCACATTTTTTAATGATCTTTTTTTCTAATTGCGATTTGCTTTTTGTGCCTGAAATAGGATTAATAAAGAATAGAATTTTGCCGCTCATTTTGAAAAATAAAAATTTCAGAATTTTTTGAAAAAACAATTTTATTTAAAATACGGAATTTCTACTTTTTGGCTTATACGAATCCTTCGATTTTCATTTTTATAAAACCAATTATCTACCTTTAAGCTTATCTGGTTCCGGTATCAAAGTTTAGGCCTTTTAATTTAACTCATTCCACAACATATCTTTTAATTGCGTTAATCCCTTATTGGTTAATGATGAAATAAAAATATGAGGAATATTTTCCGGCAGTTCTTTTTCTATAGCTTCTTTCAGTTCATCGTCGAGCATATCGCTCTTGCTGATGGCAATTATAAATTTTTTGTCCAACAATTCCGGGTTGTATTCTTTCAACTCATTTTGCAGGATCTTAAATTCTGCATAGTGGTCATTACTGTCGGCAGGTATCACAAAAAGCAAAACCGGGTTGCGTTCAATATGTCTTAAAAAGCGGTGTCCAAGGCCTTTGCCCTCCGCAGCTCCTTCAATAATTCCCGGAAGATCGGCGATACAAAAACTTTTATGATCGCGGTATTCTACCATGCCGAGTTGCGGAGTTAAAGTGGTAAAAGCGTAATTCGCAATTTTAGGTTTTGCGGCAGTGATTACAGAAAGTAATGTGGATTTTCCGGCATTGGGAAATCCTACCAAACCTACATCCGCAAGAACTTTCAATTCTAATGATACGAAATTTTCTACACCCGGCTCGCCCGGTTGTGCATGTTCCGGCGCCTGGTTGGTTGGTGTGGCAAAATGAAAATTTCCCAAGCCCGCCTCGTCCGCCTTTTAATAGAATTTTTTGCTCGCCATCTTCCAATATTTCTACTTTCTGCCCGGTTTCTTCAATAGTGGCAATGGTACCTAGGGGTACTTCAACAATAATATCTTTTCCATCGCGGCCGGTACAATTATTTTTACTTCCATTTTCTCCGTTTTCAGCAAGAATATTTTTATAATAGCGTAAATGCAAAAGCGTCCATAAATTTTTGTTTCCTTTCAAAATGATATGAGCACCTCTGCCACCATCGCCGCCATCAGGTCCGCCAAAAGCCGTCAGCTTGTTTCGCATGAAATGTTTACTGCCCGCGCCACCATGCCCGCTTCTGCAAAATACCTTTATTAAGTCTATAAAATTTGTTCTTTCCATCGCGGTAAAGGTCGCAAAGTTTTTTTTAGGAATCGTTTTTGTTAGCATTGGCACAATAAGTTTATCAATAAATTACATAATAGAAAAACAACAATGATCAATAAAATAATTGCCTGCGTAATGGTTGCAGGGTTTATTGCGTGTGCCGGCAATAAGAAAACTCACCAATAAAAACGAAATGCCGGTATGCCTCCAAAAGAAAGTAAAAATGATGCAGGCCAATCCTAACGAAGGGTCACCCATATCCGTTTCGCAATATTCGTATAAAGGCCAGACGGTGTATTATCTTGTTTCACCATGCTGCGACAAATACAATGTGGTTTACGATAGCGTGTGCAATGTGCTGGGTTATCCTGATGGCGGATTTACGGGAAAGGGAGATGGCAATATGATTGATTTTAAAGATCTGGCAATTGACAAAAAAATCTTGTGGGAACAGACATCCATCGCAATAAATCATTGCTTCGTTTCGTGCCACGTTTTGTAATTGATTGGATCGTTCCCTGTTTGATCCGGAGCAGTTCTTAGGGGCTCGCATTGTCTCCATTGGGTGAGCATATCTGTTGCCAGTTGTTGATAGATTGCCGTGCCTTTCGTTTTCCATTCAATCATGTCGTCGGTAACCTGTTTGATAATTTTTGCAGGATTTCCCACAAGTAGGCTCCTGGCAGCAATATGCTGATCGGCATTAACAAAACTTAGCGCGCCCACAATACACTCGTCTTCTAAAACCACATTGTCCATAATTACCGCATTCATTCCAATAAGGCAGTTTCTCCCGATAGTGGCTCCGTGAATGATAGCGCCATGGCCAATATGCGCATTTTCTTTCAGCCTTACCGTTATGCCAGGAAACATATGTACAGTGCAATTTTCCTGTACGTTGCATCCGTCTTCAATAATAATTTTACCGAAATCGCCGCGTATGGCAGCGCCCGGACCAATGTAAACAAATTTGCCAATTTCTACATTTCCGGTTATCACAGCTTGCGGATGTATGAAGGAAGACTCATGGATTACAGGTATAAAATTTTTATATTGATAGATCATATGTATAAAATTAAAACAACCGGCGGAATGTTAATTTCAAAGAGAAATAAAATATTTTTCCCGATTGTGAAAATGCACGCTTGGTTATTCTGATATTTTTGTTAGGTAAAAATGACCCATGGATAATAAAAATTTTGTAGCAATTAATTATATAGATTGTAAACCAGAGTATAAAGAACGTTTTGAAGAACTTTTTGCCACACGGGCAAAACAGATTGATACTATGGATGGATTTGTAGACATGCAGGTATTACGTCCTTCAAAAGAAGGAGATGCTTATTTAATCGTAAGTCATTGGGACAAAGAAGAATCGTTTAAAGCATGGACAAGATCGGCCACTTTTATGGAAGGCCACAAGCGCGGATTTGCAGATTTGGCAAAGGCAAAAGCAGAAGGTAAGGAAGCTCCTATGAAAAGCGATTTCAAAACCTACGAGATTATTGCCCGCTAAAAAATAAATTATGACCACAGCCGACAATGATAAAAAAACAAGTGCGCTGGTATCATGGATTAAAAAAATTGGCTTTTGGGGATTTCTATTTTTTTTAATCAAAGGGCTGGTATGGCTTGCCGTTGGCTATTTCATTGTGAAATAATGTTTTTGTAAAACGAATTTCACCAATTGAAAACACCCAGACCGCCCGGTGAAATTTGTTCTACTTCTTTTTGGTTATTTATCAGATCAGCCTTTTATTCGTTCTGAAACAGGTTCCCTTAAAAAGCGCGACGGTATGATCTTTTTGATTCGTTATCGTAATCTGATAAAGACCTGTCGATTTTCCATTGTGTATTTCTTTAGTTTCGGCGATAAGCGTATCATCAACATGCACTGGCTTTAAGAAATTGATAGATGTATCTAAAGCCACTGATAAATTATTTCGGTTATTGCAAGCAAACGCAAAAGTGCTGTCGGCAAGCGAAAACGCAATGCCACCATGAACAATTCCAAGGCCATTGATCATTTCTTTGCGAACCATCATTTTTGTTTTTGCATACCCTGCTTTAATATCAATAATTTCTATTCCAAGCCATTGACTAAACAGGTCGTTGTTCATCACATGGCTTATCACTTCATTGGCCAGGTCGTCTTTTTCGTTGTCATTTTCCATGTTGATTTATTTATTGCCCCGTAAAATTGGGTTTCCTTTTTTCCAGGAAAGAGGCAACACCTTCTTTAAAATCGCTGGTACCGGCAGCTTTTTGTTGCAAGCCATCTTCCGTTTGTAATTGCGTTTCAAAGTCTTGTGTTAGTGATAGATTTAGCGCCTGTTTTGTATACGCCAATCCTTTTGTTGGCAAGACCGGCGAGGGTTGCAGCAATTTTTTCTGCCTCTGCGAAAAAAGTTTCGTCCGGAAAATATTTATAGATCATGCCTGTCCTTTCGGCTTCTTTCGCGGAAATTTTATCGCCAAGCATCATCATTGCAGACGCCCTTTGAAAACCGACAATCCTTGGTAAAATATACGTTCCACCGCTGTCCGGAATTAGTCCAATTTTGCTGAAGGCTTGTATAAAGGTTGCTGATTCGGCCGCAATCACCATATCGCAACAAAGCGCAATATTGGCACCGGCACCGGCCGCCACACCATTTACAGCTGCTATTACCGGCTTTGCAAGCAACCTGATTTTACTTACGATGGGGTTATAATGCTCGCTCAGAATTTTTTGCATACCCGGCCCTTCGGGGTCTGCCACTTCGGCCAGGTCTTGCCCGCCGCTGAAAGCCTTTCCTGCGCCGGTTATCAACACACAGCGAACAGTAATATCTTTCTCGCACATATCGAGCGCTTCCTGCAGGGCGAGGGCCATTTCACGGTTGAATGCATTAAATTTTTCCGGGCGGTTCAAAGTAATAAAAGCGATGGAATTTTTTATTTCAAAAAGAATTGATTTCATAGTAAAATGATGATAGGAAATCTAAAAAGTGATAGGCAAATCTAAATTTAAAATTGGCAATGTAAAATTCTCAATGGCATTTAAAATAGTCAAATGGTTCCTGGCAATCGTTGCACTTATACAGTGCTTTGCACGAGGTAGATCCAAACTGGCTAACCAGTGTTGTATTTTTTGAATGGCAGAGCGGGCATTCAACCACCAGGTGTTCCAAATAATCTTTGTCGAATGTTTTTGCTGCCGGCGGGGCTATTCCGTACGACTTCAATTTGTCTTTCCCAGCCTGCGTAATCCAGTCGGTGGTCCATGCCGGAGAAAGTTGCCGCGATATTTTTACTGAAGAAAACCCTTCTTTCAGCAATGCGATCCTGATGTTCATTGAAATTACATCCATTGCCGGGCAGCCGCTGTAGGTAGGCGTTATAACCACTTCTATTTGCTTCCTTATCAACTTTTATATCTCTTAAAATTCCGAGATCGGTTACCGATAATACCGGGATCTCAGGATCGTACACTCCTTCAAGAATATTCCTGACTTTTTGGATGGTTTCTTGTTTTGAAGTGATAATATGTTGATCTGAATAATTCATTTGATGTTCCTTACCATTCACAACCGGGATAAGCTCTTTGTAAAAATTGCATTTCTGCAAGCAGGTAGCCTAAATGCTCGGTGTGAACTCCCTTTTTTCCGCCGGTTTGCATCCAAGCACCATCTGCGGGAACAGTTATTCCCGCTTCGTCTGAAACTGCTTTTATTTTATCGATCCAGTCTGCTTTTATATCACTAACGTTAATGCCTACACGCATTTGAGCAGCTTCATTTTCATAATCAGTTGTTTCAAACATTTCTCCCATGTAGGGCCACAAATCTTCCAGCGCATCTTCAATTCGCTTTTTGCTTTCTGCGGTGCCATCTCCTAATCTTATTACCCATTCGCTGCTCCACCTTACATGATACGTTACCTCTTTCAATGATTTTTCAGCTATCGCAGATAATTGCTTATCTGCCGAATAAATTAATTTTTGATAAAAATAAAATTGCCAGGTGCTGAAGAAAAATACTTTTAAAATTGTTTTTGCCCAATCGCCGTTGGGCAATTCTGTTATGAGCAGATTTTTAAACTCGCCGGCGTCTCTTAAATAGGCAAGATCGTCTTCGGTGATATTTTTTTTATCTGCACCGGAAGCGTTGGCAATGGTTGCGGCATATTGATAAAAATTCCTGGCCTGCCCAATCAGGTCGAGCGCAATGTTACTGATAGCAATATCCTGTTCAAGCATCGGGCCATGGCCTGTCCACTCGCTTAGCCGGTGGCCCATTATTAAAGAGCTGTCAGCCAGGTAAATGGTAAAATCAAAGCGCGATTTTTCATCGCTCAAATTATTAATTCTTTCTGCTATCATCAGCTACATGTATTTTAATTCGTCGGGCAGATTATAAAAAGTAGGATGCCGGTAAATTTTGTCATTAGCAGGATCAAAGAGGCTTTCGCTTTCGTCTGGATTTGAGGAATAAATATTTTTAGATTCCACCACCCAGATACTAACGCCTTCCATTCTGCGGGTATAAACATCCCTGGCATTTTCTATTGCCATTTGCGCATCGGCAGCATGCAGGCTCCCGACATGTTTATGATCTAACCCCTGTTTGCTTCTGATAAAAACTTCCCAAAGCGGTTCTGTTTGATTCATTGGCGCAGTTTATTCTTTATTAATTAAATTATTGAAAATCTGCATTGATAAGACAATCTTTTAAACCGCTTCCGCTGCACTTAGTGGCTCTTCGGCGGTCTTTGCTTTTTTCTTTTTTTCCGCATGAGCCAGCGCTGCTTCTCGAACCCAGGCGCCGTCTTCGTGAGCTTTTACTCTTGCGGCGAGGCGTTCCTTATTGCACGGACCGTTTCCTTTTATCACGTTCCAAAATTCGTCCCAGTTGATCTCTCCAAAGTCATAATGTAGTTTTTCTTCATTCCATTTCAGATCCGGATCCGGAATGGTTAGTCCCAAGAATATCCGCCTGTTCTTTACAAACATCAATAAATTTCTGGCGCAATTCATCGTTGGTAAATCTTTTAATTTTCCATTTCATGCTTTGCGCGGTATGCGGCGAAGCATCGTCATTGGGGCCAAACATCATGATACTCGGCCACCACCATCGATTGAGCGCATCCTGCGCCATTGCTTTTTGTTCTATACTGCCGCGGCAAAGCGTAAGCAAAATTTCATAGCCCTGCCGCTGATGAAAACTTTCTTCCTTACAAATTCTTACCATAGCACGTGCATAAGGCCCATAAGAAGCGCGGCATAGCGGAACCTGGTTCATAATTGCTGCTCCATCCACCAGCCAGCCAATAGCGCCCATATCTGCCCAGGTTAATGTAGGGTAATTAAATATAGATGAATATTTTGCCCGGCCACTCAAAAGCTGGTCAATCATTTCTTCGCGGGTAATTCCCAAGGTTTCAGCGGCGGAATATAGATATAATCCATGTCCGGCCTCATCCTGCACTTTGGCCAGCAGCGTAGCTTTTCTTCTGAGCGAAGGCGCGCGGGTGATCCAATTGGCTTCCGGAAGCATTCCCACAATTTCGCTGTGGGCATGCTGGCTTATTTGCCTTATCAGGGTTTTGCGATAATCATCGGGCATCCAGTCTTTGGGTTCAATACGAATTTCCTGCTCTATCTTATCGTCAAAAATTTTTAATAATTCATCCGCTTCCATAAAAGAAAATTTGTATTCAAAGTTACTGATTTCAAAAATGGAAAATGGGCGATGCATGGTTAAATATCAAACAGCAAAAAACTAATATTTAATAGTCAATTAAAAACGAGAGAAGCCAAAAAGTAGAAAATCCACTTTTTTTCAAGCCGGATAAAATTCTGTGTCTTAACCGCATTATTTTAAGCGCTGCCACTTATCTTAAAAGAAGTATAAATCATCAAAAGTTGGCTGGCAAGGTCTAAATATTTCCTGACAGTCTTTTTCGCCACACGGGCTTTTCGTAAATTTGCAGAATGCAGGAATATTTAAAGGGTTTGAATGATGCACAACGCGAGGCAGTACTTCATCGCGATGGGCCGATAATGATTGTAGCGGGCGCGGGAAGCGGAAAAACAAAGGTGCTTACCACAAGAATTGCACACCTGATGGCCAACGGCGTGGATGCTTTTCAAATACTGGCACTCACATTTACCAATAAGGCGGCGGCTGAAATGAAGGAAAGGGTTTCGCATATCCTGGGAAATAATGAAGCAAGAAATCTTTATATCGGTACGTTTCACTCGGTATTTGCACGCATTTTAAGAGCGGAAGCCGACAAATTAGGGTACCCGAGAAATTTCACCATTTATGATACAGATGATGCAAAAAGCGTGGTGAAAACAGTAATAAAAGAAATGAATCTTGATGATAAACATTATAAGCCCAATACTGTTTACAACCGGATTTCCAACGCTAAAAACAGTTTAATTACGCCTGAAGAATACATCAGCGATTACGGACTGCAGCAGGAAGATATGCGTGCCAACCGTCCCTTAACCGGGCAGATTTATGATGCTTATTGCAAACGCTGTTTTAAAAACGGCGCCATGGATTTTGATGATCTGCTGCTTAAGTTTTATCAATTATTAAGCACCCACCCGGAAAGCCTGAGCAAATACCAGCGTAAGTTTAAGTACATTATGATTGATGAATACCAGGATACCAACACTTCTCAATATGAAATCATCAAATTGCTGGGGGCCATGCACGAAAATGTGGCCGTGGTTGGCGATGATGCCCAAAGCATCTATAGTTTTCGCGGAGCTACCATCGAAAATATTCTGCAGTTTCAAAAAGATTATGACGATGTGAAAGTGGTAATGCTGGAGCAAAATTATCGCAGCTCGCAAAATATTCTTAATGTAGCTAATGACGTTATTGCCAACAATAAAGGACAGATTCCTAAAAAACTCTGGACCAGCAACGATACCGGCGAAAAAATAAAACTGGTGCGTACCGCCACTGATAATGATGAAGGAAAATATGTAGCCGATGCCATCCAGGAACAAAAACTGCGAAACCACTACCGCAACAGCGATTTTGCAATTTTATACCGGACCAATGCGCAAAGCCGTAGCTATGAAGAAAGTCTTCGCAGGATGAATATCGCTTACCGCATTTACGGAGGTATCAGTTTTTACCAGAGAAAAGAAATCAAGGATTTTTTAAGTTACCTGCGCGTAATAATGAATCCCAACGATGAGGAAGCTTTAAAACGGATTATTAATTATCCCGCCAGGGGAATTGGCAAAACAAGCCTCGACAGGGCGGTTCTTTTTGCCAACCAGAACAACATTTCCATGTGGAATGTACTGGAACGCGCGGCAGAGTTTGGTTACAAAGCATCAACGCTGGAGATCATCGGCAATTTTGTGATCATGATTAAAATGTTTCAAAGCGAACTGGAAAAGAAAAATGCCTACGATCTTTCCATTCTTGTCGGAAAACAAACCGGCATTGTTAAGGATCTTTTTAATGATAAAACAACCGAAGGACTTGCCCGTTATGAGAACGTGCAGGAATTATTAAACTCTATAAAAGAATTTACCGAAACTCCAACAGAAGACGGCGAGTTGCTCGATAAAAGCCTCGGAAGTTATCTTCAGCAAATTACTTTACTGACCGATGCGGACAACGATAAAGGTGAAAGCGATGTGGTAAAATTGATGACCATTCATGCGGCAAAAGGTTTGGAATTTCCTGTGGTGTTTGTTGGTGGACTTGGAAGAAACTCTATTTCCCAAATGCCATGGCAATCAATACACGCGAAGAACTGGAAGAGGAACGAAGATTATTTTATGTGGCCATCACCCGTGCAAAAACAAGATTGTGGCTTACTTATGCCAACAACCGCTATCGCTTTGGCAACCTTACACAAAACGATCCCAGCCGCTTTATAGAAGAGCTTCCGGACGATAAGCTTGACAAATCTTTTGCCGGCGGAAACATGCGCAACAATCAAACAAACCATTGGAACGCATTTGATAAACCAAAATACCAGTTTGAAGGCAACAAAAGAGAAACAAAAACTGAGAAGCCCGCGTATCTTGTCTCTACACCCGTAATCAAAATTAAAGAACATATTCCTTCACCGGATTTTGCACCAAGCGATACCAGTAATTTACAGGCCGGACAAAAAATTGAACACCAGAAATTTGGTTTTGGCGAAGTGATAAAAATGGAAGGCGCCGCTCACAATCCCGTAGCTACTGTAAAGTTTGAAAATAATGGCGAGAAAAAAATTATGCTGAATTATGCAAAGTTGAGAATAGTGGAATGAAAGCAGCTTTAGCTAGCTAAAAAGTAGAAAATCTACATCTTCGCTTTTCTCACAATTAAAAAAATAAATTCTGCTGGTCATATAACCTAAAAAGTAGAAAACCGCAATTTTTAAAGTTTTGCAATAAGGCCACCAATTAACCATTATCAGACGGCGCGTTCAAGTTATCACTTGGTTTCTCCTTATCTTTTTTGAATTCCAGCTTACCAAATTTCCAGGTAAAATTAATTCCGATAGATCTGAAAGGAATGCTGCGCGTGCCATTAATGATAAAATTCGGCCCAAACACTTCTGTTTTTTGATCCACATATTTTTTAAATGGATTAGTAGCCGTAAGTGCCAGGCTTCCCTTTTTATTCCAGAATTGCTGCCGTAACGCAATGCTGTAAGTGGTAAATGAAGGATATCTTCCCTGGGCTTCATGGCGGGCAGAACTAAAATTGCCAAAAAATTCTCCCGCAAGCGTATTTGAAAATTGATACGATGCGTTCAAATTAAAACGATAATTAAAGCTGTTGTAATTATATCCTTTATCAATAACGTTTATCGTATGTCGCTGAAAAAAGAACAGGTTCGTTCTTAAATTAAGTTTCGGAATAAATTTAAGATCCCCAAAAAAGTTTACGCCCGTATTATCTTCCTTGCCGATATTTTGGCGCGTACTTACTGCTACGTTTGTATAAGTTGTGTCGCCCACAAGAAATGAAGGATAATAAACTATAAACGGTTGTATATCGTGATTGTTTGTTCTGTAAAAAAGACTAACCATCAACGAGCCCACTTTTTTTATGTCGGCGCTATAACCCAGCTCATAACGCATTCCTATTTCGGGCTGAAGTTTGGGATTTCCGGTAGAGAGATTTTTCGGGTCGCTGGTATTGATATATGGATTCAGATCGCGGTAATCGGGTCTTTCAATTCTTTTTGAAAAACTCAGTTTTAAAAGCGCATTTTCTCCCAGTTTTCTTGAAAAAAATATCGAAGGCACAAAGGTATTATAGCCGGGCACGCTGATTTGTTGCTGAGCATTGGAATAAAAAGAGTTGATTTCTGTACGCTCATAGCGGCCACCAATTTTTGCATCAAATAAGGTGAGCACCGGAAAACTGATTTCTGAATAAAGTGCATACACTTTTTGATGATAGTCGAGGCTGTTTGATAAAAAATTGTCTTTAGCATATTCTGCCGAAGCAGAATCTAATTTGAGCACTTTGGAATTACTGGTAATATCATAAAAGCTAACCTTGCCACCAACACCAAGTATCACATTCTTCTTTAGCGGTTGCGCATAATCTGCTTTTATTTCAGTTTCTTTTTCCGTTCCGGGATTAACAGCCATTGTGCTGTAATAAAGCGAATGCTGCGGAAGATAATATTGGTAATTATTGTTTTCGGAACGCCTGTTTCCAAAGCTTGAATTAACCGAAATTTCCAGCTCCTGTCCATCTTTCGCAAAAGTTTTTTTATAATTAAGACTTGCATCCACATTATTAAAATGAAATGCATTGTTGGCATTTAAGAGAACGGGCGTGCCGGAAAACACATTGCCATTTAAGTCTTTTGTGTTTTGTATTTGATTGGTATTGCCGATTCCGGTGTTGCTGAAATTATTGTACGAAACCGCTCCGGAAATACTGTTTTGATTATTCACGTCCCAATCAAATCCGATTCCGGTTTGATAGCCGCTCCTTTGAAAACGGTTTAAACCGTCCTGGTTTAATAAGATGGTTGTTTTGGCCGCGGTATCCGAAGTAGTTCTGACTGAGGAAGAAGGTGTTTCTGCATTAAGCCGGGCATTCCCGCTAATAAAGGCATTCATTCCAAATTTACCTTTGCGCGCCGCAAAATTAAAAGAGCCATTTTCCATGCGCGTTCCGCCGGTGAGCGATAAATTTCCATTAACGCCCTGCGAATTATTTTTCTTTAAGATGATATTAATAATGCCGCCAAGCCCTTGTGCATCGTATTTTGCGCCTGGGTTGGTTATTACTTCTATACTCTTTATTTGGCTGGCCGGAATAGATTGCAACACGTCGGAAATGCTGCTGCCAAATGCAGAAGAAGGTTTTCCGTTAATTAGAAACCGGATGCTGGAATTACCAGCGAGTTGCACATTACCATCTACATCCACCGAAACCTGGGGCACTTTTTTCAATATATCGGTAGCAACGCCTACTTGCGAGGTGATGTCTTTATCAGCATTAAAAACCAATTTATCAATCTTATTTTCTACTAATTTGGCCGGCGCAGCCACACTGATATTTTGTAAAGTAGTTGCTTTGGTAACCAACAAAATGTTTTTTGCATCAAACACCGGATTGTCTTTATTGATGAACACGTTGGCGATAGTGTGGGGTTTATAACCAATAAATTCCGCCACCAGGTTATAATTTCCCGGCAGCACATGGTCTACTTCAAATTTTCCCAGGCTATCTGTAAGAGATCCGTTTATGGCTTTCTTCTCTCCCTTCAAAAACAGTGAAATTGTGGCATATTCCAATGGCTGTTTAGAAGCAGAATCGATCAATCTTCCTTTAATAATGTAACCCGTATTTTGTTGGGCAAAAACAGTTGCGCTCATTATGAGCAGGATGGGCAGGATAAAAATATATTTCACGCTAAATCTTAAATTCAGCGCAAAGGTATCGGCAAATTCTGAAGGAAATTTGTTGACAATAGAATTCAATGTTAAAGTATCTTTTTTAAAATATTTCCGTTCTTCGAACATCCTTAACAAGTTGTATCTTTCCTTCTCGGGCTAAAATTTGTAACTTCGCTTTTCAAATAATTTATTATGATTAAAACCGGCAATACTGTGGTGAGCATTTATACAGAAATGACGCCGAATCCGGAAACCATGAAATTTGTAGCCAATAAGCTATTGTATCCCGGCAAAAGCGTTGATTTTCAGAACGAAGAAAGCGCTGTGGCTTCGCCGCTGGCAACCCAGCTATTTGCGTTTCCATTTATAAAGGCTGTTTTTATAGCAAGCAATTTTGTAACTCTTACTAAAACTGATGATACGGAAGACTGGCAGGATATTATTCCCTCTGTGAAACAATTTTTAAAAGAATATTTAGAAGAGGGAAATGTAATTATTAATGAAGACCAGCTTGCTACCAGGAAATCGGAAAGCTCCAACATTGTAAGTGCAGATGATGATGATGTGGTAAAAAGAATTAAAGAGTTGCTCGAAAATTATGTGAAGCCCGCGGTGGAAATGGATGGCGGTGCTATTCAGTTTATCAGCTATGACAACGGTACCGTAAACCTGATGATGCAGGGAAGCTGCAGCGGTTGCCCTTCTTCTATGATTACGCTAAAAGCCGGAATAGAAGGGATGATGAAGCGAATGATACCAGAAGTAAAAGAAGTAGTGGCCGAATCCAAATAAGCCATTTTGTAGATTTTAATAAGATATTGCAAGCATTTCGAAAGAAGTGCTTTTTTTATTAATGCCAATCGGATTTATTTTCGCTGAAATTAGTTGCTGCAATTTTTTTAAAACAGGCTTTTTTAAAGGAAAATAGTAAGTCTTATTTTTAAATTGATTATAAACTCCTATCATCTCAAATTTCGAATGTGACCGTTTCAGAAATCTGCAACCAGTTTATTGCCGGTATACAACAAACTACCTGGATAGAATATATTGCCGTGTTTTCCGGAATCGTCAGTGTTTGGTTTTCCCGGAAAGAAAATATCTGGGTTTATCCCACGGGGCTAATTGGCACCATCCTGTATGTTTTTATCAGTTTTGAAGGAAGCTTGTTCGGTGAGGCGAGCGTTAATTTGTATTATACCATTATGAGTGTTTATGGATGGATTTTATGGGCCAAACGAAACCAGCAGCACGAGCACATCGTAAACATTACCTGGAGCAGTAAAAAAGAATGGGCCCAGGAATTATTGTTTTTTGCCGCTTTTTATATCGCGATTTTTGCCGCATTAAGCTATCTCAAAAAAGATTTTGCGCCCGGCGCCATTCCGTGGGCCGACGCATTTGCCAGTGCCACCGCTTTCACCGGAATGTGGCTTATGGCCCGCAAAAAAGTGGAAAGCTGGTATTGGTGGATCGCTACCAACATCGCATCAATTCCTTTATATTTTGTAAAGCATTATGTTTTTACCAGTGTTTATTATTTTATTCTCTTATTAATGGCCGTGTGGGGATTAATAGAATGGCAACGAAAAGCAACCCTTCATCTAAATAAAAAACAGAAGCTACCCGTTTGGAATCAATAAAAAAAATAGTAGTGATCGGTCCGGAATCTACGGGCAAAAGCGCTTTGTGCAGCGCGCTGGCAGCGCATTACAACACATTATGGGTTCCGGAGTATGCGAGGGAGTATTTAGAAATCAACGGCGCTGATTATGTATACGACGACCTCATTAAAATTGCGAAAGGGCAGATTAAACAGGAAGAAGCGATTGCTGACAAACTGCTGGTCGGTTTTCAACAATCAATCGCACATCAATCTAAAAAATTATTCATCGATACCGATATGTATGTGATGAAAGTGTGGTCTGAATTTGTGTTTAATCAATGCGATAACTGGATATTGAATAGAATTGCTTCGCGCCAATATGATTTGTATTTGCTTTGTGATATTGATTTACCCTGGGTGCAGGACGAGCTACGCGAGTATCCCGACAGGAAAATCCGGGAACGCTTATTTAATTTTTATAAAGATATTTTGATCAATCAATCGGTGCCGTGGCAAATTATTTCCGGCCTAAATGATGGCCGGCTACAAAATGCCATTAATTTCATTGAGTCCCCGCTACATAAAAAATTGCTCTGAAACAATTTTGCCGTCTTTTACTTTGTAAACGCAAATTTCAGAATTGGTGGCGCGCTCCCGGTCCTTCATTTTGGCATCCAGGTTAAGCACCATCGCGATAGAATTTCCTGCTACCAAAGGATCTGATGTGCCACATCCATAAAATTCATCCACCATTGTTTTAAACTTTTCGCCTTTTTCTAAAATTGCCTTCAGGCCTTTGGTTTCTTTTTCGAATGCCGGGGAAGCTTCCGGCTCGATGCTTACCGCATCTTCCGAAAATAATTCCTTTTGGGCTTTTTCAAAATCGCCCTGGTTGCAAAGCTCGGCGAGGCGATGCGCAATTTGTTGTACTGTCATGGTTAAAATTTTAGAAAAGATGCACAAAATTCCTACCAGAAAGCCGAGGCAAGCGTTCTACGAACGTCAAAATATAGTTTTTATACTTTTCCGAAAGATAAGCTCGTTCCGGCAGTTCACTGTGACATGAACCTTACATCGCCTCACTTCCATTTTGAAAGAATCCCGCTACTCAGCAAAGGGTTGTGGTGGCGCTGGCCGGACAAACGCGCGGAGCGATCGGGTTGTCCTTGATTTTTTGCTTCTTTTGCATCAAGGCAAAAGAAGAATAAAAAAAAGACTATCAAATTTTATAAGCTACCCGACCATGAACCTTTTATAAAGATTTTTTGTCAAAATAAATGCAACGCCAGTATTCAAATTAATTGTAGTATTTTAAATTCTAATTTAAAACTAACGTTTATGGATCAATCAATAATAGTAATTAAAGATTCTACCGCAAATCCCGCCCCGCTTGGGCTCCTGGCTTTCGGACTTACCACCGTTTTATTGAATTTGCACAACGCCGGCATTTTCGAAATGAATTCGATGATTTTGGCAATGGGAATTTTTTATGGCGGCATAACGCAAATTATTGCCGGAATTATGGAAGCGAAAAAGAATAACACCTTTGGCCTTGTGGCTTTTGTGTCTTACGGCGCTTTTTGGCTAACGCTGGTAGCATTGATTGTAATGCCCAAATTAGGATGGATTGCTGCGGCCTCTGAAGGCGCCATGGTAGCTTATCTCATTATGTGGGGAATATTTACCGGCCTGCTTTTTATTGGCACGCTTCGCATCAGCAAAGCATTGCAATTTGTATTTGCCACATTAACCATTTTGTTTTTTTTATTAGCCATTGGCGATGCAACAGGCAATGCTGCAATAAAAACCTTTACAGGTTATGAAGGAATTATTTGCGGAGCCTCCGCTATTTATACAGGAATTGGAGCGCTGCTAAATGAAGTATATGGAAAAACGGTGTTGCCGCTCGGCCTGGTTGCAAAACGATGAAAGTTGAATCGGCATCTTTAGTGTAAGTAGCCAATCTTATTTAATTTTATGAGATGGCATTAAGTAACGTGCAACGAATGATTCAATTGGCGGAAGACGTGTTTAACACCAAAAGTGATCCTGATCAACTGGATGTAAACGAAGAAGTGTTGAAGCGCCTGCGGCTTATTCATCCTGCAACCATTTCTGAGTATGATGATGGAAATGGGCCGGTAGCATGGGTTTTGTTGCTACCCACCACGCAAGAACTAATGCACCGTTTTCTTGATAAGAAGATATCAGAAAAACAACTTTTTGAATTAACGAAACCAGGCATTTCCTACGATGCAATTTATCTTTGCTCGGCCCTGGTATTAGAAGAATACAGGCGTAAAGGCATTGCGAAACAACTAACGCTTGATGCTATTAAAAAAATTGAAAAAGACCATGAGATAAAAGCACTTTTTGTTTGGCCTTTCACCGAGGAGGGCGGGTTGGCTGCAGCAGCCATAGAAAATATAACTAGCCTTCCTTTTTACAAACGCCTGGATGAATAAGTTTGGCTGATTTTTCGCTTACTAATTCTTTTAAATAATTGGCTTATCAAACAAGCCAAAAGATAGATTTTTGTTATTTTAGCTTGCCAAGCAATTCCTGAAAGCGGGGTTCATTTCTTAAAGAATCATAATCCGGATCATGTTCGATCCAGTCTCTTTTGCCATATCCTTTTCCTACGGCCGATTCCCGCAGATTAAGCGCTTCTTCTTTGATAATTTTTACCTTTGTAAATTGATGTAAATTGAATCTACATGAACAACCTGCAACGATTTATTGATGCTCAAAAAATTGATTATGCGCAGGCATTATCAGAAATTAAAAATGGCAAAAAACAAAGCCATTGGATGTGGTATGTTTTTCCTCAAGTGAAAGGTTTGGGCTTTAGCGAAACATCAAAATATTATGCAATTGCCGATAGGGAAGAGGCGGAAAAATTTTTAAGGCATCCCGTTTTAGGAGGCAGGTTAATTGAGATATGTAAGGCATTGCTTGAACTTAAAACCAATGATGCCCATCAAATATTTGGTAGCCCCGATGATCTGAAGCTAAAATCTTCGATGACCTTATTTTCTTCAGTACAAAATAGCGATGCCGTTTTTGAAATGGTTTTAGAAAAATTTTTTGGGGGAAAGAAAGATGATAAAACCTTAAACCTGATGGAGCAATAACATTTCAATCTGCAGGATTTTTTTGCCCATCTTTTAATGATTTATTGCCATTATCTTTCTGTAAACAATTGCGTACGCACAAATAGAATCCGGTGGATTGCGTAGCTTTATGAGGATTATTCCAAATAAAATATGGAAACGAAAGAAATTGTGATAGTCGTGCTCGTTATTATCGCCGCCATTGCATTGATCATTTTTTTGGTACGCAGAAACCAGAAGGATGAAAAAGATCTTAACCCCGATGCGCCCGATGCCGTAGAAGAAAGCAGAATGGACCATGAGCGCAGAACCGATCGGATTTGAATTGATTGCCGGCGCAAAATCGTAGCCGAAAAAAAGCAAAAAATCTACTTTTTCGCTTACATGAACCGTTTAAGGTTGATCAATTTTTCATTGTTATCTCACTTAAATCCTTCTTTAAAAAATACAAAATCTACTTTTTCGCTTACATGAAGTTTTTATAGTTGGTCGATTTTTCTTGCTAATCTCACTTAAAATTCCTGCCCTTGGAGAATATCTTTTCCTGGGCCATTTCCTTAACCGGCGATGTTTTTGTTTACATCAGGAGGCGATGTTTTTTCATCCGGGAAAGCCAGCGTTAACAGTGGAAGGTTTTCGTTATTTGCCGGCGTGAGTGTTTTTAATAAAGAAGAAAAATTATAACAGCGTTGAGCAATCACATGAATTACTTCGCCTTCAATTTGCAATTTTCCTTCCACCATAATAAGGCGTGATTGCAGAATTTCCTTTCGGTATTTTTCAAATAGTTTTTCAAAGATCACAATATTGGCAAAGCCGGTTTCATCTTCAATAGTCATAAAGCAAATGCCACGCGCCGTTCCGGGCCGTTGGCGCACGAGCACAAGACCGGCAATTTTCACGCGGTTGCCATCTTTTAACGTAGCCAGATCTTTGGCGGCCCCAATGTGAAGCTGGTTGAGCTTTTCCCGCACAAAACTTACCGGATGGGCTTTTAAGGACAATGAGGTTGCCGAATAATCATACACTACATGTTCGGAGGCCGTCATTTTGGGCAATGAAATGTTTTCTCCTTTTGCATCGGCCGCCGGCTGCCCGGAAAACAAAGCAACGGGACGGTCTTTAGCAGACACTTCCCACAATGCTTCGCGGCGGTCGAGCCCTATCGATCTGAAAGCATCGGCATCAGCCAATTTTTCTAACGCCGCATCCGCTATACCAACATCGCGAAGCTCATTTATGGTGCTATATGCCTTTTTTCTATGTGCAATAAGCAGTTCGATATCATCCTGCCGCAAGCCCTTTATCTGCCGGAACCCAAGCCGCAATGCACAATATTTTCCTGCTTTTTCTTCAAGCCGGTTGTCCCAATTTGAATAATTGATATCGGCCGGCCTTACTTCCACGCCATGTTTCCGGGCATCAATAATAATTTGTGCAGGCTGATAAAATCCCATCGGCATACTGTTTAATAAAGCCGCCGCAAATACATCCGGGTAATAGCATTTAAGCCAGGAAGAAACATACACCAGCAGCGCAAAACTGGCAGCATGACTTTCAGGAAATCCATAGCTGCCAAAGCCTTCAAGTTGTTTAAACACCCTTTGTGCATACTCCATTGTATAGCCGCGCTGCATCATTCCATTAACGAGTTTTTCCTGGAATTTGGAAACGAGCCCTTTTGCTTTAAAAGTGGCCATACTACGCCGAAGCTCATCAGCCTCGGCTGCTGTAAATCCGGCCGCCACAATAGCTATCTTCATGGCTTGTTCCTGAAATAATGGAACGCCAAGCGTACGGCCTAAAATTTCTTCCAGCTCTTTTGAAGGAAATTCTACCGGCTCCTCGCCGTTTCGTCTTCGTAAGTAGGGATGCACCATATCGCCCTGTATCGGGCCGGGGCGAACGATTGCCACTTCAATCACCAGGTCGTAAAAACAGCGGGGCTTTAACCGTGGCAACATAGATTGCTGGGCGCGGCTTTCTATCTGGAAAACGCCGATGGTATCTGCACGGCAGATCATGTCATAAACTGCCGGATCATCCTGCGGAATATTGGCAAGCGTAAGGTCGAGCCCATAATTTTCTTTGGCAAGATCAAACGCTTTGCGAATGCAGGTAAGCATTCCCAGGGCCAGCACATCAATCTTCATGAAACCGAGCGCATCAATATCATCTTTGTTCCACTCGATGCAGGTACGGTTTTCCATGCGGGCATTTAACACCGGCACCAGGTCGCTCAATTTGCCACGCGTAATTACAAAACCCCCGGTATGTTGCCCCAGCTGGCGCGGAAAGCCCATGTATTCGCGGGTGATCTGTAACACTTTTTGCAAATGTGGGTCATCGGGGTTTAAGCCTTGTTCTGCCAATCGTTTTCTGTCAAATGATTCTACCTTATCTTTTCCGCCCCAGTAAATTTTGGTTTCATAATCAAACTTAACACGCCCGTTTTTTTCAAATTTATGAAACAGAATTTCCGTTTGCTTCATCAGCTTCTCATATTCAATTCCTTTCTTTGGGCAATACGACGAAGATCTTAATCTTCCTTTCAGTTCTTCCAGGTTCAACATCTGCACATTCTCCACAAGTTCTTTACACAATGGCTGCGGCGAGAAAAATTTGGCGATATCTTCTTCTGAAATATTTTTATAATTTACTTCCCCGTACTCGGGTATACTTTGAAGCATTTCGACATATTCGCGCACAAACGGATTTTTTTCGTTTGACATATTCCATACCAGCACAATATTTCCATTTGTTTTGAGAATGCGCCTGAACTCTGTTTTTGCAAGATCTTTATCAAACCAATGGAATGCCTGTGCGCAAAAAATAAGATCGATGCTTTTTGCAGTTAAGCCCGTATTTTCTGCCGAACCATTTATGCTGAAAAAATTTTTATTTTTTGACAGGGAAATTTCGGCGGCCTTGCGCATTTCGGTATTGGGTTCTACCGCAAATACTTTATTTCCGTTATTGATAAAAAGCGACGAAGAAATGCCGGTGCCCGACCCAATGTCGGCAATTACAGCAGATGAGGCAAGACCTATTTTATCACGAAGTATTTCAATGACTTTAAAAGGATAGCCGGGACGATATTTTTTATAATCCTCAACACGATCAGCAAACCTGGTGATATTCGTTTTCACAATTTTCAAGCATTAAAAATCAATGCCAGACCACTTTTTTTTCTTCTTCTCGTATTTTTCATAGTCAAACTTATAAAGCCTGCCGGGCCTGTGCGGCACGTTTTGTTCCTCTTCTCCAATATCCACTAAAAAATCCATTGAGAAAAATTTCTTTCGGAAATTCCTCCTGTCGAGTTTGGTATTTAAAATGGCTTCGTACAGGTTTTGCAGATCGCGCAGCGAAAATTTACTGGGCAGTAAACTAAAGCCCAGCGGATGTTCCTGAATTCTTTTTTGCAGCCAGGTATGGCAGGTATCAAATATCCTTTTATGATCGAAAGCCAGTTCGGCAATGCTGTCTACATCGTGCCAGTGCAATTCATTATCAAGAATTCTTAAGCGGTGATTTTGAATATTTATCAACGAACAGTAGGCGGCTGTAACCACGCGGCCCGCCGGATGGCGGCCCACTTCGCCAAATGTGTGAATTTGCTCAAGGTAAACATCGCTTAGCCCCGTGCGCTGTTTCAATATTCTATATGCAGCCGCGTCAAGATCTTCTTCAGGTTTCACCAAATCGCCAAGCAAGGACCATTTGCTATGGTATTTTTTCAGGTCTGAGCGAATCAGCAAAACTTTAAGCTTATTTTCATCAAATCCAAAAATTACACAATCCACCGAGAGCGCAACACGATTGATGCTCTCCACCTCAGACTGCAAGCCCTTTAATGTTTTTATATTTTTTAACCCTGTTTCTGATTTTGGTGCTGTCATATACTGCCTTTCGGCTTGTCTTTTAGTGATTAATTGTTTTTGATGATCTTAATGGTTTTCGTTTTTTGGGAAGCGAATATAGAAAGTAAATAAGTGCCCTTTGGCAATTTTGCCGTTTCTTTTATGTCAAATAAATTATTTCCGGCATTTATCTGAAGCGGCTGTTTTAGCAACTGCCTTCCGCTTAAATCTGTAACAATCAGCGTTGCTTTTTCCTCCGCCGGTGAATCAATATTTAATTTCAACACCACCGAAAACGGGTTGGGATTTACCTGGGCATCCCACACGCTGATGGCTCTTTTTATGGTTACGATTCCACTAAAATTAAATTTACCATCGATATCCACACTTTTTAAACGATAATAGGTTACGGCTGATTGATCTACATTCTCGTCGGTGAAGTGGTAGTTATTTTTTCCGGTTGCATTTATTTTTTCAACAAATTTAAAATTTTGTCCGTCTGTACTTTTTTGCAACTCGTAATAACTAAGATTGACTTCATTGGCCACCTGCCACGTTAGCAAATTTCCCCTGTTATTTTTTATCCCGGAGAAATTAACAAGAGTTACGGGCAATGCAATGCTGCTATTCAAAAACACGTGATATTCTCCAGGCTGCAAAGTAAAAGATTGGGCGCTTCCGGTTGTAGTGATGGTGTTTCCCTGCAGGTAATCGTACCAGGTTCCGGCGGTTGGAAACGTAACGGATCCCGTTTGAGAAACCACATCAAAATTTCCGATCACTACAATTTTTGCCGGCGTAGAGTTTAGCTGCAACCATTTAAAAGCGCCGCCAAGGCTTTGGCTGGTTGTATTGGAAACAAACGCATCTTTATACAACGGATTGGCACGAAGTTTCAACAGCGCGCTGTACACGTTAAATAAACTCTTGCGATCCGCCTGCTGCAAATAATCCCACCGGATGGGCTTGGCATCTGTGCGGCAATTACCATTATTGCTTCCATCCTGGCAATAATTAATAGAATATTCGTAGCCGAGCTCACCAAATTGCCAGATCATTTTAGGACCGGGCTGAGTAAGGAAAAATGCGGCGTCCAGCTCCTGCCTTTTTAAGGCTGTGGCAAGATTTTTAATATCATAGCTTCCGGATGCATTGCCGTAAGCCAGGTTTTTAAACATCAGCCGCTCTTCATCGTGGCTTTCCATGTAAGTAACCAGGTAAGGGTTGCTCCAGCCGCGCTGGCCTGCCAATCCTGAACTGAAATCCCAATTGGCAGAATAACCCATAGATGCCTCGTTGTAATTGTAATTGGCATTCCCCCATAACATCATACCATAATCAGACAGCACTTTTTCTTCTGAATTATCGGCAAAATGCTCCAGGATACAATAGGAAGACGGAGATTTTACCTGAAGCGTATCATAATATCTTTTCCAGATATCGATCCGGCTTTGGTCGTAATTGCCCCAGGCGCCTACGTTGCAGTTGGCTCCATTGGCATCGCAGGTTTGGGTTTGGGTGAAGCCTTTTGAAAGGTCAAAACGAAAACCATCTATTTTATAAGTATTAAGCCAATGATCTACTACGCGACTAACAAAGTATCGTGTAGCAAGGCTTTCATGGTTCATATCATAACCAACATTGTAAGCGTGTTTCGCGGCGGGATTAAACCAGGGGTTATCCGCTGAAGGACGATTGTTAGCGGCATCCCAATATAATTGTACCATTGGCGAGGAGCCGAAAGAATGATTCAATGCAATGTCCATAATCACAGCAATCCCGTTTTTGTGGCAGCTATCGATGAACTCCTTCAAAGTATTTGCCGGACCGTAATATTTATCGGGTGCGAAGTAAAAATCCGGGTTATACCCCCAGCTTAAATTTCCTTCAAATTCGTTGAACGGCATAAGTTCTATTGCATTAATGCCAAGCTTTTTAAGATAGTTTAAAGTATCTCTTAGTGTGTTCCAGTTATGGTTTGCCACAAAATCGCGTAGGAGCAATTCATAAATCACTAAATTTCTTTTATCGGGCCTGGAGAAATTACTTACCTGCCAGTTGTAAGCCGGTTTTGCGGTTTGCAGAATGCTTACAATGCCTGTAGTTAACCCTGCGGGATACGCTTTTAAACCGGGATAAGTTGCCGCGGGAATATATTGGTCATTCGCAGGATCGAGCACCTTTTCAGTATAAGGATCGGCGATTTTGAGCGTTCCGTTTACCAAATATTGATAGGCATATTCGTTGGCCGGTGTTAACCCGCTGATCGTTATCCACCAATAATTTCCATCGGGCGTTTTATTCATCTGGTATTGCGTTTGTTCCTGCCAGTTGCTGCCGGCAAATTCTCCTATCACACAAACCCTGCCTTTCCCCGGGGCATAAAGCACCAGCGTGGCAGTAGTATTATCTGCGTTATAATTAATGCCCTGTTGTGCGCCGGCCGGCAATGGCGCTGTATTCACGGCGTTGGTAACAAAAAAGTTTAAGGTATCGCGCGAAACAGTAACGCCATCATTTGCCTCGGCAATTACTTGTTGGCTGCCACCGGCATTTAATGTTGGATTTGCGGAAATACTGGTAGCTCCGTTTGCAGTTTGAATGGCTGCGCCGTTTAGATATAATTTCAGCGTTGCCGGATTATTGCTTACGGCAGTAAGCGCAATATTATCGCCAACGGCTTTTGAAATAGTTTCCGGAACCGGGTTGTACGTTGGCTGAAACAACGGGTTAGTAATGCGCACTGCCAGGCCTCCTGAATAGACAGGTATATACATATCACTGCCATCGCTGTTGGCTTGCTTTTGACTGCCGTTGCCGCTTCTAAAAAGTATGGCTATTTTTTTAATGGTCTCAGCCGGATTGGTCAATCCAAAATAGCTGCGCAGGCCACCGGTAATTGTAAACGACCATTTATTATTGCCCAGCGAAACTGCTTGTAAGGCTGGATTGGGTGTATTAAAATTCTGGCTGAACTTTACGTACAGCCAATTGCCCGGAGAAGTGCTGGACGTGGTGATAACACCAATATGCACATACACGTCTGAAGGCGTATAATTGAATAACCCTTTATTTCCCTTGCTTGCATCTACCGTAATGGTAAAAGGCGTTGTGCTCTCTGATGTAAAATCAGGCGTCCAGGATAAAAGTTGCGAAAAGCCCGAAAAAGAAACATGGAAAATAAAAAAAACGAGTAATAATTTTTTCATAACAAGCATTTAGAATTAATGTGTAAAATAAACACATTATTGGGCTTTAAAAAATCTTTTTTCACCGGTTAAGCCGGCTTCAAAATGGGTTGGCGCATCTTTTTTTGTAGCTTTAATTTTTTAAACCAGCCGATGTATACAAAGAGTCAAACACAGGATCTGCAGCAGTTAACTAAAAAGGTTGCAGGCGGAAATCGAAACCATAGAAAATTTACGCGAGGTTCTTCGCTTTCATGAATACCGCTATTATATTTTAAACGATCCGCTTATTTCAGATGCTGAATACGATCAGCTTTATAAAAATCTGGAACACGCTGAAAAAGAAAATCCCTCGCTGATCACACAGGATTCGCCCACACAGCGTGTTGGCAACAGTCTTAATAAAGATTTTGTTACCGTTTCTCACCTGGTGCCCATGCTTAGTCTGGAAAACAGTTATAACACACAAGATCTCAGAGATTGGGATACGCGGCTTAACGGACTGGTAGATCATCAAAAAGTTCATTTTAGTGTGGAACCCAAGTTTGATGGCGCAAGCATTTCGCTCGTTTATGAAAATGACATGCTCGTACGTGGCGCTACGCGTGGCGATGGCGCCGCCGGCGATGATATTACCACCAATATTAAACAAATAGGATCTGTTCCGTTATCTGCAAAATTTTCCGATTATGGAATTCAGAAAATAGAGATCCGCGGAGAAGTATTATTAACGAAAGAAAACTTCAAAAAATTTAATGAATCGCTGGCGGAGGAAGGCCTGGCGCCACTTGCCAACCCAAGAAATGCTGCGGCCGGTTCGTTAAGAATGAAAGACCCCGCAGCGGTAAGAAAGCGCAAGCTCGAAGCCGTGCTTTATCACATCAGTTTTATCGAATTGAATGCCAAAGGATTGAAAAATTATCCGCCATTGCTCAACACCCATGCAGGCAGCCTTCAGCTTTTGGCCGAGCTTGGATTTAAAACTCCCGTAAGCGAAAAAGTAGTTTTTACCGATATTAACGATGTTATTAATTTCTGTTTATCGTTCGAAGCAAAGAGAGATGCGCTTCCTTATGAAATAGACGGAATGGTAATCAAAGTAAATGAGATAGAGCTTCAACAACAAGCCGGAAGAACCACCCATCATCCCAGGTGGGCAATTGCCTACAAGTTTAAAGCGCGCCAGGCCACTTCCAAATTATTGAATGTGGAATTCCAGGTTGGCCGTACCGGTTCTATTACTCCTGTTGCAAAGATAGATCCCGTGCACATTGGCGGCGTTACCGTTACTTCAGTTTCGCTTTTTAATGAAGGCATCATTGAGGAAAAAGATTTGCGTTTAGGCGATACTGTTATAGTGGAACGCGCCGGCGATGTAATTCCTTACATCGTAAAACCGCTCGCAGAAATCAGAACCGGCAAAGAGAAAAAAATCATCTTTCCCACTAATTGCCCTGTTTGCGGTGATGCACTGGTAAAGCCGGAAGGAGAAGCGGTATGGCGGTGTGTAAACATCAATTGCGAAGCCCAGGTGGTTGAGCGCATTATTCATTATGTAAGTAAAGATGCGATGGATTTGCGAACCTTTGGAGAAGCCAACGTGCGAAAATTTTACGCACTCGGCCTCATTTCCGATATTCCTTCCATTTATGAAATTGACTTCGAAAAAGTGGCATCGCTTGAAGGGTTTAAGCAGAAGTCTGTAGACAACCTTAAAGCGGCAATCGACAATTCAAAAAAACAACCTTTAAACAGGCTGATATTCGGGTTGGGCATACGGTATGTGGGCGAAACCACCGCCAAAACCCTGGCACAAAGCATTGATACGATCTTCGATCTTAAACATTTTTCTATTGAAGACTTGCATCAATTAAAAGATATTGGCAATAAAGTTGCTGAAAGCATTTTTGAGTTTTTTCACAACGCAGGATAATGTGAACATGCTGGAACAACTTGCTGCAAAAGGATTAAACGTTAAGGGAAATAAAGCGGTTTCGCAGGAAGGCAAACTTTCCGGAAGCACGTTTTTATTTACGGGAACTTTACCAACATTAAAAAGAAGCGAGGCAGAAAAACTTGCGGAAGCCAATGGCGGCAAGCTTCTTTCGTCGGTAAGCAGCAACCTTAATTATCTCGTTGCGGGTGAATCTGCCGGCAGTAAGCTCGATAAGGCAAAAAAAATTAAGTCGGTAAAAATATTAAGTGAGGAAGAATTTTTAAACCTGTTACAAAGTTAGTTTTGTAACTTCATTACAAACCTTAGTCATGATCAAAAAAATTAACGGTGAAACCTGGAAGCCTCTTCGTTTTAATGGATGGAAATTAATGCGAAACAAATATGCAATGTCTTCTCATGGCCGTGCGGCAAGTTATAAAGAGGATATTTATGAAGATGGCAAACTGCTTTCGGGCTCTCTTACTTCCGGGCTACAAAACATTAAACCTCCATATCGAAGGCAATAATGGCACCATTTATTTTCATAGAGAAGTGGCCAAATTATTCAACAAAAAAAGTTCGCCCAAGGAAAAATTTGTTATTCATCTTAACCACAACAAAACCGATAACCACCTCAAAAATTTAAAGTGGGCCACGCAGCAGGAAGTGATCGATCATCAGCAAAAAAGCCCTGATAAGCTCGCCTACAAAAAAGTGCAAACTGCCAGAACCAAAGGCTTAAAATTAAATACCACACAGGTAAAAGCCATCAAAACCCTGCTCGAAAATCCGCGCCGCAAACTTACGCATCAGCAAATTGCGGATAAATACAATGTAAGCCCAATGACGATCTACCGAATTAAAAGCGGCGAAAGCTGGGCTAAAATATAAACACGGTCCTTAAATTACGGGGAGATACACAACTTCAAACAAGCCATTTTATAGAAAAAGGCTTTTTTAAAATATTCATTATTACTATGTTCCAGCCTTCTACAATCAGCTTTTTAAAATCTCTTAAAAAAAATAATAACAAGATCTGGTTTGATAAAAACAGGGAAAAATATGATGCCGCAAAGGACGATTTTGAGCATTTTGTGCAAAGCCTTTTGCAAAAAATGATTGCTTTTGATCCGGACATGAAAGAGCTGGAGGCAAAAAAATGTATGTTTCGAATTAACCGCGATATTCGTTTTTCCAAAGACAAAACACCTTACAAGATTAATATCGCCGCATCGTTCAACAAGGGCGGAAAAAAATCGATTAATGCCGGATATTATTTTCACCTGCAACCGGGTGGCAACAGTTTCGTTGGCGGCGGCCTTTGGATGCCCAACGTTCCGGAACTGAAAAAGCTGCGGCAGGAAATTGATTATTGCTCTTCCGGAATTTAAAGAAATCATTCACAATCCCGCGTTTAAAAAGCATTACGGCGCATTGGAAAATGAGAAAGGCCAGGTGCTGGTAAATGTGCCTAAAGGTTATGATAAAGAAAACCCGGCTGCAGAATTTTTGAAATTGAAAAGCTTTGTGGCTACTAAAAATATCCCGGACCCAATGCTCTCGCAGCCGGCTTTATTAAACGAAAGCGCTCTTGCATTTAAAGCTTTGATGCCGCTTGTAAAATTCATCAACCGGTCGTTTGAGTAATATAGATTCCCGCAAATACTTCTCATAAAAGCCAAAATGTAGTAATGGCCATTTTGCATTTCATCAGGCAAAATAAAAATCCTTAAATCTATATTTTGGCTTTCCTGTAGTTGATCAGGATAAAAACAACGCCAGCATTCTTATAAAAAAAACGGCCAGTGATAAAAATCACCGGCCTTGCTTACCTCTGAAACCACAAGAAAAAGTTGGAACTATCTTGAGAAAAAATTGATAAGAGTTATTTTTAATATTATGAAACCTAATTATAAAAGATTGGGCTATTGGTTTGTGTACGGTCTTGATTTATAGGAAAAGGAAAGAGTGGACGGGCTGCTAAATTAGTAATAAATATTTTATAAAAACAATTTTTTGGACGTTTTAATTTGAAAATTTTTTCAGCTCTTTTGCAGCGAGCTCGTCGATTTTTCTGATTTTATAATTATACCACCATTTTGGATTGGTCTTTTTCATCATAGTATCAATGCCTCTCATGCCAAACAAATTCCACACACCCTTAACCTTTCCGGAGATGGAATTTTGCATTGCTCTAAGGCTCATTGCAAAACCACTATCAATATATTCCATGTGATGCCAGTATCCCGCAGGCATAAAAAGTGTATCGCCGGGGTTTAAGATAAGATCGTAGCCTACTGCGTGCTTTAACGCCGGAAATTTTTCATAATCCGGAATTCCTTCGTTCTTACTGTAGTTGGAAAAATCTGCAAGGCTTAATACTTCAAAAGGTTTGCGGTATAATTTATGCTGCTCTTCGTGCCTGAATAAAAGTACTCTTTTTCTGCCGGCAAATTGCGTGTGTAAAATGTGAGAAAGGTCAATATCGAAATGCATGTGCGTGATGGAAGTTTCTCCGCCGGTAAACAGCATTGGGTATTTTTTTACAAATCCCTTCATCAAATGATCGGGCCAGGTAAAATCCTTTATAAGCTGCGGCGCATGATCGAAAATATTAAAAAGAAAAATCCTCCACGCGGCAGGGCCTTTCTTGATCATATCCACATATTCGCCAAAAGTCTTATAATCATCCGCGGTATTTATCGGCGTATAAGCATCGCTTTTTACATTGTTATAAAGCCCCACTTTTTTGTCGCCAACTATTTCTTTAAAATAATCCCAGGTCCATTTTTTATAAGCCGGCCATTCTTTTGCCAAACCGGTTATTACCAAAGGCTTTTTAGCATCATAATAATTAGTTTTAAAATCTTCCGGCGAAATACTTTCTACCGTGTCAACACTGTGCAATTGCATACTTATAATTTATCTGCGCAAAATTAATGATTCTGCAATTTTTTATCGATAATGAAATCTTAACACCAATTTAAAAGTTCAAGGCTATTGGAACGCCCGGCTATCTATTATACATTGTATAAAGCATATTTCATATTGATTTTTTGCCGGACAGCAATTATTTTTCTTTCAGTAAACCGTTAAGCGTTGATGAAAGAAACGACATTAATAAACCGAAAATAAGCGCCCAAAAAAATCCACTAATGTGAATGCCCGAAACAAATTTGCCGGCAAGAAGTATCATTAAAACATTAATCACTAAAAGAAAAATGCCGAGCGTAAGAATAGTGATGGGCAGGGTTAATACAACCAGCAATGGCCTTACCAGCGCATTCAAAATACCGAGCACCAACACAAAAATCAATGCGGTAAAATAAGAATCGATCTGAATGTGTGGATTTAATATCATCGACAAGCCATAGGCAACTGCCGCTGTTATAAAAAGCCTGATGATAAAATTCATATTTGTTATTTGAATGCTGATTTAGATAACTACTAATTCAAAAAAATCTTCCGGTTGTAAATATATGTTGGCAAGTGCTTGTAAATCTTTGGCCGTAATTGTTTTTATTGCATTGAGCGAATCATAAAAATAATTTTCATCAAGCCCATGTAATATTATGCTTTTCCAGCGGGCCATCACATGAAACGGACCGTCCACATAACCCAGGTTAAGACCCATCATATAATTTTTTACGAGCAACAATTCTTCCGTATCAACCGGTTCTTCGCGCAGACTCTTCATTTCTTTATATACCTCATCAATTGTTGCTTCGCTTACTTCTTTCCCGGCTTCGGTCGTTATTATTAAAGCGCTGTCTTTTACATGGTTTTGCACATAGCTGGATATGCCATAGGTATAGCCTTTGTCTTCCCGGATGTTGCTCATCAGCCTCGACCCAAAATATCCGCCAAACAGCGTGTTTAAAATCATCGCTTTTTTAAAATCCGGGTGGCGGCGCTCCGGAAAAGGGCGTCCGATTCTGATGGCTGCCTGAACACCGTTTTTATCGTTGGAGATACGGTGCTTTCTCTGCGTAGCAAATTCGCGTTTATGCGTAACCGTTGGTAGGTTTTCGTTGAGGTTAAGATCGCCAAAATATTTTTCCAGCAGAGATTCAAAATCTGCAGGCAACTTACCGGCGGAAAAAATAGTGCAATGCGCATTTTTATAAAATTGCTCATAAAACGTCAAGCAGGTCGTCCCGCTGAAGCGCTTCTATATCGGGCTTTGTGCTTACTCTTCCGTAAGGATTTTGCGGACCGTACAGGTATTCGTCTATAAGCCTGTTTGCTACAAAATCGCATTTCAGAAGATTAACCGCGAGGCGCTGCTTGGTATTTTGCTTGAATATTTCCAGTTCTTTTTCAGGAAATATTGACTCGGTAATTAATTCCCTTACTACGGGCAGCAGTTCTTTTAAATGCTTTGAAAGGCAATGCAGCGTGATGGTGGCTGTTTCGTTGTAGCACGTGCGGCTTAAATAAGCGCCATAATATTCAAAGCTTTCTGTAATATCAAAAGCATTTTTGGTGCTGGTACCATTTTTTATAAGATAGTTGGTTGTAGCTGCAACTCCGTTTTTGTTTTCATAAGCATTGCCTGCTTTAAAAACAAAGTCCAGGGCCGCAACCTCCTCGGCGCCGTCATTAATATAATAAACAGGCGCTCCGCTTGATAAATTAAATTGAGTGCAATGCTTAAGTGTAATATTAAAATCTACCGCGTCTTTTATGGGCGGCGCTATGGTTCTGTCTGGCATTATTAATTTTTTTAAGTTACCGGGCCTTCCTATATTATAAAATCACAGCAGGCCATTGCGTTATTTAGACGACCTGTAATAGAGCGTACTGCAATTGGTATCAACAAAAACTGTTCTACATTCTTCAATAATTTCTTCGGCGGTTACTGATTGATATATGGAGAGTTCTTTATTCATTAAATCGGCATCGCCTAACAACTCGTAGTTGGCAAGGCTGCTGGCCCTGTTCATTAAACTAATGTCTTCAAATGCAAGCAGGCTTTCTGTTTTATTTTTTATTTTTTGCAATTCCGCATCGCTGATCTTTTGCAATTTCATTTTTTCCAATTCCTCTAAAACCGCTTTTTCTCCCTCTTCAATACTAACGCCTTTTATCAATTTTCCTTCGATATAAAGAAGCCCTGCATCGATACTTCCCAGGTGCGCGCACTGAATGTTGCTGAACAATTGCTTTTCCTTTACAAGACTCTGGAATAATCTTGAAGATGCGCCGCCACCGAGGATTTCTGTAATCATATCTGCAACGTAATATCTCTTATCCAGCCTGGTGGAAATATGCCAGCATTTATACAACGCATCCAGCGGAACGGGCGCCTTCACTTCTAAAAAATGCGGCTCGCTTTGTTCGGGCTCCGGTTGTATATTTCGTATATATTTTTGCCCTGCCGGAATATCTCCAAACCATTTTTCTGCCAAAGCCTTCACCTGTTCAACCGTAACGTTTCCGGCAACTGTAAGGATGGCATTGCTGGGCGTATAATGTTTGCTAAAAAATTCTTTTACATCCTGTAATTGTGCGTTTTCCACATGGCTTAATTCTTTTCCGATGGTCATCCATCTATAGGGATGATCTTTATAGGCAAGCTCGCGCAACTTGTGCCATACATCACCATAAGGCTTGTTAATATAATGTTCTTTAAACTCTTCCATCACTACTTTGCGCTGCACATCAAGAGAGTTTTCGTTGAACCCGAGCGAGAGCATTCTGTCACTTTCCAGCCAAAACCCTGTTTCAATATTTTCTGCAGGAAGTTGCAAATAATAGTTGGTGAGGTCGTTGGTAGTATAAGCATTGTTTTCGCCACCGGCCATTTGTAATGGCTCATCATACGAATCGATATTGATGCTTCCACCAAACATCAGGTGTTCAAACAAATGCGCAAACCCTGTACGGTTAGGCTCTTCATCGCGCGACACCCACATCATACATCACATCTATTACCGCCATTGGCGTACTTTTATCCTCATGAACGATTACACGCAGCCCATTGTCTAAAATAAATCTTTCAAAATTTATCATGGCTGCAAAATTGCGTCAAACCAACTTGTTTTCCCAAAAGATTTAAAAAATATCCGGCAAAAAAATGAGCAGAAACGATGACGGCAGCCGTTTAGTGATAAGCCAAAATATAGATTTTCGCTTTTTTAAAAAATTCTTCCCACCTTAAACGTAACAATAAGTGGCTGGTTGGCACGCATCAACACCAGCGTAATTTTGTCGCCTACGTTTTGCATCAGATTTTTATAAGTGGTAATATCGTTGCTGAAATTATTATTAACGCCCATAATAATATCGTCTTTTTTAAGACCGCCTTTGTCTGCAGGAGAACCTTTAATTACATCATCCGCAAAAATTTTCCCGTCAATATAATACATGTTCATGCCGGTGTAAGAATAATCGAAGCCATCGCGGAAATGCCCGTTAGGATGCAGGTGTATTTCCCTTCGGGGATAATTAAGCGTAAGATTAAACCTGCGCAAAAGATCGTTACCAATAAGACCACAAATAAACGGATAGGAAGTGGCATTGTATTCGTCATCCAAAATGTTGGTGGGCACTTTTCTAAATTTATACGGCCCAATCTGCACCTGCTTTATCACGGATAATTGCATTTCTTTTTTCCCGCCAAGGCCCTGCACCTGTATCGATACGGGTTTTCTTTTTTTCCTCACAACCGCGCTGTCCTGGTTAAATTGTTTGCTGATTAAGAAACAAAGGCCGGCGCCCGTATCAAAATAAAAATTGGCCTTTAGCTCCCTTGCGTCCTTAATCTGAACAGGCTGAATAGGAAGCGCCGTAAACAGCGGATGCAACATTGTGCCACCTTGCGGATACAGGTATTTGCCGGGAGTGAATAATTTGATGCGCAGGCTGTCAAAATCAATATTTACAATGTACCGGCTAAAGAAGCTGTATCCTATTATGCCATCAATTTTTTCGCCATACACCATGCTTAAAATATCATAATCATTTATATAAAAATCGAGACTGTCTATTGTAAGCCCGGGCAGGGTAAGCCGGTTGTGTTGCGCAAAATCTACTTCCCTGATGCCCGCAATGCCATTCACCGACCTGCCTGATGATACATGAGGAATTTTAAATTCGGCTGCTGTGGATGAGTCTAAAGAAATAGCTCCGCTGCCGGTATCTAAAATAAAACTAAAGGGTTGGGCAATATCATTGAAGCCGGCATGTATCAATATTACCCCGCCGCTCAGCTGTTTAAAAGGAAATTCTGTAATGAATGTTGCACGCTTATCCACATACAATTCCTGGGCAAAAGTACCGGTTCCCCAAAGTGTGACCAACAGATAAAAAATGATTCGCATGTTTATAAAAAATGAATTTAAGATTTATGCGTGTATTTTCGCATAAGTTTTTGATAAGCGTATCATCGTAGCAGTAAATTACAAATGAACACTTCCGAATTATTACAAAGGGCGCTTCGCTTCGAATTTTTAACGGTAGAAGAAGGCACATTTTTATTCAGAAACGCCGCGTTGGCTGAATTAATGGCCGTGGCAGATGAATTAAGGAAAATCCAGGTGCCGCATGGAAAAGTTACGTGGATCATAGACAGAAATGTAAATACCACCAATGTATGTATCGCCAATTGCAAATTTTGCAATTTTTACCGGATTCCGGGCCATAAAGAAGCCTATATCACTGATATAGAAACCTACAAAAAAAAGATTGACGAAACATTTTTGTATGGCGGCGAGCAATTGTTGCTGCAGGGTGGCCATCATCCACAGCTTGGCCTCAGTTATTATGTGTCTCTTTTCAAAGAATTAAAAAAGCTTTACCCGTCGTTAAAATTACACGCCCTTGGACCGCCAGAGGTGGCGCATATCACCAAGCTTGAAAAATCTACCCATCGCCAGGTGCTGATGGCGCTAAAAGAAGCCGGCCTGGATTCGCTTCCCGGCCCCGGTGCAGAGATCTTAACAGACCGGGTGAGACGCCTTATCAGCAAAGGAAAATGCGGCAGCCAGGAATGGCTCGATATTATGGTGGAAGCACATAAATTAAATCTTACCACTTCTGCCACAATGATGTTTGGCCATGTGGAAACCATAGAAGAACGATTTGAGCACCTGGTAAAACTGCGGGAAGTGCAGGCAAGAAAGCCCGAAGGCGCCAAAGGATTTTTAGCCTTTATTCCATGGACATTCCAGGATGTAGATACCTTACTTACCAAAATCAGGGGCGTGCACAATCTTACCACCCCGGAAGAATATATCAGGATGATTGCAATGAGCCGGATCATGTTGCCCAATGTAAAAAACATACAGGCAAGCTGGCTTACGGTGGGCAAACAGGTGGCCCAGCTTTGCCTGCATGCCGGCGCAAATGATTTTGGAAGCATCATGATTGAAGAAAATGTGGTGAGTGCAGCCGGAGCTCCGCATCGCTTTACCAGCAAAGGCATACAAGATGCCATAAGAGAAGCCGGTTTTGAACCGCAACTACGAAACCAGCAATATGAATTCAGGGAAATTCCTGAGCATATTGAAGAACAGGTAATCAACTATTAAACTCTTTTATATTTTTTGTTCGGGATCTGATCCCGAACTTTTTTTAAATTGCTCACTTAAATTTTAATATGATGAAGAAATTAATCACCGTAATTGTCTTGTGCTGTACACTTTTCAGAGCCAGCGCCGATGAAGGGATGTGGCTTCCAATGCTGCTTGGCCAGCAGGTTTACAATGATATGGTAAAGCATGGCCTTAAGCTAAGCAAAGAGCAGCTTTACAGTATTAACCAGCCATCCATAAAAGATGCGATTATTATTTTCGGGGGCGGTTGTACCGGCGAAATTGTGAGCAGCCAGGGACTGATCTTTACCAATCACCATTGCGGCTATGGCGTTATTGCCGGCTCAAGTACGGTAGAGCATAATTATTTAAAAGACGGCTTTTATGCTTATTCGAAAGACCAGGAGATCAAGAGCGATTTAACGGTTACGTTTCTCGAAAAAATTGTAGATGTTACAGCAGAAGTTGAAGGCGGCTTAAAAGGCCTCGATTATGCCGCGCGTGCTCAAAAAACAGCCGACGTTTATAAACAAATAACCGATAAGGTTCTGGATACTACCAATGGAATTTCCGGAAGAGTTTACAGCATGTTCAAAGGCAATCAGTACATCATGTATGTTTATAAAATCTATAAGGACATTCGCCTTGTAGGTGCACCGCCTGAAACTGTTGGTAAATTTGGCGGCGATACCGATAACTGGGAGTGGCCGCGCCATACCGGCGATTATTCCATCTTTAGGGTGTATACTTCTAAAGACGGCAAACCCGCTACGTATGATAAAAATAATGTTCCTTTAAAGCCAAAATGGTTTTTACCGGTTTCTTTAAAAGGATATAAAGATGGAGATTATTCCATGATATTCGGCTACCCGGGCGGCACCAACCGCTATGAAACTTCTTATGGCATCAAATTAAAAAATGAAATTGAGAACCCATCGCTGGTTAATCTTCGCGATATGCGATTAAAGGCCATGTATGCCCAGATGATAAAAGATCCCGCAATAAAATTAAAGCTCGCGGAGAATTATTCTTCCATCGCCAATTATTGGAAATTCTTTAAAGGTGAAACTGAGCAACTTGAAAAATATCATGTGTATGAAAACAAACAACAAGCTGAAAATAAGTTTGCCGCCTGGGCAAAAAACAAACCTGAATATCAAAATGTGCTGAGCGATTATCAGCACAATTACGATGCATGGACGCCCTATTCCAAAGAACGTGTATATTTTCTTGAAGGCATCATGGGTTCACCGCTTGCGGCTTATGCTTCCTCATTAATGAGCGTGGAAAGGGCGTTGGTTCAACAAGGAAAAACAGAAGCGGATGTTAAAAATGCTTTGAGTGCCGCCATAAAATCACGCACCAATTTTCTGGAAAGCGAAGATATTCCAAGCGATAAAATTATTATGGCCAAAACTGCCGAGATGTTTTATAATGATGTGGACAAAAGCCAGCATCCGGTAGATTTTTACCAGGGCATAAAAAATAAATTCGGGCCACTCAATGAAGATGAGACATTTAAAAAGTGGGCAGATTTTGTGTTCAGCAATACGATGATCCTCGATTCTGCAAAATGGGCCGCATTTGTTGCAAACCCTGATGCAGTAACGCTTCAAAACGATCCGGCATTTGCCTATGCCTCCGCGTTTGTTCAAAATTACGTCAACAAATACAGCAAGCTTTACAGCGATTTTGTGGCAAAGAACAACGCGCTGGGTAAACTGTATTTAAAAGGGATTATGGAAATGGACCCCGCAGCCGCCAAAAAAATGTATCCTGATGCCAACTTCAGCATGAGGGTGAGTTATGGAAATGTAAAAAGCTATAATCCCCGCGATGCGGTCCATTATAATTACTTTACCACCAGCGAAGGAATTCTGGAAAAATACATTCCCGGCGATTATGAGTTTGATCTTCCGTCAAAAGAGATCGAACTCTTAAAGAAAAGGGATTTTGGCCAGTATATCGACAAAAAACAAAATGACCTTGTCATCAACTTTATTACAACAAATGATATCACCGGCGGAAACTCCGGCTCACCTGTGATGGACGCTAATGGCCACCTCATCGGGCTTGCGTTCGATGGAAATTATGAAGCATTAAGCCATAAGATCCAATTCGACAAAGATCTTAACCGTACCATTTGTGTAGATGTGCGCTATGTGCTTTGGTGCATCGATAAATTAGGCGGAGCAAAAAATATCATCAACGAGTTAAAATTGGTTCGTTAAAACAAACTGGTTTTTTATAACGATGCGCCACCCAAATGGCGCATTTTTTTTGTTTGTTTGGCAGACAGTCCGCAACCACATCAAACAAGCCAAAACATAGATTTTGTAGATGATAGGCAACAAATGCGGCCCCCACAGGAAGTATCTTCCACAATTGCCACATTAAATTCAAATTTTTGAAACCGTATTGAAGTGGCATATTTTTTATGCCTTCAATATACAATCACAATATTGTGATGTTAACTAAAAAATCAGAAAATGCCTAACACAAAAAAAGGTCAGGGTCACGAGCAAGATTCTAAAAAATCTATGGAAGAAGAAAAAAAGGGCGGTAAAACTTCTGGCAGAAAAGAGAACGACCGCAGCGGAAGTTCCACTTCCAATCGTGAATCCAGCGGCAACAGGTAACATCAAACAAAAAGTGCTTAAGCGAAAGGTGCCCAAAGATGAGCACCTTTTTTATTTTCCATTGTTTATTTTTGGCGGATGCCTGCTCAACGTTTTACTCCGGATCAATCGGTGCCAAAGATCAAACAATATTGCGCTTACCAGGAACGATGTCATTCCGAAGTGCGGGACAAATTGTACTCATACGGATTAAATAAGCAGGAAGTTGACGAGATCATTTCTACACTAATTACAGAAAATTATCTTAACGAAGAGCGCTTCGCCATTCAATTTGCCGGCGGCAAATTCCGGATGAAACAATGGGGAAAAAATAAAATAAAACAGGCGCTTCAATCCAAACAGGTTAGTAATTATTGTATTAACAAAGCCCTGGCTGAAATCGATTTTTCAGCATATGAAACCACGTTTCAAAAAGCCGTTGAGCAAAAATTAAAAACCCTTAAGGGCGAAAAAAATATTTTTATCCGTAAACGAAAATTACAGGACTTCCTGTTGCAGCGCGGCTTTGAAAGCGATCTCATCAGCAACGCCATCAAAAATATATAAGCCCTGTTGTGGAAAGCCAAAATGTAGATTTTTAATAAGTTAATTTTAGCATCAGATGAACAACCCTTCACTTACGGTTACACTAATTCAAACCAATCTTTTTTGGGAAGATAAAAAGGCCAATCTTCAAATGCTTCAGCAAAAAATTGAAAGCATTTCTGAAAAAACCGAAATAGTTATTTTGCCCGAGATGTTTAGCACAGGCTTTAGCATGAATGCAGGGGCGTTGGCCGAAACAATGGATGGACAGACCGTTAATTGGATGAAAGACATTGCTGCCAAAAATAAACTCATTCTTACCGGAAGCGTTATTATTGAAGATGGCGGAAAGTATTATAACCGGCTTATCTGGATGCTGCCCAGCGGCGATTACGGCATTTATAACAAAAGGCATCTATTTGCCTATGCTAAAGAAGATGTTCATTACAGCGCTGGAAATAAAAAACTAATTGCGTCAGTAAATGGCTGGAAGATCAATCTGCAGGTTTGTTATGACCTTCGTTTTCCGGTATGGGCGCGGCAAACAGCAGGCGCCAGCGAAACCAAATACGATCTTCTCATCAATGTTGCCAACTGGCCTGAAAAGAGATGCCACGCATGGAAGACTTTGTTAACCGCGAGGGCAATCGAAAACCAATGTTATGTTATTGGCGTAAACAGAGTGGGGGAAGATGCCAACAAAAATATCTATCGTGGCGATAGTATGATTGTAGATCCTTTAGGCGAGGTCATCTATCAAAAAAACACGCAGGAAGATATTTTCACCTACACCTTGCAAAAGCAACAACTGATCGAGACAAGACAGCATCTTCCTTTTTTAAACGACGCCGATTCATTTACGATTATGGATTGACCGTTTCATTTTTTGTTGCCTTTTCTTCAATTATCTGCCTCACCATTTTTAGTTTACTATCCACTCCATCAAGGATATCCCGGCGGTTGGGCGCAACATATACATCCGGAACCACGCCTGTTCCCTTAATCGCAACGTGTTGATATTGCACCAGCCTGAAAAATGGAAGACGCACTTTTAATTGTGTGTTGGGCAGCGTAATGCTTGGTATCATAATGCCGGAATTGCCATACCAGCCGCCGCCCGTTTCTTCGCCAACGAGGGTTACATTTTGCTGTCCTTTTACGGCGCTGCAAAATAAGGAAGCGGCAGAAAACGTAAGCCCGTTGGTAAGCACATACACTTGCCCGTTAAAATTATTTTTTCGTTTAGGCAAGAATGTATGCCTTTCCCAATAACCAAAATGATAGTTGCCATCCGCCTTTTTACGGGTTACAAAAACAAGCCCGATATTATTAAAAAAACCGGAAGAAATGTGCCTGGTGTATGGGCTTAAATTTTTGCTCACAGAATAAGCACTGTCGGCTACTTTGAAAGATGTGTCCTTTAAAAATTTTGTAAGCAAAACAGATTTGTTGATATCGCCGCCGCCGTTGGCCCTGAGATCGATCACCAGGTTTTGTGTTTTATCGTGGCGCAGCCGCCGAAACGATTTTCTGAAAAATCCGTTTAAATGCCCTTTTGAAAATTCATTGATCGTCATCAAAGCAAAAGACGAATCAAATTCCAGAGAGCGTATATTCCCTAAGCGCTGGCGGCGTGTTGTTCGGTGTTCTTTACTTTTACGCGCTTTTATTTCTTTCTTTAGCGTGTCTGCCGGCGGGGCATAGTAGGGCAGGAAGGCGCTTTTATCGCTACCGGAACTATCCGAATAATTAACCATATAGGTTTTATAAAGCCCAAAAACATTTCTGTGAAAGTAGGGAAAGTTGGTGCTGAGCCTGATGTAGTTTACATTGTTGGCATAACCATCCTGCGACATATAATCAAACATCCGGTTTATAATCTCTGACGCGGATACGCCATTAATGGCTTTAATAAAATCGCCTCTTTTTATGGCGGTGTCAGCGGAGTCCAGGTTTCCCACCACCATCATGGTATCGCTCCATACTTTTAAATAAAGCGGAAATGATGGTATGATCTTATCTTTTATAAACTTATTCCATCCCTTGCTCATTCGCACGCTCGTGTGGCCGCAATGAATGGCAGAAGTAACAGGCGCCAGTATCTTCCAGCCAAACTGAAGTTCCGTCATCGAATCAGCAATAGCCTTGTAGGCCTGGCTGAAAAGATGATCCATGCTATCTTTTGGAGTGTACCAATAAAGCGAAGGATGTTTTTTTTCAAGAATGTTGCGAAGCAAGGTGTAGTCCTGCCTTAATTCTTCCGGGGAATATTTTTTATTCGGATTATAATTTCTGGAAGCTGAGCACGAAAAAAAAACCGCGGCAATAAATAAAAAAGATAGACGCCTCATTGCTTACAAACTACACAATTTTAAGAAAACACAAATGTTTAAATTAAGGTTTAATTTTTTAATGCATTCCAGCCCTGGGCAGTAAGATTATATTTATTTCCTCCCTTGGTGATGATCGTTGAACCGGCGTCCTTTTCAACAATGTGGCCAACAATACTTATTTGGCCGTTTGCTGAAACTTTTTCATAATCTTTTTGATCGATGGTAAACAATAGTTCATAATCTTCGCCGCCGCTTAGTGCACAGGCCGTGGGATCCAGTTCCAGCTTATACGCATATAACCGCGATTGCTCATTTACCGGGATTTTTTCTTCATACAACACACAACCCACATCGCTTTGCTTACAAATGTGAAGTATTTCGCTGCTTAATCCATCACTTATATCGATCATGGATGTGGGCATAATTTTTTCCGTTTCAAAAAATTCAATAATATCTTTTCTTGCTTCAGGTTTTAAAATTCTTCCAACAATATAATCCTGGTTTTCCAGGTCTGGCTGAACCCCTTTAGTTTCTAAAAAAATTTTCTTTTCTCTTTCCAATAAAGTAAGACCAAGGTAAGCGCCGCCAAGATCGCCGCTTACGCAAATGAGATCGCCTTTTTTTGCTCCGCTTCTTGTAACAAATTTTCCCGGCGCCACTTCTCCGATTGCGGTTACACAAATAATAAATCCCTTTTGAGAAGAGGAGGTATCTCCGCCGATAAGATCAACGCCATAGCGGTCGCAGGCTGCATAAACGCCTTCATAAAATTCATCCAGCGCTTCCACGCTAAAGCGGTTGCTAAATGCCACACTCATGGTAATCTGTGCCGGCGTTGCATTCATCGCATATACATCACTAAGGTTTACGATAACGCTTTTGTAACCTAAATGCTTTAGCGGTGTGTACATCAAATCAAAATGTATTCCTTCAACAAGCATATCCGTTGTTACCACTGTTTGCTTTCCAAAATGATCCAACACTGCCGCATCATCGCCAACCGTAACTATGGTTGATGCATTTTTTATTTCGTTGTTTTTTGTAAGATGTTCTATGAGGCCAAATTCCCCGAGGGAAGAGACTTCTGTTCTTATTTCTGACATTTAATTAATTTTAGATTTTAGATTGGCGATTTTAGATTTTCGCTAACCTTATGATTCAACTCTTTTTTCAATTTTTCATTCTGGATATTCTTTAAAGACGTATTAATGGAGGAAACAATAATCGAAAGCAATTCATCCGCCTCTTTATAAAGTTCTCTAAATTCTTTTATAAACCCGGCGTTAAATTCTGCAAGCATTTCATAAAAAAACATGCTTTCATCTAACTCCTCTTCAACAATCCGAAGTTTATTAATAAAATCTGCTTTGGATTTTCCCCTGCATGCTGCTCTGTAGTTTGCTGCGGAAGAGGATGAGCATCTTATTAATTGTCCAATATATATTTTGTTAATTAAATTTTGAGGAAGCTTCATACAAAGATGAGCTGTCTTTACAGCCAACTGTTTAAATCGGTTTTGAAGCTCCTTCTTTTCCATATTTTGCTCATTTTGATTGGTGACTTTTTATCAAGATAACGTATAGTCCGGCCGCCTCGTTTTGAAAATGCTTCGAAGGTTATTAAAAAAAACAAATAAATATCATCTGCCCATTTATACCTCAACATTGTTTGTCAGAATTCTGCACCTAAATCTAAAATCGCCAATCTAAAATCCAAAATCTTATTTCCCATTCACCCATCCCACCAGCTCATCGTGTATTTTTCCATTGGTGGCCACTATTCCAAACTCGTAAGGAGAATATTTTTCGCCTTTTAAGTTTGTAACCTTTCCGCCAGCTTCTTCTACAATTAAATAACCTGCGGCGCTGTCCCATGCATGAAGCTGATGCTCATAAAAGCCATCGAATCTTCCGGCAGCAACCCAGCAAAGATCAATTGCCGCGCTTCCCAGGCGGCGCACAGGAATTCCCTTTTTAATTAACCGCGCAAAAACTTCCAGCGGCCCGTTCGGCTGATCCAAATACGTGTAAGGAAAACCGGTAACGAGGCAACTGGTAGCCACATCCGCTTTATCGCTTACAGATATAGAGGTATCATTGAGCGTTGCACCCTTTCCTTTTTCTGCAAAAAAGAATTCATTCATAATAGGATTATAAACCGCGCCCATCAGCATCTCATCCTTGTATTCCAGCCCGATGCTAACGCAACAGATCGGAATGTTGTTCGCAAAATTTACGGTGCCATCAATCGGGTCGATGATCCATTTGTACCCGCTTTCAGATACTTTCTCGTCGCTTTCTTCGCTTACAATACCGTGCTCCGGAAATGCGCTTTTTATTACCTGCCTTATTGCTTTATCAGAAGCAAAATCTGCCTGGGTCACCAGGTTGTTTACGCCTTCCTTATTGCTGATGGTAAATTTTCCGTTGAAATATTTTTTCAATTCTGCGGCGCCCGCGTTCACCGCTTCGATAAGTGTTTCTTTATACATTTTGCAAAGATTCAACTAAATTCATTAAGTTGTTAAATTACTAAATTGCGGATCAACCAATCAACCAATCAACCAATCAACCAATCAACCAATCAACCAATCAACTAATCAACCAATTAACTAATTAACTAATTAACCAACTCAATTGCAGCTCTCCGTAATTATAATAAATTATAACGTTAAATATTTTTTGGAGCAATGTCTTTTGTCGGTGCTTAAAGCGATGAAGCCGACTTGACGGAGAAATTATTGTAATTGATAATAATTCAACAGACGAAAGCTGTCTTTTTTTTGAAAACCGTTTTCCCACTGTAAAATTTACGTGGAACAAACAAAATATCGGGTTTGCAAAAGCCAACAACCAGGCTTTAAAGCTCGCTTCCGGCCAATATATTTTATTTTTAAACCCTGATACGATCGTTCCCGAAGACTGCTTTGAAAAATGCATTGCTTTTATTCAATCGAAAAATAATAATTGCGCGCTGGGCATAAAAATGATTGACGGCTCAGGAAAATTTTTGAAAGAAAGCAAGCGTGCGTTTCCATCGCCAACGACATCGCTCTACAAGCTTTTTGGCCTTTCGCACCTCTTTCCTCATTCAAAAATATTTTCAAAATACCATCTTGGTTTTTTAAGTGAAAATGAAAATCATGAAGTGGATGTGCTGGCGGGCGCTTTTATGATGTTGCCCAAAAAAATAGTAGATATTACCGGCGGCTTTGATGAAGATTTTTTCATGTATGGAGAAGATATTGATCTTAGTTTTAGAATACAACAAGCCGGCTTCAGCAATTTTTATTTCGCAGAAAGCACCATCATTCATTTTAAAGGAGAAAGCACCAAAAAGGGCAGCCTCAACTATGTAAGAATGTTTTACAAAGCCATGAGCGTTTTTGTAAAAAAACATTATGGCAGCGCCAAAGCAGGAACGTTCAGCTTTTTAATTCATTCTGCTATTTTCTTCCGCGCCGGAGTAGCCGCCATAACGCGGTTTTTAAAATGGATCGGGCTTCCGGTAATTGATGCGGGAATTATACTGGCGAGCTTTTGGACCATTAAATTTTTGTGGAGCACGTTCATAAAGCAGCAAACCAATTATTCGCCCAACCTGCTTTTGATCGCTTTTCCGGCTTTTACTTTTTTGTTTCTGATTGCCTCTTATTTCTCCGGCTTGTATGATAATGGCTTTAAGCAATCCAGGCTAAACAAATCAACTGTAACGGCTATTTTGGTCATTCTTTCGGTATACGCGCTTTTACCGGAAAGCATTCGATTTTCGCGGGGAATTTTATTCTTTGGCTCTTTGACGGCTTTTCTGTTGATGACGCTGGTGCGCCATCTTTTAGTGAAGTGGAAAGTGATTGAAAGCGCCGCCGAAAATAAAGAATTTGATCAAACCCTTATAGCGGCAACATCTGCCGAATTTAGCGAGATAAGCCATTTTATAGAAAAAGCCAATCTTCGGGAAACCATTTCGGGCCGCATAGAAACGGGCGATCGCGAAGAGCCGGGATCAATCGGAAACTTTAAAAATCTTTCCAAAATTTTAAAGTTGTACCCGGCTAAAGAAATTATTTTTTGTGAAGGAACCCTTTCGTTTAAAAAAATTATTGAAGTTTTACCTGCCATTCCGCCGGAAGTTCGCGTAAAAATTTTCGCCGCCGGCAGCAGGTCGATTATTGGCAGCAATGATAAAAATGCCCCGGGCTATTTTATTTCAAAAGAAGACAATTATCGTTTGAAACACGCAATTTATCGCCGTTCCAAAAACCTTTTTGATGTTGGCGTGTCGCTGCTGTTTCTTGTGTTTTCCCCAGTCGTATTGATCTTTAAGAAAAGGCCGATAGGCTTCTTAAAAAAATCCATAGATGTTTTATTAAGAAAAAAAACATGGATTGGCTATGCTGCCGGCGATGCGGGTTTGCCCAATTTGCCGCCCGGAATTATTACTACCACCGGGCTTCCCCCCAATATGAACGCGCTTGCGCCCGCAAGCCTGGTCATTAACGATAAATTGTATGCCCGGCATTACACAGTAACACATGATATTAAATTGCTCTGGAAAAATTTTCAGTGGTTGTGATCATAAAACAAGAAAATATACATTTTGGCTTGTTTCGTTGTGTTGGATTGCATAATGTTTGAATGGACGTTTGTAAAAAGGACATTTTCACGCAACTATTTACGAAATTGCAACACTAAACAATTTTGATAAATGGCTTATAACAGTTTCCGTCCTTCACAATCTGCAACTCCCGTAGTTTTAAATCTTATTATAATAAATGTAATTGTTTTTGTAGCTCAGTTGGTTTTGGATCCCACCGGAGTTGATATATTTGGAACGCCCAGGTTCGGCTGGCTTACCAGCAGGCTCGGGCTTTATTCTTTTGATAGCGGTCTTTTTAAACCGTATCAATTGGTTACTCACATGTTTGCGCATGGCGGTTTTTTCCATATTCTTTTCAATATGTATGCCTTGTGGCTTTTTGGCGCTGTTCTGGAAAAATCGTGGGGGCCTAAAAAATTCCTAATCTTTTATTTTGTTTGTGGACTCGCCGCGGGCCTGGCACAAGCATTATTGGTAAGCGGCGGACCTGCCATCGGGGCTTCCGGCGCGGTTATGGGATTGCTTGCCGCTTTTGCCTATACTTATCCTAATGTAGAATTTTTTATTCTTCCTATTCCCTTCCCGATAAAAGCAAAATACCTGGCGATGGTTTATGCAGCGATTGATATTTTTGGAGGATTCTCTGGCGGCGGCGATAACGTGGCTCATTTTGCACATCTTGGCGGGCTGGCGATGGGTTTGGTTCTGGCCATCATCTGGAATAAAAACAGCCGCAGAATGAGGTATTAAATTTGCGGTTACTCTTTTTTTGTGCGCGTAATTTGGTAATTTTACTGCGGCGATTTTAATAAAAATTCTATGGGAGAGTCAGAAAGATATATGGACCGGCGCTTAAGAAGAATGACCCTCGGCGATGATAATAATGCGCTGATGGCGCTTGTTGCAATCAATGCAATGGTTTTTGTTTCTCTCGGCTTGATCCAGGTAATTTACTACATGACGCAATCATCGGCGTCTGCATTTCAATACCAGGTTTTACGCTGGTTTATTTTGCCAGCCAAATTATCCACGCTTGCTCACATGCCGTGGACGATTTTGAGTTACATGTTTGTTCATACAGAAGTGATTTACACTTTTGTAAATATGATCTGGCTGTGGGCGTTTGGCTCTATCTTACAAGATCTTTCGGGCAATAAAAAAATTATACCAGTTTACCTGTACGGCGGTCTGGCAGGCGCGTTGGTTTTTATTGCCACAAGTTATGCGGTTCCCGATTTGCGCAATCAAATAGAATATTCCAGCATGCTCGGTGGCAACGCTTCTATTATTGCTATTGCGGTGGCCACAACTACGCTGGCGCCGGATTTTAGGCTGTTTAAAAATTTAAACGGCGGTATTCCTTTATGGATACTTACCGTATTGTATATTGTTATCGACATTGCCGGAAGCCGCGGACTTGCTCACAACCTGGCACATATTGCCGGCGGCCTCACCGGGTTTATGTTTGTAGTGAGTTTGAGAAAAGGTTACGATTGGAGTGCGTGGATCAATAATTTGTATGTATGGTTTATCAATCTTTTCAATCCAGAAAAAAAAGAAGTTGCCACAACAAAAATAAAAGAAAAAATATTTTATAATACCGGCGGCCAGAAACCCTTTGTAAAACGTCCTGTAATAACCCAACAGCGTATTGATGAGATCCTTGACAAGATCAATCAGAAAGGATATCCTCTACTTACCGAGGAAGAAAAAGATATTTTAAAAAAGGCGCGGGAAGCAGATTTTTAATTCTTATTCACAAAAAATTATCACTTTTAAACGGTGTGCCGTAAATGGAAAAAACCTTTTTGCGCAGGTTCACAAAAAATGTTTTTGTCTTCATCAATGTGGCGGTTGCTATTTGCTTTCTTGCCGGGAGCCAACGTAAAATTTTTCGACCCGATTCAATGGTGGTTCCTTAGCTTGTTTACCATGTCGCTTTCCTACCTGCTGTTGCTGCTAGTAGCTTTTCTACTTTTTTGGTTGTTTAAAAGATCGTGGTGGGTAATGATTTCGGTGGTTACGATATTGATTTCGCTACATGCGATAAAAAATATTTTCGGTGCAAATTTCAATGCAGATTTTTCGTTGAAAAAACAAGCCGGAACCATTCGCGTGATGAGCTGGAATGTGGAGCAGTTCAACATATTGCATCACAAAGATCATCCGGAAACCAAACAAAAAATGTTTGATCTGATCAATAAATACGATCCGGATATTGCCTGTTTCCAGGAAGTGGTGGCCGGTGAAAATAAAAAAGCGATCAACTATTTTCCCGACATTCAGAAGGCATTGCGGTTTACCGATTATTTATATTCTTACCAGCTTAAAGATGATTTTGACCGCTATCATCATTTTGGCATTATTATTTTTTCAAAGTTTCCGATCGTTCGAAAGCAAACAATCGTTAATAATCCCAATAATTATAATTCAACCTATCAATTTGTAGATGTGCTTGCCGGAAACGATACTTTGCGGATCTTTAATGTACATCTTCAATCATTGAAATTTTCGCAGGAGAATTTAAATTACCTGGACAAAGGAAGCATTAAAACCAGCGCCACCACAGAATCGAAGAGCGTTCTTTCAAAAATAAAAAAAGGCTTTATCAAACGGGCTGCGCAGGCTTACTTTATAAAAGATGAGATGAATCACAGCCCATACCCGCTTATTGTTTGCGGCGATTTTAATGATGTTCCGCTTTCTTATTCTTATGAAACTATCGGCGCCGGATTGCAAAATGCTTTTGTAGAAAAGGGCGCCGGTATTTCACGAACCTTTAGCTCCATCTCACCAACATTAAGGATCGATAATATTTTTGTTGATAAAGATTTTAAGATCACGCAGTTTGAGCGCGTAAAAAAATTATTAAGCGATCACTTCCCCATCATCGCCGATATCAGGTTTAAACCGGTTCATTAAAAAATTGATAATTTAAAACAGTATTGTAAAAGGTGGAATATCTTTGAACTTATTTCAATACTACCGATTTGAATATCTTTTAATTAAAAGTTTTTATGCCGCTTAAAGTTTACAATTCGCTTACCAAACAAAAAGAAGAGTTTATTCCTATCAATCCTCCATACGTAGGAATGTATGTTTGCGGGCCAACAGTAAGCGGCGAAAGCCATTTAGGACATGCCCGGCCTTACATTACTTTCGACGTCGTCTACAGATACCTGTTACACCTCGGTTTTAAAGTAAGATATGTTCGCAATATTACCGATGCCGGCCATTTCGAAGAAGAAGGCCGCGATGCGATTGATAAGATCTCTATCAAGGCGCAGCTCGAAAAGCTGGAACCTATGGAACTGGTGCACAAATACACCAATTTGTTTCATTGGGCCTTTAGAAAATTTAATACGCTCGATCCGAACATAGAGCCAACCGCCACGGGCCATATCATAGAGCAGATCAACATGATACAACAGATTCTTGATGCAGGCTATGCATATGTAGTGAACGGCTCTGTTTATTTCGACGTAAAAAAATATGCGACAACCTATAATTATGGAGAGCTGAGCGGCCGCGTTGTAGACGATCTTGTTAGAAACAACCCGCGAGCTGGAAGGCCAGGACGAAAAAAGAAATAAGGCCGATTTTGCCTTATGGAAATCAGCGCCGCCCAAACACATTATGCGTTGGAAAAGCCCATGGGGAGAAGGCTTTCCCGGATGGCATATAGAATGCTCTGCTATGGCCACCAAATATTTAGGCGCCCGGTTCGATATTCATGGAGGCGGTATGGATCTGATGTTTCCGCACCACGAAAGTGAAATTGCACAAAGCACTATTTGCAATCATACGCCGCCGGTAAAATATTGGATGCACAATAACATGATTACCGTAAACGGTAAAAAGATGGGCAAAAGCTATAACAACCAAATTACGCTGACTCAAATGTTTAGCGGCGAGCATCCCGTTGCTTTCACAGGCTTTTTCGCCGATGACGATTCGTTTTTTTATTCTGCAAACTCATTACCGCAGCACCCTGGATTTCAGCAGCGACGCATTGATAGCTGCAGAGAAAGGATTGAAACGATTGTGGGAAGCACATGAAACTTTAAAAAACCTGGCTGCCGCGGAAAACACAGAAGCAAATGATGCTGAGCTTGATAAGAAAATCAACAAGCTGATTGATGAGTTCGACGAGTTTATTAATGACGATTTTAATACCGCAAAAGTGCTGGCCAACATGTTTGAGATTGTGCCGGTTATTAACTCCATTAAAGACGGCATCATAAAGCCGGATGCAATTTCTTCGTCTACGCTTAACCGTATGAAGGAGTCTTTCAACATTTATATCGACCAGATTTTAGGCCTGCAAAATTCAATGGAAAATGCCGGCCAGCTAAACGGTATAATGGACCTGTTGATTGAAATAAGAAAAGAGGCCAAATTAAAGAAAGACTTTTTTACTTCAGACAAAATAAGAAAAAACCTGGCTGGCTTAGGTATTGAAATGAAAGATGAAAAGGATGGAAAAATAAGCTGGAGCCGCATTTAGTTCAATTTGAAAAAATCAATTTTATTGAATCATCATAAAAGCCAAAATGTAGCTTTTCATATTTTAATTACAGATGCAACACATCGCTCATTTATCAAAAGATAAAAAATTAAAGAAGCTTATCGATGCGCAGCCGGCATTTCCATTGCAGCTGCAAGACAAAATTTATTTGCGTTTGTGTTCTTCTATTTTAAGCCAGCAACTCAGCACCAAAGTTGCACAAGTATTGTACGCGCGCTTTCTTGCACTTTACAAAGGAAAAGAGCCCAGCCCCAAAAAGATTTTGGCAACGCCGGTAGAAACCTTTCGCAGTCTTGGCTTTTCTGCCGCAAAGGCATCTTATGTACACAACGTTTGTCGTTTTTTTATTGAAAATAAAATTACCGATGCCAAGTTATATAACATGGACAACGAAGAAGTGATCGGTTTGCTTACACAAATAAAAGGAGTGGGTAAATGGACCGTTGAAATGATTTTAATGTTTTCGCTCGGCCGCGAAGATGTATTTGCCTTTGACGATCTTGGCTTAAAACAAAGCCTGGTAAAGCTTTACAGCATTAAAGAAACCGATAAAAAGCTGTTGCAAAAAAAGATGGAAGCCATCACCGGTAAGTGGAGCCCTTACCGGACTTATGCCTGCCGCTATTTATGGAACTGGAAAGATGGAGAATAATTATTTCTTTTTAATCAACGGATTATTTAACCCGTTTACTAAATTATCTACCACTACAAAACCCGGAAGCTTGGAAAAAAACTGCGTCAATGTTTTGCAACCATAAGTTCGTACGTCAAAGCTCGGATCTAATTTTCTCAAATTAATTCCAAGTGTAGAAATATAAGCTTCATTACTTTCATTAATGCTCATGTCGTAAGCCTTATTGATAAGCTTCATGCTCATCGAAGATTTTTCTTTCTGTTTTTTGGCGGCTTCCTTCTTTTCCGGAACTTCTGCTTTTGGCTCAAGATTTTCCACATAGGTAAATATCTCGCACGATTTTACAAAGGCATTCGGCGTTTTTTGCTCGCCAATTCCCATCACAAAAATTCCCGCTTCGCGGATGCGCTTGGCAAGGCCGGTATAATCGCTGTCGCTGGATACGATACAAAACGCGTCCACGAGATCTGCATGTAAAATGTCCATCGCATCGATAATTAATGCGCTGTCTGTTGAATTTTTTCCGGTAGTATAAGAAAATTTTTGAATCGGGTTAAAGGCCATTTCATTCAACAAGCTTTTCCAATGGTTCATGTGTTGCGTGGTCCAATCGCCATAAACTCTTCTTATCGTAACCTTTCCATATTTAGAAGCCTCTTCCAGCACAAGATCCATAATTTTCGATTGGGCATTATCCCCGTCAACCAGCAATGCTATTTTTTGATTTTTGATATCCATAAAATTTTTTTAAAGAAACGAAAATAGACTTAATCAACAAGAACAACTTTTAATACCAACTCTTAACCAAATAAAAGCCGCCGTAAAATTAATCATTCAGGCTTTTCCATGATGTTAACATTGCCATGAGAAAGTTTCGTTACGGCCGCATAAATAGTGAGATGCCACGTTTATCAACAAACATTCAAAAAAGTCTTGCCATTCAAAGCCACATAAGCCATAATGTAGTTTTTTAAAAGAAAATAGCCGCTTTTTTATAAAAGGACCGCGCCGCTTTTTTTATTTCCTTTCATTAATTCTTTTATCTTTGGCAACAAACATTTTTTATGAAGTTTATCGTTTCATCTACGCAATTATTAAAACATCTACAACAAATAAGCGGGGTCATCAATGCCAATACAGTTTTACCTATTTTGGAAGATTTTTTATTTGAAATAGAAAAAAATAAGTTAACGATCGTTGCCACTGACCTGGAAACTGTGATGAAAATCCAAATGGATATAGAAGCGAAGGACAGCGGAAAGGTTTGTATTCCGGCAAAAATTTTATTGGAATCTTTAAAAAATATTGTTGAGCAACCCCTTACATTTAATATCGATAAAAATTACAGCGTAGAAATTACCAGCGATAACGGAAAGTATAAAGTGATGGGAGAAAACCCGGATAATTTTCCAAAAGAACCGGCCGCTGATTCCGCCAATTCTTTTACTCTGCCTTCTTCTGCTTTGGTTACCGCAATTAATAAATGTTTGTTTGCTGTCAGCAACGATGATCTGCGGCCGGCAATGACGGGCGTATTTTTCGAGCTTTCATCAAAAGGTATTACCTGCGTGGCAACGGATGCGCACAGGCTGGTACGCTATTCCAGGATTGATGTGAGCTGCCCCGAAACAACCAGTTTTATCGTTCCCAAAAAACCGCTTACTTTATTAAAAAACGTACTGCCCAACACCGACCAGGAATTAAATGTGTCCTATAACAGCAATCACCTGTTTGTAAAATTTGATGGCACCGAAATGGTGTGCCGCCTTATTGATGCAAGGTTCCCGGATTATAAAGTAGTAATACCAACCGATAACCCTTATAAGCTAACGGTTGAAAAAAATGGATTTCAAAATGCCTTGCGCCGTGTAAGCGTATTTAGTAATAAAAGTACCAACCAGGTTGCGCTAACCATCTCCGGCAGCGAACTTCAGCTTGCTGCACAGGATGTGGATTTTAGCTTTGAAGGAAACGAAAGAATGAGTTGCCAGTACGACGGCGAAGACCTTCAAATCGCTTTCAATGCAAAGTTCTTAATAGAAATGTTGAGTGCAGCAGAAACTCCCGAAGTAGTAATTGAATTGAGCACGCCTACAAAAGCCGGTATCATTAAACCAACAGATAAGTCGGAAAATGAAGAATTACTAATGCTGGTAATGCCTTTGATGCTTAACAATTAATCCGTCGAAAGCCAAAATGTAGTTTTTTACAATTTGATGCGGCCCCGTAAATTTTTTGTATTTTTAGAAGAGTAGCTTGAATTATAAAGCGATAACAAACTATTTATGGATCTCATCACCATCCGTACTTTTCAAAACTATTTTTTTGCCCACATCTTGCTCACGAAACTGCGCTCGGTGGGTATAGAATGTTATTTAAAAGATGAATTTACGGTAACGACAGATCCGTTTTTATCCAATGCTTTGGGCGGAATAAAACTGGTGGTACCAAAAGAGAAATTATGCCCAGGCCGTTACCACGCTGCAACAGTTTGATGAGGAATACAGAAAAAGCGCTTCCTGCCCAAAATGCGGCGGCCACACCATTGAGCTTGTTCCCAAACAAACCACCGGAAATATGGCAACGGCGATATTAAGCTGGCTGTTCGGCAATTATGCCATCTCTGCAGAAAACGTGTATCGCTGCAGCGCCTGTAAATATGAAAGCGCTGTTTTGCCGGAAACTTTGGACCATCCATCCGCCGGCGAAAACACGGAAGATTTAAATTAAATTACGACCATTCATTTATGAAAACAATTGCGCTTATACCTGCCCGTTATGCTGCCACCCGGTTTCCCGCAAAGCTTATGCAAATGCTCGGCGACAAAACGATTATCAGGCATACTTACGAAAATACCAAAGCAACTTTATTGTTTGACGAAGTGATCGTGGTAACCGACAGCGAAATCATTTTCAACGAAATTGTTCAAAACGGTGGCTATGCCGTAATGAGCCAAAGGCAGCACGAAAGCGGAAGCGATCGCATTGCTGAAGCCGTGGCCGATATTGATGTGGATATTGTAGTAAATGTGCAGGGCGATGAGCCATTTGTACAAAAAGAGTTGTTGCAGGATATTTTGCACGCCTTCAACAATGATCCGCATCAACAGGTACAGGTTGCGTCCGCCATGCACCAGATCAGAAGCGTCGAAGACATCATCAATCACAATCACGTAAAAGTGGTAGTGGATAACAACATGAATGCATTATTTTTTTCGCGCAGCGTAATCCCTTTTCATCGCGATAAAAATCTCAACGCAGTTTATTATAAACACATCGGCATATATGCTTTCCGCAAAAATGCTTTGCTGCGTTTTACACAATGGAAACCGACTCCGCTCGAAACTATCGAAAAATTGGAGCAACTCCGGTATCTTGAAAATGGCGTTAAAATTAAAATGGTGGTTACTAACCAAAGCCCCATCTCAATAGATTCTCCCGAAGACCTCGAGGTTGCCAGGAAATATTTGTAATTTTTTGGCTCGATATTTTACGCTAAAAATAGTAAGTGTTATTTCAATAAAAAATCGGTTTACCTCTGCAAAAATTTTTCAGAATGAAAATACCTCACTTCACAAAAATGATTGTTGCCTGTTTTGGCTTTGGCCTGGCATTGTTTTCCTGCAATGAAAAAGATAAACTCGATATTGAAAAGTCTGCCGCCGCTTTTGATATAAAACAAGGCGAGGCTTCTATCAAACAAAGCAATCAAAACTTTATGAAAGCCTTTAAGGCCGGGGATTCTGTGGCAGTTGCCAATTGCTTTGCCACCGATGCAAAGGCAATGGTTGCCAACATGCCGGCTATAGAAGGAAGCAATTCTATTAAACATTTTATTTCCGACGCAATGAAAATGGGTGTAAGAGAATTTGAGCTTGACATTATTAAAATCTGGGGCGATAGCAGCATTCTTGCAGAAGAGGGAACTTACAAAGCATCTGACAGCGAGGGCAAACAAATTGATAAAGGAAAATATATGGTGCTGTGGAAAATGGAAGCCGGCAACTGGAAAATGTTTCGCGATATGTGGACAAGCGATCTGCCCATGGCCGCATTGCCCGAAGAAAAGCGGCCTCATAAAAGGTAATGCATATCTTTCTATCTTTAAGCCTGATGTTTACATTTTTTTATAAATGAGTAATAACCGGAAACGCAATAGTCGAATGAAAAACAAAAGGGTTTTGCCGATTCTGCCGCCTTTTGAAGCGACCGCCACTAAAAGGGTGCTGCAGGTAAACCCAACCATTGCGCCTGCCAGGAACGGCCGCGCTAAAACCGTGATTTCAATTTTTGAATATGACGTCAATGATGTTAAGGTTGCCAAAATAGATCGCATAGAAGATACCTATAGTTGCATTAACAACACAAAAGTTAGCTGGATCAATTTCGATGGAATTACCAAAGCTGATGTTGAAAATGTAGGCAATCATTTTGGCATTCATCCATTAATCCAGGAAGACATACTAAGCATTGGGCAACGCCCAAAAATGGATGATTTAAACCAGCTTCTCTATTGTTTACTGAACATGCTTTATTTTAATGAAGAAGCCTCCACTGTTGAAACTGAACAGGTAAGCATTGTGCTGGGGCCCAACTTTGTATTAAGCTTCCAGGAAGATGCTGCACGGGATGTTTTTAATCCTGTTAGAGAAAAAATAAAAGTGGCCGGAAGCAAGCTAAGGCTTAGTAAATCGGATTATCTTTTTTATTCTTTGATAGATATGATCGTTGATAATTATTTTGTGGTGATGGAAAAATTAGGCGAAAAAATAGAAGGACTTGAAGAAGATATCACGCATTATCCCAGATACGCGAACACTTGCCAAAATTAATATGCTTCGCAAAGAAATGATTTTATTAAAAAGAAATATTTCTCCCGTTCGGGAATTGATAAATGGAATTTTGCGCAGCGAAAGTGATCTTGTAGACGACAGAACAGAAAAATATTTTAAAGATGTTTACGATCATATTGTTCAGGCCAATGAGCTGGCCGAAAACTACCGCGATATGATGATCAACCTGCAGGATCTTTACCTGAGCAATGTAAATTTAAAAATGAATGAGGTAATGAAAGTAATGGCAGTTGTTACCTGTCTTGCTGGCACCGGCAACCGTTATTGGTGGTATTTTTGGTATGAATTTTAACCGGATTCCGTGGCTGCATAATCCTTATGGCTTTTTTATCGCCGTTGGCTTAATGCTGATTATACCCGTTTGGATGATATGGATGTTTAAACGGCGCGGCTGGTTTTGATTTTATCTGACGGTCTCCGTCTGATAAAATAGTGACGGTTCTGTCTAATAAAATATCAGTCCCCGCAAAAAAATTGTCAGACGGAGGCCCGTCAGACAATTTTCGGCGCCTTATAAATCGGCACCGTACTGCAAGGCTCGCCATACATAATACTTTTGGCCACCGGCAATAAAATTTTGGTGATCTCCACATACGCTGTTTCCGGGATCTTTTTATCGCCACAACCTTTTACAACTATTCGTTTTCCTACAAATTCGCTTATATCAATTTTTGAAATGTTTTTTAAAAACAAAACGGAAAACATTTCTTCTTCATTGCCAAATACTATGTCTTTAGCAACCGGTTGCAGGTAACTAACGGCAAGCATGTAAGCCCAAAGCGGAATAATGGCATCTGCACTGCAGGTAATGGCAACGTTTTTATTTTGATAAACCGACCAGTCAAAATTTTTCAAGGTGTTCACGGTAATCTTTTTCCTTTAAAATCAGCTGCATAAACAAATGATCTTTTAAATCAAATACCGCACTCTCACCGTCAGGATAAAAATTTTCCAGGTCCAGTGTTACCAATTCGCTCTGCGCTACCTTATTCACAATAATATCTTCCATAATAATTTTATTGGAGCAAAGTTACAACTATCCTTTTTTAAGGCAGACGCTTTGCTGTTTACAAAGTGTTTAAAAAAACAGTTCTGCTTTTCATATAAGCCAAAAAGTAGCTTTTCACATTTTGCAAAATTTCATGCAAAAAAAAACCATCAATATTGATGGCTTTTTTACTTTATATAAATTTTAATTAGAAGAACTTGCTTCTGTTGTCTTTGATGTTGGTCATTTTCTTAAGCGAGTTAAATGATTGACCAAGCGCAGACTGAATGTTTCTGTTGATTTCCTGTTCTTTCATGCGGGCTTGCATTTCCGGCGCCAGCGGCTCTTTTGCCGCTACATTATTTACTTTAATTACAAACACACCTGTATTGCCGGCAATTGGCGGAGAAACTTTTGTTTGATATTCTTTATTGAAAGCGGCTCCTGCAACCTTTGGCTCGTTGCCCACACCGTTAATAATCTGTGCGTCAAAAGTAAGAGTTGAATCAGATCCGGTGCTTAGCACTTGCACGCTGTATGCCGCAGCCGCAGCTTCAAGCGTTGACGGCTTATTCAGTTTCTTTTCGATTTCTCCTGCTTTTTTAAGATTTCTGATAATTGGCTCTACCATTGGTCTTGCTGTTCTTACATCAGGAATTCCGGCTTTTACTCTGTGGTCCAATACAGCTACAACAAAATCATCTTTAACAGTAAATGGTTCTGAAACTTCTCCTTCTTTTGCTTCAAAAGCCCATCTAACAATCGACCTGGCATCCTGCAAACCGCCCAGCTGAAAATCATTTTCTTTTACCAGGTTTGGTACGGTTATTTTATTTAAGCCATTTTTGGTGATGTATTCGTTAAAAGATTTTTCGTCTCTTGCGCTTCCTGAAAGCTTGATGGCCGCTGTGTTTGCTGCATTAATAGTTTCATCACTCGGCGCTATTTCCCTTGCCATATAAGCAATCTTGTATGCAGGTTCCAGATTTTTCTTGTCGAGGATTTCAATATAATGCCATCCAAATTGTGTTTTTACCACTTTCTTTGTTTCGCCTTTATCATTCAATAGAAAATCCCCGAATTCTTTGGCGAAATTTTCTCCCTGGATGGTCATCAGATCAAAAGTCATCACGCCATTGTCTCTTTTTGCTGCCTGGTCTGTTGAATATTTAGCATCCAAAGCATTAAAATCCGCGCCCCCTTTAACTGCCGTAGCAATACTGTCGGCGAGCCTGTGTGCGGTGCTATCATCCATTATGGGTTGTTGTGTTTGCGGATCTACCGTACCTAATAATATATGGCGGCATTTTATACTGTCCGGCAAAATTTTGGTAGATAGTTTTTTTGCGAGCACATAATTTTTTGAATCTAAATACGGACCGTAAACACCACCATCCGGTAACGCGATCACTGCTTCGGCATTGGGTACTTGTATTTTTGATTTTGGAGTATAGCCATCAAAAAATGGTATAGAAGAAGAATTTTTTCCAAGGAAAAATTTAGCGTTCGAATCTGCCGCAAATTGAGGTTTCAGTTCTTCGAGCGATTGCTCAATACGCTGGCTGTCTTTTTGATTTGGCTGAGCGCTAAACAATACATAAGATATCATCATCCCGCCATCCTGCTTGTACTTTGCTTTATTTTTATCCAGGTAATCTTTTATATCACTGTCTGAAACTTTAACTGCAGAATCGCTGATGACAGTATATGGAACCGCTACATAAGAAATATTGGCAAAATTATTTTTTTCTTCTTCCTGTTGTTTTGAAAGCCATTTGGGCTGATAAACACTTGCGGCAATCATAGAGGTATATTTTGTATACAAGCTATTAAGACGCATCGGATCTACCACCTGCGACATAATCGCATTTCTCTGTTCCTGGTTTTTAGATTTCTTTGTTTGCGCCCACCATTGTTTCGCCTGCTCTATATCGTACTGCCCGGTTTCTTTATTAGTGAATGCCTGCTTTAATTGCGGTGGTGCTTCGTCACTAAACATGATAGCACTCATTTCTTTTGCTGTAAACTCAATGCCTAATTTGTCAAATTGGTTTTCTACAATTTTTTCCGCAACAAGCTGGTCCCATACAGACTGTGATATCTGGTTGCGTTGCGCACTGCCACTGTTCGGATATTGTTGCTCTGCTTCCTTTACTTTTTCATTAAAGGTTTCGAGGTCTATTTTTTCTCCGTTTACTGAACCAAGCGTTGAGCGATCGCCGCCAAATAGATTTTTGGTTCCACTCATGGAGTCCATTAAAATAAACCCGATAAGGCTAATAGCAATAACTGCAATAATTATTACAGCACCTTTCTCACGTATGGTCTGAATGATTGACATATTTATTAATCTCTTAAATTTTGAAATGAGGCGGCAAAAATAGGGTAAAATAATGTAGGAACAAATTGTGAATAACACCTATAAATTAGCAATAGCCGCGTTTCCCGAAAAGGATTTTTATAAAAACACTTTACCCTCTTTAAATGAAAAAACGTTTTCAACATACCCATGTGTAAAAATTGATTTTAGTGTGGGTAAACGCAGTTTTGATAAAATGATTGTCTTGATAAAAAAGAATAACCTGCCCTGTTTTACCCCGAATTAATTTTTGAAGGAATTAAGCAACAAACTTTCCTGATCCAATTCACAAATTTCTAAAAAAAATGTTGGCTGTTTTTATCAACGGCATTTTTTATTAACGGATGTTAGGAACGCTCCATTTTTTGAGACTGAATGTTAAAAGCGCCATGTGGATCAATTGTGAATTGATGTGGATAAGCAGGAAGTTTTAAATTTGCATCAAATAAAAATATCGTTCTTTCCACAAATTAACACCCCTAATAGTAATAGGACTTTAAATAAATAATGTATTAATACTAAATACTATGGCAGATATTAACATTGACACCGCCCGCGCTAATTTAGAAAAAAAAGGTTTTCTGGATTTGAATATTGATGTTAACTTGGACCTCTTCTCCGAAATAGAACGTTTAAAAAAAGAAAAAAATGCCATCATACTTGCCCACTATTACCAGGAACCCGACATACAGGACGTTGCCGATTTTATTGGCGATAGCCTTGGACTTGCACAAAAGGCACAGTCCACCGATGCTGATATAATCGTTTTTGCGGGTGTGCATTTTATGGCCGAAACTGCCAAAATTTTGAATCCGCACAAAAAGGTTTTGTTGCCTGATTTAAACGCCGGTTGCTCACTTGCTGATTCTGCTCCTGCTGCACTCTTCAAAGAATTTAAGGATCGATACCCTGATCATATCGTGATCACTTACATCAATTGCTCGGCAGAAATGAAGGCCCTTAGCGATATTATCTGCACATCGTCCAATGCCGAAGCGATCATTAACAGCTTGCCAAAAGAACAAAAAATAATTTTTGCCCCGGATAAAAATTTAGGCGCATATCTAATTAAAAAAACGGGCCGGGATATGGTACTTTGGAATGGCGCCTGTATTGTGCACGAGCTGTTTAGCCTGGAGAAGATTACCCGGTTAAAGATCCGGCATCCAAAAGCAAAAGTATTAGCCCACCCTGAGTGTGAAGAACCTGTTTTACGTGTGGCCGATTACATCGGAAGCACCAGCTCGTTATTAAAATATAGTTTGGAAGATGCCGCCAATGAGTTTATTGTGGCTACTGAATCGGGCATTATTCATCAAATGCAAATACAATCGCCTTCTAAGACTTTTATTCCCGCGCCGCCGGATAATATGTGCGCCTGCAACGATTGCCCTTACATGAAGCTAAATACACTTGAAAAACTCTACCTGTGTATGGAATATGAAGAGCCGCAGATTATTATGGACGAGCAATTGCGGCTCGCATCAAAAAAGCCAATTGAGAGAATGCTGGAAATAAGCCACCAATATGGATTATAAAAATATTGATAATAAAAAATAAAAAAAGCCGGATGCAAAATCCGGCTTTTACAAAGTCCTTTAAATTGGTAACTTTTTAGAATTTATAGCCAAAACCGAGCCCTGCGTAATAAGGAATAAAAAATCCCGAACCGAAGACAGGAGTTATTTGCGCTTTAAACATAAATCCTCCGTTTGCCGGAGCTAAACGATATCCAAGTGTAATATTTCCGAAGCTTGAGCTAAAATTGTCTGAATTAAATTCATCTTTTGACGAACCGCCGATGTAAGTGAAACCGGCCCCTACTTCAAAATAATTTTTGCCATCTTTTCCTAATAAATAATTCACACCAACAGGAACTGTAAATATGGATGCGCGGCTTCCAAATCCGTCTGATAATGAAAATCCACCAACCCCGATCCGGCCACCAAAACCATCATCGTTTTGAGAAAATCGCATGTCATAGTTTGCTGAGGCAAGCCCGGGGCCGCCGATTTCTGCATAAACAGCTTTAGAAGTTTGCGATTTTGATTGAGTAAAGAAGAATAAAGAGAGAATAAACAGAAGTTTTAATTTCTTCATAGCATTAGTTTTTAGTTAATGGCAAAAGTATCTTTTTTCAAAAGAAAAGAGAAATATATCAAAAATTTTTTATGTGAGCATCAGCAAAAAAGCCTGCAAAAATGCAGGCCTGATAACTTTTATATACTGAATTGAAAAATTAAACCGCAACACTATCGGCAATCTTCACTCTTATCTTTCCTTCCAATTCGTTAGATAACTCCGGATTATCTAATAATAATTGTTTAACTGCTTCACGGCCCTGGCCAAGTTTGGTGGTATCATAACTGAACCAGCTTCCGCTTTTTTGAATCACACCCAAATCAACTCCCATATCTATAATTTCACCCACCTTAGAAATTCCGCCGCCAAAGATTACATCAAATTCTGCTACCCTGAATGGAGGCGCCATTTTATTTTTTACCACTTTTACTTTTACACGGTTTCCAACAGAAGTATCGCCGTCTTTTATCTGAGCCATCCGGCGAATATCGAGCCTTACTGACGCATAAAATTTTAACGCATTACCGCCGGTAGTTGTTTCCGGACTTCCAAACATCACTCCTATTTTATCGCGCAACTGGTTAATGAAGATGCAACAGCAATTTGTTTTGCTGATAGTTGCTGTTAGTTTCCTTAAAGCCTGGCTCATTAAACGAGCCTGCAAACCCATTTTGCTGTCACCCATTTCCCCTTCCAGTTCTCCCTTCGGAACCAAAGCAGCAACAGAATCTATTACCACTACATCAAGCGCTCCCGAGAGAATTAAACGGTCTGCAATTTCCAAACCTTGTTCCCCATAATCCGGTTGGCTTATTAAAAGATTATCCACATCCACCCCTAATTTTCTTGCATAGGCGCTGTCAAAGGCATGTTCGGCATCTATGATAGCACACATACCGCCTTTCTTTTGTGCTTCAGCAATTACATGAATCGCCAAAGTTGTTTTACCAGAAGATTCCGGCCCATAAATTTCTACTACTCTTCCTTTGGGCAATCCGCCAATCCCGAGCGCCACATCCAGTCCAATTGAGCCGGTGGAAATGGTTTCATGAGGTTCCTGCGAACGCTCATTCATCATCATCACACTTCCCTTTCCAAAATCTTTGTCTATCTTATCAATCGTTAATTTTAATGCTTTTAATTTTTCGGAATTTTTATCCGGTGTATTTGCTGCCATAAAATGGTATTAATGTTTATTTTGAATGAATTCCTGTAAAGATATTAGTTGTGCAAATATAAAAATAAATAATCGGGCAAAACTAATAAATTTAGTATTTTATTGATAAATATTTTAGTGATATGCTATTGTTTTTACAGAAACGAATTTATTATGTTTGCAATACTAAAATTAATCAAATGAAGATATTTATTATAGCTATCCTGGCTCTTGTTTCATTTTCCGCCGGTGCGCAAATAACGCCTGCAGCAAGTGGTGTTGCTTACGGAACCTCCTTTAACAATGATCATTCGGTGTCTGTTGAAGCTCTTTCCCAAACTTTACAAAAAGAAAATCAGTTTACTGGAAAAGTAAAAGGTAAAGTAGTGGGCGTGTGCGAAAAGAAAGGTTGCTGGATGAAGCTTGCCAATGCAGCCGGCGACGAGATTATGGTGAAATTTGAGGATTATGGTTTTTTTGTTCCTTCCGATATTAATGGCCGTGAAATCGTTTTGGAGGGAACTGCAAAGAAGTCGGTTACATCGGTAAGTAAACTACAACATTATGCAAAAGATGCCGGAAAATCTGCTGAAGAAATTGCAATGATTACTTCGCCGAAAGAAGAAATAGAATTTATTGCAACCGGAGTGCTGGTGTTGTAAAAGCATTTCTTTAAAATATATTCAATAAAAAAAGGGCAAATAAATGCCCTCTTTTTTTTCGGTGTTTTTTCTAATCTGATTTACATCCTTTTCTTTATTGCCTGAATGGAATCCAAATGTTTTTGCAATGTCGGCAATGCATTCATGATGAAAGTTTTCATGTCAGCATCAGCAAGTTTGTTTCCATTCTTTTTAAATTCGGCTATATCTTTTTTGTGATCGTCTATCATCATTGAAACGTAATCTTTATCAAAATCAGCTCCTGTTTTTTTGCTCAGCTTGTCAATATCTTTTTGTTGATCATTAGTAACCATAGAAGGCAGGTCAATCATCTTTTTTGAGGCGAGGCTTTTTAACTGATCATTGATTTTGGTGTGATCATCAACCATCATTTGTCCGAAATCTTTAACCGCCTGGGTAGATGAGTTTTTTTGCGCAATATTTCCCAATTGTACTTCCATCATTCCACCGGTTGCAGCCTTCTGCGCAAAATCTTTAGTGTCTTTATCTGCCATTACCATTTTTGATGTATCGGTATTGGAAGTTGAGGCCATATGATGACTTGTATCAGCGCTCATCATTTTAGATGATGTATCCGAAGTTGTTGTAGTGGTAGTGTCGGATGTGGTGCTTTTTGTGGAGCCGCCGTTGCACGCACAAAATATAATCGATGCCGAGATCAACGAAACTATACTTAGCTTTTTCATAAAAAATATTTTTTAGGATTTAATGATAATCCTTGATGAGCAAAACATGTTCCATGAAAGTGAAAATGTAGTTTTTCGTATTTATTACTAGTAGACGAAAAAAATATTGTTGATTTTTTTACCTATGTTAGAATCATTTACCCAATTTTACAGTTAAGTCACTCTGGTAAAACAAAATTGAAGTTTGACGAACTATTTGTACTTCAGGTAAGCCAAAAAGTAGTTTTTTGTGATCTTGAAGAGAATTATTAGGGAAAGAATTTAAATTCTGGATTGATAGGCGCACAACCTTTCTACTGCTTCTTTTAAGGTGCTTTTCTTTTTAGCAAAGCAAAACCGCAGCACTTTATTATCGGTATTTTCAACATAAAATGCGGATGCAGGCACGGCGGCCACGCGGGCCTGGCGGGTTAATGTTTTAGCAAAATCTATTTCCGGCTCATCGCTAAAACCCGCATAGCTATATAATTGAAAATAACTTCCATGAGATGGAATCGCTTTAAATTGGGTTGATTTCATCAGCTCATTAAAATAATCTCTTTTCTCCTGTAATGCATTCCCGAGTTGCAGGTATTCGTCCTTTTGCTCAAGAAATTCGGCAAGTGCATATTGCATGGGAGTATTGCACGAAAAGCAATTAAATTGATGCACTTTTAAAAACTCTTTCATCAAATTTTCGGGCGCAATGCAGTAACCCATTTTCCACCCGGTACAATTATATACTTTTCCAAAAGAAAAGCACACAAAACTTCTTGCAAAAAGTTCGGGGTATTTTAAAATGCTTTCATGAATTTTTCCGTCGAAAATAATGTGCTCGTACACTTCGTCGCTTAATATAAAAATGCCGGTGCCTGAAACAATGCTTTTTAACTCGTCGATGTCTGTTTTATCAAGCACACTTCCGGTTGGATTGTGCGGCGAATTCAACAGGATCATTTTTGTTCTCGGGGTAATTTTCTCCCGAACAACATTCCAGTTTATTTTGTAATCAGGGAAAGAAAGCGGTATCAATACAGCAACAGCGCCGTTTATTTCAATGTTTGGAACGTAGCTGTCATAAGCCGGCTCAAAAACAATTACCTCATCGCCGGGATTAAGAATGGTGGTAAGGGCTGTATAAATTGCATAAGTTCCGCCGGGTGTAACACAAACTTCCTGCTGCGGATTGATGGAGGTGTTGTAAAGAAAAGAAACTTTTTCTGCTATCCTTTCACGCAGGGCCAAAAGCCCATTCATGTGGGCATATTGATTGTGACCGTCTTTCATTGCTTTCGAAACAAGATCGATCAATGCCTCATTCATTTCAAAATCCGGAAATCCCTGGCCGAGATTGATGGCATTATGTTGAAGCGCCAACACACTCATGGTAGTAAATATCGTTTCGCCGGTATTGGGTAACTTGCTTTTAATTGTAAGGTTGCTCAAAATATTCGTTTAATGAGATAACCGAAAATATAGATTTTCAGGATAAAAATTGTAGAATAGAATTGCTATGCAAGAATACGCGGCTGCCGTTCTTACAAATATTTATCGCCCTTATTTCTTTTTATTTCGGCTAAATATTCTTTTATCTGCTGCTCTTTATTTTTCTTACAAACTAACAAAGCATCTGGGGTGTCAACAATAATAAAATCATCTAATCCCTGCAGCAATATTAATTTTTCGCTGGTTGAATGAACCACATTTTTAGTAGAATCGAAGAGAATAATATTTTCGCCTGCCACCGCATTTTCGTTATAATCTTTTTCCAGGTTTTCGTACGCGCTGCCCCACGTACCGAGATCGCTCCACCCGAAAGAAGAAGGAATTACATAAACATTGTGCGCTTTTTCGAGTATGCCATAATCGATGGAAATGTTTACGCACAACGGATAGATCAATTCGATGGCTTCTTGCTCTTTATCCGAATTCATTGCTTTTTTGGCTCCGTCAAAAATCTCGTGGATTTCGGGAAGATATTTTTCAAATGCAGCAATGATACTTTTTGTTTGCCAGGCAAAAATGCCTGCATTCCATAAAAAATCGCCGCTTGCAAGAAAAGTTTTTGCCAGTTCAAGATCTGGTTTTTCGGTAAAAGTTTTTACTTTATAAATATTGTCGCTTACAGAATGTTCTTCAAATTGAATGTAGCCATATCCGGTGTTTGGCTGAAAAGGTTTGATGCCTAATGTAAGCAAGGCATTATTTTTTTCCGTGAACTCAAGCGCTTCGATGCATGTTTTAATGAAGGAGGTTTCATCAAGAATAAGATGGTCTGCGGGAGCGCAAATTAAATTGCTTTCCGGATTAAGCTGCTGCAGCTTGTAAGAAATGTAAGCGATACATGGTGCGGTGTTTTTGCGCGATGGCTCACACACAATATTCTCGGGGTTTAGTTGTGGCAGTTGTTTGGCAACGATATCCCTATATTGATGAGAGGTAACCACATAGATATTTTCTAACGGAATAAATTGGGCAAAGCGGTCGCAGGTGGATTGTATCAGTGTTTTTCCTACGTTCAAAATATCAAGAAATTGCTTCGGAAAATCCAGGCGGCTCACCGGCCAAAACCTGCTTCCTATTCCACCGGCCATTATGGCGACGTAATTGTTATTTTTCATATCAACATAAAATTAAATAATTCCCTCCCTTACAAGATCGTGTAAATGGATAATTCCTTCGTACTTTTTCTCACTTAATACCAGCAGTTGAGTGATGTTGTGCTTTCTCATTATATCAAGTGCATTAACAGCAAGCTCATTACTTTGTATCGTTTTAGGATTTACCGTCATGATGTCTTTTGCTTTTATGCCTGCATGATACAAATCTTTTTCCAACATTCTTCTTAGGTCGCCATCGGTTATGATGCCCAATAAATTTTCATCATTGTCCAATACAACAGTTACGCCTAAACGCTTTTTGGTGATTTCAATAATAACATCTTTTAGCGGGCTTTCAACATTCACGGCGGGTTTTTCGTTGTGAATATAAAGGTCGCTTACACGGAGATAAAGCTTTTTACCCAGCGTGCCCCCGGGATGGAATTTTGCAAAATCCTCGGGGCTAAAACCTCTCAGGCTCATCAGGCAAACAGCAAGCGCGTCGCCCATAACTATTTGTGCAGTAGTACTGCTTGTTGGAGCAAGATTGTTGGGGCATGCTTCTTCGGAAACAGTTGTATTTAAGATAAGGTCTGCGCTTTTTGCAAGATAGCTTTCCATGTTGCCACACAACGCAATCAGTGGATTATTAAAATTTTTGATCAGCGGAACAAGTACTTTAATCTCAGGGCTGTCGCCACTTTTGCTGATGAGCATTACCACATCTTCCTGGCGCACCATGCCGATATCGCCATGAATGGCGTCCGCAGCATGTAAAAAAAGCGAAGGAGTGCCGGTACTGTTTAGTGAGGAAACGATTTTCTGCGCGATGATGGCGCTTTTTCCAATGCCACTTATCACAAGCCGTCCTTTACTTTGATAAATGAGGGACACTGCTTTTTCGAAGTCCTCGTTAATGAAATTCATTAAATTATTTACCGAAGCGGCTTCCTGTCCAATGGTTCTTTTGGCAATATCTGATATATTCAGTTCCATTTAAAGTATATAATATTAAATAGTTTTTTTTCGAATTCAAAGCCTTTAATAATAAATGCATGCAAACCTACTTTAAATGCAATTGTAAGCAATGCCGGCCATTTTTCTTTTTCGGCAGAAATGCGTAACTTATCACGTTCAATTGTTGATAAAGAAAGGTTATAATGTAAAAAGAATGATCCGATAGCCTGAATTGAAGCACATTTGAATTAACTTTGGACACCTTATTCACCACCAGGGGAAGAGAAGAAAAGAAAAACCATGCCTACTACAACAAAAACAAAACCCAAATCCAACGGCATCTCATCAAAGAGGAAATCCGAAAAAACAGCCAATTCAGCATCACTTTCAGCCAGCCTTCAAAAACATTTTGGTTTCAGTACATTTAAAGAACCGCAGGAAGAAATTATAAATAGCCTTTTATCGGGGAATGATACGTTCGTTATTATGCCCACCGGCGGCGGAAAAAGCCTCTGCTACCAGCTTCCGGCAATTATCAGTGAAGGGTGCGCAATTATTGTATCGCCACTGATTGCCCTAATGAAAAACCAGGTTGACCTGGTTCGCGGCTATAGCAGTACTGATAACATTGCGCATTTTTTGAACAGCACGCTTAATAAAGGCCAGCAAAAGCTGGTAAAAGAGGATCTTCTTTCGGGCCAGACAAAATTGCTGTATGTAGCCCCCGAAACGTTAACCAAAGAGGAGAACATTGATTTTTTCAAAGAATTGGATATTTCATTTTTTGCCGTGGATGAAGCCCATTGTATCAGTGAATGGGGGCATGATTTCAGGCCCGAATACAGGAGACTCCGGGAAATTATGGAGCAAATTGACGAACACAAACCCGTAATTGCTCTTACAGCTACAGCAACGCCAAAGGTTCAAAGCGATATCGTTAAAAACCTGGGATTACGCAATCCCAAAATATTTGTTTCTTCTTTTAACCGTGCTAATCTCTATTACGAGGTGGTACCAAAGGTTAAAAAAGATCAGGCGGTAAAAAGCATTGTAAAATTTATTTCGCAGAATAAAGGAAAAAGCGGCATCATTTATACGCTCAACAGGAAGACTACTGAAGAACTTGCACAGATGCTGATGGCAAACGGTATCCTGGCGGTTGCCTATCATGCAGGCTTGGATGCCAAACTAAGGGCCCGGCGCCAGGACCAGTTTCTTGGCGAAGAGGTTCAGGTAATTGTTGCTACCATTGCATTTGGAATGGGAATAGATAAGCCCGACGTACGTTTTGTTATTCACTATAATATTCCAAAATCGATAGAAAATTATTACCAGGAAACCGGGCGTGCCGGTCGCGATGGTTTGGAAGGTAAATGCCTTCTTTACTATTCACATAAAGATGTTGCTAAACTGGAACATCTAATGCGCGATAAATCATTGAGCGAACGCGAGATTGGCGCGCAGTTAATCAACGAAACGGTGGCCTATTCAGAAAGTGCCGTTTGCCGCAGAAAAATTTTGTTGAATTATTTTGGCGAGAATTATACTCAGGATAATTGCGGCGGACAATGCGATAACTGCAAAAATCCTAAAGAACTGATAGAGGCCAAGCCACAGGCATTAATTGCATTAAAGGCAATCAGGGGCCTTGAAGAGCGGTTTCCTATTACTTATATGATTCCGGTGATTGTGGGTAAGCTAAATCCCCAGATAAAGATGTACCGCCACGAAGAAAGGGCGGAGTTTGGCTCAGGAAAAGATCATGACGAACATTTCTGGAATTCATTGATCAGGCAAATGTTGCTTGAAGGTTATATTCAAAAGGACATTGAGGACTATGGAGTGCTAAAGCTTACCAGGAAAGGTGAGGGCTTTTTGAAAAAAGCGGTTTCCTTCAAGATCGCGCTCAATCACATTTATGAAACGGATGGCGAAGAAGAAGAGGATGCGGCGGATGCAGGGGAAGGCGTTGCAACCGACGAAAAGCTGGTGCAACTGCTAAAAGATCTGCGCCAGCAGGAAGCTAAAAAGCGAAACCTGCCTCCTTTTGTGATATTTCTCGAAACCAGTTTGCTCGATATGGCGATGCTTTATCCAACTACTTTAAAAGAGTTGGAGAAATGCCAGGGAGTAAGCGTTGGCAAAGCCCTTAAATTCGGAAGGCCTTTTGTTCAATTGATAGAACGATATGTGGAGGAAAACAATATTGAAAAGCCCGACGACTTTGTGATGAAAAGCGTGGTAAATAAAAACAGCAATAAAGTTTTTATCATTCAGAATGTAGATAAAAAAATGCCGCTGGAAACCATTGCCAGGAACAGGACACTTAAACTTGAGGAATTGCTGGAAGAAATGGAAACGATCGTTGCCAGTGGCACCAAATTAAACCTGGACTATGCCATCGAAGATTTGGTAGAAGAATATGAAAGGGAAGAGATCATAGATTATTTCAAGGGTTGCCAAACTTCCAGCCTGGATGTGGCTAAAGACGAGCTTTCAGATGGTAATTACACGTTTGAGCAATTGAAGATTATGCGGATTAAATTTCTGTGTGAATATGGAAATTAAAAAAAAAGCAAAAAGGAATTTTTATTTTAAATGAATAATTCTATTTTTGCCGCCCGTTCAATGGTGCGGTAGCTCAGTCGGTAGAGCAAAGGACTGAAAATCCTTGTGTCGGCGGTTCGATCCCGCCCCACACCACAAAAGCTGCCTCGAGATTCAAACCTTGAGGCAGCTTTTTTTATTGTGTCATTTCAATAGAATCGGCCGGCGCTGTTTGTAATTTTTGCCTCTCTCATTAAATCGCCCGTAATACATTGATTATCAATATATTACTTGCGAACAATAGGATGTTTCTTGTTCAAACCAAATAAGATCTTCCTTTGTTTCGAACTCGGCTCATATAAGCCAAAAAGTAGGTTTTAGTAGATTTTTAAGAGTTATCTTCCAAAATCATCCTGAACGCGAACGATGTCTTCTTCATCGCTGGGAACAGCGTTATCAGAATGTTTCCATATTTCTGCGATAATGCCCCAGTCGTCTAATCCGATCAGTCGGTGGCGCTCGCCTTGTTTTAAAGTAACAATGCTTCCTTCCTTTTTCAACTGTATTTCTTTTTCTTCATCATTGGGACTGGTGATTACGCCCACTTCCCCGGCAATCACTTTCCATAATTCGGCGCGGCGATGATGATACTGCCAGCTCAGGCGTTTTGCTTTTTCCACCACTAAGATCTTGGGACTTATTTTGCCGGCACTTTGTTTGTCCTCATCCGGTACATCGGCAAAAAAATAATCAACGAATTTTTGTGATTGAGATTCATCAATTACAAAGAATCCGCCCCAGGGACGGGTTTCATCCGAATTAATTACTTTGAAGCCATTGCTTTCAAGAAAATGATTTACCTGTTCAAAAACCTTCTTTTTATCGGAACCGGGCATTAATTGTAGTGTCATCTTTATTATATAACGGTTATGTATAAACGAAAACTTATTTTAAACTTATCTAAACCTCCAAACAATTCTACACACTATAGGCTCCTCTAAACCCTCAACTCTTCCTATCTCCCCATATAAACCATCAAAATCTGCACGTCGCTTGGGTTAACACCGCTGATTCTGCTGGCCTGCCCAAGGGTTTGAGGCCTTATTTTTTTAAATTTTTGCCGCGCTTCATTAGACAAGGATGAAATGTGCTCATAATTAAAACTATCGGGAATAATTTGATTTTCGAGCGCGCTCATTTTGGTAACCATCTCTTCTTCTTTCTGAAGATACACTTCATACTTTATTTGTATTTCTGCCTGTTCACGCGCTTCTTTGGAAAAATGGCCAATTGCTTCTTCGGCCAATGGAACCTGTTGAATTAAACTTTCCAGGTCAATTCCCGGCCGCAAAAGCACCTGGGCGGCTTTAACTCTTTGCGAAACCGGTGCAGAAGATTTCTCGATAAGAAAAGTGTTGATATCATCTGGCTCAAATCTAATCCGGCGCAACAAATCAATTACTTCTGCGATGTCTTTTTTCTTTTTGATAACTTTCTGCATTCTTTCCTCCGAAGCAAGACCTATCCGGTAGCTTTTTTCTGTTAGCCTGAGATCTGCATTGTCCTGTCTCAGCAATGTGCGGTATTCTGCCCTGCTTGTAAACATTCGATAAGGCTCGTCGGTTCCTTTATTAATCAGATCATCTACCAGAACGCCAATGTAAGCTTCGTTTCTTTTTAGGGTAAATGCTTCTTTAGCATTCACTGCCTGATGCGCATTTATTCCTGCGATAATTCCCTGGCAGGCCGCTTCTTCATAGCCGGTCGTTCCATTGATTTGTCCTGCAAAAAATAAATTTTTTACCAGTTTTGTCTCGAGATTCAATTTTAACTGCGTTGGCGGAAAATAATCGTATTCAATTGCATATCCAGGCCTGAACATTTTGCAGTTTTCAAATCCGCGGATCTTTCTAAGGGCCTTATGTTGAACCTCTTCCGGCAATGATGATGAAAATCCATTAACATATACTTCAATTGTGTCCCAGCCTTCCGGCTCTACAAACAATTGGTGGCGCTCTCTTTCGGCGAAGCGGTTGATTTTATCTTCTATACTTGGGCAATATCTCGGGCCTGTACCTTTAATCCTGCCCTGAAACATGGGACTTTCGCTGAAACCGGTCTTTAAGATGTCATGAACTTCCTGATTGGTATAGGTGATCCAGCAACTTCTTTGTTTTTGAGGCTTGTTGGTATCTAAAAAAGAAAAGCCGGTGATTTCCTCATCCCCTTTTTGCTCTTCCATTTTGGAATAATCAAGCGAGCGGCCGTCAATTCTGGGTGGAGTGCCTGTTTTCAGCCTCGCGCTTTCAAAATCCCATTTTACTAACTGCTCGGTGATTCCAACAGAATCTTTTTCAGCCATTCTTCCGCCTTTGGATTGCTTTTCTCCTATGTGGATTACACCGTTTAAAAATGTTCCATTGGTTAGGACCACAGATTTCGCCTTGATATGATGTCCTTGAGATGTTTGAATTCCTGTAATGTGATCGCCGGATTTGGTTAATCCAGTTACCGAATCCTGGTAGAAATCAAGATTAGGCGTTTGTTCGAGCAGATTGCGCCATTTCATTGAAAATAACTGGCGATCGCTCTGAGCTCTGGGACTCCACATAGCCGGTCCTTTGCTTTTGTTCAGCATTCGAAACTGAATCATGGTTTCATCGGTCACAATCCCCGAATATCCTCCCAAAGCGTCGATTTCTCTTATTATCTGCCCTTTTGCGATTCCTCCCATTGCCGGATTGCAACTCATTTGGGCCATATTCTGCATATTCATGGTTACCAGCAGCGTTTTACTACCTAAATTGGCCGCCGCAGCCGCTGCTTCACAACCTGCATGTCCAGCGCCCACTACTATTACGTCGTATTCTTGAAACATTCTGCAAAAGTACCGAAATTGAATTTTTTAGGTAGAAATGTTTGCTTGATGTTATGTTCCACGTGGAACATAAGTAAAAAGGAAAGAAATCTATAAAATGGTTTGTTTGAAATCCAGCTAGGGTTTAAAGAAGAGAATGTTCCACGTGGAACAAGTTTTTCAGATTGATTTAAACCGAAATTCAATAAACAGCATTTTAATTTGGGAAGAAGGTCTTGTTAAATGTGAAAAACTACTTTTTCGCTTATATCATTCTTAAAAATCAATTTTCGCCAGGTATTGATTTTCTTTTTCGCGCATTGCCGATTTTAATTCCTTGGTATGGTCTGAATAGCCACAGAGGTGTAAAATTCCATGTATCATCACACGATGAAGCTCATCGACAAATGAAACTTTTAGTGAATCGGCGTTTTCACGTACGCGGTCAACGCTTATGTAAATTTCTGAAATAATCGGTCGTTGAGGGCCAGAGAGCGTAAAGGTGATAATATCGGTTAAGGTATCGTGGTTTAAATACCGTTGATTGAGCGTGTGTAAATAATCATCTGTGCAAAAAATGTAAGAGGCGGATTCAAAGTCGGTTTTTTCTTCTTCGAAAATAGCAGCAAGGAAATCTTTCAATTGCGATTTATTTTTAAGCGAAGGATTAATGTTATTGTTGTTAAATGAAATTTTGCCCATTTGTTTTTTCTAAAATCGCAATTGAGTGTTGTGTATGAATGATATATTTGACCCGATGAAATTATCACAGGTAAAGCCGGGAACAAAAGTAAAAATTAAGTCTTTCGAAAATCACGAGATCATTCTAAAGCTTATGGAAATGGGTTGCCTTCCTGAAGAAGAAATAACCGTGTGGAAAAAAGCGCCGCTGGGAGATCCAATTTATGTATTGGTTGCAGGGTATTCATTAAGCCTCAGGCTCGACGAGGCAGAGCAAATAATAGTTGAAGCAATTGTAACCGTTTAAAAATCAATATATTAGTGAATATTGGATTATATTTTGGCTCTTTCAACCCGGTACATAATGGCCACCTCATCATTGCCTCCTATTTGGCCAATTATACTTCGCTACAGCAGATTTGGCTGGTGGTTTCGCCCCAAAATCCGCTGAAGCTTTCCAATTCTTTGATAAACGAACAACACCGGAAGCATCTAATAGACCTGGCCATTGAAGGTGAAAAAAAAATGCGCTCGTCTAATATTGAATTTTCTTTGCCGAAGCCTTCGTACACAATTGATACGCTCACTTACCTGGCTGAAAAACACCCTCAGCACCAGTTTTCAGTAATCATGGGAAGCGATAGTTTTTCAAACATAAAAAAATGGAAAAACTACGAACTTATTTTACGGGACTACAGCATCTATATATATGTACGGCCAGGTTATAAGGTAAAGCCCGAGATGTTATCCAACAATATACAAGTGCTCGATGCGCCGCTTCTTCAAATTTCGAGTACGCATATCCGTGAGATGATCCGGGATAAGAAATCAATTCGCTTTTTGGTGCCGGATATTGTAAAAGAAGAAATTGAAGCGCAGCATTTTTACCGGTAACAATTTTTCGCGACGGCTTACCATTTCTTGCTTTTCTCAATCAATACTTTCACTATCTTGAAGCAAAATATTTTTATGCTGAAACCACTTACTTCTGTTTTATTTTTATCAATCATAATTATATTACCTAACACAATGAAGGCGCAACAATATAAATGGCCAGACATCAAACCTCCGGTTGCAGAAAAAAAATCTCACCTCAGATCAATTCATGGAGATGACGTAATTGATAATTATTATTGGATGATTGATTTTTTTAAGAAAGGACCCGACAGTGATAAAGTGGTTTCATACCTGGAGGCGGAAAATAATTACCTGGATAAAATGATGGCCGGAACCACACAACTCCAGGAAAATCTTTTCACCGAAATGAAAAACCGCATTAAAGAAAAGGACGAAAGCGTTCCGGTATTTAAAAACGGCTATTATTATTATTCGCGCACCGAAGACGGAAAACAATATTATAAATATTGCAGGCGGAAAGGCAGCTTGTCTGCAAAGGAAGAGATCTTGCTAGACGTGGATGCCCTGGCTGAAGGGCACGCTTATTATGCAATCAGCGGATTGCAGGTTAGTCCCGATAATAAATTATTAGCTTTTGGGGTGGACACCGTTTCCCGCCGCCAATATACCATCTATATTAAAGATCTCGAAACAGGAAAATTATTGAAGGATGAAATTAGCTCAACTAATGGGAACATGGTGTGGGCAAATGATAATAAAACTTTGTTTTACACTGCCAATAATCCTGAAACTTTATTGTCTGAAAAAATCAAAAGGCATTTTTTGAATACGTCGGCTGCGAACGATAAAGTGGTGTATGAGGAAAAAGACAAGAGCAATTATATCGGCGTTCGCAAATCCAAAAACAGTCAATATATTTTGATAAGCTCGAGAGCAACGCTTTCTTCGGAAACCTTTATTATTGATGCTTCCCGGCCGGATGCTGAATTCAAATCCTTTCAGCCGAGGATGAAGGAAGTACTGTACAGCGTTATTCCGTTAGACAATAAATTTTTAATTCTTACCAACAAGGATGCAAAAAATTTCCGGTTGATGGAAACGCCCTTATCAAAAACCGGTAATGAAAACTGGAAGGATGTAATTGCTCCCCGCGAAGATGTATTGATCTCGAATGTGGACGAGTTTAAAAATTTCCTGGTGATAAGCGAAAGAAAAAATGGACTGGTGCAAATGCAGATCAGAGATTTATCCAACAACCAGGAACATTATCTTGATTTTGGCGAGCCGGCCTACACGGCAGACGCAGGCATCAATCCTGAATACAATTCGACTACTTTCCGGTTTAATTACAGCTCGCTTACAACGCCTCCTTCGGTTTATGATTACAACCTGGCTCAGCGAACCAGAAAATTAATGAAGCAGCAGGAAGTGGTGGGCGGATATAACCCTGCAGATTATATTTCTGAAAGAATTTATGCGACCGCAATGGATGGCACTAAAATTCCAGTCTCAATTGTTTATAAAAAAGGCTTTGTAAAGAATGGTGAATCGCCTCTTCTTTTATATGCTTACGGTTCTTATGGCGCCAGTATGGATGCCTCTTTTGCAAGCACCCGCCTCAGTCTGCTCAACCGCGGTTTTGCTTTTGCCATTGCGCACATCAGGGGTGGCCAGGAAATGGGCCGCCAATGGTATGAAGATGGAAAAATGATGAAGAAGAAAAACACGTTCACTGATTTTATTGATGCCGGTAAATTTTTGATTGCTGAAAAATTTACAAGCAGTAAACATTTATATGCACAGGGCGGCAGCGCAGGAGGCTTGCTGATGGGCGCTGTGGTAAATATGGCTCCTGACTTGTGGAATGGAGTAATTGCGCAGGTGCCCTTCGTTGATGTGGTAAATACCATGCTTGACGAAAGTATTCCGCTTACAACAAACGAGTTTGATGAATGGGGTAATCCAAAAAATAAGGAAGCTTATTTCTACATGAAAAGCTATTCTCCGTATGAAAATGTAGAAAGAAAAAATTACCCGAACATGCTGGTTACAACGGGCCTGCACGATAGCCAGGTTCAATATTTTGAGCCTGCAAAATGGGTGTCGAAATTAAGAGAAATGAAAACGGATAAGAACATCTTGTTGCTGCACACCAATATGAAGTTTGGCCATGGTGGCGCTTCGGGCAGGTTCGATTATTTGAAAGATGTGGCGCTCAATTATGCATTTATGTTCGCGTTGGAAGGCATCGATAAATAACTCAAGGCAATATTTCTTTCATCCATTTGTACAGGGCGAGATAAACACCATTTGTCCAGCCAAAGCCGTCCTGTGCCGGATATTCACCGCCACCGGCTTTAAGATTGGTGTCAACAACGTTGTATTTCTCCATCATCTTGCCGGTGTTTTCAAAAACCTGGTGGTTGATGTCCAGCCATCGTTTGGCAATGTCTTTTGCAAGCCCGATATGGCCATATTTGATAAGTCCGCGAAAAGCAATCCATTGCAAGGGAGCCCAGCCATTGGGCGCATCCCATTGCTGACCGGTTGTTTCAGTTGTTGTAATTAAGCCTCCATCTGCAAGAAATTTTTTCTTTATGATGTTGGCTACGCGTGCAGCCTGCTCTTTATCGGCTACTCCAAAATATAAGGGAAAAGCGGCTGCCAATGTCCAGGAAGTAGTTTGCTGACCTTGTACATAATCATAATCAAAATAAAATCCTTTGTCTTCATTCCAGCAATAACGATTGATCGTATCTTTTCGTGTATGCATAGCCGTTACAATCTTTTCGTGCAACGGTTTATCTCCTGATATGCGATAAGCTTCAGCAAGTGTTGTTTCAAGTTTAAATAAAAGACAATTGAGATCAACCGGAATTATTTCAGTAGTATGAATAGAAGAAAAATCAGTTTTATTTTTAAACCACCGCGAAGAAAAATCCCAGCCCGACTCTGCACCGGCACGCAGTTCGCGGAACATTAAAGATTTATCTGAAGCATGCTGTGCCAGCTCAACATCCTCTGCAAATGATTCGGGCCTTGGCGTATCATATTCGTCCCAGTAATGATTCAAAACGCTGCCATCCGGCAAAATGGCTGTTCGGTGCGATGTCTTGTTTTCATTTGATAAAACATCCGTTCCCCGCATCCAAAAATGATATTCTTTCTCGAGGTGCGGCAGGTATCTTACAAGAATTCCGTCGCCTCTTTCCTCACTCAGCAGTTTTACCATTGCAGCAAAAAAAGGCGGCTGCGATCTTCCAAGATAGTAGCTGCGGTTGCCGTTGGGAATAAAGCCAAAGCGATCAATCAGAAATGCAAAATTATCAACCATATTCTGTATCAGGTCTACCCTTCCTGAAACCTGTAACCCGAGCATGGTGAAGTAGCTATCCCAATAATAAATTTCTCTGAATCTTCCTCCGGGAACCACATATGGCGCCGGTAGCGATATAAGCGAATTTGTAGATTTTAGTGGTTTTCTTGTAAGCAGGTCCCATAGATTTTCCACATGCTCGTTAAGCGGCATTTTGGTATCGCTTAAAAAACCGGTGGGTGCTTCGGCCGGCAATGTGAAATGCCTGTCCACAAAATTCGCCAGGTCAAAATCTTTATTATTTTTTTCTGCTTCATAACGGTCATGTATAAACGAAAATTCAAACTTCGGTGTACAGTCTACAAATGTTTTGCCATCAGCAAAGATGCGCTGCATCTGAACTTTTTCGAACAGTTCTCCTAACGAAAAAATTTCTTTGATCTCCATAAATACGCGCCTTTAAAACCGTTGAGAAAAGTTACTGAAATTACCCGGCATCTACTGCAGCTTTCTTTTGCAGGCGATTAAAAAAGAAAAGGCTGGTGATTAATATTGCGATCGGAATCAGGGAAAAATAAAAAGCCGTTTGGCCGCCGTATGCTTCAAATATATGGCCGGTAATAATTGACCCGGTCGTTCCACCGATAGCCGAAAATATCACAATCAATCCGCTCATCGGGCCGTGTTGCCTCAACGGCAGCGAGCTTAAAATAACAGAGTTGATGGCGGGATAGATGGGCGCCAGCAATAGCCCGATCAGCGGAAATATATACGCCACAAAAGGCGCATCCAGCCAGTTATTAATAGCTGCTACATGCACTTTTGAAGCCAGGGGAATCACAAGCAAAACAAGGATGGCGGCAATCAGCAAACACGCGATAACCACTTTCATCCAATGGATTTTTCTTAAAACAATTCCTGCAATAAACCTTCCGAGCGCCGTAGACGCCGCGAGAATGCTGGCCATCTGGATGCTTAATGTGGTTGACAAATGCAACACCTGGCTATTGAACGTAGGCAGCCAGCTCATAATACTTTGTTCTATCAATACGTAAAAAAAGGCGCTTACAATGAAACACCAATACCAAAGGGCGAATAGCCAGCGCTACCATGTCGCCAAATTCTTTTAAAAAAGATTTGCTTTCAGCATCGTGTACCGACGATTCATCCAGCGGCGCGGTAAGTAATAAAAAAAAGGCGATTGCCGAAATGGCGGCCAGCAAATAATATACAGAAAGCCATGAAGTAGATTTTGGATTGGCGTTATCTACAAAAGCGCTGAAAATAAAATAACCCGCCAGGATGCCGATCATAAAAAACGACTCAATAAAATTCATGAAGCTTGCATGATCTTTTTTATTGGAAGTTACCAGCCCTATGGTGGCATATACAGAAACTTTTATTAACGCAAAACTTGCGCCTGTAACGGCAAACAGCAATTTGGTCATAGCAAAGCCGCCAATGAGGGGCATTGATAAACACGCGATCGTAACAAAAAATAGCGCCAGTAACATAGAACGCTTATAGCCGATGCGTGTAATGTATGAAGCCACAAGAAATGATGCGATAGCAATGCTGAGATCTTTAAACGCTTCTAAAATACTGGCCGATGATTGGGTGATGGCATAATTATTTTGCACCTGTAAAATAACTGTGCCCACGCTGTTCAGCAAAATGGCAAAAACAAAATAGTTTAAAAACAAGGAAGTTTTAATTTGCCAGTTTTGCATGTGATGCTTTTAAAATTAATAATATCCGAATGTACAATTAATATTGATTTTCTTTAATGGAAGCGCCTATCTTTTAATAATTGCATTGCAAACAACCAGAGTTAATAGATTCAATTATTAATCCCAACCAATGTGTTGTTTTATTTATTGTGGTATTGTATTAATTTGTTCCAAAAAATAAAGATGAAGCGTAGAAATTTTATGCAACAAACTATTTTGGCAGCAACGTCGGTATTGGCGCCAGCTATCAGCCGCGCAGCCGGCAATAGAAATATCTTGCCCGCGGAAAATGCGCCTTTTCGCCTAAATTATGCCATTCATGATGGCATGTTTAAAAATAGCGCCGGCAATAATTTTATTGACCAGATAAAGTTCGCGTACGACCTTGGATTTCGCGCAATTGAAGATAACGGGATGGCAGCACGGCCGCCTGCCGAGCAAGAAAAGATCGGCAACACGCTTGCGAAACTTGGAATGCATATGGGGGTTTTCGTGCTTGATAAAGGAGGGAACTCTGCCAACTCGCTTGCAGCCGGCAAGCAGGAATACGTGGACATATTTTTAAAGGGATGCAGGCAGGCTGTTGAGATTTCCGGGCGAATTAATGGAAAGCTAACAACCGTTGTTCCTGGTGATTTCGAAAGAAAATTGCCGATAGGAATCCAGACAGGCAATGTGATAGAAGCGTTGCGAAAAGGCGCAGCCATCCTGGAGCCACATAATATTGTGATGGTGCTCGAGCCTTTGAGCGATACGCCTAATCTCTTTCTTCGCACGTCTGATCAAACATATGAGATATGTAAAGCCGTTAACAGCCCATCATGCAAAATATTATATGATATATACCATATGCAAAAAAATGAAGGCAACCTTATCAACCATATAGATATGGCATACGAAGAGATTGCCTACTTTCAAATTGGCGATAACCCAGGCAGAAACGAACCAACAACCGGCGAAATAAATTATAAAAATGTATTTAAGCACTTGTATGAAAAGGGCTACAAAGGAATTTTGGGAATGGAGCATGGTATTTCCAGGCCCGGTAAAGAAGGTGAAGGCGCGCTGGTAAAGGCTTACAGGTATTCTGATGATTTTTTATAACGTTGCATAATTATCTCCGCTAACTTTTTATCTCATGTATTTCAGTTAATCGTTTTTAAAGAGCAGAAGCAAATCGAACTAAAGAATTCATATAAGCTGAAAAGTAGATTTTCTATATTTTGATTTATATGACGCCGGTTTCTAAGGATTAAACGTTCGCCAGCTATGCCAGAATTCCTGCGAAGCAGGAAGTCTTTTAAGATCTGTTACACCGGCCAATGATTTTCCATCTAACCTGTAAATATGCTGATCGAGCAACAAGGTATCATTTCTCATAGCAACAACAGAATTCTCCGAAGGAATTTCAAACGCAAAAAAACTTTTGTTGTCAGCGGCAAGAATTAATGCAATTGGGGTCTGATCAATTTTATCCCGGATAATTTTTTCTTTATTTAATTGATTCCAATCATAAGCCTTTGACTTGCCTCCTGCTTTTACACCTATCACCCATGATTTTTCTTTCCAGGAAAGACTGTCTGTTCCGGTAAGCTTGCTTTTGCTTTTACCGTTTTCGTATTTGAACGTGCTGTCGTAGGAAGCAACAAAATCGGGATCAGCTTGCATCACCAAAGAATTGGGATACAATCTGAGCCATTCTCCCAAAGAAGTTTGTGAGCTGGAGACTTCGGGCAATTTTTCTCCTTTTAATTTACCGGTAATGGCTTCCCCGGTTGCCTGCCGCCACCAGCTTTTAGTGGTTGCGTCTTCAAACATCGCATTGAAATGATCCATCCCAACTAATCTGAATGTTTCATTCTTACCGTTTACTATAGGCTGAAAAACTCTTCCTGTTCTGCAAACGGTACAATAGGTTACCAGAACGGGCTCGCCGTCAATCGTATCAGAAACCTGGTGATGATAACCTAAAAATTGAATGGGATAAGCCTTGGCAATTCCGTTTCGTTCTATGCCAATGATCAATCGCTGGGAATCAACTTTGTTTTTACTCGAATTCACCATCAATAGATTTTTTGTTTTATAGAACATATGGTCGGCAGCCATTTTAAAATTCAAAGCATAAATACCCACGGCCACAATAATCACCGATACTAACGGTACCCATAAACGCTTTTTGGAAGAAATAAAAAACCCATACAAGATCATTGCTAAAAACAACATCCTGAATAACCATCGCCAGCGGTACAGGAAATAAGCAAGATCGATGCTGTTCATTTTCTGGCTGCCGGGCATTGGCATAATAAAATACACGTTCAATATTTCAAACAACAGCAAGCCAATAACACCAGCATAAAATATCTTTTTCATAAGGCTTCCATAAATTTTTAATTGAATTATTTCTTTTTAAAAATATAGATGGCCTTTCCTGTAGAAACAGGAAAGGGATCTATAAATGTTTATGAGAAAAACATCTTTATTTATATTAATCAATATTTGCGTAGCCTTCTGCTATACCGGGAAGCAAAATGTCAAAGCGATATAAGCCATTTTGTAGATTTTAATGGTTTTTAAAATCAAATAGTTCTGCCGGGATTTAACACGAGTCAATATCTTTCCCGGATAACTGGCCAACGCATTAAAATTTTACAGAGAAGCCAACATTCACTGTATAATCTGCAAACGCTGCATCGCCTTGTGTATATACGCCTGTGAGTTTTGTTTGAAATATATCGGCCACACTTTGAGTGCGATTGCGCTCAAATGCTATGGGCACATACGCATAGACATTGATCTTTTTGAAATTATAAGTCAGGCCTGGCTCAACAGAAAGAATATATCCCGGGCGTCTGAAGCCTTTGCTTCCTCCGATCAAATCATGAGAAGGCAAGACATTCGTCTCTAAAGCCGACGGAAACAGTTAAGTCTTTTAAAGTAACATTCGCTCCGGCTCTTATCATATATTGATCAGGCACACTCATTACAAAGCTTCCGTTTTTTATGCTTGCGGCTGAAGGTGTTCCGCCTCTTGAAGTAAGCGTTCCATTTTGCTCGCGCGGGCTTAACAAATAATATAAATTACCATAAAGACTGAATACTTTTGAAACATTATAGTAGGCATTCATTTCAGTACTAAATCCCAGGCCGCCATCGCCTAATTGTATAGATTGATCAACCGGTCCGAGAACCAGGGTTGAGTCATTCTTATGAAAAACGTCCTGGTATTTATAATCGCCCGTTGGTAATTTTATCCCAAGGCCAAACTGGATATTTCCCTTCGGCATTTTTGCAGGATCCAAAACCCAGCGATAAGCAGAAAGCCTTACATCGCCCAGGCCAAAAGAATGCGTGCTGAACCTGTTTTTGCCGTCGTGTTCATACAAAGAAGAACGTGTATTGGCAACGATAGGTGCATCGATAGAAAACGACCACCATTTGTTGAGATTGCGCGTAAGTGTAAGATCTAAAGTGTAGGAATGATTAATTACTTCGGAGCCATTGGCTATTCTTTGCTTTTGCTCTTTGGTTCCAACAAAATGGCGGAATGATTTAAAATAGCGGTTGTTTACATTTAATACCCATTTGGACGCATTGTCTGCGTGGCCGTGTTCCATGGTACAAATTCCGCCGGTGCTGCGTATCGCAACACAGCCTTGCGCTGCTGCATCAGTTGAAAAAATCATGAGCAGCAAAACGCCTGTTAAAAGCGAAAAAAATTGTTTCATAAAAAGTTTTTTAATGTTTTTATTGAGAATTACAATTACAATTTCATGGTAAGTTTTTCTGCTACAAGGTTACCTACCTTTGTGCCACATTCATTGGCGGCAAGGCATGAATAGTGATAATGAATTCCACCATAAAACCTGGCCATGTTATTTTCTAATGCAGCATCCCTGAAAGATTTAAAACTGCGGTTGGCAATTCCAAATTCCGCTTCTGTTGAATCGGTGTAGGAAAAATTATCACCAAAAACACTGGTAAGTGCTTCCGCTGCAGCTGCAGAACAAGTGGAGTGGCCACAAGTATATTCGGGAAAAGGTGGTGTTTGTAAATGGGGCTGCCAATCTGCATCAAAGTATTTATTGATCACTGTTTCGGGCCGGGCTGTATTGTATTTGAATTTTACACTCCAGCATTGTATAAACGCATCAAACAGTGCAATACTGGTTTTCGCATAGGCATACACGGTAGTTGCAAAATCTGCATTGGCTTTTTGTGCTGCAATGCCAACAATGCTCATCCAGTGGCCGCCGGGCGAAAACTTTTTGCTGCCGAACATTACATGCCCGGATACGTTTAATTTAAATGGATTATCGTCCCAGAAATCGGCAATGTGCTTTTGCTCAGGCGTAAGATTTTCTATCGCGTGTTTCGACAACATTACTTCTTTGTAATAGGCGCTGTTGGTGTCCTTAATATTAAATTCATACGGCGGAGGGGCAGTAAACTGTGTGGCGCTATCCATTACCACCGGGCGAATTTCCATGCCAGTGTGGCTCCATTGCCGATGTGTATGCAGGCGGTGTTGGCACCCATCTGCCGGCTTCGTCGGTTACGGTATATTTTTCTGCGCTTCTTGTTTGTGCATAATTGTCTTTTTTGCTCCATTGTAAAATGGCGTTCGACACCGAATGAGAAAACGCGATGGAATTATTATACACATCAGTAGGCATGCCATGGTCTTTTGCCAGTTTCTTAAGACTGTCTACATACACGTCCATACTTCCTTCGGGAAATGTAACCGAACTTCCCAGCTCGCAATAAGATAGCAATGCCGCAAATTCGTAATCAATTTTTTCATTGCCTGGTTTGGGAACAGATTCAAGTCCGTTCACCTGCCCGGCTAATGATTTATATTGATGAGGATATCCGGCGGCAATTACCTCATAAGAAGCAACACTTGCATACAGATAATTTCTGGAAGCAACAATCGGGCGAGAAATTATTTCCCATAACCACGCCGTTTAATTCATAAACGGTTCTGCTAAATAGAAGCGGATTTTTAAATACTTTATCATAATCTTTTTTAGCATTACATCCATACAATAATGCGATGGCCATAAAGCCAGCAAATAACTTTTTCATATTAAGGAGAGAAAATTGAAATAATGAATAAACACGATGCGGCGCATTATGCGGTGCACCGAAAACTTCTTTGATAAAATTCGATTGACTATGCTGCTATAGCATCCGGAGGTTGTTCCGGCGAAAGATGGGCTGCAAACAAAAGCGGCGCTGTTGCTTCGGGAAGCCAGTTATTTTGCTGACTTAAGATCAGCACAGAAATATGGGCCCCGAAGGAACAGTCGTTAAATACAGGTTGAAAATTTTTAAAAACAGATAAGGTATGATCTGAGCTTTTAGAATTGTTGCTTTGCGGAAGATCGTTTGAAATTTTGAAGAAATCATTCTTTGCTGTTTCAAGCCGCATCTTTTTGCTATTGATGATGCAAACTAAATAGAGCGTATCGCCGGCAAGCTTGCGCTTTACATATTTGTATAGCGTTCCATTTAGCTCTACTTCGCCATTGTAGCGCTCGTAAGCTGCCTGGCTATTCTGATAAGCAAGATGCTGCACAGGAATTTTAAGCTCAACAAAATGTTCTTCGCTATAAGAATCATTGTCAAGAAGTACTTCTAATTTCTGATTGTTTTTTTGTTGAACATAATCGTACGCTAACCGGTAACCAAACCAGTTAAAGGCAAAAAGGAGAAGAAAAAATATTGCAGTTATTTTTTTCAAAATCATTTTATAACGACTACCAAGTTACACTATTTCACGAATATGTTAACAAAAGTTAAAAATTTTTTACAGCACGCAAACACAAAATTTCAGCGCCGGTTTTCGTTGAGGACAGAAGCCAAAATATAGATTTTATCATTATCGGCACTCGTTCAAACGATACCTATTTATCATTTAAAGCGCTGGTCCAATTCAAAATAAATTATATTAATGTTTGCACATTAGAGTAACGCTCATATAAGCCAAAATATAGCAATTCGCCATTTTATTTTACCGTATAAGTTTTTCTATCTTTTCCAATTCCTGTTAGCGTGAGCGCCTTCCATTGTTTTGGTAATGAGCTTTTTATTTGTACCAATCCTTCCGGGGTTATGTCGAGTCCTCCAAATCCAAAAAGCATGCTTTGTAAAAAACCTCCGGCTCCGGTTGCAAAATAAGGATTGGTTCCGCCGGCGGTTTCCGCCAACACGCCGAACGGTTCTTTCTTATTGGGAAGATAAGATTTTTCAAAAGCGCTGCGTGCCTTATCCGGCTCATTTAGCCTGGCGTGCAAAATAGCAAATATGGCATGTGTCATTGCAGGAGAACCTTCGCCGACACGGTTTTCATAATAGTCAAGATCTTTTTTAATTTGCTGTGGATCGGTAATTTCTTTCAATGGATAAGCAAGTAAATTCACGTCGGCTTGTTTTATTTTTATTCCATCATAACCGGCATATTCCGAAGTGACACCGTTGGCCAACTTTAAGATCGGAATATTTTTTTCCACGTCTATCCATTCGGTATCTACCGGCTTATTTAAAATGGTTGCTGCCATTACCGCGTACCGCAAATTGGCCTTTGCGGCGGCATTGGTAAATGCGTTGTTGTCAACATTTTCAGCCCATTCATCCGCCGCCACTACATTGTTAATATCGTATTTTCCGGGCCCGTTCTTTTCAACGCGGCTCACCCAAAAATCGGCGCATTCTTTTATGATTGAAAAGCCTTTTTCGCGAAGCCACGATGTGTCCTGCGTTACCGCGAAATAATTCCATGCTGCTATCGCAACATCTGCGGTTATGTGATGTTCAAACGGTCCGCTCAATGCCCAAACAGGAGTTTCTTCATTTCCGCTTGCAGCGCTTTCCCATGGAAACATGGCGCCCTTATATCCGTGCGCGAAAGCATTGTGTTTGGCCTGGGCCAGTCTTTCGTATCTGTATTCAATCATGCTCTTTGCCATTTCCGGATGAAGGACCAAAAGTGCGGGAAACATCCACAATTCTGCATCCCAGAAAACGTGGCCATTGTATCCAAGGCCGCTTAAGCCCATCGGAGATAAGCTATAAGAAGTGCCTGATCTTACGAACGAGTAAAGATGATACATCGCGGCATGAACGGCTTGCTGGCTTTGATTATCGCCATCAATGATGATATCGCTTTTCCACAGATCGTCCCAGGCGGCGTTGTGAAATTGAATTAAATTTTTAACGCCTTGTAGCTTTGCAAAAATTACATAACGCTCGGCTTCATTCAATGGATCGTCATGTTGCGCAGTAGTGATGGAAGCGCCTGCAATCGCGAAATGATAAGTGGAACCGGCTTTTAAATTCTTTTTAAATTTGGAAAGATGCATATTGTTATCCCACATTTCATGAATGAGCTCAGGTTCAGAACCATGGAGTTCATCAAATAAAAATGTGGTTGAAGAAGCCAGGGTTAATTTTCCTGTAGGGCTTTTGGCTACAGAGGAAAGCAGGCTCAATTTTACATGTGGACGATCAATCTGGTTGTAATAATTCTGTACATCACGCAATGCATCCGGAGCTTCCATTACGCTTGCAGGAATAATTTCAATATCTTTTTTTGCAGCGATAGTAACATCCACAAGTACAGTATATGGAAGATTGCGTAAAGCATAATAAGTATAAGTAACCGTAGCTTTATCCTGGTAATCAAAAGTGGTAGTAAAGCTAGCATGTTTCATATCCAGCGTCTGGGTCATATTTTTTGCATCTTCTGCGCCTATCCTGCGGCCATCAATATCAAGGTTCATATTTACCAGGTTGAAGCTTTGCAAAAAGTTGCTGACTCTTCCGCGCCCATATTGATCATAGGCTCCATTAAGCACAACCGTTTTACATTTCAACGGTTCGGCGGAAGACACGATTCCTATAACGCCATTGGCAACCGTTTCGCCATAATAATTGGAAGGGTCAATTTTGTTGGCGGTAATTTTCCAGGGATCGGTTGTTTGGGAATAAGAAAGGGTAAATGAGGAGAGTATTAAAACCAGGAAAGAAACTTTTTTCATACCTATAGATTATTTGTTCAAAATTAATGATCGTGTAAGCTAAAGATATTTTATTTAATTTAATGGATGATGTACTTACTTATAGAAAAGGATACACATTGAAAAATAAGGATATTAATCTCTTTAAAATATCATTAAGTATTTTGCATACCCCTTAAATAAGTTTGCAATGAAAAAATGGATTGTAATTATTTGTTTATTAGTCACCGGAACTGCTGCTGCTTCATATTTTTTGATGACCAGAACCAAAAGCTTTAACTATAATGTAACCGCGGGTTCTACAAAAAGTGCGGTGTCCAGAATGGTTATCAATAAAAACAAATGGCAACTTTGGTGGCCAGGAAAAAAAATTGATGATAGTACTTATAGCTTTCAGAATTGTACCTATAGGATTGAAAAATTGCTGCTAAATGGAATAAAAACTTCTATATTCAATGATAAAGATACCCTGAAAGGTTTTCTTGAAATTGCGGATTACAAAAATGATTCTACACAATTTATATGGACCTCCGGTTTCACTTTTTCCGCAAACCCTGTTAAAAGATTTAAAGAACAGGCAGGATTAAAAATAATTACCAACAACCTGGAGGATCTATTAAAAAACATGGGGAATTTTTTTGATAACCAGGAAAACGTTTATGGGATGAAAATTGTAGAACAAATGGTTACTGATTCATCGCTCATATCCACCAAAAAAACTTTTTCGAATTATCCCAACTACAGGGGAAATATATAGTTTGGTTCATTCATTAGAAAATTACATTCAGCAAAAAAATGGAGAACAAGTAAATTTCCCGATGCTAAATGTACACAAAGATGGACCTGAACTATATGAGGCTATGGTGGCTTTACCTACAAAAAGTGATTTACTTTCCACCGGTAATTTTCAGCTGAAAAAAATGGTTTTAGGAAAAATATTAATGGCAGAAATAAAAGGAGGTGAGCATACTATTATAAAAGGTGAAGAGGAATTAACGAATTATGTGAACGATTATAAAAAGATTTCTCCCGCAATACCTTTTCAATCATTGGTTACCAACCGGCAACAGGAATCAGACACTTCAAAATGGGTTACAAGATTGTATTATCCTATTTTTTATTAGGTATGTTAGATTCCTTAAATTTTATGATCATCAAACGGTCATTGTTTCTGGCCAATACAAAAGCTTTTTGATTTTTTATTAGTATAGGTTTTATATGCCTTACCTGGCCTTTAACTGCCAGTCCATTTAAGGACTGATATTCGAAATCACCATTCCCTTTATTAATAAGGATTGTTCCAAAATCAGCGTCAAGCCTTCCTAATTCAACATTGTTGTCATAATAATTACCCATCATCAGAATGTCGGGCAGATCGTCATTATTGGCATCCACGACTACTGCATCTCTGTAGGCGCTTAGTTGGGCCTGAAAAGGAAGAGGTTTAATTTCAAATTGCAGGTTTCCTCTATTCATTAATACCGCACTTGAAAAGTAATTCGCGGTCAATTTATCCGCTTCTTTAATTTTATTTTCACCGAAGAGGGAGAAAAGAGAAGATTTTGCAAATTCTTCCGCGTATAAAAATTTTTTCTTTAAATAAGGCATTTGTTTTTGCAGTTCCTGCTTAGTTGCAAAAGGTATTTCCTGTCCGCCTAAATAATAAGTAAGTACCTGTTCTTTTTTGCCATTGTTGTCAAAATCATTGTAATATAAAGAAACCGGTTCTTTTTGGGAAGCCTTAAGCTTATTGTTTAAACCAAAATTTCCGGCAATTAAATCAATATTGCCATCATTATTGATATCGACCGGCAAAATAAAATTCCACCATCCTTTTTTATCCGTAATCTGTTTTTTAGTAAAATTATTTTTGTTGTTAATAAAAACATCAATGCCACCCCACTCATAACAAAGCAGTAAATCCTTATTTCCGTCCTTGTCTATATCAAACCATTGGGCATTGGTAACCATGCCAGGGTGCATCAGGTCCTTTGAATATTTTTGGGTTACATCAAAAAACCTACCCGTACCATCATTTTGCAACAGGTAAGAACGGGGAGTAATTCCATAATTCCATGGCTCAGTTCTGCCTCCAATAAACAGATCCATAAACCCGTCGCCATTAAAGTCATAAGGTACAATTACGCTTTGTGTTAAATATATGTTGGTAAAGGCATCAGCTTTCCTGGTTAAATTTCCTTTTCCATCATTTAAATAAACAAGGGGCAGCAGATGTTGATCTTTTCCATAATATTCATTTCCCCCAGCTGGCGATAACCAGGTCAGGATTACCGTCATTGTTAACATCAACCCAAATAGCATCCACACTTTCCCACATGCTATCTTTTTTCATCTCAGGAATTTCTTTTTTAATAAATTTTCCATCCTTAGTTTGTAAAAAAACAGCACCATGATTTGTTTTGGAGGCTCCAATAAAAATATCTTCAAGCCCATCATGATTAATATCAGCAACCGCTAAAGCAGGACCTTCTGTTGATAGCATATGAGGCAGAAGAGGTTCCCTGTCAAATTCATTAAAAGGATTTTCAACATGTTGGTAATCTAAGCCGGAGATAGAAGTAATATCTTCCATTGGGCTTGAATAATTTTTATTAAAAGAAGTTATTATGGTGTAATCAAACTTTGGCAGATTATGGGTATAGGAAAATGTCAAATGTTGATTATCTTTTATTTCAATGGACTGGTAAGAGTTATCCGGCCAGATCAAAAATGCGGAATCAATTTTTGTTTTATACAATCCAATAAGAATGGGTATTTGCATACTGGATTGAAAACCATGTACCGGGGTATTTTCATAAGTCCTTATTCCTCCATTGGCAAATAAAACTATTTTAGCTCCAACTGCATTGATATTTTTCTCAGAGCCTTTTAGGGTTATGGTTGCAAATGGCCTGTCTTTTTTATCATTGGCTTTATTTTTATACACTAAAGCGGGATCATTGATATTATTTACCACAATATCCAGGTCGCCATCATTATCCAAATCGGCATAAATGGCGCCATTGGAAAATGATAACGTATTATTTTTAATACTGTCAGTCATGTCTCTAAAAAGCAAATTGCCGGTATTCGAGAAGAATTTATTGGGTATTTTAATTTCAGGAAATTTGTTAAGCAAGGCCATATCCTGATCGTTCATATTTTTATTGATCAGTTTTTGTTGTATAACATCGCTGGAAACAAAATTGATATAGTCTATATCATTCATCCGTTTGGGAATTCCATTAGAAACGAAAAGATCTTTATTTCCATCATTGTCAAAGTCCATCCAAAGAGCTGCCCAACTCCAGTCCGTTGCATAAATTCCTGCATATTGACCTATTTCGCTAAACATTCCATTGTGCCTGTTGTATTGTAGGTTATTACGGGAATATTGGTAATTGTAACCATAAAATATTTTTTGCATGAAAATATTATAATCGTCTTCGGCCAAAGATCGACGAAGAATATAGGGATCGTATGGAAGCATATCCATAGATATTATTTCAGGGAAACCATCATTATTTATATCAGCGGCATCAACACCCATACTAAACTGGCTGGTATGCATCAGCCTTTCATTATTCTCCTCGCTAAAAGTTCCGTTTTTCTGGTTAATGTACAGGTAATCATTTTCGTGAAAATCATTCCCAACATAAATATCCGGCCATCCGTCCAGGTTGATATCAGCAACCACTACCCCGAGTCCATAACCAATTCTGCTTCCATTAATGCCAGACTCTTTGGTGACGTCCGTAAAATGTATTTTTGTTTCCCCCGAACTGTTCTTATAAGAGTCATTCCTATAAAGCCTTTGTCCGGCTAAAGAGTCATAAGTATTAAAAAAAACATTTCGGGGAGCATAATTTCCATCATGATTCACGGAATGATTGAGCAAAAACATGTCTAAATCTCCATCACCATCATAGTCAAGAAAAACAGCCTGAGTGCTGAACCCGGAAAAATCTAATCCATATTCCTGAGCCTCATCTTTATAAAAAGGTATTCCCTCTTTATCAATTCCCTGGCAAATAAGTAATTGATTCCTGCTTTTCAAGGTTTTATAGTGACCTACTTTGCAAATATAAATATCCAGTAACCCATCATTATTGATATCAATTACTGATACACCAGTGCTCCAGCCGCTATCCTGCGGAATTTGCGCGGTAGCAGTTACATCGGTAAATTTTAAATCCCCTTTATTCAGAAATAATTTATTATCTCCCTGGTTGGCTGAAAAGAAAAGGTCAATTAACCCATCATTATTAAAATCACCCGCCCCGATTCCAGAACCATTATAATAATACATATAGGAAAACAAATTGAATTGAGGCGTGGGTGTTAGTTTATTGATAAAATTAATTCCTGATTGCCTGGTATCAATTGTTTCAAACAATGGAGATTGAAGCCCCTTTTTTTCAGAACACGAAATAAAAATCAAAGAAAAATATAGAATAAACAGACTCCCAAGCACTTGATAATTTATTGTTTTAATTTTTAGACTGTTAATCGTTTTATGTTTTGTTGTAAAGTTTCTCATGTTAAATCCGATGATAATAATAATGGTTTGATCTTGCAATGTATTCTTTAAACTCATTTTAGTTGGTACATCACCGGGTAATCATTGTTTTCTATAAAGAGAATACAGTCTTCTTTTTTAAACATAAATGAAATAATATCCCTTGTTTGCCCCGGTACATATATCCCTGACCTTGCAGGTGGCATTATATGAAAATTACCCTTTTTATCATTCATCAATACATGGCCATAACTGGCGTCAATTCTTGAAAACTGTGGTAATAAATCAAAGTAATTGCCACCTGCAATAATATCCGGATAACCATCCTTATTAATATCTTTTATCTGAATCGCGTTTACTGATGAAAGCTGAACTTCCATGGGTAATTCCTTTATAGTGAAATTGCCTTTTCCATCATTATATGCTACACACGACGCTAAATAATTTACTTGTTTCACTTTGGCATTTTCAATTTCTTTTCCAAAAAGTTGTTGTACTGTTTTGGTAGCGTAATCCTGGTTTTTCAGGTTTAGTTTCTTCAATGACGGTATTTGATCGGTAATTTCTTTTCTCATAAAGACGGGGACATCTTTTCCTTGTACGGTTCTGCTGAATATTTTGTCAACAGTTCCATTCTGGTCAAAATCATTCATCCATATTTTTATGGGATTATTTTTATTTGCCTTTAGGTAGAAATTTTCTCCCATATTTCCCAGGATTAAGTCTAAATGCCCGTCTAGATTGACGTCGGCGACTGCAACTGTTTGCCACCAGCCAAACAACTTCTCCAATCCGGTTTTTAATTCAATAAAGTTTTTACCATCAAAAGAAAATATTTGTGGGTACATCCAATCTCCCGTAATGATTAAATCTTTTTTCCCATCTCCATTTATATCAGCATAAGCGGCAGATGTTACCATTCCAATGGAAGACAATGACGGAGCAATGGAAGCTGTGACATCTTTGAAATTTCCTTTTCCATCATTATGTAATAGGTAACTGCGGGGGTTCTCGCCATAATTTTGCGGCACACTTCTGCTGCCAATAAACAGGTCGAAATTTCCATCACCATCGTAATCAACCGGAATGGCTGCGCCACAATTGGTATTTATAATGGGTAAGGCTCCCCTTTTTAAAGTAAAATTTCCCTTGCCATCATTAATAAAAAGTTGATTCTGAAAACTACCTGATGATTCCGAAGCAAAATTACCTCCACCTCCGGTAAAAAGATCCAAATCTCCATCCCCGTCACAATCGAAAAAGAACGCAACTGTTACATCATTGAAAGAATAAGTTTTAAAATCAGGTGTTTCCTTTTTAATAAATCCATTCGTTGTTTGCAGGTATAGCTGGCCTGCCTGATCTTTTGCACCACCAATATATATATCTGTTAATCCATCTCCATTTACATCTCCGGTTGCTGCTTTTGGGCCTTGGCGCGAAAGCATAAACGGAATATTTCTTTCAAAATAGAAATCTGAATGATCATCTTCCACATGTTTATCAAAAACGTTGTCGACTTTTTTAAAGATTGGATCAATAGGAACTATTGTTGAGAGTCTCTGTTTTTCAACAGTCGAATAATCAATTAAATGCAGGTTATTGATTTCAGGTTGATGAAAAGTAGTAAAGGTCCTGTCGGGCCAGGTAATAATCATGGAATCGACTTCCTGTTTGCCCAGTCCAATAGTTTGTTTATAATCCACCGAAGATTGGAATCCCCGGCTCGGCATGATTTGCCGGGTAATGATTTGGGATCCCTGGTATATTTTTATGGAGCTGCCTATTGCAAAATTATTCGGGGATGTATATTTTAATGATACGGCAATGAAGTTATTCTTATTGTATTCCCGGCTGTTATTCCGGTACACCATTGCTTTTTCGTTTACATTATTTACTACTAAATCCAGGTCTCCATCATTATCCAAATCTGCATAAATGGCTCCATTGGAAAAGGAAGGTGTAGTAAAGCCCCATTCCTTGCCCATATCCTTAAAGCGAAGATTTCCTAAATTTTTAAAAGCCTTGTTGGCTAATGGATTTGAGGGCATTTTGCTGGTGATATTATTCACGTCATCCTTTTTACCGGTAATTACCATTTGCTGCACCACATCATTTCCAAAGAAATCTATGAAATCCTGGTCTGTGACGTCATGATAAATTCCGTTACATACGTAAATATCCATTTGTCCATCATTATCTGCATCAAACATGAGGGCGCCCCAGCTCCAATCACTTGCAGCAACCCCACTGTAAAATGCAGTTTCTAAATATTTCCCGTTCCCATTATTTACCTGCAAAGCATTATGAGTAAATTGGTTGTAAAATCCTTGTTTTTGTTTAAGTTTAAAAACATCATAATTGTCAAATGAAGTATTAGTTTTCAACCGGTAATCTTCTGAAGGGAGCATGTCGGTTGTAAATATATCAGGGAGACCATCATTGTTAATATCCCCAATATCAGCACCCATAGAGGAAAGGCTGGTGTGTTGGATACATTGCTCAAATTCGTCCTTAAATGTACCGTTCTTTTGATTGATATATAAATAATCCCTTTCGAAAAAATCATTCGATACATAAATATCCGGGTACCCGTCATTATTTACGTCACTTATAGTTACACCGAGCCCCAAACTAATTAGCCCGCCATGAATCCCGGCTTCTTTGGTAACTTCAGTGAAATGACCATTATCGTTTCTATACAAATGATCACCGCCGCCTTTTAAAAAATCCGGCACACGGGATTGTGATAATGGCAAATCACGCATGTTGGCATAGTTTAAAGTATTTACCGGAATGGGGCTATTGTTCACCATAAAGCAGTCGAGATCACCGTCTAAATCATAATCAAAGAAAGAAACCTGGGTAGTATAGCCATCATTATCTAACCCGTATTCCGCTGCGGATTCAGTAAAAGTAAGATCATGGTTATTTATAAAAAGCTGGTTCTTTCTTAGGGAGGAATCCAGCATATTACCGGCATTACAAACGTAAATATCAAGCCAGCCATCGCCATTAATGTCAACAAAAATCACCCCGGTACTCCATTGCTTTTTTTCAGTGAATCCGGCATTGCCGGAAATGTCTTCAAATTGAAAGTTCCCTTTATTCAAATATAATTTGTTAGGCCCCTGGTTGGCCGTGAAAAAAATATCCGGTAGCCCATCATTATTAAGATCACCAACGGCTACACCACCGCCGTTATAAAAATTGCGGTAGTTGAATACATTTAGTTCTTTGGTTTCTGTAAGCGAGTTGATAAAATTGATATTTGTGTTTTCAATTTGCGTAAATAAAGGTTTCTCCTTTTTTTTACCGCACGCAAAAACAAGAACCGCAAGTAGGATTGGAGTTAGTTTCAGGAAGCTCATGAGTAAATATAAAAAAGGCCATTAACAATAATGGCCTTTAGTAAAAAAAAATTAAACTAATTAGTATCCAAAATTTTGTTTGAGATTAGGGTTAGATGAAAGTGCAATATTGGGAATAGGAAAAACACATCTTGATGGGTCAGAAGCTTTCGGCCTTTCACCAACAGGAGTATTAAAAGCTCCGAAGCGGATCATATCATTTCTTCTCCATGATTCCAGATACAATTCACGGCCTCTTTCTGCCAATAATGAGGTTAAATCAACCGTTGCAAGATTGCCAATACCCCTTTTTGCGCGAATGCTGTTTACAATAGTTAAAGGAGTTTCAGCGTCTGCACCCCCTCTGAGAACAGCTTCAGCCTTCATCAGGCGGACATCTGCTAGACGGAAAAATACGTAATCATTTTGGCTACTTCCGCCACCGTTAGCGTTGATTGTAGATGGATCCAAAGGATATTTTACCGTACGGATGCCTTTTGTTTCTGTAGAGAAAAACAGGCTTACTCCCGGAGTAAAGATCAAAGGATTACCGCTCCTGTCTTTTAAATTAACAATAGCGTTTCCTACATGGCCATCTTTCGGGCCTGTAATCTGGCCAACCAAAAATCCGGCACCACTTCCCATTTGTTCAGAATAGCCTGCAAGAAAGCCGCCTTTCCTTGTGTCTCCATCGGTGAAACTATTATAAAAATCAGCAAGGGTTGTAAAACCGTTCCAGCCGCTCGGCGCCTGGTTGTAATGAAATCCCATGCAGGTAGCCCATTGTACATTGATACCTCCGCTGTGAGGACGAACAAAAATGTTTTCTGTAGATTTAGTACTGTTTTCCCACGTAAAATTATCCCAATAATTGGCATTGATGGAAAGTGCGGGGTTAGAGGCAATGCTATTACATAAAGCAATTACTTTATTCATATCTGCCGGATCGAAAGTGTAAGGGCCTCCGGGTTTTGTTGGGTCTTGTTTGAAGACTGCCTTATTCAAATAAGTTTTAGCCAATAGAAATTGAGCTGCTTCTTTGGTCGCTAAACTCCTGTTAGCCCCACTGTAGGCAGGTAAAGTGGGAATAACCGCTTCAAGCTCACTGATAATAAAATCAGTTGCTTGCAGAACGGGTAAATACATCCGGGATATCCGCTATCGCTGCTGTGGCGGGCCTGTGTTGCACCTGGCCAAACAAATCACAAACGATATAAGAAAAATATGCCCTTAAAAACTTTGCGGCTGCGATATCTGCTGCACTGGACGTGGTGGATTCCGCAAGCAAAGTAGTCTGAAACAAAGCCCCGTTTAAGCCATTCCAGGTGTCATTGATCTGGTTGTGTGAGCCATCCCATGTGTGGAGATGAAGTTTCCGCCAGGTTCCAAAATCATCCCAGTCCGTTCCGCGGGTAGGCCCGAGCAGCTCATCGGTAGTATGCTCATCTAAAGCATAAGTGTTGCTCTGTCCCAGTAATTGATTTAATTGCTCGTACACCTTCGACATAGAGGCCGGCGCCGGCGCTCCACCAGCATCTGTTGGCGCGATGGAATCGGGCGCTTTCAGCTTGGGATCAAGCTTCGTACATGATAAAGTTCCCAGGAATATTGAGAGCGAAACCGGGAGCAAATAATTTTTAAATAATCGTTTCATATTATTAGTTTTTACTTTTATAGTTTAAAATCCAAGACTTACGCCTATAGTGAATGTTCTGGCTTTAGGATAGCCTGCATAATCAAATCCCCGTGAAGGAACGCCGTTAATGTTTTCATCAAGGTTTACTTCCGGATCCAACCCTGAATATTTGGTAAACAAAGCTAAATTCTGGCCCGATGCATTTACTGTAAGTGTTTTTATGGCATTGCCTTTCATTTTAAATGAGTAACCGATACTTGCATTGGATAGCCTGATAAAATTGCCTTTTTCGAGGAAACGGGTTGATACACTTCCCGGATTGATAGGATCTTCAGGACCATTAGCAGTAGCATAGTCTATATTATGAGCCGTTTTTACACTTCCACGAAGGAATAATGCGTTTGCAGTATTGTTATAAACATAAAAGCCTCTGACTGTGTTTAAAAATATACTGGCATTCCACCTTTTGTATGTAAAGCTGTTTGTTAACCCGGCAAGGAAAGTAGGTAAAGCGCTTCCCTGTAATTCATCTTTACCTCCATTAGCATACCTCGCGTCGCCGTTTCCGTCAAACCCAAGGAACGTAGGCATTTTCCAGGTAAATAAGGGGGATCCATCCAAAATGGTTTGTGCGTAGGCGCCTGATAAACCCTGGCCGTGTACAGCACCTGTATTAACAATTTGATGGAAGTCTTCTACTTTATTGCTTACGAAGGTCATGTTATAGTTAACTGTCCAGGTGAAGCTTTTTGCTTTGATTGCCTGGTAGTTTAATCCCAATTCCAGTCCTTTATTAAGAACAAAGCCCGGGAGGTTAGAATAATAGTTGGTGGTAGCAGAAAATCCTCCTGGAGTTGGCCCAAAAAATAATACGTTTTTCCTTTTGGTATAGAAATAGTCAATGGTTCCGGAAAGCCTGTTGCTTAATATCGCGAAATCAACGCCTATACCTGAAGTTGTTGCCTGCTCCCATTTAAGGTTTTTATTGCCCTGGTGAACAAATTGTGTATCAATGCCTCCGGAAGTACCCTTATAAGCCTGGCGGATATCCAGTGCATCGTAAGCTCCAATACCATCCGAACTACCCACTATACCATAGTTAGCCCTGATGCCGAAATCGCTAAATACTTTGCCAAGCGAGCTGGCAACAAAATCTTCTTTTATTAAGCGCCATTTTGCGGCAAATGCGGGAAAATATCCATATTTATTGTTCGCTCCAAATTTTGAATAGCCATCTGCCCTCATTGTCGCGGTTAAAAAATATTTTTCAGCTATGGTGTAGTTTATCCTTCCGAAATAGGATTGTAATTCAGCTTTGGTATAACCCGGCACATAGTCATAAAAATTTTTAAACTGATTAAAATCTTTATTGTACACGTCCGTCGGCTTAACAACAGGTGCATTAAGTCCCCATCCAACCTTGGCCGTATAATCGGTTTCAGTGCTTTGGTAAGAATAACCAGCTACAACGTTGAGCGATTGATTCGAAAAGGACTTATCGTAAGTAAGGGTATGTTCTATAAGTGTTGATTTTAAATCAAGGTTTTGCTTAACTCCTCTTCCGTTTCCATTAATCGGATTGTTTAAGTCAACGTCGAAAATGTTAGTAGTACCACTAAAAGCTTTTGAACCTAAACGGGGGTCTGCATAAGAAAAACGCTCGCTTTTTGAGTCGTCATAACCGAAAGTGGCTTTATAGGTAAGCCCTTTAACTATTTCATAAGAACCACTTATATTAGTTAGCAACCGGTTGTTGTTATCGTTATCCCTAAAATAGGCAAGCATTTCTGAGGGATTTCTATTGCCATCCCGGGGATCATAGAATGAGCCATCTTCATCATAAACAGGATAGGTAGGGTTAAAAGTGATGGCAGCTCCGATCAGGCTTCCCTGGTATCCGGCATTATTGGTAACCGGCGCATAGCTGTTTTTTACGTTAGAATATGTGAAGGAGACGTCAAATCTTAATTTATCATCAAGAAATTTTTGAGTAAGATTTGCCCTTCCTGTTAATCTTTTGAGGCCGCTATTTTTGATGATGCCTATTATATCATCATAGGAGCCACTTAAGCGCAAATTGGTTGACTTACGTGAAACTCCCCAACCTAAATTATAATTTTGGCCAACGCCGGTTCTGAAGATCTGGTCCTGCCAGTCTGTGCTTGCGCCTTTATCAATAGTTTTCACAGCGTCGGAGGCATCTTCAAGGCTGGTGCCTGCATCAACATTAGCCCTTTTTACTGCCAGCAAAAAGTCCTGTGCGCTCAAGAGATCATACCTGCTTGCAGCTTTTGAAACACTTGTATTGGCATCGAAAGTAAAACTTCCTTTTCCTTTTCCACTTTTTGTAGTAATTATAATAACCCCGTTTGCACCACGCGATCCGTAGATCGCAGCCGAAGAGGCGTCTTTTAATACTGTAATGCTTTCTATATCATTGGGGTTCAAAAAGGCAAGAGGGTTCCTGGGGGTTGTACTTCCTTCAACACCACTCTGGCTTGAAGTGGTTCCGCCAGAACTGATGGGAACGCCATCAACTACATACAACGGTTCCTGGTTGCCCCTTATGGAAGCACTACCACGGATGGTAATGGTTGCTGCGGCCCCCGGTTCACCGCTTGCCGGAGTTACAATAACGCCGGGCGTACGTCCCTGCAATAACTGATCGGGAGTAGCAATAACTCCCTGGTTGAAATCCTTTGCATTAAGCGTCGCGACGGAGCCGGTCAAATCTTTTTTCTTTACTGACCCGTAGCCCACAATCACCACATCGGTAAGCGCATGGGAGGAACTTACCAGGGCAACTTGTACATTTGAAGCTGAAGTAATATCAACCTTTTGGGTGGCTGAACCCACATAACTGATTTCAAGTTGTTTGGCATTTGCCGGAACGTTAATGGAGAAGGATCCATCGGAACCGGTTCTTACACCAGTCTTTTGGCCAATTACCAATACTGATGCATCCACCAAGGGTGTACCATCTGTTGAAGTAACTGTGCCCGTAACTGTTCTTTGCTGTGCCATCGTTTGTAGGAAACAACATAGCAAAAAAAGGCAGCTAATTAGAAGCTTTTTTCTCATAAAACATTAATTTTAATAAAAATTTAATTTATTTACTATGTAATTTAAACACATTTGTTAATAAAATACTAATAAGAGCTAAATTTCTTCAAAAATTTAAAAAATATTTATAAATAATAAAGATTTAATATTTAAAAATTAATAAAAAGAGCCTAAAGATTAGATTTATCAATGAATTTCTATTTCAGGCATTTAAAAACCCCTAATTCATAATGAATTGGGCAAACAGACATCCCTCTGTTTCTTAACATAGTTAACACAATCAAAAACTACATTTTAGCTTTTCCCATCGAATTGGAGTCTTATACAAAAGACCCCTGATTCGATAAATTATAAATAAAAGAAGGATACATAGTTTTAAGGAAATTTGTTGCATTTATCGCCGTTTGCAAGCCCTTGTTTATTTTGACGGAAGATATTGTTTTCAATAAATTCTCTTTAGTTATTTTGCATTAATAGATGATTTTATAAAATGAAGAAGTTCCTGATCTTTCTTTTTGCTTTCCTGGTATTGATACTAATTTCTATCTATGTTTTTATTCCGGAGAATTTGGAAATTTCAAAAATTGAATACATACAATGTAATCGGGATGGTGCCTTCAGATCTCTTAGTAATGAAGATACCTGGAGCAAATGGTGGCCCGGCGATGTAAGCCACGAAAGCCATTTTGTAGAAAAACCACTTTTTTATAATGGATACAGTTACCGTTTATCCAATAAATTTTATGACGCTATTATAGTACCAATGACGCGTAATAATAGTACAATTGACAGCAGGATCAATATCCTAAAAATAGGCCTGGATTCGGTTACTTTAATATGGAAATGCCGATTGAATGCTGGTCTAAATCCTATTACAAGAATATCAAAATACCGGCAGGCAGTGGTTATTAAAAGGAATATGACAGATATTCTTTCAAAGCTTCATTCATTTCTTGAAAAAAAAGAAAATATTTATGGAATCGATCTCCATGTAATCATGTCCACGGATTCTACTATGGTTCTTACAAAAAAGGTAACATCAAAATATCCAACTACATCAGAGATCTATGATTTAATCGGGACCTTAAAAAAATATATTGCCGGCGAAGGAGCCAAAGAAACTAATTTCCCCATGCTTCATGTAAAAAAATCAGGGGATTCTAGTTTTGAAACGATGGTGGCCATTCCTGTTAATAAGCAACTTGCAGGAAAGGGTCAAATAGTATTTAGCCGTTTTGTGCCATGGAAAGTATTGACAGCAGAAGTGAGGGGAGGAAATTATACAGTGGATGAGGCTTTAGGACAGATGAAAGCTTTCATAAATGATTATCAAAAAACGGTCATGGCCATTCCTTTTGAATCTTTGGTAACAGATAGAAGCAAGGAGCCTGATACTTTAAAATGGATTACGACAATTAATGCGCCTGTTCCGTAAGAAAGTTAATTGGTTAATTAGTTAATTGGTTAATTGGCGAGAAGTTATCAGGTTGATACATCAAGGTGATAAGGACCCAAATTCATGCAGTTAGGATTGTCAACATAATAAAAATCATTCTACAAAAGGGTTACGATAAAAATTCATTTCTTAACTTTTAATAAATCCCTGAACTGGATAACCATCGCACTATCATTATTTCTGGCAAGAATAAACGCTTCTTTTTTGCCAATATTTATTTTCCTGATATGGCGAACCTGGCCTTTTATCTGCAAACCATTTAGTGATTCTGCATCAAATTTTCCATTGCCTTTATTTACTAAAATTGTTCCATAATCCGCATCATACCTTCCCATTTGAATATTATTTTCATAATAATTTCCTACCAATAAAATATCCGGTAAATTATCACCATTGGCATCTACAACTACCGCATCTTTATAAGGTGATAATTGCGCTTGCCAGGGCATTGCTTCTACAGTAAAATTTAATTTTCCATCATTAATTAAAATGGCATTCGAAAAATAATTAGCAGTTAATGTATCTGCTTTTTCTAATTTTTCCTTTGTGAAAATATCCTGCAGCGAAGCCTTTGCAAAATCTTCTGCATATAAAAATCTTTCTTCATTATTGGCATTTGTTTTTCCAATTCTTCTTTATTGGCAAATGGAATTTCTTTTCCATTCAAATAATAAGTAAGCACTTGTTCTTTTTTTCCGTTATCATCAAAATCATTGTAATACAATCTTACCGGTTCTTTTTGCGGAAGCTTTTAACCGGCTGTTTAATCCAAGATTTCCTGCAATTAAATCAATATCCCCATCATTATCTATATCTACAGGTAAAACAAAATTCCACCAGCCTTTTTTATCTGTCAAATACTTTTTTGGTGAAGGTTCCATTATTATTTATGAAAGCTATAATGCCACCCCATTCCAGGGAAAGAATTAAATCTTTATCGCCATCTTTATCGATATCAAACCACAAAGCGTGATGTAACAAAACCAATATCTGGATAATCCTTTCGCATATTTTTCAGTTACATCTTTAAACTTTCCCTGTTCCATCATTTTGCAATAAATAAGATTGCGGAATCTGTCCATAATTCCAAGGCACAGCTCTGCCGCCAATAAATAAATCAATATATCCATCACCATTAAAATCATAAGGAACAACACAGGATGCGTTCACAAATAAACTGTCGAATGCATTATCCAATTTATGAAAATTTCCTTTGCCATCATTCAGATAAACCCTTGGCGTAAATGAATGAATCTTTTCCATAATATTCATTACCACCGCTTGCAACAACAAGATCAGGATAGCCATCATTATTTACATCAGCCCAACAGGCATCTACATCTTCATAAGTGCTGTCTTTGTCAAGATCGGCTTGTTGTTTTTTTACAAATTTTCCTGAAGGCTGTTGAAGAAAAATAGCAGGTTTTTTCCATTTTGAAGATCCGATAAAAACATCTTCAAGTCCATCATGATTAATATCAGCAACGGCCAGTGCCGGACCTTCAGTTGAAATCATGTGTGGTAATAAAGGCTCACGGTCAAATTCCTGGAAAGCATTTTCTTCATGTTTGTAAAAAAGGCCGGTTTTTGAAGTGATGTCTTCGATTGGCCGGGTAGAATTTTTCCAATGTGAAGTGATGCTGGCATAATCAAACTTTGGAAGATTTTTTTGATAGGCAATTGTTATGAAATGATTTGCCGGTGAATACTGAATTAGATTGATAAGTATTATCAGGCCATACAAGTAAAATAGAATCTACTTTTGTTTTATCTAAGCCAATATGAATGGGAATTTCCATGCTCGACATAAAACCATGTACCGGATAATTTTCATAAGTTCTTATGCCGCCGTTGGCAAACACAAATACTTTTGCACCAATCGCATTAATATTTTTTTCAGGGCCTTTTAATTTAATTTCCAAAAAGGGTTTTGGCTTTGTATCATTTGTTTTATTCGATATAAAAATGCCGGCTCATCAATATTATTTACCACAATATCAAGATCTCCATCATTATCAAAATCTGCATAAACAGCGCCATTTGAATAAGTAGATTTATTTCCTGCAACTTCGTTTGCAATATCCTGGAAAATTAAATTGCCATCATTTTTAAAAAATTTATTCGGGATTTTTATTTGAGGAAATTTATTGATCAGCGCCATATCATTTTCATTCAATTTGTCTTCACGCATTTTTGCCTGCACGCATCGTCAGAAACATAATTGATATAATCAATATCATTTAATCTTTTTGGAATGCCATTTGAAATAAAAAGATCTTTCAATCCATCATTATCAAAATCCATCAATAAGGGCGCCCATGACCAGTCTGTTGCATATATTCCTGAATACAAACCAACTTCACTAAACATTCCATTACGCCGGTTAAATTGAAGATTGTTTCTTGTGTATTGATAATTGTAACCATAAGTAAGTTTGTTGTAAAAATATCATATTCATCTTCACCTAAAGATCTTTTTAAAATTTACGGATCTGATGGCAGCATATCCATAGAAATAATTTCAGGAAAGCCATCATTATTTATATCAGCAACATCAACGCCCATTGAAAACTGACTGGTGTGCATTATCCGGTTAGTAAGATCTTCTTTAAATGTTCCGTTATGCTGGTTGATATAGAGATAATCATTTTCATGAAAGTCATTACCGACATAAATATCCGGATAACCATCCAGGTCAATATCAGAAACGCAGATTCCAAGGCCATAACCTAAAACAGAACTGTTGATACCGGTTTGTGCGGTAACATCTGTAAAAGTATTATTCCCATTATTTCTAAAAATGCGATCACCCGAAAGCGGGCTTTTAGTTGCCAGAATTTTATCCCTGATGCCAAAAGTTCCATTCTGATGAATGGAATGATTTAATAAATACATGTCGAGGTCGCCATCGCCATCATAATCAAAAAAAACAGCCTGGGTGCTAAATCCTGAAAAATCTAATCCATACTCATGTGCTTCATCTTTATAATAAGGAACACCGTTTTTATCTATTCCCTGGCAAATCAGAAACTGATTATGACTGTTTAAAATTTCATAATTACCAACACGGCAAATATAAATATCAAGCAGCCCATCATTATTAATATCCACAACAGAAACACCCGTTGACCAGCCACCATCATTGGGAATTTTTGCTTCAGCTGTTACATCTTTAAAATGCAAATTTCCTTTATTCAGGTATAATTTATTTTCTCCCTGGTTGGCTGCAAAAAATAAATCGATTTTGCCATCATTATTAAAATCTCCTGCACCAATGCCGGCACCATTATAAAAATAGATGTACTTAAAAATATTAAATTGTTGATTGGGCGTAAGCTTATTGGTAAAGTGTAAACCGGTTTTAGCATCATCCATCACTTCAAACATTGTATTTATATTGGTTTTCGATTTGCAGGCAGATATAAGAAGACACAGAATAAAAGAAATAACACGAATTTTTTTCACGAATAACACGAATTTTAAAATGAATCAATCACCAATGATAACCTGGTTGGACGCACGAATATTCAGACTATTTTTTTTTAAGTGGTTTTCTTAAGCTGTATAAAACGGGATAATCATTGTTTCGCAAGAACAAAATATAAGGCCCATTTTTATTTGAAATTTCTACAATATCTCTTACCATCCCCTGCACGTTTAAGCCTGAATTCTTTTGTTCAACCCATTTGAAATTTCCTTTTCCATCATTTATTAAAACATCGCCAAAACTGGCATCTAGCCTTTCAAATTGAGGAAGAAAAGTGTTGAGGTTTCCTCCCAAAATCAAATCCGGTTTTCCATCATTATTAACATCCATGCTATGAATTACATTTACCGATGAAAGCTGGGCCATTGCCGGTAATTTTTGAATGGTGAAGTTTCCATTTCCATTATTGATTGCAATGCATTGAAGAAGGGTAATTAAATTGTTTTACGGTGCATGTTTTTATTACCTCTGGTGAAAATAGTTCCTGTATTGATTTTTTTGCGTAATCTTCATGCTTTAGATTTTGCTTTTTTATAGATGGAATCTCATCCTGCAAATCATGCTTTAAAAAAACAGGCATATCTTTTCCATCAATGGTGTAGGTAAGAATTTTATCCAAGCTTTTATTTTGATTAAAATCATTGATCCATAGTTTTACAGGATTTGCTGAATCCGGACGCAGATAAAAATTTTCGCCAATATTTCCAAAGATCAAATCCATTTTTCCATCACCATTTATATCTGCAGCAGTAACCGTTTGCCACCATCCAAATAAATTATTAAGGTTAGATTTTATTTCAACAAAATGATCACCATTAAAGGAAAATATGCGTGGCGACATCCACTCGCCGGTAATGATTAATTCTTTCGTAGAATCTCCTGCAACATCGGCCCAAACAGCGCCGGTTACCATACCAATATTTGCAATATCCGGATTTTTTGTTTTAGCGATATCTTTAAAATGTCCTTTACCATCGTTTACATACAGAAAGCTTGAAGGAGAAACACCATATTCTCTTGGATAATTTCTTCCTCCCACAAAAAGATCGGGATATCCATCATGATTAAAATCATAAGCGATGGCAACTCCTGTATTCATGCCGTTTTGAGGAAAAGCATCAACATCAATAGTGAAATTTCCTTTGCCGTCATTTATGTAAAGCCGGCTTTGCATTTCCCTGCTGTAAGAGGGATTGCTGTTTCCACCGGGACCAACATATAAATCAAGATCTCCATCATTGTCGGCATCAAAAAATAAAACAGCTTCATCTTCAAAATCACGATATTGCTCAAAAACAGGTTCTTTCTTTTTAATAAATTCTCCGGATTTTGTCTGAATGTATAATTGCCCCGGATGATCTTTTGTTCCACCTATATAAATGTCTTCAAGCCCATCTCCATTTACATCTCCTACAGTAGCTTTGGGTCCTTCCCTGGAAAGCATTTCTGGAATATTTCTTTCATAGTAAAAATCTACATTATCATTTTCCTCATGTTTTTCAAAATTGCTTTTTACAGAATCAAAAAGAGTTGGCGCAGAAGAAATTAATTTGGCATCAGTGAATAATTTATTATTAAGAGGCTGTTGAATTACCAATACTGTATCTATTGGAGGATTTGCAAATTTAGAATAAGTACGATCGGGCCAGATAATGATCATAGAATCAATTTTAGCCGCTTTCCCTAGCCCTATAATTTGTTTATAATCTACAGAAGATTGAAAGCCGCGGCTGGGTACTACTTCCTTGCTTAAAATCTGATCGCCAACATACACTTTAATTTTGCTGCCAATCGCAAATGTGTTTTTATCATTCCCCTTTAGGAAGATGCCTATAAAATTATTTTTATTTATTTCTCTTGAATTATTTTTATAAACAAAAGCTGGCCCATTTTCATTATTTACCACAAGGTCTAAGTCGCCATCATTATCTAAATCACCATAAGCAGCGCCATTAGAAAAAGACGGCTGTGTAAATCCCCAGGAATTTCCCACATCTGCGAATTTTAAATTTCCGAGATTTCTAAATGCTTTATTTGCCAACGGTGTTTGAGGGATTTTTTTTAAAACTTCATCTACGCTTTCCTTCTTTCCGGTTAAGACCATTTTCTGAATAACATCATTTGCAAAAAAATCCATAAAATCCAGATTAGTTACATCCCTGTTTACACCATTGCAAACATAAATATCATTGTACCCATCATTATCCGCATCAAACATTAAAGCGCCCCAACTCCAGTCGGTAGCTGAAACACCGCTATAATTAGCTATATCTAAAAATTTTCCGTTTTTATTATTCAACTGCAGGCAATTTTTTACATACTGGTAAGAGAATCCTGATTTCAGTTTACTGTTGAATAAATCTATATTATCAAAAGATCCCATTGTTTTTAAACGGTAATCATCTTCAGGAAGCATATCGGTTGTAAAAATTTCAGGGTAGCCATCATTATTAATATCAGCGATATCCGCACCCATTGATGACATGCTCATGTGTTGGATCCATTCTTCGGTTTCATCTTTAAAAGTTCCGTTTTTTTGATTGATGTATAAATAATCTCTTTCGTAAGAATCATTGGAAACAAAAATATCCGGCCAGCCATCTCCATTGATATCTCCTACTGATACACCGAGGCCAAAACTTATTAAGCTGCCATGAATACCAGCTTCTTTAGTAACCTCAGTAAAATGACCGTTATCATTTCTGTATAAATGATCACCGCCGCCTTTTAAAAAAGCAGCAACATTCCACTCAGAATCAGGAAGGTCGCGTCGGTTGGCATTGTTCAGCGTATTGACAGGGATCGGACTATTGTTGATCATAAAACAATCAAGATCTCCATCACCATCATAATCAAAAAAAGAAACCTGGGTAGTATATCCAACGATATCCAGACCATATTTTGCGGCGGATTCTGTAAATGTGAGATCATGATTATTGATGTATAATTTATTTTTTCTGTTACCATCGCTCATGTGTCCCGAGTTGCAAATAAAGATATCCAACCAGCCATCATTATTAATATCAACTAACACAACTCCGGTGCTCCACATGCTGTCTTGTTTAAATCCGGATTTTGCAGTAATATCATCAAATTTAAAGTTGCCTTTGTTTAAGTAAATTTTGTTTTCGCCCATGTTGGAGGTTAGAATTACATCCGCCAATCCATCGTTATTAATATCTCCGATGCCTACTCCTCCGCCATTATAAAAATTGCGAAAAAGAAAACTGTTATTAATTTCCTGGTCCTGTACTTTGTTATCAAAATTGATTCCCGTGTTTTTCATCAATTCAAATAATGGTGGTTGCCGGGTTTTAGTTTTGCAGGAAAAATTTGCAATTATTAAAAAGGCAATTATTAAAATATTTTTATGATGCATGGATGAAACAAAATTTCAATCGAATGTTTATTATTATACAGTAATGTAAATAATAAAGGCCATTATTTTATAATGACCTTTTATTATATTTTTATTCCCAATTTTTTAATAGCCAGGGTTCTGTTTTAAATTTGGATTTACAATTAGTTGTGTTGCAGGAATTGGGAATGATAAATATTTCGGATCATCCTTCTCTTTTAAAGCCCAGGGTTGTAAGAAAACACCAAAGCGGATTAAATCCTGTCTCCTCCAGCTTTCCCAATACATTTCCTTTTGCCTTTCAGATAACAATGTGTTTGGATCGTATAAATTTGAAGTATTTACAAGGCTTAAAGAAGTTAACGGAGCTGCCATGCGCGCAGTTCTTAATTGATTCACCAATGTTAATGATTGTCCTGTCCCAGCGGCATCATCGCTTCTTAAGTGGGCTTCGGCAACCATTAAAACTGCATCGGCGTATCTGAAAATCTGCAACTGATTTCCCTGCTGGCCTCCATTATAATTTTCATAATCCGGAGGATATTTAATGACTCTGATGCCATCTCCTTCCAATGTTATAGGATCGGGTTCAATGAGGCTTACCTGTGGTTTAAAGATTAATGGATTACCATTTCTGTCTACCCTGTTTTTCCCCAGCTCATCCAATTGCTGACCTTCTAATAAACCAACTTTTAAACCTGAGGTGTTAGTTACACCCGGATAACTCACATTTCCTTTCCTCATGGTATCACTTACACCAAAAGAATTATAAAAATCAGCAACGGTGCTGAAACCATTCCATCCTGCGCCGCCATAAGGGCCTATGACTGGTTGTCCGGGCCCGGGAGACGGGTGACCATAAGAATTATAATGCAAAGTCATCATCCATCTTGCGTCAATCCCGGCGCTGCCGATCCCGTTGTTGGTAGCCACTCCTGGTAAATTTGGATACGCAAAAATAGATTCTGTAGATGGGCCATATCCATACTTAGGATCTGCCCCTGCATTGTTCGGACTGAAATTATCAAAATAGTGTTTGGTGAAAACATATCCATGACTCATAATGGTTGTTCCTAAAGCGATCACCTGGGCCATATCGGCCGGATTAGCAGCAGCCGGAGTTTGCTTATTAAGAAAGGCTTGCTTGTTCAATAAAACCTTCATTAATAAAAATCGGGCAGCATCTGCGCTTGCAGGAAAAGAGGACTTACTTTGTGATAATTGAGGAATAATGCCGGTTAAATTGTTTACTAATGTATCAATAACCTCCGCTGGTTGCATTACAGGAGGAGCATCAATAGAATTATATTTAGCTACGGTACGGTAAGGCACCTGGCCGTATAAATCTACAAGATAAAACTGGGCAAGGCTGCGCAGAAAGATTGCTTCTGCAGCCTGTTGAGGTGATGGGCTAAATGCAAGAACGGTTGTGGCATCACTTTCCAGCTTTCCTAAATTATTAAAAACGCTTGTAGCCTGAGTATGGGTTACATCCCATGTGTGTGCATGCAATACCCTCCATACGCCATTGTCATCCCAGTCGCCACCACGGGTTGGAATTAATGCTTCATCTGTAGTTGTTTCTTCTAATGAAAATAATTGATCCTGGTTATGCAACACAGCATTCAAGTCATTATAAGAATTGTTTAGAAGTGAACCCGGATCACCACTACTTCCTCCTGACGGATTTTGAATAAGTGAATCCCGAAGCGTTGTATTTAATTTAGTACATGAAACTACTGAAATTACAACCGCTATTATAATTAAGAATCTGCCTGTTTTCATTTTATTTAAATTTTTAAATAAGTTCAACATTGTTTTGAATTTTTTTTCAATTCAGACTGAGATTGATGCCAAATGTGAAAGCCCGAACGGTTGGGTATCCGACATAATCTATTCCAATAGAGGGGATACCGGTGTTGTTGATGTCAGGTTTTGAAACATTAACTTCAGGATCAAAGCCAGGGTATTTCGTAATTACCAAAAGGTTACTTCCGGAAACATAAACACTAAGATTTTTTAAATTTTTCCATATATCACCTATCCTATAGCGAATAGTTGCATTGCCTAGCTTCATGTAATTACCACTTTGAAGATATCTCGTTGAAGCTGAAACCGGGTTTGCGACAGTTTCAGAAGTGCCTATAAGTGTCTTTGAAATATTACTTCCGTTATTAATAAAGCTCAATCCTATTACAGATTGCAATGTATTGTTGTAAATAACATAATCATATGCGCCATGCATATTAATTGCCAATGAGAATTTTTTGTATTCCAGCTCGGTGTATAAACCTACAATGTAGCGCGGGTTAGGATCTCCTGCATAAGAGGCTGAACCATCAGTGATCGCAAATCCATCTTTGTCAAATCCATGAAATTGTCTGAGAAAAAATACATCTATTGGTTGATTGTTGGCAATCGCCTGAACCCACGTTGCAGAAGTGCCTTTACCATTAAGCTGACCGGTAAGTACAATAGGAGCAGTACCAGCTGCCGGATAAACGAATTTATTCCGGACATATTCAAGGGTGCCACCTACAGTCCATGTAAAGTCTTTCTTTTGAATGATTATTCCATTTAAAGAGAGCTCTCCACCTTTATTGCTGACATAGCCCGGCAAATTTTGCCAAAGAATACCTGCAGGTGCCGGGGTTGGGTATGTGCCCGGGAATAATGGATTGGTTGTCTTTTTAAAGAAAGCTTCAATAGATCCAAACAAACGGTTATTTAAAAATCCAAAATCCAGGCCCACATTAGTCGCTGTTACAGTTTCCCACTTCAAATTCGGATTAGCGAAGTTAACAACACTCAAACTGCCGCTTGAAGTATATTGATACCTGTTTAATGCAGATCCGGCCGGAAAATCCTGGTTACCGGTTTTGCCCCATCCTGCACGCAGGGCTAAGGTATTAATCACCTTACTGGATTTCATAAAACTTTCCTGGCTTATATTCCACTTTCCGGAAATAGCGGGGAAATAAGCGTAACGGTTATTCGATCCAAAATTACTGGAACCATCGGCTCTGAAGGAACCGGTTAAAGAATATTTATCAAGGTAGTTAAAAATAACCCGGGCAAAATAGGATTGAATTTCTGAAGTTGGATCATTGCTTGAAGCGGTAGTTAAATGGCCTTGAATGCCATCCTGCATGTTATCATAAAGATGTATGGGAACTAAACTATTTACATTATTATTATAATCAAATCCATAAGTAGTGGCGAATTGTGTCTTATAAGATGTTGAATAATATTCGTATCCGGCTAAAGCAGTAAAATTTAAATCTCTAAAGTTCTTATTGTAGGTTAAAGTATGAGTAAGAGTCTGGGTAAATAGCCGGGCACTTCCTACAGCTGCTTCTCCACCTTTTCCCTTGCTGTCGGGACTATTATTACCACCGGTACCTGAAACCCAGCCGAGCAATTCAAGGTTTCTTGCGCCTGTACTGTAGTTAGCCCCATAAAGAAACTTATATTCCAGATCCGGCAAAATTTTATAAGCAGCCGTAATATTGCCTAATATAGTAGTGACATCCGCATAATCATTATAACCATCTGAAAATGCCAGAGGATTTACTTGTCCGTTGGGATTTGTTACATAAGAAAGCGGCCCTCTCTTCATCAATAAAGTGGGATTCCATTGCAGCGCATTGGAAACTAAGCTGCCGGTACTTCCTGGTGTATTTGATACCGGAGCAATTTGCTCATGGGTGTTGCCACTTGTAACCCCAAAAGTAACGGTTAGCTTTTTGTCAAGCAGCTTGTAGGTTCCGTTTACATTTGCGATATATTTATCTAATCCGGATTTTCTTATGATACCCGGAGTTGATGATGTAGACAAAGAAGCCCTGAACCTGCTGTTTTCACTGCTGCCACCACTCAATGACAGATTATAATTTTGAGATATTTTGTGCTGTATAATTTGATTAAAAGGATTATAAGAGGCTCCGGAGTCTGATTTCGCTCCATATTTTGCTAATGCAGTTCTATATTGGCCTGCGCTCAAAACATCGGGCTTTGTCATTAATCCCCCGACACTCCAGGAAGTTCCAACATCAATTTTCAAAGGACCTGATGAGCCGCTGCGGGTGGTTATTAAGATTACACCGTTAGCGCCTCTTGAACCATAAATTGCGGAGGCTGACGCATCTTTCAGAACTGTCATATTTTCAATATCCGCGCTATTTAAATAAGTAAGTGGATTGGCATCCGGTAAATTTCCAAGACCACTAATATTAGAAAAGGTAGGCCTTGCAGATCTTCCATCCAGGGGAACGCCATCAACAACATACAATGGATTAGTACCGGCCCTGATTGAATTATTACCACGGATCTTAACGGTTGTTGCAGATCCTGGCTGGCCACTTCCGACCGTAATTTCAAGACCCGCTACTTTGCCTTGCAAAAGCTGGTCAGGAGTGGCGGCCGGATATAAATTAAAATTTTTTGCAGCAACAACAGAATAAGAACCAGATAAGTCTTTTCTTTTGGCAGTACCATAACCTATAACAATTACATCTGATAATGATGAGGTTGAACCTACAAGAGCAACATTGACATTTGAGGTAGAGGTTATATCAACCTTTTGAGTTTCTGAACCTATATAACTTATTTGGAGTTGTTTTGCGCTTGGTGGAACACTGATGGAGAAGGATCCATCCGTTGCGGTTCGTACACCTGTTTTTTGGCCAACAACGATTACTGAAGCGTCAGCTAAGGGAGTGCCTTCTTTAGAGGTTACTACGCCTGTAATTGTTCTTTGCTGAGCAATTGTTTGAAAAAAACAAAACAGCAAAAAAATGATGCTAATTAAGAGCTTTTTTCTCATATAACAATTTTTTTAAAATGAAAGAACTATCATTCCGTAAATTAGACACTATTGTTAACCAAATAATAAATTTTTCAAAAGATTACTATTTTTTTACAAAAGGGGCTAATGCAGGAAACATCATGCTTTCAGCGCAGATTATACTTTGGAAATTGGCTCGTTTCAGAGGGTTTAGTGAAGCGTTTAATTGGTTATCCGCCTGTTATTCAAATTAATGAAAGGGTCTTGCAATAATGAGAAATTTCCTTTTAATATACTTTTAATGCTAAAAGAATTTCTGAAGTAATTACTGAAAATAAAAAGACAAAAAACTACTTTTTGGTTTATATGAGCTTTAAAAAATCTTATAATGTTTGAAGTAGGACATAAAGTATAAAAGCATTTACAGTTTTCTTTTACGTTTATGCTTACCTGTTAGAGAATACAAGTTGATAAATCAGAAGATTAAACCAATAATCAAACATCCCAAAACGATAAATGGCGGAGGAATTTTAGTAAACGTAAGCAATGAAAAAGTTCCCACAATTACGGCAATATTTACAAAGCTGACTGTATTAAATTCAGTGATCGAAATATCTTTTAAAAGATAAAGAAATGAGGCCCACATAATGCCCACCACCACTGAGTTAATTCCTTCAAGCGACCGGAACACGACCACGTACTTTTTTAAGTTTTGCCACACCGGGAAGAAAAATAAAACCAGTAAGGCGCTCGGCAAAAAAATACCAATACATCCGATGATACATCCGATAACCTGTAGCCTGGGGCCATAGTCTCTGAGCACCATTCCGCCTACATACGATGTTACTGAAAATACCGGGCCGGGAAGAGCTCTCACAATTCCCCAGCCGGTAAGATATTCCTGGTTGGTTAAATATTTTGTTTTCTGGCGGTAAACGTATTGCTCATACATCATTACCATTAAAACATCGCCACCGCCAAAAACAATGCTTCCATAACGGTAAGTGTTTTCAGAAAGATTATAAGCGCGCTTATATTCCCAGTTTTGCTTTCTGGCAGATTCACTCAAAAAACCAACGATCACAAAAATTAAAATAAACAGCCAAATGTTGGTCCATTTAATATGTCGCGGCTTTATTACTTCTTTTTCAGGGATACGCCTGTCGCTGAAGTTGGTAACAACGCCGCCTAAAATAATCAGTATTGGAAATATCCATGGCGTTTTAAAAAAGAGAAACGTAGCAATGGCTGCCACAGACATGATTATAAACGTAATGGTATTTTTGATAGAGATGGAATACATTTTCAGAGCGGCGAAAGCAATAAAGCCAACAGCCATAGGCTGTATATAAGTAAATACGTTTAGGGTTACGTGGTAGGTATTTACATAATGTACCAAAAAAGAAAAAATGCCCATTAAAATACTTGCGGGCAATATCCAGATTAATAAGGTAAGAATAGCCAGCGGAATTCCGCCGCGCTTGTAACCGATTAATGTGATGGTTTGCGTGGAAGACGCGCCGGGCAACAGTTGGCAGAATGCCACATAGTCCATTAGTTCTTCGCGGGTTACATCTCTGCGCTTATCAACAAAGGTTTTCATCATCATTCCCAAATGGCCTTGCGGGCCGCCAAATGCAGAAATAGTATAATAAAAAACCGCCTTTAAAAAGGAAATGTGACGAATCAAAACCATTTAATAAAAGTAAATCAATTTATAATTGATGAAATTAATCTTGATGTACGGCATTATTTTTCTTCAAGTGTAAACTTATTCATTTTAGCAAATGTTTCCTGTGCCACGCGCACACTGTCTTCAAGGGCATCGGCTTTATGCTGGCTGTTTAAAAAATCGGTTTCGATTGCTGTTTTTTCGTCCTGCGAAATAGTTGGTTCTGATAACCGGCCAATTTTGGATACAATGTCTTTTTCAAATTGCAACTGGTTTAAAATAGCGGCCTTCAGGCTTTCGCCACCTTTTGGCGCGCTCATGTCCCGCGGCTTTTTTTATTTGATCGCTGATGAAGAGCACAATTTGATCTGACTGCGTTTTTATATCATCCGTTTGCAAAGTATCTGAATGCTCCTTCATCTTCTTACCAAAATCCTGCACTTCTTTTAAAACATTTTTTTGAATGTTTACCAAATTGTTGTTGAAATCAACCGCCTGGTTTTTACAGGAAGAAAGCAGACTCACCATTACACAAATCCAGGCCAGTCGTTTTAAAATGTTCATAAGCAAATTATTTTTTCAGCCCGATTTCTCTTAAGCGCTCATCTAAATATTCGCCGGCAGTGATGTCTTCATAAGCTTTTGGATGCTGATCATCAACGCAGCTATCCAGCGCGGAAAGGCTCATTGCAGATTTTGGATGAAGAAAAAATGGAATTGAAAACCGGGACGTATGCCACAATTCTCTTGGCGGATTTACCACCCGATGCGTGGTGCTTTTCAATTTGTTATTGGTAAGCCGCTGAAGCATATCACCCACATTTACCACAATTTGCTCGGGCAATGAGGTAACGCCAACCCATTCATTTTGTTTGGTAAGAATTTCCAAGCCTCCCGCAGAAGCGCCCACCAGCAAGGTGATCAGGTTAATGTCTTCGTGCTGTTCTGCGCGGATGGCGCTTTTAGGCTCAACTGTTATCGGCGGATAGTGAATGGCTCTTACAATTGAATTTCCTTCTTCAACAAAATCGTCAAAATAATTTTCGTTTAAGCCCAGGTATAAAGCGATGGCCTGCAAAAGCGATTTTCCTGATTTTTCAAAAGCCCGGTAAGCCGCAAAAAGCGTTTCATTAAATCCTTCAATTTCGTTTACTTCCACATTGTCGGGATATTCCGGTTTAAGCGGATGTTCATCTGGGAACCGTTTGTCCGTACTGAAAAAATTCTTTCAGGTCGGGCGCATCACTTCCTTTTGCATGTTCTTTGCCAAATGAAGTGTATCCTCTTTGACCGGCTAATTCAGGTATTTCGTAGCCTCTTTTTTTATCCGAAGGCAAAGAAAAAAATTGCTGTACATATTTATAAAGGTCCGCAATCAGGTCGTCAGGAATGCCGTGATTTTTTACCGCAACAAATCCTACATCTTCATAGGCTTTACCAAGCTTTTGCACAAACGCTTCTTTTTTTTGGGCGTCGCCTCCGGTAAAATCAGCAAGGTCAACAACTGGAATTGTCATAGTTTTTAGGTTTTTAAATTAAAAATTGTGATTGTAGTTTTGAGCATGTCAAATTACAAAAGATATTTTTCTTGCAACCTGATTTTTGTTGCTTTTTTATTTTTTTCTTTTGCATTAACCACATCCTGCTCGCGCAAAGTTTACACACAATCTGTCAATTACAAATTTAAAAGTGCCGATGGCAAGCCTGATTATTCCAATCTTAATTATTGGGCCGCCAGCCCTTTTAAACAAGATCCGTCTGACAGGGTTCCGCAATCTTTTGGAGATGAAATAAAAGACACGCTTGCTGATGTTTTCTTTATCTACCCAACCACCTACACAGATCGTAATTTGCCAGAGGGATGGAATGCTAACATTGATGATGAAACGCTAAATCAAAAAACGGACAATTCTACCATTCTTTACCAGGCCAGCGTGTTCAATAAATATTGCCGCGTTTTTTCGCCGCGATACCGGCAGGCCAATTTGAAGGCCTTTTTTACAGAAGATACTGCCGCCGCGAATGCGGCTTTCGACAAAGCATATGAAGATGTAAGAAACGCTTTCATTTATTATCTTAAAAATGACAACCACGGCCGCCCGATAATTATTGCATCACATAGCCAGGGAACATTTCACGCAGGCAGATTGCTAAAAGAATTTTTTGAAGGAAAGCCTTTACAGCAGCAACTGGTTTGCGCTTATATTATTGGCTTGCCGGTGTTTCAGAATTATTTTACACAGCTGCAACCATGTACAGATTCAACAGCAACAGGTTGTTTTATCAGCTGGCGCACTTTTGAAGAAGGCTATGTTTCACCACGCGTGGAAAAAGAAACGCAAAAAGCATATGTTATTAATCCGCTTAGCTGGACGATGGATACCACGCTGGCGGAAGCCGATTTAAACAAAGGCAGCATCCTTCGCAATTTTAATAAGGCAATTCCTGGCCTGGTTCACGCACAAATTCATGGAAATATTTTATGGGTGAATAAGCCTAAATTTTTGGGAAGCGCTTTTCTCAAAATAAAAAATTATCACATTGCCGATTACAATCTTTTTTATGAAAACATCAGAGAGAATGTGGGTACAAGAATCCGCGTCTTTTTTAAACAAATAGATATCCTTCGCTTTAAAAAAAGCACATCTTTTAATGCAAGAAAATCGAAAAATCTACATTTTGGCTTATCACAACTTTACTTATCTCAATCTTTTTTTATGATGGCCATTTTAAAATTGGCCATCGTTTTTCTTTGCCTTTCTATATAATGCCAAACCCAAAACACCAACAGCAGCGAAGCGATCATATAAATCGTAGGAATGATATAACCCACGCCGGTTAATAAAAAAGCAAACACCAGCAACAATCCTGTAAATAAGTGTGCGATGGCGGTGTGGGCATTGCCCGGGATAAGATCCGTGCCATTCTTATCATAATTTAGTTGCGCATAACGGATGGCCTGTAACGTAAATGGCAATGAAAGAAATGCAACGTATAATGTGTAAGGGGCATAGCCTAACAAAGGCAGCAATGCAATAATCAGGTAAGCAATAATGAAACAAATAATTAAAACATTTTTTGCTGATTTTTTGCCCAAACGCACTACCAGCGTGTTTTTGCCCGATTTCAAATCTGACTCAGCATCCTGGAACTGGTTAATCAGCAATACATTTGAAATAAGGATAGCCAAAGGCAGCGATAGTAAAAAAGACTGCAAGCTGTACGTTCCTGTTTGTACATAAAAGGCGCCCATAGTCATCATTACGCCATAGGTAGTGGCAATTAAGAATTCAGCAAAACCCGGCGCAAAATTCACAAAAGAAAATTTTCCTTTTTCGTTGGTATAAAATAATCCGGCCAATAACCCATAGGCGATCAAAGGAATTAATCCCCACCCACTAACCAACACTAAGTACACGCCAATTAAAAAGGCGAGTGCGGTTAAGGCCAGTCCAAAAAATCCCATATCGGCTCTCGAGATCAGCCCAAGTTGTATCATCCTGGAACCGCCGGTAAACGGCCTGATGCCGCCAACATTTTCATTATCACGGTCAGCATCTTTCCAATCGTTGATCATGTTGGTGCCGGCCTGTACCAGCACGGCGCCCAAAAGGGTAAGAATAAAAAGGAAAACATTTAAAGTATGCAATGCCGAAAAAGCAATTGCTCCGCCAAGCAAAACCGGAACGAACGATGCAGTTAAAGATAAAGGACGCAATGCTTCCTTCCAGGCCCTGGCCTTGGCTTTCAGGTCGTCCCAGCTGCTAAACGATGCACGGTTTTGAGGAAAGTCAAATATAGTTGGCTTCTCGCCCTGCAAAATTTCAGGAACAAAACGGTACTTAACTGTAAATGGTTTTATGCGGATAAATTCCAAACGGTCTGTAGCGCCGATCTTATAAAAATTAGCAACGATCGGAGAGCGAACGTTCATTATGTTCAGCACTTTTTCACGGTCTTCTTTATCACTGATTATTTCTGCTCTGCCGATCACTTCGCATTCTTCCATTTCCAAAAATGATTTGCCCTGGTGAATGAGCAAAGCCGTTTCAGGAATATTGCTCCACTGAATCACTTTGGGATCGCCCTTCATACTGCTTACATAAAGATTGAAATCGTTGTCGAAGCCAAAATGCATCATTCTCTGGCGGGGCGTACCCATGTTAGATGTTCCAACGGAAGCCACTTCTGCACGCGAGAGATAGTCCAGCACTTCCTGCTTACTACGTTGTGCCATAATTCTGTTCTTAGGTTAACACATAAAATATTTTATGCGGGCACAAAATTAAATCATTTTCAGCAGCAGGCATTTGTCCGTGATAATATTAGCAATTTTCGAAAAGCTGATTTTCTACATTTTGGCTTTCCCGGAACCGGTAAAAAGTAAATTTTATTTTGGGTTGAAACCAGCATGCTTTAAAATTCAGCGTTCTTTGGAAAGCGCGGAAAGGGAATTACATCCCTGATGTTGGTCATTCCTGTTACGAATAAAATAAGCCGTTCAAAACCGAGGCCAAAACCGGCATGTGGCACGCTTCCAAAACGCCTGGTGTCTAAATACCAATATAGTTCTTCAACAGGAATATTCATTTCCAGCATCCTTTTTTCTAAAACATCCAATCTTTCTTCGCGCTGCGATCCGCCAACGATTTCGCCGATGCCGGGCGCCAAAATATCCATTGCAGCAACCGTTTTGCCATCATCGTTCTGGCGCATGTAAAAAGATTTGATCTCTTTTGGATAATCAGTAAGAATAACCGGTTTTTTAAAATGTTTTTCCACCAAATAGCGTTCGTGTTCGCTTTGCAGATCAACTCCCCATTTATCCACCACGTATTGAAATTTTTTCTTTTTGTTTGGGGTTGATTCTTTTAAAATTTCAATGGCTTCGGTGTAAGTAATTCTTTCGAACTGGTTGTTAACTACAAACTCCAGCTTTTCTATCAAACCCATTTCGCTGCGCTCATTTTGTGGCTTTTGCTTCTCTTCTTCAACCAGTCGGGCTGCTAAAAAATCCAGGTCTTCGCGGTTGTTGTCTATTGCATATTTAATAATGTATTTAATAAACTCCTCGGCAATATTCATATTATCTTCCAGGTCCGAAAAGGCCATTTCCGGTTCAATCATCCAGAACTCTGCAAGGTGGCGCGCCGTGTTGGAATTTTCTGCCCGGAAGGTTGGCCCGAAAGTATACACATCTCCCAATGCCAGCGCTGCCAATTCTCCTTCAAGCTGGCCGCTCACGGTAAGATTCGTTGATCTTCCAAAAAAATCTTCTTTATAATTGATGGAACCGTCTTCGTTTTTTGCAGGGTTTTCCAAATCGAAAGCCGTTACATGAAAAGTTTCACCGGCGCCTTCCGCATCTGATGCGGTAATGATCGGCGAATGCAGGTAAACAAAACCTTTGTCATGAAAGAATTGGTGAATAGCAAATGCCAGCGAATGCCTTATTCTAAAAATCGACCCAAATGTATTGGTGCGAAAACGCAAATGAGCAATTTCGCGTAAAAATTCAAGGCTGTGTTTTTTGGGTTGAAGAGGAAATTTTTCCGCATCGCTGTCCCCAAGAATTTCTACACTTTCCGCCTTCAGCTCTACTTTTTGACCTTTGCCTAAAGAAGCCACCAGCTCGCCGTAAACTTTTAGCGCGGCGCCGGTTGTTATTCGTTTTAAGAGCGCCTCATCAAAATCACCAAGCGTAAGTACTATTTGGAGATTAGCGTTGGTGCTTCCATCATTCAGCGCTACAAATTGGTTGTTTCTAAATGTGCGTACCCAGCCCATAACGGTTATAAAATCTCCCTTTGGGGTATCGGGATGACTGTTCAAAACCTCTTTAATGCGTATTCTTTTGTTAAACATTGCTTCTTTTTAAAAACGCAAATATAAAGGAGATCAATAAAGTTTTTGGTCTGATACTTGATTTACAGATAGTATCAGGCGAAAATCTACTAAAAACACAACGAAGTTTTAACTACCGGCATTAAAGAAAAATTTTTCTGGTTTTATGAATTTGGCGTAATATTGCAGCAGTAAAGCTGACTGATTTTCTTTGCCACAATCATATCAGTTAAAACCAATCCATTCCATATAAACATCAATAAATAGATTTTTCAACTTCAATTGTGTTTTTTGACTATTAACCTATACGTCTCTTTATGTATGACATTTTACAACTGAACGAAATGCTCGTTCCGGAGTTGCTTGATATAGCGGAGCAACAAAATATTACTAATGCGAAAAAATTACAAAAACAGGAATTGATCTATAAAATTCTTGATAAACAAGCAGTAATGACACCTTCAGAAAAAAAAGAAACAGCTACCGAAAAGCCAAAGCGCAAGCGTATTGCAAAGCCTGTTGCCAGCGCTAAAATCGCGGACGCTGCACCGGCTCCGGAAGAGAAAGAAGTAAAAGCCAAAAAAGCAGACGAAAAGAAAAAGCCGGTTAAGAAACAAAAAGAGGAAGAGGAAAAAATTGAAATCCCCGACGACAGCGATTTGTTTATCGATGAAGATGGAAACCCGGTTGAGCAACTTGCCGATCCGAAAACAATTGCGCCGGCGTTGCTGGAATTGCTGAAGAACGAAGATGAAGAAGAAGAGCAATTGCCGCAACCACCTACTACTAATGGCCACCAGCATCATACAAGGCAATTTAACCAGAAAAAAGAACCCGTTTTTAATATTGAATTTGATGGGATTATCCTGGCCGAAGGCGTTTTGGAAATGATGCCCGATGGATACGGATTTTTAAGAAGCAGCGATTATAATTATTTGTCTTCGCCTGATGACGTATATGTATCTCCTTCGCAAATAAAATTGTTTGGATTGAAAACCGGCGATACGGTGGCAGGTTCTGTTCGTCCTCCTAAAGAAGGTGAAAAATATTTCGCCCTGCTAAAAGTGGAAACGATCAATGGAAAAGGTCCCGACGAAGTGCGCGACCGTGTGCCGTTTGATTACCTGACGCCATTATTCCCATACGAGAAATTAAATTTATTTCTTACTCCAACCAATCTTTCAACAAGGATCATCGATCTTTTTACACCAATCGGAAAGGGCCAGCGCGGATTAATTGTAGCACAACCCAAAACGGGTAAAACCATGCTGCTTAAAGAAATTGCGAACGCGATTGCAGCCAATCATCCTGAATGTTATTTAATGATCGTACTGGTTGATGAAAGACCGGAAGAAGTAACGGACATGGAACGAAGCGTAAGAGCAGAAGTAATTGCTTCTACGTTTGATGAGCCGGCTGAAAAACACGTGAAGGTGAGCACCATGGCGCTGCAAAAAGCAAAAAGATTGGTAGAGTGCGGACATGATGTGGTGATTTTATTAGACAGCATTACGCGTTTGGCGCGTGCACATAACACGGTTTCCCCTGCAAGCGGTAAAGTTTTATCGGGCGGTGTGGAAGCCAATGCGATGCAAAAACCCAAACAGTTTTTTGGCGCAGCCAGGAAAATTGAAAATGGCGGCTCGCTCACGATAATTGCAACAGCATTGGTAGATACCGGAAGTAAAATGGATGAGGTGATCTTTGAAGAGTTTAAGGGAACCGGTAATATGGAACTTCAGCTCGATCGCAGATTGTCTAACCGCAGAATTTTCCCGGCTATTGATATTGTTTCTTCTTCTACCCGCAGAGATGATTTATTGCTTGATAAAGAAGTGTTGCAGCGCATGTGGGTATTGCGCAATCATTTGGGCGATATGAACCCGGAAGAAGCAATAAACACTTTGATGAAAAATATGAAAGGAACAAAAGACAATATAGAATTTCTTACTTCCATGAACGGATAATTCACTGTCAACGATAAAACTTTCTGCTCAACTAAATCCTTAAAATTCCCCCGGATATAATAAGGACATTTATTGGCTGCTATTAATAAAAAAATTTTTGGATAAAAAAAAGAGTCTGTAAAAATTACATTTAATGATAATCAAATAATGACGGGCTTTTTGATCGGGAAAACGAAAGAAACTATTTTTTTGCTTTCCGGAGAAAATGTAAAATAATACCATCCATTGCATTGATTAAAGAAATAGGGATTGAATAATTCTAATGTTCTCCCATTAAAATTTTCCCGGATAAGATGTAATTTGTAAAATGCCCGTTCAAATTGATATTGAAACGTTTTTAAATCTTTCCAAAAAGTTTCCGGTGCTTGATGTGCGCAGCCCTGCAGAATATTTACATGCCCATATTCCTGGCGCAATTTCCCTGCCTCTTTTTTCTGATGAGCAACGAAAAGTCATTGGCACTGCTTATAAGCGCGAAAGCAGGCAAATAGCCGTAAACATTGGATTAAATTATTTTTCTGAACGAATGAAAAAAATTCCCGGCGAGGTTGCTGCTATTTTAGATTCCGCCCGTGATAAAAGCCAAAATGTAGATTTTCCCAATTCTGATAAAAATCAAATGCCTTGTTTGCTGGTACATTGCTGGCGCGGAGGCATGCGCAGCGGAGCTGTTGCATGGCTTTTGAGTCTTTTCGGCTACAAAATTTATGTGCTCAAAGGCGGCTATAAGTCTTGCCGTAACTGGGCTTTACATCAATTTAAAAAACCATATTCTTTTAAAATACTTGGCGGGTTTACAGGCTCCGGCAAAACCGCCCTGTTAAAAGAAATGAGGCAAAATGGCAAAAGTGTAATCGACCTTGAGCAGCTCGCCAATCACAAAGGATCTGCCTTTGGCGCCTTGGGCGAAATGCCGCAGCCATCGCAGGAAATGTTTGAAAACCTTCTGGCGGTAGAATTATGGAGAAATTCGGGTAACGCTGACCGGTATAACGGTAATGGTCAAACGAAAATAGATCCCTTGGAAATTTGGCTCGAAGACGAGAGCCGCAATATCGGCACAGTTAATATCCCAAATGCGCTGTGGGAACAAATGCGTTGCAGTCAGCTGTATTTTTTAGACATTCCTTTTGAGGAGCGGTTGAACCATATTGTAAATACTTATGGAAATTTTGCCAAAGAAGATTTAACGGCCTCGATAATGCAATTGCAAAAAAGACTGGGCGGTGCCGATACAAAAAATGCGATTGGCTTTCTTGCATCAGGAAAGCCAAAAGATAGTTTTTCTATATTAATGCGCTATTACGATAAGGTTTATTTAAAATCGCTTCATAGCAGGGAAAATATTCAATCGGTGTTAAATAAAATACCATGCAAAAGCGTTGATATAAAAAATGCCGCGCAATTAACCGGATAAGGCGTTTATAAATCCAGCTTACTCATGAAATTTCTTTTTATTCTTTTTTTATTGCCGCTGCAACTGGCAGCGCAGGATCTTACCGGCGTGTGGACGGGCAAAATGTACAATGATACTACCAAGGAATACATCCGCTACGAATTGGCGATAAGCGAATACCACGGCAAGTTAAGCGGCTATTCGCACACAACATTTATTATAGATGGAGCTGAGAATATAGGCGTAAAATCTTTAAAAGTTTCTAACAAAAAGAACGCTGTATTGGCAGAGGATGAAAAATTAATTTATAATAACTATCCTGTTCCACCGGTGAAGGGAATCAGAACGTTGTTTATGCTAACTTATTCTCAAAACGACACGGCAGAGATTTTACAAGGCTCCTGGAAAACCAATATCACCAAACAATACAACCAGTTTACAGGAAGTGTTTATTTGGAAAAGAAAAAGAAAATAAAGGAAACGCTGATTGTGGCAAAGCTTAACCAGTTAGGTTTGGCTGAGAAACTTTCATTTGTATCGCCGGAAACTTTTCCGGGCACGGGCCTGGCGGCGAACGATCAAAAGAAGGAAAGCAATCCGGCCATGCAAGTTGCTTCGCAACAGGCAAATGAGAATAATGCACCGCGTAGGATTTTGCCCGATACAACCATCACCGATCCCGCAATCACCATCGTTGGTTTGAAGTAAAAAGCCAACAGCCTGCGCAAGAAAAAATTATTAAAGAAGAAGCGAAAAAGGATCAACCTCAAAAAATAGATCAACCGGTTGTTGCATTTAATAAGCGGCAGCCTTCGCTAAAAAACGAACAAGTTGCCGAAAATAAAATTCTATTGCCGGCAGCTGAAATTGCCAATAGAAAAATAGAAACGATACGCACGGTGGAGGTAAGTCACGACAGCCTGGTGCTAACTCTTTATGACAACGGAACCGTGGACGGCGATACGGTAAGCATTTTAATGAATGGCAAAGTAATTTGGCCAAACGTAGGTCTGCTTGCAACGGCAACAAATAAAACTATTTATCTAACTCCGGAAATGGGCGATTCTATTTCGGTAGTAATGTATGCAGAAACGCTCGGAAGCATTCCGCCCAATACGGGACTCCTTGTGGTAAGAGACGGAGATAAAAATTATGAGATCCGATTCAGCGGCGATCTTCAAAAAAATTCTGCGATCATCCTTAAACGAAAAAAGAAGCAGTAATTTGGGCCAAATTTTAAGGAATGCAAACCTCAGTTTCTACACATGATAAAGACACAGAACCTGTAAGGCTTACGCAATATTCGCGGGGTGCAGGCTGCGGATGCAAGATAGCGCCGCAGGTATTGGAAGAGATTCTTCATTCATCATTTACTTTTCCTGATGATAAAAATTTACTCGTGGGCAACAGTAGCAAAGATGATGCTGCCGCATATGATCTTGGCGATGGAAATGCGTTAATTGCCACTACTGATTTTTTTATGCCGATTGTAGACGATGCGTTTGATTTTGGAAGAATCGCTTCTGCAAATGCAATCAGCGATGTATATGCAATGGGCGGAAAACCAATACTGGCAGTAGCAGTGCTTGGGTGGCCGGTTGATAAGCTTCCGGCATCGCTGGCAAAAAAAGTAATTGAAGGTGCAAGAAATATTTGTGCGGCGGCTTCTATCCCGCTGGCAGGTGGCCATAGCATCGATTCTGCCGAGCCTTTTTTCGGACTGGCAGTAAATGGATTAGTTCCTATAAAAAATTTAAAACGAAATGATACTGCCAGAGAAGGCGACCTGCTATTTTTAACCAAACCAATTGGAGCAGGCATTTTGTCTACCGCACAAAAAAGAAGCGTACTCGAACGGGAGCTTGCTGAAAAATTGATCGAACATTTAACGGTATTAAATTGGGTTGGAGAAGCGTTGGGGAAAATAAAAGGAGTTTCTGCAATGACGGATGTTACCGGGTTTGGGCTTGCAGGCCATTTAATTGAAATGGCAGAAGGCAGCGGCTTATCTGCTGAAATAAATTACTCACAGGTATGCCTGTACGAAGGTGTAAAGGAATGTCTTGCGCAGCGTATCGTGCCGGATGCTACTTATCGCAATTGGAACAGCTACAGTAAAAAAATTGCTTTTGAAAAAGGCGTTGATGTAATGGAAGCTTTCTCTATCCTTCCAGATCCGCAAACGAATGGCGGCTTATTGATTGCGGTAGATCCTGCAGCAGCCGATGAGGTTAACCAATTGCTTCTGCAGTTTGGATTACAAAAATTTGCAGAACCTATTGGTAGATTTGTTGAGAGAAGCGAAAATGTAGTTATCAGGGTTTTTGCGTAGATGCAGTTGGCTAATTAAAACATTAAAAAAAAATAGAAAAATCTATAAAACGGCTTACATGAACTGGATTTTCTTAATCATAGCAGGTTTTTTTGAAGTGGGTTTTGCAACCTGCCTCGGCAAAGCAAAAGAAGCTTCAGGCGCAACTGCTACCTGGTGGATTGCTGGATTTTTTGCCTGCCTTTCGGTAAGTATGTATTTATTGTACCGCGCTACACAAACGCTTCCAATCGGAACTGCATATGCAGTTTGGACCGGCATTGGCGCCGTGGGAACCGTGCTGGTTGGTATTTTTATTTTTAAAGAGCCGGCAGATTTCTGGCGATTGTTTTTCATCACCACGCTCATCTGTTCAATTGTTGGATTGAAGATGGTGACTCATTAAAACGCAACTAAAGGCCATCAATGAGTTTAGCCAGCTTATGGTCTTTTTCTGTTACTACATCGCCGGCATCGTGTGTTGAAAGCCATATTTCCAGCTTATTGTATTCGTTGGTCCATTTTGGATGATGATCCATTTTTTCTGCAGCGAGCGCAACGCGGGCCATAAACGCAAATGCTTCTGAAAAATTTTTGAACTCAAATTTTTTATGAAGCTTATGATCAATTTCTTCCCACATAAATTTTGATTTTATTATTTAGAAAACCAGGTGTTGCTTATTCTTTATTTTTTCATTGGTTAATTCTACCACCATCTGCACCGCCGGAATATTTTTGATGGAATTAATCAATATGGTCACCTCTTCGTTTTTCATCATGTCATCCTTCATCAGCCATAAAAAATCGAGGTGCTTAAATTCCGGCAAAAGATATTCTCCGTCATCTTCATTGTTGTAGAGATAATGCTTTATCGTTCCAGCGTGCTCATCAAATTGATAAATAGGAAAAAAATATTTACGATCTTTTTTGTTTAATTGAATTTCAATATTGTTGTTGATCCTGAAATCAAAATTAAGCATTTGGTTTAAGTGCCAGCAAAAGCGGTATTGCTCGATGGGCGCTACAATGCCCAACAATCGGGTGTCTTCAAAAAAATCGTCGAGCATTATTTCGTTGTCAATACGCAGCTTCATTTTTCCAGATAAAAGTGATTATTTTTTAAAAAACAACATCGAAAATTTTTTCCTCTTTTCCTCTCACAACGGTAACTTTCGCAGCATCTCCTTTTTTATATTTGCTTAAGGCATTCATATAAGCGTTAATATCGGTAACCGTAAACTCCCCTAATTTTATAATTACATCACCGGCAAGCAGGCCAGCTTTCTGGGCAACTTTGCCGTCAATAATTCCATCGGCACGTACGCCGGTTCCGGAAAAAGTATAATCCGGCATGATGCCGAGGCTTACGGTAAAATGAGACGATGTCATTTGCGGTTCACGCGTTTTTAAAAAAGCAAGCTTGCCTAATTTATTGGTTTCGTTAATGATATTATAGATGTATTGAATTACTCTTAACTCGCCAATGAAATTGATTTTATCAACGTCATCGGTTGGCTTGTGATAGTCTTTATGCGTGCCCGTGAAAAAAAATAAAACAGGAATATTTTTTAAGTAAAAAGATGTGTGATCGCTTGGCCCAATGCCACTTGAGTCGAATTTTGCATTGATAAATTTTGTTTTTTCCGGCAACACGCGGCTCCACGATGGCGATGTGCCAAATCCGCCAACGGTTATCACGTGCGAACTGTCATTGAGTCGCCCAACCATATCGCAATTAATCATATAATTTACTTCATCAAGATTGATGGTTGCGTGCTCCGTAAAATACTTTGAGCCAAACAAGCCAAGTTCTTCTCCTGAAAAACAAATAAACAGGTAATTGTTGTTTTTCAGCTTAGAGGTTTTCAATAGTTTGGCCAGTTCCAGCACGGTAGCGGTTCCGCTTGCGTTATCATCTGCGCCATTGTGTATTTCCGGCTTGCCCGTCCATAAAGAATTGTGGTCTTCTCCATAACCTAAATGATCGTAATGGGCGCCTAAAATTATGGTGTAAGGCGCACCGTTGTCAATATAGCCAACCACGTTATGGCCGGTCCGTTTTTTGGGAGCGAGCGCTACCTGCATTTCCACCTCAATGTTAGATGCCATATCACTCAGGTATTTTTTAGCAGCCGCTTTAGTTATAAATATTACAGGAATTGATAATGTGGCTGATTTTCGATTTTCCATCAAATTGAAGCCCGTCGTCTTTATCTCCGGAATTAAAAATAATAAAAGCAGAAGCGCCCATCTTTATACTTTCCCCGGTTTTTACTTTAAGAAGATTGACCAGGTCAAAGTGGGGATTGTTGGCATTTTCTTCCAGCAGATCATTGATATCCAAAAACCAGGGCGCATCTTTTTCTCTGATGGCCGGCGATACGTTTTCTTTTATTTTTCCATTACCGCTAAATTCCAATGGAAAAAAATCTTTATTTAATTCAAGCGCATTTTCATTGATCGATAAATTAGTTGCGGGCAAAATTTGCTTTCCTTCATCTACTTCAAAAGGTTGAATATAGCCGTTGTTGCCTTTGGGTGCAAGCCCGATATTTTTAAATTGTGCTGCCAGGTATTCGTACGCAAGTTGTTCGCCGGCGGTGCCGGTTCTTCTGCCTTCCAGCTTGTCGCTTGCTAAAAAACCAATTTCTGATTTTAAGTTTTCAATGATGGCTTTATCGGATTTGGTAAGTTTTTGCGCAGCTACCAATTGCGGAATACATAATATAAAAAGTAAAAGATGCTTCATTAAAAAATTTGTTTTAATCACAAATTTAAGCGGAATAATATTAGTGAAGGTTATGATAAAAATGGCTTTCTAAAAATCAGTTTTCCGATTTCGTAAACTATTGCATTGCAAATCAGGCTAATTTTACCAATTCTATAAAAACTAATTTGAATCAACAGCTACATATTGCTTTAGTGGGAAATCCGAATAGTGGAAAAAGTTCGCTTTTTAATTCACTTACCGGCTTAAATCAGAAGGTGGGAAATTTTCCGGGCGTAACGGTAGATAAGAAAACGGGCATTAGCAAGATTTCCGAAAAGCTTACTGCTAAAATTATTGATCTTCCCGGAACGTACAGTTTATATCCCAAGCGAAACGATGAATGGGTTTCCTACAAAGTGCTTCTCGACCAGGATCCGCATATTAAAGCAGATGTTATTGTTTTAGTGGCCGATGCCAGCAATTTAAAAAGAAACCTTCTTTTTTGCTCACAAATAATCGACCTGAAAAGGCCTGTGGTGATTGCACTTACCATGATGGATCTTGCCAAAAAAAACAACATTCAGATTGATTTGCCAGGATTGGAAAGAGAGCTGGGTGTTTTAATAATTCCCGTTAATCCGCGAAAAAATAAAGGCATACATCAGTTAAAAAAAGCAATTGAGCAAACGGCCGAAAGCATTCATCGGGTGCCCGAAAGAGATTTTGTGAACGCAGAGCCGCTGGCGCCGGAAGCAATCGGGAAAGTTCAGCACATTTTTGCTGGTATGAGCTCTTACAGGGCAATTCATTATCTTATTAATCACGAAAGTTTTGATTTGAAAGAGCCGCTACAGGAGGCGATAGAAAATATTGAGATTGAAACGAAATTCAATCCAACCAAAACACAGGCAGAAGAAATTCTGCAACGGTATGGCAAAATAAGAACCATTATGAAGCAAACCGTTGTAGAAACCGATCCTTTGCAAAAAGCGCTGTTTACACAACGGCTCGATGATATTTTATTGCATCGGACCTGGGGTTATCTCATTTTAATTGGCGTGCTTTTCCTGCTGTTTCAAAGTGTTTTTTTAATTGCGCAGTTTCCTATGAATGCCATTGAGTGGACGTTTGCAGAAGCCGGCGGCTGGCTTGGGAATGTTCTTCCGGCGAGGCTGGTTTACCGATCTTTTCATCAACGGAATACTTGCCGGGCTAAGTGGCATTATTGTGTTTGTCCCGCAAATTATGATTTTGTTTGGGCTGATCACACTGCTGGAAGATACAGGCTATATGGCACGAATCAGTTTCCTAACGGATAAGATTATGCGGAAAGCCGGCCTTAACGGAAAAAGTGTAATGCCGATGGTAAGCGGGCTTGCGTGTGCTGTGCCGGCCATTATGAGCGCAAGAAGTATTGAGAATAAAAAAGAAAGACTGCTAACCATTATGGTTACGCCGCTAATGAGCTGCAGTGCGCGCCTGCCGGTTTATACGGTGCTGATAGCGCTGGTGGTTCCTAATAAAATGTATTTCGGGCTTCGTAAGCCTGCAGGGATTGGTAATGATGCTGATGTATTTTATCGGAACGTTTATGGCGCTTGCTGCCGCTTTTGTAATGAAGTGGTTTATTAAAAGTAGCGAAAAAAGCTTTTTTATTTTGGAACTTCCAACTTATCGCGGACCACGGTGGAAAAATGTGGTTACCACTATGCTCGAGCGTGCTAAAATATTTGTAACCGAAGCGGGCAAAGTAATTATGGTGATCAGCCTGCTGCTTTGGGTTTTAAGCTCTTATGGACCGCCGCAAAAAATGAAAGCCGTTTCTGATAAATATGAAGTGCTGGCAAAGCAAAATCCTTCGCAAACACAAGAACTGGACAAATTAAAAGGCACCGAACATTTACAAAATTCCTACGCCGGCATTTTAGGTAAAACAATTGAGCCGGTAATTAAGCCGCTGGGATTTGATTGGAAAATTGGCATTGCACTAATAACTTCTTTTGCTGCCCGTGAAGTGTTTGTGGGCACAATGGCTACGCTCTATAGTGTAGGCGATGATAAAGATGAAAGTCATGCAACACTCCGGCAAAAAATGAGTGCAGCAACGTGGCCCGATGGAACCAAAGTTTATACGCTTGCGGCGGGATTATCGCTATTGATTTTTTATGTGTTGGCCATGCAATGTATGAGTACCCTGGCTATTGTAAAGCGGGAAACACATAGCTGGAAATGGCCAATTGTTATGCTGACCTATATGACTGGGCTTGCTTATATAATGAGCTGGATTACTTTTAATTTGTTCAAATAGGCATCACTACTCAAAATAATTCAGCAAAGCGAAAATCAAGCTTGTTGCCATTTCAAATAGCTTATTTACTGTTTTCCAGTTTCTTGTTGTGGCGGCTACCTTCAGTTTATTTTCAAAAAAATTATTAGATAATTTGGTTTCTCCATAGCCGCCGGGACAATATAAGAAGACCTCTTTGTTGTTAATGACAAATCGATCAGAAGAAACGCCCGGAACCTTTATGCCTTCCATATTGGTTTTGATGGGGATTTCCGAAAGAAAAGTAACATAAAGCCTTTCAATATCGATATTGTTTTCTTTTAAAAAAGGATTGGTTGAAATCACCTTTTTTAATTCTTCCACGCTGCGTATAATAACCGGAACGTTGAAATCATATCTTTTTAAAATAGCCTGTTCAATTTTTTTTGCTAATGCTGTGTCTGATAATTTTCCATCACTTTTAAAAATCACGTTTCCGCTTTGAATATAGGTGCGTACATCTTTAAATTGCAGATCTTCATAAACGGATTTCAAATCCTGCATCAGAATTTTCTTTTGTCCGCTAACATTGATGCCGCGTAATATTGAAATAAAAGTGGTCATTTTTCACTGATTAAATGTTTTCAAAACACGAAAATCTACATTTTAGCTTTCATAAAAAAGAAAGGTTATATAATTGGTGCTTCAAACCGTCGCCGCCATTCATCCTTCAAATATACCATTCATCAATATTTTAAATTTTTTTCTGAAAGACTAAAAATGGCCTCAAATACTTGCTGGTATTGAGTTTTAAAAGAAAAACGTTCAAATCATTTTGCATACTACCGTAAAAAAGCAGGTATTATGCATTGCATAGTATTATCAAACCTATTATCTTTGTATCAGAAATGGAATAAATACATTATTCAGCCTAAAAATTACGCAACATGAATATTGATAACACAGCAAGCCAGATGCGAAAAGGCGTTTTGGAGTTTTGCATTTTATCAATAATAAAATTAGGGGAAGCTTACCCAAGTGATATTATTGATATGATGAAATCGGCCAACCTGCACATCCTGGAGGGTACGTTGTATCCGTTGCTAACCCGATTAAAAAATGCCGAGTTTCTCACTTATCGCTGGGTGGAAAGCAACAGCGGCCCGCCACGTAAATATTTTTCTCTTACAGAAAAAGGGGCCGAGTTTTATAAAGAACTCGAAGCAACATGGCAGGAATTAGCGGGCGCAGTAGAAACAATCACAGGCAAAAGAGAAATAAACCAATAAAAATTAACAACTAAACTGAAACAAAATGAAAAAAGTAATTAATATAAATTTCCAGGGTACAGTAGTGCCAATAGAGGAAAGTTCTTATGAATTGCTGCAACAATATATAGAAAGTCTGCGCCGCTATTTCGCCCATGAGGAAGGTAGAGATGAAATCATCAACGATATTGAAAGCCGCATCAGCGAGCTTTTCCAGGAGCGTTTAAAGGGTGGATCTACCTGTATTACAGACGATGATGTAAACTTAATTATATCTAATATGGGCCGCCCCCAGGATTTTGAAGATGCAGAAAACGGAGAGCAGACAGATAAACAGGGTGCTCAGTCCGGTGATGCAAAAAAAGAGAAAGCCGACACAATTTTTAATGAAAACTGGAACTGGAAAGGCAAGCGCCTTTACCGCGATGAAAATCACAAGATACTGGGCGGTGTTTGTAGCGGTATTGCTGCTTACTTAGGCATTGATCCGGTAATTGTAAGAATTATATTTCTTATCTCCGGCATCGGGTTTTTCGCTTACATTCTTCTTTGGATTTTTGTTCCCGGAAGCAATATGCTTGAAAATGGCGTTCGCAAAAGGTTGTACCGTAATCCCGATGGAAAAATAATCGGTGGTGTTTGTAGCGGTATCGGAAGCTATTTTAATGTAAATCCATGGCTGCCAAGATTTATATTCTTAATTCCATTTATTTCTTTCTTTTTCCGCTGGGGACATTTGGGTCCGTTAACCTTTCCTAATTTTTTAAGCTTTTCGTTTAGTCCGGGCACATTTATCATTTACATTATCTTATGGCTGGTAATTCCGGAGGCAACCACCACGTCTGAAAAGCTGGAAATGAAGGGCGAAAAAGTTGATTTGAATTCTATAAAAAATTCCGTGCTGAAAGAGATGAAAGAAGTTACTGAAAGAGTTGGAAAGTTAGGCGCCCAGGCCGGTGAGATCGCAAAAGATCGCGGGCCGGTAATCGGGCAGGAAATTCATATGGCTGCAAAAAGATCGAGCGGTGTTCTGGGGAATATTATTGTTACGCTGTTTAAAGTGTTTATCTACTTTATTTTGGGTTGTATTGCAGTGAGTTTAATTGTGGCTTTGTTTGGAATTGCGATCGCTGCAATCGGATTGTTCCCTTTAAAGAATTTTGTATTGACTGATGGAACGCAGTCTTTGCTCGCGTGGGGCACGTTGATATTTTTTATCGGAGTTCCGGTAGTTGGCATCATTACTTTTATTATTCGCCGCATAGCCAGGATAAAGAGCACTAACAAGTTGATGCGTTATTCTTTCATCGGCCTTTGGATTCTGGGACTTGTTTGCTTTGTTTCTTTGGTGACATCCGTTGGCCGCGATTTTAAAAGCCTTAGTTCTTTAAATGCTGAAAGGATTTCGCTTACCAATCCGCATGTAAGCGGGCTCGAAGTGATGCCTTTTCAAAACAGCAATTTCAACAGAAGCAATAACTGGTTTAGGCTGGAGCCTTTTGCAGCGTTGGGAATTGATGACGACACAGCTTATATCAGCAACATTCGTGTAAGGATAGAAAAGTCGCCATCTGATAGTTTTGTGGTGAGTGTTACAAAATCGTGCAATGGCAGAAGCCGCCGGTATGCAGATACTCTTTCTTCACTCATCAATTTTAATATTTCGCAAAACGATTCTTTGCTAATGATGGATCGCGCTATTTCTATAAACACCACCGACAAATTCCGCAATCAATACGTAGAAGTAGTTGTTGCGGTACCTGTTGGGCACAGAATAAAAGTAAACAAAAGTTTTGAGCGTACCATGCGTGTAACGTTTCACGGATTTAATAACAGAAACGACTGGTATTGGTATGATGAAGATGAAAATGATTATGATTATAAATACGGAGTAACCTACGTAATGAGAAATGATGGCCTCTACACACTGGATGGCCAGCCATCAAACAAATCAAATGACTTGAACGACAATTCATCCGACAATCAAACATTAAACAATAACAACGGAGCTTACCGTTATGGCGATTCCAATAAGATTGATTCGCTTAAAAATGTTCAGGAAAAACAAATTCAGAAAATGCAGGCTTCGGTAGATTCGTTAAAAATAGCACGCGAAAAGGAGCTTAACAGAATTAAAGATTCACTACGCAAAGCAAAAGACGAAATCGATCAAAAAATTGAAAAGTTGAATAAAGGCACCGCTTTTAAAGAGCATGTGCGCGTAATAAACAGCGTAAGCGAAAATTATTCCTTCATAATGAACATCTAAGCACCTTTTTCAGGTTTAGTTTAAGTCGGCTTCATGCAATATTGCGTGGAGCCTCTTTATTTAAAAAATACCACATCATTTGTAATATGCGTTGCACTTCTTTTTTCGCCTAAATTTGCAGCACTTTTAAATTAAAAATATGAAGAGTACCCCATTTACTCAAAAACATATCGCGCTTGGCGCAAAGATGGCAGAGTTTGCCGGATACAACATGCCCATAAGCTATACGGGCATTAACGACGAGCATGCCACTGTAAGAAATAATGCCGGCGTTTTTGATGTAAGCCACATGGGAGAATTTATTTTAAAGGGCGATAATGCGCTCGACCTTATACAACGCATTACCAGCAACGATGCCTCAAAAATAACCAATGGCAAAGCGCAATACAGTTGCTTTCCCAACGAAGATGGCGGTATTATCGACGATCTGATCGTTTATTGCATCGAAGAAAATAAAACCTACATGCTGGTGGTAAATGCCGCCAATATAGACAAAGACTGGAAGTGGGTAAAAAGCCATAATACCCAAAATGTAGAAATTCACAATATTTCGGATAAAACCTGCCTGCTGGCGATACAAGGTCCTAATGCCACCAAAATAGTGCAGCCGCTTACGGATATTGATATTATGAACCTGAAATACTACACTTTTGTAAAAGGAAAATTTGCAGGAGTGGACAATGTGCTGATCAGTGCCACGGGCTATACAGGCGCCGGCGGCATTGAAATATATTTTGAAGACAAGGATGATGCAGCCGATATTATCTGGAATGCAATTTTTGCTGAAGGTGCGCCAAATGGTATGAAGCCAATTGGGCTGGCCGCCCGCGATACCTTACGGCTCGAAATGGGATATTGCCTTTATGGAAACGATATCGACGATACTACTTCCCCGCTCGAAGCTGGCCTTGGATGGATTACCAAACTGAATAAAGATTTTGTGGGAAAAGAAGCGATTGAAGAACTGAAGAATGAGGGAATACAACGGAAATTAGTTGGACTGGAAATGCTGGACAAAGGAATTCCGCGCCATGGATATGAGATTAAAGACCGCGAAGGCATAACAATTGGCCATGTAACCAGCGGTACACAATCGCCCACACTTCAAAAGCCAGTCGCAATGGGCTATGTAGATATTTTTTATGCGAAAATTGATACAATTTTATATATTAAAATAAGAGACAAACTACTACTTGCAAAAGTGGTTAAAATGCCCTTCGAATAAGACAGCCAAATAAAAACTTTTCTTTTCTGAATGAAAAATAAAAACAGCTCTCCTTCTCTTTACACGGTTTTATCGCCGTCGCTCTTGAATTTGTACGACATCAGCAACAGCATTGTGGTAATTATTGACGTATTACGCGCCACCTCAACTATTGCCGCCGCATTGCATAACGGCGCCAAAGAAATTATTCCGGTAGATAGTGTGGCAGAATGTATAAAACTGGGCCGCCAGATGGAAGTGATCACCGCAGGCGAGCGCGACGGGCAAATTGCTGAAGGCCTTCAATACGGAAATACGCCGTTTCAGTACACGCCCGAATTTATTAAAGGGAAAACGCTGGTTCTTACAACTACCAATGGCACCAAGCTTTTACACATGGCGCTGGCAGCTAATGCAAAGGCCATCATCACCGGATCATTCTGTAATATTTCTGCGGTTTGCAGTTATCTTTCTAATCAAAAGAAGGATGTGATATTGGCCTGCGCCGCCTGGAAAAACCGTGTAAACATTGAAGATTCCTTATTTGCCGGAGCAGTGATCAATCGCATAAAAAGCAATTTTTCTATTAGTTGCGATGCTTCGCAAATTGCCGAAACCATTTATTTGGAAGCAAAAGACGATCTTTTCGGCTTCATGAAACAAAAACATGCATCACATTATCTTCGTCTAATGGGTTTTGGCCTTGAAGAAGATATCAGGTTTTGTTTAACAGAAGACAATGCCAACGTGTTGAGTATTTACTCAAACGGAAGGCTGATTGCCGGCAAAGAATAGAACGAAGTTTTTGTTTTTGGCTTGTTCACCTGACGATTTCTTTAAAAAAAATGAATTTTCTATTTTTTGGCTTATATGATTTTGCCACCAAAAGAAACGACAGTTCGGTTAAACAGTATTAAAAAAATACTTAAAATTTTAATGAAGATCAAATCTCTTTGAAATACACTTTCGCCAGCTATAAAATTTAGCTATTTTTGCAAATTGCCTTTTTTAAAAAAGTTAACAGGAAGAATTTCTTTTTAGTAAGAAGCGGAAAAGACAGGAGCGAATTAAAATAATTTTTTTGGCACTACCCTATTTTATTAAATACGTATATAATTCCGGCACGGACGAGGTAATTCGCCGGGGTAAAAAAATATACTCATCACGCTTTGTTGAGTTGATGGAGCATGATGAGCTGATGCATTCTGTAACATTTAGAGTTAGAGACGATAGCTATACTACCTTTTACAAAGTTACAGTTCAGAAATACGACGACCTGAAATCGTTGTCGGTAAGATGTTCGTGCCCATACAATTTAAGCGACATTTGCCGCCATGAAGCCGCAGCCCTGATGCAATTGCAGGATCTGGTTGATAAAAATTTATTGTCTGCCGATGGCCATGCGGTTTACAACCAACAGCACACCGTTGCTAAAATAAAAAATATCGATCTTAGGATGATCCGGGTGCTTGCGGGCATGGAAAATTATACTGCCGCAGAAGAATTGTTGAGAAAAAGTAAATGCAATATTTTAAGCGCTGCCAACGAAAAAGTAGAGGCTACCCTTGAAACCGATGGCAATACTTTTCACCTTATTCTGCAAAAAAACGACGAGCGCAACTTTGATACTTCCTGCACCTGCAAAGACGATTCACATATATTATGTAAGCATAAAACCGCGCTTTTTCTTCAATTATTAAACAACTGGGGCCCTAATTATTTTGATAGCATCCGAAACTGGGATAAAGAAAAAAATAAATTGCTGGAAGGGTATGGATATAGCCTAAACGACGATCTGACCAATAAATTTGAGTTTATTTATAAAGAAGGAAAGCCTTATTTAAAAGTGCTTGATTCCTCCATCAAAAGAGTTTCGCAAACATTTTCCAACTTAAGCGCGGCAAAGGTCGAAACGGAAGTGAAAACTGAAGAAGTTGCCACTCCATCGTTTGCGCCCAAAACAAAACAGGTGGCGCTTGTTTTCAACAGCAACGAAAAATCATTTCCTTTTGTTTCGGTTGATGTGGTTCAGGGTGATTTTGACGCAGAAAATCAATCATTGTCCGGAAGGGTGGAAAAAATGGATTTAGGTAAATTCATCAATTTGGACGGATTTGGTGAACAAAGCAAAATTCTGATACAGCAGGCGCGCAAACTTCAGCAATCAGAAATAAATAAATATCTAAACCGTAATTCTCCTTTTAGCGGCTTTTGGGAAAATATCATACACCAGGAAAATGAAGAATTTCCTGAAGAAACCAAAATGCTGATCGCAGAATTTCTTCATCCCAAATTAAAGCGGATTATTGAAGAAAACGAAGGGAAAACACACTTTCATCTGCCAGCCGGAAAAAAATTTATTACCCAAAATCTTGAGCCGATTGAATTGTCAACTATTCAGCCGGACATCGAATTTCATATATCCTTTTCAAACGATCAACGGATGATGAAAGGTTTGATAAAACTGGATGGAGACAAGGTGGAATTTGCTGATAATCAGTGGCAAAGCGATTTAATGTTTTTTTACGATAAAACATTATATCAATGGAAGAAATCGGAAGAAATTTTAATATCAGAGAAATTTAAAAATCCACTTCGCATTCCGGAAAAAGAATGGCCGGCTCTTTTAAAAAACATAATTCTTCCTTTGTCGAACGACTACAACGTTACATTTGATGCGTCGCTGATCAGGGAAACCAAAGAGGGCCAGCCGGAAATAAGCGTTACATTAATTGAGAAAGGCGATTATCTGTTATTTCAGCCCACATTTACTTATAAAGGATACAGTGTTAAATCGAATGATAAGGACACCATCATTGTTCCTGACAATGATAAAGTGTTACTGGTTCGAAGGAATAAAGCTGCTGAAACCGAATTTATCAACAGGCTTGCAGGCCTTCATTCGCAATTTATTAATCAGCCTCAAAGTAAAAGTCTTGTTTTAAAAGGCGCCGATGTTTTAAAAAACAACTGGTTCTTTTTATTTGTAGACGCGATGAAGGAAATGAAAATTCCTGTTTTTGGTTTTGATGCACTCAAAAATTTTCGCTTTAATACTGCGAAGCCTTCTACCAAAATTCACCTTAGCAGTGGTATGGATTGGTTTGATGCAAAGGTGGAATTGTCATTTGGTGAACAAAGAATTGGGATCAGCGAAATTCAGAAAGCCCTTGCCAACAAACAATCTTTTGTACAATTAAATGATGGCACACTCGGCATTTTGCCCGACGAGTGGATAAAAAAATATTCGCTGCTTTTTAAAGTTGGCGACGGCCATAATAACCAACTGCGTTTATCGAAATTTCATTTAAGCGTAATTGACGAGTTGTACGAGCAACGCGACGAAACTGAGCTTTCTTTTGAGCTTGATGAAAAGTACGAGCGCCTGAGAAATTTTAAAAGCATTCCTGAAGTTCCCATTCCGGAAGAACTGTTCGGACGGCTAAGACCTTACCAGCTTTCGGGTTTTCATTGGTTAAACTATTTAAATACTGTTGGTTGGGGCGGTATCCTGGCCGATGATATGGGTTTGGGAAAAACGGTCCAGGCCCTTAGTATGCTCAGCCATTATAATAGTTCAGAAGGGCAGCTGAAAGCTTTGGTAATTTGCCCTACTACGCTTATTTATAACTGGGAAAACGAAATAAGAAAATTTACTCCTTCGCTAACCTGGCGCATTCATCATGGAAATGTGCGGGCAAAATCAAAAGAAGAATTTGAAGGCGCCAACATTATAATTACCACCTATGGCACACTCAGAAGCGATATTCAATTACTACTAAAAATCAATTTTGATTACGTGGTTTTGGACGAATCGCAGGCCATTAAAAATCCTGCATCAAAAGTTACTAAAGCCGCCTGCCTTTTAAAAGCCAAAAACAGGGTTTGCATGAGTGGTACTCCGCTTCAAAATAATACATTCGACATTTTTGCGCAGATGAATTTTTTAAATCCGGGTTTGTTGGGAACGATGGAATTTTTCAGAAACGAATTTTCAACGCCGATCGACAAGTTTGGCGAGCAGGAGCAAAAAGATCATCTGAAAAAATTGCTTTACCCGTTTATTTTAAGAAGAACTAAAGAACAGGTTGCCAAAGATCTTCCCGAAAAAACCGAAACCATTTTGTTCTGCGAAATGGAACAGGCGCAAAGACGCGTTTACGACGCATATCGAAATGCCTATCGCGAAAAAATTATAGGAACCATTGATGAACAGGGAGTTGGAAAATCGCAGTTAACTATTTTGCAGGGCCTGATGAAACTTCGTCAAATCTGCGATAGTCCGGCTATTTTGAATGAAGAAGAACAATACCCGAACGACTCAATAAAATTAGAAGAACTTACCCGTGAAATAACCGAAAATATTGGAGAACATAAAGCCCTCGTATTTTCGCAATTTTTGGGTATGCTTTCGCTGATAAGAGAAAAGCTGAAAGAAAACAATATTGAGTTTGAATATTTTGACGGAAGCACTCCGCCTGCCGAAAGAGAGCGGGCCATTCAGAATTTTCAGAATAACGACAACTGCCGGGTATTTTTGATTTCACTGAAGGCGGGTGGCGTCGGACTTAATTTAACCGCAGCAGATTATGTGTATATTGTAGATCCGTGGTGGAACCCGGCTGTAGAGCAGCAGGCCATCGACCGTACGCATCGCATAGGCCAAACCAAAAATATATTTGCATACAGAATGATATGCAAGGATACGATTGAGGATAAAATTTTACAACTACAGGAACGCAAACGTATCCTTGCTAAAGAACTGATTTCAGATGATCAGGCTTTTGTAAAAGGCCTTACCAGGGAAGATGTGGAATACCTGTTCAGCTAACTTAAGACGTAATAAAATCTTTTAATCTCTGAAATTCTCTCTTGTTGCCGGATTCAAAAAGCGCTGCGAAATTTTTAGCGAGATCGCTGAAGAAAAGTGATAAAGCAGATCTTTTTTGGTAAACTTGATTTTTCATAAAAATGTGTTTTGAGGTAAAAGGATATTTAAAGGTTAAAGTAAAAAAAGAGTTAATGTTTTCGCAATAGCAATTTCACCCTACTTTAATAACCGTATTTTCCACAGCGTGTGGATAACTAAGCGCGACTACCAAATTCTGTTGCGATTTTTCTCTGGATTCTTATATTTCGAATAGTACTTTATGTTGTGGTAGCTTGGGTTTTCCACCAGTTTGCTGAAGAAAGTTTTTATCGCAGATCCAACAAGTTGAACCGGCGCAATGGTTGATTTTAGACTCATATTAAACAAATTTAGAATTGCATAACGATGGGCCGTTAAAAATTATTGTGTGCAATCGGGCTGGTTGCAGCAACAACTATAATTACAAGCGAAATGATTGAGAATTTTCTCGCGCAGCCAAAAGCGCCTTCATAAAAGCCATTTTGTAGATTTTGGCTTGTCAGAATAAGAATATATTGAATGCTAAATGATTGTGAGAGAAAAGATGCTGATTACGTTTCATCATAATTAACCACTACTTTTTTACTGCGCGGGTGCGATTGGCAGGTTAAGATAAATCCGGCTTTTACTTCGCTTTTATCAAGGCCGTAGTTGGCTTCCATTTCAACTTCACCTTCTACTAATTTTGCTTTGCACGTGCAGCAAACACCACCTTTACAGGCAAAGGGCGCATCGCCGCCTTCGGCCAAAACTGCATCTAAAATGGTGCTGCCATTATAGTCGAGTGTAAAGTCAAAGCTTCTTCCATCGAGCGTTACGGTAATCGCGCTTCCGTCCACGGAGGTTTCTTTTACAGCGGTGTAAATTTGTGTATGCTCACGTGTAGGCGTTGTAAATAATTCGAAATGAATTTTTTTAGAATCAATTCCCCAGCCTTTTAAAAAATCTTTTATGGTAAAGATCATTTGTTCGGGCCCGCAAACAAAAAACTCGTCTACTGCATTAAAATTGATCAGCCTTGAAAGATGGTTGATTTTATCCACGTCAATTCGGCCGTTATTAAATTCTGTATCCGTTTTTTCGCGACTTAAAATATGATACACCCTGAAATGCTCAAGATTTTTATCTTTCAACGCCTCCAGTTCTTCCTTAAAAATAATTGACTGAACATTTTTATTGCCATACACAAGCGTTACATTGCTCTTTGGCTCGCTTTTTAAAATGGTTTTTATTATAGAAATGATGGGCGTAATACCGCTGCCTGCGGCGAAAAAAACATATTCTTTTTTGTTGCCCGGTTTTGTTTCCACAGTGAATGTGCCGGTTGGCGGCATAATTTCAAGCGTATCGCCTTCCTTAAGTGTTTCGTTGGCAAACGATGAAAAAACGCCATTGGTAACTTTCTTCACAGCCACTCTTAATTCACCATCGAGCGGGCTGCTGCAAATAGAATAAGAACGCCTTACGGCATCTAAATCGGTTTTAATAGTGATGTTTTGCCCGGGTAAAAAATGAAATTCCTTTTTTAGTTCAGCAGGAATATCAAATGCGATGGATACACATTCGGGCGTTTCGTGTTTAATATCTTTAACCGTTAGTTTATGAAAATGAAGAGCCAAAGTAAATTGAGATTTATAGATTCATACCGGTATTTGATTCAGCAAAAAATTTTCTTCTGATTTACCAAACATCCGGGTTTAAAGTCGCCAAAGATAAAACATCGATAAGCGATATAGTTACTATTTTGGAATTTTTAGAATTTACCTAACTTCTTTGGCGATTGTATATCTTTTTTATTTACGGCTGAAAAGATGAAATTTGTACATATGCAGTTTAACAGAATTAATTTATCAGACGAAACCCTTATCGAGCTTTACAGAAATTTACTTCTTCCCCGCATGATCGAAGAGAAAATGTTGTTGCTGTTACGACAGGGCAAGGTTTCCAAATGGTTTAGCGGCATCGGCCAGGAAGCAATTTCTGTGGGCGCTACGTCTGCGCTTCGCCCGGATGAATGGATAATGCCCCTGCACCGGAACCTCGGTGTTTTCACCACAAGAAAAATGCCTTTGGCAGAACTGATCAAACAATGGCAAGGCTCGTTAGAGGGCTATAGTAAAGGCCGCGAGCGCAGTTTTCATTTTGGAAATAAGGATTTTTTTATCTCGGGAATGATATCGCATTTAGGTCCACAGCTTGCCGTTGCCGATGGCGCCGCGCTTGCCTACCAGTTGAAGAAAGAAGAAAAGGTAGCGCTTGCTTTTACCGGCGATGGAGGCACCAGCGAAGGCGATTTTCACGAGGCGTTAAATGTTGCGGCAGTTTGGGATTTACCGGTAATTTTTATCATTGAAAATAATGGCTATGGCTTAAGCACGCCGGTAAGTGAGCAATACCGCTGTGAAAGTTTGGTGGATAAAGCAAAGGGCTTTGGCATGGAAGGTGTTCAAATTGATGGAAATAATATTTTGACCGTTTACGAAACCGTAAAAGGAGTAAGAGAATATTGCATCAAAAATCAAAAGCCTTATCTTATTGAATGCATGACGTTCCGTATGCGCGGGCATGAGGAAGCCAGCGGTGTAAAATATGTTCCCAAAGAAATGTTTGAACAATGGATTGAAAAAGATCCGATAAAGAATTATGAACGCTTTTTAGTAGAAGAAAACGTTTTATCCAATTTACAAATTGCAGAAATACGCAGCGATATCAAGCAGTACATTGATGGCATTAACCTGGTTGCTGAAGGAGATATAGGAAACCTTACTGCTTCGCAAATTACAAAAAGGGAAATCGGAGGATGTTTATGCAAAACGCGTTGCTACACCGCAATTGATCATTAAAAAAACAGGTACTAAAGGCGCTGAAGAAAGAGGAAGCCGTTTTATTGATGCCATTAAAGAAGGGCTTTACCAATCGATGCTTGCCCATCCCAACCTCATATTAATGGGGCAGGATATTGCAGAATACGGCGGCGCTTTTAAAATAACGGAAGGCTTGTTTAGCCAGTTTGGAAAAGAAAGAGTGCGTAACACGCCTTTGTGCGAAAGTGCGATAATTGGCGCGGCGCTTGGCCTTTCGCTGGAAGGATTTAAAAGTGTGGTGGAAATGCAGTTTGCAGATTTTGTAACCGTTGGCTTTAACCAGATCGTAAACAACCTGGCAAAGATTTATTATCGCTGGGGACAAAATGCCGATGTGGTTATAAGAATGCCAACCGGCGCAGGCGTGGGCGCGGGGCCGTTTCACAGTCAGAGTAACGAAGCCTGGTTTGTGCATACGCCCGGATTAAAAGTGGTTTATCCTTCCACTCCCGAAGATGCAAAAGGCTTATTGATTGCCGCCATCAACGATCCGAATCCGGTAATGTTTTTTGAGCATAAAGTTTTATACAGAAGCCTGAGCGCTGCATTTCCGGAAGAATATTATGAAGTGGAAATTGGCAAAGCGCGACAAGTGCGTTTAGGCAACGATGTTAGTATCATCACTTATGGCATGGGTGTAGTGTGGGCCATGGAATATGCAGATAAACATCCTGAAATTTCTATAGATATACTCGATCTTAGAACCTTATTACCTTTGGATTATAAAGCCATCAGAAATTCTGTAAATAATACCGGGAAGGCGCTGGTGCTGCATGAAGATACACTCACCGGAGGCGTTGGCGGGGAAGTGGCCGCGTGGATTGCGCAAAATTGTTTTGAATTTTTAGATGCGCCGGTAATGCGCTGTGCATCGCTGGATACACCAATTCCTTTTAACACCGAGCTGGAGAAAAATTTTCTTGCCAAATCGAGGTTACATGAAACAATTCAGAAATTAATTCATTATTAAAATCATCGAATTTTTGATGATTGATATAAGCCAAAATATAGAAAAAGGAGTTTATTGTTTTTCTACTTTTAAACCATTTTCTAAAAGCTTATTTGTCGACGTTGTATTTCATTTGTAACATAGTTGAAGATTGCGTGAAAACCGTTTTTTTGTCTTTAACCTTAGTAAAAAAATGAGGTTAAAAAATTAAAAAACTATTATTTGACTTTTATGAATGCCAATTTTATGTCGTTTTCAACATATTGCAAAATGACCCTCTCGAAAAAGCCATTATTTAGTTTGATATAAGCCAAAACCATAGAAAAAAGCTTTTTTATGTCGATCTAAGAAATACAATTTTATTTATGCTTGATAAATTACGTGCTGATTAAATTATTTCTTTTCCAGCCCTATGCCCGCCATCTTTTTAAATCGGAAACTTAAAAATGCAGCCGAAATAGTAAGCCCCACGATAAAGCCGGTCCAGATGCCGGCCGCGCCCATCTTATAATAAAACGCTAACACACAGCCAACCGGAAGGCCAATGGCCCAGTAAGCGATCGCTATAAATACAGTTGGAATTTTTACATCTTTTATACCTCTTAATAAACCCGCGCTTATCGCCTGCGTACTGTCTGAAATTTGAAAAATAGCCGCGAATAATAATAAGAATGCCGATAACGTAACAACTTCTTTTTCATCATTAAAAATATACGGCAACTGGTGGCGGAACAAAATAAAAATGGTTGCGCACAAGGTTCCATAAATCAAAGCCATAATGATGGTGCTTTTTCCAATGGTATTTATTGCCATGAGGTCTCTCCGGCCAAAGGCATTGCTGGTGCGGATAGAGCCTGCCTGCGATAAGCCCATTGATACCATAAAAGTTAGCGAAGCAATGCTCAGCGCAATTTGGTGAGCCGCTTGCTCCACCGCGCCAATGGTCCCGATTAAAATTCCGGAAACAGCAAAAGCGCCGGCTTCCATGGTAATTTGAAAACTGCTCGGAATGCCAATAGAAAGCAATTCCTTCAGCGTGGCCCATTTAAATTTCCATTCTTTGTGCCTTACAGCTATATATCGTTGAAATGTGCGATGGTATAAAATAATCAATGCGAGTGCAACAAAAATTACAATCCTTGTAATTAATGTTCCCCAGCCTGCGCCCACTAATTCCATCCTTGGAAACCCCCAATTTCCATAAATGAGCAGCCAGTTAATAAAAACATTTAATGGCAACGCCAGCAACGATAGTATCATGGCCGTTTTGGTGTGTTCCAGCCCGTCAGTAAATTGTTTCAGCGCCATAAACAACAACATCGGAATTACAGACCAGCCCATTATTTGCATATACGGCAGCGCAAGTGCGGCCACTTCGGGGTCCTGGTCAAGATGAAACAAAACGTTTTTACTAAGTTCTATGCCCAAAGAAATAATAACCGCAGAAATAGCGCAAAGCCAGAAGCCATTAAACAGGTAGTGACTTACCAGTTTACCATCATTGCGCCCGTTGGCCATCGATACCATTTGTGAAACAGAAATAGTAATGCCTATTCCAAATACAAAAGGAATATTCATCACACTCATTACCAAGGCCGCGGCAGCAAGCTGTTTATAATTTACGGCGCCCACCATTGCAGTGTCGATAATATGCAAAAACATCTGCGAAAGCTCGCCCAATATGATGGGGAATGCTAAGTTGAGAGTTTTTTTTGCCTGGTTGATGAGCATTGATGGTTACCTTAAAAATTAAAAATAGGGCGGTGAAGTTAAGAAAGTTGCCATGCGCGATCAATTAGTTTTTGTGGAAAAATTCTGTTATCTATCAGATTAGGATTAATTTAGAAAGAGGGTTTCATGTTGAGGCAATGAATTATCTAACGCCACTTTTACAGTGATCACATTATTAATTCAAAAACAATGAATAAAAAACTATTGCTTTGGAGTATTGTTGTTGCGCTTGGCGGGTTTCTTTTTGGCTTTGATGTGGCCGTTATTTCCGGCGCGGAGCAAGATATAAAAAACGTATGGCATTTAAGTGATGTGCTTCATGGTGTGGCCATTGGCGTTGCACTGTACGGAACCGTTGCCGGCGCGCTTTTAGGCGGCATTCCTGCTACAAAGTTTGGCCGAAAGAAAACCCTGCTTTGGATCGGCATATTGTATCTTATTTCCGCAGTCGGATCGGCCGCGGCGCCGGGTGTTTATATTTTTATGGCTTTTCGCATACTGGGCGGCCTGGCCATTGGCGCTTCGTCCGTGGTGGCGCCCATGTACATCGCAGAAATTGCACCCGCAAAAAACAGGGGCAGGCTGGTGGCCACTTTTCAGTTCAATATTGTTTTCGGAATTTTAATGGCCTATTTCTCCAATTACTTATTGCAGGGAGTTGGCGGAGAAAACAGTTGGCGCCTCATGTTGGGTATTGTTTCAATTCCGGCATTGATTTATACCATTTTGGTAATTTTTGTTCCTGAAAGCCCGCGCTGGCTTATTGTTCATAGAGGAGATTATGATACGGCGCGAAAAACGCTGGAAGTGAGCGATCCTGCCGGCGCAGATGAGGCCATTGCGGCGCTGCATCAATCTATTGGCGAAGACAGTCACAAAGAAAAGCTTTCTGTTTTTTTAACCAAACGGTTCAGTGTGCCGATTTTCCTGGCAATTGCGATCGCTTTTTTTAATCAGCTGTCGGGCATTAATGCAGTTATCTATTTTGCACCGCGTGTTTTTGAATTGGCTGGAATTAGTAAGCACGGCGCGTTTTTACAAAGTGTTGGTATCGGCCTGGTTAACCTGGTATTTACCATGCTTGGGCTTTATTTAATTGACAGGCTAGGCCGTAAAAAATTAATGTTGATAGGCTCCATCGGTTACATCATATCACTATCATGCGTAGCCGCAGCTTTTTACTCTAACCATGTTGGCGGAATGATTGTTCCATCGCTGTTGTTTCTGTTCATCGCATCGCATGCAATTGGCCAGGGCGCGGTAATCTGGGTGTTTATTTCCGAAATATTTCCAAATAATGTGCGTGCGTATGGCCAATCGCTTGGCGCTTCTACGCATTGGATTCTGGCAGCTATTATCACCACCGTTTTTCCAATTATGGCTACCAGGTTTGGGCCGGCGCCTCTCTTTTTATTTTTTGCGTTGATGATGGTATTGCAACTCTTATGGGTGATTTTTAAAATGCCGGAAACAAAAGGCGTTGCGCTGGAACAGCTGGAAGCCCGGTTGATAAAAAAATAATTTTAATCGCTTCAAAAATAATCGGATGAAAAATGCAAAAAACTATAAAATCGTTTGTTTCGGAGAAGTGCTTTGGGACATTCTTCCTTCCGGCGAAGTGCCCGGCGGAGCGCCAATGAATGTTGCCTATCATCTCCACAAACTCAATAAAGATCCGGCATTGATCACAAGAATAGGCAACGATGAAAAAGGAGCAGAGCTGATAAAAATATTTTCTGAATTTGGCGTTTGCCGCGATTTTTTCCAGGTAGATGAGCTGCACGAAACAGGAAAAGTGTATGGCGTTCCCAATGAAAATAACGACATGGTTTATGATATTGTAAAACCGGTTGCGTGGGATTTTATTTCGTGGAATGATGATTTGCAGCAAATGGTTTCTAATGCTGAATACTTTGTTTTTGGCAGCCTTGCCGCAAGAAATGATGTTTCTAAGAATACCCTGTTCCAGTTATTGGAATCAGCAAAAAATAAAATACTTGATATTAATTTAAGGGCGCCGCATTACAATAAAAATATCGTGCAGGAACTAATGGCAAAAGCTGATTTTCTTAAATTAAACCTGGAAGAGCTCGAATTAATTTCCGGGTGGTATTTTAATTATGACACCCTGGGCGATCGCGCAAAAGCCATCAGGGAAAAATTTAGCATTGCCAATATGGTAGTTACTTTAGGCGCTGATGGAGCAGTATTATTTTGGGATGAAAAAGAATATCATCATTCCGGCTATAAAGTAAAAGTGAAAGATACGGTTGGCAGTGGCGATTCTTTTTTAGCTGCGCTGATTTCTAAATGGATAGATGAATCTGCGCCTAAGGAAGCGCTTCAATACGCGAGTGCTTTAGGCGCTCTTATCGCAAGTAAAACCGGCGCTTGCCCGGATTATAAAATTGAAGAGATTGATACTTTGATCAAAGAAAATGAACGATAAAATTAAAAAGTATAAAACCTATATTTTGGCTTATCTGAAGCATCATTTTTAAATAAATGCACGAGATATGAAATACACGCTGATTCTTTTTATGCTGCTGGCATGTAACACAGTTAAGAAACTGCATGCACAAACTTATAGCGACCCTTATCGCCCGCAAATTCATTTTTCTCCAAAAGAACATTGGATGAATGACCCTAATGGAATGGTGTTTTACAAAGGCGTTTATCATTTATTTTTTCAATACTACCCAGACAGCACAGTTTGGGGGCCAATGCATTGGGGCCACGCCACCAGCAAAGATCTGGTACATTGGAAACAGCAGCCGATAGCGCTTTACCCGGATAGCCTGGGATATATATTTTCCGGAAGCGCGGTAATTGATCAACAAAATACATCTGGCTTTGGAAAAAATGGCCATCCGCCAATGGTAGCCATTTTCACGCATCATGATCCCAAAGGCGAAAAAGAAGGCAGGAATAATTTTCAAAATCAAAGCCTGGCTTACAGCCTGGATGAAGGAAAAACCTGGACGAAATATGCCGGAAATCCTGTTTTGAAAAATCCGGGCATCAAAGATTTTCGCGATCCCAAAGTGCGCTGGTATGAAGAAGGTAAAAAATGGATTATGACGCTGGCCACATTGGACCGGATCGACTTTTATTCTTCCAAAAATTTAAAAACCTGGACCAAAGAAAGTGAGTTCGGAAAAGACCTGGGCGCTCATGGCGGCGTTTGGGAATGTCCTGATCTTTTTCCAATGAATTATAAAGGCAAAACTGTTTGGATATTGATAGTAAATATCAATCCGGGTGGTCCCAATGGCGGATCTGCCACGCAATATTTTACGGGAGATTTTGATGGAAAAACATTTATTCCTTACCAAACAGACACCCGGTGGCTGGATTATGGTCCTGATGAATATGCCGGAATTACCTGGTCGAATACCGGTAACCGGCAAAATATTTTTAGGATGGATGAGTAACTGGCAATATGCTACCGTAGTGCCAACCAAAGCGTGGAGAAGCGCCATGACAGTACCAAGAGATTTGGCTTTAGAAAAAGTGGGAGAAAAATACCTGGTGACTTCTAAACCTGTAAAAGAGTTGGACGAGCTAAATATAACTTCTGTAAATCTGAAAAATATTAATGCCCGCAATTTTGATCTTACTTCAAAAACAGGCAGGGTTTCCGGTTCTGCCCGGCTAAAAATTTCTTCCGATAAAATAGAAACCTTTTCGATCACTCTTTCCAATACCAGCAATGAAAAAGTAATTATAGGATATGATCAACAGGGAAATAATTATTACATAGACCGCACCTCGTCGGGCAATACCAGCTTCGAAAAAGGCTTTGCCGCAAAACATACGGCTCCGAGATTATCAACTTCCCAACAAATGAATATGACACTTATCATGGATGATGCTTCAGTTGAGTTATTTGCGGATAACGGACTTTCCGTAATGACGGCAATATTTTTTCCGGATCAGCCGCTTTCTAATATTAAAATCCAATCACCGGGTAACTTCAAAATAAAAGAATTAGAGTATCATCAGATGAAAAGTATCTGGGGCGGGAAAGAATGAGAATCGTTTAATGAGGGTCGCGTGAAATAATGGCTAAATCTGACAAAGTAATTTAAAGTTAGTAATTTTAAAATGTCGTAACTGAATGCTTACATCACAACAAATAATGAGATACCAATTTTCAATTTTTATCCATGAAATCTCTTGCTTTGTTATTATTAATTTCTGGAGAATTGCTTTTATTTTCTTGCAGTTCAGCAGAGAAATATAAACAGGATTTACTATCGAATAATGTGAATAAAATTTGCAAAGCATCGTACGAACTTGGAGAGGCAAAAGATACTTCGGCAATCAAACTTTTATTGACAGGAATTTTGGACCCTCGCATTTCACATGACATTCGGTTCAAAGGAATGTCAGTTGCAGAGTGTAAATTGGGTGCACTTAGAAAGATTTCTAAAATAGATTTTCTAAAGATTAAGGATACATATATTCCTGACACCGTAGCAGCAAATATTTATGTAGACTGGGCTGTGAAAAACGGGTACTTAAAACACAAAAACGAAGTTGATATTTATTATTTTAAGTGACATCATTTTAAAATTTTCATGGTACGATCTAGGTCGAACATATAAAAGTTTGAAAGTTAATAGTAGGGTTTATATTACAATCAGCAGGTTTATTCTATTTTGTTATCCCAGCTAAAGAATTTTTCAGGTGCGGCAGATAGGTATCCGTTTTCACCGTCGCGCCCAATTCGTTTAAAATCGTATACAATCCAAAATTGGTTCTGTTGATATAGATAAAATGCTTCACGCCGCGCGGTTGCTTAAACTCCGGCATTTTGGTGATTTTTTCGCCCCAGGCATAAAGATCTTCAAAAAATTCAGGCTTACTAAAGTCGAAAGTTTTACTGGTGTAAGGCAATGCGAATAAAGTGATCATTTGCTTATAAGCCTTATAATAAAATTCTATTTGCTTAGGATTGTCATCAGGCTGAATCATTTCCAATTGCCGGAAAGCCTCGATGGTTTTGGCTTTGTTCTCCATCAGGCCAGGCGCAATCAATGCGAAAAAAGGCGTATAAAAATCTTCGGGAATTACTTTGATGCAGCCAAAATCTATAACGGCTAATTTTTCATCGGGAGTAATTAAAAAATTTCCGGGATGCGGATCGGCATGAACAGCTCTTAATTCGTGTTGTTGAAAATTATAAAAATTCCACAAAGCCTGCCCTATTTTATTTCTCAACGTCTGTGAAGGATTGGTGAGCAAAAATTCTTTTAAATGCATACCTTCCATCCAATCCATAGTAATGATCTTATCTGACGATAATTTAGGATAATAAGCAGGAAAAACAACATTTTTTAGCTTGCTGCATGCTTTGGAAAATTCGATGGAGCGCCGCACTTCCAGCTTATAATCCGTTTCTTCCAGCAATCTTTCTTCTACTTCTTTTATGTAAATATTCAACTCTTTTTCGCTCATTCCTAAAAGACGAAAAGCGAAAGGCTTTACTAATTTTAAATCTGAAGAAATGCTATCGGCTACGCCGGGATATTGAATTTTTACAGCGAGCTTTTTTCCATCTAAAGTAGCCTCATGCACCTGTCCAATAGACGCGGCGTTTGTAGAGGCAAGTTTAAAAGTATCGTATAATTTTTCGGGCGATTTGCCAAAGCTTTTGGTAAACGTTCGTATAATTAAAGGTCCGGATAAAGGCGGCGCATTATATTGCGATTGAGTAAACTTATTGATATAAGCCTTTGGCAGCACGTTTTTATCCATGCTCAGCATTTGTGCAATTTTTAAAGCAGAGCCTTTGAGTTCGCTTAAAGAATTATAAATGTCTGAAGCGTTGTCTTCATTTAATTCATCGCGGCTAAGATCCGGGTTAAATAATTTCTTCGAATAGTGTTTTATATAATTGCCCCCGATCTGAAAACCCGTTTTTACGAATTTTGCAGACCGCTCCACTTTTGTAGTGGGCATAGATTCCTGTGTCTTCATAATTTAAATTCCCATTTTTTCTTTCAGCTTTCCGTTTCGTGCCAGGAACTTTCCGTATTCGAAAAGATTATCAATTGGGGAGCGTTGAAACAAGTCAAAAGATAGATTTATGCCTTTTTCAATGGCCTCATCAGTTTTTTCAAAAGCGTTGCTATCATCATCTGTCCAAAAATTAAGGATAAGTGCAAACTGCATCCAAAGCGCATCCTTGTATCTTTTACTAAAAAATTTGCGGTCGGCCAATTCCCCGGAATCTAATCCGTCGTTAATAATATCTTCTGCAAAGTTTTCAAAAATGGGCTTTACATCTGCCAGCACTTCGGGCGTAGATAATTTTTTGCCGTGCTTTTTGAGGCTATAAATTATAAAACTGCGGTTTGTTTTAAGCAGTTCGATGTAACCGTAAAAAAAGGAAAGCATTTTTTCTCTTGAAGAATATTGCGGCCATACTTCCTGCTCTTTTATTTGTGCGATAGCAGTAATAGTAAGGTCTGCCCAAATAGCTTTTTCTATCGCGGTAAACGAAGCATAAAAATTGTAAAAATCGGCTTCCGTCATCTTTAATTTTTTGGCAAAATTGTAAACCGATTTGGGCGCTTCGTTATGGGTTAAAACATAATCGATATAGGCGTTTTGAATTTGAGATGCAGATGCCATTGGAATAAATTTTTTTGATTGGGTGGTTTAAAAAAATACCGTTGGTTTTTACAAATCTTTGTATTGATAAAGTTACTCCATAATGATTTTGAATTTTGTATTGATAAGGGTTTTAACAAATAGCGAGGCTTTCTTAAGAGGATTTTTTCCCGGGTAAAAACCCAAAAATTTTACCGGGTTTGATACTTTTCGGGAAATAAAACAAACTTTTGCTAAAATATTTAGTAATTTGCCTCGCAAGCGGATATAATGAACACAGCAAAAGCAGATATTATTGCTCAATTAAAAAAGGACCTTCTTCCTTTACAGGGATTCAGGCAGGTACTGGATTACGGGCAATTAAGCGGGCTGCCTGCCGGGCTAAAAAATGCTTTTCCCAATACGGCTTTTCCTTTAGGAGCGGTACACGAATTGATTGCTGCCAGCCCGGAAGATGCCGCGGCCACAACGGGATTTATTGCAGGATTACTGGGTTTAATTATGCAAAACGAAGGCGTATCTATTTGGATCAGCTCTTCGCCATCTGTTTTTCCGCCGGCGCTTCAATTATTTGGCATTAAGCCTGATAAGATCATCTTTATTTATTTAAGAAAAGAACAGCAAATTCTGTGGGCTATGGAAGAAGCGCTAAAATGCAAAGGCTTATCTGCAGTTATTGGCGAGGTGCAGGACCTGAGTTTTACGGCTTCAAGAAGGCTTCAAATGGCCATTGAGCAAAGCCGGGTTACGGGTTTTATTCTACGTCGCAATCCACGAAGTGTAAATGTTACCGCCAGCGTGGCCCGTTGGAAAATAACGCCTTTGCCCAGCGAATTGCCCGGAGATATGCCGGGCGTTGGCTTTCCCCGCTGGAATGTGGAACTGCTCAAAATAAAAAATGGCAGGCCGGGTAAATGGGAGATAGAGTTTGCTGCCGGGCGCTTCAGGTATATTCCAAAAATCGCGGCAATTCATCCGCAGCAACAAAAGAAAACGGGATGATATGCAAAAACGTTTTGTGTCGATATGGTTCCGTTATCTTAAAACGGATTGGTTTATGCGACGCCGCCCTGCGCTGCGCAATATTGCTTTTGTTTTGGCTTCGCCCGATCATGGGCGGATGATGATTACTTCAACAAATATATTGGCACAAAAGCAAGGTATTGAGCAGGGAATGGCAGTAGCCGATGCAAGAGCGATCGTTCCGAACCTGGAAGTACTGGACGACCCACCGGATATTTCCACGCGCTTGCTAACAGGGCTTGCAGAATGGTGCATCCGTTACACACCGGCGGTGGCAATCGATCCGCCGGATGGCCTTATGCTCGATATAACCGGTTGCGCTCATCTTTGGGGTGGCGAAAAGCAATATATAACCCATATCAGTAAACGCTTTGAGCATTTTGGTTATGATACCGGAATTGCTTTGGCCGATACCATTGGCGCTGCATGGGCTTTGGCCAGGTTTGGCGGCAATGTTATTATTGAGGCCCGCAGGCAAACTGAGGCGCTGCTTCCACTTCCTCCATCTGCACTTCGCATTGAAGAAGCTACCACAGGGCGGTTAGAAAAATTGGGACTTCGGCAAATAAGCCAGTTTATTAATATGCCCCGGCCCGCCCTGCGCCGCCGTTTTGGCCTTCAGCTTTTGCAGCGGTTAGACCAGGCTTTAGGTTATGAAGCAGAGATGATTAAACCGGTGCAGCCAATAGAGCCTTATTTGGAAAGATTGCCCTGCCTGGAACCCATTATAACGGCTACCGGAATTGAGATTGCTTTGAAACGATTACTCGATGCGTTATGTCATCGTCTTTTGCAGGAACAAAAAGGCCTTCGCAGGGCCATTTTTAAAGGCTATCGCATCGACGGCAAAATTCAAAAGATAGACATCGGAACCAACCGGCCTTCCTGTAACAGTAAGCATCTTTTTAAATTATTTGAACTTAAAATAGAAACCATAGAACCCGCATTGGGCATAGAATTATTTACCCTCGAAGCCTTGCAGGTTGAAGAATTGTCTCCGGCACAGGAAAAATTATGGGCACATTCAGCCGGATTGGATAATATAGATTTAGCAGAACTACTTGACCGGATATCAGGGAAAGTAGGCGCCGAAAATATTCACCGGTATGTGCCGTCGGAGCATTATTGGCCCGAACGTTCATTCAAACAAGCATTATCTATTAATGAAACGGAACCCGTTTCCTGGAAGATAAACAAGCCAAGGCCATTGCATTTATTATCCAGGCCGGAGCCAATAGAAGTAACCGCTCCGGTACCCGATTATCCACCAATGTTGTTTCGATACAAAGGCCTCTTGCATAAGATAATAAAAGCCGATGGTCCGGAAAGAATTGAGGCGGAATGGTGGCTTCAAAACGGACAACACCGCGATTATTACTGCGCGGAAGATGAAGATGGCTGCCGGTACTGGCTTTTCAGGTCGGGGCATTATGATGCAGCTAAGTCGTATCAATGGTTTATCCATGGGTTTTTTGCATGAAGGATCCTGCAAAAATTAACAAAAGCGGGTTAAATTTTAAATTATGAATTATACAGAATTACAGGTAACGTCAAATTTTAGTTTTCTTCGTGGCGCTTCGCATCCGGAAGAGCTTGTCGAACAGGCCGCCGCATTGGGATACAGGGAAATTGCCATCACCGATCATAACACTTTTGCCGGCATTGTTCGGGCGCATGCTGCTGCCAGGAAATGCAACATCCGTATAATTGTTGGCTGTTGCCTCAACCTGCTCGATGGTATCAGCCTGCTGGCTTATCCTACTAACATTAATGCTTATTCGCAAATGTGTAACCTGCTTACATTGGGGAACCGCCGGGCAGAAAAAGGCGAGTGCCATTTATATAAGGCCGATGTATACCAATATGCAAAAGGAATAAAATTTATCGTATTGCCGCCAACTGAATTGAATGAATTATTTGAGCTTGACGCAGGCTTTGCCAATCAATTACAAGAATATTCCGATGTTTTTGGCGATGATCTTTCTATTGCTGTATCGCGCCGCTATATGGGCGATGACAGCAAATATTTGTACCAAATTGCCCAATTATCTGCACAACTTAATATCCAGATGGTGGCCACCAATGATGTGCATTATCACGAGGCGGAACGGCGGCAATTGCAGGATATCATCACCTGCATCCGTGAAAAATGCACCATCTACAATGCCGGTTTTCGTTTACATGCCAACGCTGAAAGATATCTTAAGCCACAGGAAGAAATGCTGCGCTTGTTTAGCCGTTATCCCGAAGCGATTTTGCGTACGCAGGAAATTGCAGACGCCTGCCGCTTCTCGCTGGATGAATTAAAATATGAATATCCTGAAGAGCTTACTACCAATGGCCGCACGCCACAGGAAGAGCTCAGCTTCTTAAGCTGGGAAGGCGCCAAACAAAGATTTGGTGAGCCGCTTCCGGCCAAAACAATAGCCAACATCAACCATGAATTAAAATTTATTGAGGAGATGAATTATGCTCCTTATTTTCTTACCGTATATGATATTGTGCGGTTTGCCAGGCAGGAAAAGATCCTTTGCCAGGGAAGAGGCTCTGCGGCCAATTCAACAATTTGCTATTGCCTCGGTATTACTGCCGTTGATCCAACCAAATTTGATCTGTTGTTTGAGCGGTTCATTTCTTCAGCACGCAACGAGCCGCCGGATATTGATGTGGATTTTGAGCACGAGCGCCGCGAAGAAGTGATCCAATACATTTATCAGAAGTATGGGCGCGACAGGGCGGCCATTGTTGCTACCGTTACACAGCAGCACCAGAAGGGCGCCATAAGAGATGTGGGAAAAGCAATGGGCTTATCAATAGACACTATTAACCGTTTAGCTGATTGTGTTTGAGAAAAGCCAAAATATAGATTTTCGCTTTTCTCAACATCTGCGTCTTAAAAAAATTCGTGCTGTTTTGGCGTCCCGCCAACAATCTTTTGCCGCTGTTGAACATTTTCTCCAACATTGTTTTTTCGTTTGTAAAAAAATAAAGACATGCAGCACTTTTGTTTAAGGCATTGTCCATTGAAAGTTGCACATGGGTTCGAAATTGAATTAACGATTGCTTGCTTACTATGATTCCGTACCCCCGAAAACAGGACATTAATCAATAAAATTTATTATCTAAAAAACTCTGTTAAAAAATTGGAGATTCGAAAAATTACTATATTTTGTGTAAAAAATACACATTATTAGATCGGCCTCCGGCTTAATAATTAAAAACATTAAAATTAATTTTTGCTTATGAGAAGTAGAATGAGTAAGGCCTCAAAACAGGTAAGTGTTTTGTTGCTTTTTGTGCTGTTCGCTTTAGGCGCAAACTCCCAGAACCGCGCAATCACAGGAACAGTCATTTCAAAAGACGGCACTCCTTTAGAGAATGCATCAGTCACCGTGGTTGGCACCACGACGGGCGTACGAACCGCAGCAGATGGTACTTTTTCTATTAATGTTCCGCGCAAATGCCAAACAGCTTCAGGTAAGTTATGTAGGCTCAGAATCGCAAACGGTAAACATCACTTCTGCTTCAAACGTAGTGGTATCGCTTACGGCCACTACCAAATCGCTTACCGATGTGGTAGTAATTGGTTATGGTTCCACAAAGAAAAAAGATCTTACGGGCTCCGTGTCGCAGGTAACTTCAAAAGATTTTCAATCCGGGCAGATAACTACTCCGGAACAATTGATCGCTGGTAAAGTTCCGGGCGTTTCAATTATTTCCAACGGCGGTGCCCCAGGCGCCGGAAGCACAATAAGAATCAGAGGCGGCGCATCTTTGAGCGCAAGCAACGATCCACTGATTGTAATTGATGGCGTTCCGTTAGATAATAGAAGTATTTCCGGCACAGCCAATCCTTTAAGCCTCATCAATCCAAATGATATTGAGTCTTTCAGTATTTTAAAAGATGCCTCCGCAACTGCTATCTATGGCTCCAGGGCTTCAAACGGCGTTATTCTTATTACTACCAAAAAAGGTCGCCTGGGCGGTAAACCGGTTGTTAATTTCAATACTAACTTTTCTGTTTCAAAAATCATAAAAAAAGTAGACGTTTTTAGTGCGAACGATTTCCGTAAATATGTAAATGCAAGTGGCGACTCTTCCTTTATAAAATTGCAAGGCGATGCAAATACCGATTGGCAGGATGAGATTTACCAAACAGCTTTAACTTCTGACAATAACGTTAGCGTAAGCGGCGGCTATAAAAACATGCCTTACCGTTACTCTTTGGGTTATTTAAACCAGCAGGGAATTTTAAAAACCGGTAAACTAAACCGCTTTTCCGGCGGTGTTAATGTGAGCCCGCGTTTTTTTGATGATCATTTGAAAATAGACCTAAATGTAAAAGCATCTGTCAACGAAGCGCGCTTTGCCAACCAGGGCGCCATTGGTGCCGCAGTTTCTTTCGATCCAACCAAACCTGTTTATTCCGGCTCGAGCCGCTACAACGGATATTGGGAATGGCTAGATCCCAGTACCGCAACTGGCCTGAGAGCCCTTGCACCACTTAATCCTGTGGGTTTATTAATGTCAAGAAATGATATTGGAGAAACCCGCAGAAGCGTGGGAAATGCTTTAATAGATTATAAATTTCATTTTCTTTCCGACTTGCATGCATTTGTAAATTTAGGCTACGATGTATCCACAGGCACAGGAACCATATTTGTTAACGACAGCGCAGCACAATCTTATTTAAGAACGCCAGACAGGAAATTTGGTGGCGTCAATAATAAATACCTGCAGAAGAGAAATGATAAATTGCTGGAAGCATATTTAAATTATACCAAAAATTTTAAATCTGATTCGAGAATTGAACTGGTTGGCGGGTATGCCTACCAGGATTTCTTAACAACTAATTTTAATTACGCCGATCGTACGGTTAACGGTACCGTTGTTGGCTCACCTCCAAGCTTTGCTTTTGATAAGCCTGAGTATACGCTGATCTCTTATTATGGGCGGGCCAACGTTTCTCTTAACGGTAAATATTTGTTTACGGGAACAATCCGTACAGATGGTTCTTCAAGGTTTGCCAAACAAGAACGCTGGGGCGTATTCCCTTCAGGAGCATTTGCCTGGAATATGAAAAACGAATCTTTCCTGCAAAATTCAAAAGCTGTTTCTGATCTGAAATTGAGATTAGGCTATGGTTTAACAGGTCAGCAAAGTGGTATTGGCTACTACGATTATAATTCTTTTTATGGCTATAGCGATGGAACTTCTCAGTACCAGCTTGCAGATTCATTTTATCACATGTACGCTCCGGGCGGTTACTATCCACAAAGAACCTGGGAAAAAACCGCTACGTATAATGTTGGGATAGATTATGGTTTTGCCAACAACAGAATTACCGGTAGCATTGATGTGTATTATAAAAAAACGAGCGACTTGTTGAACAATATTGCTCAACCTGCCGGAAGTAACTTCTCTAACCAAATTGTTGCCAATGTAGGTGATATGGAAAACAGGGGTATTGAATTTAGCATTAATCTCCAGCCGGTTAAAAAGCAAAATATAACCTGGGATTTAAACTTTAATGCCACTTACAACGAAAATAAAATCACCAACCTCACCGCTGTTCCCAATCCTAACTATGCAGGAAATACTTATTATGGGATAAGTGGTGGTACCGGAAATACAATTTTGATTAATTCCGTTGGTTTGCCGCAAGGATCGTTTTATGTATACAAACAAGTGTACGATCAGCAGGGCCAGCCAATTGATGGTGTGTTTGCTGATTTAAACCGCGACGGTGCGATCAACGAAAAAGATAAGTATCAATATAAAAATGTAAACCCTGATTACCTTTTTGGAGCAAGCACTAATTTGAATGTAAAAAAATTCAACCTGGGATTTGTGCTTCGTGCCAGCGTTAACAATTATATGTTTAACAACGTATACTCCAGCACAGGAACACAGCGCAACATTTTTAACCCGATTGGATATTTAAACAATGGGTCCACCAATTTGCTGGCGTCTAAATTTTCCGGAAGCGGCGATAAGTTTTTCTTGTCAGATTATTATGTTCAAAACGCCTCCTTCTTACGAATGGACAATGCTTACCTGAGCTATAATGTAGGCCAGGTATTTAATAAATCTACACGGCTTACTATAAACGCAAACGTTCAAAACGTTTTTGTTATAACAAAGTATACAGGCCTTGATCCGGAGATTTCGAGCGGTGTTGATAATAATTTTTATCCGCGCCCCCGCGTATACTCTTTGGGGCTAAACCTTAGTTTCTAAAAAATACTAAATCAATAAAAATGAAAAAGAAGATATTATTTTATATAACCATCGCAGTACTGGGCTCGGGTATTTTGGCTTCCTGCACAAAAGACCTCGATCGGTTGCCCACCAATGCCCTTACTGCTGACCAGGTTTACAAAAATGCGAATGGCTACAAAATGGCTTTTGCGAAGGTTTACGGAAGCTTTGCCATGACGGGAAATAACGGATCCGGAAGTGGCGATATACAGGGAATCGATGCCGGAACGTCAGATTTCTTTCGTTTGTACTGGAAGGCCCAGGAGCTTTCCACAGACGAAGCGGTGGTTTCATGGGGCGATGCGGGAATCCAGGATTTTCATAACATGAACTGGTCTTCCAGCAATCCCTTCCTGCAGGGTTTATATTATCGCTCTATGTACCAGATCACCCTGGCAAACGATTTTATCCGCCAGTCATCAGACGCCAATTTATCTGCCCGCGGCATAGCAAAAAACGATGCGGACATTATTGCAAAGTACCGTATAGAAGCACGTTTTTTAAGGGCCTATCAATATTCTGTTTTAATGGATCTCTTTGGTAACCCTCCTTTTGTTACAGACGCCGATGCCATTGGTACCACGCCAAAGCAAATTCAACGCAAAGATTTGTTTGACTATATAGAAAAAGAATTGTTGGCTATTGAGCCCGATATGGTAGCGCCTAAAGCCAATGAATACGGACGTGCGGATAAGGCAGCCGTTTGGGCATTGCTGGCACGCAATTACTTAAATGCAGAAGTTTACACAGGCACTGCACATTATGCTGATGCCGCTACCTACTCTAAGAAAGTGATCGATGCTGGCTATAGTCTCGTGTCAGATTATCACTGGCTGATGCGTGCAGACAATTATTTAAATACAAATGAATTTATCCTCACCATAAATTATGATGGGTTGAAAACACAGAACTATGGCGGCACTACTTTCTTAAATCACGCATCGATCGGCGGAGCCATGACGGCGGCTGATTACGGCGCCGGCGGTGGCTGGGCCGGGATAAGGGCAACGAAAAATCTGCCAGATCTATTTACTGATGTTACAGGAGCTACAGACGCGAGGGCTCAGTTTTTTACAAACGGACAAAGTAAAGACATCAACAACGTTACCCTGTTTACCGATGGATATGCCGTTACCAAATACCGCAATAAAACGCGAACCGGTGCCAACGGACAAAGCCTGGATTATTCTGATATCGATATGCCGATATTTCGTTTGGCAGAAATGTATTTAATCTTTGCGGAAGCTACGCTTCGCTCCGGCGGCGACAATTCGCTGGTAGTTCCCTACATCAATAAATTGCGGGAACGTGCTTATGGAAACACTTCAGGAAATGTAAGCACCGTTGATCTTAATTTTATTCTTGATGAAAGAGGACGCGAACTATACTGGGAAGGATTTAGGAGAACCGATTTGATCCGCTACGGAAAATTTACCTCTGCTACTTATTTATGGCCATGGAAAGGCGGCGTTAAATCCGGAACCGGCGTACAAAGTTTCCGCAAGCTGTATCCATTACCAACTTCGGATTTGTCTGCCAATCCAAATCTTGATCAAAACCCCGGTTACTAAAACTTATAAAAATAATTTGTATGAAAAATATATTTAAAATTTTTCTTGCCATCCTTGTTACTGCGACAGTTTGGTCGTGCAAGAAGGACGAAAAAAGAGTGATTCTTAAAGGAGGAACACCACCGGTGCTCACTTCAAGCATTACGGGAAATATCCCTTTATCAAACGATCATCAAAATGATCCGGCATTTAAACTCTCATGGACAAACCCGGAATATCAATTTAACACCGGCATAAGTTCGCTGGATGTTAATTATAATATCCTGGTAGATACGACTGAAAATTTTTCGAACCCGGAGATGAAAGTGCTATCTGTTGGTACAGATCTCGCAAAAGCCTTTACGCAGGGAGAATTCAATGATATCTTGTTAAACCAGCTTCAGCTAAAAACAGGAACAAGCCATAACATTGCCATAAAAGTGAACGCATTTTTAGCCGGCGGCGCGGCATTGCTTTCTTCCAATGCATTAAAGCTTACTGCAACTCCGTACGCCATTCCGCCTAAAGTAGTTCCTCCTGCAGAAGGCACCTTATGGCTAACAGGTGATGCAACAACCTCAGGATATTCCAATCCTTTGCCGTCGCCTTATGATGTAACTCAAAAATTTACACAGATTTCAACAACCTTATATGAGCTCACAGTTACGATGAAAGGCGGCGGGGCGTATAAGCTTATTCAGAAGCAAGGGGAATGGAGTTCCCAATTTCACATGATTACCGGGGGCACGTGGAGCAATGGTGATTTTGAACAAAAGGATTCAGATCCTGGCTTCGCCGGCCCGGCTGCTGCTGGTAGTTATAAAATTACAGTAGATTTTCAAAGAGGAAAATATACAGTAGTGAAGCTTTAATTCAGAATTTTCTTTTGAAAAAAATAACAATATAATTACAGCATAAAAAAAAGCTCATGAAATATTTATCAAAACTATTTTTGGCACTTTGCAGTTATTACTCTCATTTACTGCATGCAAAAAAGTTGCAGATTTGCCGTTTTATCCAAATGGAACTGCAGTGGTGTTAAAAAGTTCCGTAACTACCATAGCGCCTAATCCTACTGATTCAGCAGCTACGGTTCTTACTCTTACCTGGAGCAATCCTAAATATTCTACCGACTCAGCGCATCAAAAATTTATAATTGAAATGGATTCTTCAGGAAGAAACTTTGCCCATAAAGTTGCTTTTGAGGCAGATGGGCCTTTAAGTTATTCTTTCACCGGGAACCAATTAAATAACCTATTGGCCAATTTTGGATTTACTGCCGGAAAACCGTTCAATGTTGATATAAGGGTGACTTCTTCGTATGCTAATAACAATGAACAGTATAAATCAAATATTGTAACAGTAGCGATGACTCCTTATTTGGTTCCTATTGTACTTACTCCCTCATCAACAACAGCTTTAACACTGAAGGTCACAGATGCTGCCAATACTGCGGTATCCTTCACCTGGAATGGAAGTAATTATGGTAACAATACGATAAATTATGCTTTGCAGATTGATACAGCAGGTGGTAAATTCGCCAATCCGCAAATGATTAAATATGGGACATCGTTAAATGCAAGCCTTATTGAAAGCGATTTGAATGCTGCGGCAATTAATGCAGGTGTTATTGGTGGCTCAACAAAAAGTGTTGAGTTCAGGATCGTTAGTTATTTGGATGCGACTTATACCAATCCATTGGTTTTTTCTAACGTTGCTACGATAAATATTACCACTTATGTTCCTATTCCGGACAATCTTTACATTGTAGGAGATGCAACTCCCGGAGGATGGAATAATCCTGTTCCTACACCATCTCAACAATTTACTAAAAAGGATGCATTTTCATTTACGATCAACATTGGGCTTACTGCCGGAAAAAGCTATGTGTTTTTGCCTTTAAATGGTGACTGGGGACACAAATATGGTGGCACAAGCGCTACTGGTGGCGTCTTGTTGAAGGATGGCGATGTACCGGGCTCAAATACTCCGGCACCGGCTACGACAGGGGTTTACCAGATTGTTGTAAATTTCCAGACAAATACCTATACACTTACAGCAGTGCCTGTTCCTGATAATCTTTACATTGTGGGGGATGCAACTGCCGGAGGGTGGGCTAATCCGGTTCCAACCCCTACCCAACAGTTTACTCAAATAGATGCTGTTTCTTTTGGCCTTATAACCTATCTTACTTCTTCAAAGGGTTATTTATTCTTGCCTTCAAATGGAGATTGGGGACACAAATTTGGCGGTTCTACTGATGGCACAGCTTCAGGTGGAGGAGCATTATTAGCTGATGGTGCTGTACCGGGTTCTAATACACCTGCACCGTCAACAAGTGGGCTTTATAAAATTATAGTAAATTTTGCGACAAATTCATACACTGTTACTCCTTATTCCGGGACTCTGCCAACCAATTTGTATATTGTAGGTGACGCAACCGCCGGTGGATGGGCTAACCCTGTACCAACACCGTCTCAGCAGTTTACGCAGACAAGTAATGCCGAGTTTAAATTAACCCTGCCGTTAACCGGAGGTAAGGCATATTTGTTTTTACCATTAAATGGGGATTGGGGACATAAATTTGGAGGTACTACAGATGGAACTTCAACTCCGGCCTCACTATTGGCAGACGGTGCTGTCCCCGGTTCAAATACGCCGGCTCCCGCTACCAGCGGCACTTACACAATAAGTGTAAATTTTATAACCAATACATTTACAGTAAAGTAGTATAGTAAAATAAAGGTACCTATTTCAAAAAAATCCGCCTCTGAAAATGAGGCGATTTTTTTGCCCGCTTGAATAATCTGACTAAAGATTTTTATGTTCATATCTTCCTTTTTTCATTCTTAATTTTTGTTATGAAAAATCTTCTCCTGCTTTTTCTTTTCGGATCATTATCTTCTTTTTCCTGTAATAAGAAGCCGAAAACAGAACCTGTTCCCGTTCCGGTTGTTGATTCATTTTATTATGCAAAAGGCGCGGATGTAAGTTGGATCTCACAAATGGAATCGGAAGGGATAAAATTTTATAATAAAAGTGGTGCTCAACAAGACCTGTTTTCCATTTTGAAAGATGGCGGTCTCAATTCTATACGTCTTCGTGTATGGGTAAATCCTTCAAATGGCTGGTGCAATACCGCCGATGTGCTGGCAAAAGCTCTGCGTGCAAAAGCCGCCGGAATGAAAATTATGATAGACTTTCATTACAGCGATTCCTGGGCAGATCCCGGCCAGCAGACAAAACCGGCCGCCTGGAAAGAACAGAACATGGATCAATTAATTACTTCGGTTGGAAATCACACAAAAGAAGTTTTAAGTACTTTGAAAACGAATGATGTTGTGCCCAATTGGGTGCAGGTCGGCAACGAAACCAATGACGGAATGCTTTGGCCTGAAGGAAAAGCTTCTACCAATATGGCCAATTTTGCGGCACTGATCAATTCAGGTTATGATGCCGCTAAATCTGTTTTTCCTGATACAAAAGTCGTCGTGCATATTTCCAACGGATTTGATAACAGCCTTTTCCGGTGGTTGTTTGACGGCTTAAAAAACAACAATGCCAAATGGGACGTTGTCGGAATGTCGCTGTATCCATCCGCGGATAATTGGGCCCAGATGAATACGCAATGTCTCGCCAATATGAACGACATGATCAACCGTTATGCAAAAGAAATAATGATTTGCGAAGTGGGAATGCCTGTGAGCGATTCATTGGCCTGTAAAAATTTTATTGCAGACTTACTACAAAAATCAAAATCAATTGCTAACAATAAATGCCTTGGTATTTTTTATTGGGAACCGCAATGTTACGCTGATTGGGCCGGTTATAAGTTGGGCGCCTTCAACGCCAAGGGGCAGCCAACAGCCGCTTTGGATGCGTTTAAATGAAGATGGTTTTACCTTCAGCGAAGCTAATTTTTACTATTTTTAAGTCTATAAAACTATTATGCTTAGAAAACTACTTATCTCTGTTTTAATTTTGAACATTTTCTATTCCATTGCCAGGTCGCAGGAAAGAGCAAAGCTGAATTTTGATGAAGATTGGAAATTTCATTTAGGAAATGCGTCTGATCCAACCAAAGATTTTGGTTACGGTATTCAAACTATTTTTTCCAAAAGTGGCAACGGGGAAAGCACGGTGGTAAACCCGCGGTTCAACGACAGTGCCTGGCGCACAGTAAATCTTCCGCACGATTGGGTGGTGGAATTGCCATTTGTAAACTCACCTAATTTTGATGTAATGGCGCATGGCTACAAGCCCGTTGGCGGTTTGTTTCCGGAAACAAGTATTGGCTGGTACAGAAAGAAATTTTATGTCGATCGGGCAGATTCCGGTAAGAAAATTTCTATTCAGTTTGATGGAATTTATCGCAACGCAAATGTTTGGATCAACGGATTTTTCCTGGGTAATAATTTTAGCGGTTACACCGGCGCGGAGTATGATATTTCTGATTTCCTGGAATTTAATAAACAAAATACAATTGTAGTAAGGGCAGATGCAACACAATATGAAGGCTGGTTTTATGAAGGCGCAGGAATTTACCGGCATGTATGGCTTAATAAAAAAAATAATCTTCATATAAACGAAAATGTAGTTTTTATTCATTCAAAACAAACAACAAAAAGTGCAACGGTTTCTGTAGAAATTCCGGTGGTAAATGATAATGCCAGCGCATATAACGGTAATGCCTACACGTATATTACCGACAGAAGCGGAAAGCTTATTGTGAAAAGCCAAAATGTAGTTTTTAATGTTTCTGCAAACGGAACTACGGTCCTTAAGCAGCAAATCAATGTGGCCAATCCAAGTCTTTGGTCACTGGAAGATCCTTATTTGTACCGTGTGATCACTATTTTGAAATCCGGTAATAAAACAATTGACAGCATTAATACGCGCTTTGGTATTCGTGATATTTCTGTTACAGATAAAGGTCTTTTTCTCAATGGAAAATCTATAAAAATTCAGGGAATTTGTAATCACCAGGATCATGCAGGTGTTGGAAGTGCTTTGCCGGATTATCTGCAATATTATCGCATCGGTTTATTGAAACAAATGGGCGCCAATGCATATCGCACTACTCATAATGCGCCAACGCCGGAATTATTGGATGCCTGTGATAGCCTGGGAATGCTGGTTTTGGATGAAACAAGATTGCTGAACAGCAGCGCTGAATATATGAGCCAGTTTGAAAGATTAATTCAACGCGATCGCAATCATCCTTCTGTTTTTATGTGGTCTATCGGCAATGAGGAAGGATACATTCATACATCGCCCATCGGCAAAAGAATTGCGCTTTCATGCTTCAAAAGCAAAAGGAATTGGATCCTTACCGTACTTCAACCTATGCTGCAGATGTGGCCAATGTATTTCATGGAGTTAATGAAGTAATTCCTGTTCGCGGATTTAATTACCGCGTCGCGGGAATGGAGCCGTATCATAAAGATCATCCAACGCAACCAATAATGGGAACAGAAATGGGCAGCACGGTTACTACGCGTGGCATCTATGTAAAAGATTCTATTAAAGGTTATGTTCCGGACCAGGATATTACTCATCCATGGTGGGCAAGTACGGCCGAACAATGGTGGTCGATAGTTGCCGCGCAACCCTGGAACTGGGCGGTTTTGTATGGACAGGATTTGATTATCGTGGCGAGCCAACACCGTTTCAATGGCCAAATATTAATTCGCATTTTGGTATCATGGATGTGTGCGGCTTTCCTAAAAATATTTATTACTATTATCAATCGTGGTGGACCGATAAAGATGTGTTGCATATTTCCGCAGATTGGAATCGTAAAAATAATGGGCAAGCCATTGATGTTTGGGTAAACACTAATGCAGATAATGTTGAATTGTTTTTAAATGGAAAAAGCTTTGGTAAAAAAGATATGCCGCGCAACAGTCATTTGCAATGGAGTATTCCGTATGAACCCGGCAAACTGGAAGCGGTTGCTTATAAGAAAGGTAAAAAGATCGTTTCATCAGTTGAAACCACTGGCGAGCCTGCAGAAGTAGTGATTACTCCTTATAAAACAACTATGACTGCTGATGGAAAAGATGCAACGGTAATTAATATAAGTGTGATTGACAAGCAAGGACGTGAAGTGCCTGATGCAAATAATCTCATTCAGTTTACTCTGGAAGGAGATGCAAAAATTATTGGTGTCGGAAATGGCGATCCAAGCAGTCATGAAGCAGATAAAGTATTAGATGGCATTTGGCAACGATCTGCATTCAATGGCAAATGCCAGGTGATTTTGCAAGCAGGAAAAACGCCGGGCATCATTAAATTTAAAGCTTCTTCAAAAGGCCTTTGGGATGGAAATACAGATATTATCACCGTAAAAGAAAATAACATTGCCAATGCTTTAAATGATCCTTATCTTTTTTCAAAACAAAATATCCGGTCAACAGCAAAACCAGAAGGAAAAATGTTGGGTGCTGATATTTCTTTTCTTCCGGAGCTGGAAGCCAGGGGAATGAAATTTTCTGATAAAGGAATTCAAAAAGATGTTTTTGAAATTTTAAAAGATCATGGCTTTAATTATGTCCGCTTAAGATTATTTGTTGATCCCGCAAATGATAGCGGCTATTCTCCCGGCAAAGGCTTTTGCGATCTGCCGCATACCTTGCAAATGGCGAAGCGAATTAAAAAAGCAGGAATGAAATTTCTACTTGATTTTCATTACAGCGATACGTGGGCCGATCCTGGAAAACAATACAAGCCTGCCGCATGGAAGAATTTAAATTTTTCAGATGCCTTTCAAAAAAAGTATTTGATTATACCACCCATGTTTTATCTGAATTAAAATCGCAGGGCACATTGCCGGATATGGTACAAACAGGAAATGAAATTAATCATGGCATTATATGGCCCGATGGAAATGTTCAGCATTTGGATCAGCTTGCGGTGTTATTAAATGCAGGAATGGCGGCTGTTAAAAAAGTGGATCCTTCCATCATCACCTTACTTCATGTAGCACTCGGCGGACAAAATGCTGAATCGGAATTTTTTATTGATAACATGATTAACCGGGGAGTAAGTTTTGATATTATTGGCGAATCTTATTATCCCAAATGGCATGGAACTTTGCAGGATTTGGAAACTAATTTGCAATCACTGCACCGAAAATATGGCAAGCCCGTGATTGTTGCAGAATATTCGCAGCTTAAAAAAGAAGTGAATAAAATTGCTTTTTCAATTCCGGGAAACAAAATGGAAGGCACGTTTATTTGGGAGCCGCTAAATACCTGGGAATCGGTTTTTGATAGAGACGGAAAATCAAATTCACATCTTAATGTGTATGATTTAATCAGCAACGAACAAAATTTTTAGATCGCCAGCCGTTTTTAAATCCGGTGCCGGCTGTTCATGTATTTCTCATGAATGATCTCTCCCATCGGGCGCTCATAAACCTTGCTTTCTACCCATGAAATAACATCCAGATAAGCGAAAGATCTTGTTTCGAAACGATTTTTTTCGAGGTGTTTTATTTTTTTCAGAAATTGTTCCAGTTCGGGTTTCAGCAGCTTTGCATTTACTTTAAACGAATGCCGCAAAAAGTTAAAGATCGCTTCTTCAATCATCGTCAGCGTTTTCATCCTCGCCATAAAACGGTACACCGATTTGATCAGCGATTCAAGTATTTCTTCGTTGCCAATCTCATAATGGCAAAGCAAATGCATGAGCCGCGCATAGCATTGAAGATCGTTTCTGAAGCCCGTGATGGTGATCATTAATTATTTTATGCAGATAATCAATTGCCGTATTGTATTCGCCGGCGCCAAAATAAAGCGAAGCAAATTTGTAGTTGAAAACAACAATACGATGGCTGTCCACAAACAACGCATATTCTTTCAAGCGGGCTTCCACTTCCGGAACTATCGAAAGACCTTCTTTAAAATTCCCCTGCATCAGATATTGATTAATTCTTGCGCTATTAATATAAATGGACGTATGCGTGCGAAAATTGTCATGTTGCGTTGCAGCAGGCGTCTTGGCAAATTTTTCAAACTGTTGCAGCGTAGAGTTGAATTTTTTAAAATTGTGTAGATCAAAATGTGCGTTAAGCAGGTTATGCATTCCTTTTATATAATGGCCCGTTTCCACAGCAAGCATCACTTCATTTTCATTATATAAGTCGATCCATTTTTGACTGTAGCGGTAATACATCAAAAAATCCTGCCGTATAAACCCGTACCAGCAATAGCTTTGGTACAAATATAGTTTTTCGTAAAAACCATGTATTGCGTTGGCATCTTCGGGCAAAGAACTTTTAAAAAATTGACGTATGTCTTTTTCGTCCTCAACATTTCGCGCGTGCCCATTCATCACATACCATCTGTAAAGCAATAAAGCAAGATTGGAGAGCTTGGTTACGCGGTCAATGTGGGCGCTTATTTCCAGCGATTCATCGGCAAGCATTTGTGTTTTTTCGAGCGAGCTTCGGGTAATATGCAGGGTTTCAATTTTTTTCTCAAGAGAGATCACCTGCACCAAAAAATTCATCTTCTGATTGGCTTTAGCAAGCTCTTTTGCCCGCTCCAAAATATTGAGGCTTTGTAATTTTAATCCCTTGTTGTAAAGAAGACGGGCATTATCAAGATGTTCACTCAATTTCAAATCAACATTTTCATTCGTTTTTAAAAGTCGAAGGCTCGCCAGAAGTTGCTTATATAAATGTGTTTTTAAATTAGAAAGCTGTGGCTTCGTAAAATCTTTTAATGTTTTCAGCAAATGCTTTTCATCGTATTCAGGTTGTTTATCCAATGCATCAAATAAACGGATAATTTTCAGATCTTCTTTTGCAGAGCTTCTTTTAATATAGAGTTTAAAATGCCGTTTTTCAGACTTTTCAAGGGAATGAATCAATTGAAATAATGTATCGGAAAAAAGGTTGGGCATCATTTAAAATTTATCCTGAAACCGTTGCCGGCAAAGGGTTTTATAAAAAATTAATCGTTTCGGCCGTAATAAAACGCGCCGTAACTTGGTTGATCTATTTTGTGGGCATGGCGTAAGTTTGTTTAACAAATGAGTTAATAAATAAAAAACGGTGATTAACAACTAATCCGGTTCAAAATTGCTCATCAAATACGAACAATTCAAAATTCTCATATCAAGCAATCGTTAATTTTAAGTTCCCCTGTTTCTACAGGGGAACTTCTTTTTTAATGCATACCCGCTTGATGGCTGCCATTTCTGTTAACTGATTTATTCTGAATTTCAAATTACTGATTGCCGTAAACAAAAATACTTGCAGATCAACTGACCCGCAAGTATTTTTTTAGTGATGAGAGAATAGAAATTCTCTTCGTTTATGATTTAGCTACCACGATATTTTCTGTAACGTGTGTTTTAGTGCTCACTCTGTAAACGTCTGTTTTACGGGTTTTAGCGTTCATTACTTCGATGCTCAGTCCGAAGTTAGAATTTAAATCTGCATCGTCAACGGCCAAATGATATCTTCTGTAAAGATTCTTGCCTTGTATTTTTTCTGTAAATATTACGTTGCGGTCAAGATCCTTAATGGTAACGAAATATTCGCCTTCTTCGGCATTATTCAGATTAAGTTGAAATACAGGTTTGTTCTGTACTTTTCCAATAAAGGTTAATTGTGCAGGATCCTCTGCTTTGGCGCCGGCAAAAGCGTTGCCTGATAAGGCCATTGTGCAAAGAGCAACCAGGCTCATCACGATCATTTTTGTTTTGTTCATTGCTTGTTTCATAAGTAAAAATTTAAAAATTATTAAGATGTTTTAACGAGTTCTCTATAACTCAAACAATCTGGTTGCAAAACTAGCTTGCCGGAGTTGTGGTTCAAACCAACTTGGTTCCTCTTTTTGTATCTTAACCAATGCGCACAATCCCCTAAACTGTTGACTGGCAAGACATTTGGCGGAAAAAAGATATCATCGCCAACATCGCTTGTTAAATTACTGTTAGCATCATTGTAAAGGGTTGTTAACGGATTGTTTTGATGAAGATGTAAAGAAAAAAGTTGTGTTTGTATTTTCGAATAAGCATTACTGTTATTTTGGTTTCATAAAAGCCAAAATGTAGAATTTTTGTTTTTTCATCACACACAGAAAATCTTTATCCTAATGTTTGAAGCGGCAATAAAATTATGCCTGAAAAGTTTTTTGCGCCCGGCACTTGTTATATAAGCGAAAAAGTAGTTTTTTAAGTTTTATTAATCTGCGTGGGTCCTGTTCCTAAATACTTCTGTCTTATTTTTGTTGAAAGGTCATTTTATGAAATTTGGAAATATAAGGTTAGAAGAAATTGTAACCATCACATTCACTCTCTTTGCAGTGATAGATATTTTGGGGTCCATTCCTATCTTAATTTCCCTGAAAGATAAAATGGGCGGCCAAATACGCTCGGCGCAGGCAACGCTGGCATCGGGCGCTTTTATGATCCTCTTTCTGTTTTTAGGACAACCTTTTTTAAATCTTTTGGGCCTGGATGTTCAGTCGTTTGCTGTGGCAGGAAGTATTGTAATTTTTATTATTGGAATGGAAATGATCCTTGGCATCGAATTTTTTAAGCCGGACAACGATCCGCGAAGCGGAAGTGTGGTACCTATTGCTTTTCCGCTGATTGCAGGATCGGGAACACTTACTACCATCATGTCGTTAAAAGCCAATTATTTTGATATTAATATTTTGGCCGGCGTGTTAATTAACTGCATAATTATATTTGTTGTTTTAAAATCTTTAAAATGGATTGAGCGGGCCTTAGGGCCCGAGCGGATTAATTGTTGTAAGAAAATTTTTCGGAGTTATCCTGATAGCCATTGCCGTTAAGATTTTTGGAAGTAACATTGCAGCAATTGGAAGATAGAATTTTCGGAATTACGAATTAAAAATTACGAAAGGCCTCGTAGTACAATGGATAGTATAAGAGTTTCCGAAGCTCCAGATCCAGGTTCGATTCCTGGCGAGGCCACTTTGAGGGGAAATTAAAAAGAATTAAAAAGAACTAAAAAAAATAAATCCAATACAGTAGATAGTTTCATCTAAATGCACGGCAAGCTTGTTCCCCTATCGCTTGTATGTGCCGCAAAACTTAAAACAAGCGAAGTGTTGACGAAGACATTAACGGATGCTACGGCGCTAAGCATTCCATTAGAGTATATGGATCAGTGGACGAATAAACAAAAGCTGGTACCAGTTTGTAATAACGTCCTACCGCTCCCGTTTTGAGGAACTGCTAAATACATCGATGCCATTGCATTTACCCCCGCAAATCATGAAGGGCAAGTGTTATCCAAAAACAAAGAAGAACAGTCCATGCGAGGCGAGAAAAAAGAACTCGCAAGGCACTTAAACAATCTAATGAAACCAGAAAAAATACATGATCACCTGGAACCTGCATTATTAAAGAGGAAAAATAAAGCCGGGGGCTTCATTTGTAAACTAATATTTATAAAGCAAGAACTATGGAAGATGAAATTATAGAACGATACTCAAAGAAATTCTGGATGAAATAAGAATCATTCACGAGCAGAACATAGAAAGAAAAAAGTATGAAGAAGACTTCAAAAATAAAGTTGAATCAATTGAAACAAAATCATCTGGTATGAAAATTTGAATAAAAGTCCTCTGACTAAGATCCACAAGAACAAGGTGCAAAACTAACAATTCACAACTTAGATTACACTTAAATCAAAAATTGAGTATATCAATGGCCTTTAATTTTTCAAATATTTATTGATGATAACCATCTTTCAATCTCTGTTTGATTTGCGAAACCAGATTACTAAGCTTTAATAATCTTCACTCTTTCAGAATAGGAGTGTATTAGTCTCTTTAATTTGTAATAGTAATTAAATTAAACCTTTCCTCAGGCGTGGTGTCATTTAGCCATTTGATTTTTTGGGTAATGTATAGTTCAGCGGCCATGCTGCGAACTTTAATACGATTGAATGCGTTAGGTAAACTTTAAGGCTGATAACTTCGCCATGAAATCATCTTTGCGTCTGGATGAAACTTCAATCTCACTCCCATCCGTCAGTATAACTGACCCTCCTTTACCTTTATTATAAGTTTTTATGTAACTAAGGTTTATGAGGTGCGAATTGTGAATCCTGAAAAATGAATAACCAGAAAGCAATTCTTCAAAATCTTTTAATGTTTTTGATACCAGCATTTTTTGTTTGTCCTTAAAATAAATCGTAGTATAATTATTATCGCTCTCACACCGAATAATATTCCCTATTTCTATAAATTCAAATCCGGAGATGGTGGGCACGATTATTCTTTTAAATAAACCATCACTTTTTTGCGTGTTTTGCAGCAGTAAATCAATTTTATCCGCGGTTATCTTCCTGGATTCTGCATTTAACAATTTCATAAGCGCCGCGTCCAGTTCATCCACATCAATAGGTTTTAATAAATAATCTAAGGCGCTGAACTTAATTGCCTGCAAGGCAAATTTTTCGAATGCCGTAGTAAATATTATTTCAAAATCTATTTCAGGCAAAGCCCTTAGCAGGTCAAAGCCTGTTTTTTCACCTATTTGCACATCAAGGAAAACCAGGTCAGGCCTAAGTAGGGTAATAGCTTCTATTCCATCCCTGACTGATTTTGCGCTACCTATAACTATCCACGAAATTCTTGTGACCGTTGACTAAAAGGTTTTGAAGCCCTTCTATACAGTCTTCTTCATCATCAATTATTAAGGCTTTTATCATAATTTAAAAAGCTAAGGCTTCGGGTAATCTTACTTCTATTTTTGTGCCCTCGTCAAGATTGCTGAAAGTTACAGTGGCATTTGTTTTCTTCATCCTGTTAATAACATCAATTCTTGATTTGGTAATTTTCATTCCTAAAGATTTTTTATCTGCATGGGCATTTTGTTCATCAGGAGACTGTTCGGATATGCCTATTCCATTATCTTCAACAATGCAATTGATCATGTTGCCTTCTTTACGGATGGATATCCATATTCTCCCGTCGCATTCCCTTTGCGATATTCCATGCCAGATACTGTTTTCAACAAATGGTTGCAGTATCAAAGGTGGTATCAATGTATTTTCCTGGTCAATCGCATCATCTACTTTTATTTCATAAATAAACTTATTATGCATTCGCAAAGCTTCCAGCTGCATATATAATTCCAGGGCTTTTAAATCCTGGGCTATCGGAATTTCCTTTCTTTCAGAATTTTCGAGGATCATGCGCATCAGCCTTGCAAATTTGGAAGTGTATAAGCTGGCTTTTGCTGTATCATTCTTATCAATATAATTTTTGATGGAATTGAGTGAATTAAAAATAAAATGCGGATTCATTTGTGCACGGAGGGCTTTCATCTCGGTATCCATCGCTTGTGTTTTCAATTCTGATTCGTGTTTCATTTCTACAACGTCACGCTTACGTTTATAAAAAACAAACACAGCCAGGGCAGAAAATAATACAATCAAACTGCCTGCAAGAATTGAGTTTTTTACAATTTTATCCTCTTTAATTATAGCAGCGGAGAGCGCTTGTTTCCTGTAATCAGCGATTTTAATGGAATCTTCTCTTTTGTTAAACTGGTACTTCATCTCAAGACTGGTAATTCCTGCTGTTTTGCTATTATTAAGAACACTGTCTTTTAATGTTTTTTCATTTGTATAGGCCCATAAAGCACTTTTAAACTGCTTCTTTTTTTTATAAATATTATAGAGGGTTTCAAATCCGTTTGCCTGTGATGATACGTCATTTAGCTGCTTTGCAAAGTGCAGGGAAAGTTTACTATAGTCTTCAGCTTTAGTGTATTGATGCAGGCTTAAATAGATTTTCCCCAGCCCGTTCAACGCATTTACTTTGGCATTAATATTCATGGATTCATCAGCCAGCTTCAGCGATTTTAGATAATTATCGTAAGCCAAAGGATAATCTTTTTGTTTGAGAAAAGTTTCTGCAAGATTATTATAAATAACGGCACTTATTTGTTTGTTGCCGGTTTCATTTGCGATAGTAAGCGCCCAGTTATAATAGGACAACCCTTTGGAAAAATTGTTCAATTCAATATAGATATTACCGATATTACTTAACGCCCTTATCTCATTTACCTGGCTTTTCACACTGATAGAAGCAGAAAGATATTTTTGATAATAATCAAGCGCTACCTGGTAATTTTTTAAATCGGCATAAATGTTTGCGATGTTATTATAAATTGAGGCATTCAGAAGTTTATTGTTCAATTTTTCACCTGCCTTTAGGGCCTTTAGAAAGTAATCCATAGCATTCACATTATCTGTTAGCTGATAATAAGCATAGCCTTTCTGCCGATAAGCTAAAGCAATACCCATTTGCCAGTTAATCCTGGTTGCAGCGTTTAATGGCTTCATCAGCGCAGGTCATTGCTGTATCAGGTTTAGTTTCGGAAATTAAATAGGAAAAAACCAATAAATTTTTTACTCTGTTGGAATCTATAACATGATTTGTTTTCAGTAAACGAAGGAGAGAATCTGCTTCATGGGAATATTGCGCATTGCAAATAATGAATTGTATTGAACAAAAAAGTATTAGACAAAACTTTTTCATTAGTTTAATAAATTAATAGTTTGGTTTTCTTGGAACTGATCGTACATTAAAACCCTTTTCGGTTGATTAAATCATTTCATCAGCAAATTGAACCGGGATATAAAACACAACGACAATTAATATTTTATTTCGATTCTTTAAGCAAGTAAATGATCCGTAACGAACATTCAGCATAAGCGAAATTCAACTCACAATTCTTTGCGCATCTAAAAAATTGAGATCGAACTGTATCTAAAGGATAAGTATTATACGCAGTTCTAAATTCAGGGGATACCGGGTTTAGGGGAGAATTTTCAAATAAGAGAGTTCTAAGGTATAAAGAAATTACGAGATTTCAATATTTATTCTTGTTGAATTATAGATAAAATATTCCAGGAGTGTTTCAGTAGTTGCGGTCGTTTCTTAATCGGTTCCCATTCACTTTTTTCGCGAATTCTAAGTGAAACCTTTCAAATTCTAAATGCAGGTTGACACGAGCAGCATGAGATATTAGGTTTACATAGGATTTAAAATATTCCAATTCAAAACAATTAAAAAATTTCAATATGAAAAAGACACATTTACTTTTTATTGGGCTTGCTATTATGGTTAGCCTTTTTACTCAAAATGCCCAGGCCAAAATCTGGCGGGTGAATAATACCTCCAATTATAAACAAGGAACAACATTATATGGAGATAACCTGGGAGGC
>CAVRFP010000011.1:0-274655 GCA_963720405.1 uncultured Chitinophagaceae bacterium
GAGTTTTGAAGATTTTATTTTTTACAAGATATTCTGGTTTTAAGAATGGTTCGTGAAGACACGAACCAGGGAGAGGGGCATGGTCTCTTATGCTGTAGCTGCAAATAACAAGAACTATGAATTTTGGCAAAGAGATTCACTGGCGGTTCATTTGTTTAGTAAAGAGCTTGCTTATCAAAAATTAGATTACACACATTATAATCCTTGTGCTCAATATTGGCAACTGGCTAAAGAACCATGTGATTATTTGTTTTCATCTGCCAGGTATTATGAAATGGGCTTAAATAATTTTTCCTTTTTAAAAGATTTGAGGAATGAGTTTTGAAGATTTTATTTTTTACAAGATATTCTGGTTTTAAGAATGGTTCGTGAAGACACGAACCAGGGAGAGGGCCTCAACGTTTTAGGCAATCACTTGCGATATTCTTCTATTGATAATTAAATTTAATCTGGACATTTTACAACATGCCATTTTCAGACGACGAACAAATATTGGTTGAAAGCAAATCACAACTACTCATACCGGGTCCATTGGAGTTCACGCAGCACGATAGACATTGCCGCTTTTCATGACGAAATCCACCTTGGCGGTAACGCTAATGTCGGCGATTGGATCGCCCGGCATGGCAACGATATCCGCATGCTTGCCGACTGCCAGTATGCCAATATCATCCTGATTAAGCAGTTCCGCGGCAACGCTGGTCGCGGCCTTGAGTGCGCGCACCGGAGTGAGCCCGGCGGCCACCATTGCCTGAAATTCAAGGATGCCATGACTGAAGGGAAACATACCGCAGTCGGTACCATAGGCAATTTTTACATCGCTCTCTGCGATCAGGCGCTGAGATTCGAGGATATTTCCGTTGTCACGGCTGAACTTCCAAACCGCCTGGCATGGTAGTGTATGATTCTGCAAGGCATGCATATCTTCCTGAGTCATCTGCATCGTTGGCACCAAAAATATGCCGGCCTGTTTCGCCATACCAAGCGCCTCGCTGTCGATCAGATAGGCATGTTCCAGGCTGCGCACACCTGCACGGATGCCCTGCTTGCAACCCTCGGCAGCCCCGGTGTGTACTGCCACCGGCATACCCAACTGCCGCGCTGTGGCGGCGAGGATATTCATTTCTTCATCAAACCACGTCACGCGGGCCGGGTCGTCACCCGGGCTGAAATAGCCTCCTGTATTTGTGGTCTTGATCCAGTTGCTGCCGAAAGTGTGCTCGCGGCGCACCAGCGCCTTGATCGTGCCCGTATCGTCAGCAATAGCAGAAACAGGAATGTCCCAGCGCGATGCGTAGAATCCACGCAGGTCGCCGTGCCCGGCGGATGAACTGATAATATGTGCGGCGACTATGAGTCGCGGGCCTTCCACCAAACCGCTATTGATAGCATTACGCAAGTCCACGGTCGGAAATTCCGGATCCGCACTGCCCATATCGCGCAGGGTGGTAAAGCCATAACGCATATATTCGCGGGCAATGCTCAAACCCTTGAGTGCTTTTGCTGCGGACGATTGCAGCGTCTGCTGGGCAAGGTCGGAGGCATCCATCGTCAGATGCACATGTGTATCGATAAACCCCGGGCACACGGTTTGCTTCGAAAGGTCAATTGTCTCCGCTCCGGACGGCCGGTGTATTGAAGATGCGATCTCAGTGATCCGATCGCCTTCCACGAGAATTTCAACCGGTCCCGTTAACTGGTTAGAAACGCCATCAAACATGTTGCCGCACGATAATAGAAAAGCTCCCATATCAATACCTCCTAATTCGTGTTAATTTTTTATTCGATTTAAAAGTACTTATCATATTCGCTCACGTTGTCAATGAGATAAGCTACATCAAATTTTTGAAGCAATTCACAACTAATAAAATATCGTTCATATTATGACATTGATGTGAAAGAAGTAAGTTAACCTGATACCTTGCCCGGAACCAAGTTTCAATATAACAGCAGTGCAATGACACTTTTGATTTTACTGCTTGAAAGAGTTTATCATCAGCCTTATGAAAGAATAGTAACGAACTATGTACGGGCACATTTAAAAATGTACGCAACAAAACCATTTTTGACAACCGAAAAAATAAAAAATGCGGTGCAGGGATATGATAACAATAGTAAACCTCAACAATTTTTAAATTTAAAAGGTTTTTATTTTTGGACCAACTATGAATTCTACCATTAATGATATGCTTACATACATACAAGCTAATCTTTCAGAAAAAGATAAGCCATTCGTTTAACGCATCAACTTACTTCTGAAGACACAAACCAGAGAGAGGGCGCAAATATCCGCTTGTGTTTGTATGAAAAAGACATCTGCTAATCCGGACCTGGAATAAAATGAGCACATATTAGGAGAATACACATGCAGATGCTGGCGCCATCAACGGTTCAAACGCCTGGCTTCAATTATTTTCCATCTTTTTATTATAATCTTCTTGCAAATCACTAAGTGCTGCATCATAACCTTTCCGGTCGCTGAAGGCTTCCGGATGATAACTATCTCCGGGATGATGTTTCTTATGCAGGTCGAACTGGCTTGCATGAGAGGCCAGCCAAATATCGAACGAAAGTTTTTTCATGTGTGCTAATGTATAAGCATAATCATTTGCAATGTTGGGATAAGCCGGTTCTTCTGAAAACTTTTTATCAATAATGATGGAAGGCATATTGGCGATGAGCACCCTGTAAGTTTTTTTGCCGTCTTTTACATCAAATAAATAACTGCATGAACCCTTTGTATGACCGGGATGATGAAGCATTACCAGGTTCATATCACCGAGGCTGATGGTATCCTGATCTTGTAATAAACGATCTGCTTTTACCGGCTCAAAGCTGCGCCCGTAAATGCCCAGCGCATAATCTGAAGTACCGCCGTCTGCGAGTACAGCCGCATCATTTTTATTTACCATCACTTTTGCGTCCGTCAGTTTTTTTATCTCTGCGAGCGCACCAATGTGATCATAATGCACTTGTGTTGTCAGCAGTATTTTTATATCCTTGAAATGAAAGCCCAGCTTTTCGATATTATGTTTGATCTGCGACGTAGAAGCCGCCAGCCCCGTATTGATCAGGATATTTCCCTGGGGAGTAGTGATGAGGTAACAGGCTAAATCGTAAGTGCCTGCATAATAAAGATTGCCAGCGATCCTGAACGGCTCATAAGACCTTTCCCAATCCGGCAGTGTTCGTGGTTCTTTTACCCGTTGTGCCGAAAGCGTAAAATGGGTAAATACAAAAATGATTGCCGGTAAAATAATTTGTAAAACATATTTGCGCATGGGAAAAAATTAGGAGCGGCAAAAATAAAAGTTTGCGGAATGATTATCGTTTTTGTAAACAAATTTTTTTAATAATTAAGTTGAGGTTATTTTGACGTTGATCGGTCCAAAGGACCTATGGAGGAAACCAGGCTGGGGTTCACTTGCGGATCAAATGGTTCTTGCGTCAGACAAAAAACTTTGGGAGTTAATTCCTGTGGACTGTCAGTAAGGCAAACATTTGATACTACATATAATTTTGCTTTGACAGAAAGAGAGAAGGGAAATCAATATCCATTTGTTATTTATCACAAAACGACAGATAAAATCATTGGTTCAACCAGGTTTTTTGAGATTTACCCGCTCGACAAAAAATTAGAAATTGGTTGGACTTGGATTGTAAAGGAATATTGGGGGACAGAAATAAATTTTGAATGCAAATTATTATTATTGGACTTTTGTTTTGGCAATCTAAAAACAAGGCGAGTGCAAATAAAAACGGACTCTACAAATTTACGCTCAAGAAAAGCTATTGAAAAAATTGGCGGACAGTTTGAAGGGATTTTGAGGAAGGACAGAATGAAAGAAAACGGTGTTTCAAGAAGTGCAGCATATTATAGTATTATTGATGATGAATGGCAAGCGGCAAAACAAAAAATTATTACGCAACTGAATGACAGAAAGAAAGCCTACCGCTAACATTAAGAACAATAGCCGCACGCCGCAGCTAGAATGTTTACAATTTAAAAAGAGTGCTGTCCGTATGTTTTTAACTACGGACAATATTCAAATAATAAAAACTGCTGTCCCGCAATTAAAAATACCTAAACCTTGGTTCGTGAAGGCACGAACCAATTCTTATCTGCTAACCTTTAGTCAGAATTTACTAAAAAGATGATTGAAATAAAAACCTTAGAGAACGCTACTGACTTCGACAAACCACGAAGGATTATGAAATACGTTTTGGTTTACTGTGCTTACGGCAATTTGAGTATGACGATCGATGAAAAAGAATTCCAACTGGCTGCCGGACAAGTAATTACTATAACATCCGGACAAATTCACAGTATTAATAAATCTTCAAAAAAAGGCTTTATACTTGAATTTTCATTAGACTTTTTTTGCAAAAATGACAACGACATTGAATTAATATTTCATAATGGGCTGTTTTGCCATTTTGCAATGAATGAAGTAATTACTGTAGATAAAAACATTGTTGAAACACAACTCGATCTTATTGAGGAAGAACTGAAAGAACTGCCCTATCAATACCATATATCGATTCACAGCCGTATTGAATTGATTTTGGTAGCTATCAACAGGGCTAAAGTAAAAAGAGGCGATGAAATTTGGAAACCCGATGCTTTGTTCCTAAAATTTTTAGAAGCAGTCAGGAAAAGTTTTGAGCATAATTATTCTGTTGCACAATTTGCAAATCTGCTTGGTACTACTGAAATAAAGCTGAATGAACTTGCAAAACTCCATGTAGGCAAAACCGCACAGAATGTCATTTATGGGCTCATTGCCTCTGAGGCAAAACGGTTGCTTATTTACGGAGATTCATCAGTAAAAGAGGTGGCTTACCAGCTTGGCTTTAACGACCCTTTTTATTTCTCCAATTTTTTTAAGAAGCAAACAAAGCTTTCTCCTAAGCTCTATAAAGAAAAGTTTGCTGTATAAATATTACATGTTTTTCGCAACATTCTCTATTCTTTAGCCCCTTCTTATAAATCATCTTTGTGCCTGATTAATTATTTAAAATTTTAAAAAATCAGGACATGAAAATTACAGATATTTCCACTTTGATATTACGATTGGTCTTAGCATCCGGCTTTTTATCAGCCGTAGCAAGCCGGTTAAACTTATGGGGCAAACAATCATCTGGCTGGAATAATTTTTTAGATTACACAGCCCAGGTCAATTCATTTCTACCTAAAAGTTTTATTCAAACAATGGCATTTACAAGCACTTTACTGGAAACAGGTTTAGGGATTTTGCTACTCATCGGTTTCAAAACAAATTATGCAGCTTATGGTTCCGCACTGCTTACCTTATTATTCGCTGTTGCCATGTGCTGTTCTTTCGGCATAAAAGAGCCGCTGGATTATTCAGTCTTTGCTTTTAGTGCCGGTGCATTTCTTTTAGCAACAATGCCGTTTTATAAATGGAGTATTGACGAACTATTAAATAAATAAATTTTTAAAAAATAAAACATAAAAAGATGAGTACTGACATCAACAACTACATTGTAAGGAACCACGAAAAAGAATGGCAACCCTTAATTGAAAAAGGAATTCACTACCAGGGAATTTCTGTGATTTCTCTACGGTATGATGAAGCCAAACAACGTTCAACAACGATACTTCTGAAGTTTGAACCCGGGGCAACTTATCCTTATCACAATCATCCCGGAGGTGAAGAAATTTTTATATTGAGGGGAGAGGCTATAGTAGAAAATGTAACATTTTTTGAAGGCGATTATTTGTATACTCCTGTAAATTTTAAACATTCAGTTACCACCAAATGGGGCTGCACCATGTTGTTTGTTGTACCCGAAGAAGTTGAAATTTTGTAATTAAATTAGAAATCAAAAATGAATCACAGCATAATTTGCAATTGCGGCACATCGTAGAAAATATAAATGAATAAAAATGGATAAAAGAGTAAAATTTGACTTTGAAATTTATTTTACAAATGGAGGAAATATAAGAGGTGAAGATTTCAGGCTTGACATAATCGGCAACAATATTTCTGACCAAGAGCTCGCAGATTATATCGTAGAAGATTTAAGGCTTCTTATGGTTGGAGAAACTAAAATTCTGAATAAGGAAATTTTTAACGAGACTCACAAGAGGAAACCTATTAATGAAAAAGCTGGGAAAGATTTGTTGATTGATTTGAGCCATACTATTGAAAATGGGCTTATAACTTATAAAGGATTGCCTGCACCCATTATTTGCGACTATTTGAGCAGAGAAAACTCGAAACAGTTTTATGAAGAAGGAACTGAATTTCAAATCGGAAAAATTGAAATGGTAACAAACACGGGAACTTACATTGATTGTCCATTTCACAGGTTTGAGAATGGAAAAGACCTTTCAGAAATTGGCTTAGAATGTTTTACCGATCTTGACGCAATTATTATAAGTATTCCCTTTTCAGAAACAGTAGAAATAACAGAAGAACACTTAAAAAACTACGAAATAGGAAATAGGGCAGTTTTAATTCATACAGGTTGGGACAAACACTGGAACACAGAAAAGTATTACGAAAATCACCCTTATTTAACGGAAGGGGCAGCTAAATATTTGAGAGATTGTAATGTCAAATTAGTTGGAATTGACTCACATAATATCGACAACACTTCAACGAAAACAAGACCTGTTCATACGATTCTTTTAGGAGCAGAAATTTTAATAGTTGAACATCTTTGCAATTTATATTTATTGCCGAAAGACGGTTTTACTTTTAGTGCTGTTCCGCCCAGATTCAAAGGCGTTGGGACATTTCCTGTGAGAGCGATGGCTAAATTGACAAAAAACAAGTAGTAAAAACAAGATCCACTGTTACTATTGTAAATGTATTTATCCCGGAATGCAAGTTCTATTAGTATAAGCGGGGACGCGGTGTCTCAGCCGGGTCTCCCGCATAGGACTCGGCGTGTAAGTTTATTCTTTATTTTCTAGTATCCGGAAGATCGCGGTTTTTAAATCTTTCCACATCTACTTCAGTTTTCCTTACAGAATCTTTTACTTTTTCTTTGTGCTCATTCACTTCTTTATTAACTGAAATTTCTTCTACTATCCGCGGTTCTTTTGAAACAACCGGAACTTCTGAATGCTCTTTTATTTCAATAACGCCTTCCCTGAATGGCTCAAAACTTCCTTCCCGCACGGGTTCGTCACTGGTAGCGCGCGTTGTTTCTTTGTCACTCGCAGCTATTCCTTTATCTTCCTTAAAAATTTTTTTTTCATCATCAGAAGTAAAAATCCGGGTACGTTCTCTTTCATTCTCGGCTTTAATAACACTATCTCCTGCATTATTGTTTTGTACATTGCGGGCTTCGTACATTCTTCTTTCATTAAAATACTGGTTATCGTAAAACTCCTTCGGGTCATAATAATCAGGATCAATATAATTTACCGCACCCTTTGGCGCGAAGACATCCCGGATTGCCCTTTCGGTTTCTATAGTTAGTTTTCCTTTTTTATATTCAGGAAGAGAAGCCAGGTGGCCTACAGTAACTTCCGGAAGTAAAACAATATTATCCGTTTTATCTAATTCAGCAAGTCCTATAGGAATGATCACATCACGGGAAGCGAGGTTCAAAGATTTCCCATTTAAATCAAGGATAAGATATCTTACTCTCATAGAATCAGTATCAAATAAAAGTTCATCCACTTTCCCTATTTCCTGGTTCTGATCATTTTTTACTTTCCATCCACGAATATCCGGCTCTCCCTCTTTGATCTCAAAACCGCTTGAATGCAGTTTTTTAAGATTTTCATTAACTAATACTTTTTCTCTGGACATAGGTTTTAATTTTATGTATTAAAAAAATTTATTTAAATATCATCCGCGGTTAACAACGATATGAACGGTATTGCTTTTTGTGGGTAAAGAGGAGGGGTCACCCACCTTGAAAACGGAAACCTTATTCTCCTCTAATTTGGAATTTTTGATAAGATATTTTTTTACATTTTCGGCTCTTGCATCTGCTAATTGATCCTGCTTTGTTGAATCTGTTTGATTATAAATTCTTACATCGCGGTCTTTAAATCTTTGATCAATAGAAGCGGCAATTTGTTTCAAACCTTGTTTCCCATCATTGCGCAACTCACTATTATTATTTTCAAAAAGCGTACTGTCATTCATGCTATAAATAACAAAGTGGGCATTGGCTTTTGCCCTTACCTCCTTATCTGTTATTTCCGTATAAGTAGTCTCAGGTGAATCAAAATTTACCTGGCTCCACAGGTTGGCAGTTGTTGGAACATTAGCCGAATGGGTCTTATTTTGCTGATTGTAAGAAGTGGAATCAGTAGTAGTTGTATTATTTGACCGGTTATTATCTTTTTGATAATAATTCAGGTAATAATAAACTGCTCCGCCAATAATAATAATCGCTAAAAGTAGCCATAGCCACCAATAACTATTTCGCTTGGGTTGTACGTGTAACTCTGCCATTGTATTTATTTTAATTCAACAAATTATTTACCGTTCCAAAGAAAAACAGTGACATAAAATATGCCACTGTTTTATTTATTATTGTTTTCCCGGGTCTCTGTCTCTATCGGGGTTATCATATCTGTCCGGGTTATTCGGGTCAATATCCTCCACATCTACCTCTGTTTTTCTTACACTATTATGAACGGTTTCATCTCTGTGCTCTACATCTTTTGCCAACCTTACTTCTTCTACTACTTTCGCTCTTTTTTGTACATCCGGAATTTCTGCATGCTCTGTGAATTCTGTGGTCCCGGTTTTAAAATTCCTCAATTCTTCCTCGGTTGCGGGCCTGTCCACTTTTTTTCGTTCCACATGTATATGCTCTTCACGTAGCCTTAAATTCTCTTCAACAGGTTTTTCTACAATCCGGCTTCTGATACGTACGCCACCTGTCGGCACTTCTCTTTTGCCAACTCTTATATCTTCTTCTATCACAGGGATCGTTTTATTTTTATTCACTTCTATGTCATCAGTTGTTTGTGTCGTGTCATAATCTTGATCCCTGTCAGAAATATTACGGTCATAATTTTCATCTACATCAATTGCCCCGTAATTATCCAGCAATTCAGCAGCCCGTTCCGCTTCTTCTTCAGAATCCGCATATACCGTTACCAGATAACCTCGTTTTGCAACTTTTGCATACCGTTCCTGCTTATCATCATCCGAACCAAATAAATTTTTAAAGAAACGGGATATACCGCTTTCTCCATGGTCTTCCTCATGGGTGGAATTTCTGCCTGAAAACAGGTCAATATGATCTCTTGAAAAGCCTTTTGCTGATAATTGATCTGCTGCATCCCGTGCTTCATCAGCGCTATTAAAAATAGCTACTACTGTTTTATTCATAATATACCTCCTTTATTTAATTATAAAAAAATATTTATTTACTTCGTGAAGTTTCTACAATGATCTCCTCTTTTTTCAATGGAATGGTTCTTTCTTCTTCGGAAGAATTTATCTTTTTCGTGATGCGGATTTCCTCAACAAGTACTATCTTTTTTTCGACCACCGCTACTTCCTTTATTACAGGAATTATGGTTGTATTTCCCTCATAGCGAACCTCCGGCGCGGAATCAACATATTTATTTACCGGAACTCTTTCCACTTCCACTTCTTCACTTTTTAAATCCACATTTATTTTTTCGTCATTGGTAGCCACTTTTTTTACAATACGCACTTTCCCTTTCTCAACTGTTTTTTTATCAACCTGCGCCTGCTCTTCATATACATTTAAAGACACAGGGTCTTTTTTATCTTCAGGATTGGTCATGATGTTTATTTTGTTTTATAAATGAGGTGCCTGATTACTTTACAATAAAATCATGCCATTTACATGATCACAGAAGGATATGATATTTTAGAACTGTTGATATAGAACAGTTTACTGCAGGCAAACTTTTTTTACTTTTTAAAATTTTAACCAAAAAATTAAAAGGAGGAAAAAACAGTCGTAGATTTTTTTCAACTTAGGTAAATTTTACCACTAACAGGCCTTGGTTCGTGGCACACGAAACAATTTTTTCAAAATTATTAGGATCGTATATTACTCTATGCAAGTTCAAAGAAATCTGTTTTGAAATAACGGGTTTGAGATGGCGAGAGTAATGTTTCGTGTGCCACGAACGAGGGTGACTCGTCCTAAAAAAGTTTACAGTTAATAGTTAGAATCCTGTGATGGGTTTACAGGATTTATTTGATTTTTGCTTTCAAAGTTATTTAGTTTGTTATAATAATTTTTCTATCGTCTCCAATGGTTTATTTTTTGATTGTGATGATTGGGTTCGAGTTAAATTATAATGCTCTTGTCTGGCTGTCGTTGGTTGCTAGAGATTGATAGCCTTTTTTAATTGGTTGATTGTTCCTGAATTTTCAGTTTGGTAGTCCTCCAGGTATTCTTCTTTGATTATACCATTCACTCTTTCAGCGATCGCGTTTTCTAATGGATCTCCATTTTCGGTCATACTGATCCTGATGCCATTCTCCTGCAATAGCTTTACATACTTGCTACTGCAATACTGTATTCCTCTGTCACTGTGATGGATAAGCTGCAATGGCACAGCAGCCCCATCAAGGGCTGTAAGGGCCATTTGCAGCGCTTAATGCTTTTGATGGCTTCCATGTTTCTGCTACGTGATAGCCAACTATTTTGCGGGAGTAAGCATCGGTGATTAAACCAACGTAGAGATATTCCCCGTAGCTACTTTCCAATATGTGATATCGCTAACCCATAATTGGTTGATCGCTATGGGAAATAATTTCCCTGATTAAATTCGGTACTTTCTAAGCCAATGATTGGAATAAGTTGTTTGTATCTTTCGCTTTCTTTTCTTTATCAGTAACTGATTAGCAGCCAGCAAGTCAAACAAAGCATCTCTTCCCATCTTTATCCAATGTTCCATCATAAAGGGCTGGAGCATTTCATGCAGCTTCCTGTCACCAATGACTTTATGCTCTTTTCTGATAACCATTACTTCCTTTAAATATCTAGTGAGAATGTTGATAATATGCCTGACGGCTAATACCAAATAATCTGCAAATACGTCATAGGCCTATCTTGGAATATTTGCTTTCATTCATGGACTATTTGGTATTGGGCTTTTTTCTAATCGGAATCTGGGTTCGGTTTCTGCTTCTCTATCATTCTTCGTTATCCTTCAGCCTGTAATTCATCGTCTTCAGGTTCCTTTTCAAGAAACTCGATTTGCTGTTGCTCCGGAGTTAATGATTGTTTCTTTTTGTGTTTATCTGGCAATGTTTGAAAATTTTCAACGCCAATATACACACTTCTTTTTCGCCTGCCTGTGCCTTCCTTATAACCAAGCTGTCTTAACCAGACATGAACCAGTGAATGGCAACTAAGATTGTATTTCTTTACGCGAATCTTTAGACGAAGACCATTTTCAATATGATCTTTACAGATCTGATGTTTTAATTCAAGGCTGTAATAAGCCTTACTTGCAAAATCATTTGATGTATACATTTTACACGTTTTTGTGTTAAACCTATTTTAGGACAAGACAGGGCGGAAGTTTTAGAATGGTTCATGAGAGACACGAACCTTTACATTTATTTTCTGAATTTTTGATTAGAATATTATTACTATTATTAGTTTCTTTTTTTGCTTCTTTTTTTCTTTGTGAATAAATCAAAATTGTTAATAACCACAATCAGGAGAGCCTGTGAACTATGACACGAACGATACTTATGGTATATCCGTGGATGAAGACAGGTTCCTCTTTGATATAAGATGCTTCGTATAGAAATTCAGGCTAACCAGGCCTATTATTAAGGTTTCAAAGAAGCTTATATCTATGATTGTTTAAAACCTAAAATCATGAAACAGTATGATCATGTTTTCGGAGTAGATGTTTCTAAAAAAACTGTTGACATCACTCATGTAACTAATCAGCAATTTACTCACCGGCAATTTACAAATGATACCGCAGGAATGGAGCAACTGACCAATTGGTTTAAAGAACTTTCTCCTGAATTTAATAAGGCATTATTTTGTATGGAAGCTACAGGATTATATTGCTTTACATTAACGCATTTTCTTGCTAGTCATTCAATTGATACCTGGATTGAACATGCAGCACAGATTAAGAAATCAACTGCACTGGCCAGAGGTAAAAATGATAAGGTGGATTCACAACGTATTGCTGTATATGCCACAAAAAACCTTGACAGGTTACGGCTGTGGAAGCCCGTCAATACTACATTGGAGAAGATCAGGCACCTGGCAAGTTTAAGAGACAGATTAGTAGAAACAAAGAAGAGATTAGTAACTCCTATAAAGGAATTTGAAGATGTGGGTAATCATTGGCAATGGCCAAACTTTTAACCAAAACAATTAAAAGTTCTTTAGCTGCAATTGATAAGGATTTGAAAAATATTGAAGCAAAAATTATTGATATTATAAACGAAGATGATAATCTAAAACATTTATATAAACTTATTACATCTGTTGTAGGAATTGGTTTTGTAACAGCCATAAATTTAATCGTACATACTAATGGATTTACAATACTAAAAGATACAAGAAAATTAGCTTGTTATTGTGGCGTTGCACCATTTGAATATTCTTCAGGAAGCAGTATACGAGGAAGAACAAAAGTGCATTATATGGCTAACAAAAAACTTAAATGCAATCTTCATATGGCATCACTGACCGCAGTAAAATTGGATGCATGATTTAAAAGCTTATTATGAAAGAAAAGTTGGAGAGGGAAAAAGTAAAATGAGTGTGCTTAATGCAGTCAAAAATAAATTGTTAGCAAGAGTAATAGCAGTTGTGAATAAACAGGAATTATATGTGAAAAAAGCAGCCTAAAATTGATTTGTTTTTGTCATAGAAATCCAAGGTTTAGGTATTTTTAATTGCGGGACAGCAGTTTTTATTATTTGAATATTGTCCGTAGTTTTTAAAAACATACGGACAGCACTCTTTTTGAATTGTAAAACATTTTAGCTGCCGACGTGCGGCTTTGTTCTTAATGTTAGCGGTAGGCCTCTCTTTTGTGGATTTCCAAGTTGCGTAATGATTTTTTGTTTTGCCGCTTGCCATTCATCATGATAATACTATAATATGCTGCACTTCTTGAAACACCGTTTTCTTTCATTCTGCTTCTCAAAATCCCTTCAAACTGTCCGCCAATTTTTTCAAAGCTTTTTTGAGCGTAAATTTGTAGAGTCCGTTTTATTTGCACTCGCCTTGTTTTTAGATCGCCAAAACAAAAGTCCAATATCCATAGTAGTTTGCATTGAAAATTTATTTCTGTCCCCCAATATTCCTTTACAATCCAAGTCCAGTTAATTTGTAATTTTTTGTCGAGCGGGTAAGTCTCAAAAAACTCTGGTTGAACCAATACGTTTTCTATCGTCGTTTTGTGATCAATACAAAATGGATATTGATTTCCCTTCTTCTTTCTGTCAAAGCAAAATTATATGTAGTTCAAATGTTTGCTTACTGACAGTCCACAGGAATTAACTCCAAAAGTTTTTTGTCTGACGTGCAAGAACCATTTGATCCGCAAGTGAACCCCAGCCTCGTTTCCTCCATAGGTCCTTTGGACCGATCAACGTCAAAATAACCCCAACTTAATTATTAAAAAAATTTGTTTACAAAAACGATAATCATTCCGCAAACTTTTATTTTTGCCGCTCCTAATTTTTTCCCATGCGCAAATATGTTTTACAAATTATTTTACCGGCAATCATTTTTGTATTTACCCATTTTACGCTTTCGGCACAACGGGTAAAAGAACCAAGAACTCAGCCGGATTGGGAAAGGTCTTATGAGCCGTTCAGGATCGCTGGCAACCTTTATTATGTAGGCACTTATGATTTAGCCTGTTACCTCATCACTACTCCCCAGGGAAATATCCTGATCAATACGGGGCTGGCGGCTTCTACGTCGCAGATCAAACATAATATCGAAAAGCTGGGCTTTCATTTCAAGGATATAAAAATACTGCTGACAACACAAGTGCATTATGATCACGTTGGTGCGCTCGCAGAGATAAAAAAACTGACGGACGCAAAAGTGATGGTAAATAAAAATGATGCGGCTGTACTCGCAGACGGCGGTACTTCAGATTATGCGCTGGGCATTTACGGGCGCAGCTTTGAGCCGGTAAAAGCAGATCGTTTATTACAAGATCAGATACCATCAGCCTCGGTAATATGAACCTGGTAATGCTTCATCATCCTGGTCATACAAAGGGTTCATGCAGTTATTTATTTGATGTAAAAGACGGCAAAAAAACTTACAGGGTGCTCATCGCCAATATGCCTTCCATCATTATTGATAAAAAGTTTTCAGAAGAACCGGCTTATCCTAACATTGCAAATGATTATGCTTATACATTAGCCCACATGAAAAAGCTTTCGTTCGATATTTGGCTGGCCTCTCATGCAAGCCAGTTCGACCTGCATAAGAAACATCATCCCGGAGATAGTTATCATCCGGAAGCCTTCAGCGACCGGAAAGGTTATGATGCAGCACTTAGTGATTTGCAAGAAGATTATAATAAAAAGATGGAAAATAATTGAAGCCAGGCGTTTGAACCGTTGATGGCGCCAGCATCTGCATGTGTATTCTCCTAATATGTGCTCATTTTATTCCAGGTCCGGATTAGCAGATGTCTTTTTCATACAAACACAAGCGGATATTTGCGCCCTCTCTCTGGTTTGTGTCTTCAGAAGTAAGTTGATGCGTTAAACGAATGGCTTATCTTTTTCTGAAAGATTAGCTTGTATGTATGTAAGCATATCATTAATGGTAGAATTCATAGTTGGTCCAAAAATAAAAACCTTTTAAATTTAAAAATTGTTGAGGTTTACTATTGTTATCATATCCCTGCACCGCATTTTTTATTTTTTCGGTTGTCAAAAATGGTTTTGTTGCGTACATTTTTAAATGTGCCCGTACATAGTTCGTTACTATTCTTTCATAAGGCTGATGATAAACTCTTTCAAGCAGTAAAATCAAAAGTGTCATTGCACTGCTGTTATATTGAAACTTGGTTCCGGGCAAGGTATCAGGTTAACTTACTTCTTTCACATCAATGTCATAATATGAACGATATTTTATTAGTTGTGAATTGCTTCAAAAATTTGATGTAGCTTATCTCATTGACAACGTGAGCGAATATGATAAGTACTTTTAAATCGAATAAAAAATTAACACGAATTAGGAGGTATTGATATGGGAGCTTTTCTATTATCGTGCGGCAACATGTTTGATGGCGTTTCTAACCAGTTAACGGGACCGGTTGAAATTCTCGTGGAAGGCGATCGGATCACTGAGATCGCATCTTCAATACACCGGCCGTCCGGAGCGGAGACAATTGACCTTTCGAAGCAAACCGTGTGCCCGGGGTTTATCGATACACATGTGCATCTGACGATGGATGCCTCCGACCTTGCCCAGCAGACGCTGCAATCGTCCGCAGCAAAAGCACTCAAGGGTTTGAGCATTGCCCGCGAATATATGCGTTATGGCTTTACCACCCTGCGCGATATGGGCAGTGCGGATCCGGAATTTCCGACCGTGGACTTGCGTAATGCTATCAATAGCGGTTTGGTGGAAGGCCCGCGACTCATAGTCGCCGCACATATTATCAGTTCATCCGCCGGGCACGGCGACCTGCGTGGATTCTACGCATCGCGCTGGGACATTCCTGTTTCTGCTATTGCTGACGATACGGGCACGATCAAGGCGCTGGTACGCCGCGAGCACACTTTCGGCAGCAACTGGATCAAGACCACAAATACAGGAGGCTATTTCAGCCCGGGTGACGACCCGGCCCGCGTGACGTGGTTTGATGAAGAAATGAATATCCTCGCCGCCACAGCGCGGCAGTTGGGTATGCCGGTGGCAGTACACACCGGGGCTGCCAAGGGTTGCAAGCAGGGCATCCGTGCAGGTGTGCGCAGCCTGGAACATGCCTATCTGATCGACAGCGAGGCGCTTGGTATGGCGAAACAGGCCGGCATATTTTTGGTGCCAACGATGCAGATGACTCAGGAAGATATGCATGCCTTGCAGAATCATACACTACCATGCCAGGCGGTTTGGAAGTTCAGCCGTGACAACGGAAATATCCTCGAATCTCAGCGCCTGATCGCAGAGAGCGATGTAAAAATTGCCTATGGTACAGACTGCGGTATGTTTCCCTTCAGTCATGGCATCCTTGAATTTCAGGCAATGGTAGCCGCCGGGCTCACTCCGGTGCGCGCACTCAAGGCCGCGACCAGCGTTGCCGCGGAACTGCTTAATCAGGATGATATTGGCATACTGGCAGTCGGCAAGCATGCGGATATCGTTGCCATGCCGGGCGATCCAATCGCCGACATTAGCGTTACCGCCAAGGTGGATTTCGTCATGAAAAGCGGCAATGTCTATCGTGCTGCCTGAACTCCAATGGACCCGGTATAAGCAGTTGTGATTTGCTTTCAACCAATATTTGTTCGTCGTCTGAAAATGGCATGTTGTAAAATGTCCAGATTAAATTTAATTATCAATAGAAGAATATCGCAAGTGATTGCCTAAAACCCCTCTCCCTGGTTCGTGTCTTCACGAACCATTCTTAAAACCAGAATATCTTGTAAAAAATAAAATCTTCAAAACTCATTCCTCAAATCTTTTAAAAAGGAAAAATTATTTAAGCCCATTTCATAATACCTGGCAGATGAAAACAAATAATCACATGGTTCTTTAGCCAGTTGCCAATATTGAGCACAAGGATTATAATGTGTGTAATCTAATTTTTGATAAGCAAGCTCTTTACTAAACAAATGAACCGCCAGTGAATCTCTTTGCCAAAATTCATAGTTCTTGTTATTTGCAGCTACAGCATAAGAGACCATGCTGTTATCTTTATCTGTTTTCAATATTTTTTTAAATTCGTGGGCAGTATATTTTAAGAACGAGCCCTGGGATGTTTCTTTTCCATTCATCTCATTTATTCTCCAGATTAAATGAATATGATTAGGCATGATTACAAAACCAAACACATCTGTTTTTCCTGCATTACTCAAATAACTTAATGAATTAATAATAACATTTTTATAATCATCTTTTAATAACAAGGGTTGCCAGTTATTTATGGTCGCTGTCCAAAAAAATATCTCTCCCATATCAATATAACTTTTTCGCTTTTCAGCAAATACTTCTGTATCCATCATATAATGTTTTGTGCTTTACTTTAAGATAACCATCACTATTTCTAATTAGCAGGTTTCGGTTCGTGAAGACACGAACCGAGGGGGAGTCTCATAGTTTACGTGTAGAACGTCTCTCTTATGTTTTCTCTTTTCACGTAAATATCTTCATCCATATTATTCATTCTTTCTTCTCCGTAATACAATCGCTGCATTTGTTTGCAGATCAGCAGTAAAGCGAACCTCGTATCTTTTATTCCCATCATTCACAATCATCAGTCCCGTGTTAGGTGGTATTGAGCCAAGGTTTTCGGCATACATCACCAGCTTTACAGAATCCATATCAGGCGTGATGTAAATAGTTTTGCTATTTGCTATTGTAGTAAGTCCCGTTTTTGAAAAAATCACATTGCCGTTCATTAGTACCGTCACCGTATCCCCATCCACTACACCATTGTCATACAACGTAAGCAACAAACTGTCGGATTCAAAATACAATGACTGATCAGATTTCGTAACACGTTTTTCAATTTCAGCAGCACCGTGTATAATAGATGGTGCCAGTATCGTAACAGGAGGAGGCGAAGGTTTAGGCTGTGGCTGTACAGCAACTACTACAGGCTTTTTCTCGGGTTGTGGCTGAACAGCAACTACCACTGGTTTTTTCTCTGGTTCACGTTTTGGAGGTGGAAGTGTTTTTTTCTGCAGTTGTGGCCGAACAGCAACTACCACGGGTTTTTCCACCGGTTCACGTTTCGGTGGCGGAGGCAGTTTTTTCTCCGGTATTGGCGAAGCTGCAATCACTACTACCGGCACTGATTTTGGCGCAATCAACGCACTATCCATTCGCAATTTCTTTTGTTTTGGCGGTGGCGATATTTTAGCGGTTGATGGTTGTATTTTTTTTGTTACCGCCAATAATCCAGGAGGTGCTTTTTCAATTGAAGTAATTATCAAAACAGGATCTGGCTCCGGAACAACGGGTAACGGTTCTGGTTTTTTTTCAACAGCAGCAGCAACAGCAACAACGGCTTCTTTTTCCGGCCTGTTTAAAAAAGATAACCCGGAAGCCAGGTTCAATGTATCCAGGCTTTTAAACAATTCCAGTTTTTTGAAATCAATCTTTTTCTTCAACAAAACAATACCTTTATACGGCCTGTTGTACAGGGTAATGTTTGTACTCCAGGAACCTTCCATTATCATTTCGGCAGCGGTAATTGTGACCACAACAATCATTTTTTTCTTCACATGCCTTGAAGGAGTAATCGAAAAATTATAACTAATAAAACCTTCATCTTCCATTTCAATTTTATTACCCTTGCGCCTGATGCTGATGTTTTGCACGCCGGACTCATCTTTTCCATTAACATGAAAAACAATTCTTGAATATCCGGACAACTTTCCTTTTTCTTCGCTCAATGCAATCTCGTAAGGAAGCCTGACTTTCTGTGTGTCGATAATAGTTAATTCTCCATACCACATGCCGGTAACATCTTCCTGCTGGGCAAATAATTTTACCGGCAACAGCCAACATAGTATCAATGCATAAGCACAATATTTTTTCATGTTTGCTACATCATTTTGATTGAGCAGTTATCTTTTTACAACATGATTTGGTTTTTCCCTGTAGGATTATTGTGCTCATAACCATTAGTTTCGCTATCCTGGGTTTACGCGGGGGACAAGTACAACAAGTACTTACAAACATAAATCTATAACAAAAATTCAATTTTAAGTAGCCCGCATTTGTTTACCACAATAATAATTTCAGGGCACTTCTGGAAAAACTACTTTTTGGGTTATCTCACGGTCTAAATATTCTTATTTGTCCGTAGTTGAAGACACTCAAACACCAGCTTATTTATTTTTTCATTTGTCTGAGTCAAGATTTTTCTGATTAAAGGATTATAAGATTATGAAATCCTGTTCATCACTTTCATCATTATCCAATATCGTAAATGGCAATACCATAAAATGTTAATCAGCATTTAAATTGGCTTCTTCTTTTTCCAACTGCGCCACTGTTCTTCTCGCGGCAGCGAGGCGTATCTTTTTATTCTTTGCTACAATTTTTTCTTTTATCCAATGCTCGATCCTGTGATGAAAAGGTATCAGTAAAGAGGCCACTATTACCATCACTAAAAGCGTGTATAGTGGTGATTCATGCGTAAGTTCAGCAATGTAAGGATGGATAAAAAGATTTACAAATTCAAAGAAAAGCAAGAGTCCCATCATACCCAAAAAGCGAATCCATTTTTCATTAACTATTACCGTGTGGCTAAGCAACAAAAAGATAATGATAAAAGAAACAATAGCAATTGCAATGATGGCAAACTGGATATTATTGCTGCGTTCCTTTTCTTTTGTTGCTTTTGCTGAAGCAATTTCCTGCTGCCGCATGGTTTCATCAAAGGTGAGGGTTTGCATTTCTCTTTGTTTTTCCTGGCTGAACAAGCTGTCTTTTGCAGCAATGGTAGCGCTTTGATAGGCAAAGGCGCTGTCAACGTTGTGTATCGAAGTATAATAGTCTGTCAAAAAATCGCTGGCAATCATCATGCGTGGAACAAATCCACCCTTTCGTGAATGGTCCAAAGAGAGCTTTGCGTAATACAAACAGGAATCATTTTTTCCCGCTTTCCTAAACAATTTCGCTATACCAAGATATGGCTCACCTAATGCACCTTCATTGTTTTCCTGCAGGTAATAAGGCAAAGACATTTTATAATTTGCCATAGCAATAACATCCTGTCCCATTTTTGAATAGATATTTCCAAGGTTGTTCAGACTATTGCCTACACTTTCATTATCTTTTACTTCCACAGCCAGATCAAAACCCTGGTTGGCATAAGTGCGGGCCGAATCCAGCATATCCAGCTTTTCATAACTATCTCCAAGGTTTACTGTGAACCTTGCCAATTTATCCCTGTTACCCAGCTTTTTTGCAATGTCGATAGCCTTCAGCAAATAGCTGACCGCCAAATGATGATTACCCTGGTAGGTGTAGTCGTCTGCAATGTTTGACATTGCATTGGCCATTGTGATTTGATCCCCTACTTCTTCTGCAATTTTTAGCGATGCTAAATGAAGCTCCAGGGCCTTGGGATAGTTACCCGTAGTATTAAACGCATTGGCCATTCTGTTCATGCTTATTGCCTCCCCTTTTTTAAATCCGATTTTTTTTGAAATAGAAAAACACTGTTGAGCAAGCGCCAGTGCAGAATCGGGCATATGAGTTACATACAATTGCGAAATCATGTTGAGTAACAGCACCCGGCTGGTGTCACGTTTTTCATTCTTCAGCAATTGATTGAGGCTGTCGATAGCTTTATTTTGTGCGGTAACATTTGCCTGAACAAAATAAATTGCCAGCAGAAGCAGAATAGTTTTTTTCATCTGATAAAATGAGGCTTAAAAAATTGTTGTAATATAAACGCATTTAGCCATATTAGGTTGATTTTATCAGGCTGTAGCACAACTGCGCTAAAACATTCTTTTGCAACTTCAGGGACTATAACATTTTAAATCCTGTAAATTTTTATCATTCTGCAAATCCTGATTCAGACAATTATTTTATCCGGTTTTCTGTGGCCTCATTATCAAACAAGTTAAAATGTAGAAAAACTACTTTTTGGGTTGTCTCGCACTCTAAAAATAACCGGAAAGAAATCTATATCTTTTAGAATTATCTTTGGAACGCATCAACGAAAAAACTAACCGGCACTCGTTCTAAAGTTCAATGATGTAAACGATTCGCTAAACTGTTCTAAAATTTTCGGCTTATGAAAAAAATGAAATACTCCTTCCCTCTCCTCCTATTTATACTATTCGTTATCGGATGTTCCAAAATTGAAAAAAAGATTGAAATCACTGACCAGACTTATATCATAAGGGCTTCCAATGGGAGTGTCTACGATATACCGCTCACCATTAAAACTTCCCTCGATAAGGAGAAAACCTTTACCATTCAAAAACTCGATACAAAAGACATCTATGTTCATGCATCAGCCGGAGAATATGTAAAGTTTACGGTAACAAAAGAATCCTGCGAATACAGGATATTAGATTCCCGGGAAACGACCATTGCACTTTATGGAAGCTTACCATCCTCCAGCGGTAATACGGTAGAATTGGATTTTATTGCATTTGCACCCACAGACAAGGAAAAGAATATTATCACATACAAAACCGGTGTGGCTAAAGCAATCGGCGAGAACCTGGTGGGCCGCCCTTACCTGCTTCATGAAAGATTTTACCTGGAGAATGGAACAAAGACCGACAACTCCGCAGTACAAGCTTCCTGCACCTTCGGTGATGAATACGTTTTTGTTCCACAGCAAGGGGAATTCGGAAACTTCAATCCGGAACGCTTGATTTTTTCTACTCACATTGACAAAAACAAATCTTCCTGCGCCTATAATGCCGGACTAATTGTCCCAAATGACATATCAGTAATCGTCAATGGGAGTGATAATATATCTTTTCCAATATGGGATCGGTTAGCTGTCGACGGTCCTCCTTCCAATATGATATTTAGGACACTTGTTATTGATTCCATTAATAGCGTTGGCGTTTTAACCTTGCACAGGGAAGTCAGCAGCGGAAAAAAAGAGGTATTTGTTTATAAGCCAAAGTAATGAAATGTTCTGCCCATGCGAATATTCCCCCGATGGCGCAAGCATCCGCTTATTTGTTCATTTTATTTCATTTGTAGATGAGGGATTTCTTTTTGCTGTATCTTAGTCTCGTAGTGCCTATTCTGAGCGACAACAATAGCTTATTGTGCTCCCAATGTGCAAAAGATACTAACGATAACTAACTATGGAAGATTCTCTGATCGAGTATGAAAACGAGCCACTTTCAAAACCACGGAATGTGAGGCTCGCGATAATTTTATTTGCTTCAGTAATTTCTGTTGCTACCCTTAGCCTTTTCTCAAACCTTATCTTTTCAGATTTTTCTTCTTTTAAAGAAAAAACTCCCAATTATCTCGTAAGTGTCGCCATTTTTGTATTCCTTGCGTTTAACATCAATGCCCGCAGAAATTGGGCCCGCATTCTTTATATCTTATTGATCATAATAGGTATGATTACTGTGCCGTCACGAATAATAGGCTTGATGAGTGTAAGTAAACTATCAACTTTAGTTTTTTCTATTCGAAATTTACTGGAAGTTGCCGCAGCGGTGGTCTTATTTACAAAGTCAAGTAATAAGTGGTTCAAGGCAAGAACATAAAGTCCTCTTGTTGGTGCAAGCATCCCGAATGTGCTATAGTTATTCGGAGCTGAAAAAAATCTTTGCTATTCAGCACGCCCCGTCTGGTCTCCGACCAACGGGAGTTGGTACGCCTTCAATTGCCTGAAGAATGTGTTAGCATTCCAAAATTGTCCGGTCCATTGAAATAAAATCTTACAGATGAATAATAATAATCTTCTGGCTTGTCACATAATCCTGTAGCCGTATTTTCTGCGAGCCACTAGCGGTCTATGGCTTCGGAAGATAAACAAGCAACACTGCGGCGGCTAAGTTCGGTTGCGATAACTAAGCCGGAATACAGCAGACGAATAAATAAAGGCTTTTCTATCTATGTATGGCTTCGGCATTTTTGTTATTTCAATAGACGGGACACTACAGCTTTTTACCAGCGCCCTGGCTCGCGCTCCACGAACCAACTTTTACTTTTATAATAAAAAACTTTCACCGGTTTTTCTTATCTTTTAGACGCCAAATCGTATATCCAGGCAACTGCAAATACAATTGTTGTACTGATAAATGACATCAAAATAAAGCTCAGCACCGTGCGAACCAATTTCTGAATTATAGATAGCCGGGTAAAAAATTGAGCATAACACCAAAACATCAAGATAAAAATTAAAGATTGAGAAAAGATAGCGTAGCCTTGTAAACCTTCCCCGCCATTCAGCTTTAATACAAAGAGTACTGGTAGCAATATAAGAGAGGACACTAAAGTTAGCCCCACAAAGAAGGTATTAAGTACAAAGTGCTCTGCCCAGTTATATCCCTCTTTCTTATAAATAAAATATGTTGATAAAGTTGCACCTAAAATCAATATAACAGAAGCGTATGCGAAATGATCGGTGAACCAACGGACGACGTTTTCAAAAATACTGATTACATCTTCCTGTGAACTTTTATGATTAACGTCAAAAAGATTACCAATAAAGTAATGGTAAAGAATCCCATAGAATGTTGCCAGCACCACTACAAATGACAGGGGCTTAAAATGACGAACTCTTTTTCCGTTAATGAACTCTCTGATAGTGTGTCCAGGTCTTGTCAGCAGTTGCTTAATGGTGTAAAAGATGCCATTGTCAAAATGGAAAAGACCATGTTGTAAATCGTGCCAGATATAATGGAGGCTCAATCTGTGCGTATTTGCAGCTTGCCCACAATGGTTACAAAAGTTACCGGCGAACTGCTGGTTGCAATTTTTACAATTTGTCGTATGATTACTGTTGGCCATTTATATTTGTTTTCTCCCAGGCCGTGCTCTGCTCCCAGCCTTGGTGCACCAGCAGGCATGGCCTTTCAGCGTCATTGATCTGTAATCGGGTATTCACCGTCCTCTCCATTTAAATATATCCGGCAGAACTATTTTTATAGTCCACAGGATTTCCAACCAATTTCCACACGCCGCTGCAAGAATTATTGTGAATATAGTTCAGTTTCTCTACACAAATGCTCAGTTGTTATCGGTTTTGCGCCCCCCGTTGGGGGTCTTTTTCGAATTTAAAACATTTTGCTATTCAGCACGCCCCCGTCTGGTCTCCGACCAACGGGAGTTGGTACGCCCTTCAGTTGCCTGCAAAATGTGTTAGCATTCCAAAATTGTCCAGTCCATCGAAATAAGATCTTACAGATGAATAATAATAATCTTCTGGCTTGTCACCTAATCCTGTAGCCGTATTTTCTGCCGTTGGTCAGGAGACCAGACGGCGGCGACCCACTAGCGGACTAATGGCTTCGGAAGATAAACAAGCAACACCCGCGGCGGCTAAAACCTCGCGCCCTACGGGGATGTAAAGCTTTTCATATCCCGAAATATATCCTCCAATTTATTTTTTTATACCTGCTATCACAATCAAGAGCCAGTTAGGGCTGTTCAAACAAGTTAAAATGTAGAAAAACTACTTTTTGGGTTATCTCAGGGTGTAAATATTCTTATTTGCCCGTAGTTAAAAACATACGGACAACAGAGCTTTTTTTATTTGGATATTCTACGGATAGCGAGAGGCTTTTAATGGCTGGCGTTATTGTCATTCTACTACTTTTATTACAACATTGCCTATTTTTTGACCCGTTTCAACGTATCTGTATGCCTCTACAATTTGGTCCAATTTATAGTATCTATCAATAACGGGTTTGTATTCTCCTTTTTCAACCAGTTCTTTCAAGAAAATGACATCATCTTTATTTATTGTCGGGATTGGGAACAGGACTTTTTTACCTCCCCAAATGGGAGTGGTGAGTGCATAAAATATGTTCTCAGCATTCTTTCCTAATTCTGTTGAGATATAAATTCCTTTTTCAGTTAGCAGTGGCTTACATTGCCGAAATGAACTTTTGCCAACAGCGTCAAAAATGAAATGAAATTGGTTATCTGTCTTTGTGAAATCCTGTGTCTGATAATCGATAACCGTGTCTGCACCAAGGGATCTTACAAGATCGAGATTTTTTGTATTACAAACAGCCGTTACTTTTGCTCCCCGGTGTTTTAAGAGTTGAACAGCGGCAGAACCAATTGCACCTGTTGCTCCGTAAACCAGAACATGTTGTCCACTTTTTATTTTTGATGCTCTAATATTATTTAATGCATAATGGGCACCTTCTGTAATTGGTACGGCTTCATAAAAGTTTAAGTTATTGGGTAAAGTCGTAATGGCATTATTTTCGGCAATGGTTAAATATTCTGCATGTCCTCCACAGGTTTTATCATTGTAGCCAAAAATTTCATCTCCCTTTTTGAAAGTTTTCACGTCCTTGCCAATTTCTTCAATTATGCCAGCAAATTCGCAGCCTAATATGGGAAACTTTGGACGTATAAGGCCACTCCAAAATCGTGAAATAAAATAGGCAGCACTACGAAAACCCGAGTCTGTCCGGTTTACTGTAGATGCACAAACCTTAATTAATACTTCGTTCTCTTTTGGGATAGGTTTGGAAACCTCCATTAATCGGGCAACTTCCGGAGGTCCATATTTTGTGTATATAATTGCTTTCATTTTCGTTTTGATAGCGGTTCGTTGTTTTTCTTCAGTATGTAATTCTGCTTTATTCCTCGCCAGGGCACGCGTGTGTGTGCCATTTTCATTAAACTTCTACTTACAAACAGTCTATTTCAATCAATCCTTTCCCCCTGCAGTTCAATAGCACTTGAATATTTCCAATGAAATGTTTCTTTAACCAAACCGGCTTCTAAAGGATTGTTGTGAATATATTCTGCTTTTTGCTCAATAACCCCAGCGCTCCTCAATTCTACTGGCCGATTATTATGCTGCCATACCGAGATTGTTTTTTGCAAAACTTTAAGCTTTCAACAAGTATGTCACAATAAACAGGACGAACAAAAACATCTACCCGGTTTACAGGGGCAAAGCTTACAAAATAAAGTCCTTCTTGTCAATTGTTGATATATTATTTCTTACACCTTTAATAAGAAGCCATAACATCAGGGATATTTCTCCAGGACCTGCCAACGCCAGGTTGTAGGGATAGATGTAGTGTACAAGAGGCTGCCACAAAAGAGTAAGATAACCAAGACCGGCAAGCATTTGTAGTATGCCAATGATTCTTGGGATAAATGCCGATTTAAAAATCAGGTATCCAATCACGATACACCATAGTCCGAAGAATACTAACCCGAGGTCGTAGGCTTGCACATTTAATTTGATTAGAATTAGAGATAGAGCCTGCAATTGTTCATGGCTAAATGCATCAAAGTAGTTCTTTCCTTTCAAGATGAGTAACGGTGAGATGTAAAAAAAACTGCTAAGCGTCCACATTGCACATGCCATTAACATAGTGAACACTGCAAATAATGAAACAGTCCTGCTCAACTTTTTAAAAAGATGATAAAAGAGAACGGCCCAAAGGATATGTAGTGGAACAGCTACGAATGAAGAAACAAATCCTAATCTAAATAGCGATTCTTGTGAGAGAATGTTGGCGGATGTTTCTGTTGCGTTTGTGGGATTGATGAGCTTTCCCCAAATAATCATTTGACCATACACGGAAGTCAAGCTTCCCAGCAAATAACAGAAGCCAGCCATTCTTGCTGTCGTTTTGAGTGAGTACTCTTTATTTTCCATTTTTCAGTTGTTAATTTCTTGCACAATGTTTCAAGTTGTTGTGCCGCAAACAATGACGCATACCGTTCGGGTATTGGCGATGGCAGGGAATTCAATGAACTTTTAGCCGGAACCGTCAGCCGATTAAAGAACTAAAAGTACAGAAGATGTTCAAATGCTCATCAAAGATTTTTCTGCCCGGACTAATGCCCAGTTATTGTCATTCTACTACTTTTATTACAACATTGCCTGTTTTTTGACCCGTTTCAACGTATATGTATGCCTCTACAATTTGGTCCAATTTATAGTATCTATCAATAAGGACCAGACGGCGGCGACCCACTGGCGGACTAATGGCTTCGGAAGATAAGAAGGAACACCCCGGCGGCTAAAAATGAATTGTATTATGGAATGGGCTATTTTGATATAACAGACTATTATTACCAGCAGCCGCAATTTTGGAGATACAAATATTGAACTTATTTCTACCTTCTCTTGGCGCAAGGTTGGGAACTACAACCTCGCGCCGTAGGGGGATGTAAAGCTTTTCATATCCCGAAATATATCCTCCAATTTATTTTTTACTACCGGCTATCACAATCAAGAGCCAGCCAGGGCAGTTCAAACAAGTTAAAATGTAGAAAAACTACTTTTTGGGTTATCTCACAATCTAAGCATTCTTACTTGTCCGTAGTTAAAAACATACGGACAGCTGAGTTTTTTTGTTTGGATATTCTACGATAGCTAGGGAAACACTTCACATTTTCAATTTTCAATTTTGTAACACTTCCCATTTTCAACTTTCAATTTTCTTTCAATTAATCACCTATAACTATATTATGCACCTCTTGTATATCAGGTTGGCCAGGGTCCACATCTAATGATTGCATAATAGGCACCAGCGTTTGACCGAAGGCCTGAAAATTTTCCATGCTATCCCATACATCCGTTATGTCAACGCCATTCGGATCGCCATAACATACGTGATAGCTTCTTCCTTTAGGGCTTCCTGCCCCTGCGGCAATAAGTTGTTTAATTGTTTCATCATACTTAGCGGCAGTAAAACCAGCTGGTTTGAATTTTAAAACAAATGACATGGTAATTAATTTATGTGTTAAAAAATAAAGGCCAACCTTTTAAAATCAATATTCAGGCTTTTCTTTTGCTTCAGTGTTTCACTTTTGCATGCATTGATCTTTCCTATTATTTCCTAAACCTTGGTTCGTGCCTGCACGAATCAATTCTTAAAATCTGTAAAAGTTTACAAAACCATTTTATTGCCCTATAAAGTTAATCCGTTGTTGGTGTTCGTGCCGATGGTTTGAAGCAGAGCTGTCACCAACACAAGTATCCATTGCGAATGGTTTCTTGTTAACTACCTGTTTAAGTTCAGCCACAAGGATTTCGTTTCATTCGTTTTGTTGGTGAGGCAGCCGCACTTTTCCTTGATCAACACCAACAAAGGCCTAAGGCCACCTGTCCCTACCACAATGCCCTATCACATTGGCGAACTGAGATCCTGCCGGTGTTTTATTACCATTGATTCAAATGATTTTTGTGTATCATTAAATTTCTTCATCCATGCTTTAAAATCTTCTTTTGGAAATGCGACTTTAAACATTTTTGACCAGTCGTCGTTAGGGTTCGGTTCAAAGGAAGCCCAACCTTTTGGAAGCGGAAACACCACCGATACCTGGGTTCCTTTTCCGAACGCACTGGTTTCAATAGCATAGTAATTTTTGGAATTACTCTTCTTATACATTTCTTTAATCTTCTTAATGCCTGCAAAAAAATCGTCTTCCATGCCGGGGTTGATGTCAATTAAATACAGGCCCACCAGGTCAGTGCGCATTTCTGCAGGACCAGGAGGTAAATAACTGTCATCGCTCGCTTCATAAAAAAAACGTTTGCCTGCTCCCGATAAGTGTTTGGCTACATTTTGATTCCAATCATCGGAATGGCTTTTTTCATTGGTAGCATTAAAGGCAGTTTCAACATCGGCCCAGGATGCCGGATTGCGATAAACAAAGTGATACTCGCCTGTGTGGTCGCCCGTGAGCACTTCAAAAATATCTACCTGTCCCTGGTCTTTATGAAATTTGTTGTTGTGTTGTGCCAATGCCTGCTCAAAGCCTTCCCTGTCGCCTGGCAGTGGATGGAGAACCAATACGGTTGTTTTATTTTGCTTTGGCGCAGCCTTTTGACCCATAAGCAGTATTGGCGCAAAGAGTGCCACAATCAATAATAGTTTTTTCATTGTTTTTAATTTATTGTTTTAAAAAAATAATTGTTGGTATTGATTCTTAAGAAAATACTTTTATTTTAACGGTAATGTATAGACGAACCAATTTGAGTTATAAATTACTGCATTGCTGTTTTTGAAAAATCCCCGAAAATGTATTCTCTCGAGATTTTGCCATCTGAATTAAATTCATCAAACATTACCATTGGAACTTTAACCACGTCTCCTGTTTTCTTTGATTTTCCCGACCATGTCCACCATGATTGTACAATCATAGTATTATCTTTTTTGTAGTGGAGGAAATCAGGATAACCAAATTGAACCTGCTTGATTTCGTCAAATTTGTCAAAATCGCTCTTCCACATTTTTACAGCGTCTGCAAGTGGAATAAAATCAGCCATGCCGGATACCCACCACTTGGCAGTATCAGCATAATACTTTTGAACTGTCGTAAAATTATTTGCGACGTAATCTTTGTTGGCATTATTTACCACCTCAATGTAGGGATGCTTTATGTAAATAGTGCCGTTCTCTTCCTCCTGGCAAAAAGCGGTTATTCCTGACAGAATTAAAACCGCTGTAATAAAAATCTTTTTCATTTTTTTAGTTTTTATTTTTAGTACTTATTTACTTTTTTACTACGCCTAAACAAGAGATTACATTCCGTGACCTCCTCTTTATTAGGTGAGATCGTTTGGGTCTGCTATTTTCCCGGTGCCATATATAATTGCACCACGGCTTCAATGGAGATGGATGATAATCGAAAATTTAAGCGAACCCATTTTATTCTTAGAGGCCATTTCAGAAATACTCCGAAAAAAATGCCTGTGCGAAAACAAACCCATTTTTCAAAGTGATTTTCAAGCTTCACTTTATTATCAGGAATAGATCCTTTCAACTTTAAATTGAGGTAAGATTAAACATCAGAAACTGACTTTAATTTTTTGTTGCGAAAACACCACCTTTTATCCTGGCTATTTTCTGAAATTCGGGTAAGGTTGCAGGTATTGTATTTACAGGAATTGGAATGGTTGCATCAATTAAACAATCGCTTACCATAATTCATTTTCCATAAAGGATAGGACTTAGAGGCAAAACACAAAGAAGTAAATCCGGGGAAGCTTTTATTGGATGTTCTGGGATATTGAGGATATAGTAAAAAGAAAAAAGTCAATTTTAAAATGACTAATCAAATATCTAACTTTTTAATTCATTTCAAATAAAAATATTTATTGCTCTGGGAACTTCCTGACCGGCGCAAGAGGATTACTTGGGATTTCTTTTATTTGTTAACATTAAGCGTCCGCTTGTGCTATTGTGGTTTCTAAAGAACTTTAGATTTTCGTATGTACAGCCGATGCTCGCGCCAAACAAGTTAAAATGTATATAATTCAGTTTCTGTTGGCGTCTCCAACAATTGTTTACTGTTACAATTCTTCCACATTCTCCCGACGAATTGTAAGTAAGTCTAAACCTTAAACCTCAATGCTCTCCAATCCGTTTAAATTCCAAATGTTTTCTTTTACCGCCAACAGGCCCAAGCCTTGGTTCGGCACGCCAAACCATTCCAAAAAAGATTAAATTGGGAAAGAATTCGGGTCGAACAGTTAAAATGATACAATATGAGAAGCTGTATTATTTCAATTTGCATGGTGTTTGTTTTTATCAGTTGTAAGCACACCCGGATAATTCCTTATATTGAAAAGAAAGGCGATAATTATTGTGTTTATAAAATTACCAGGATAGATAACACCGGTACCAACCAGGCCTTACAGGCAGGTGACTTCATATGCTTTTATTGCGACCAAAATTATAACTGTGCCTTATATGGTAGCCGGTGGGTGCATGTGTACCTTTCGGCTACTGGTAATCAAGCCCAGGGAACAAATCAAATTCTGCTTTTGACGGATACGCAAATCAGTTATTATATTGAGCCGGAGAATGCGACGGAATCCTGCGCAACCTGTCCGGGGGAAAATAAATTTGAAATTCTTAAGTAACAAAAGGCCAATTAATTGCCTTTGTTAGTGCAAGGTTCGCTTGTGCTATTGTGGTACCTGAAAGAATATTGAACCTTTGAATTTTCGTATCGGCAAGCGGATACATGCGCCATTGAGGGTCTTATGCTATTGCGGTTTCCCCTCTCCCTGGTTCGTGTCTTCACGAACCATTTGACTCGTCCTAAAAAAAGTTTACAAGTTAATAGTTAAATCCTGTAATAGGTTTACAGGATTTATTTCATTTTTGCTTTCAAAGTTATTTAGTTTTTTATAATAATTTTTCCATAGTCTCTGATGGTTTATTTTTTGATTGTTATGTAATTGGGTCGGAGTTAAATTGCTAATGCTCATGTGTGGCCTGTCGTTGTTGTAGAGATTAATAGCCTTTTTTAATTGTTTGGTTGCTTCCTGTAAATTTTCAGTTTGGTAGTTGTTTAGGTATTCTTTTTTGATTATTCCATTCACTCTTTCAGCGATAGCGTTTTCTAATGGATCTCCATTTTCGGTCATACTGATCCTGATGGCATTGTCCTGCAATAGCTTTACATACTTGCTACTGCAATACTGCATTCCTCTGTCACTGTGATGGATAAGCTGCAATGGCACAGCAGCCCCATCAAGGGCTGCAAGGGCCATTTGCAGCGCTTGAATGCTTTTGATGGCTTCCATTGTTTCTGCTACATGATAGCCAACTATTTTGCGGGAGTAAGCATCAGTGATTAAACTAACATAAAGATGTTCGCCCGTAGCTATCTTCCAATATGTGATATCGCTAACCCATAATTGGTTGATCGCTATGGGAATAAAATCCCTGATTAAATTCGGATACTTTCTAAGCCAATGATTGGAATAAGTTGTTTGTATCTTTCGCTTTCTTTTCTTTATCAGTAACTGATTAGCAGCCAGCAAGTCAAACAAAGCATCTCTTCCCATCTTTATACAATGTTCCATCATAAAGGGCTGGAGCATGTCATGCAGCTTCCTGGCACCAATAACTTTATGCTCTTTTCTGATAACCATTACTTCCTTTAATATTAGTAAATCAGCCGTTTGTACGTCTTCTGCTTCCCATGAATGTTGATAATATGCCTGGCGGCTGATACCAAATAATCTGCAAATACGCGATAGGCCTATCTTAGAATATTTGCATTTTAATTCATGGACTATTTGGTATTGGGCTTTTTTCTAATCGGAATCTTCAGTTCGGTTTCTGCTATCTCTATCATTCTTCGGTATCCTTCAGCCTGTAATTTAGCGTCTTCAAGTTCCTTTTTAAGAAACTCGATTTGCTGTTGCTCCGGAGTTAATGATTGTTTCTTTTTGTGTTTATCTGGCAATGTTTGAAAATTTTCAACGCCAATATACACACTTCTTGTTCGCCTGCCTGTGCCTTCCTTATAACCAAGCTGTCTTAACCAGACATGAACCAGTGAATGGCAACTAAGATTGTATTTCTTTACACAATCTCTTAGACGAAGACCATTTTCAATATGATCTTTACAGATCTGATGTTTTAATTCAAGGCTGTAATAAGCCTTACTTGCAAAATCATTTGATATATACATTTTACACGTTTTTGTGTAAACCTATTTTAGGACAAGACACTCCGCTCTCGCGCAGGCCTCCTGACCTGTATGTGTTTGCTATTTATTAATCAAACTTTAGTAACGATCAGTCACCGGTCATGAGACCGGCGCCAATACTGGAAGTCGTTAAAATGTGGAAAAACTACTTTTTGGCTTATCTCACGGTCTAAGCATTCTTATTTATCCGTAGTTGAAAACATACGGACAGCGGAGATTTTTTATTTGGATATTATACGGATAGCTGGGGACACGCTATTTTCATAATTACTATACCCATTGCTTTGACATTTGAATTCTTTTTAATAGATTTAATAGTCCAATCTTATCAACACCTACAAAGGTTTCCCTCTAAACAGGAGCTACTATCAGTTATTTAAATGAACAGGCACTTAGTTTTGACTTAGTGGATTTTGCAAATCATACGGACCACGGCATTGTGGAAATTATGCGATGATAGTTTGTTTTAAGCAAAATTTTAGCCCACATTGGATTTGTTCGTCATGCCACAAAAATTCCAGGATCCCAGTATCCTTTAAGAACTGTACAATTTAATAACAAAGTAAAACTCTACTATGAAATTGATAACAAACAAACTGTTCACGACAAGTATGCTGATTCTTGTATCACTACTTTTTTCCTTCATAACTTGTGCTCAAAGTAAAAATACATTATCACTCAAAGCCGGACAAACTTTTAAAGATTGCCCAACTTGCCCTGAGATGGTTGTGATACCCGCCGGTAGCTTTTTGATCGGCTCACCAGTTAATGAAAAGGGGCGTTTTAGTGATTCAACGCAAACTCCTATCGAAGGACCACAACGCAAAATAAATATTAAACAATTTGCTGCCGGAAAATTTGACGTCACTAAGGAGCAATGGGCTGAATTTGTGAAAGCCACCAATCGCAAAACAACTGGTGGCTGCATGTTTGCAAGGCTTCCGGGAAGTGATACAACTCAGCCATGGCTACCCGATTCTTCCGCCAACTGGAATCATGTTGGATTTAAACAAGATAGTAGCCATCCTGTTGTCTGTGTAAGCTGGAAAGATGCACAGGATTATGCAAAGTGGCTTAGCAACAAAACCGGGTTTTCATACCGCTTGTTTACAGAATCTGAATGGGAATACGCAGACAGGGCAGCTACAACGACGCCTTATTATTGGGGTGATACAGTAAACAGGAAATATGCCAACTATGGCAATGATAGTGTACCTGGTAAAGGCTTTGCTGAAGGGGATGACAAATGGGAATACACTTCGCCCGTTGGTTCATTTCCACCCAATCAATTTGGATTATATGATATGAATGGTAACGTCTATCAATGGGTGGAAGACTGCCTTTCGATTACCTATTCCAATTATAAATCAGACGGTACCAGTTACGCAGCAAACATAATTTTAAATTTTGCCGAGGGACCTTTCAGCATTGCAAATGGGAAGAACTCTTGCGATTTACACGGTGTGCGAGGTGGTAGTTTTGGTGACACTCCCCCATTTATTCGTTCAGCCGCGAGAAATTTCGGCGCACTTCCCGGTGTGATGATACCAGATCTATCGCGCAGTGCAGGAGGAGGTGTTCGTGTGGCAAGAACTCTATAAGAATGTTCTTAGATGACCAGGAAGGCCCACATTGGCGTGGGGGTTTCATGCTATTTTAATATCAACCTCAATCTCATTTAAGGAATCCGTAACATAATTAAGATAATTCATCGCGTCCGCCACAAAATCTTTTAAATCCTTTTTCATAGACATTCGGTCCAGAGGAGTCTCCTGCTTTAAAAAAATGACTGCATGATAATTTAAGTACTCACAATAATGATTCAGCGGTTCGTTACTATGTTTTGTTTTTCCTTCAATCTCTAATTGATCATTTTCAAAACATATAGACCATGTTCTCCAATAAATTCCCTGCTTTCTATTTTCGGAATACATAATACCTCTATCATAAATATCAAGGCAAACATTCCAGTATTTTCATCTGCCGAATTATTTTGTGCGCGTGCTGTTATGTCATCGAATAGATAATATAACTATTAGAATTGTACGTTTGATGTTTATTTTTTAGATAAATAAATACATTTAAAACTGTTTACTGTACTCTTCCCTTTTCCTCTTCTGCACCTGTGCTGCGCTCCCGCTTTTCCTTTAATTTTTCCTTTCCAAAGTTATGCGTGAAAATAAGTTTGTAAGCAGGCGGGGAGAAACTGAGGTTGAAATTAGAGACAAGGTTTTGCTCAGGTAAATCAGTGACGGACCTTATCGTCATTGAATTCAGAATATCAGTTGCATTAAACTGTAATGAGCTTTTTTGGCTCAGATTTTTCTTTATCCCTATATCAAGCGATCCAAAAGGTTTTACCTTATATATTCCTGAGAGGGATTTTGATTGATAAAAGCCGGACAACTCGAGTGAAAACTTTTTCGGTAATTTAAACTGCTCACTTCCGTAAATATTCACATTGGCGTAGCTCAACCTCACCGGCTCTTTTTTATAGATAGCATTTACCTGTTGCCATTGCCCTGTAATATTTAAATTTATTGTCCACCAGTCATTCATTTTAATTGGTAAAGAAACAACAGCTGAAATAATTTTTTGATTTTCAAGATTCTGAGGTGTAAGAATCGTTGTAAGGGTTGTAGAATCCGTTTGCGCCTGAAAGCCGGTAATAGCGTTTTTTTCTACGCTGTAAGAAATTGAAAACAGGTACGATTTAAAAATATAATCTCCCTTGATTGTTTTGCTAATAGAAGGTTGCAATGCAGGATTGCCGGTAATCTCTGTTTTTGCATCAATGTAATATGTAAACGGCGCCAGGTCAGTAAAGGATGGCCTGTTAATACGCGTATTAAGTGAAAAATTGACTTTATTGTTTTCGTTTAGGGTATGCGACAGGAACACGGTTGGAAAAATATTTCCATAATGGCGATCCACCACATTTTTTATTGTCTCGGTTCCGAGGTTTGAATTTGTGTATTCATAACGTAAACCCAACTTGGCTTCAGTCTTGTCATTAACAGGTACATCAAAAGAAACATAACCTGCTGAATAGTTTTCCTTCATTGTATATTTTGCTGAAAGTGACTCGTCCTTTAACCATGAATATTGATCCATTCTTTCAAAACTTATGTTATTTTTGAATCCGGAAAAGGTTTGTTTAATGCCACTTTCCATGGTTATTTTCTTCCCAATTTTACTTTTATAATCTAAGGCTCCAACCCAAAATTTCATATAAGTGATTTTGCCGCTGCGGGTGGCCAGATTGTAAACAAAATTTCCGGAGCCATCATAGTTAGACGCAAAATAATTTACCGGTTGATTGTTTTTGTAAGGGAGATAATCAAGATTCAGCATGAGGCCTGAATTCCCGCTAAAATTATGGTTGGTATTTAAGTTAATTCCAAAATTGGCCCAATCATTCAATTCGCGATTTGAATAATTGGTTAAAGTGTCAGCGATTTTATTTTTAGATACGGAACTTTGAGAGTGCTCAGACTGTGTAAAATGTCTTTTATAACCTGTAACCAATATTCCGGCAACGGTTTGTTTATTAAGCTGGTAATCCACACCCAGCCTGGCATTTATTAGTATCGTTGTGTCGGTCCTGTTTATAGTAGTATATTTCTCAAAAACATTTTCTTTATTCCTTATTTTGCTATTGCCATCAAACCTGAAAGGCCCTTTTTGGCGTGAATAAGAAATGTCGCCGTAAATATTCAGCTTGCCTTTGCGATGATTGAAATTGATGCCTGCTACACTCACTAATCCTTTGCCATATCCCAGGGTTAAGTTATAAGATCCATTTGTACCAACATTCTTGTTTTCTTTTAATACGATATTGATGTAGCCTGCATTTCCCGCTGCATCAAAGCTGGCTGGCGGCGTGGTGATCAGCTCTATTTTCTCTATATTTCCCGAATTCATGCCGGACAACATTTCAACCACGGCAGCTACAGGTAAGTGGCTCAGCTTTCCATTAATCATCAACTGCACTCCATCTTTTCCATTCATGGAAATAAGATTGTTCTGATGGTCAACAATTACACCTGGTGATCGCTCTAATATTTGCAATGCTGTATTGCCTGCTGCAGTAATGCTATTGGCAACATTAATAACGAGCCGGTCAATCTTTTGCTCAAGCAATGGTTTTTTTGCAGTAACGGTTACGTCATTTAATTGTGCTGGTTCTTCAGTAAGCGTAATGTCATCAATAATAACATCGCGGTTTGATTTATCAGCAATAAAAATCTTGCTGTAAGCTTGCTTATAACCTATAAAACTTGATGCAATAAAATAGGTTCCGTCTTTAATATTACTAAAAGCATATACGCCGGTATTGTCGCATATCATTGCTTTTATCAATGAAGAATCATTTGAGCGTAACAATAAAACTGAAGCATTTACCGCAGGTTCATTGTTTGAATTCAACACTTTGCCGCGAATAACTGATTGAGAAAAGCTTAATTGGTAAACACATGCTAATCCTATTACGACTACGGCAACAACAATTTGTTTTGGTAAGATCAATTGTGGCAGAGTGGCTATAAAAAGGAATTGTTTCATGGTGATTGTTTTAAAAATTTTGTTATGGAGGTCTGGTAGCTATAAAATAAACTTTCATCTTGCCTTTGCTTGATTTTTATATGGTGCTGTGAATAAACACAACTGTTAGAATAATTAAAAGTAAACTGCTGAGATTTAAGAAAATAGTAGTTGTGGTTATTACAATCAAAATTTGTGTCTGTTTATGTAAACATCAATACAAGACTCAATTAAAAGTCTGTTTTATTATTGCCTTTGTATCGGTCATCATAACTACTGCACATTTTGCTAATATTCTAATATTTATCATTGCTTGTATGCTTTGCCATTGCTGCCTGTAATATAGGTGTATTTGCAATTAACGATGACGTAAGTATTTGAGCTGAATCTTTTGGAAGTACGGCATTTGCCATGCGAATCATATCAACCACACGCCGTGCATGTTCATACTGAAGAATACGTGCATAAGCCGGAACATCAGCAATGATCGTCGGGCTAAATTCAACAGGATCACCTATTTTAGCTTTTCTTGACTTTGGTATGCCTGCTTTTTTTAGCATTTCAGCAGCGGCCTTTTCGCACTGCTTCCGTTGGTTTTCATATTCAGCATCTACTATTAATTCAACACCAACAAATCCGATTGTTACTGCAGGTTTGGCGATAACATTGATTAGTATGTTTCCTGTAATTGAGCCATCAGTAATTGTACAGCTAACTGTTATATCAAAATTTGCTTCATTTCCAACGCTTCTGAGCGTTAAATCATTATTGATAAACTTACATTGTACTGCTATCGTTTTAGTAATGATTTTTGATTTATGTCCATCAAAAGCTTCTGCAATTACATCCAGCCATAATGTTGTGTCGTTTGTAACTAAGTTTCCTTCAACTGTCCAAACTAATTGCGGTTGGCGATAACGTTGAGTTTCTACGCTCAGGTGTACAATTTCATCTCGTTTAACCAAAGTTAATTTGTAATCTCTATCTGCAAAGCAACACTGTGGTAAAAGGTTACAAAGCCGGCTGTCATTTGGATCTGGTCGGAAAGTACTGTGTATTACATCCCGATGTTCTAAACGAATTTTACCAAGAATTCTCGCCTGGTAATCCCGATCAATCGGTATAACTGTTTTTCCGTATTGATTAGACCAGTAAGCAGTCACATGCGCACCATTTACCCAAGCAGCCTGTCCAGGTAATTTTGGTGATTTGTTGCCTCCAATTATCGCAGCGTCGCCAATTTCTCCTTTTTGTGGGTTATCAGCGTACCATGCGTCTGCTTCTGGGTCAGATAACATTTCTACTAATTCATGCGTGAATACACCAATTACATCCTCAGGATCACTGTCTGGTGTATCACCATATGATTTTACCCATGCAACCCAATACCAATCAATATCCCATGGAAAAGTATAATTATAATCTTTCGTATGCGAACCGAGTTCTCCAATTGATTCTGTAAACCCTTTTGGCATGAACACGATAAATGCTATTTTCTCATCATCTGGATCAGGAAAAACATCATCATCAATCAGATCATCAATTAGATCGGGAACTGCTTGTACGTCGTCCTTAGAATTAAAAGCTGAAGGAGGGCCAGGACTTGTGACGACTTTAGCACCTCGCCAGTGTGGTCGATCTATTCCATATTGTTTAAGTTCCGAAAAATAATCGCTGGCTAATACCGCTTGTACACGTGTAATAATCAGTACCTGCCTGGAGATGCCTTCAGCACTGTTCCACCAATCGCCCCAAAATAATAGCTCTACAGGCATTCCGCTACCTACAGGTCCCCCATGATGCTGTACTGAAAAACCTGGAAGCTTTGAATCAGCAAAAACCAATACGGGCACATCAGGATGCGACCAGGAGCTTTGAAAAGACTGTTCACTAAATAATAAAGTTGTGTATGAAAGACCATCTTTAATCTTAGTAATAGTTCGTGGGGAAGACATAAAAAAAGTTTATCGTTAATGAATAAAAGTGTTATTAATAAACCCATAACAGTTGTAGAAAAAAGTTTCGGAGTTTTTATTTTTTTGTTTGAAATGCCTGATACGTTAATCATTAGTCGCAGTATGGCAGTTATTATTGCAACAACTCAATGCCATGAAACACTTGTGTCCGTTTGCAAAAAAATTGATTAACCAAAAGTAAGATGAGGCAGGACTGAGAAAATAGTAAAAACACGACAAGTTTGGTTTACCCGATTAGGATTCGGTCTTCTTCTAAAAGAAAGGTGTCTTTCAGGAAAGTTTTTGGCGTATCTCCGGCGTATCTCTTAAAGTCTTTTATCAAATGCATCTGGTCGAAATATCCTAATTCTTGTGCAATGGAAGTCCAAATCTTTTTTGGGTTTTGAAGTTTTAATTCAAGCGCATGATTGAAACGCGTAATACCGCAAAGTAATTTTGGCTGCATGCCGGTGGCAAGATGGAATGAACGTTCAAAATTCCGGACGCTCATGTTCGCATGCCGGGCAAGCATATCAACATGTATAACTCCGGCATTCTTCACAATTAAATGAATAGCGCTGCTGATAGCGTTTTGGTTGTAAATGTGTTTTCGCTTTTTTAAAAGGGACAAAAGAAAAGCATCTGCCAGAGCTGCCCTGTTAATGGAACTGGTAGCATGGTATAATTGCTCGTGTAATAATTTAATCTCTACATTAAAAATATCTTCACTGCTGATTATCCTGTTAATAATTTCAAAGGAGGGGATTTTAAAAAGCTGACTAAAGCCACCTGGCTTAAAAATTACCTGAAAAAAAGAATAAGCGCCATTGAAGTACATGTCCCCATTGTATTTGGACGACATGCCCAAAACGTCGCAGGGTTTACCTTTTTTAAGAATTTCACCCGTACCAGGATTCAGTAACTTTACAGGCAAAGCTTTAAAAAAAAAATGTATGCTCGCTTCGTGCGAGGCATACCAGGGTTTAATAATATCAAAGCCGTTTGTATCAAACTCCCGGTAAACATAACGACGGATATAGGGCGCTAATGCAGGTGATGGCGCAACTTCAAATGTCGTAACCATGTTTGCTATAATTTCCGTTAATAGTTCATGGCTTTTCTTTTAGGATACATGGTTTCTTTGATATTATCTCTTTACTTATCCTGTATAAATTTCCACCGCCGGATTTTAATATTGCAAATGTTACCGGGTCGGTCAGCTTAACCAATAACGCCTGTATAAAAGTGCAGGGCAATTTCATGCACCATGCTTTTGGTTTGAAAATTCAATCAAACGTGTTATACCACCTGTATGTGTAACAGCGTACATAGCGTGCCAGTAAATGCTCGGCTTTACTTCGGAAGTTGTCATATTGCTTCGCAATTTCACCTGGTAATTTATGATGTTTTTTTCATATGGATAACACTTTTTTTTGTGCTTTGCATATAGGCAACAAGCAAAAAGTATGGCTGGCTATGATAAGAACAAAATGGCTCACCCTTGTTGCTTCATAACCCGCAGAATTAGAATTGATTTCAAAACCGATTGATAAAAAAATTCGTTCCGCTGATGCGGAATCTTTCACTGGAAGCGTATTGGTTCGCGTCGCCGAGGTCCTGGTCTCTGACGCATTTGCCGGACGCACGGTATCTGAGACGGTTTGGAATGATGAGGGTCTCTTGTTGTCTGCCAGTGGATTTAAAAAATAAAAAACAGGTAAAAGAGTGATCAAAAGCACATAAAAAGCATATTTATAAAATAAATTTTTCGGCCTGCTGTTCTCGTAGCCATCCTGCTTGTGCGCTGCCATTTCCGCGGTTAGCTCTTCCCATTCTTTAAAGAGCATTTTGTGCAGCATCTTTTCCCGTTCCAATTCTTTTTTAAGCTCAGCGTTCCTGAGCCGTAACTCATCGCTTTGATCTAAGCTTTCGATTGGTTGTTCTGTATCCACTGGATTTGTAATTATTTGTTGGTATTCGGGCGTAATAAGCCTAATAAATAATGCAATATTTATGCTCAAAAAACCCTCTCCCTGGTTCGTGTCTTCACGAACCATTCTTAAAACTTCCGCCCTGTCTTGTCCTAAAATAGGTTTACACAAAAACGTGTAAAATGTATACATCAAATGATTTTGCAAGTAAGGCTTATTACAGCCTTGAATTAAAACATCAGATCTGTAAAGATCATATTGAAAATGGTCTTCGTCTAAGAGATTGTGTAAAGAAATACAATCTTAGTTGCCATTCACTGGTTCATGTCTGGTTAAGACAGCTTGGTTATAAGGAAGGCACAGGCAGGCGACAAAAGTGTGTATATTGGCGTTGAAAATTTTCAAACATTGCCAGATAAACACAAAAAGAAACAATCATTAACTCCGGAGCAACAGCAAATCGAGTTTCTTAAAAAGGAACTTGAAGACGCTAAATTACAGGCTGAAGGATACCGAAGAATGATAGAGATAGCAGAAACCGAACTGAAGATTCCGATTAGAAAAAAGCCCAATACCAAATAGTCCATGAATTAAAATGCAAATATTCTAAGATAGGCCTATCGCGTATTTGCAGATTATTTGGTATCAGCCGCCAGGCATATTATCAACATTCATGGGAAGCAGAAGACGTACAAACGGCTGATTTACTAATATTAAAGGAAGTAATGGTTATCAGAAAAGAGCATAAAGTTATTGGTGCCAGGAAGCTGCATGACATGCTCCAGCCCTTTATGATGGAACATTGTATAAAGATGGGAAGAGATGCTTTGTTTGACTTGCTGGCTGCTAATCAGTTACTGATAAAGAAAAGAAAGCGAAAGATACAAACAACTTATTCCAATCATTGGCTTAGAAAGTATCCGAATTTAATCAGGGATTTTATTCCCATAGCGATCAACCAATTATGGGTTAGCGATATCACATATTGGAAGATAGCTACGGGCGAACATCTTTATGTTAGTTTAATCACTGATGCTTACTCCCGCAAAATAGTTGGCTATCATGTAGCAGAAACAATGGAAGCCATCAAAAGCATTCAAGCGCTGCAAATGGCCCTTGCAGCCCTTGATGGGGCTGCTGTGCCATTGCAGCTTACCCATCACAGTGACAGAGGAATACAGTATTGCAGTAGCAAGTATGTAAAGCTATTGCAGGACAATGCCATCAGGATCAGTATGACCGAAAATGGAGATCCATTAGAAAACGCTATCGCTGAAAGAGTGAATGGAATAATCAAAGAAGAATACCTAAACAACTACCAAACTGAAAATTTACAGGAAGCAACCAAACAATTAAAAAAGGCTATTAATCTCTACAACAACGACAGGCCACACATGAGCATTAGCAATTTAACTCCGACCCAATTACATAACAATCAAAAAATAAACCATCAGAGACTATAGAAAAATTATTATAAAAAACTAAATAACTTTGAAAGCAAAAATGAAATAAATCCTGTAAACCTATTACAGGATTTAACTATTAACTTGTAAACTTTTTTTAGGACGAGTCAGAATGAGTTTTGAAGATTTTATTTTTTACAAGATATTCTGGTTTTAAGAATGGTTCGTGAAGACACGAACCAGGGAGAGGGGTTTGCGTCTATCCCGTTACCCGTTCAAGATGACTGATTTTTTAACTCATCTAATACATTTTGCAGTGTTGGGCTGCGGCGGAAGTTTCATTTGATATTCGGCTACCACAGTTCGTGTCCTTCACGAAGCCGGAGTACAACTCACTTATAACTTATAACTTATCACCCAATTTATCACTCACCACTTATAACCAAACACTCTCGCAAAAAGTTAAACCTCAAACAAATCGCTTCATTCGGCCCGATTTATACGTTCTTTACACGATTACGAATTTTTTAAAATCCTTTAATGCTCGCTATTTTATTGTTCTTTTTTTGCCATTGGTTCTTTTCGTTGTTTTTCCATTCGTTTTTCTTACATCGTTTTGCATCACATCAAATGTACACCACCAGCAAAGGCTGGGAAAAAACCTTCTATTTCCTGACCTGGTTTTTCCAGGGTTCTTCATTTTTGGTACCAAGGGCTTATGCGGTCATGCACCGGATGCATCACACGTATAGCGACACGGAAAAAGATCCGCATTCACCGCATTTCTTTAAGGATATTTATCACATGATGCTTCATACTGCTGAAATTTTCAGCGCGTTTGTAACAGGAAAGAATCTACCTGAAGCACAGTTCACCAAAGAATATATTCCTGTGTGGGACAAGCTGGATAAAATAGGCCATCATAATTTTACCAGGTTTCTTTTCGGTGCCTTTTATGTTTACTTTTATTTTGTATTCGCACCCAATTATTGGTGGTTTTTATTATTGCCAATTCATTTCCTGATGGGCCCTATCCAGGGAGCGATCGTAAACTGGTTTGGCCACAAATTTGGCTATAGCAATTTTAATAACGGCGATCATTCAAAAAATACTACTCCATTTGGAATTATACTAATGGGGGAATTATTTCAAAACAATCACCACTTCGCTAAATTAGATCCCAACTTCGCCAAAAAATGGTACGAGCTTGATTTTACATATGTGATCATGAAAGGCTTGCATGCCGTTCGGATCATCCGGTTGAAGCCGATCCTGGCAGAGCAAACAGTTGAGTAATTCATGAGAGATTTTTAAAACTTTGATTTGTCAAAGTGTTCTGAGTACTGGCGCCGGTCTTCTGACCGGTGACTGATCGTTACTAAAGTTTGCTTAATAAGTAACGAAGACACCCGGTCAGGAGACCTGCGCGAGAGCGTTGTTATTTTTTTACTTTTAAAATCTAAAATAAAAAGTCCACCGAGTAAAAATGTTGACCGCTTGTGGATGCCGAAAAATGTACTGCCTGAAGCATAATTCCATCTTAAAAGTGTCGGCTAAAAAGTTATTTCTGACTCTCTTTACCTTTAAACTCCGTAAAGGTCTTTCCATCATAACCTTACTCAGCAGCCGCCTTTGCGAGGGGCACGTTTATAAATTATTTTACTATCTCGTTCTACATAGTCGCCCCATACTATTGGATATGAATACTTGGGCGCGTGCGATACGGCATGGCCTTTTATAATTATATTGTCGTTAACCTTCAGGCTATGCAATTGCTCAAGTTGAGACTTTTCCGGCTCAAATTTTACAATATAATCGTCACCATTAATCCTGACCATCACTCCAAAACCTAATCTTGAGCCTGGCGGAAGAGAAAGAGAGGTTACAACAGCCTCCATATTGGTAAAAGCACTTATATGCTTCCTTATTTTAGCTTCAGCGGCATACACTTTTTTACCTGCGGGAGACGCTTCCCATTTTTTGAAATTTATACCATCAGGGGTAGCCTCCCATTTTTCCCTTTCGGTTTTCATTTCAGCAGCAGAGAGTGGCTTTGGGGTTGATTTTTTAGAAGTTTCATTTTGGATTTCGTGATTAGCAAATACTAGTCCGCCTACCACAACCAGCGGTAAGATCAGCGCATAAATAAGTTTTTTCATTTTTTGGTAGTTTTAATTAACATCGATCTATCTCCTGATAAATCAGATCCGTTTAAGGCATTTCTGAGTCGGGCTTGAACAAAAAAAGTCTTTGAATACTAATTGGCTTTATCGAATACGGTCTTCCAGGAACGCTCGCCGCCGAATAAGTTTGATTTTGCATTGGCCTGAACAGAAATAGACTTGCCATCATTGCTCAACTTCCAAACCTCTGTTACGTAAACAAATGCTTGTTTCTGAACATTTACATGGTAAGGAGTGGCAACCATCATGTGTACAATTGAGTTAACAGTCATAGTTTGTCCGTCAGCTGACAACTTTACGGTAAACTTCTTTCCTCTTTCCCGGCCATGATTAATTTGGCTTTGTTTACCGTCGAAGGCCAGGTTCTCCTGGCTTGTAGTCAGCGCTGCGCCAGGAGACGGGCTTGGCACTTCTATTGTCAGAAAATCTGCCTGCTCTGCTATTTTCATTGTTTTAGATAGCATACGATCACCTTCGTCATATGAGCAAACAATATTTCCGCCCATACTTATCGACTCTTTGGATTTCCATTCGCCAGAGAAGTTAGCACGATGAGTGCCATTTTTTTGCTGAGCCTGTACGGCAAAATAAATTACTCCTGTTAACAGAATAATCAGGCACGACAAAACGTTTCTTTTATTTTTCATTTGTTTATTTTTTGCGTTTTAATGGTAATGAGCGATCATGATTTACCCCGCGGGTTTCGGCAAAATCATGATGGTTTCATATCCTTTCAAAATTATACAACAAAAATACTTTGATAATTTTCAGACGGCGGAATTTGGATTGTAATTAATAGTGTAAACTTTGTAAATAATTTCTTGACATTATGCTTGTTAGAAGAAATCTCTTGCCAGTCAAACGAAAGCACCTGGGCGGATTATTACTACTCACGTTTATCTCTATAGTCTTCGTGGCTTTCAGCATGACCGGCAATGATGACTTTGACTTTGCCAGAAGGGAAATTTTGCTTCGTCGAATCGGACATGAAATACTCCTTCAGTCGGGCGACAGTACATCACGGGTACTTCCAGTAAAAAAGATCGCCAAAAATGAATACCAGATCAGTTTCGAGAATGCGTTTACTTTTCAACCCGAATCCCTGGTGAATACTACTCAGCGTTTGTTAGCCAAAGACCCGCTCGCAAGTGATTACGTTGTTAATGTACTGAACTGTGCCAATGCCAGTGTAGCCTATGGATATGCTATATCAAAAAATAAGAAAGATGATATTGTAACATGTATAGGAAGAAGGCAACCCATAGCGTGTTACATGATTAACATTCAATTCAAACCGGCTGGAATAATTACGGCAAAGAATGAATATTTTTTAGGCGGTCTGTTATTTTTAGGACTTGTTGGATTTATTTTATTGAGATCTGTTAAGCCGCTGAAGGCTTTACCTGACAGTCAGCCCACTGGTATGTTCACTTTGGGGTCAATGTCGTTCGACACGGAGACCCGTAAGCTCATGATAAATGGAACGGCCATAGGCCTCACCAAAACTGAAACCCGTGTGCTACGCATTTTTGCCTTATCTCCCAACGAGGCTATAGAGCGAAGCCGGCTGCAAAAAGAGATTTGGGAAGATGAAGGTGTTATAGTAGGCCGCAGCCTCGATATGTTCATTTCAAAACTTAGAAAAAAACTGGAATTTGATCCGAATATCAAAATTGTTGTTATACGCGGCAAAGGATATAAGCTTGAAATCAGCTCTTAAGAAGATCTTCCCGCTCCAAACTGATGTTATTAGAATTCAATTTGGCATTTGTAAAAGTCTATAGTAACCCGGGCCTTGATTCGCGGCACACGAAACAATGTTTTTAACGAATGAAGAATATTTACGAAATCCTTTAAATTTCTGATCTTAATGAATACATTTGATTAAAGCCACCTTTCTAACTGCATGAGATCCGTTTACTTCCTCTTTCTATTTGCCATTGCAACCAATGCACAGGCCCAGATTATTACAACTTTTGCAGGCAACGGATCGGCAGGTAGTTCAGGCAATGGCGGCCCTGCTATTTCAGCGCAGTTATTTGATGCGCAAACTGTATGTATTGACAATTCAGGAAATATTTACATTGCTGATCACGGTAATCATGTGATACGAAAAGTAAATACTTCGGGCATCATCTCCATCTTTGCAGGGAATGGAGCTCTTGGTTATTTGGGAGATGGAGGGCCTGCTACTTCCGCACAATTGGGCTATCCCTATGGAGTTTGCGCCGACGCCGCAGGCAATATTTATATAACAGACGATTATTCCCACACCATAAGAAAGGTAGATATAAATGGCATTATTTCTACTGTTGCGGGAAATGGAAATTTTGGTTATTCCGGAGATGGCGGCCTTGCCATAAATGCTGAATTATATGCACCATGCTCCATTTGTACGGATAACATCGGTAATATTTATTTTGTCGAATTTGGTACTGATATCATAAGAAAGATCAATAATAGTGGAATAATTTCAACGGTGGCAGGCACACCCTGGATAAATGGAAATTATGGAGATGGAGGTTTGGCCATCGAAGCACAATTATCATCACCTACCGGCGTAAGTGTTGACAATGCAGGAAATATATATATTGCAGACGTTGGCAATTGTGTAATACGAAAAGTAGATCCTTCAGGTATTATTACAACATTTGCCGGAGGTGCCGGCATTGATTATGCTGGTGATGGCGGCCCCGCCACGTTAGCGCAGTTACGATTTCCATATTTTGTACATGCAGATAATAACGGAAATGTGTTCATTTCAGATACGGGCAATGGAGTTTTGAGGATGGTAAATAGTGCCGGAGTAATAGTTACAATTGCAGGCAATGGTATTTTGGGCTATTCGGGAGATGGTGGTCCGGCAACTTCAGCACAATTGGCAGCGCCTGGCGGGATGTGTATTGATAATTCCGGTAATATTTATATAGCCGATGGGGGCGCACATGTTGTAAGAAAAATAGGTGCGTGCCCGATTATTTTAATTTCTCTCCAACCCAAGGACCAGTCCTTATGTAGTTCAGGAGACGTAAGTTTCACAATTGATGTTACTGATGTAACTTCTTATCAGTGGCAGGTAAACACCGGCACGGGATGGAATGATGTGATCAACGATGATACTTATACTGGTTCAGCTGCCAGGCAGCTAAATGTAAAAGTTGTTGATCCATCCATGAATAATTACCAATACCGCTGTGTTCTAAAAAATGCGTGTGCGAACTTATTTTCCGCGACTGCTCAACTTTTCGTAACAACTCCAAAACCTCCGGCTATTACTATTTCTACTTCTACTGACACTATTTGTGCAGGAAGCACTACAACCTTTGTGGCTTTGCCGGCGAATGAAGGAGCAACGCCATTATACCAATGGAAAAAAAATGGCGGTAAGATTGCAACAGGTAGCTCTTACGTTTCAAACAATATAAACGACGGTGATGTTATCACTTGCGTACTTACATCAAATTACACTTGTATCACAACAAATACGGCTGAAAGTAATGCGATTACGATGAAGGTAAATCCTCAATTAACTCCATCTGTTATCATATCAGCTTCAGCTAATAATATATGTGGCGGCACACCTGTTACATTTTCATCAGCCACTACTAATGCTGGTGATGCACCATTATTTCAATGGCAAAAGAACGGAATAAATACAGGTACTGATTTAGGAAATTATGTTGATAGCTCACTTAAAGATGCTGATGTTATTACTTGCGTTTTAACTGCAGGTTATAAGTGCGCAAATGTTTCCTCAATAAGCAGCAACATTATTGTAATGGATGTCACATCGGTCATGGCACCATCGGTTACGATATCAACGCCAAGAACTACCATTTGCCCGAAAAGAACTATTTCATTTCTTGCAACACCCGAAAATGGTGGCACTGCTACAGGTTATCAGTGGAAAAAAAATGACCTACGGGTGGGAACAAATGCGAATACCTACACTGACAGCAATATTATAAATGGTGATGTCGTCAAATGTAGCGTCACATTTAATGACAGGTGTCTTATTGATCTTCTTGTAACCAGTAATGACATTGCAATTACGGTATTGAAAAATCCTGTGATTGATTTGGATAAAACTAATACACTATGCGCCGGCAAGAGCAGGCTTCTTGATGCAGGAAATAATAGTTCTTTTTTATGGAACGATGGAAGCACCGGCAGAAACTTATTGGTAAATAAAACAGGAATGTATTCTGTAATCGTAACAGATAATAACGGCTGCAGTGGAACTGATACAACTTTGATTAATTCAATTGTGCCGGGTCCAGCCGGCTTTTTACCAGGTGATACATCTGTTTGCTCTTACGGCTCAGTTTCTTTGGTGGCAAAGCAGGGATATTTAAATTATTTGTGGAGTAATAATTCAACATCATCAGCCATATCCATAGAGAAGCCGGGACTTTACTGGCTGCAGGTCACCGATTTTAATAATTGTACGGGAAAAGAATCTATAAATGTGTTGCTGAAAGACTGTATGCAAGGATTTTTCGCACCGAATGCTTTTACGCCTAATAATGATGGGAAGAATGATATTTTTAAACCATTGCTTTTCGGAATTGTGAGAAGCTATGCCTTTACTATTTATAACCGTTTTGGACAAACGGTTTTTAAAAATAATAATGTAACATTGGGATGGGACGGCACCTTTAAGGGATTGAAATTGGATAGCGATGTTTATGTGTGGGTTTGTTCCTATCAGATTGAAGGTCAAAATACCGAAGTAAAAAAAGGCACCGTATTCTTAATCAGATAGAAATAATTCAATTGCGGGATAGCTCAGGATAGGCTGCTGATTTTATTTTCATTTTACCGGAGATGCAATATTCCTCCCGCTATCCGCACTTCCCATTAAATCGAAAAACAGCGCTGTCCTGAGTTTATTTCAAAGGAAGAAGGCGCATTTTTCTTCGGGTGAATAATTAATAATAACGTATAATCGAAAAAACCAGCAGCCGAATTTTCCAATAGAGCTAATAACAATTTTTTTAAAGGAATTGCTGATTCCTACTTTTTGGTTTATTTCAATTTCCCCGTGGCATATATTTAGAGTTCAGGTTCACTACACCTATATAGCTGTACTTATATTTATTTCATAAGATAAGACTGCTGTCCTGAAGTACTACCTGGCAAAGTAGCAATTTATTATTTACACATTGTCCGGATATGCTGAAATATATTTCTTGCCTGTGGGGTCTATTGATGTCAAACCTTTACCTCCGAAAAAAGGAACTCCATCTTCTTCAGCTACATAAACTCTTTTGAATCTTTCAGGATGCAAAACTGCTTTACATATTTCCTTGTGTCCGATTGGTAAGATTTTTTCAGCGTTATCAAGTAAGTAATCAATTATTGAATTTACGATGGGAATGTGATACGAACCATCAAGTCGTTGATCCATCTGATTGAGTGGAACTGAATAATTCCGCACTTCATATTCTGAATTGAAAAACTCTGGTTTAAGTTTTTCAATTGGTTGCAACTTAAGTGACTTGATTAAAAGTTGTTCTGCTTTATCAAGTAAATCATTTGACTTGTCTCGCAACTCAAATGATTTTAAGATTTTTTCATTGATACTTCTTCTGATTTTTTGGAAGGATACGGGATTTGAAGATTGTCAAGATGCTCGGGTTCTATATGCTGAATTACTGCTCCATAATTATTTGTTATCAAAACTAGTATTCCTGTTTGTGTTTTGAAGTAAGCATAAATCAAACCCGTGTCAATTGGATTCACCGCCTCAATTCTCAAAAGGTCATGGCTGAATATTTTATTGTCAAGAGTTTTAGAAACTAGTGTTGCTTTTCCAATTGTGCCTGAACAAGTCATCAGAATTTGATTTTGCTTTACTCGTAAAGAATCAATGTTTGTCTTGGTTAAGTGAGATATAAAAAGTTCAGGTTTTGGTTTCGTATCTAAAATTTGTGAAGGTTGGTAAATAGGAAAATCAGATTTTTCTACAAACACTCTTTTAAAACGCAATCTGTGATATGCCGTTGAAATGCCGTTTGTTCCGCAAAGCGGAACAATGGGAAACTTGCAACGCTTCAAATCTTCTTTTGCTTTCTTGGCTTCAACATTAAATACAGATGCTTCAAAACGATACTTCGCTTGCTCAACTTCGTTGCTAGTTACTGTTGTCCATTTCAAATCTGTTACCATGATAGTCCCGGCTATCCGTAGAATCATTAAAAATAAACAGAAACGCTGTCCATATGTTTTGTAACTATGGACAACTAAGAATCATACTTTTCCTCAGTCAGTATTCGTGCTGATGGTTTCGCAGCCAGGCTATCACCAGTAAAAACGTAATAAACTATTTTTTGGCTTATGAGGCATAATAGTTTTTTATAAAAATATAGCTGGTAAGATTAAACGAAAATGGTTTTTGCTGTTGTATTTCTTACGCTTTTTGTTCCGGACCGAAAATACTTTTATCGGCAATAGTAGTTATCTTCATCATTGGTAACTTTATGGGTCTCACGTTCGGGGTGAAGAATATAAATTTGGCCGCCGGGCGCCTTGAACGTTGTGAGTTACATTGCAATCCCATCAGGTTTAATTTTGCAAGTTTAGCATACCGTAATTTTATAAAAGGCACATGATGAATATCCCGGCTAATTCTCATTTATGAAAAATATATTGTTCCTTTTCTTTTTCCCGTTTGCTTTATCTGCACAAGACAATACAGCAATTTTTGAGTCATACATGAAAGGGCAGGCCGGTCAGTATAATTTTAATGGCAATGTACTGGTTTCAAAAAATGGAAAAGTTATTTATGAGAGATCTTTTGGCTATGCTGATTACAATTCAAAAAAAGCTCCTGGACGACTAACAGCGTTTTTGATGTTGGCTCTATTGCAAAGGAATTTACTGCAATGGGCATACTGCTGTTGAAAGATAAGGGTAAGATCAGCTATTCAGATACGCTTGGAAAATTCTTTCCAGAGCTTCCTTATACTAATGTTACAGTTCAGCAGTTACTTACGCATACTTCCGGCATGCCCGACGGATTTGAATTGGTAGAAAAGTATTTTGACCACAGTAAAATAGCAACCAACGATGACCTTATCCACTTATTGGAAAGTAAAAAGCCAGCTCTTTTATTTAAGCCCGGTGAGAACCTGATGTATTCAGGAACTGCCTTCAACCTATTGGCATCTATTATAGAGAAAATATCCGGGCAGTCTTATAAAATTTATATGGCTGAACAGATTTTTAAGCCGTTGGAAATGATACATACCCAGGTTGCGAACGGTCCCCGGTCTGCCGGGAACATTCCCGGTTATGCCTATGGATATGTGTATTCCGATAGTTTGAATAAATATGTACGAGCTGACAGCCAGCATTCCGGCTGGACAACTTATTTTGCAGGTATTACCGGGGAGGGTATGATTATTACCACAACCGGTGATCTTTTAAAATGGGATCGTGCGCTTAAAAATCATAGCCTTCTTAGAAAAACAACCCAGCAGGAAATGCTTTCTTTGCATGCGGAAAAAAAATTTCCGGCTGTTTCGTTCGGTTATGGAATAAGGGTAGGGAAAAATGACTTTGGTAATTATATCTTTCATAACGGATATTTTCCCGGCTATTTAAGTATGCATCTGCGATACACTGATGACGATATAACTGTGATTGTTTTATCTAACAATGAAACCCGTGCTGAATTTATTGCGGATGGTTTGGCGGCTATAACCTTAAACAAAAATATCTTGTTGCCCTATGTTCACAAAGAGATGACACAAGCTAATATTTCTGACAAATATGTTGGCAAGTATATGATGCAGTTGACCAGGCCACCCTATATGGCAGTCTTTCCAATCGAATTCGTGAACAGGAATGACACATTATATATTCGTACTGCTGATGGAATTGACACGAAGCTAAAACCCGAGTCAGAAAAGAAGTTTTTTTTCACTAACGGAACTGATCAGCAAATAGAATTTGAAACTGACAACGGCGGCAATCTTTTGAGGGTATGGCATATTGCATGGGGAGTAAGGAAGGAACTAAAAAAAATGAATGAATTTTAAATAAACCCATAAGGTACAAACGCAGAACAAAAAGTATCAATTACTTGCCGCAGACAAAGAAAAACCGGAAAATTGGAAGTATAGCAGCGCCTCAGCGGAGTCTGGGGTCTCAGCCGAGTCTCTCGCAGAGGACTTGGCGTGCAAGCATAGTCTTTATTTTGTATTTTCATTTTATGTCTGTAAAACAGTAAATCATAGAGCCGGATGGAATTTATTTTATTACCGTAACGGAACGCCGAGTCCCCTCTGGGGGACTCGGCTGGGACCCAGTATAGCAGCGCCCTCAGCGGAGTCTGGGGGTCTCAGCCGAGTCTCTCGCAGAGGACTCGGCGTGTAACTATATTCTTTATTTTGTATTTTCATTTTATGTCTGCAAAACCGCAAATCATAAAGCCGGATCGAATTTATTTTATTGCCGTAACGGAACGCCGAGTCCCCTCTGGGAGACTCGGCTAGGACCCAACTATTTTTTGGCTTATCAGGCATAATAGTTTTTTCCCCAATGATAGATTCCGAACTGTTAATGATAACCCGGATTCTGTTTTAAAGTTGGCTTCCCGTTAACCATAGTCAGATCTATCTGCCTCTGTGGAATGGGGAAGTGCTCATTTTTACCTTTTAGAAATTGAGCGTTCGAAATATCACCGGTTATCTTTCCTTCATAATTAAAATAGGCGTTCAATGTTTGTTGTGCGATGCCCCATCTTACTAAATCAAAAAATCGTTTTCCTTCCATGGCCAGTTCCAGCTTCCTTTCAAAATAGATCGCCTTCAGGGCATAATCTTTTCCCTTTGATGCGAAGTTGCCATCAGGATAGGGTTTTATAAGGTAATTCGCAGCCGGAATATTGGAGTAACCATTCATTGGTTTGTTGGGATCTTTATAATTATAAACCCATCCGGCCGGATTGGCTGCCCTGTTTCTCACAATGTTTACAAAATCTTCTGCTTTACCAAGGTCGCCGGTTTGAGCTTCAACTTCCGCAGCCATTAGCAACACGTCTGAAAAACGCATGAGCACATTATTAAGAGCGGTTCCCGGTGCCCATGCACTGCCATCATAATATTGATTCTGAGTTGCCTGCCAATACACATTTTTCTTAGGAGAATAGGGGCCTGAAAAATTCTGGTCGCGGATCCAATCTTTTCCGGGATGTGCACCCCAATCTAGATAAGGAATATCGCGGCGGCCTACGGTCCAGTCAAGCCGGGGATCAAGCGTACCTGCATCGGGAGTGAAAGGCTGATTGGACTCTATACCCATATCATTTTTTACCGGATGGTCGTTATAGTTATCTAAATAAGGAAGTCCTGTAGAAGGATCTGTACGATAGGAATTAACCAGGTCCACAGAAGGCTGAAAAAAGCCACAGCATGAAAACGGGCCTCCATAAGGATAGTTGAGCATATCGCCCTGGTTGGCATTCGCCGTTCCGCCGGAACCGTCATTGGCAGCATTTTCTATTGCAAAAACAACTTCAGAATTATCCTCAGTTTCCGGCTTAAAATTATCATCAAACAAGGCATTTAGCTTATATTTTTTACCACTGGTGGTCATTCCTTCATTAATAACCTGTTCAAAAAGTGTTTTTGCATCGGGGTATTTATATTCAAATAAATAAACTTTTGCTAAGTAAGCTGCGCCTGCCCATTTATTTACCCGGCCAACCTGGCTCTGTATTGCGGGCAAATTGCTCATGGCAAACTTAAAATCTTCTTCTATATTGGGCCAGATATCTTTATCATTAGGAATCTTCAAACCCACGGTTGTTTCATCCACCCAGGGTACGTTATCAAACATTTTCTTAAGATCAAAATAAAAATGTCCACGTAAGAACCGGGCCTCCCCGGCAACTTCGCTCTTTTCAGCATCCGTCATATCTTTCACATCTTTTAATATTCCTAATACGGTATTACACCTGGAAATACCCTCATAGACCACCTTCCATTTATCATTAAAAAAATCGCTGCTGGGATTGCTTTTGAAGTCTGCGATCTGGAGTGTTTCCGGTGAATCGCCGGCATCACTTCCTTTATGAGCATCACCGCCGCACAAACTGCCATATATCCAATTATCCGGGGAAACCACATAGCCACTATTTCCGGTCATGCTGATCATATCGCCGGTAGGAACTCCATCTCCCTGTCCGTCCAGTGCCGCATAAGCGCCTATCAACAAGGCGTTTACTCCTTTTTTATTGGCAAGCTCTTCATTGCTCAATGAGCCCAGTGGTGCAACTTCCAGAAATGATTTCTTACAGGAGCCCAATAACATTCCAAACGCAATGATGAGGAACAGGTAGTTGAAATGAACTGACTGAAAAAAATAATTCTGCTTTTCAGTTCTATTACCTTGTAAGAGGCGAGCCTGATTAAATTGTTTATTATGATTCGATTTCATTTTTTTCATTTTTTTGTTAAGTGTTTAAACATGATATCAGAAGGCCAGGTTAAGGCCGATTAAAAACTGGCGTTGATTGGGATAGGCGCCATCGTCAATACCAAAATCAGTAACTCCGGTTCCGCCAATTTCCGGATCAATACCTGAATATTTGGTGATAGTAAATAAATTGGCAGCCTGGAGATATACCCTGAATTTATCCACGCCTATTTTACTAAGAAGGCTTTTATGAAAGGTGTAACCAATCAGCACGTTTTTTGCCCGCAGGTAAGCGCCATTTTCCACAAAGTAGGAGTTGGGAACGCCCTGTGTGCTGAAGGTTCCTATATTTTCCTGGATAGGCGCCCTGGCATTTTTATGATCCGGTGTCCAGGAGTCATACAAGGCGGTTTTACTTTTAGCCCCTTCAAAAGAGGAATAAAAATCGGTCCACCACCTCACATCATTCCATATCTGGTTCCCGTGTACACCATAGAAAAAGATGCTAAAGTCAAAATTTTTGAAAGTTAATCCTATATTCAAACCATAGGAGAATTTAGGATTAGGATTGCCCAGGAAAGTACGGTCGTCAGGAGTGATTTGCCCATCGCCATTTGTGTCAGCATAACGAAAACGACCTACTGCCTCATCAGTTTGATATTCCGCGGAGGGGTCGTTGGTGGCTTTTTGCGCAGTGGCATCAGCGTTGGCAATTTCAGTGGCATCATTCCAGAAGCCAACGATCTTATACCCAAAAAATGAAGATACCGGCTGGCCGACAGCATTTCGTATGACGGTACCCGCAAACCGGCGAACATCTAAATCAAAATAATTTACATCCTCTGCTATCTTTATGATCTTATTTTTATAGGTAGTAAAAGTGAGCGTGGCATTTAAATTTAAATCACGGGTAATATTGGTATTCCCGCCAACAGAAAGATCAATGCCTTCATTTTTCATATTGGCAACATTAACATACGGTTGAGCAGCCACACCTGCAATGCCCGGAAGCTCAGGATTATAAAGTAAATCACGAATATCTTTTCTGTAATAATCTGCAGACAATTCAAACCGCCCGTTCAGAAAGGTGGCATCAAGCCCGAAATTGGCGTTTACATCACTCTCCCATTTAGCATTGGGGTTACCGATCTGTTCCTGCTGAAATCCTAACACAGTACTATTGTTTGTGCCGTTGATATCATAATAAGAAGTGCTGCGGTTACTATTATAGAGCGTGAACCCATTTTTAGCGCCCACATTAAATTGATTACCCATAATGCCCCAGCTTCCACGAAACTTCAAATCGGTGATCCAGGAAATGTTTTTCATGAAATTTTCCTGTGAAACTCTCCATGCAGCGCTTACGGCGGGAAACCATCCAAAATGGTTATTCAAAAAAACAGAAGATCCATCTCTGCGCAATGTTGCACTCAGCAGGTATTTATCTTTGTACATATAATCGAGCCTGCCAAACAATGAAAATAAGTTGCTTTGAAAGTTGCTGCTATTGTTACTCTGTGTTCCTGACCCTGAGGAGAGACTTGTATAATTTGGATCGAAAGAAAAGTAATTGGTTGTAGATCCGCCTAAAGAAATGCCTTTTTCCTCATGCGACTCGGTGCCAGCCATCAGTTTCAGATCGTGATCTTTACCAAACATTTTATGAAATGCGAGGGTATTGGTCCAGGTCCAGCTGTAGCTATTATAGGCTCCGGCGCTATATAAATTAGTGGTACTATTTTCTACATTTTCATATTGCGGATAAGTAAAAGAGTGATTCCAGCCTGAAGGAATATCACCTCCAAAACTGGTATGTGCCGTAAAGTATTTCAGAAAATCAACGTCAGCGAAAACGTTCCCAAAAAGCCGGAAATCCATCGCTTTGTTATTGCGTGTCCTGTACTGCATGGCTACAGGATTCATCGCATCTCCCAATCCGGGGCCATGGCCACCGGCAAAATTCCCCTTGATGTCATATACGGGAATGATAGGTTGTTCCCTGATGGCCATACCGATTGCCGCATCAGGACTAAGTAGCTCTACGCCTGGATTTTCGCTAACAGAGTAAGACAGATTTTCTCCAACCCTTATGCTTTTCGTTACGTTGTATTGTGTATTTGAGCGGATGGTAAATCTCTTCAGATAAGTATTGATCAAAGTTCCCTGCTGATTGAAATAATTGAGAGAAAACAGGTAGTTTCCTTTATCACCGCCACCACTTACAGAAAGATTTTGATTGGAAATTGGTGCAGGTTTAAATATCGCGTGATACCAATCGGTTCCCTGCTTGTTGGCTTTTACAATACGATAAAAATTATTGTATTCATCTAATGTAGTATAATTCGGATCCACATTATAATTGGATGGATCAGCCGAAGGGTCCCCGTTCATAACACCTGCCGGTTGCAGATAGTCAGGCAATACAGGTTGGGCGCCACCCCCATATAAAGCATCGGCACTGCTATCAGTTACTGGAGTACCTGAATTTGCCAAAGCGTTGAATTTAAGTTGCGCCATCTCCTGCGGATTAAGGATATTCCACACGTTACCTCCTTTGGGATATTGCATTCCGTAATAAGCATTGTACTGAACTTTTACTTTTCCGGTTCCTTTTTTTGTGGTGATAATAATTACTCCATTTGAAGCGCGTGATCCATATATTGAAGCGGCGCCTGCATCTTTCAATACCTGCATGGAAGAAATATCATTGGAGTTGAGATCAGTAATACTTTGAGTAGGCACACCATCTACCACATATAAAGGTGTGTTATTTCCAAAAGTATTCACTCCCCGGATTTGTATCAATGGCTCCGAACCGGGTTGTCCGGATCCTAATACCGTTACTCCGGATGCCTGCCCCTGTAATTGTGAAGTAACTTCTCCTGAAGGCTGGTTGATCATATCACCTACGTTTACTACAGTAACAGCGCCGGCAATGTCCTTTTTCTTTTGTGACGCATAACCTGTGATCACCACCTCATCCAGTGTACTTGTCGTCTTTTTAAGCACAATACTGATCTCTGTACGGTTTCCTATTGATACCTCCAGGGACTGGTAACCAATGAAGGAAACTTCCAGGGTTTGATCGCTACCTTCAGGAATTACAAGGGCAAAAGATCCCTGCGCATCAGTTTCAGTTGCGATATTCGTTCCTTTCAGCTTTACCGTTGCATTCCGTAATGCATTTCCTTCCTGGTCTGTAACTTTCCCCTTTACAGCATGTTCCAGGCTTCTTTGTTTCCTTTGCATGTCGGTATTTTCTACTTTCCCTTTTTTTTGAGTAATGAGATAGAAATGATCACGCACCCTTTCGAAGCTAAGGTCAAATGGCGTTAATGCTTTTTGTAGCGCATCATCGGCAGATGAGCAGGAGGCTACATCCAGTGTAATATTTTTATCATCTACCAGGCCGCTTTTATAAGCGATTGAAATATTAAACCTGCTTTCTATCTGCTGCAGAACATTTTTAAGCGATGTTTCTGTTATTTTATATCCTTCTTTAAGAACGTTCGCCCTGTTCAATCCGCTTGAAGCAAGATGCTGGGCCACTAAAGGTTGCGAAAGGAAAAAGCATGCAAATGAACACATGAGCAGCAAGGGTAACTTTGTTTTCATGTACATATAATTTAACGATTAAGTATGATGAATAGGATTTAATTAATCAATTGTAGCTTTTAGCAAAAACAGTTTATGCCTAATTTCCTTTCGCCTGCTTGTGCACCAGGATTTCATCGTCCTGTTTATGGAAATCCACCTGGAATACTTTTCCAAACTGCACCAGCATAGTATCTACATTATACACAATTGGCATAGACCCTGAAATCCTGTTGTTCAATAAACGGTGATCACTGATGATCATTTTTTTACCAAATACCTGTTGCATGAATGAGGCAACGTCTGTCAGGGAGTAATTATTCATCGCCAGCTTACCAGTTGCCCATGAATCAAACTGCGCTGCGTCCACCTTACTTTTGGCATAATCACCATCTTGCTTGTCATAGCTTATCATCTCGCCAGGCTTAAGATATAATTGCGTTGTAATATTACCTGGACGTTCCGAAATGTTCAGCTTAATACTTCCCCGTTGTAAAACCACTTTTATTTGTTGACCACGATTGTTGACATTGAAGCGGGTGCCAAGCACTTCCACAGATAACTTATCATCGGTTTCTACAATGAATTTTTTATTGCCGAACGTATGTTTTACCTGGAAACATGCTTCTCCATTCAGCCATACTTCACGCTGCTGACCGCTCTCCTTATAGATCAGTCCGGAGTTAGCATTTAATATAACTTCCGAGCTATCAGGAAGAACTAATTTCCGCACTTCTCCATAACCGGTTTGTGCACTTAGTGAAATTGTTTTTGCAGGTTCATGATCTGTTATGCGCCAAATACTGAATATCGCAATCATTCCAATAAAGACAGCTGCTGCATATTTCCAAACGTTACGCCAGTTGTTTAGTTTTTTGGGAGAATCCAATTTATAGGGGATCTCTGCCTCTTCCTGGTTCATTTTATCCCAAACTGAATCCCATAAGCGCTCCTTTTCGTTATCAGGTAAAGTATAAGAACGAAACTGAACAGAACGAACTAAAGCAACCGCTTCATTGATCGTTGCTTGTTTATGAGGATATTCACGAAGCCATGCTTGCCAGAAATACTTGTTCTTTAAACAAGGATGTAAAACCCAATTTTGAAAATCTTCATCAAGTGCAAAATCTCTTGTTGTATAGAATTGATATTCTTTCGATGTCAATGCTTGTTTGATATAATAGAGACACAAAAAATAAAAATCTCATCATTTTTTTTAAAATATTTTTTTGAAGGGGAAGGGAAGAGGTGTCAGGTATCAGGTATCAGGTATCAGGATAACTTATCCTTAAATGATATTGATCAGAATAAAAAGCAGGAACATATTTTTCAAGAGCCCGATTGCCTTAGAGATAAGATTATAAACAGAATCCACTTTCATGGACATCAATTGAGCAATTTCGGCATAAGAGAGACTTTGATAAAACCGAAGGTATATGGCTTCACGTTGGCGAAGGGTTAATCCGCTGATCGCCGAATGAAGCTGAGCCAACTGTTGCTGGTGAGTCTCATTGCCGATGATGACATCTTCCTGTGGAGGAATTAATTCAAAATCAAAGGAACCGGAAGGAGCGTTAAAATGATTCCTTCTGTCCTTTTGCAGAGACCGCAGCAGGCGGCGGCGAAGACTGCTTAGTAAATAATACCGGATGTTCCGGACGTCGTGTGATAGATGTTCATGTTCCAGCCATAAGTTTTGAAACAGATCCTGGATAGCATCTTTTACCATCTCACTATCTCTGCAGAAATGCATGCCGTAATGGTATAGATCATCTATATGAGAATGGAAAATTTTACCCAGCGCATCACGGTCTCCACAGCAAAAACTCTCCCAGGCATCTTTCGCGGACGACGATATGGATAAAACGGGTGATTTCTTTGCAACATATAATTCCTTCATAAGCGCTATTTTTAAGAAGACCGTAATTACCCGTACATCTTTGTTTTTACGAAAGAGCATTATTGAGTGATCGAGGTAATAGTGAAGATTAACGGAGCTTATGTATCTTAATACTTTCTATAAAAAGGCTGATACAAGGTAAGATTATTTTGGATCGAAACTTCACAAAATACCTCCTTGTAGAAATATTCTGTGTAAAATATTTCAGCGTTCAACTCTGATTTAAAATGACTAAAAACTACTTTTTAGCTTTGCACGCTTTTGTAAATTTCATAGAAAGCGTCAACATGCTTCAAGGAGCACATTCAGCTTCCCAGGAAGCCAACTGACATATTCATTTGCTATGAAATCTTCTTAATTAAAACCGGCTTTCCCGGTTCATGAATATCATATAAAATAATCCCTGTCGTAGTGTTACAGATCAGAATCCCATTATAAGGAATTACATCAAGATAATTTCCGTCTGTTTGCGTAGAAATCAGGGGTGGCAAATACGGATGTTTTATATTAAATACTTTCATTCCCGCGCTTCCGCAGCACACATACAAAACGCTGTCCTGGATGCCAAGACCTGTCGGGTCTGGCAAGGGAATCGTGTTTTTTAAGACTGGATTATTAATGTCGGTAATATTGTGAATATATAATCCGGCCTGTGCAGGGCCACAGCCACCGGAACTTTTTAAAGTAACAAATGCAACAGAATCATTAACAACAACAGGATCGCAACTTCGTGCGTGCTTTGCCTCCCCAACGAGGCGTGGAGCAGAGGCGGTGTCAATTGAATAAATGTACAGCCCGGTGCGTGTACCGAGAAATAAATAGTTGTTATAGGGATAAATGGTTTCTATATCATAGTTGAGATTTGAGGTGTGCACCTTTTCAGGCTTCGCAGGATTACTAAGGGAATAAACAGATAAAAAGTGATTGGTTACAACGTATAAATAATTTTTGGCAATGGTAAAACGCGTGATCGAACCGCCCTTGCCGGTCTGCATAGAAGCAGGGGTGGCAGCATCTTTCTGACATGAGTTCAGGGAGACAACACAAAGAAGGATCAGTAGATTTTTTGGAACGATGAATAATTTCATGGGTATTGATTTTAAAAAAGAAATTAATTTTTATAGCAGCTTGGTGGTATAGAATCTTTTACCCAGCCGACAATAACGCTGTCTTCCCTGTATCCGTTACATTGATAATACCCGCTTTCTTCCGGCTGAATCATAGGATAGTCATATGCCATCTCCGGAAATGTATTGGGAAGCCTGTCTACAATTTTCATCTGCTCAGGATTAGAAATATCGATGGTCACCAGGTCACTATAACTATTCGTATATAAATAGGACCCCTGGATAGATATCTGCTGGCAACCGTTTATGGTAATAAAACCAACCCGCTGTGCATTGGAAGGAACCGAATTATCGATCACGTGAATTCCACGGCCCACATCTACCTGGAAAATAGCATTTTTATATGCATAAATATTTCCGGCATTAATGAGCGGATGCGCCACCGGATCATACAGGACTTTTTTGGCAGAATCGATAGCAGCATATACCGGTTTGCTTCCCCAAACCTTCGACTGTGAATGGTAATTTGGATCAATTTTCCAACAGGAAGTAAGAAGAAGCATACAAAAAATGAAAAGCAAATTTTTCATACAGGCAGTTTTATTTGGTAAATCAGCGGGAATAACAAAATTATATATTCACAACTAAAATATGAGACAGGGAAAAGGTGGAAGATGCTGCATGAGAGATGCAATTGGCCGGTTTTGTTCTCCAGGGTTTTTGTTTTTAATCAGGACAGATCTTCTATTCCTGTAAAGATCGGGATCATTGCCCTTCCTCTTTGAGATAAGGTGTATTCTATGTGCAGCGGTTTCTTTTTTATAATGGTACGGATTAGCAAATCCGCCTCTTCCAATTCTCTTAGCGCTATGGAAATGGATTGTTTATTCGAATTAGGAAACTTTCTTAGGAGGCTGCTAAAACGCACCGGCCCCTCAACAGCCAAACGAAATATCTGGGGTTTCCATTTGCCGGATAATAATTTTAAAAGCCCTTCTGCCGGGCAACTTTCCATATCTGATTCTTTCTTTTGGGTAGTCATGTTTTTTTGACTTATTGTGCAGGGATATTCTTGTGGATACCTTTGCACAAGTTAAACAATAATAATAAAACGCCTTCGGTAAAAGGGTTAAAAAACGAAAATATGAATATGACAGAAAACAAAAATCGGCTGCTTTGTGATATGGAGACCGGAATATGTGAAGTACCCGGAAAAACCAATTTTTCTTCCCCAAAAAAGCCTGTTACAATAACTTATTTTACAGATCCTATTTGCTCTTCCTGCTGGGGCATCGAACCTCAGTTAAGAAAACTGAAATTAGAATATGGTGCATATTTCGATATAGATTACCGAATGGGAGGTTTACTACCATCATGGAGCATCTATAATAGTGGCGGTATCAGCAAACCATCAGATGTAGCTTCTCACTGGGAAGAAGCCGGGGATCATTATGAAATGCCGATAGATGGCGGGGTTTGGTTTGAAGATCCTTTTGATTCTTCTTATCCGCCCTCTGTTGCCGTGAAAGCTGCGCAACTCCAGGGCAAAGAAAAAGGAGTTGCTTTTATGCGCAAACTGAGAGAAATGCTTTTCCTGGAAAAGAAAAATATCACCAAATGGGAGCATTTACAACAAGCTGCCCGCGAAACCGGATTAGATACTTTCCAATTTAAGGCAGACTATGAAGGGAAAGCAAATGAACTATTCCAGGAAGACCTTAACTTAGGCAAACAGTTGGGAGTAAGAGGTTTTCCAACTTTGTTTTTTACAGATGCAGATAATAACCAGGCTTTGGTTTATGGATTCAAACCTTATGAAAATTATGTAGACACCATAAAGAAATTTGTTCCTAGTGCAAAAAAAGCGCAATACGACTTTTCTCCCAAAAGCGTGTTTTCCTACTTCCCTACTTTAATGACCAAAGAATTTGCAGTACTGACAGATAGTAATACGGAAGATGCAGAAAAAGTGTTGGCAAATTTGCTTGATAAGGGAAAAATCAGCAGCTATAAAAGCAAGAATGGAACGCTCTGGATAGGAAAGCAATAGTGCAACTATCTAAAATAAATCATTAAAAAATAAGAAAAAAATGATCAATACATCAAAAGCAGTAGTAGATAAAATGTTTGCCGCCTTCAGCAAGGGTGATGTAGAAAAATTTTTAGAAACAGTTTCTGCAGATACTGTTTGGATATACCATGGAACCCAGGTAATTCCTAAAGGCAAATTTGAGGGAATGGAAGGCGCCCGCACATTTATCAATAACATCCTCACACAAACAGAGATCATCAGCTTCGAACCTCAACAATTTATTTGCGAGGGAAAAATGGTTGTAGTTTTAGGCCAGGAACACCAAAGGGTAAAAAGATCGGGAAAAGAACTTAAGCAAAAATGGGTTCAAATTTATACCGTGGAAAATGACCTGATCACCAGGATGGAGGAATTTGCTACAACAGAAGTGGTGGATTAAATAACAGACTTAGCCTTTGTTGGTGTTCTTAATTTTTAATCAATATTACAAGCGGACGCTTACGCCAACATAGGGGATACTACTTTTTTATCTTTTTGAATTTGTCTTATCCAATGCTGCCTTTAAAACTGTTGCTAATTTACCCGGGTCTCCTACCGCCCAAAAGTGCATCATGAACAAACGAGGTTCATCATGCAACATGTGACTGTGTATTGCAGTTGGAGTAATACCATTTTCTGTAAGTGCTTTTATAACAGGATTTACTTCATCTGCCAGCAAAACGAAGTCGCCCGTTATTGCTGCACGGTTACCATCCATTTGAAAGTTAATTGCGGTTGCCATACCCATTGATGGCGGCATTTCCATTCCACTTTCTGTAAGCTTTTCATTGCGTGGAAAACTGTATTGTAATAATACTCCGTTTTGTTTTCCTGTTGTTCCAAGTAAAGCTGTTACTTTACTCCAGTCAATATTTTTGGTTTGAGTTTGAGCCATAGTCGGAGTAAGTGGCGTTGCAGTTACAGCAAGAACAGCCTTTATTTTTTCTGCGAGTTGTACTGCGTCACCACTTCCATGAAAATGAATATACTTCACGGCTGGTGCTTCATTAATGAGATGATTATGTATAGCAGTAATGTCAAGATTTTCTTCTACCAACTTTGCAATAACTTTTGGAACTTCAGAATCGAGCAGCACAAGGTCGCCCATCATCATTGATTCATTTCCCATTTTTATAATACCAATCCATGAGCCAAGCGCAAGTCCCGGGGCTACAGAAAAATCGCCAACCTTTACTTTTAAATCAGACCGTGGATAAGAAATCTTGTAAACGTTTCCCTGAACTGTGCCTTTTTTGCCAAACACATTATTGAGTGCTGTGCTATCTGTTTGTGCATAGCTGTACATAACAGTTATAGAAGCTAAAACGAAAAGGAATGTTTGCTTCATATCTTTTATTTTATCTCGTAAATTAATAAAGAAGCATTGCTGTTAAAACGCGAAGGCAAAGCTACGATTAGTTGATTGAGTTCGGGGACGAAAAGTGAAGTTCTTGCTCCTGAATGTGTTGAAACTTTGCCGTTTGGTACGTAAGTGTTTGCATCTGTTTTGGTCCATCGGTATTCAGGCGGATTTTAAAACGTATTTTTTAGGAAAAATTGCACTCGGATTTTTCATGGAACAGCAATAATCTATTATAAAATTCGTTTATAACAAATGTCCGGAAAAATAATCCGTTTCCCACTTACATTACTACTAACCTCAAACTAACAAAATGCTTAAAAATTTGAATTTCCTTCTAATTGGTGTGTTAATGATTTCAGCGTTTTCATGCGTTACAGTTAAATCCTATGAAAAAGGTTTTGCCGGGGAAAAATTATTGGGACGGGAACAAAACAGTGATGTTTTTGTTATTAAAAAGAATGGAGAAAAAATTATCGGGAACAAAATGACTTTTTCACCTTCGTCCGTCTGGAAGGTTGTTCAAAAGGAAAACTGGATTGCTGTTGATGACCAAAGAATAAATAGGGAAGAGATTGCTGCTTATCAATCCTCGACTGAATACAATGAGTATTATCAAAATAAGCGTCTTCCGGAATATACGGTCTCAAGGGTAAGGCACGGCAAGATAAGTTTATATTACGCAGCCTGGACTGATAAATCAGGTAGTGGTACAAATCAAACCGGCGGTAGTTATAATCTATATTATTTCAAAAAGGAAAACGGAAAAATAGAAGAACTTTCGTTCGATAGTTTTTATAAAGCAATACACGATAATAACAAAGCTGTCCAAAAATTGAATGCTTCATTTCCGAAGGCACATTTGCCCTATCATAAAGATGATATTAAAATTTTGCAGAAATTAATATCCGTTGTCGAAATATATAATTCTTGAAAAAAACTACCAGTATTATGAAAACAGTTTCTTTGATGATGGTAGCAACAATTTTCGTTTTGTTAAGTTGTAACAAAGAAAAAATATCGGAAGAAATTACCTGTGAAAACATACAGAATATTACTCTATTGTCTAATAGTCCTGTAAAGATTGGAGAAATGATCCGTTTTGGCACCCAGGAAGTAGGTGGATACCGTGTGTATGATTGGCATGGGCCAAACAACTATTGGGGACAGACGCCTATAGATTCCATTATTGCTGACAAGAAAAACCAGGGATGGTATTATTTACGGCTAACTACCCCTGATGGGAAATGCCAAAAAATTGACAGCATGTATATTGAAGTAAAATTAGAGCAAGGCGAACCTCCTTGTAATGTAAGTACTAACAGCACAATTTATAATAATTTACCGGCAGATAATTTTACAATTGTTACCAAAGGAATTGAACGTTCTTTTTCTCAAAAAGCTTTATCTGGTTCAGGAGGGATTTTTTCAGAGATAACTGTTTATTTCCACACACATTGGCGTTCCCTTGAGCCTGAGGATGGTATTTATACGACTATTAATTCACCTCTATTTGACCAGGCAGATAACAGCTACAATAAAGTGAATATTGCACTTACCAAAAGCAGTATTTATTGGACCAGTTACGAAGGACAGAGCATTTATGTGAGTCATGTTGGCTCAAAATTACAGGTACAATTTTGTAATTTAGAGATGGGCGGAAATAATGGAACAAGTTATAGAACAATGGCATCTGGTAATATAGTTGAAAAGTAAGATTGATTTTTGTGAAAATAAAATCGAAATGCCTGGCTGTTCGTGTTTTAAAAAAACTCAGCCTTTATTGGTGTTCTTCCATTGTTGGTCGTCGAAAAAGGGAAAGGCCTTTGTTGGACAAAATTCCACGTACCACTAATGCGATTAAAATGAATGTAAGTTTGTGACTATTGCAAGCAATATTTAGTGTTTTGCCCTTCATGAAATCTGAAAGATTTCTCTTTGTGCCTTCGTGTCTTTGTAGCCCAACCCTTTGCGAAGCAAATAAAAATACCTTCCATTCCAATCAGGATAATAAGTAAATCAGTCAATCTGAGGTTCCGACTTTGTGCCTTCGAGTCTTCGTGCCCCAACCCTTTGCGAAGCAAATATTCCTTCCAATCAGAATAATAAGTAAATCAGTCAATCTGAGGTTCAGACTTTGTGACCTTGTGTCTTTGTGCCCCAACCCTTTGCGAAGCAAATAAAAATACCTTTCATTCCAATCAGGATCATAAGTAAATCAGTCAATCTGAGGTTCCGACTTTGTGCCTTCGTGTCTTTGTGGCCCGCCCCTTTGCGAAGCAAATAGTCCTTCCAATCAGGATCATAAGTAAATCAGTCAATCAGAGGTTCCGACTTTGTGCCTTCGCGTCTTTGTGGCCCGCCCCTTTGCGAGGCAAATAAAAATACCTTTCATTCCAATCAGGTTCATAAGTCAATCAGTTAATCTGACAAGGGCAAGTAAGCCAATTGTCTCAAAAAATTTAGACTATTGCGAAAGAAGCTAAAAAGTAGCTTTCTGTACTTTAACTTCATGAGGATCCAACTTGAAGGGTATAGTGATCGTAGGACGTCCCGTAGTAAACTTTGATACAGTTTTTTAATTTTTATAATTATGGCATCATTTTTATAACGAATTTCTAAAACAAATTACTATGCAAACAAAACAATCAGGCAAAGGCCGCAGCCAGGACCGGTCCAAAGTAGCAGGCGGACAGGATTACGAAGTGAACTACGAAAAGAATAAATTAAATGTATCCGGAAAAGAAGTAAAAGACGCAGTGAAAGAAGTAGGCAATTCCCGCAGGAAAGTTGAAAAGGAGCTTAAGAAGTGACGAAAGGTTTCATTCGATTTGCCGGTGATTTTTTTTGGAACTAACCGAATACATTTTCTGTCGCAAGAAAAAGGATTCACGTTAGTCCCGGCTAATGCCCTGAATATGAAAACTGTAGTTAACGAATTTCCTGGTAATAAATAACATTAAAAGTTAAATGAAACGAATATGTTAGCGATGAACTATCGCGGCCCTTACCGCATCAGGCCCGATTACCATAAACCCGAACCTGAAATATTACATCCACAAGACGCAATTGTGCGCGTTACACGTTCTGGTATTTGCGGCTCCGATTTGCATATCTATCATGGGCTGGTTCCTGATACCCGTGTCGGCTCAACGTTCGGGCATGAGTTTACAGGAATTGTTGTGGATGTCGGGCCTGATGTCCAAAAATTAAAACCAGGCGACCAGGTATTAGTGCCGTTCAATATAGCCTGCGGAACCTGCCCGTTTTGCAAACAGGAATTATATGGCAATTGCCATGAATCAAATTCCGAAGCAACAGCGGTGGGAGGCATATTTGGTTATTCACACACCGCCGGTGGTTATGACGGCGGCCAGGCCGAATATGTGAGGGTTCCGTATGCAGATGTTGGCCCTACCATCATTCCGCCGGATATAGACATTGAAGATGCTGTCTTATTAACAGACGTTGTACCTACAGGTTACCAGGCGGCAGAAATGGGTGGCATAAAAAAAGGCGACACGGTCGTTATTTTTGGTGCAGGCCCGATTGGAATTATGGCAGCAAAATGTTCGTGGCTTTTTGGTGCAGGAAGAGTAATCGTTATTGATCACATAGAATACAGGCTCGACTTTGTGAGAAAGTATGCACAATGTGAAGCTTATAATTTCAGATCGATAAATGATCCTGTTCTGTTCCTGAAGAAAGCCACTGATAATTTTGGAGCTGACGTATGCATTGATGCCGTTGGATGTGAAGCAGCCGGCAGTGCCCTGCAAACAATTACAGGCAGGAAATTAATGATGCAGGCTGGCTCTGCTACCGCACTTAATTGGGCTATTAACTCAGTAAAAAAAGGTGGGATCGTATCCATTGTTGGTGTGTACGGGCCCACAGGAAATATTATCCCGATTGGCAATGTTGTAAACAAGGGACTTACGATCAGGGCCAACCAGGCTTCCGTAAAAAGACTGTTGCCAAGATTAATAGAACATGTGCGGGCAGGGCGATTGAACCCCAAAGAAATAATTACGCATCGCTTTCCATTGGAAGAAATATCAGATGCCTACCGTACTTTTTCAGCAAAACTGGATCACTGTATAAAACCTATTCTAATACCGCCCGCTGAAAGAGCTTAAAAAATAATATCATGGAAAATTTAGAAGAAAAATATGCTCACATAAAAGGGTGGGGCATTGATGCCGACCCGGATAATGAACCCACTTATCCAATGAAAAAGTGGACAGGTGATGATCACAAAAGATCAAATTATGTACGCCCACCATTGCAAAAGCAAACGGTTGAAGTGCTGCATTCCAATGAGCGGCCAACTTTATCTGCTGTGTTCGGAACGTCGATGCCGCCTTCTGGTTTAAGTGGCGTGATGCGAAGGTTTGCCTTTAAATACAGCGAAGGCAAATGGGCGCATTGGCTATCATTAATATTTGCAGACAGGGTTAATGTAATGGAAGGCTATGTCGATGATTTGTCAACGGGGCATGTCCCTAACGTTTTTTCTGAACAGGGCTGGAAAGCAATGTGGAAACACGATCCGAAGCTGGTGGCGAAAAAAGTTGCCACCGGCATTATTATTACATCCGTTGTAATAATGTGGCTTTATGGAAAAAACAAAAAATCTGCACGCTTTAAGAAATCATAAATCAGCAGTAATGTTAGTAAACCAAAAAAGCGTTGAAGACCTGATAATTCTTTTGCAATCGCGCCCGCATTTAAACGAAGCACTTAATACAGCATTACAAAAAGCTAAATTGCCCCGTATTGGAACATTACCTGAGTTTTACGATTTTCTTAATAACACACTAACGCATATTCCTGATGAAAAAGAGTTAATGCCTTCAGTACGGGAATTTTATTTTATTCTCGGAAATGATCCTGATGGGGTACTTAAGAAAGATGCTGATTTTAATAAATGGATACAGGAGTTTGTACTTACGCGCGGCAGTTTCATGGATACCACAGAGTCGGCCGGAAGTATTGATACTTTTATAAAAAATCCAGAGTATCATATAGAGGATTACCAGGAGGGGCCAAGTGGATGGTTAACCTATAACCAGTTTTTAGGACGGCAGGTAAAGGCGGGCAAAAGGCCTGTGGCAGGCTTGTGTGATGACAACATCATTGTGTCACCGGCGGATAGTGAGTTTTGCGGGCAATGGGCTATCAGCGAAAATTCCTCAATAACCGCGAAGGGGGTTACCTATTCAATAGCAGATTTACTTCAAGGCAGCGCTTACGCCCACAGGTTTAAATCGGGAATATTTACACATAGTTTTTTAAGCATTGCCGATTATCATCGCTATCATACACCTGTCGGGGGTATCATTCGTGAAGTAAAAAAAATTGCTGCCACCACCTGGATAAACGAAGCAAAAAAAGCTGATGGCACGGTTGAAAATATCGATGATGTGGGCTTTCAGTTTATGCATACAAGGGGATACATTATAATTGAATCTCCCATAGGTTTTGTGGCGGTAATGCCCATTGGAATGGGACACATCTCATCCGTTAACTTTTCGGTAGAAGAAGGAGCTACATTGGTAAAAGGAGAAGAGTTTGGATTTTTTGCTTTTGGCGGTTCGGATATTGTCATGCTTTTTGAGCAAGGAAAAATAGAATTTACTGCAAAAGAAAAAACACATTATAAGCAAGGCGAGCGCATAGCCACGGCATTGAAGACTTAGGCATGAAGTGTTGTTACGAAATATCATGCGTTTACTTAGGCGCTTTCAAATTGTTATACGAAGGTACCATCCGGGTCCTGTAGCATTCTACTCTTTTTGATCCACTCAAAACCGTTATAAGATCTCCACTGTTTAATAAAATCCTCAAAAGCCTTCCCCGGTGTTTCGCCCAAACCCATTATCCCCATTTGTATGCTTTCGCCGTAAAGAATACTCCATGTTTCCCCGGATTGACTTGTGACAGTGATCTCTTCCACTTCATCAGGATTATATCCCGGTTCTGATTCAATAAAGCGGAGAACATCTTCCTTAAGGGCTTCTTTTATTTCTATACACATACAAAAAAGTTTTAAAATTTAATTTAATCAGCTAATACCCGGTATAGTCTATGCGGGTATTTTTGTGTCTCGTTTTTTTCCGTTTATATTTTTATAAATAATTTTACGTTCAGCAATGGAAAATTTGCTGCCTTTTGCGAGCAAATGCACTTTCAAATTTTCAACGTAAATAGGATCGCCATCTGTTATTTCAGTGATATTGGTTTGCTCGATTTCGGATCCATCAATTATTACTACCATCCCGGAGCCCCTGCATTCTGCATTATTTCCATGTTTGATAATTACGGCAGTATCCTCGCCGAGGCCTATGCCCAGTGCTTCCGGGTTCATGGTGATGGCATGTGCCAACCGTCCAAATCTTCCGCGTTTAATAAAATGGGTATCGATTATGCAAGTATCAAATATGCCCATACCTGCAGCCATTTTGAGATCATCTTTTAATATGGCTTCATGAACGCCGCCTTCATATATCATGAGCTTGGTCATAGCCATGGCCCCAGCACTTGTACCGGCAACAACAAAATCCTTATCATGGATGTATTTTTCCCTTATCAGATTAACCGTTTCTGTGCCGCCTAATAACGCTGAAAGCTTAAACTGGTCTCCGCCGCTAAAAAAAACAGCATGTGCATTTTCCACCCGTTTACTAACATCAGCATCCCTGGCGCTGTGTTTATCTTGTATTTCAATAAAACCTACGTTGGTAAAATCTATTTTTTTAAATGCATTGAGGTACGTTTTTTTCATTTCTGCGGGTATGCTTGAGGCAGTAGTGATAATCTCTATTTTTTGTTTTCCATTTTTTGGCAGTAGTTCCTTAAGGATTTCAAATTTTTCGTAGACGTTATTATCCTGCTCCATTTCACTTTCATCTTCAGATCTCTCTTCGGCCCCGCCAATGAGAAGTATAGTTCCTTTCGGTATCATAATTTATTTAGTTTTTAATTGAGTGTAATTGCTCCGTTCATCGAATTAAATTGGTGATTTTCCTGGTTCTTCATTTCCATTTTTACGCAATTAATGCTCCCCTGCACATCATCACTAAGTACCACTATAAACGAATTCTTTGTGGCATACTGTATTGCATATTTTATGGCATCTGTCTCATCAGAAATTACGACAGGCTTTTCGCCGGGTTTATGGCTATGTATTCCCTCCATTAGTAAGCGGGTAATTTCTTCATTGGTTCTTCCGCGTCCATCCTTATCGTGCCGGATAATTATTTCATCAAATATTTCTGCGGCATATTTGCCCATTTGCCGTATATCCTTATCCCTTCTGTCGCCCGCACAACCTACGATGCCTACTTTAAATGATGAATGCAATTGCTGCATAAATTCCTTTAGCTGTTTAAAGCCATCTGTGTTATGCGCATAATCGATCATTACTTCGAAATCTCTCACTTTGAAAATATTCATTCGCCCCGGTGTAAGTTCCGGGCCTGGTATAAAGGTTTCTAAAGCTTTCCGGATTGTTTTGGTGTCAAATTCGCTTAATGAAGCTGCTAATATTGCGGGTAAAATATTTTTAATCATGCATGTTGCACGCCCCTCTAATGTGAGAGGCACTTCGTTTACTTTTGCTACTTTTATTTTCCATTCGCCTTTGCAAATAGTAAAATATCCCTTTTCAATTATTGCCGCCCAGCCTCCGTTTTCACAATGGGAAATGATACGTTTGTTATTATCCTCTACACTGAATAAAGCTATGTTACAGTCAAGCTCATCTTTTATATTGTAGACCACATCATCATCCGCATTAAGGATAGCAAAACCATCATTGAAGGTGCTTCTCGCAACCACCGATTTTACCTTTGCCAAATCTTCAAGAGTGTTTATGTCGTTCAATCCCAGGTGATCTTCTGTGATATTGGTGATGATACTTATGTTGCATTTATCAAAGCCAAGGCCCGAGCGAAGAATGCCGCCTCTTGCAGTTTCGAGGACTGCGAAATCTACAATCGGATCTCTTAATACCACTTCTGCGCTTGAGGGCCCACTGCAGTCACCATAGTATATTGCCTGGTCTTGTATATAAATTCCGTCGGTAGTAGTATAACCCACCGATCGGCCTGCATTTTTTGCGAAATGTGCAATTAATCTTGTGGTGGTGGTTTTACCGTTGGTTCCGGTTACCGCCACTATGGGAATGCGGCTGGAGGCACCATCAGGATATAACATTTTTACTACAGGCTCACCTACATCCCTGGGTGTCCCCTTTGATGGAGAAAGGTGCATGCGAAAGCCCGGGCCGGAATTTACTTCAAGCACAGCACCGTTTTTTTCTGAAATCGGTTTGGTAATATCTTCTGCAATGATATCAATACCGCAGATATCAAGATTCATCAGCCTGGCAATCCGTTCTGCGAGGAAAGCATTGTACGGGTGAACTACATCAGTAGTGTCCCTTGCAGTTCCTCCTGTGCTTAGATTGGCAGTATCTTTCAAAAACAAGATTTCACCGAACGGTAAAATCGAATTCAGGGTTAAATTTTTCTCAATAAGAATTGAATTGGTTTCGGCATCTACCTTTATTTTAGTCAACACTTTTTCGTGCCCTTCACCCCGTTCCGGATTACTGTTTGTTTGGTCTATCAGGGCACCAATATTTGAATGACTATCGCCTATTACCATGGCGGGAGTTCTCCGTGCAATGGCTTCCAGCTTATAGTTAATTACAAGAAAGCGAAAATCCATTCCCTTTATAAATCGCTCGACGATTACCTCCTCAGATATATATTGTGCCTTTTCGAACGCTGCCAGGGCACTTTCCTCCGTGGTTATATTGGTTGTTATCCCTTTTCCATGATTTCCATTTATGGGCTTTATGGCTAAGGGAAATCCTATCTCCGCTATCGCCTCTTTTAAGCCAGCTTTAGTGGTAGTGGTTCTTCCTTTCGGAACAGGGATATAACTATCTGCCAATAGTCTTTTGGTATCCTCTTTATCGGACGCAAGCTCTACGCCAATACCACTGGTGCTACACGCCATAGTAGCCTGTATCATTTTTTGATTAATGCCCTGTCCCAGCATGATAAGAGAATTATTGTCAAGCCGTCTATAGGGTATACCTTTTTTCCGGGCAGCATTTAAAATAGATTGGGTACTGGGGCCAATACCTTCATACCGGTTGATTTTTATCAGCTCATTAATATCTTTTTTGATATCATAGGGAATATCAGCCTCAAGCGCCTGCACTATACGCACAGCGGCTTCAGCTGCATACAGCCCGGCATTTTCAACCTGGTATGAGAATACAACATTATAAACACCTTTTTTACCTGCAGACCTGGTGCGCCCAAAACCACAAGGCATTCCCGCCAGCGATTGTAATTCGAGGGCAACATGTTCAATAACATGGCCGAGCCAGGTTCCCTTTTTTACCCGGATGAAGAAGCCGCCCGGCTTATTTTCTGAGCATCGATGGGAATAAAGTGAAGGCATCAATGCTTCCAGGCGCTCCGAAAATCCGTCTATTTTGTTAGTTGGATATTCTTCAGATTCCTCAAGGTCCAGTTTCATTACGATCAGCTGCTTCCGGTAAGTGGACCAATAATTAGGTCCTCTCATGACTTTTGTATTCAAAATTTTCATAACGAAAAATAGTAAAATGGTTACCCGAAAACCCATTGAAAAATCATGCCACTGTTGGGGTAAATGAGCGCGTTCTAGTGTGACCGCAAAAAGCAATAAGCGCTTCCTGCAAAAAAATCCGGCTGGCAAATGCGATCATCAGAAATAGTAATTTACCGCGTTTTAAAATTCCGCTGTAGTACCTCTTTCCCATACACTGAAGAATGCTGCATCGCTTGTTGTGGTTTATTTTTGCCAGAAAGTGGAATACAAAAATGACAGAGATTACGTTGCAAATATTGGACATTACATTCTACTAAAAATTAGTTTTTTGTACATTTTCTTTCACATTTTGTTTTATGATATTCAATCCTGAAAATGAATTTTTCCGTAAGGAATCTGGCAAGCTAATGCTGAGAGACAATTCTTCGCGAAAAAAATTAGCCCGGCTTCTGTTAGCTTTTCGTTGCTAACAATGACAAAAATTATGATGCGCTTGCTAGCGCAAGTCTCATGACCAACGGCAGAAAATACAACCTGGGATGTTCTCTTTTTATTTAATAGATTAGCATTATGAACCAAAACTTTCCAATTTATTGTTCGCAGTTTTTTACGGCTACTATTTATTAGTGGAATTATTTACTTAGTGATGATAACCATAAGGAAAATTAGTAACAACAATATAAAAAGTATAACACTAAATAATTGAGTATCGAATGCATTTTTTTTTGATGTAAAGTATATTATAACATAAATTAGCGCTTGTGCGGTCATTCTAACGGACGACATAGGAAACTTCAACCAGCTGACAGAAATTTGACGATTGATTTAAACAAAATAGTATGAGAAAACTAATTGCAGCAATCAATATGACACTTGACGGATTTTGCGACCATACAGCAGGAATTCCCGACGATGAAATACATCAACATTACACTGACCTGTTAAGTAACGCAGACACCATTCTATATGGAAGGATAACATATCAACTTATGGAATATTGGCGAACTCTGTTAGAAAATCCTTCCGATGAAAAATCAATGAATGATTTTGCTATTGCTATAGACAAAATTCCCAAAATTGTTTTTTCCCACACGCTGAAAAATGTAGAATGGAAAAGTGCAAAGTTGGCAAATCGGGATATTGAAGAAGAAGTTTTAGAACTCAAACAACAATCGGGTAAAGACATTTTAGTTGGCAGTCGGAGTTTAATTATACAGCTAATGAAACTTAATTTGATTGATGAATACCAACTTTGTATTCACCCTGTTATAGCGGGAACAGGTTTGCCATTATTTGAAAACATAAAAGACAGGACTGTTCTTAAACTTATAAAGACAAAAACTTTTAGCGGTGGTGCTGTAACGCTTTACTATGAACCTACAAACGAAAAAACAACGAACCGCTAACAATGCATTTATGCAAGCGGCGTGACACAGTTTTCTACTTTGAAAATGTATTCTGAAGCCGCCTTTTAACCGTACGCCACTCGAGTAAAACCCTATTAAATCACAATCATGAAATCCTTATTAACTGCTATTTGTGCAATTCTTATTTGCGCGACACTTTGCAGTGCACAGACAACCTCAAAACTAAATGCTGTATCCTTTGAGCTCGGTTAGACAGGACTTATCTACAACCTGACCTTTGACCACAAAGCTGCAACAAAGAACATTGGCTTTAGGCTTGGTGTTGGTTCAAACCTTGCCAAATCCTGCGCCCATTGCGATAGAAGCGGCGGGAAGGGCGCTGGCAAGAGCCGGTTATAACTTTAATGAAATTGTTGCACTCCCCGGGGAATAATATTTCAGTTAGGAGCGATGCGACTTTTCAATCACGCTATTGGCGCAAACGCCAACTGCACTGGATTGTCTCATGTGCCACGAACCAGTGCGAGAGCCCATGAATAGCCAACAACATCCTCGCCTACCCGCAAATTCTTTTTAGACTTCTTTCTGCCTCCTTGCTGAAAGCACGTGGTTTAGGATCATCATTAGCCAAAACACAAGCAGGAATTGAATGACCTGCCAGGAGAGGGCAGAAGACAATTCCGGCTTCCAGTCAAAGGACAGGGTAATTTTATCGAAGGGTATATTCAATACCAGCAAGAGAATACTAATAAAAATAAACGTAGCGGCTATTATTTTAAATAATTTATCGTGCCATAAAGAATGGGTATAGGCTTCGGATGCAGAAGCCATATTAATTCGCTGCATTAAATTATCAGTAAAGTCTGCAGACGTTTCTTCCGCAAGGCTATGCTGCAGCAACTCTTTTAAATGTTTATCTTCTTTCATACCCGTTAAATTAAATTTTTTACTTCTGATTTCAATAGTTTCTTCAATTCTTCATATAAATGTTTTCTTCCTCTTAAAAGCAACACTTTTATATTCGATTCCGATATGGCTGTTATCTCCTGAATTTCTTTCACTGATAATTCGCTGAGATAAAAGAGCGTGAGACAAAGCCTTTCCTGTTTATTTAACGCATCAAGTGCCATTCTTATAAATTTCTTCTGGTCTTCTGCTTTTAAATACTGCGTCAACGACTCAAATCCAAATGACTCGTCCTGTTTTATTAAGTATGTATCATCAACTGTTACCAGCTTTTTTAATTTCTTTTTATTCAGGGCGGTGTTTACGACAATGCGATACATCCACGTACTAAAAGAAGATCTTTCCTTAAATGACGACAAGCCTTTAAATGCTTTTACAAAAGCATCCTGGGCTATTTCTTCCGCATCTTCCCTGTTGGAGACAATGGCATAAGCAAGGCTGAATACTTTGTTCTTGTACCTGTTTACAAGCACGCTGTACATTTCTGTATTGCCTGCAAGTACGTGCTGTATTATGTCAATGTCAGTTGCGATATTCACTTTTGTTTGGACAATCGTCAGGTTGTTCCGGTTACAAAATAATTCTAAATAATTTTTGTAACCATGTTTTCCTTTGCGCTGTCAAAACGGGAAACATACAAAATGAACAATCCATCTTTAAGCTCCTTCTTTTTTATCCTGTTGATAATTCTCGTTTTATTGACAGTGTTTGGCATTTGCTATCTCTACATCACTTCAAAAACAAAAGAGCGCCTGGCGCTGATAGAAAAAGGCATGGATCCAAACCTTGCGAGAAGCGACTTCTGGATACAGGTAGGTATCATAGCGGGAGGCTCAGCATTTGGATTGATGGCCAGTGATGTAATACCAGGCAAATTTGGTCCTTTGGTGGCAATATTCTTTGCAGGCGCAGGCCTGGTTTTGTATAATATCATCAGGAAAAATAAAGCCAGAGGTAGATGAACCGTGTAGTAGCATGATAGATGCGGCGTAATTTTTAAGAAGTAAGAGAACGGCTGCAGTTTTTAATTCTTCAAAAACTATTTCGGGTTAAAATGATAAGAATAGGTAGTTGCTTCGTAACAAAGCCGTTGATCTTTTAGTTGTATGATAAAATTACAGGTGGGATGTTAGGGAAGAAGAAGAAAAAAATCTGAACCGCAGATTTAAGGGATTGACGGATTGCTGTGATTTCCGGAAAAAAAGGATACTAAAAGCAAACTCATTCCAATCAATATAAGTAAACCAGTTAATCTGGGGTTCATACATATTATTCAAAAGTATTTAGAAAGACCTATAAGGTTTTCGAAACCTTATAGGTCTGGGAAAACAATATTAACATACGAGGTGAGGTATTTAGTCTATGGTAAATGTAGGGTAGTGTACCACAAACCAAGGCAGTTGCAAACTCATTCCAATCAGGATAATAAGTAATCAGTTAATCTGGGGTTCAGACTTTGTGCCTTCGTGTGGCCCAACCTTTTGCGAAGCAAATAAAAAAACCTTTCATTCCAATCAGGAGAATCGGTAAATCAGTTAATCCGAGGTTCAGACATATTGTTCAAAAGTATTTGAAAAATCATTTATTCAAAGAAGCCCATAACATTGGCAGGTAATTCATAATTATCCAGCCGATACCGGAAACAAGAAGAGATACCGTTATTAACCGGGCCGGGAAAAAAGTAAGCCGGGCCCGTTTAAAGAAATCGAAGCAAAACCAAAAATTGTATAAGGATGAAATGCTGATTTGCCATAAAAATACATTCATTGAAATTACATTCATCCCGAATATCGCTCCCAAAATCAAATCACTTAAAAAAAGCATTAAAAAGTAAGTACCCCCGCCATATAAAGAGATGGTAAGTATTTCAATGAAATTGTATTTGTTTCTGCCGAGAATAAAATAGATAACCACGGCTGATAAAAAAATGATCAAAATGATGAATGGCGTAAAATGAGTTCGTAATAAAATATTTGACTGCTCCTTAAAATCGAGGGCAGCCATGCTGGCATGGGAGATATAATAATGGTAGTGATAATGATAGATGATATAATTATGCACGATGATATACAAACCGGTAAGCACTAAAAAATAACTGACCGGTTTTTGATATTGCCTGCGCTTTCCGCTTAAAAAATTGATGGATGCTTTGCCTGGCCGTATCAAAAAATCCCAGGCGGTGTGTAGAAAACCTTTTTCAAAATGTGAAACAAAATGTACCGTTTCATACAATAAAACAGTGGCGGATAATCTTTGCTTCCTGGCTTCCTGGCCGCAATTAGGGCAGAAATTCCCTTCAAATAATTCCCCACAGTTTAAGCAGGTTGTCAAAGCAAAATTATTTTTGTAAAATTAAAGAATCCTGCTTCATTATTTAAAATCTACATGTTTTATTTGCGTGTTGAAAAGAATTTAAAAAAAAGTTTTACCATTTCTGTTAGTAAATTGAAAAATCTACCTTTTGGCTTTTCACGATATTTGCAGGTATTGTTTTAATATTTTTCTATGAAGTTTTCTCACCTCCATGTACACACCCAATTTTCATTACTCGACGGCGCTGCATCGGTAAAAGCGCTTTATAATAAAGCTATCAGTGATGGCATGCCTGCGCTCGCCATTTCTGATCATGGAAATATGTTTGGCGTTTTTGAATTTGTAAAGCAGGCGCATGCCTTAAAAAATGCTGATGGCTCCTTAAAAGTAAAACCGATCGTAGGATGTGAATTTTATATCACCGAAAACCGTTTTCAAAAACAATTTACCAAAGACCAGAAAGATCCGCGTCATCACCAGATATTGCTGGCCAAAAATAATACCGGTTATAATAATCTCATCAAGCTCACGTCGCTGGGATATATTGAAGGAATGTATTCCAAATATCCGCGCATCGATAAGGAATTGATTCATAAATATCATGAAGGGCTTATAGCCACCACTTGTTGCCTTGGCGCTCTGGTGCCGCAAATGATCTTGCGAAAAGGAGAAGCGGAAGCAGAAAACGAATTCAAATGGTGGCTCAATATTTTTCAGCAGGATTATTATGTTGAGCTGCAGCGGCATGGAATTCCTGACCAGGATAAAGTGAATAAGGTCTTATTAAAATTTGCGAAGAAATATAACGTAAAGGTTATCGCCAGTAACGATTCGCATTACGTGGATGAGAAAGATGCCAATGCGCACGACATTTTACTTTGCATCAATACCGGCGAAAAGCAGGCCACACCCAAGCTCAGCGAATTTGCAGATGATGATATAACGGTGAAGAACAAACGCTTTGCGTTTCCAAACAACCAGTTCTACCTGAAGAACACCGCTGAAATGCTGTCTGCTTTCGATGACCTTCCACATGCGCTGGATAATACCAACGAAATAGTAGATAAAATTGATGTGCTCGATCTGAAAAGAGATATTCTCATTCCACACTTTCCGGTGCCACCGCAATTTGCCAACCAGGAAGCCTACCTGGAGCATATAACCTGGGAAGGAGCCAGGAAAAGATACGAAACCATCACTCCAGAAATTGAAGAAAGGATCAATTTTGAATTGTTTACCATTAAAACAATGGGCTTTGCCGGGTATTTTTTAATTGTGAGCGATTTCATCACCGCAGGAAAAAAACTGGGCGTGTTTGTAGGGCCGGGGAGAGGCTCTGCTGCTGGTTCTGTAGTGGCTTATTGCATTAGTATTACCAACATCGATCCCATAAAATATAATTTACTTTTTGAAAGATTTTTAAATCCGGATCGTAAATCCATGCCGGATATTGATACGGATTTTGATGACGAGGGCCGCCAGAAAGTAATGGATTATGTGGTGGACAAATATGGCAAAAACCAGGTGGCTCAAATTATTACTTATGGCACCATGGCCGCCAAGATGAGTATTAAAGACGTTGCCCGTGTAATGGATCTTCCGCTGTCGGAAAGTAATGCGATGGCAAAATTAGTTCCCGACAGGCCGGGCACATCTTTACGAAGGGTGCTGCAGGCGCCGGTTACAGGCCCGAAATCATTAACGGAAGATGGTGTTGGCGCGGATGACATCAGCAATATTTTAAAGCTTCGCGATATTTATAATGGCGACGATATGCGTGCGAAAGTTTTGCACGAAGCAGAAATTTTAGAAGGCTCTGTAAGAAATACCGGTATTCACGCGTCGGCTATTATCATTGCTCCGCAGGATCTGATGGATCTGATTCCGGTAGCTACCTCTAAAGACTCTGATCTATGGCTTACTCAAATTGATGGAAGCAATATTGAAAGTGCCGGTGTTCTGAAAATGGACTTTCTCGGATTGAAAACGCTCAGTATTTTAAAGACTGCGCTGCGCCTTATCAAACAAAATCATGGAGTAGAGATCGACCTTGACGGTTTGCCATTGGATGATGAGCTCACTTACAAGCTTTATCAGCGTGCAGAAACCAACGGTACATTTCAGTTTGAAAGTGCGCGGAATGCAAAAGCATTTAAGAGATTTAAAGCCGGATAAGTTTGATGATCTTATTGCGATGAATGCGCTTTTTCGTCCCGGGCCTATGGCTTACATTCCCGATTATATTGAGCGCAAACATGGGCGGCAGGAAATACATTATGATCTTCCGGAGATGGAAGAATTTTTGAAAGAAACCTACGGTATTACCGTTTACCAGGAACAGGTAATGTTGCTGTCGCAGAAGATAGCCGGCTTTAGTAAAGGCGATGCCGATGTACTGCGGAAAGCCATGGGAAAAAAGCAACGGGCGGTGCTGGATAAAATGAAGGCGCAGTTTATTGAAGGTGCCAAAGAAGAATAATCATCCTGTAGGTAAACTGGAAAAAATCTGGACCGATTGGGAATCATTTGCTCAGTATGCTTTCAACAAATCGCATTCTACCTGCTATGCTTTTGTTGCTTACCAAACGGCCTACTTAAAAGCGCATTATCCAAGCGAATATATGGCCGCCGTACTAAATCATGCCGGAGCCATTGAAAAGATCACTTTCTTCATGGAAGAATGTAAAAGCATGGGCCTAACCGTTTTGGGACCTGATATCAATGAATCTCAAAAAGGCTTTGCCGTAAATAAAAAAGGGGAGATCCGCTTTGGATTTAGCGGTATGAAAGGAGTGGGCGATGCCGCTCTCGAAAATATAATTGAAGAGAGAGAAAAGCATGGAATGTTTACTTCCATTTTCGATTTGATAAAAAGAGTAAACCAAAGAACGGTAAATAAAAAGTCATTGGAAAGTCTGGCTTATGCCGGCGCGTTCGATTGTTTTAAAAATATGCACCGCGCACAATTTTTCTTTACCGCACCGGGAGAAAGCATTAATTCGCTGGAGAAGATCATCAAATTTGGCAACCAATACCAGGCGCAACTGCATGGAAGCACCAATACATTATTTGGCGATCTGCAAATGGCAGAAGTTACGCCGCCGGTGATCCCGGATTGTGAACCGTGGCCTCTCATCAAATTACTCGATAATGAAAAAGAAGTAATCGGTATCTATATGAGTGGCCATCCGCTGGATAATTTTAAATTCCAGATCAGGCATTATGGACTTACCCCGGTTGCAGAATTTAACGAATTCAAAGACGCGGTAAATCTTCATCCCAACCCGGGCCGGCAATTTAGAATCGCCGGTTTGGTAACCGAAGCTCAACATCGCATCTCAAAAAATGGTAATAAATATGGAGTATTTTTTATTGAAGATTATACGTCGAAAATGGAGTTGATGCTGTGGAGCGAAGACTATGTAAGATTGAACAATTTCCTGGAGCCGGGAATGGTAATTTGTCTTTCCGGATCGTTTGTTCAGCGGTTCAAAACATCTCCATTTGAATTTAAGGTAAACGGCGTAACTCTCTTGGAATCATTAATGAAATCAAGCACAAAAAAGTTGCAGATCGAGCTAAATCCAAAAGAAGTGACAAGCGATTTTATAGATTTTCTCGAAAAAAATGTGCGCCGGTTTCCCGGAAATGCTACTTTGAAATTTTGCATAAACGATGCGGCATCAAGATTAAAATTTGGGATGTATACACTTGAAAACGGATTTGAAATGAATGACGAAATGGCCGGTTATCTGCAACAAAAACCCGAATTGGAGGTGCAGGTAGAATTCACATGATGTGGATATGCCAATTCAACATTTAAAATTATTGGTTGTAATTTTGCAGACCATATATCACTTAAAATAATTTTACAAAACATATAAAAAATTTAATTATGGCCCAGGAATATACCGACGCGAATTTTAAAGAGAAAGTACTTGATTCAGAAAAATTAACCATGATAGACTTTTGGGCAGAATGGTGTGGCCCATGCCGTGCTATTGGCCCTGTAGTTGAAGAGCTTGCAAAAGAATACGATGGAAAAGTAAACGTTGGAAAAGTAAATGTGGATCAAAATCCGCAGTTAAGTATCAATTATGGAATTACCAGCATTCCCGCAATTTTGTTTGTGAAAGATGGTAAGGTGGTAGATAAATTAGTAGGATCACAACCAAAAGGAAACTTTGTAAAAAAGATTGAGGCGCACAAATAAAGTTAACTTTTAATAAAAAGTTTGAGGCCAATCCGTTTTTTCGGATTGGCTTTTTTTGTAAAATTCCGGTTCCTGAGAATGGCGATTTTCTACATTTTGGCTTATATCATCTGTATAAAATCCGTTTCACGTCGTAGCGGTTATGATCTCTTTCTGTAACTGACAACTGCCCATCCATTCAAAAAGACTGCAAAACCAAACACTATCAGCAATTGGTTTTTTATATCTGAAAAACCGCTTCCCTTTAAAACTACCATCCGCATTACTTCAATAAAATAAGACACCGGGTTCACTTTGGTAATCCACTGCGCCCAATGCGGCATACTGTCTATTGATGTATATAGTCCGCCCAGCAAAATAAAGATCATCATCAGGAAAAATGAAATAAGCATGGCCTGTTGTTGCGTGGCGCAATAGGTGGAAATAAGAAGTCCCAAACCCAATATGGCCAATAAATACACGGCGGCAAAACCGAAAATAACCCAAAGACTTCCCAAAGAAACAATTCCGTAAAAAACCCGGGAAATGCCGAGCCCGATTGCCAGCACCACCATGCCGAGCAGCCAAAAAGGAATTAATTTCCCCAGGATAAACTGGTACTTTTTTATAGGCGTAACATTGATCTGCTCGATAGTGCCCACTTCTTTTTCTTTCACAATATTGGATGACGTAAGAAAAGTGCCCACAAGAGTTACCAATAAAACCAAAATGCCCGGCACCATAAAATATTTATAATCCTGCAACGGATTAAACCGGTTGGACGAAGCCACTTCAATATGTAGCTCCGGGCTAAAGCGCGGAATTTGTATCCATTCCGTGCGAACTTCATTATTGAAATCCTGGATGATAGAACCAAGATAAGCCGCTCCAAGGCTGGCTTTCACGCCATTGATGGCATTTACTGCAATGAATAAGGAAGCTTTATTTTCTTTGACGAGTTTTTTTTCAAATGATACAGGAATCTCCAAAATAAGATCTGCCCGATCTTTTTCAATATCCACCAGCGACTGTTGGTAGGACGCGGTGTAATCTTTCAAAATAAAATAACCTGACGCGGTAATTTTTGAAATTAACCGTTGCGAATAGGGCGAGTGGTCGTGATCCGCAACGCTGATATTGATGTTCTTCATTTCATAATCGGCAGCCCAGGGAAGTACCAGCAATTGTATAATGGGCATCACAAAAATGATCCTGAGGATCGCGGGATCCCGGAATATTTGCCTGAATTCTTTTTGCAATAAAAATAGTAATACCCTCATGCCAACCTGATTTTAAAAGTTTTAATGCTCAAGGCTAAAAAAAAGATCATCATGCCTGCGAGTACCAGCACCTCTTTCCAAATCATGGAAAAACCAACGCCTTTGATCATTACTGTTTTCACAATGGTATAAAACCATTTAGCAGGAACTATGTTTGAAAAAAGCCGCAATGGCCACGGCATATTTTCTATCGGAAACATAAATCCGCTTAACATTACCGTGGGCAAAAACAATCCGACAAGCGCGATAAACATGGCCGTTCGCTGCGAGTTGGTAACCGACGAAATTAGCAACCCGAGAGCCAGTGAAGTGAGCGTAAACAAAATGCTCGCGCCAATTAATAAAAGCAGGCTGCCGTTGATGGGTACATTCAAAACATACACGCTTAATAATAATATGCTTCCGATATTGATGATTGAAATCAATAAATAAGGCACGGCCTTGGCGATTACAATTTTCAACGGCATCACGGGTGATACAAGCAATACCTCCATGGTGCCCATTTCCTTTTCGCGTGCTATGGTTATGGCTGTCATCATGGTGCACACCAGCATCAGCACCATGGCCATTACTCCCGGAACAAACGAATAAGCGCCTTCCAATTGCGGATTGTACAACATGCGTATTTCCGTATTGATGGCGTAAGGAAGTTCCAAATCATTAGTGATTCTTTTCTGATAATTCATAATGATGGCAGTGGCATAATTCGTTAATGTATTGGCAACATTTGGATCAGACGCATCTGCAATCAACTGCACTGTGGCTTTATTGAAGTGATGCAGATCTTTATTGAAGTCTTGCGGAAACACCATTACCATTTTTATTTTTCCTTCTTTGAAAGCAGTATTAATATCATCCCCTCCGGAAATATTTTTTTCAACGTCAAAATATCCGCTGGCTTTTATTTGCTGTATAATGGCGGCGGTGGCTACATCTTTAGAATTGTCAAGCACTGCGATCCTGGCATTTTTCACTTCGTTGGTAAGCGCAAACCCAAAAATAATTATCTGGGCAATGGGCATGCCCGAGGAGAATAAGCATAGTACGCTTGTCGCGCAGAATATGATAGAATTCTTTTTTTACAAATGAAAAAAATTGCTTCACTTTTTGATTTGTTTTTGCCAGGCGTTTAAATGATAAAAAACTATATTTTCGCTTTCCTCGTTTTGTGTTGGTCCAAATTATTCATCGCTCCTCACCGCTTTTCTCGCGAGCGTTAAAAACACTTCTTCCATTGATGCCGAAGAATATTCCTTTTTCAGATTTTGCGGTGAATCCATTGCCTCAATACGTCCATCCACCATGATGGATACACGATTACAGTATTCCGCTTCATCCATGTAATGCGTGGTTACAAAAACAGTAATGCCTAAACCAGCGGCTTTGTAGATCATTGCCCAGAATTCGCGGCGCGTCACAGGATCCACGCCACCGGTAGGTTCATCAAGAAATACGATTTCCGGATCATGAAAGATGGCAACCGAAAAAGCCAATTTCTGTTTCCATCCTAATGGCAATGACTTTACCAATTTATCCGCTGCATTTTCAAGCTGCAGGTCTTTTAAAATAACCGATGTTTTTTCCCTGATGAATGCATTGCTTTTTCCATAAATGCCCGCATAAAAACGAATATTTTCTTTTACGGTAAGATCTTCATACAATGAAAAACTCTGGCTCATGTAGCCAATGTTCTTTTTTATATTTTCCGTCTGGTGGTATACATCAAAACCCGCGACAGTGGCCTTTCCTGAAGTGGGACTGGACAGGCCGCAAAGCATTCTCATCGCCGTAGTTTTGCCGGCGCCATTGGCACCAAGAAAGCCAAATATTTCTCCTTTTTTTACTTCAAAAGAAATAGAGTTCACGGCTATAAAATCGCCAAACTTTTTGGTGAGTCCTTCAACAACTATGGCTTTTTCAATTTCCATTTTTAGTTTTTCATCAGTGCAATAAAACAATCCTCTATATCGGGATGCGCTACTTTTATTTCAAGATCATCGCCAACATATTTTGATAAATAATTTTTTAACTCTTTCTCCTTGTTTTTTTCTTTCATTACTACATGATGGTATTCGCCAAAAAAATAAGCATCTCTTACTTCATTAAAGTTTTTAAGGTCATCCAGTAAGGGAAGCATTTTCGACGAACGAACTGCAAACAAATCCGCTTTAAATTTTTCGATGATTCCTTCGGGCGTATCTATCGACATAATATTTCCCGATTGCATCAAAGCAACCCGGTCGCATTTTCCGGCTTCATCCATATACGGGGTGCATACGAAAATGGTGATGCCCTGCTGTTTTAAATTCTTCAGCATCTCCCAAAATTCTTTTCTTGAAACGGCATCCACGCCTGTAGTCGGTTCATCCAGGAACAATACAGAAGGTCGATGAATCAAGGCGCAACACAATGCCAGCTTCTGTTTCATGCCACCGGATAATTTTCCGGCCCTGCGGTTTTTGAAAGGTTCTATCTGCAAATAAATATCTTTGATAAGATCATAATTTTCTTTGATAGAAGTATTAAAAATAGTAGCGAAAAATTCCAGGTTTTCCTCCACGCTTAGATCCTGGTACAATGAAAACCTGCCGGGCATATACCCAACCCGTTTCCTGATTTCTTTATAATCTTTTACCACATCAAATCCATCAACTGTTGCCTCACCTTCATCGGCAAGTAATAAGGTTGTAAGTATCCTGAACAAAGAAGTTTTACCTGCGCCGTCCGGGCCAATAATTCCAAACAATTCGCCGGCCTGCACATCAAAAGAAATGCCTCGCACAGCTTCTATCCTTTGATCTTTTGAGCCGTAATATTTTACAATATTTTTTGCTGTTACGGAAGGTTTCATTTTAAAGAATAGTGTTTATGATTCGGGATTCAATACTACTTCTCCGTACATTCCAATTTTTAAATAGCCGTCGTTTTTTACTTTTATTTTTATGGCATAAACAAGGTTGGCTCTTTCGTCTTTTGTCTGAATGGTTTTTGGAGTAAACTCTGCCTTGTCGGAAATCCAGGAAATAGTTCCATTAAACTCTTTGTATTTTTTTGCTCCATTGTCCACCAGCACTTTTACCTTTTGGTTCAGCTTCACCTGTGAAAGCTGCGCTCCTGTTATGTATGCGCGCAAGGTCATCTCCGATAAAGAGGCTATTTTATACAAAGGTTTTCCCGTGGTGGCAAACTCTCCCTGTTCCGCATATTTGGTAATAACCGTACCTGAAATGGGATTCACAATATTTGATTTCTGAATTTGCTCGTTCAATTGGGCTACTCTTTTTTCAAGAGGCGCCGCTTCACTCATAACGCTTCTGTTCTGCGTTGAAATGCTGTTTCGCTGAACATTTATTTGCTGTTGGGTTACGGCAATTTGTTTGTGTGCCACTTCTATTTGCGAGTTGATGTCATCCACCTGTTTTCCTGTTGCAGCATCTTGTTTAAGTAAATTTTCGAATCTTGTTTTTTCATGCAATAAATATTGCAATTGCGATTGTTGCACTGCCAACTGATTCTTTAACAATTTTTCCTGAGGAAGTACATCCGCTTTTTTTTCACCTAGCGCTTTTATGCTTGCCTGCACCTGGTCTTTCTGAAGCGAAATATCTGCTGCATCGATGGTTCCGGCAATTGCATTTTTTCCTAAAGTATCTCCCTCATTTACATTCAGAGACAATATTTTGCCGGGAATCTCCGCTGAAACAATCACCTCATCCACTTCAAAAGTTCCGGAGGCGTCGTAAGGATTTTTATTACTGTTGCATGCCATCAGTGAAAATAGCAACGCGAATGGTATTAAAATCTTTTTGTTCATGAAAAATAATTTATTGTTTGCCGGAAATGGTTTCATAATTAATTTGTGCCTGCAGTAGTTGTATTTGGTGAGTGATCAAAGCTTGCTTTGCCTGGTCTTCGGCGTTTACTTCGCGCAAATAATCGTTGGCCGTTATTACGCCATTTTCCAATTGGGCGCTGGCAGCGGCTTTCACGCTTTCGCGCAGCGAAATGATCTCTTTGTCGCCTGCAATTAATTGATCCAGTTTATCTAATGTCTGACTGCTGTTGCTTTAATTGAGCACTGGTGTTTAGCAAGAAAGTTTCCTTTTGAATTTCCACATTCCTTTTATTTATTTCCACCAATTGGTTGTCATTTTTTCTGGTATAGAAGCCGCCCAAAGGCCAGTTAAACCGAACGCCGCCGATATAAAAAAAATCAAAGCTGTTGGATAAAAAATTGAATGTAGGTCTTCCATAATTTCCCTGGAAAAACAAGCTTGCCTTTGGTTGATTACGCGCTTTGATTAATTTGGTTTGCTGACCTAACAATTTTGTCTGATCCGCATAAAGAGTCAGTTCCGGCCGGGTTATATTTGTGTCGACAACATTCGCAGAAGCAACCGGCTTTTCCAGCACAACATTGTCTGCAAGATTCACATTCATAAATAATTCCAGAGTTTCTATCATTCCTTTTCTTGAATAGGCTATCTCGATGGTTCTTTGTGCTGCCTTCAATAATTCGGCTTTCAATACATTTAAATTCGATTTGAAGGCAACCCCGTTTTGTACCTGTGCTTCCACTTTTTTTATACCAATCTGGATGTCCTGCTTTATTAATTCGGCCTGCGACTTTTCTGCATCGAGGTACAATATGCCAAGATACAATTGATTGACGCGATCTCTTAATTGGTACAATTCCACCTCCACACTTTGTTGCTCTGTTGTTTCATTTAATTGCTGTAAAATATTTTGTTGTTTGATGGATCCCCCGTCGTAAATAAGCTGATTAACTTCTGCCGAAACTTTATACTGATCTTTTCCGGGAGAGGGAATTTTAATTCCGGGAATGGGGATATTGATATGCGTTACGTCGGATTGATAGGTGGCCTGCCCGGTTAAAGAGAATTGAGGAAGAAAGCCTTTATGTAGATTTTCGATATTTAACGATGCCGTTTGCGCCAGTAAATCTTTCTTTTTGATAGCGGGATAATTTTTTCTTGCGAATGCATTGGCCTGGTCAAGATTTAAATTCGATATTTCCTGGGCATTTACATTCAAAACGGCAAGCAGCGAAATTGCAGCTAAGCCTTTTTTGACCAGGCGGGTTAACCATTTAGTCAAATAATTCATGCGGTTTATTTTTTTATAGAATCTATAATGAATTTGGGTATGTCTTTTTTTCTTTGTTCCATAACAGAACGATATTGTAATTCATCCAATCCCAAAACCGACTGAAATAGCGGTTTGCCTACAAACGGGAACACCGACAGTGAAATAAGGTTCATTAATAATTGCAAAGGACTTACGCGTTTTATCGTTCCTTTTTTTACCTCTCTTTCAATTTGCTCAATGAATTTTTCCGGATGTGGGGCATTCTTTCCCTTGAAAAATTTGTTCAAAAAAAATTGTGGATCATTGCCCATTTCATACAACACAAACAAAGGCAGATAAGGGTTTTCTATCATCACAGAAATGTATTCCCTGCAAAATTTTTCAATTTTTTCAAAAAGAGGCATGTCCGATTCGAAGATGGAATTGATCGTAGGAAAAAGTTTCTGGGCTGCAGCCGCAAAAATCACTTCAAACAATTTTTCCTTATTTCTGAAATAATAGTGAAGCAGCGCTTTATTAATTCCTGCCTCGTCCGCGATATCCTGCATCCGCGCGCCCGCCATTCCCTTGGAAAGGAAAACTTTTTTCGCCGCGGCAAGTATTTTTTCTTCTGTGGATTCTTCTCTCATAATTTCACCGTTTAGTTTAACCAAATGGTTAATAAAGGAACGAAAAGTAATTCAATTGGCCAATTTTGATAGTCAGAAAAAAAATCTGATTGTTTGTCGCGTGTCATACAAGCCAAAAAGTAGAAAATCGCAATAAAATTTGGCAAACTGAGACATTAACGCATGCAGCGGCCACGATTAAAATCTATAATTTCTTGTCCATTTATCACTTTTTAGTTTAATTTATTGCTGATTCTAATGAATGCGAGATATGAAAGAAGACATTCTGCAATACATCTGGAAGTTTCAATACTACAACAACAGTAATTTATTAAGCACTGATGGCGATGCCATACAGGTAATTCATCCGGGCGCGCATAACACGAACCAGGGCGCGGATTTTACGCAGGCAAAAATAAAAATCAACGATACCGTATGGGCTGGTAATATTGAAATCCATATCAATTCATCGCATTGGAATTTACATAAACATTCTTCAGACAATAATTATAATAACGTGATTTTACATGTGGTTTGGCATAACGATACCGCAATAAAAGACGGAAATGGAAATAATCTGCCAACGATCGAATTACGGGATCGCGTTTCGAAAATATTACTCGACAGATACAGGCAACTGATGGAAACAGCACAATTTATTCCCTGCGAAAAGCAGGCTTATGAATTAAATGAACTTGTGCTCGATAACTGGAAACAAAGGCTGGTAGCCGAAAGATTAATGGCGAGATCAGCGGGCGTATTAAGGATTTTACAGGAAACAAATTATCATTGGGAAGAAACATTCTGGTGGCTGATTGCAGCTAATTTCGGACTGAAAGTGAACAGCGATGTATTTCAAAAGGTGGCTAAAACATTACCGGCAACTATTTTGGCAAAACATAAAAACAGCATTATACAACTCGAAGCGTTATTGTTTGGACAGGCAGGTTTGCTGAATAATTCCTTTACAGAAAAATATCCTCAAATGTTGCAGAAGGAATACTGCTTTTATCAAAAGAAGTACGGGTTGCAACCGGTAGACGAAACCTTACATTTTTTAAGAATGCGGCCGGCAAATTTTCCAACTGTCAGGCTTGCGCAACTCGCCATGCTCATCCACGCAAGTGAGCATTTGTTTTCAAAAATAAAAGAAGCCAACTCAGTTGCTGAAATAAAAAAAATGCTTTCAGTAACCGCCAATGATTACTGGCATTACCATTATGTTTTTGATGAAGAAAGCGATTACCGCGAAAAAACGTTAGGCAAACAAATGATTGACAACATTATCATAAACACGATCGTACCCATTTTATTTTCTTACGGCCTTCATCACCAGGAAGAATATATGAAAGAAAAGGCGATCAGGTGGCTTGAAGAAATTGCTCCGGAAAAAAATACCATCACCAAAGCCTTTGAACAACTTGATTTCAGTAACAAAAGCGCGTTTGATTCGCAGGCATTTATTCAATTAAAAAATGACTATTGTAACAACATAAAATGTTTACAATGCAGCATCGGAAATTCTATTTTAAAAGCTTCCCCACTTGTAGTTTAATGCCAATTCAATATCCGGATGAATGCTCTTAGCCACGGGGCAATTGGTTCCGGTTCTTTCTAAGATTAACCTTTCTTTTTCATTGTCGTTGGCAGGCAAAAATACATCCACCTCAATTTTTGCAACCCTTCGCGGATCGGAAGCCATGTGTTTTTTTACATCAGCTTTTGCATTGTCAATATTTACATTCATATCGCTTGCTTTTATGCCCATTGTAGTAAGCATGCAGGTTGCGAGCGACACACATAAAAGATCAGTAGGCGAAAACCGTTCGCCTTTGCCACGATTATCGGTAGGCGCATCACTTTCTATCTGCGATTTACTTTGAACATGTTCGGCCTGGCAGCGCAAATTTCCGGTATATATTATTGAAGCAGTCATTCTCTTATTTTTACATAAATTTACAGCTCTAATTATAAAAACAGATGCGCAAATTAATTTTCTTTTTATTCATATCTTCTTTGTCGGTTACCACCTTTGCACAAAGCAAAAAGAAACAACGCCAGGAAGCGAAGCGTGAGCACGTAAATACGCTAATAAGGCAGGAAGAAGAAGGCGTGATTTCTTATAAAAAAAGTTTTGCTTTCGGCGCAAAATTAATTAGCGACGGATATGGCGTTTTCTTTGAATTGGGCAGGGCCAGTTCCGTAAAAAAATCGCTTTTATATCAATTGGAAATAAGCGAGCGCAAACATATTAAAGAAGAAAAACTGAGCAGTTACTTCGCCAATTCCGTTCCCTATATTTATGGAAAGGAGAATTTCTTTTATCCGGTAAAGCTTGGTGTTCAGCAACAGATTTTGTTAGGAAACAAATCAAATAAAAATGGTGTAAGCGTCACCGGAAATTATGGCGGTGGCATCACGGCAGGCTTGTTGCGCCCGTATTATGTACAGGCGCAGCAAGGCAATAATATCAATTATATTAAATACCAGTCAGCCGATAGCATCGACTTTTTAAATGCACGAATTTACGGCGGACCAACATTAGGAAAAGGCTGGAGTGATATGACGGTAGTTCCGGGACTTTATGCGAAAGCCGCTGTTCGCTTTGATTATGGAAGCTATAATGAAGTCTTGTCGGCGCTCGAAGTAGGCATCTCAGGCGAGTACTATTCCAAAAAAATTCCTCAACTTGTTAATAATAAAGAAAAGCAATTTTTCTTTAGCGGGTATGTTTCCATTTTATTTGGAAAAAGAAAGTAAATCACGGGCTACCAATCAAATTTAGATCAATAAAAAAGGATAAAAAATGAGCGAAGAAATTGTGGCAATATCAGAACCAAAATCCAAAAAGCCGTCATGGTTGAGAGTACGACTCCCCATTGGCGAAGAATATAAGCACGTAAGAAATTTAGTAGACACACATAAATTACACACCATCTGCGAAAGTGGAAACTGCCCTAATATGGGTGAATGCTGGGGCGAAGGAACGGCCACTTTTATGATCCTTGGCAATATATGCACAAGAAGCTGCGGCTTTTGTGCAGTAGCCACCGGCAGGCCATTGGCAGTAGACTGGAATGAGCCTCAGCGCGTTGCTGAAGCGATTCAGCTAATGAAAGTAAAGCACGCGGTAATCACTTCTGTTGATCGCGATGAGTTAAAAGATGGCGGCTCAATTATCTGGCAAAATACCATCAAAGCCATACAATCTTTAAACCCCAATACTACATTGGAAACGCTGATACCGGATTTTAAAGCCGATAAAGAAAACATTCAGCGCATTATCGATGCAGCACCAAATGTAGTGAGCCATAATATTGAAACCGTTGAGCGTTTAACCCGCGCCGTTAGAATACAGGCAAAATATTGGCGCAGTATGGAAACGCTTCGTATCCTTAAAAAAGGCGGAATGAGAACCAAGAGCGGAATTATGCTGGGGCTTGGCGAAACAAAAGAGGAAGTGATACAAACGATGCAGGATTTAAAAGACAGTGAAGTGGATGTAATTACTATCGGCCAATATCTGCAACCAACTCCAAAACATTTGCCTGTTCAGCGTTATGTGCATCCCTCGGAGTTTGCGGAATTGCGCGAAATCGGCTACCAGATCGGGTTGGATTATGTTGAAAGCGGGCCGCTGGTTCGTTCTTCTTATCATAGCGAAAGGCATGTTCATCCGGGGCTGGGCAGAGAGGCCTGGATAAAAGCATCTGCGTTAAAGGCTGCAACCAATTAAAAACCCATTCTATACAATGCCTAAACTGCTTTGCCTGATGATGCCCGTTTGTTTAGCATTGTTGTTGCCGGCAACCACTTTTTCGCAGTATATTCTCAACGGAAATGCAACCAAGGAAAGTTGTAATTGTTATTTGCTCACCCACCCAGTTACGTTTCAAAGCGGAAGTGTATGGCAACAAACAAAAATCAATCTTAACAGTCCATTCGATTTTAAATTTAATGTGTATTTGGGATGCCAGGATGCTGAAGGAGCAGATGGAATTGCCTTTATGCTGCAACCAATAAGCACCGGCCTTGGCGCTGCGGGTGGAGGAATGGGCTTTAGCGGAGTATCTCCTTCGATTGGAATTCTTTTAGATACGTGGCAAAATACTGAGGATAACGATCCGGCGTTTGACCATATCAGCATACAGGCAAATGGTGTTATTCAACATGGCAACGACCTGGCTGGGCCGATTCCGGCTTCTGCCACATCTGATAATATCGAAGATTGCGCATGGCATGTTCTTCAAATAAAGTGGGATCCGGTATCTCATAAATTAAGCACTTATTTTGATGGCGTGTTCCGGCTTGAATCACAAGTTGATTTGGTGTCTGCTGTTTTTAAAAATGATCCGATGGTTTATTGGGGATTTAGCGCTGCCACAGGCGGAGCCTTTAACGTGCAAAAGTTTTGTACTGCCCTTAATCCGGACTTTGAAACCGGGTTAACCAACGACCAGTTGTGCTATGGAGCACCGGTGACATTTAAAGACAGTTCTACTTCTTTCACTACCATCAAAAATTATTTTTGGGATTTTGGTGATGGCGCTACAAGCACGCTGGCAAATCCACCGGCTCACAGTTATTCAAAGCCTGGCATTTATACCGTAAAGCATTCGATAACTGCTGCAGATGGATGCGAGAGTGAGACGTACGTAAGAACAATCACGCTTGGAGATAAACCAACTCTTTCAATGCATGTTTATGATACCTGCAAGGGGCTTCAGCCCCGGATGGAAATAGATGCAAAGGCAGATTTCGGTCGCATTAATCAATGGACATGGCAGGTTGATGGCGTCTTCATTTTCCAGCCAGTTAACACCTGATTTTAGTAAGTTGTTGGCTGGCAATCATTTAGTTGAATCCACTGTTACCACAGACGTGGGATGCACATCAGATTTGTATTCAACTCAATTTACTGTTAAACCGGTGCCGGAGATAAATATTGATGCCAATGACGGATGTGTAAATAAACCCGTTTTATTGAATGCGCAGCAAACAGATGCTCTCACAACCGTAGATACATGGCAATGGAATTTTGGCGATAATCTTTATTCATCCCAAAAAAATACGCAGCATATTTATGTAGCACCTGCCGCTTATCCAGTGCAGCTAACCGCCATGGCGAACAATGGCTGCGTTTCTTCGGCTTCAAAAAATATATTGATAAAACAGGCGCATGCAAATGCAGGAAACGATTTTGTAGTAGCTGCAAATACGTCCTTTCAGTTGAGTGGAAGCGGCGGCAGCAGTTATTCGTGGCTGCCAGCAACGGGTCTTAGCAATCCGGGCATTTCAAATCCGGTTGGCAGCATTAACAACGATATCAGATATTTACTAACCATCACAACTCCCGAAGGCTGCACGGATACCGCCTCTGTAAAGATCACTGTTTTCAAAGGCTCCGCAGTTTATGTACCAACGGCATTTAGTCCGAACAATGATGGCTTAAATGATGTGCTAAAGCCATCACTTATCGGTATAAAAACGCTCGATTATTTTATAATTTACAACCGCTGGGGACAGAAAATATTTTCGACCAGTGAAATGAACAAAGGCTGGGACGGATTTTATAAAGGAATGCAAATGGAAAGCGGCACTTTTGTCTGGGTTTTAAAAGCCATTGACCAAATTGGTAAGTCCTATAATCTTAAAGGAAGTTTTATTTTATTAAGATAAGATATCAACCTCAAAACGTTTAATCATCAACGCCGTGCCGAATACCTATTTTCAATTCAAACAATTTACGATCGAGCAGGAAAAAAGCAGTATGAAGGTTTGCACAGATTCCTGTTTATTTGGCGCGTGGATAGCAAAGAATATCGAAGCAAAAAAGTTCAATCCGAAAAATATATTAGATATTGGCGCCGGCACCGGATTGCTGAGCCTGATGATTGCCCAAAAATACACAGGAAGAATTAATGCAGTTGAAATTGATGAGGGATCCTGTCTTCAAACAGAAGAAAATTTTCTTTCATCTCCCTGGAAGGAAAACTTAACCGTTTTTCATGCGAACATCAAAACATGGAATCATCATTTAAAGTACGATCTCATTATTGCTAACCCGCCATTTTTTGAACAGGATCTAAAGGCATCGCAGCCGGGAAAAAATGTAGCCAAACATGATGAAGGATTAACGCTAACGGAACTGCTGCAGGCAATAAAAAAACACTTGACCGTTGATGGCAGGTTTACTGTATTGCTTCCATTTCACCGCGCAGATTATTTCAAAGGCCTGGCGGCGGAAAATGGATTTTATTTAGAGGAAGAATTGCTGGTGAAACAAACTCCAAGGCATTCCTTTTTTCGCGCAATACAATCATTCGTAAAGCATCCGGCCACTGCGGTTTCCAATGAATTGATCATAAAAAACAATGACGGCAGTTATTCAGAAGACTCCTATTTTTTACTAAAAGATTATTACCTGGAGAAAAATTTCATTCACCTCAATCTTTAGCCATTGTGAAAAGCCAAAATATAGAAATCATCATTTTATTGAATAACATCACTAATTGATTTTTCGGAATAGGCCTTCATATATTGGTACTCTGTAGTTAGTCTTCCATCCTTTAACATCGTGGCCTGTTCCAACAAGTCGGATCCTCCTTTTAAAAGATCATCAAGAATAAATTTTATCAATTGCTCGCCAAAATAGCGTGAAGCATCCCTGGGCAGTTCATTTGGTAAATTTCCAACCGCCATGATGTCTACGGAGCCCGGAAGATAAGGCTCTGTAAGCATTCCGTCAGTTTTGCTTACACCATACACCGGGGTTTCCATGGTGCCATCGCCCAGGTTGCATGGAACAGATCCGTTGTGGTCGTCAGAAATATCGGCTATCGTATTTATCCGGAAACTTTCGTGTTTCATATCTTCCATTTCAAAAAGCCGCGGTATTTTTTCTTCCCAATAAACTCCATTTAATAAAATATCCGTTACCGGTAAATAATCACTGAAAAGACACTTGTATCTTTCAGGAAATTCATGAAACTCTTTTCGGCTATACATATCCGTTAGCTTGTTTACATAAAGATCTGCACCTTTCAGATGCACATAAACCGGGTAAGAAAATTGGTTGTCTTTATATTCATCTGGTTCCACTTCGTGAATTTCCATAAGATTCATAATCTCAAGAATTCCGTGTGCCACTCTTCCACTTCCGGTTACCGCAATTTTTAACGGGGGAAGTTTCAAGCCAAAATAAGTGTGGATCAGTTCCTGGAAATTTTTCTTTTTATAAACCCGGCCCAAATTAATTTTGCCGGTACGGTTGCCATAGGCCATCATTCCATTGTGAGCGCCTACCACGCCGGCAAAAAATCCAAATCCAATCAAACGCGTGCCATCAGCGTGCTCCAGGCATTCATAATCGATAAGTGTAATTCTCTTTTCCATCATTGTTTGAAAAAGCCGTTGATTGTAGGGTTGCAGCTTTTTCGTGTGTGAAAAAAAGAAGTACACTTTTTCGGGTATCAGCATGTTAACAGGAACTTCTTTTATTCCCAGCAGTACATCACATTCACTCATGTCTTCTTTTACATCAATTCCGTTGGCAACATATTCACTGTCTTTATAGCAGCGGGTATCGCAATGTTGTACAATGATCCGAATCGCTTTGTTTTCCTGGATCCATCTGCATTGCTTTGGAGTTAGCGCCACCCGGTTATCCGCGGGAATTTTTCCTTCTCTGATTAGTCCTATTTTAAGCATTGAGTTTTTTTTGGTGTCGGCAATTTACGTTATCAAAAGAACTTTTACGGACAACTCTAAATGATGTACTCGAAATAGCGGATCAAATTGATGCACTTGTAAATATCTGTTTCATCTTTAAAAAAATTCTTCGTAAAATATCTAATTGTATTTTGGACAGATAACATGGAATGCGTAATATTGCCACCCGAAAATGAGTTATTAATTTAATTTAGTAATTCGTTTCTACCGGCCCAGATGGCGGAATTGGTAGACGCAGCAGACTCAAAATCTGCCGTTCGCAAGGATGTGCAGGTTCGATTCCTGTTCTGGGCACAAAAGTGGACAAATTGAAATTAATTCAGTTTGTCCATTTTTATTTTGGCTTAAACCCTTGTTCAAACTGTATATTAGCTCAACGGCTTTATTTACTCTGACGGTTCGATATTGAAACCCGTCAAAAACAGTCTTTCGGGATATTGAACAATTATCTCCCGCTTGGACTTATTATCGGCTTTTTCGGACAGCGTAATGAGACACAAGGTTTGTAATAGCTTATTCTGAGGGGGTTATATATTGCTTGTCGCTTTTCATATCTCGCCCGTGATTCGTTTTTCGTAATCTCCTTTTATTGAACGATAATCAGAAGGCTCAATTTGCTTGAAAAGCACTTTTACGGGCAACGAACACCCGGAAGTGCATCTATGGATGAAAACCTTAAAAAACTACTTTTTGAATTGTTTGGATTTATGAATTTTTACTAATTATATTTTGCAAATATGCTTCGTTGTTTGTGATTACTTTGCTGCAACCATCAGCCAAACATTAACAACGGCATTAAATAGATTTTTGAGAGTTCTATTATTTATTTAACTTTATTTTCAAAAAAAGTATAATAGTACTTTAACCCAAATTTTTTTAAAGTTTAGAAGTGCCTTTTTCAGGCTAATAACTTCCTCTGATTCTCAGACTCATTACTTCCTTCTGATACTAAACTTTATTTTAAAATCCGTTAGCCTATCCAAAGAACGTGTGTGATAAATGCATTTATAGTTTTAATATAAATTAAATATATAAGCATATGCGAAAATTCACCAAAATTTTAATCCTGGCATTCTCTTCAATGTTGATGTGGCCTTTAGCAGTTTTTGCCCAATCCGCCATCGAAGGGACTGTAGTTGATGTAGCCACAGGCAAGCCACTTCAGGGCGCATCAGTTATAGTAAAAGGAACAAAAACTTCGAGCCTGACGGATGCCGATGGCAGGTTTTCGTTACCGGCAAGTAACATTAATCGAAAACTGGAGATAACCTATGTGGGATACACGTCCCAAACCGTAAACGCCGCGAATAATCTTGTAATAAAACTCGTGGTCGATAATTCAAGGCTGAGCGAGGTTATAGTTTCAGGTTTGGCAACGACAATAAAGCGATCTAATTCAGCGAATGCTGTTGCTTCTATTTCTTCAAAGGATCTGGTAGGAACTGCTCAACAGTCATCTGTAGACGCAGCTTTGTATGGAAAATTTACAGGTGCAAACATATCATCCAATACCGGTGCGCCCGGAGGTGGTATTACCATCAAGTTGCGGGGTATCACTTCCCTTGTAGCGAATTCACAACCGCTTTTTATTGTGGATGGTGTTATTTACGACAACTCGTCTATTTCCGGCGGCACAAACCTGATTACAAAAGCGGCGGCCCAGGGCAGCACGGTTCTACAGGATAACCCATCGAATAGAATTGCAGACCTTGATCCAAATGATATTGACCGGATAGAAATTCTTAAAGGAGCATCTGCCGCAGCTATATATGGTTCAAAAGCCGCAGCGGGGGTGGTAATCATTACTACAAAAAGGGGAAAAGCCGGCAAGCCTAAGATTGAAATTTCGCAATCAGTCGGGTCTCAATTCCAATTGCACAAACTTGGTCAGCGGCAATGGGACGATGCCAAGGTAGATTCTGCATATGGAGCAAATGGTTTGGCTATCTACCACGCTAACAACGGGAAAATTTATAATTATGAAGACGAATTATATGGTAATCATGGGTTGATGGTTGATAGCAGGCTAAGTGTGAGCGGAGGTAATGAAAATACTACCTATTACTTTGGCGCAACCCGCGATGATGATGAAGGTATCGTAAAACATACCGGTTATCTGAAAACCTCGTTTCGCGTTAGCCTTACTCAAAAAGTTACAAAGACCATAGATGTATCCCTCACCAGCAATTATGTTGAATCAAAAGCCAATCGTGGCCTTTTTGGCAATGACAATACAGGAGCCTCAATGGGTGTATCATTTGTTTCAACACCAGGATGGGTTAATCTTCATCCTGATTCTAACGGGAACTATCCAAATAATCCTCTAAGCCAATCTAATTTTTTGCAAACCCGCGATCTGATTACTAATAGAGAAGTAATCAACCGAACCACTTTGGGAGGAACGGCCACGTGGAAGGTCTTAAGAAATCCGAAGAATTCTTTAAATGTTATTGCCAATGGAGGTATTGACTATTATACCCTTAATAATATTGGCATATTTCCGCAGGAGCTGCAATTTGAGAAGAATGGGAATGGTACCAATGGAGCGTCTATTTACGGAACTACCGTCACCCGTAATAGTAATTATAGTTTATTCCTGGTGGACGAATTTAAACCTACCGAGAAAGTGAGCTTCCGTACCCAGGCCGGTATTACCCAGGAAAATGTAAATATCAATAATGTACTCACAACCGCTACACAGTTAATCGGAACGCAGACTAATGTAAACCAGGCAGGAGCCGTACAGGTCAACGAGTTAAAAACGATTCAACTTGACAGGGGTTTTTTCGTGCAGGAAGAATTTAACTATAGAGATCTTTTCATAGCTACCGCCGGATTGCGCGGAGACAAATCTTCCCGTAATGGAAATTCAGACAAACTGTATTATTATCCAAAATTGTCGGGTGCTTTGAATATAAATGAACTTCCTTCCTTTAAATCAAATGTGATCAGTCAGCTTAAACTCAGGGCTGCTTATGGACAGTCAGGTAATTTTGCTCCATTTGGAGCAATATATACTGCCCTCGGGCCTTCTGTCTACAATGGAACCACCGGTTCACTAATTTTAACTACCCGGGGCAATCAAACATTAAAGCCGGAAAAACAGGTGGAATTTGAAACTGGTGTAGATGCAGGATTTTTTCAAAACAGGTTAAGTGCAGAAATTACTTATTACAGAAAAAGAGTGGAAGACCTTTTATTAAATGTGCAGGTTCCGGCATCATCAGGATTTACACTTGCCTGGAAAAATGTTGCCGCAATTCAAAATAAGGGAGTTGAAATTGGATTAACCGGTGTTCCCATCGCTACCAGAAACCTAAAATGGATATCAAGGGTTAATTTCTGGAAAAATAAAGCGGTTGTAACACGGCTGGATGTTCCTGCCTTTAATACCGGCGGTTTTGGCGCCAGTTTGGGAACCTACAGAATTGAAAAAGGCAAAAGCCCTACACAATTGGTGGGAATCGCAGGCCCTGATGATAAAGGCAAAGTAGATCCCGTATCAGGACTGGCACTTTTCGGAGATGCTGAGCCAGACTACCAGATGTCGTTTACGGAAGATGTTATTTTTAAGAAACTGGGAGTTTTCTGTACTGGTTCATTGGAAACAAGGAGGAAAAAATATTAACCTCACGACTTTATTGTCAGATCTTTCCGCTACATCGCCGGACTATGATAAAAAAAACCTGGATCCTACCGGAAAATTAGTGAATGGTGAATACAGGGTTTCGACCGTAGGAACCTCAGCATCAACCTTTATCCAGAACGCGGGTTACGTAAGGATTCGTGAGATCGCATTGAACTACCATTTGCCAAAAGCCTGGTTTAATAATATTGCAGAGGTGAAAATAGGATTCTCCGGCCGCAATCTTTTTAACTGGTTTAAATATAACAGCTATGATCCCGAAGAAAGTAATTTTGGCTCCGGCGCTATTTCAAGTAATGTGGAAGTAACGCCATTCCCGTCTGCTAAAAGTTTCAATTTTAATTTAACCGTTAATTTTTAAAGAAGTAGTATTCTTCACCTGCTAAAGAAAATGTTATGAAATATTCGTTTGTAAAAAATATATCGCCTGTTATTATTTTCCCGGTTTTACTGCTCTTGTCATCATGTAAAATTGAGCCAATACAAGATCCTAATAATCCAAGCCTGGATCATCTTTCGACTAACCCAACCATTGGCGAAATCCAAAACCTCGTAACAGGAACTGAATCCGGAATGAGGACTGACATGGCCTTTTACTGGGATGATGTTGGAATGCTTGGCCGTGACTTTTACCATTTTTCTACTTCTGATCCCCGGTATACATCTGATATGTTAGGGAAAGGCTCAGCCGTTTTGGACAACAATACATTTTATACCACAAGGCCCTATAACGCCGCATACCTCGTTGTTAAAAACGCCAACATTTTATTGAAGGGATTAACTAATACTAAAGCAGATATTACTGATCAGCAAAGAAAAGTAGGCATAGCTTATGCCAACACAATTAAGGCTTATGAATTACTCCTGGTATTGAATCTCCAATATGATAATGGAATCCGTATAGATGTGGCCAACCCTGATGCGCTGGGGCCTTTTCTTTCAAGGGATTCATCATTGAGGGGAATTATTAGCCTGATGGATTCTGCATATGCAGATCTTAGTGCCAATGCCACTACGGCTTTTCCATTTAATAGTACCATATTTGGGAATACAGCTGGTGAGTTTGCTCAATTCAACCGTGCGCTGGCAGCAAGGCTGGAAGTTTATAATAGCGATTGGGCAGGCGGCTTTAACCGATTTAAGCAATTCCTTTTTTGATTTAAATGGAGATTTGACAAAAGGTGCTTATTATATGTATTCCTCAGCAGGTGGCGACCAGTTAAATCCCGTGTATCTTCCTTTGAATTCCACCGGCGAGGCGAGAGTAGCTCAAATTTCTTTCATCACAGATGCAGAGGCCGGTGATACGCGGTTGAATAAAGTGTCAAAGAGAACAACGCCTTATAAACTTGATGATCTTACCGGTATTTATGATTTTTATCTTTATAAAACCAATGTGGATAAAATACCTATCATCCGCAATGAGGAATTAATCCTGATTTATGCAGAAGCAAACATCAATTTGGGAGGCGCAGCCAATCTTACTAATGCAGTAACCGCTTTAAATAAAATAAGAAAAGCCGCTAACCTGCCTGACTATTCAGGTGCGATGACGAAAGCTGCATTAATTACTGAAATGCTAAAACAAAGAAGGTATTCACTTTACGGGGAAGGGCATCGCTGGATAGACCTGCGGCGATATAACCTGTTGAATACATTGCCGCTGGACAGACCCGGAGATCATGTGTGGAAACAGTTTCCACGTCCTGCAGGTGAATAGTTTGCTAATCATTTATTTCCGGGTTCATTTTTCATTTTACAGCTACCAATCGTGCTATAATAACTTTGATTGAATTGAACAGGATCGCTTCTGCGTTCTGCTTTTCTGACCGTTTTTCACATTTATTATTTTTTAAGACGATTTTTTCGAAAATAATCGGTCATTTTTTCTGATTTTTTCTGCTATTTGGTTTTGGCATTAGTTTGGTTTGGTCTGAGGCAGACTAAAATAAAAATATTTATTATGGCAACAGGAAGTATAAGAGTTCAAACGGAAAATATCTTTCCAATTATTAAAAAATTTCTTTACAGCGACCACGAGATTTTTATCCGGGAGTTAGTAAGTAATGCCGTAGATGCTACGCAAAAATTAAAAACGCTTTCATCTCTTGGTGAAGCAAAAGGTGATGTGGGCAACACCGATATTCATGTGGTAATCGATAAAGAAAAAAAGACATTAACCATTTCCGATAAAGGAGTTGGTATGACGGAAGAAGAAGTAGACAAATACATTAACCAGGTAGCGTTTAGCGGTGCCGAAGAATTTTTGGAAAAATATAAAGGAAAGAATGAAGCCAATATCATCGGGCATTTTGGCCTTGGATTTTATTCTTCTTTTATGGTAAGCGAAAAAGTAGAAATCTTTACAAAAAGCTATAAAGAAAATTCCAAAGCAGTAAGATGGGAGTGCGACGGAAGCCCTGAATTTGTTTTAGAAGAAACTGATAAAGCAGAACGCGGAACCGATATTGTTCTTTACATCAATGAAGAAAGCAAAGAATTTTTAGAGCCGGACAGAATTCGTCACATGCTTGAAAAATTCTGTAAGTTTTTACCAGTTCCCATTTTCTTTGAAGATAAACAAATCAATAATCCTTCCCCGGCATGGACTAAAAAGCCCGCCGACCTTACCACGCAGGATTACCAGGATTTTTATAAAGAGTTGTATCCCTTCAGCGAGCCGCCATTATTCTGGATTCATTTAAATGTGGATTATCCATTTAACCTTACCGGAATTCTTTATTTTCCCAAGGTAAAAAAGAGCTACGAAATTCAAAAAGACAAAATACAATTATACAGCAACCAGGTGTTTGTAACGGATGAAGTAAAAGACATTGTTCCTGAATTTTTAATGTTATTGCACGGTGTTATTGATAGCCCGGATATTCCTTTAAACGTGAGCAGAAGCTATTTGCAAGGCGATCCTAATGTGAAAAAAATAGGTTCTTACATCACCAAAAAAGTGGCCGATAAATTAGAGGAGTTGTTTAAAGAAGATAGAAAATCTTTTGAAGAAAAATGGGAGAGTCTTGGTCTTTTTGTAAAATATGGAATGATCACCGACGATAAATTTTTGGAGAAAGCCAATAAATTTAATTTGTTTGAAGATGCGGATGGCGGAAAATTTTATACGCTGGAAGAATATAAAACCGCTACCGAAACTTTACAAAAAAATAAAGAAGGAAAAATAGTGATGTTGTACACCGCAGATCCGGTACAGCAAAATAGTTTTATAAAAGCTGCGCAGCAAAAAGGATATGTGGTGGTTAAAGCTTGAAACCATTGTAGATGCTGCATTTATCAACAACATGGAAATGAAATGGAGTGATGTACAGTTTGTAAGGGTGGATGCAGATATTACTGAAAACCTCATTGACAAAAGCGATAAAAATGAAAGCGTTTTAAGCAAGGATGAAGAAACAAAACTGAAAGATCTGTTTCATGTGGAAATTGCAGAATTGCATACAACGGTTGAAGTAAAGGGCTTATCTCCTGAATCTGCACCTGTGATTGCAACACGGCCGGAATTTATGAGAAGGATGAAAGACATGGCAATGAACGGCGGCGGCGGAATGGGAAGTTTTTATGGAAACCTGCCGGAGGAAGTAACGCTTACAGTAAACGGCAACCATCCGATCTATCAGAAAATTTTAAAAGAAGACAATAAAACAAAGCAGGAAAATTTGGTGAAAAATTTAACTGATCTCGCGTTGCTTTCGCAAGGATTGTTGAAAGGAAACGAGCTTACCACCTTTATCAACAGAAACGTAGAAATGATGGAAGGAAAAGAACAGAGCAGGATCATTACTGAAATTTAATCATCATAGATGATGATTTATGAAGCCATTTTCGCAATAGCGAAAGTGGCTTTTTTTTTAAAACAGAAAAATCTATAAAATGGCTTATATGGCTTTCGAAAAAGCGTGACTGATTAATCTTCGTCCAATTCGTTAGACAAAATACTTAGCTCAATATATTCCATCTTTTTCAGGTAATATTCTTCTTCAAAACCGGCGCTTTCAAATATTTCTTTGTGCAAAGGATTTACATAAACAATATAAATTTTTCGCCTGTTTTGCTTAAACGATTGAAGGATGTTTTTTACAACGGCTAACATAACTATTTCATCAAACGGATTAAAGAAAAAGAAAACGTTGGTATCGTTTTCAATCTGATAATTCGCAGCATCAGCGCAGATAATTTTAAAGCTTGCATCAGGATACATTGGTTTTATGACGGCAATATTATCTGTTGCTTCCGCACAAAATAATTGGGAAAAATCCACACCAATAATTTTTTGAAATCCATAATGCGCCGCAACTGCCAACACTCGTCCTTTGCCGCATCCATAGTCCAACAAATTTTGGTTGGCGCCAATTTGTTGGAGATAATCGAAAGCTTTTTCGAGCGCATAATAGCCTACTGCCTGGTAAATTGATGCGTGTTGGATGTTGGCACTTTCGATTCCGGCGCGCCGCAGCCTGTCTACTTTTATTGTGTTGATGCCGTATTTTTTCTCGCCCTTTATTTCATGAAAAATAGTGAAAAAAGCAAGCCTGGGATTCCAGTTGATTGCAATGAAATAAAAATATTTTAAGTAGTTGATGAATTTCATTACAGGCAAATAATTAATTAGCAGTTTCTTCTGAAAGCCTGATGTCTATTACTTTTAACTGAAGGCTGATGTCTCCGTTCCATTCATTTTCATCGATGGTATAAACCATGTCGAAAGGCTTGTTGCTTTGGAGTATATCATATTTTTCCGCCAGGTTAAATCCGATTCCGGTGAACGTGATATTTTGGTTTCTTACCACGAACCTGATGTGTTGTTCTTTTACAACTTTGGACCATTGAGTATTGATTACATTTCTTGTAATAAATAAGGGCCGCATATTTTCCGGTCCGTAAGGTTCCATTTGTGTAATAATATTAAAGAAGCCTTTATTAATATCAGCGAAGGTTATTTCAGTATCAATACATAATTCCGGAATTAATAAAAACGGATCTATTGAAGAAGATACAATTTGTTCAAATTTTTTGCTGAATGCAGATACATTTTCCAAATGCATCGTCATGCCGGCGGCCGCAAAATGGCCACCATAGCCAATTAAATGCTCGCGGCATGAATGAATGGCTTCATATAAATTAAAGCCCGGCACACTTCGGGCACTGCCGCCAATTACATTGCCATTGCCGGTAAGCACCACTGTGGGCCGATAAAATTTTTCGATAAGTCTGCTGGCTACTATGCCCACCACGCCTTTATGCCAATGAGATTGAAAAACGACTGTTGATTTTCTCGCAAGCATTTCCACATCGTTTGCAATCATGGAATAGGCTTCTTCGGTGATGGTTGTATCCGCATCTTTTCTATCGGTGTTATCGCTATGTAGCATTTCCGCATATTCCATTGCTTTCACAAAATCATCTTCAATAAACATTTTTACCGCTTTAGATGCATCGTCCATGCGGCCGGCGGCATTTACTCTTGGAGCAATTGTAAATACTACGTTATTAATGGAAAATTCTTTTTGAATGCCGCTTAATTGAATCAGCGCTTTTATGCCCGCGCATGGCGAGGTGTTTAATCGTTTCAATCCATAAAAAGCAAGTATCCTGTTTTCCCCGGTGATGGGTACAATATCTGCACCAATAGCGGTTACAACAAGATCGAGATAACACAAGTATTCGTCTTCCGGCAAACCCAATCGTTGAGATAATGCGGTTATCAATTTAAATCCTACTCCGCATCCGCAAAGTTCTTTATAAGGATAAGGGCAATCTTTTTGTTTTGGATTTAAAATGGCAACTGCGGGTGGTAATATAGCATCCGGAAGATGATGATCGCACACAATAAAGTCGAGGCCTAACGTGCATGCATAGCCGATAAGTTCAACAGATTTTATTCCGCAATCCAGCGAGATGATCAGTTCGAAGCCATTCTCATAAGCAAAGTCAATGCCCTGCTTGCTTACGCCATATCCTTCGCGGTATCGGTGTGGAATGTAAAAATGTAGATTTTCTTCTTTTTGATAGATTTTTTTGAGGAAGCGGTACATAGTTGCTACCGAGGTGGTGCCGTCTACATCATAATCGCCAAACACTAAAATTTTTTGTCCGTTATTAATTGCTGTGAGGATTCTTTCAACGGCTTTGTCCATGTCTTTCATCAGGAAAGGATCATGAAGTTGCGAAAGTTGCGGCCGAAAGAAATCTTTTGCTTTTTCAAAAGTATCCATACCGCGCTGGACCAGAATTTTGCATAACGATTTATTAATTGACAAAGATTGATGCAGCGATGCTACTTTATTCTCATCAACCTCAGCTATTTTCCATCGTTTGTCCATGCAGTTATCGTATCAATGTAATTTAATGAAATTTTGTAAAGTGAATCGCATTCTTTAGGCTGATGAATCTTATTTCAGCGGCTAGTATTTTCTGTCGGTGGTGTAACGTACCAATTCTTCCAGGCCTTTTCTTACATCGCTTTCCGGAAATTGAAATAAAATCTGCAAGGCTTCATCCCTGTATTCCAGCATTTTTTTTGAAGCATATTCTATTCCGCCTGTTTCTATCACTTTTTGCAAAACGTATTTGATCTTTTGGGGATCCCTGTTTTGATTTTTTACAATATAAATGATTTTCCTTTTTTCGGCCCGGTCGATGTTATTTAATGTATATATAAGAGGTAAGGTCATTTTCTTTTCTTTGAGGTCATTTCCGGTTGGTTTACCGATGTCTTCCGTTCCGTAATCGAAAAGATCGTCCTTAATCTGGAACGCAATTCCGGTTTTTTCGCCAAATTTTTTCATTTTTTCCGTAATTTCCTCGTTGTTGCTCGTACTCCAGGCGCCTACGGCGCAGGCTGAAGAAAGAAGTGAGGCGGTTTTACTTCGGATAATTTCGAAATAAATGTCTTCTTTTAAATTCAGATTACGCGCCTTTTCCATTTGAAGCAATTCTCCCTCGCTCATTTGTTTTACAGCGTCAGATAAAATCTGTAAATGCTTGAACTCGCCGGATTCGGTAGACAAAAGCAATCCCTTGGAAAGCAAATAATCTCCCACCAACACTGCAATTTTGTTTTTCCACAGGGCATTAATTGAAAAAAAGCCCCTTCTTTCAAAAGATTCGTCTACCACATCGTCGTGCACCAGGGTTGCAGTATGGAGCAGTTCTACTAGCGCGGCCGCCCGGTAAGTTGATTCGTTTACCGCTCCACTCAGTTTTGCGCTTAAAAACACGAACATCGGTCTTAGCTGCTTTCCCTTTCTCTTGATGATGTATTTCATAATACGATCCAGGGAGGGAGTTTGGCTTTTAACCGCCAGCGCAAACTTTTGCTCAAAGATCTTAAGTTCTGCGGCTATAAGGTTTCTGGAAAATTGCATTTGATAAAAAACCGGCAATATAGCACAGAAACCGATAATAATGAATGACAGGTAAATATTATGAATTTTCCGGATAAAGCCAATTGTCCCTGACGATTAAAAAAACAATCCGGGCCATGCAGCGTATAGGACCTGTTATTGGTCTAAGGGTTACAAATTTGTAAGAATATGTAAGAGGCTCTAAATCTAATTGAAATGTCAAATTAAATTTGAATTTTAACTAAGGTTTGATACTTTTGCACATTCAACAACGTTTATTTAGAAATCATTAATCAAAAGTTATGGCAAGCAAAAAGTTTAAATTATTTTTAATCGGGGTTTTTTCCCTTGTATCTTTTGGTGCTTTTGCACAGGATACTGGAGTGTATAACATTTATGACTCAAGTGTAATTTCCAAAAAAGGAATGGCACAACAAAACGAGTTTATGAATAATGCGTACGATTTTCCTGCAAAACCACGCAACGAAATGGAGTTAGGAATATCTGGTGGTATGTTTTCAATTAGCGGTGATGTTCCCGCCAAATTGCCAACAGCAGGGTTTGGTATACATGTTCGCAAAGCGCTTGGGTATGTTTTTTCTTTAAGATTGCAATACATTTATGGAGTTGGAAAAGGATTAAATTGGAAACCAAATCTTGGTTATGCCAACAATCCTGCCTGGAACGGCTACACCGGCCCGGTTTATTACAATTACCGCGCACATGTTCAGGACCTTTCTTTACAGGGCTTGTTCACATTGAACAACATCCGCTTTCACAAACAAAAAACCGGTATGGTTATGTATGGAGGTTTAGGTGTGGGCGCTACTTTGTATGATACAAAAATTAATGCAAAAAATGGTGATGCACTTTACAATTTCTCTTCCATTACCACTTCCGGATATACCAACAGAAAAGACATTCGCAAGCAGTTGAAATCTATGATGGATAATTCTTATGAAACAAATGCTGAAAGCAACAGCAGCAACACTTCAAGATTATTCGGACAAAATTTAAGGCCTTCAGCAACATTCATTGGCGGAATTGCTTTCAAATTAGGAAAAAGAGTAAACCTTGCTCTTGAAGACAGATTTACTCTTATAAAAGACGATTTACTTGATGGCCAACAATGGCAGGAACGTCCTGTAAGTGATCCTGTTCTTACTGGTAATTTCGACACATATAACTATCTTTCATTAGGCTTGAACTTTAACATCGGTTCTAAAGCTGTTGAGCCACTTTGGTGGGTTAACCCACTTGATTACGCTTACAGCGAAATCAACAATCCTAAGCACATGAAAATACCAAAACCTGTATTTGATGATGAAGACGGTGATGGTATAGTTGATCAACTTGACAGATGCCCTGGAACTCCGGCCGGCGTTCAAGTTGATTCTCATGGTTGTCCTTTAGATACAGATGGTGATGGTGTTCCTGATTACAAGGATAAAGAATTGATTACTCCTACTTATTGTCAACCTGTTGATGCTGATGGTGTTGGTAAATGCCCGGATCCTGAGTGCTGCAAAAACATGGTAGCCCGTGATTCAAACACTTGCCAGATTGGAGATTTTCCAAGTATTTCTTACAAAGGAAACAGCGCCAGCTTAACCAGCGATGCAAAAGCAATGTTAGCAACTATTGCTTCTAAATTAAGAAACAGTGCTTCTTGCTCAATAACTATTACAGGTTATCCTGCAGCTTCTAAAGCTTCTCAGGCTCTTTGCAATAAGAGAATAGCAGCTATCAAAGCTTACTTAACTGAAAAAGAAGGAATCAGCGCAGACCGCGTTGAAGCCGGATGCCAGGTAGGTGGTGGTGATGCAAATACAGTTGATATTAAAACTAATTAATACAATTACTTTTGCTAATGATAAACCCTTCCGCTTGCGGAAGGGTTTTTTATTTGTATTATCAAAATATTAACTAAGTGGATTTTGCGTCGATTTATTTAAAACTCATTTTTGTTTAAAATCACTTAATTTTGCAACTCTTTATGAAGTTAGCTTTAGTTTTATTAGTGCCCTTTGTTATGCTGGCCTCGTGCAGCAATCAATTTAATAAAGTGCTTAAAAGTACTGATTACGAATACAAACTCAAAAAGGCTGATGAATATTATTTGGCAAAAAAATACAACAAAGCAGAGCAATTGTATGTAGAATTATTTCCGGTTTTTAAAGGGTCAGACAAATTTGAAGAGTTGTATTACAAGTATGCATATTGTTCTTTTTACCAGAAAAATTATCTCGATGCGGAAAATTTATTTAAAGGATTTTTAGAAGTTTTTCCGAATAGCACCAAAGCGGAGGAAGTATCGTTTATGCATGCGCTTACTTTTTATAAGCAATCGCCCAATGTAGAGCTGGAGCAAATCAATACTTCAAAAGCAATCGGAATGATGCAGACTTTTATCAATACTTATCCCAATTCTACACGAATCACAGAAGCAAACGACATTATTGCAAAATGCAGGGAGAAACTGGAAGAAAAGGAATATAAGGCGGCAAAATTATATTACAACATTCAGCAGTACCGGGCAGCAGGAATATCTTTTGGCAATTTGTTGAATACGTATCCTGAATCTCCAAAAGGAGAAGAATATATGCTGATGGCAATTAAATCTTATTATGAATTTGCCAAATTAAGTATTCCGGATAAGCAGGAAGAGCGCTACGCAAAAGTGGAATCGGAATATTTAGATTTTGCAGACAGGTATCCGGAAAGCAAATTATTAAAGGAAGCCGAAAACTATAAAAACCTTAGTCAAAATTATATTAAACAATTACAAAATGAGCAAATTAAGACGCCAACAGACCGCTAATACAAGCAATGTTGTTGAAACAAAAAATCTTGTTGATATAAAAGCAAAAACAGGAAACTTGTATGAATCTATTGCTGTTATTGCCAAAAGAGCCAACCAGATAAATATTACCATCAAGGAAGAATTACATAATAAGCTGGAAGAATTTGCAAGCCATACAGACAGCCTTGAAGAAATTCATGAAAATAAAGAACAGATCGAAATCTCAAGAGCTTACGAAAGAATGCCCAATCCTGCCATATTAGCTTCTGCCGAATTTATGGAAGATAAAATTTATTATCGCAGAAACGAGGATAATCTTTTCGACTAATTTTTACGATTCTATTTGAATTAGAAACGATAATTTTAATGGCGGTTTTTAACCGCCATTTTTTATGTGTCGATTGCGGCAAATCATCAATCCGAATTAAATGATTAAAGGTAAAAAAATATTATTGGCAGTCACCGGAAGTATTGCTGCGTACAAATCTGTTTTGCTGGTGCGGTTGCTTATAAAAGCAGGCGCCGAAGTAAAAGTTATTATGACTAAGGGCGCTACCGATTTTGTTGCCCCGCTCACATTTTCCACGCTGTCAAAAAATAAAGTTCTTATTAACCTGTTTGATGAAGAATCCTGGGCCAACCATGTATTGCTTGGCCGTTGGGCCGATGTAATGCTTATAGCGCCTGCATCGTGCAATACAATGGCAAAGATGGCCAATGGTATTTGCGATAATCTGTTGCATGGCCGTTTATCTGTCATCCACCTGCCCGGTGTTAGTTGCTCCCGCAATGGATGAAGATATGTGGCATCATCCTGCAACAAAAAAAAATGTAGACGCGTTACAAAAACATGGAAACATATTTTTGCCTGTAAACAATGGAGAACTGGCAAGTGGTTTATCCGGTGAAGGAAGAATGGCAGAACCGGAGGAAATTTTGAATTATTTAAATGGTTTTTTTGAAGGCGAAACAACATTAAAAGGAATAAAAGCACTGGTAACCGCAGGCCCTACTTACGAACATTTAGATCCGGTGAGATTTATCGGCAATCATTCCAGCGGAAAAATGGGTATTGCCATTGCTGAAGAATTATTACATCGCGGCGCGAAAGTTACGCTGGTACTGGGACCATCAGAAATGAAGGCGAACGATAAAATCACCACAAAAAGAGTGGTGTCGGCCGGCGAAATGTTTGATGAGTGTATGAAGGATTTTGAAAGCCACGATATCATTATTATGGCCGCCGCTGTTGCTGATTATATGCCATTAACCAGGTCGACGGAAAAAATCAAAAAACTACAAAATGGCTTGTCTCTGCAACTGGTAAAAACAAAAGACATTTTATTAACTGCAGGAGAATTAAAATCTGGCAAGCAAACGTTAGTTGGTTTTGCATTAGAAACAGAAAACGAAAAAGAAAATGCGCTTGACTAAACTTTCCACGAAAAATGCGGATTTGCTGGTACTGAATTCATTAAACGATGATGGCGTTGGGTTCGGCTTCGATACCAACAAAATCACTATTTTTGATAAGAAAGGAAATGAATATCAGTTTCAATCAAAATTGAAAAGTGAAGTAGCTGCTGATATTGTAAACACAATCATTAAATATAGGAATGAGTAAAATATTGCTGTTTTTTTTATTGATCCTCGTTTCAATAACTGCCAACTCCCAGGAATTGAGGGCACGGGTAAGCGTGTTAAGTAACAGGGTAGGTAATAACGTTGATAAAAAAACATTTCAAACATTGGAAACCGCTCTCAACAATTTTGTAAATAACCGTAAATGGAGCACTGATAACTTTGGGCCCAAGGAAAAGATTGACTGCAGTTTTTTATTGAACCTGGAATCCACCGGCGATGCAAATGTTTATAAAGCATCATTAACGATACAATCAGGAAGACCGGTGTTTAATACCTCTTACATATCGCCCATAATTAATTACCAGGATAACGATGTTACTTTTAAATACACTGAGTTTCAGCAACTGGAATTTAATGAAGCAAGAGTAGCGGGCACAGATGCGCTTGTAGCAAACCTTACCGCCGTTTTTGCCTATTGGGTAGATATGATACTGGGATTTGATTATGATTCCTTTTCGCCCAGAGGCGGCAATCCTTATTTTCAAAAAGCGCAAAATATTGTTAACAATGCTCCCGATGGAAGAAACATCTCCGGATGGAAAGCATTTGATGGAACCCGAAACAGGTATTGGCTTACGGAGAATCTCCTAAACAGCCGGTACAACATCTTTCATGATGTAATTTATAATTATTACAGAACCGGCCTGGATAAATTGTATGATGAAGAAGCCAATGCAAGAACGCAAATCTTAAATGTGCTGAATCTTTTAAATACTTTTTATACGGAGAATACCAACACCATGATTCTTCAGTTTTTTTTCCAGGCAAAGACAGAGGAAATGATTAAGATTTTTTCTAAAGCAACGCCGCCTGATAAAGCGAAAGCCCTGGAGTTTTTACAAAAGCTGGACGTTTCTTCGGCATCAAGATATAAAGATCAACTAAAATGATAAGACGATCTTTCTATTTAATGCTCTTTGTTGGTATGGCTTCGTGCTCTTCACGAAATAAGGTGCCTTCATCCGTGATTCAACCGCAGGAAATGAAAAGTATTTTGTGGGATATTATGAGTGCACAAAACATGGCTGCTACCATCAGCACCAAAGATTCTTTGGTTACAACAATAACGGCCACCAAAGCGCTTACTGAAAAAGTGTTTGAAATTCATAAAATAGCGCCGGCCGATTTTAATAAAAGTTATGAATGGTATGTAAAACATCCCGAAACATTGAAAATTATGTTGGATAGCTTGTACGCTCAAAAACAAAGAGAAAATACTTTGCAATTTGAAAAGAAGAGTGTCCGCGATTCCATTCAGAAAAAAATTCCTGCAATATGAAAAAAGTTTTTAAAAATGCCGAAGACGCCGTGCACGACATTGTGGCCGGCAGTACGATAATGCTTGGTGGCTTTGGATTGTGTGGCATACCCGAAAATTGTATTGCGGCTTTGGTTAAAAAAGGTGTTGACGATCTTACCTGTATTTCTAACAACGCGGGAGTTGATGATTTTGGAATAGGATTGTTATTGAAAAAAAAGCAGGTGAAGAAAATGATTTCGTCCTACGTTGGTGAAAACGCTGAATTTGAAAGGCAATTGTTAAGCGGAGAACTCGATGTAGAGCTGATTCCGCAGGGAACATTGGCCACAAGGTGTATGGCTTCGGGATATGGAATGCCGGCCATTTTTACACCGGCGGGCGTAGGAACTGAAGTTGCTGAAGGAAAAGAGATGCGCGAATTTAATGGTAAACAATATCTTCTTGAATATGCATTTGATGCGGATTTTGCATTGGTAAAAGCGTGGAAAGGGGATACGTATGGTAATCTTATTTATAAAGAAACCGCGAGAAATTTTAATCCCTTAATGGCAATGGCCGGCAAAATAACCATTGCGGAAGTAGAAGAACTGGTAGAGCCTGGCACATTAAATCCGGATGAGATTCATACGCCGGGAATTTATGTTCATCGGATATTTGAGGGCAGCAAGTATGAAAAAAGAATTGAACAAAGAACGGTAAGAAATTAGCCACCAGCTAATTGGCTAATCAGTCTAATTAGTCACATTCAACGCTACATTAACTTTATGTTAGATAAGAACCAAATAGCACAACGAATAGCACAGGAATTAAAAGATGGCTATTATGTAAACCTTGGTATTGGCATTCCCACGCTGGTGGCCAATTTTATTCCCGATGGAGTTAATGTAATTCTTCAGTCAGAAAATGGCTTATTGGGAATGGGCCCATTTCCATTAGAAGGCGAGGAAGATGCTGATCTGATTAACGCAGGTAAACAAACCATCACTACTTTACCGGGTTCTGCTTTTTTTGATAGCGCCATGAGTTTTGGAATGATAAGGGCCGGAAAAGTTGATTTAACTGTGCTGGGCGCGATGGAAGTAAGTGAGAAGGGCGATATTGCCAGTTGGAAAATTCCGGGTAAAATGGTGAAAGGAATGGGCGGTGCGATGGATTTGGTAGCAAGTGCAAAAAATATTATTGTGGCGATGATGCATACCAATCCCAAGGGCGAATCTAAATTATTGTCTGAATGTGTGCTCCCATTAACCGGAGTAAATTGCGTTAAAAAAATTGTAACTGATCTTGCAGTTATTGAAGTTACTCCAAACGGATTTCGTTTGCTGGAAAGAGCTCCGGGCGTAAGTATTGAAGAAATTCAAAATAAAACAAAAGGGAAATTAATTGTTGATATGGACATTCCTGAAATCAAAATCTGATTTAAAAAATGTAAGCCCAGATAAGCTATTTTGTAGATTTTCGCCTTTAATCTATCAGCGAATTTTTCATTGCGAAAAATACCAGGCCTACAGAATTTTTTACGCCAAAACGCTCCATTAACCGGTCTTTAATTGCCTCAACGGTGCGCGCGCTTATGTCCATTTTCTGCGCAATTTCCTGGGCGGTGTATTCCATACAAACCAGCGACAAAACTTCTCTTTCTCTTTCGCTGATTACAATTTCACTATTAAGGCTGGGATTGAATTTTTGTTTGGCATAATTCTTTTTGATAAGAACACGGTTTACAAAATTGTTCAGGTAAAAGCCGGTCTTCATTACATCCATAATCGCCTGTTTAATCTCTACAGGCTCAGTGCTTTTAAGTAAATATCCGTTAGCTCCGCTATCCATAAGATGACCCACAAAACGCTCGTCTTCAAACATAGTCAGAATAAGAATTCTTACCTTGGGGAAATGTTTATTAAGGTATTTGGTTGTTTCAATGCCATCCCTGATGGGCATTTTTAAATCCATCAATACAATGTCGGGTTGTTCTTTTTCGATGCCTTTAATGAGCTCATCACCATTTTCTGCTTCCAGTACAAACTTAATATTGTGATACGTTTTTAATGAAAGAATAACGCCTTTTCGGAAGATCTTGTGATCATCGGCAATGGCAACATTTATGGAATCAGAAATCATAGCTTATGGCTTAAAAGTAGATGAAGCAAAAATAAAAAAACAATTATTTATTTAATCGGCTCTCTGGGTACTTCAATGGTTACTTTATAATACGTGTGGGTGCTGTCAATTTCAAACAATATCTTTCCCTTTAACACCCTTGTGCGGCTTTGAATATTTTTTAAACCAAGGCCATCCGAATCATGCTCCAGCTTATCATAGTCTTGCTGAATGATGCCTTTTCCATCGTGATGAATGCGAAAGTAAACTAAATTACCGTTGGCATTTTGTGTAAGATGAATGAAACCGGCATTACTGTGCTTGATTATATTCGTTACCAGTTCCTGCACAATACGAAATATCAGCAATTCTTTTTCATCATTCAGGCGGTTGCGATTATCGTGAAACCTTGCACTCGCATTGATTACACCGGAACCATTGATCTTTTCAAACAAATCTTTTACAGCCGCTTCCAATCCAAAGTTTTTAAGTGTTGGAGGCATCAGGCTGTGAGATATGTTACGGATCAATTGGATACTATCGTCTATAATTTGTTTGGCGCTAAAAATAGATTGTAATTGAAGCGCGGGTTCCTGGTGAATCAGGTTTTCATTCAGGTAAAGGCGGGCGGTTGCGAGGAGCGGCCCGGCATCATCATGAAGATCGGCAGCTATGCGTTGCCTTTCTTCTTCCTGCGAGCGGATTGAAGCGCGCAATAACATTTGCTGACGCTCTTCTTCCATCCTTTGAATTTGCTTGTTGAACCGGATTACCCTGCGTTGATGGAACACCACCACCGAAACTAAAGTGATGGCCATCACAAACATGCCCAAAGTACCCAGTATCAGGATATTTGATGTACCTAATGAGTTCTCATTTATTTGTAGAAAAAACATTTAGTTTTTAGACATTATTTTTATGTTGAAAGAAAATTTCATCATCCAACGCGGGGAGATAAGCCGACGAATTAGAGTTATCAATATTACTATTAATTTTCATAGTCATCGCAATACAAAGCAAAAGATTTTTGAGAATACTGAAACAGGAGTTGATTATTAAATATTGTATTTGAAAATCTTTATTGTACACCATGTTTTCCGTCATGATGTACAAGAAAAAAGTTCCAGAAAAATAGATCAGAAAGGTAATAATTATCCAAAAATTGAAGGTTGAATAAATCATCAAACTTGTTAGCACTCTTGATCTGCAAATACAAATAATAAATGCAGAAGAAGAATAATTATAATTGATTCTATTCCTGATGCAAATGAATCAAAAGATTTCATTTCATTTACATAAATAAAAATCTACTACCGCAAATAAAACGAAAGCAATCCAGATATAAGGAATAAATTTTTTATAATGCTACGTTGGGAAATATTAGATAATAGAAATAGCAAAAAAAACGAATATTCAACTATAGTAAAAATAGAAAAAAGATTACAGAATTTGGGATCCTTTTGACTTTGCAAATAATAACCGACTCCTTCGTTAAAAATGCAATAAATTATATAAAACAAAATTACCCTTAGTGTTTTTTCTTTCTTATTGCGTTTGAATAAAAGAAAAAATACCAAGGGTAAAACATGCGAAAAAATGCCGGTATATAATAATGTCTTTAAAATAGCAGTTAAATTTTAAAATCAAATATAACTACATATTTTAAATTTTATGCACAAAATTGAAATCTATTAGTAAATTATGGTTTTTGAAGAATTGTCCAGTCAATGATTGTTTTATCAGCAACGATTGCGTCGTTAGTAACGATATCACCGGTGCTTGTAACAACAGAGTACTGAAGAATGTCTTTTCCATCAGCGTCTACACCTGTGTAAACTAAATGCTCTTCGTTATTTTCTGAAAGGCATTTTTTGAAGCTGATACCAACACAGCCTGGTTGATTTAAAATTTGATCAAGAATGTTACGGCCAATATAGTAACCGGGAGTAGCATCTGGATTTGCTTCTCTGAAATTTTGTACTAATTCAATTCCTGCTTCCAATCCGATGTCTTCGCCTACTTCAGCAAGGTTCTTTGTTTCAACTGTAAGATTTGTCATGATGTGTTTTTTTTTAAAAGTGTTTAAGTGGTTGTTTTGAGTAAATCGAGTACTAACTTCTAAAAAAACATTATTTGGTGCAATTGTAAAAAAAACGATTGATATCGCTTACTTTTGCTAAAACCGTACCAGATAAGGCTTTCAGTAGAAATGACGAGTAAAAAAACGTAATCAAATCGGGTAAATGTACGATGGAAAGATAGTAAAATTACTATCAAGTTTTAGGAGCGATTTACGATGGGAGTTTTACCTGGGCAAGGCGAAAAAAAACCAGGCATTGGTGCCTGGATTTGGATTTTAAAGCGGGATTTTTCAATGTGGTTAGCATCGGTAATCGTAAAAACACGTATTGGATAGGATATTAAAATGAATCATTCGGTTTATACTTGTCCGTTTGAATGAGTTTAATTTTTTGTTGATTTATTCAAATGTTAATCAACAGTTCAAAGGTAAGCCGGATTCAATTTTATTTGAAAGAGCATGATTACTTTGTTTTTTGTATGTTATTTATACTTAAACTTGTGCAAAAAACGCAATCAGCAATTGCAGATGAAGTTTTACTGATTTGGTAGAATTTCTTTTAAAATGTTATGATTTTTTAATGTTTATTATATAGATTAGTAATAGATTTAAGAATTATTCGTTATAGATTATATTTACGCCCTAAGTTCAAAATTCAATGTCATTATCTACCACAATTAAGATTGCTATTGCAGACGATCATAAAATTTTCAGGGACGGAATTAAAATGGCATTAAGTCCAAAGGAAAATTTAAAAATGATTTGGGAGGCTGAAGACGGGAAAGATTTACTTCATAAAATAGCAATTAAAAAACCGGATGTTTTATTAATGGACATCAGGATGCCGGAAATTGACGGGATTAATGCAATTGAAATGTTGCGGAAAGAACATGATGACCTTAAGATTATTGTATTATCCATGTACGACGATCAGCAGATGATCAGCAAAATGATGGAAATGGGCGCCAATGCTTATCTGACTAAAACTACCGATCCCGACGAAATTTACGAAGCCATTCTCACCTGTATGAATGAGGATTTTTATTTTAACCAGTTGGTGAATAATGCGGTGATGGGTAAGCTGATGCAAAAGAAAAATGTGAGAAAGCATTATGGCAGCAATGTTCCGATAAACTTCAGCGAAAAAGAATTAAAAATATTACAGTTGCTTGGCGAAGACAAAACAACTGAAGAAATATCCAAAATTATTTTTTTAAGCCCGCGCACTATTGAAACCATTCGCCAAAACATGAAAAATAAAGTGGGCGCTAAAACAATCGGCGGACTAATTATGTATGGAATGAGAAATAAGATGATTGAATAATTTCATCTTACATAACCGAAAAAGTAGTTTTTCTACATTTTGAATTATATCGTTGAACTTTGAATGCTTCGTAGATTTCCAGACACTGAAAAGGCATACTACTTTAATTATATCCTGATACAAGATTTCTACATTTTCGCTTATCTCAACTATTTAATCTTTATTAGCCGTATAGTATTCGCTCATTAACTGGTGCACCTTATTTTTTAATGCTTCAGGGTCATCATTTTTATTTACTACCACAGGCGGCAAAAAATCCATCTTCATTTTAGCAGGAGAAAAATAAAATGATTTACCCGGCGGCAGCACTTTGCGCGTATTAAATATGATTGCCGGAATTATATCCGTGCCCGTTTCTACCGCAAGCTTAAAAGCGCCATCATGAAAATCTTTGAGTGGCAACGCGGTTTTGTTTCGGGTGCCTTCAGGGTAAATGCACATATGCATCCCAAGGTTTAAAACATTTTTCATTTTGCTAAAGCTTTCGCGCCGGCTGTTTTTATCATTTCTGTCTACCAGGACACTGCCGCGTTTATAGATCAATCCAAACAAAGGAATTTTAGCCATTTCGGCTTTGGCAATTGTTTTATTGGCACCAGGAATAAACGGCGTAGTAACCGGCACATCCATTAGCGAATTATGGTTGCAGGTAACGATATAATTTTTGCCTTTTTCAAAATTTTCTTTGCCCCTAATTTTTAAGCTGCAGCCGGTTGCAAAAAAAAATAACTGCATCCATCTTTTAGAAATTGCCCTGAAAATTTTTGTGCGCTTAGGCTCTGCAACAAGCCCTATCACCCACATTGCCAGCGCAACGGGTAATAAGGTAATTACAAATACGATGAGCGCCCAAACGGCGAAAACCCTGGCTAAAAAATTGTTCAAAATTCCTGGTTTTAAAATGCGATTAAAGTTTCCAGTCTATAGGTTCTTTATTTTGTCGGATAAGCAATTCGTTCGTTTTAGAAAAATGCTTACATCCAAAAAATCCTTTATCAGCGCTAAATGGCGAGGGATGTGCCGCCTTTAAAACGAAATGTTTGGTTTCATCTATCAGCGATTGCTTTTCCTGCGCAAACTTTCCCCATAACAAAAAGACAATGCCTTCTTTTTGTTCCGATATTTTTTTAATCACCTGGTCGGTAAATTGGAGCCAGCCAATATTGCTGTGGCTTGCAGGTTCATTTTGGCGTACGCTTAAGGACGCATTTAATAAAAGAACACCCTGTTCGGCCCATTTTTCAAGATTACCATTTGGCGGAATATCAATTCCTAAATCGTTTTTAAGTTCTTTGAAAATGTTTTGCAAAGAGGGAGGTTTGGCCACTTTGTCGGGAACTGAAAAACTTAAGCCATGGGCCTGTCCTGCGTTATGGTAAGGATCCTGGCCAATAATCACCACCTTTAATTTTGAAAATGGAGTTTTTTCAAAAGCATTAAAAAACAAGGGGCCAGGTGGAAAAATAATTTTTCCGGCAGATTTTTCGGCTTTCAGAAAAGTAATTATGTGCTGAAAATAAGTTTTGTCGAATTCTTCTTTTAAAACTTCCTTCCAACTTTCGTCTATCTGAACGGCCATTTATCTGATTTTTATGAAGAACTGATTTGTAACTTCTTCAATCAATTCTTAAGAAAAAAAATCGAAGCAGTAGTGACCCCGGAACGATTCGAACGTTCGACCCACAGCTTAGAAGGCTGTTGCTCTATCCCCTGAGCTACGGGGCCAATTAAAAATCCATTTTCAAAACGCACTTATACAAGACTTAACCGGTGTGTTTTTAAAAATGTTTGCAAATATACTTAAATTCATTTCCGGATTTCAAAATTTTGATGGTTCATGCTAATTCTTAACTGCAATTACTTCCGTTCGGATTAGTGGAACAAAATTTGTCAATCCGTTGCTTCATTAAAAAAATTAACCGAATATTTTTATAAGGTTTACATTGTAAAAAAAAATAAGACGTATGAAAAGAAAATTAACTGCTGTTTTAATTATTATGGCATTTGGCGCTGCCGTTAATGCGCAAACAATTCACTCTCCCGTAAAGCCATCTTCATTTGGATTTCAATTCGGTTTTGTTGACTACAATTCACCAAACGCAATTGACACATCGTCAATAAAGCAAGTTTTTAAACAGGGCGATATTTATAAAATCCGAAAAATGAGCCCATCCGTATCACTTTCTTATTGGAAAGGCCTGAATAAATTTTTAGATTTCTCAGGAAGATTGAATGGAGTTTTTAATGAATACACCAACAAAAGCAATAATAAAACCAGCCAGTTCGGCGCTGAGTTGGAAGCAACTTTAAACGCCCGCCCCATTGGCGACAACCATCTTTTCTCTCCGTTCCTGACCGCGGGTATTGGCGGCGGTACTTACGCCAAAGAACTGGGCGGTTATGTTCCATTGGGATTAGGCTTTCAATTCAACATTCAAAGCCAGGTGTACTTTCTGTTGCAAACTCAATACAGGGTTACTTTAAGCGAAAATTTAGCTCCAAACAATTTGTTTCACTCCTTTGGCGTAATTGCCAATATCGGCAAAGAAAAAGCAGTTGCTCCCCGCGTAGTGCCTATCGTAGAAGTGCAGGATAGAGACCACGATGGCGTTGTTGATAGTCTTGACAGATGCCCTGATGTTGCCGGTCTTGCTGCGTTGCAGGGTTGCCCCGATAAAGATGGTGATGGCATAGCAGATATTGATGATAAATGTCCCGATGTGGCAGGTATTGCAAAATACCAGGGTTGCCCTATTCCGGATACCGACGGAGATGGAATTAACGATGAAGAAGATAAATGTCCTAACGTAAAAGGCGTGGCACGTTACCAGGGCTGTCCTATACCAGATACAGATGGTGATGGTGTAAATGATGAAGAAGATAAATGCCCTAACGAAGCAGGCCCTGCCTCTAACTTTGGCTGCCCCGTAATTGATGTGGTGGTGGTAGAAAAAGTGAACAAGGCTGCCAAGAATATTTTCTTCGCTACCGGAAGCGCTAAATTGCTGGCTAAATCTTTTGGATCTTTAAAAGACGTGGCTCAAATTTTAAAAGAAAATCCTTCTTATAAAATTGATGTTGATGGCTACACAGACATCACCGGCAATGCTGATAAGAACCAGTTGTTATCAGAAAACAGGGCCAATTCTGTGAAGCAATATTTAATATCGAATGGTGTGGATGAAAGCAGAATTACCTCAACAGGACATGGCATTAATGATCCTATTGCAGATAATAAAACCGCTGCCGGACGTGCTAAAAACAGGAGAGTGGAAATGAAGCTGAGAAATTATTGATCGGATAAATAAATTATAAAAAAGGCTGCCTCAAAACCAATTGAGGCAGCCTTTTTTTATGTCGATACAAGCCAAAATATAGTTTTTGTGAATGCGCATCGCCTAAGATTTATCAGGCAACGTTTTCTTCCAGTTCCATTATTTTTTCGAATAAGATTTCATATTCCTGGTTGGCCTTACTTAACTGTTCTGCGTTTTGTTTGTATTTGTTTTCGGCTTCTACAAATTTTTGTTTGTCAGAATAAATTTCGGGCAGGGCAAGGTCCGCCTCCAGGCGTGTTTTTTCAACATTCAGCTTACTGATCTTTTCTTCTAATTGTTGAAAATTTTTTTTGGCCTTCACCAGTTCTTTTTCCTGCTCTTTATTTTGAAAATTGTTCGATTTTTTTTCAACAGGAGCAGTTGCTTTTTTTTCCGGAACGACCTCTTTCTTTTTTGCAGATGTATTTTCTAAGGCTTTCTTTTCAGTTTTCCAGCGTTCCCATTCATCGTAAGTGCCCACAAATTCTTTGATCTTATAATCTTCAATCTCCCAAATCTTGTTGGCTGTTTTGTTCACGAAATACCGATCGTGGCTTACTAAAATGTAACTTCCTTCATATTTGTTCAGGGCTTCAATCAATAAGTCAACTGAATGCATGTCAAGGTGATTGGTAGGCTCATCCAGTAATAAAAAATTGGCTTTGCTGACAATGGTTTTAGCAAGTGCCACACGTGCTTTTTCTCCGCCGCTTAATACTTTAATTTTTTTGTCAACATCGTCGCCGCTAAATAAAAAACAACCTAACAGGGAACGAAGCTCCAGTTCCGTTTTTCCACTTCCTGAGTAATTCATTTCTTCAAGAACGGTATGATTCAGGTCCAGCGCTTCCAACTGATGCTGCGCGTAAAATGAATCTTTCACATTGTGGCCTTCAATTCTTTCCCCCACAAAAGGCTCTACGCCGGCAACCATCCGCAATAAAGTAGATTTACCTTTTCCGTTGGCGCCTATGAGGCCAATCTTATCACCGCGGCTTATTTCTGCGCCGGTATTTTCAACAATCTTTAAGTCGCCAAATTGTTTGGTGGCATGTTTTAATGTGCAAAGAATTCTTCCCGGAGTAACACCAACAGAAAAATTTATTCTCATATTCGGCCGCTCCAGGTCGGTATTTTCAATGCGCTCAATCTTATCCAATCTCTTCATAATACTCTGCGCCTGCGCTGCTTTGGAAGCCTTTGCTTTAAAGCGTTCCACAAATTTTTCCTGCTGCCGTATATAATCCTGCTGGTTTTCATAGGCGCGCTTCTGCAATTCTATTCTTTGCATTTTTTCTTCGAGATAATAAGAATAATTGCCCGAGTAAAAATGAAGTTCCTGCTGATACAGTTCCACAATTTTCGTAACCATTCTATCCAAAAAATACCTGTCGTGCGAAACGATTACGACCGAGCCCCGATAATGCTGCAAATATTTTTCCAGCCATTCGATGGAGGGAAGATCCAAGATGGTTTGTAGGCTCATCGAGCAACAAAACATCAGGATTCATCAAAATCATTTTTGCCAGCAGCACTCTCATACGCCATCCACCGCTGAATGTTTTATAAGGCCTGCTAAGATCGGCGTTAGCAAACCCAAGGCCCTGTAAAATTTCTTCTGTTTTATGATGAATATCGTAACCCCCAAGAATTTCCAGTTCATGCAATTTATCGGCATATAAATGCGCCAATGCTTCATCAGAACTTTGCTCCAGTTCAATCCCGATTTTTTCAATTTCTTTTTCTAACGCCTGCACTTTTTCAAACGCACTTAATGCAACCTGCAAAATCGATTCTTCGGTATCGAAACTCAACAGATCCTGGTGAAGAAATCCAACAGTGGTTTCTTTTCCCTTTTCTACCGTTCCTGCGGAAGGAAGATATTGATTGGTAAATACTTTTAGCAGCGTCGATTTTCCGGTGCCATTGTAGCCGATGAGGCCAATTCTTTCGTTGGGCTGAATATGCCAGGTGGCATCTTTTACAATAACCCGTGCGCCAAACTCGAATGTAACGTTTTGTAAACCTAATAACATAGTAAGAAATAAATAATAAGAATTCAGAATCGCATTTAAAATGCGACGCAATTTTTAAAGTGTGCAAAATTAAGAAAATAAAGGCGCAGGCTTGCTTATATCTTCAATTTTATATTAATAATAGGAAACAGGCAAGCGTAAAAAATCGCTTTTTTAGATGAAAAGCTTTTTTCATGAAAGCCAAAATGTAGTTTTCTGCACATGAAGCCCTGAACGGCGTGTAACGTCGGGTGAAGCCCTACTGTTGATCGATGCGACAACAATGCAAGCCCTGAAAGGGCGAAATACGCTAACATCGGGCGAAGCCCTATGTTGATTAAGCGAAACCCTATGTTATTCCCGAAAGCCAAAATGTAGTTTTTTACAATTTCCGGCGCAAGCACTTTTAATTCAAATTTACCTCCATTGCGGCGTTATTTTTTATAGGATAACTTTTAATTTCATGATAAAGCGTATCCCGTTCAACAGCTTCGCGTTTCGCCTGCGATATCAGCAATACCAACTCGTCGGTAGACATTGCAGGGGTTTGTTCTTCGCTGCCTGCCATTGAATAAATTTTGGTAGAATCATCAATTGTTCCGTCCATATCATCCACACCAAACGACAAAGTCAGTTGGGCATTTTGCCGTCCCAGCATGGGCCAATACGCTTTCAAATGAGGGAAGTTGTCCATAAAAATTCTTGCAACGGCATACATTTTCATATCTTCTGCAATAGAAGATTCGGGCACATTGCTCATATCATTATTTTGATTACGGAACTTAAGCGGAATAAATGTATTGAAGCCGTTGGTTTTATCCTGTAAATTTCTCAGCCGGCTCATGTGATCTATTCTATGCGCATAATTTTCTATGTGTCCGTAAAGCATCGTTGCATTGGTATGCATTCCCAGCAAGTGTGCTTCTTCATGAATTTTTAACCAGCCTTCTGCATCCACTTTATCAGCGCAGATGATACTTCTTATTTCAGGATCAAAAATTTCCGCCCCGCCGCCCGGCATGGATTGCAATCCGGCATCATTTAATTTCTTCATACCTTCTGCTACAGAAAGTTTTGCCTTTCTGAACATATAATCCAATTCCACTGCGGTAAATCCTTTGATATGAAGATCCGGGCGGTGTTGTTTTATCTGAGAAATCAGATCACAAAAATAATTAAGGTCCATTTTTGGATGAACGCCGCCAACGATATGAACTTCTGTAACCGGCTTGCCATCGTAGCTTTTTACTATATCCATCATCTGCGGAATGCTTAATTGCCATCCTTCATCGCGATGCGCATATAAACGCGAATAAGAACAAAACTTGCACGAAAAAACGCAGACATTAGTAGGCTCAATATGAAAATTTCTATTAAAATAGGTTTTGTTGCCGTGTTTTTTTTCTCTTATATAATTCGCTAATGTTCCGGCCAATCCAAGGCTTGCAGATTCAAAAAGTTGTATGCCTTCTTCTTCTGAAATTCTTTCGCCTGCTATTACTTTCTCTGTAATATTTGTAAAGCTTTTTCCATCTTTTAAGGCACCAATGGTTCCCAACAATTCTTCTTCTTTGGTTTTACTAATCATGGTGCAAATTTACGTGAAGTGCGAAATGTTTTAAAGTAAAACATTAAAGACCTTTCAACCTTTCTCTATTGCTTTACAATTCGATCAACCACTTTTCTGTTGGTGTATTGAAGTTTTATTATGTAAACGCCCGGCGCCATATTACTAAGATCAACAGGCATTTCGGTGTAAGCATTTCCATTATATTGTTTTGACCAAACCAATTGACCTACCGAATTATAGATTGCCGCACTTTGAAGGTCGGTTGGAACCTGGTAGTTTCGAATAATAAATTGCTGGTGGAACGGACTCGGATAAAATAAATATCCCTGCTGCTTCAACCGCGCCGGAACAATTTTTCCAAAGATGTTGATATTATCGATATACAAATTGTTCTGACCATTGCTTTTTGCTACAAAATTTACCTGGAAATCTTTGCTGCCAACAACCGGAGATAAATAGATTCTCTGGTTTAACCAATTGGATGGCAGCGGCGTAAACCTTGTGCCGTTTCCGCCTGAATTTGTCTGAAGATCAGCGCCCCATTTTTTCCAAATGGTGGTTGTAGTTTGATTACAATCTGACGTTACCTGGAGTTCCAGCGTATCCGGAGTGGCTGCGTTGGTGCCCACTGAATAAGCATAATCGAAGGAAACAAATAAAGAATCATAACCGGATGTGCCTGTTACAACAGATGAAACAAATTTGTCTGTTGTGCCCACTGAGGTATAATCATAATTTCTTATCACCATGGAAGCTAAGCCGGCCTGTGCAGCAGTTGTGGTGCGTTCCCAGGTAATTCCTCCATCCGGGTTGCTGATGCCCCAGGTTGGCGGCGGAAAGGTTGGTGCTTTCAAATCCTTCGGCAATGGGTAACGAAACTTTTCCAAAAACGTAGAATGTTTTTCTGATTGTGTCGTTTGTTGAAAATTCATCAGCCAGTCCATTTGGGCCAGACGTATAAACCGTCAGCACATGTTGTCCGGTGGTTAATCCGCTTAAAGCATTCAAGGCAATTTGAGCTGTTTGTCCCCTGGTTAAAACGCCCGTCCAGTTTATGGTATTAACTGCCTGATTGTCTACTGTGTAATTGATCTTTAGGGAATTCAATGGAACTTTTCCATTCGTTCCGAATGTTACAGACGGGATGGGTACTGTGCCCTCACAAATCAAATCGGAAGGTTTGTAATTGCTACCGGGAAAGCATCTCTGTCTACCGAAATAAAAGCAGATACGCTTACATCGTCAATGTAAGTATTGTTGCCATAAGCGTTTACATTTCTTATTTTAATCATTAAATTTTTTCCGGATTGAATGTATGGCGTCAGGTTAATGTTTTCCAGTCTCCATCTTGAAGGTTGGGAAGATAAAGCAGTAAACGAAGTCTTTTGCGGAGCCGCTATTGTTTTTAGTTGATTGCCTGATTTTTTGTACGCCAGGTGGTAAGTAGCTCCGCCATCGCCTGAAACATATACTTCGAGGCCGTCCCAAATTGAAACATCCACAGTGTCATAAACAGCGTTGGCTACCCGAAATGATAGAAGGGAAGAGTCGTAAAGTCCGATGTTAACAGGCGGAAGTATCAGATCGTCTAATTGGCCGCCACCATCATAATCAAAATTTTGAACGGTGGCTGAGCCTGGGGAATTAAAGCCTGAAGTGGTGCTTTTTGTCCAGGTAGTATTTTTTTGCGGATTCCAGATTTGCCAGCCATCCGGTGGAAAGTTATTTCCTGAGAAACCTTCAGCAAAAGGTGCATTGATATTGCCGTTATCAATAAAAATGAAAGACTGCAAGGTGTCATTATTGGTAAATGTATCGCCGCCGCCATTCGGAGCGGAGGTATATATGGTAAGCGTGTGCGTGCCGGCTGCCCCGGTTATAAAACCAAGGCTTACGGTTGCAGATGAATCCGGCGAAAGGTTTAAGTTGAATGATGTACTGGTTGCTGCAGCAGCATCTAATTGAACGTTTACGGTTACCTTGTTAAGTGCGCTGGTACCGGTGTTGCGGATAGTTGCAGTTAAAGGAGTATTATTTGTTATATATTCCCTTCGCTCAGGAATACCGCGCGGAGTAACCGTAACAAGAAAAGCATCTGTAACAGCAACCGGCGGAACAGCTCCATTGGAGGTTTTTAAACCGGGCCGGTAAAGATCAATACAACCCTGAACTCTCTTACTCATTCCGGCAGAAAACATAAACAGCGCGCGATCGTCAAAGTAATTCATAAAACTGCCATACATTTCCCCATAGGGTTGGGTAGTGCACCCATCAGAATAATTTTGGCTTGGATTACCAAAGACGGCGTTGCCCGGACCGTCTTTTTCCGGAGGCGTATCATCTCCTTCAGGACCGGCCCCATTTGGCAAAGGCCAGCCTGGCTCAATTTTAAAATCATTATTGTTGCAAACGGTATCATCGCCGAAGGTGTGCCATAAATAAAAGTAATGGCCTGTCTCATGTATCAAGCGTAGCGCCTTCGGCATAAGCCGGATAATAACTTCTGGAGGTGTTGCTTGTATAAGGTAAGGTAGCAATTGAAATCACCACGCCTTGCGGCCCTTCAGTTGTCGTGAATGGAAACGTTGCAATTCCTAACAGGCCATCATCGCCCCCGGTAAAGGTTCCGCACCAAACATTAAGGTATTTGGTCGGGTCCCACGCATCTAAACCTCCGCTGGCAGTTGATTTAATTCCGATACGGTCTGGCGTTGTATTTACCCGCCTTTCAATGCCTGAAGTGAGTGCGCCTGAAGGAGTGCGCCTTGCTAGTTCGAATCTTACGGGAATTCTTCCAACGCGGCTATAAATTTCAGCCGGAATAACGTTTTTATAAAGATCGGCTTTTCGGCCGCTGTAAGCCTGGTTTAGGAGTTCTACCTGCTCGTAAATATCGCGGTCTGTGATCCAGGCTTGCGCCGCCGCAGAATCTATCAAATGAAAAACCACCGGTATAACAATAGCGGCCGCTTCAGTGCCTCTTTCGCTGGCTTTGCGCTGCTCGTAAGCCTTGTATTGTCTTTCGCCTTCCAACTTCCATTTTTCAACGAGGGACGGATCTTTTTTTATTGCTTCATTGAGCTTTTGCATCGTAGCGCAGCGAACAGCATTTTTTGCATCCAAGGGCGTCAATGCTATTTGAGCAAATGAAGCAGCAGAAAAAATGAATAATAAGATAAGCGGAAGAAAAGTTTTTTTCAATGCAGGATGCATTTAGCAATATTTTTGAGTGAAGATAGAATGCCTTATGCTGTGCAAAGTAGGAATTTATGTTGAAACTGAAACTTGCACTACAAGATTTTATTAATTCTCTTATCTTTCGAAATTATTTGAACTTTCTGCCTCTAAAAAATGCTTATCATTGATTTGTCGATGCAGAAAGATCAGTAAAAAAATGCTTTTCATTTTCTTAAACCAAAGTAATACATGAATATAAAGTTGCGTCTTATTGTAATGAATTTTTTACAATTCTTTGTGTGGGGGTCATGGCTTATCACCATTGGTGCTTACTGGTTTCAAACATTGCCAAAACTGTATCCTGTTATTGATGAAACTACGCATTCCAGTATCTGGACGGGCTCGGCCTTTGGCGCGCTTTTTTCAACCATGGGAATTGCTTCTCTTTTTATGCCGGCGCTGATGGGCATCATCGCCGATAAATGGATCAATGCAGAAAAACTTTATGGAATTTGTCACCTTCTCGGCGCAATCGTGCTTTTTACAATTCCGATGGTTAAAGATCCGACTACTATGTTTTGGGTGATGTTGCTGAACATGTGTTTTTATATGCCTACGCTGGCGTTATCAATTGCTGTTGCCTATTCTGCATTGAAAAGAAACGGACAAGATGTGGTGATCGACTATCCACCTATAAGAGTTTGGGGAACCATTGGTTTTATTGTGGCCTTATGGGTGGTAAGTTTGCTTCATATTGAAACCTCTGCCGACCAGTTTTATGTTGCTTCTGCGGCCGCATTTTTATTGGGAATGTACGCTTTCACGTTACCCAAATGCCCACCACAGGCCGATCGCAAAAAAAGCACTTCCATTATTGATGCCCTGGGGCTTAATTCTTTTTCTTTATTTAAAAACCGGAAGATGGCTGTTTTCTTCATCTTCGCAATGCTGTTGGGAGCTGCGCTTCAGCTGACCAACGCTTATGGAGATACCTTTCTGCACGACTTTGCCAATGTTGATCAATACAAAGGTCTGACAGCCGTAAAATATCCCGCGATCATCATGTCGATTTCTCAAATTTCAGAGACTTTATTTATTTTGGCCATTCCTTTTTTCCTTAGAAGATTCGGCATAAAGCAAGTAATGTTTATTAGCATGATGGCCTGGGTGCTACGCTTTGGATTATTTGCTTATGGCAATCCCGGCGATGGCTTATGGATGATCATACTTTCCTGCATCGTATATGGAATGGCATTTGATTTTTTCAATATTTCGGGTTCTCTTTTTGTAGAAACACAAAGTAATCCTTCGATAAGAGCCAGCGCGCAAGGACTTTTTATGATGATGACCAACGGCTTTGGCGCGGTGCTCGGAAGTTCTATCAGCGGAATTGTTATTCAGAAATATTTTACCTATCCAGACAGCAGCAAAGACTGGCATGGCATATGGATCACATTTGCATTGTATGCCTTAGTGGTAGCGGTTTTATTTCTTATCCTGTTTAAACACAAACATGATAGAAACGCCATTCAAAATGTACACGCCGAGCCGCTTTTGGTAACAGAAAAATAAAAACCAGGTTTTCTACTTTTTGGCTTTTCTGGCGTAGGTCTGCAGACTTGTGCATTAGTGGTATTTAAAAACCTTATCGCCTTAGTAACATAATATCTCAACTTAAGACAACATTATTATCTTCAACTTTGAGTGGCGAATAAGCTAATAAGGTTTTTGAAAAGAGAAGGCGCGCGGTTACTAAGGTAATAAGGTTTCACTTTCTGACGCAAGTTTTAAAACTTGTCCTTTTACATTACTTACCCTAAAACAATGCACCGTAGGTTTTTTTTATTTTGAAACAAGTGAAAAAGTAGAAAATTGATTTTTTATGGGTGGTTATTATATCATGTTTCGGCATTTATTTTTTCTAGTTCCCTCACAACTCTGCTTACAGGCAATCCCATCACATTGTAAAAATCGCCGCTAATCGATTTTATTCCGATAACACCAATCCATTCCTGTATGGCATAAGCACCGGCTTTGTCGTAAGGTTTATAATTTTCTACATAATATTTTATTTGAGCTTCAGAAAGCGGATGAAAAGTAACTTCAGTTTCTTCGGCAAATAATTTTTGACTATTACCATGTAAAATGCAAACGCCTGTTATTACCCGATGCGTTTTACCAGACAAGCGTGAAAGTATTTGTATGGCATCTTCCTCGTTAACCGGTTTTCCTATAATTTGGTTTTCGAGAACGACAATGGTATCTGCCGCAAGAATCGTTTGTGCATCGACGTTAGTGTTGGCTTTGGTTCAACTTGTTTTGCACCGCCAGCGCTTTGTTGAGTGCGATATGAAGAGCCGCTTCTGCCGGAGGCAAATCATCCGGAAAACTTTCGTCCGTGGCTGAAACCAAAACATCAAAAGGAATTTCTGCCTGGGTAAGCAACTGGCTTCTTCGCGGAGAGGCGGATGCTAAAATTATTTTCTGCATTAATAAAATATCTTTTTAAAAGAAAACCATTGATAAGATGCCTGCAAGCATGATCATTTTAATAGCTGTACTTACCTGGTGAAACTGTGCAGGCGTACCGGCATCGTACAATTTTTTTAAAACCCACAACAATGGAACGATGATAAACAGTACAAAATATATTGCCGACAGCCACCAGCCAAACTGAATTACATAAATTTGTATAACCGCTATAATGCCCGCCAGTACTACAATCCAAACACCCGAAAACACTTTTGAAACCGGTAATCCCCAAACAATCGGCATTGTAGTACATCCGTATTTCACATCGCCTTCTATGTCTTCCATGTCTTTTACTACCTCGCGGACCAACGAGATAATAAAGGCGAATCCGGCATAGATAAACGAGGCTTTCAATAGCCTTTGCCAAACTATATCCGAAGGAGAAATTCTAAAACGATATTCGGCCAATGTGAGAACAAGAATAACCCACGCCGTTAAAAGCGATATAAGAACATTGCCTATGAGTAATTTCTTTTTGAACGTGGTAGAATAAAACCACAGCACCAGGATAGCAATGAAATTAAAGAACGGGATATAGAAATTGCTAAGCCTGTAACCGATATAGATGCTTAATACAAGGCCAGTTAACGAAAGTAGGGCATGCAGCAAAATGGCCATTCTTCTGCTAATGAATGTGCCTATAATTACTTTAGACGCCTTATTTACCTGGTCTATGTTTACATCAAAATAGTCGTTAATAATGTATCCTGCGGCGGCGATGCAAACGGATGCAGCAACCAGTAAAAAAAATAAATCGCCGGTAAGCCTGATGGTTTCGTAGCCGGCATGGCTTTCCTGGTAAACAAAGGGCAAAATAAAGTACCTGAAAAGCACTTGTGTAAGCACAATAAACAATAAATTAGGCCACCTTATCAATCTGAAAAATGCCGCTATCGCTTTCATTGGAATCGTAAATAAATGATGATTAGGTGGACGTAATTGTAGTGGATAAAGGCCAATGGTTATTTAGTTTCAATACTTTTTCTATCACATCTCTAACGCAGCCAAACCCACCCGGCAAAGGTGAGATATAAGCCGCAATTGATTTTATCTCAAAAGCTGCATCGGCCGGGCATGCTGCCAGTCCGGCCAGCTTCATACATGTATAATCCGGAATATCGTCGCCCATATATAATATTTCGTTGAGCGCTAATTTTTTATTACTTGCCAGTTCCTTTAAAAATTTTTCCTTATCGTTCACGTACATATATACATCTTCAACACCGAGCCTGTTTAAGCGATGCATTACTTCAGGTGAATTGCTTCCTGAAATAACGATCACATTAAAGCCCGATTTAACGGCCAACTGCAGCGCATATCCATCGCGTATATTCATTCGCCTCAACCAATTATTATCCTTGTCGATAAGAAGGCTGCCATCAGTAAGCACGCCATCCATATCGAATACAAAAGTTTTTATCAATTTGAAACGTGATAAAATATGCATTTTAAATTGAGAATTTGAAAGCGGAATAGATTTTAAAAAAAATAAATGGTGATCTGCAAAAACCGCCCAAATATAGTTATAAAGTTTTGGGATGGATGTTTGTTCGGCGGATTGATAACTCTTTTGCTTTGTGTGAAAATTAAATCATCTATTTCTACATTTTGGCTTATGCCGATATGGAAAAAATGATTGTTAGCGCTTACCATGAATTTTGATAATGCTTTCAGACAATTTTAAATACACATACTTAAGTTCGGGATGTGCAGCCAACGCTTGCAAATGCCGGTTCAGTGTGTAAACGTCGTCGCGCATGGCAGGGCCGGTTTGCGTTAAGAAAGGGGAGTATTGGCTTACCCGTTGGGTTACTTCGTTTATCAGCGGAAGAAGCGTTTTAAATTCCAGTCGTTCTTTCTGGCAAAAAATTTCCGCAAGCGCATACATGTGGTTTGCAAAATTACTGACAAAAACAGCTGCCACATGGTAATTTAGCCTTTCTGTGTCGTTGGCTTCTATTACCGTGCCGGACAAAGTTTTTGCAAAACCCAAAATTCGATGCATCGTTTCAACATTGTTGCCATCAACTAAAAAAGGAATTTCGGGAAGATGATCGTAAAATTTGGAAAGTGTTTGAAGCGGATATAAAACGCCGTAAGAACCTGAGCAACTTTTTAATGCGTTTATAGAAACAGCACCCGCAGTATGTACAACGAGCTTGTCTTTAAAGGCTGTTATACCTTCAATACTCTCCAGTGTGGAATCGTTAAGTGCAACAATGTATATATCGGCGTCCGCAAATTGTTGCAGTGTTAATACATCCGACGATGCCTGGTAAATTTGCGCCAATTCGCGCGCATGATCGATATTTCTGCTGATCACCTGAACTATTTCGTGTCCCGCTTCCTTAATCTTAGCGCATAACACCGTGGCTGTATTGCCAGAACCAACCATAACAACCTTCATGCAAATGTTTTTTTATACTATAATATAAATCGACGTATGAATGTAGCATTTCGCCGGAAATCTATATTATAGTAGCAGTTAACTTTTAAAATTTATCAATATTTAGATAATTAACAATTCTTGATTGATTTTATTTGAGATGTGGTGGTTGTTTCGTTAGTGGATAGGACGAAGATAAACAAGCCGTTCAATAAAACAAATTTTGCAATAAAATTTGGATTTTTAATTTTTAAACTAATATTGCAACAGTTGAAAAGCGATTATTTGAGATACATTCAACGGACATGTTGATTACAGAAAAGGAAAATTAGCAATACAATGGCAAAAAATTTATTGATTGTTGAGTCACCCGCGAAAGCAAAAACGATTGAAAAAATTCTGGGAAGTGATTTTGAGGTAAGAAGTTGTTACGGCCATATCCGCGATCTCGAAAAAGATGATATGGGCATTGATATTAATAACAATTTCGAACCAAGATATAAAGTACCTGACGAAAAAGCCAAGGTGGTAAAGGATCTGAAACAAATGGCTAAAAAAGCGGATACAGTATGGCTTGCATCGGATGAGGACCGTGAAGGAGAAAGTATTAGCTGGCATTTGGCCGAAGTATTCGGATTGGACGTAAACACTACCAAACGAATTGTTTTTCATGAAATAACCAAACCTGCTATTAACAAGGCTGTACAAAATCCACGGTTGATTAATATGAACCTGGTAAATTCCCAGCAGGCACGACGGGTTTTAGACAGGCTGGTGGGTTTTGAGCTTTCCCCGGTGTTATGGAGAAAAATAGGAATGAAGGGAGGGTTAAGCGCAGGACGCGTACAAAGCGTTGCGGTAAAATTAATTGCTGAAAGAGAAAGAGAGATCAACCAGTTTAATACAACCAGCAGTTTTAAAATAGAAGCGCTTATTGGCGGCAACCGATCCATCCGGAAAGCGTATTTCTTTTAAAGCAGAAGATGGCGGAACGCGCACCATCGAAGAAGCCGAAAAATTTTTGGAAAGCTGTAAGAATGCCAACTATTCTGTAAAAGATATTGTGGTAAAACCTGGCAAACGCACTTCTGCCGCGCCTTTCACCACTTCTACGTTGCAACAGGAAGCCAGCCGAAAATTAGGCTATGGTGTAAGCAAAACGATGTTGCTTGCGCAGAAATTGTACGAAAGCGGAAAGATAACTTATATGCGTACCGATAGCGTAAATCTAAGCAATACCGCAAAGGATCAGATTCAAGCTGAAATATTAAAAAGTTATGGCGAAAAATATTTGCAGTTGCGCAATTATAAAAATAAGAATGAAAGCGCACAGGAAGCGCATGAAGCCATTCGCCCAACTGATATGAGCCAAAAGGACATTAATGATCCTGAAACTTCACGGCTTTATGAACTGATCTGGAAACGCACTATTGCCAGCCAGATGAGTGATGCCATTCTTGAAAAAACAACTGCTAAAATAAAAATAAGCACCATTGATGATGAACTAACTGCTTCCGGTGAAGTATTAAAATTTGATGGCTTTTTAAAAGTTTATAATGAAGGAAATGACGATGATGATGACGAAGGTTCATCTTCGGCAAACGAAAGCCGGCTTCCGCCGTTAACGGTAAATCAGCAATTGGATTTTGAGGAAATGACGGCCACTGAAAGGTTTACAAGACATGCCGCAAGATATACCGAAGCTTCTTTGGTAAAAAAATTGGAAGAACTGGGAATAGGAAGACCAAGTACTTATGCGCCTACCATTAGCACCATTATAAAAAGAAGTTATGTAGAGAAAAGAGATAAGGAAGGCGTAAAGCGCAACATCAGAATTGTAAAGCTTACAAAAAATAATGCCATCGAAAAGAAAACTACCCACGAAAAAACCGGCGCCGAAAAAGCAAAACTTTTTCCAACCGATCTTGGTTTGGTGGTAACGGATTTTTTAAACCAGCATTTTAATAAAGTAATGGATTATTCCTTTACTGCCAATATTGAAGAAGAGTTTGATAAAATTGCCGAAGGAAAAGAGCAATGGAGCAAAATGGTTGGCGATTTTTACAAACCTTTTCATGAATCTGTAGAACATACTCTGGAAAATGCCGAGCGTGCAAAAGGTGAACGTGAATTGGGAATGGATCCTGAAAGCGGAAAACCTGTGATTGCACGAATGGGAAGATATGGCCCAATGGTGCAGATCGGCGTGCAGAGTGATGAAGAAAAACCACGCTTTGCAAAATTAAAAGCAACACAAAGTATTGAAACCATTTCGATGGAAGAGGCAATGGAACTTTTTAAATTGCCACTTAATTTGGGCGAATATGAAGGCCAGGAAGTTTCTGTAAATATTGGAAGGTTTGGCCCTTATGTAAAATTTGGTGAACAATTTATTTCTATTCCAAAAGGCGAAGAACCTATTGGATGTTGATCTGCAAAGGGCCATAGAAATCATTAATGCCAAACAAGTGGAAGATGCGCCGATAGGATATTATGATGAAAAACCAATCACAAAAGGCAAAGGGCGTTTTGGCCCTTTTATAAAATGGAATGATCTGTTTATTAATGTTCCGAGAGCTTACAATTTTGATCATCTTACACAAAAGGATTGTAATGAACTGATCGAAAAAAAGATTGAAAAAGAAGCCAACCGTTTTATAAAACAATGGCCGGAAGAAAAGATCGCGATTGAAAATGGCCGTTGGGGGCCATTCATACGTCATGGCAAAAAAATGTTGAAACTAACAGCAAAGCCCGGCGCCGGAAAGTATACGCCTGAAGAATTAGCGGTTATTGAATTAGAAGAGGTAAAGAAAATGATTCTTCAGCAAGATCCTAAAGCATTTGATAAAAAAGCCGCAGCCAGGAAAGCCGCACCAAAAAAATCGGCAGCAAAAAAAGCCGGACCCAAAAAAGCCGCGGCGAAGAAAGCCAAAAAGTAGAAAACTAAGTTTTGAATTGCCCTTATATAATTTTGATCAATTATATTATCGGCAATTTTTATAGCGTGGCCTGATGTTGAAAATGAGTTTTATTAAAAGCATTTATAAAACATAAGTGTTCGCTAAATATTTCCAGCGTAGCATGCGTCATGGCTGAATCGTCAGCAAATTAAAATAAACAAAATCTGCTTGCTGAGAGTGATCAAAAACTTAAACTTTTCTATCTTTACACCATCAATATATACGATTGGAAATTTTTTAAATGCTGGAAAACAAAGAAATATCCGCACTATTTCATCTTATTGATGACCCTGATGAAGAAGTTTTCAGCACGGTTACTGAACGCATTATTTCCCATGGCCGCGCCATCATTCCCAACCTGGAATATTTATGGGAAAACAGTGCCGATGAAAGTGTTCAGGAAAGAATAGAGATGATCATTCATAAATTGCATTTTCGCGATTTGGTAGAAGAATTTACCGGCTGGAAAAACGGCTCGTGCGAATTATTGCAGGGCGCCTTATTGGTTTCCAAGTATGCTTATCCCGAAATGAATCCCACAGCTACGTTGCAGGAGATAGAAAAAATAAGGAGAAATATATGGCTGGAACTAAACAGTTATCTCACGCCGCTCGAACAGGTAAATGTGATTTCCGGAATTTTGTTCAGCTATTATAAATTAAAAGGCAATGAAGTAAGCTATGATCTTTATGATGATTTTGTAATTACCAAAGTGATTGAAAACAAAAGAGGCAATGCAATCACCAATGGCATTCTTTATTTGATGCTTTGCGAAATGCTTGATATACCGGTAAAGGCCATCAATATTCCAAAGCAATTTATTCTTGGATATTTTGATATGGATTATGATTTTCCCAATCCATCAAGGCAAAAGAGTGAAAAAATAAATTTTTATATTGATCCGCTTAAGCGGACAGATTTATTCGCATAAAGATGTAGAAAATTATTTTAAACGAATTTCTGTTACGCCGGTTCCGTCTTACTATCGCCAGCTCGATAACAAAAGAATCATTCAGCATTTACTGGAAGAATACAGCAAATGCTTTACTGATGCCGATAATCTTTATAAAAAAAATGATCTTTTGTTTTTATCTAAATTGCTGGATGATTGAATCTTCACATTCATACAAATGTATTTTGCTGACAGCACGGTTTAAATAATCTTTCATGTATTATCAATCTCCCATCGGGTTAATGAAAATAAATAGCGACGATGGATTTATTAATTCTATTATTTTTTTGAGAAGATGATAAAGCGGTGAAGCTGGAGCGGAAGATAGCATCAGCACAAAAAATAATTCGGTTCTTACAAAATGCAGGCTACAGCTTGATGAATATTTTTCAGGAAAAAGAAAATTTTTCGATCTTCCGTTAAAGCAATCCGGAACCTCTTTCCAGGAAATAGTGTGGAACGAATTAATAAACATTCCGTTCGGAAAAACCGTTAGTTATCTTCAACTTTCGCAGCGCATCGGAAATGTAAAATCAATACGGGCCGTCGGCTCAGCCAACGGCCGAAACCAGCTTTCCATCGTGGTTCCGTGCCATCGCGTTATTGGATCCGATGGAAGTCTTACAGGATATGCCGGCGGCTTGTGGCGTAAACAATGGTTGTTGGAGCACGAAGGCAAGCATGCCCACGGGCTTCAGCTGCTTTTTTAAAAGGCGAAAATCTATATTCTCACTTATATGAACGGTGTATCAGCACCAAACAATTCTTTTAAACCGGTTCAATATTTGGCGGAATAATTGATGAGTTTTTTATTATTTAACTTCATTAAAATAATACCATGCGCTCTATCCGGCTTTCATCAAAAAAAATAATTCATTTTTTGGTTGTCGTTATTTTGTTTTCAGCATTATATAGCTGTAACAATAATAAAAACGAAGGCAATTTGCAACCTGCCAGCGACAGCAGTTCTGCAAACCAGGACGCGCTTTTTAAAAAATACAATCTTGATAAAATAAAATTACCCGCGGGCTTTAAGATCGGAGTTTATGCTGAAGTGGATAAAGCAAGAAGTATGTGCGTATCTCCGGGTGGAACTGTTTTTGTTGGCACGAAGGGAGATAAGGTTTATGCCATTACCGATAAAACGCATGACGGTAAATCTGTGAAAGTTTATGAAATAGCGAGTGGACTTACCTTGCCAAATGGTGTTGCTTTTAAAGATAAGAGTTTATACATCGGCGCAAGCTCTACGCTTTACCGAATGGATGATATTGAGGCGCGGTTAAGTAATCCTCCAAAGCCTGTTGTTGTTTATAATAAGTATCCATCCGACGAGCACCATGGATTGAGATTTATAGCTTTTGGGCCGGATGGAAAATTATATTTCCCGGTGGGTGCGCCTTGTAACATTTGCGATCCGGCGCCGCCGTATGCATCTATAACCCGCATCAATGCCGATGGCACAGGCTATGAAATTTTTGCACGTGGCATACGAAATACGGTTGGCTTTGATTGGAATCCTATAACAAAAGAAATCTGGTTTACGGATAACGGGCGCGATAATCTTGGCGATGATATTCCCAACGATGAATTAAATAACGCTCCCAAAGCCGGCTTGCATTTCGGTTATCCTTATTGCCACCAGGGCAATATTCTTGATGAAGAATTTGGCAAAGGAAAAAATTGCAGCGACTATACAGCTCCGGTAAAATTATTGGGGCCGCACGTTGCTTCGCTGGGCATGAGGTTTAATACGGGAAGCATGTTTCCGCCGGAATATAAGAATGCAATTTTTATTGCCGAGCATGGAAGCTGGAACAGGAGTATACCGATAGGATATCGCGTTGCAATGGTGAAAATAGATGCAAATGGCAAGGCCGGCGATCCAGAAATTTTTGCCCAGGGCTGGTTGCAAAATGTAAGAGATGTAAGTGGAAGGCCCGTTGATGTTCAGTTTTTGCAGGATGGTTCTATGCTGGTAAGCGATGATTACAGGGGAGCCATTTATAGAATTACGCATCCATAATAATTACCTTATTTTTATTTTACATTTGAATATTGATAAAAAGATTTCCAGTCGGAAATACTATCAGTTTATTTAACAATCAACAGCAGTTAATTCATAAACTATCATCATGCGACGATCATCACAAGGAAGAACACTTGCAAAGCTCTGATTTTTTGCGTGACGTAGTGATTGGTATGAGTGACGGGCTTACCGTTCCGTTTGCACTGGCAGCCGGACTTACAGGTGCGGTAGCAAACAGCTCAATCGTTGTTATTGCCGGCATTGCGGAAATTGTGGCCGGAAGCATCGCCATGGGCCTTGGTGGTTACCTGGCAGGCAAAACCGAATTAGGATCATTACTCAAGTGAACTTAAAAGAGAATATGAAGAAGTAGAAAGAGTTCCGGAAATGGAAAAAAATGAAGTGAAAGAATTTTTCGAGAATATTGGCCTCAGCGAAGATCTTCAGATTAAAGCCACAGAAGAAATTGCAAAAGATAAACAGCGATGGGTTGATTTTATGATGAAGTTTGAACTGGGCCTGGAGAAGCCCGATCCGAAAAGAGCCACTAAAAGCGCCTTGAATATAGGAATATCTTATGCCATCGGGGGCATCATCCCATTAAGTCCTTATTTTTTTATAGATAATTCAAGAGAGGCGTTAAAAATTTCCGCCATTGCCACGTTGGTTTGTCTTGTTTGTTTTCGGATATTTTAAAAGTAAAATTACGGGAGTGCCGGTTTTATCCGGTGCGCTAAAAGTAATGCTGATAGGCGCTGTTGCTGCCGGAGCGGCTTATAGCGTGGCTTTACTATTCCGGTAATTCGTAAATTTCTTAAAGTGTTTTAGGCGTTCTTTTAATCGGAATAATCATAACAGATACCGTTTTATTACTACGGTGGTTTTACGAGTTACAGGGCAACAATACTCTTTTTTTTCAGCCACAAAATAACCGCGCCTTATTGCCGTTTTATATTTGCTAAACCGTTGCTAACCTATTCTTTATAAAAACCTATGAAAAATTATTTTTCTGCAAACCGGCACTTATTTATTCACCCAAAACATATTTAAATTATTAACCGCCCACTAAGCTGATAAGCCTCTTTGTGCTTATCTGCATACATGCCGGTAAAATTCTTAATGGATAATCAGTTTTTGAATTTTGGAAAAATCCTCTCATGTCTATGAGGGGGTTATTTTTTTTAGGATAGGATGCCGCTTTTCGATTTTTATTCTTCGGTTAGAATGTTGTGTTTGGCATCGTTTGAAATGTTATGGATCGTCCATCTAATTCTTTTTTCAAAAGGATGTTTGCGTACCATACAATTTTGTTTCGAGCAAATTTTACACGAGTATTCCTGGCATCCGTCGGAATGAACAAACAATTCGACCGATTCTCCAAATTCGTTTCTTATTAGCGAAGCCAGGGCTTCAATTTCTGCATGCGCTTCATACACATTCAGATACCAGGGTACTGTAAGATGGCAATCGCAATGAAGTGTGCTGCCGTATTTTATTATTCGCAGGTTATGCAGATCTATCCAGTTTTCCGGCCGGTGTTTATTAACCAGCGCCACGATACTGTTTAGCAATTTCATGTCAGCTTCATCCATTATACCGGCAATGGATGTACGCACAATTTTATATCCTGTAAAAATTATAATTATGGCAATAATACAAGCAATGATACTATCGAGCAATTCAAATTTTGTAAAATATATCAGGATAAGAGCAGCAACAATTCCGAGGGTGGAGTAGGTGTCGGTTTTTAAATGTTTACCGCCGGCTATCAATTGTAAGGAATTGTTTTTTTTTCCAGTATTCACACAAATCGATCCGGCAATGTAGTTGATGATGGCGGTTATGCTAATTAATAAAATTCCATAATCAAGTTTTGCGATTGGAGTAGGATAGAAAAAGTTCCCGACGGATTTATAAATGATAAAAAATCCGGCCACCACTATTAATGTTCCTTCTACCGCTGCAGAAATAAATTCCACTTTTCCATGGCCGTATGGGTGATCAGCATCCTTTGGTTTTGCAGAAAGATTTAAACTATACAGACCGATAAAACCAGCCGCCACGTTTACAATACTTTCTAATGCATCAGTTAATATTGCCAGTGAGCCTGTGAGAAACCAGGCAATAACTTTTACAATAAATAAAATTATCGCGATAAAAGTAATAATTTTCTGAAGCCTTATATTTTCTTTTGATGCAGTCAAGGGTATTTATTTGATAAAAAAGTGCAAAGTACAGAAATCAATTTTATCCATGCTTTTGCAAATTGGTATGCCGGCATTTGCCATTCACCATAAATTTTACCAGATACAAAAGGGAACCATTAAATTTGCCATATGCGTAAAACGCTTAATATACTTTCAAATTCTTTTCGCCTTACCATGCAGGAACTCATGGTAAATAAGTTGCGTACTTCTTTATCTTTAATAGGAATTTCGTTCGGTATATTTTGTATCATCGGTGTGCTGGCAACCGTTAACAGCCTTGAAGTAAATATTCAAAATCAAATAAAAAGTTTAGGAACCAATACCATTTATATTGATAAATGGGATTATAACGGTGGCCCCGATTATCCCTGGTGGAAATTCATCAACAGGCCACAGCCAAAGTTTGAAGAGGTAAATTTTATTAAAGAGCGCAGCCAGCTGGCAAGCAATGTTGCTTTCGAAATAGACAACCAGGTAAATGTTGAGCACGAAGATTATGCGTTGCAGAATGTTACCATGTACGGAGTAAGTGAAGAAGAAAACGAAATACAGCCGGTAACAATGGCTTACGGCCGCTTTATGTCAGGCAATGAATTTGCTTCCGGCAGCGCCGTTGTTATCATTGGTTATACCAACGCAGAAGATTTGTTTGGGGCCGCGTCGCTGGCTTTGGGAAAGGAAATTAAAATTAAAAATAATAAGGCTACTATTATCGGAGTGATCAAGAAAATGGGCAAAAGTATGATCGGCTGGGATTATGATCAATGCATCATGACGCCTTATCGCTTCGCAAGACAAATAGTGAATGAAGAATGGAGCAGCCCGAAAATTCTGGTAAAAGGAAAAGATAAAATAAGCTCTGCACAGCTTGCTGATGAGCTCGAAGGTGTAATGAGATCTATCAGAAAACTAAGTCCAACCCAAGCCGATAATTTTACTTTAAATCAGATTACCAGTTTTAGCGATAAAGTAAGCTCCCTTTTTTCTAACATCAATTTGGGAGGATGGGCTATTGGTGTTCTCAGCCTTGTGGTGGGCGCTTTTGGTATTGCCAACATTATGTTTGTAACCGTTAAAGAACGTACGCCAATGATCGGGTTAAAGAAAGCGATCGGTGCAAAAAAAAGAAGTATTCTTTCTGAATTTTTATTGGAAGCCGCCATCATTTGTATTCTTGGTGGTTTAATGGGATTGATCCTCGTATTTTTATTGACCATAATTCTTACTAACTTGTTTAATTTCCCTGTATATGTTTCTGCCGGCATTCTAACATTGGCCATTTCCATATGTATTGGCATCGGAATTATGGCCGGCATCATACCGGCATATATCGCATCGCGCCTCGATCCTGTAGTGGCTATCAGGTCAAAGTAAGGCCTCCTGCCCTCCGGGGAGGGGGTTCTAAAATCGCCAATCTAAAAATCTAAAATCAGGACTAACTTTGCAATCTATGATCACTATACTTGCTATTGAATCTTCCTGTGATGAAACGGCCGCGTCTGTTTGCAGAGACGGAATTATTTTAAGCAATATTATTTCCAGCCAAAAAATTCATGAACAATACGGTGGGGTAGTGCCGGAACTCGCTTCCAGGGCGCATTTGCAATCAATCGTTCCGGTCACGGACCAGGCTTTGAAAGCCGCAGGAATAGCCTTAGAAGATGTGGATGCATTTGCGTTTACCCAATCTCCCGGGTTAATAGGGGCCTTATTGGTGGGCACTGAATTTACAAAATCAATGGCGCTCGCTTTCAATAAGCCATTAATTGCTGTGCACCATATGCAGGCGCATGTTTTGGCCAATCTTATTCAATCCCCGGCAGCACCCAATAATATTCCTTCATTTCCATTTCTTTGCCTTACGGTTAGCGGCGGTCATACGCAAATCGTTCTTTGCGAATCACCGTTGCAAATGAAAATAATTGGTGAAACGCTGGATGATGCAGCCGGGGAAGCATTCGATAAATCTGCGAAGATCATTGGGCTTCCATATCCGGGCGGTCCGTTAATCGACAAATATGCTCAAAACGGAGATGCCAAAAAGTATCAATTTCCCGAACCAAAAATTGACGGCCTGAATTTTAGCTTTAGCGGATTAAAGACCGCGTTTTTGTATTTTATCCGTGATGAGAAATTGAAGAATGAAAATTTTGTAGAAGAGAATATGGCAGACATCTGTGCTTCCATTCAATCGCGCATTATCTCGATCTTATTAAATAAACTGAAAAAGGCATCAGCCGAAACCGGGATCAAAGAAGTGTGCATTGCCGGCGGCGTAAGCGCCAATAGCGGGCTTCGTGCGGCCTTTGCTGCTATGGGCACAGAACAGGGCTGGAATACTTACATTCCAAAATTTGAATATTGTACAGATAACGCTGCGATGATTGCCATTACTGCTTACTATAAATATTTGGATTCGCGCTTTGAAGATCTTTCTGTGGTGCCCTCCGCCAGGACAATGATACAATAAATTTTACCCAACAAACTGCACGTTTAAAAAATCCAATTTTAATGAGAAAACTTTCTTTTTATTTCTTTTTTATCTTCAGTTCTTTGATGTCGGCCGGCCAGGCAAACTGGATCAATCTTGATTCCTTATACCAGCCGCTTCCGGCGTCGGTACACGTTTACAGATCAACAGATTCATTAGATGGAAAACCCAATGTAATGTATTACACCATCGCGGATTTAAAAGATAAAAGTTTAAAATTCACCAGCGATACCACAAGAAACAGGAGACTTACACCCTCTCAATATTTTGAGAAAAATAATCATCCGCTGTTGGTAGTGAACACTTCATTTTTTTCGTTTGCTACGAATCAGAATTTAAACGTGGTAGTAAAAGATGGAAAGATTGTAAGCTATAATGAGCACACAATTCCTGCAAAAGGAAAAGATACCCTCACTTATTTTCATTCATTTTTTAGCGCGCTTGGGATTTCAAAAAAGAGAAACGCAGATGTGGCCTGGATCTATTCAGATTCTTCTAAAAGATTTTTATACGCTTCGCAACTGCCGGTAAATTTTATTCATGATTCTGTTCCCAATTCTTCCTGGGATTACATCAATAAAATGACATCAATAGTAACCGGATATCATTCGGGAATATCTTCTTCCTCTTTTAAAAAATGGAAAATGCAAACCGCTGTCGGCGGCGGCCCGGTTTTATTACAAAACGGCGGCATAAAAATTTCGAATGAAGAAGAAAGAAAATTTTATGGAAAAGCAGCTAACGATCGCGAGCCTCGCACTGCGATCGGATATACAAAAGATAATAAACTCATCATTCTTGTTTGTGAAGGCAGAAGTAAAAATGCGGCCGGGCTAACGTTGTTTCAACTGGCTTCAGTTTTTAAAGAGCTGGGGTGTATCGAAGCATTAAACCTTGATGGCGGCGGAAGCAGCTGTATGCTTATCAACGGAAAAGAAACCAATTTCCCTTCTGCAAATGGAGTTCAAAGGCCCGTTCCATCGGTGTTTTTGATTGAAAGGAAATGAGGTGCCGGGGAAAGCCATTTTGTAGAAAATTCATTTTTTATATTTTCTTACGACCTTGGTTCGTCACACAAAACAATTCTCTATAATGGCTGTAAAGACATATGAGAAACGCGCTATTGGCGCGGTCTTCCTGGTTTGTCATTGAATTGGAAAGGTGTAAGAATGAGGCTTCTACGCTTTCACAATCATTTTTCCACTATTGTTTCCTGAGAAAAGCCCTATCAATGCTTCGGGTAATTTATCAAAACCGTCAACAATTGTTTCTTTGTATTTGAGCTTGCCTTCTTTAACCCATTGCGATAATTGCTGAATGCCTTCTCCAAACCTGCTTTGATAATTACTCACTATAAATCCCTGCATTAAAACACTTCTTGTGAGAAGCATTGGCTGTAAGCGAGGCCCCATAGGCTTTTCAGTAGCATTGTATAAAGATATCTGTCCGCATAAAACTATCCGTGCATGAAAATTAATATTTGCAATAACCGCATCAGAGATTTCTCCGCCTACATTATCGAAATAAATGTCAACACCGTTTGGACTAGCGTTTTTTATCGCCTCATTAATATTTGAAGTTGTTTTATAATTGATAACTTCATCAAAATCAAATTCTTCTTTCAGCATTTTTATTTTATCATCACTGCCTGCAATACCGACTACTTTACAACCTTTTAATTTAGCAATTTGTCCGACTACAATCCCAACGGCGCCGGCAGCCCCAGATATCACCACTGTTTCTCCAGGTATTGGTTTTCCGATATCTATCAATCCAAAATAGGCAGTTAAGCCGGGCATGCCTAAAATACCTAGATAATAAGAAGGAGGCGCTAATGTTGTATCAATTTTTTTTATTGCTTTAGAAGAAATAACGGAGTGGGTTGCCCAGGGAAGAAAGCCTGTTATCTTATCGCCTTTTTTAAAATCAGCGGACTTGCTTTCTTCAATTTCTGCGACAACGCCACCTGCAATAGGAGCATCAATCTGGTATGGAGGTGAATAAGATTTTGCATCGTTCATGCGGCCCCGCATGTAAGGATCAACTGAGTAGAACAAACCTTTTACCAACACCTCTCCATCTTCTAAATCAGGAAGAGAAATTGTTTCAGTTCTAAAATTTTCCTTTGTTGGTAATCCCTTTGGCCTTCGTGCTAATACTATTTGTTTTGCGTTCATAATTTAATCTATCATGAATAAAACACTACAAAATATATGCCCGCGTTTAGATAGATTTTTCAACTTTCCATTCTCAAAGATTGCCACAGAATTTCGGCAAAAATCCTCGAAAATTCTTCGCAATGACGGTACTTCCTATTAATTGCAGGGGTTTCTTCCTTTCTTATTTCTTATTCAACAAATAAAAAGATGTGGTTCATGGCACACAAACCAAGGCGAGGTTCAAAGGCCCGTTCCATCGGTGTAGATATTCCCTTATTTCTTAGATGCCACAAGTTTGTCGTCCTTTTCATACAAGCTGCCATAATTGGTTTCTTCTCTCAATTTAGTAATATGTCCATTTTCATCTTTAATAAAATTGATTGGCATCGGCCATCCGGGCGAAAGGAAGCGGAGTTCTGATTGCGGAATCAATTCTACCTCGGGTCCTTTATCCCATGTCTTGCCAAAAAGCTTGTTTTTTTTCTTAAAGATTATATAGGTGTTTCCAAAACCTTCTCCTGTTTTATTTAAATAAGTGCCGGTATATTGATCTAATAAGCGCGGATTCATTTTGATGCCGGCCGGTCTTATGCGTTTATTTAAATCCCCGAGTCCATGCATCTGCCCACATATTGCGCAATGTGTAAATGGCTCGCGGTTGTTTACATAATGATTGGCCGGAGGAAGGGTCCGCAAAAAGGCATAGATGGCTTTCAGATCTTCATCAGTCATATTTTTGAAAGCGGTCCAGGGCATTATGGGACTTAGTGTACCGCTTTTGCCTGTCCGGATCACCGAAATAAAACTTTGCTCACCGTAAAAAACACCTGAAATGTCGGTGGTGATATTTGCGCTAAAGGCTGTGCGTTCAAAGCGATGCGTAGGATTCCCTCCTCCAAAAATTCCTGGCATGTAATCAGTACCTACCGAATGACATCCCACACACTCTCCAAGGCTTACCAGGTACCAACCACGTTTTTCCGGACTGGAAACGTCAGGCGCCGGAACTGGTTTGGTAAGAGGCTTCAAATTTTTTTCAATATAAGATCTGTCAGCATCGGCCATTTTAGAGGGCTGAACGATGTGATGAACAGGTGGCAAAGATCTCAGATAAACAATAACTGATGCCAGATCCTCATCGGAAAGATTTCGGTAAAAAGAATATTGCATTTGCCAGTTGAGCGCCCTGCCGTCGTGGCCTACGCCTTCACGGATCGCACGCGCAAGCATGTCATCAGTCCACGTACCCGCTCCCGTTTCCTTATCGGGCGTAATATTTGGCGCTATGATAAAATTCGCGCTGTCGTGCTGCAAAACTGTTCCGCCGCTTCCTTTCTTTTCTTCGATAGGTGGAGCGCCGGGAGCATCCCAATTACGCGGAGAATGACAGGTAAAACACATCAATATGCTATTAGTTAAATACTCGCCCTGCTTCACTCTCTGAGCAGTGCGCTCAAATACTATATTCGAAAGCGGGCGAACATGAAAACTATCGTTTGAAGGTTTTTTCGATACGGTTGCAGCAGGAGCCGCTTTTACGGTTTTTTTCTTGTCATTTGACAAACAAGCAATGAATGCTATTGTTATCAGCGTAAGCAAGATAGTAACGGAGAAAACCTTTTTATGATACATAGTGGTATAATTTTACTAAATCGGAATAATACAAATAAAATCCGCCGCGATTAAGGCAAAAAAATTAATCTTCATTTGATTCATTTTGATTGTTGTTAATCTTTTCTTTAACGCATATAACAAATCAACATCCTAATAACCCATTTTATAGAAAATTCATTTTTTCTTTTCTCCATTTACACCGTGCAACAAACTTCCGGAACGGCTACCAATGTTGATGTCCGCATGATCCGGTAATTACCCAGGTCGCTGGTTAATGGGCGCGGGCCGCCCTGGTCCGCTGAGAAATAATTATCTGCTTCAATATTATTTCCACCGCTTTGGTTATTTGCCAGAATTCTCATCCGCTGCATCGAACCATTTGAGGTTTGTAAATATTGTTTCAGATTATTGACAAGATCAGTCTGTGATTGGACTGTACGATTTATCATCGCATTCTGCCGGTCTAAATAAAATAAATGGGAAGCATTGCGCGTATCCTGGTTTACAATAAAATTATCATTGCCCGGCATCATTTCCACGCATAAAACACTCAACGGACTATCGCCCGGAAGCCCATATAACGCCAGCAGATCTTCCACTTCCTTATTTCTCCAGCCGGTGATTCCCTGTGGCGGTGCACTTTGATTGACATTAATAGGAACATAGGCCAAAGCACCCGGAATATTTTCCCGTGGTACAAATAATTTCTTGTCGGCAAGCAATACATTTCTTTCATCACTGTCGTCCGCCATTCTTATTTGCGCATAAAGTAAAGCCCATATTTCTGTTCGCGGTGGATTAGCAGTTACATTGCGGCCATCAAAAACTGTTTGTGCAAAGGGCGCTGTAACCGTGATCAGTCTTTCATCTCTGTTGGCTGTGCAATAAAGTTGGGGCGCAGGATGCTGCACGCCTGTGTTGCGAAGCGGCCGGCCAAAGCGTCCTTGCGCTGTGCTCCACGGAATTTTGTGTCCAACCCTGAATTCATAAGTGAAAAAACCGAAAAGCTCTGTTGAGTCGGCATGCAACCCCGGAGGTAACGGAACTAAATAATGTACGCTGCTATCATTTGCGGAAATCATTTCCTGCATGGCATTCAACCCGCTTTTTTCATCACTGCTTGCTGAAGTAATTATTCTCATCGGCTCAGGATCTATTGGCAGCGCGGGTTCCTGCGGTGCGATCAATAAATCCCATTCCCATTTGGCCAGCAATGGATCGGGAGAATAAGCCAGCATTCTTGCAAAATAAGCGTCGTCAGGATTTTTCAAAGGCTGTTCGAATTCGATCCACAAATATCTTTTGCGTATTTCTGTATTGGCATAATTCGTATCACGCACATATTTACTTGCAGCCAAGCCTGCGCTCACAATCTTCGGCATTTGTAATGGCGGAGTTGTTATGGGCAGATGTAAATATAAATTCAGGTCGTCATCATGTTGTGGAGCGCTGCCATTTTCAGTAAGATAATTTACACTGACGCGATAGGTCACTAATAATTCATCCGGAAGTTTTGTTGGATCGGTTTGTTTTGGTTCAACACCATCAATAAAACAAACATAAGTCTGCGAACGATCTGAGTTAACAAGGGCCTGGATGTTGATCGCTCTTTTTAATTCCACATCGCCAACCAACAATTCCTGCATTTTCGCAGTCACGGCTGCGTTCGTTATAATATCTTTGGTTGAATGTGTATTTAAAAATGTATCCCGGTTTGTTTCGCCCATGGCTTGCATGGCGTCTCTTAAAAAAATAGTTTGCCTGTAAATTTCAATGCTGGTCGGCATTACATCATCCCATGTCCAATCCCTGTCGATTAATAAAGTGATGGGCACAATCCAGTGGTTCAGCAAATCACTTTTGGTGGCAAAAGTAATACTGGTATTATCCGGCGCAGCTGTATGCCTGATGGTGCGGCTGGCGCCAAACTGCCACCGTTGTCCTTGTTTTCCAATTAAGGACATACCTTTATTTTCTGTGCCAATGGCACCTGATAAGCGTTGTATCATGTTGGGAATCCGATCATCTTTAGCAAGATTGGCCACAATCAATTCATTAACGTCGGCGGTAACGACTAATGGATCATCCGGCTGCAGGTAAATTCCGCGGATCATCATTTGATCTCCTGTCGGTTTGAAAAGATTTTTTTCGGAAGTGGCGCTGTTTCTTGTAATAAATGAAGAAACCATTCCTTGCAATTGTGTGCGGTTACTTTTATCCGGATTTATTCCGCCAAAATAATCGGGTTTATCATCGGTTAAAGCTCTCACTGTTATTCTGATGTCTCTTGCGTTGGGCAATACCAGGTCGTCTCTGTCATCAATATTGGTTTTGCCGGAAGTATTTAAGCCAAGGTCGGGGAGTTGTTGACTTCCGGTGAAATTCAAAACCGGCGCATCAATAAAAGTAAATTTTACATCAAGCTGCGCATCAAAAGATTTTGGAAACGGGCGTTTGGTTTTGTATAAAAATGCGAAGTTATCTTTTGCGTCTCTTTTTCGAATGGTCGTATCCATGCCGAGTGATCTTACTTCCACAATAATTTCCATCAAAGAAACATCCGGATCAGATAAGCCAATATCTCTTTTTATTTTCTGAATGCCATTGACTACGCTTCCAATTATGATGTTGCTGTCGTCAATTAATTTTTGTATCGCATCGGTATATCCGCCTGTGAAAAGTACGCTGGGATAGCCCAGCAGCGGGCGTTTAACACTTAATGTTTTTCCGGTAAAAATAGCAGTATCACTAACCGGAAGTGGCGTTACGAAATTTAAAGTTTGAGGAATTACATGCCTTAAAAAGCGGATAGACGAAACCGGCGCCGGCGAACTATAAACCGGTTCCTTGTCAATTGCCGGACCGCCGCCTGTTATATCAGCCATGCGTACACGAAATTCATATTGGTTGCCATATAGCAGTTCAATTTTATCCAGGCCAACAGCTTTATAAAAATCGTTTTTAGTGGCTTTATGAGCTGTTTCAACAATGGGATCATATTCACCCGGGCTTAAATAATTTTTTTCCAATTCATCTTTATGATAAATGGCAATCGCATTTTCATCCTGCAATACAAGGCTGTTGCCAATCCACTGCGAAAAATAAGAAGGCAGCCAAAAGCTCCCGTTTTTATCGCCGTCTAACTGTGCGGGATAAACTTCAACACCCATTTCCAGTTCCTCATTTTTTTTACCGATTAAAGTAGTATCTAAAAAAACATCTTTATCATAGCGCACCCTGCATAATGGCGCCCATTTGTTTGGAGGAAGCGGGTCAGCAGTTTTTATTCTTGCATCAATACGATATTGAAAAACGCCGGGAGGCGCGTCCGCACGCTTTGAGGTTACAGGATCAAGCGCCATTTGCCTCGCGTGCCAGATGGCGATCTGCTCATCGTCCCAGCCCATTCTTATCCCGATATCGTTGGTTACCGGGTGCTCGTCGTCCTGTTCTTCTTTTATCAAACTGTTGCTTACCGGCTGGTAATTGTGCACGATTTTGCAAAAACCATCGTCATATTCTGCGGCTTCAATAAACATCTGATCGAGGATACCGGCTGAAGGCAGAAAAGGATCATCGGCTCCCGGAGGTAAATCATTTATAAGCACGGGAAATTCTACCGCGGCAAAAAGGCCTCTTTCTTTTGTGAGATCCAATTTAGGAATGCGTGCCGCATATCTCTTTACGAAGTTTAAATCGCGCGGTGCAGGTGGTGCTGGAAAATTGAAATAACTGCAATCAGGATGAAGGTCAACGTAGAGCCAGCCGCCATTTTGATAAGTATTGTCGTCCAGATCAATTTTTAATTCCTCATGAATAAAGCCACATTTTTTTGCCAGTTCTTTATGCCGCAGGCAAAAAGCAAAAACTTTGCCCCAACTGGTTTCATCTGTTATATCTTTAGCGAAATCTATTACCGGTTGAGGATTGTTTTTAACCGCGCAATGATATTCATCTCCGGTTACGCAAATATTTTTATTTCTTGGCGAAGTAAAATTAAAAGACTGCCTGTAGGTTTGAGGTAAATATTTTTTAACCTGGAAATTAGTTGTGGGATTAGATCTGTAACCGGCTTTAGATGGGTCTTTAAATGTAAAGCGGCTTTGCAAAGAAGTGAAAATATCTTTTGCAGCGGGATCCATTTTTACGCCGGGCAGATCATAGGCTTTTATTTTCGATGGATCCAAATCGAGGCTTGGATAATCTTCCAAAGAATTAATAACAATTGCCTGCAAACGTAAATTGCAATTTACCCATGCCGGAGATAAAGCCAAATTAACATCATCAAGCAGGGGATTATAATTTCTTACAATGGAGAGCACATTCAGGTATAAGCTTTTTCCAACTTGTCTTTGCGGGAAAGCCATGATGCTTATTTTCGGAGTCATTATCATTTTTTTTAAATGTTGAAAAACTACTTTTTGGCTTGTCTCAGCTTTTGAAAAAACCCAGCCCAATCTTCTCAGCCCATTATAAATTCTATTTTCGTTTATTCATTACGTTATATATTTCAAAAAACTACTTTTTCGCTTATGCGATCTGTCTCGCTTCCTGCCAGCTTTCGGTTTCATTAATATCAATCACAAACATTACACTTACATCAATGCTGAAAGTAACCTGCGCAATACAATCTGTTCGCCCGCCGTCCTTAAATGTTTTATGAATTTTACCGCTTGCTTCAATCTGGATGGTTATGGTTACAATTCCGCCGAAGAGTTCCGCACGGCCTCTGAATAATAAAAATGCAGCCACGGTTATTTGTGAAGTATCTAATGAAATTTCAATTCCTACGGCATAAAGCACACTCACATTTCCCACAACCGGAATGCCCACCATTAATTCAATACCGAAACCGAGTTTCATGTAAAAGCCCGGACCGGTAACAGTATCGGCGGAAATGCGCAAATTTACCTGGCCAACGGCGTACACCGTAGCAGCAGCAAGACTTACGCACATCACGCTTAATTTGGCACCAAATTCAATAAAGCCACCGGCGCTTAAAGCCGGCAAACCATCAGGCGGCACAGGAACAGCCATATTAAAGTAAACGCCCAATTTTAAATTGGCTTCCAAACGCAAAGGAGTAGTGGGACCATCTGCATAAGCGGGCGGAAATTGCAAAACCGGAATTTCTTTATCAGCCTGGAATTTATATTCCCAGTTATTCGGGCTGTTGCTCATCGCTATTTGTAATCCCTTTTTTACAAGCTCTCCATAACCGCCACTTTCAGAGCCTATTGCTTCCAACACTTCCAGGATATCAATGATTGGTTTTAAATAAACTCCCGGAATTAATTTCGGCGAATTGAACGCAGGCACCACTCCTTTTTGCGTATCAAAATCGCCCCGGATCAAAAATAGCCGCTCCATTCCGGCAAGGTCAACCACCATCGTGATCCCTTTCATTGAGTTTACCCAATTGTTGGCCGCGCTGTTCAGGTCAAAATTTAATTTCCCAATTGAAATCTGGTCCAGATGGCGGCGGAGGAGCCGGTGGTGGAGTTCCGGCAGGCGGTGGATCCACTGTTGTATCCGGAACATTTGTTTTTGCATATTCCGCATATACTTTAAGTAAACCCGGTTTATCAATGAAAGTAAATGAAGTGGTGGGAAGAAAATTTTGCACCAGAGCCTTAGCAGCATTTTCAGCCTTATCGATCAGTTGATAGCCCTGCTCAATAATACTTGTAGCATAGCCTGCACCATCCAAATCAATTTTTGGAATATCCGCATTAAGATTTGGAAAGATTCCCTTGCTGTTCATCAAATGATAGGCATCTGCCAGATCGGGCATCGTACTGTGCAATATCTTTTCACCTGCATTAAAATAAGGATTTCTGAACAACACTTTTTGCGTATCGGTGTTTTGCAAAAAGCCAAATTGAGTGAGCCTGTCTTCAGGGGCTTTAAATAAATCAGAAGCCGGAGTTATTTCTTTTGAAAATTTGTTTGTCTTGTCCTCAACAGAATTCAAAACTCCTTTCCTGACCAATGAAACCACATTATCAGTAATCGGTGTCACTTCTGTGGAAGTCTTATTATGCGACACCAAACTCCAGCTTCCATCTTTTGGCAATACCGGCGTTCCCTTTGCAGCAGTTACAAAAACGATATTATTGCTTTCGTCGAGGCTGTGATTCACTTCCACGCGGCTGAGCCGCATTTTCTGCAAGCTGCTGTTGATATTTATGGTGCAATCTACAGGGCCACCTAATCCGTTTTGCAAATCAAGCAATGAAGCAAAATCTTCCGCAGCAATGATAATTCCTTTTGGCGCTTTCTGCAGGTAGCCCACCATTTTTTTAGATTGAATTTTTTCACCTGTGGGCACGCCTTCTACATCTGCGATAGCCACATCTGCATCAAAGTAAACGGAAATAAGTTCTACATCAAGTGGCCCTACGAGTGGATGAACGGCATCATGTACATCATAAGCCAGCCCATCTTTATCATAAACGTAATAGCCTGAAGTTTTATACCATTGGGTTTTGTAAGGCGCCAAATCATTTTCTACAATATTCCTTACATTAAAAACACCGCTTACCAGTCCGGGATGGAAAATATAATTCACATTCGGCTCATCCTTTGTTGAAAAATCATAAATGCCATCGCTGTCCGCGTGCCAGCCGCTATCCACGCGGAATTCAAAACCGTTGCTGCCGCGATACATGGTAATGGTTCTTACCACACGGATGCCCCATGGATAAATCAAACTCCGCACCTGGATAATTTCTTTTGCCACACGCCCGCGCCACACGTCAAAAATAGATTGAGATACCTGCGCTATTTCAGCATTGTTATTCAACCAATGACTAAACACCTGTGCGCCATAACCGGTAAAATCATACCGCTCAACAGGAACACCTCTATAAATAATTCCGGTATCAAATTCTCGATTAAATATATCGGTTACTGTTTTGCCAAGAACGCTCCAGGTGCCGCCTCCAAACATTGGGGAGATATTGGTTAATTGAGAAGTCCTTCCTTCAAAAACTTTGTTGTTTTCCTTTGGATTTTCACCGGCTTTGGTTACTATTTGCCAACCTGTAGTAATGTCTTTCTCGAAATTTTGATTGACCAATTCTAATTGTGCGCCGGGACCGGTTGCATCGTAGAAATTGGTCTGGTTATAGCGCCCCAGAGAAACCATACCATTGGGCAATGTAAATAAACTCCAGGCTTTAAAATTGGTATCTTTTGTATAATTGCTTATCACCTCCGTGGTGAGTGGAATGGGCGCTAAAGGCACAGGATCATTGCCTGTGTTGCCAATGATGGCAGGAAATCCATCATCATCAAATTTCAAAAAGCCACCCGGTGGGTCATTCGTAATATTGGAAGGCGGCGTTGTATTCAGCATCGGCTCCCAACTGATTTGTGGTAATGCAAAAATTCTTACAAAACGGCTGGTACCCACCACATCCATTCCATGGATAGCCAGGGGATTTTTGGTGGTATCAACAGGAAGCACTTTAAATGTTTCCTGGAAAATAAATTGCTCATTAATAAAGCCAATGTTGATTCCCAGCAGGTCTGCATTTGTACTTACATCAAGCAATGAAAACAAGCTTCCCTGCTGCAGGCTATCCATTTGCCGGAGATAGCTCATTGCGGTTGATGGCGGCCTTTGCTGATCGGTAATTCCGGCAGCCTGGTATTGTTTGGTAAGTAAATCTTGCTGCCTGCTTATTTGCATTTGAAAATTTGCAGAAGCAAGTTGCTGATTGGCCAACAGGTTTAGCGAAACCTGTTGTGCAGGCTGAACGGCGGTAACATTATTTATTGCCGGCGCAATGATTTCGCCCCAGCTAAAATTCACCTTCGGCGAAACATCATCCTGCCACGTAAGCGTTGCGACCAATAATTGCCTGATCGCCGATAAGGGGATTCCTCCTTCCTGCATGTAAGCGTGGCTTATGCGGTTTTGCCCCCGGAAAATATCCAGGTTGGCTGTGTAGGGATCAGGCAAGGTGGGCATATAACCCATAAGGCCAAACGAAAATATTAAAGCGGTTTTGCTGAATTGATCTTCACTTTTTAATGCTCCAATAAGGAAAAAACTTTTTAATGGTGAAACGGTTAATAAGGCATTGTTCAATCCGATCGCCTGGGTTTTAAATACAATTGGCGAATTGATCAGCGCATTATTATCCTCCAATAAATTATCATCGTATAAATACACCAATTGATTGCTTTGGGTAAAACTGAGCAGCAGAATGGTTTGCTTGCTTTTTAATTCAAACGGAATACCCGCAACGTTTACAGGCTTGTCTATCGTACCGGTACAATCGGTTTGCGCCAATACAGACTCGTTTCCTGATTGCAAACAATTATAAAAAAACAAGAAATTATCCCTGTATTGAAGATCTATTTTATTCCATTGATCTTTTTTATCTTTTATAATTTTTTTCCATAAAAAGAATTGTTGTTTCGCATTGATGTTTCCCGCTTTCAGATCGGAAATTGAAATACGTCCCGGCTCCAATAATATCCACGGATTATTCAGATAGATCCATTCTTTATTTTGAAAATTTACGTCTTTTAATCCGGCCCACGATGCCTGCAATCCTTTATCAGTTTGCACCATCATACCTCCTTCGCCACTTGCCTCAAGCGGATTATTTACATCAAGTGCGGCGCAAGGCAAACTCCACGCAGCGCTGGTTATTGCTGCATTACTTTTTATATTAAAATTTTTAGAAAGGCATTTTATGATCTGTAATTGTGGTTGATTGGTTGCATACGGAATGCATAAGCGATTCAATTGTGGAATAAAAAAAGGAGGCGTTCCTTTTTGAAAAGTAAACTCATTGGATTGATCATATAATTTCCAGGAAGCATTTCCTGCATCGGTTACGGATGCGGATGTATTGCTGAAAGTAAATGAAATTTCAGCAGGCAAATTTACCTGTGCATTTTTTGCGTCTATGCCGGTATCTTCCGGAGAATTTACTGTCGCTGTTTGCGGAGTTAGCTGTAAGACAACTGTTGCGGTAACACCCGGCGGAACGGTAATGATATTATTGTTAAGTGTCACATTGTTCGAAAAGCTGATGGTGCCGCTTTTTACTTTTAATCCAAAATATTGGGTATCGGGAATTGTAGCAACAAACAGTTGCGCATTAGTCCAGGCGCTGCTTTCAGGAATCGTAAAGCTGTTGGGCGCATGACTGAAAAGGGTTAATCGCGGGATCTTCAACGTAAGGATCATCGCGGGATTCGCAGCTCCCTGCACGATTATTTTTACTCCCGGAACAATTGTATAGAGATCAAAAAAAACCTGTTTTCCAAGTTTATCGATCAGTGGCCCGATTGTTTTTGAAATCACAGCGCCGCGCGCCCATTCCGGTACACTGCTTTTTACCTGGCTGCTGATGAAAGGAACTTCCCTGCGAAAAACGCGCAAATTTTCATTGCCGGATTTATTCTGTGCAGCGTTGTGTAACACTTCATTCAGTAATTGAAAATCATCAGTATTCAAATGCGACGTCGAATAAGCATCCGTATTTTGAAATTGAAAATTTTGCTGCAATGTTTCCGCCGGCTGCTCCTGCAAAAGCGCTGTGGCAATGCTGTTTTGAAACTCCTGAAGCTGTTCGTTTGATGGGTTGTTTTTTGCTACAAATTCACCGGTGAGTTGCGCCAGTTGGGACAGAAGCGGATGTTCATTCATGTCAAATGATTTATAGAACCGATTAAAAAACGAATCTTCTAAAGTTGAGAGGTATGGGGGTCAATTAATCCTCGGATGAAACTCCCTTCATGCACACGAAATATCGTAAATGGCAAAATAAAAGGTTATTGATCCGGGCGGAAGGAAGTATTTAGTAAATGGTACTTTCAGTCTATTAAATGGTGGACTTTCTAGAAGCTTAATGAGGTTCAGGAGACAAAGGTTGGCTTTCTGATTACCTGATTTATGTAAATGCGCAGCGCTTGAAATAGATTCTTTCTTTTTTGAAAATTAGTTTTGTGATAAGCCATTTTGTAGCTTTTTATCATTTTCTATGGAAAGAAGAGATGCTCAAAAACAAAGGACTGGCGTAGCTTCCGCGGGATTGGCCGTTCAGGAAATTATCATTGCAAAATGCAGGCGCATCCACGAAAGCCCAAAAATAGATTTTCTTATGCCGATGATGAATTTCTTTCGGTCATCTTACCTTTTGGTAAGTCCGATAATTTTTGCATCAATAGCGATGTAAGTTTGTCAATAACGCTAAAGATTATTTTTTATGCATACGAGAAAAGCATTTCTAAAAACGATGGGAATAATGAGCAGCATATTTATGGCTCCCGAAGCATTTGCATATATGAAGAAAGAGGAAGCACAACTGATACCCACGCTTTCCAATAGGAATAAAGAAAATTCCTATTGGTATATAGGTCATTTAATGTCATTACTCGTTACGTCTAAAGAAACTGATGGCCGGTACTCCTTACTTCGTGCGACCGAACGCAGGGGTTTGGAACCTCCGCCACACATCCACACAAAAGAAGACGAAACTTTTTTGATACTGGAAGGCGAAGTAGTGTACACAGCAGGCAATCAAACTTTCCACGCAAAAGAAGGTGACGTCATGTTTTTGCCCAAAAACATTCAGCACTCTTTTAAAATACAAACTGAAAAACTCGAAACATTGATTTTGCTTAACCCTGGTGGGTTGGAGAATTACTTTGTTGAAATGAGCAAACCTGCAGAGGAACTACAGCTTCCGCCGCTGCCTCAAGGACCGCCTGATATTAAAAAACTGGTTGCGACAGCTTCAAAATATGGAGTTAAGTTTCCAAAGCTGTAAGTAATAAAATGCTTATTTTTTTTCCGCCATACTAATTTCTATAGCTTGAATAGCAGGCATGGGTGTCATGCTCATTTCTTTACTAACCGGTTCATCTTGTAAATATAAATAACCCCATTCCACTATTGAATTGATTATAGGAATTAAACTCTGACCTATAGACGATAATGCATATTCAGTCTTGACAGTTGGAAATTCAAAAGTTTTACGGGAAATAATTTTTTTCTGAACGAAAAAGTCAAGTTCCTGCATAAGTATTTTATCGGATAGCCCAGGAAGTTTACTTTTTATTTCACTAAAACCTCTGGGTTGATTTCTTAAATTCCACAGGATACCCATTTGCCATTTGCCGGCAATAAATTGCCTGACATGCTGAACAGGGCAGCCAACATATAATCCATCTGTATTGCTCATAATGTCAAATTTAGACTACTGTACATTTGTGGTCTTGGATTGTTTAAGATTGCCGCTAACACGCTAATGTATGTTATTACCCCTAACTTTCATAATTCGATTATTAATTATTTAGCGCTACATTTTTGTTTTGTTACAAACGCAATTCGCCAGAATTGGAAGATTAAAGTTCTGATGAAAGTACTCATCCACGAAAGCCAAAAAGTAGATTTTCTTATTTTGATGAGGATTTCTCATCGTACACTTTCTCGCCGTTCACAAATGTTTTTAATACTTTGGTTGATAAAATATCTTTTTGATCTGCTTTTAATAAGTCTTTATCCAGTATAACAAAATCGGCCAATTTTCCTTTTTCTATACTTCCTTTTTCATGTTCTTCGAAATTGCTTTTGGCTGCCCAGATGGTCATTCCGCGGATCGCCTCTTCGCGGCTTAATGCGTTTTCCATTTGAAAGCCACCCGGTGGAAAGTCTTTCGCATCCTGGCGGAATACAGCGGCATAAAAAGTTTTCAGCGGCGAGATATCTTCCACGGGAAAGTCTGTCCCGAGCGGAATCCAGCCGTTTTGTTGTAAAAGATCTTTATAGGCATAAGCGCCTTTTAGTCTTTCTTTTCCTAAACGATCGCCGGCCCAATACATATCCGAAGTGGCGTGTGTAGGTTGTACGGAAGGAACAATATTATTATCACCAAACAAATGAAAATCGTTTTTATTTACCACCTGCGAGTGCTCTATTCTCCAACGCAGATCATTTTTTCCTTTTAGATATTTTGCATAAATATTCAGCATCACTCTATTGCCCGAATCCCCGATAGCATGGGTACACATTTGAAACCCGTGTTGAGAGATGATGTTCGCCACCGAATCAAAATGTTGTTGTGAACTTAATAAGAAACCGCTCCAGCCGGGCTTATCGGAATAAGGTTGAAGGAGACAAGCGCCTCTCGATCCTAATGCGCCATCAGCATAAACTTTAAAAGAACGCACATTCAAGCGATCCGTTTTTATTTTCCCTTTGGCAAACAAAAAGTCATAATTTTCTTTATTATCACTTAGCATCACAAACAATCTCATTTTTAGCTCATTGCTTTTTTGGAGAGAATCAATGAGTAATGCCGCATTATAATTTAATCCGCAATCGTCGATAGTGGTTAAGCCGGCTGCAAAGCAATTCTTTTGTGCATCCAGCAGCGCTTCTTTTAATAGAGCGGGCGTTGGTGCCGGAACTTTTGAATAAACAAGCTCTGTCGCATTATCAACTAAAATGCCCGTGAGTGCGCCATTGCGGGTTTCCACCTGTCCGCCTTCAAGTTGTTTGCCTGGTCTTACTCCGGCAAGCTCAAGAGCTTTATTATTGGCGATTGCAGCATGTCCATCTATTCTTGACAAAATAACCGGGCGGCCAGGAAATAATTCATTCAGCTTTGCATTGGTCGGGAATTCCTTAACCTGCCAGTCGTTTTGATCCCAGCCATGACCTACAATCCATCCTTCTTTGTTTTCCGTCGCGAAAGTTTTTACTTTTTCTATGATTTCATCCCAACTGCCTGTTCCTGTAAGGTCCACATTTTGTAAACCCAAACCATAAGCTAAAAAATGGGCATGCGCATCAATCAATCCTGGAAAAATGTATTTTCCTTCGGCGTCTAATGCCTCCTTCGCATCATACTTATTTTTGAGATCGCTTGTATTTCCAACTTCAACAATTTTTCCTTTATCAACTACAAAGGCTTCGGCTTTTGAGAAACTGGAATCAACAGTATACACCGTCGCATTGTAAACAAGCAAGTCTACCTTTTGTTTGTTGTTGCAAGATGATAAAACCAAGACAGCAAGAACCGGTAAAATGAATTTCATGATATTAATTTTGGAAGTTGAAATTAAGGATTAGAATTTAAACTCGCTCTTTATTACTTTTAGGCGCTGATGTTTCGTCAAAAGAAAGGTATTTGTTAATGATAAAACTTATCAATGCAACTCATATTACAATCTCAAATTTCGAAATAACTTTGATTTTGGAATTATTCTTTATGAAGTGGTTTCAGAAGTAAATGATAGTCGTAGTGTGGGTTTGGTATATTTTCTTTAAAAAATTATTTTTTAGAAAATGAATATTGACCAACATAAGCTTTCTATGTCATCTGCAAGGCTGGAAACATTGGGCGACGGGATTTTTAGTGTAGCGATGACGATCCTGGCAATTGAGCTACGCATTCCGGATGTAAAGGGAAATTCATGGAATGCGTTGCTGCAAGCTTTGTATGCCACCCGGCAGGAATTATTTTGTTATTTTATCAGCTTCATTGTTCTTGGTATTATGTGGTACGGTCATCGCATGGTGTTTGAATACATCTCCAAAACCAATCGCTATTTTATTTTCCTCGGGGTATTATTTTATATGATGATTTGCCTGGTACCGTTCAGCACGCGGTTTTTAGCGGCCTACACTTTTCGCTGGTATGCCATTGCGATGTATGGGCTCAATTTAAGCCTTTGCAATCTCACCCTTTATTGGCAATGGATTTACGGCGTGCACAGGCCATCGTTACAATCGAGAATACTACCGGCGGAAATAAAGGCAGAGGCGAAAAAATTATTTTTGATCTCGCCCATAACGTATGCGATCGCCATTGGCTTTTCTTTTTTTGTGCCGATGGTAAGCGTTTTTATTTTTTTTGTAACGCCGATACTTTATTTATTACCCAATAAAATTGATAAGTACCTTCCATGAATGTATTGCGGGCGCTGCTTATTTCCTTTATTAAGTCTACTTGTTTTTTTGTTTTTACTGCCCATAAAATGTTTTGCCGGGAAATCTTTGAATAAGTTAGATTAATAGCCGATTCCAACACCTCAAAAAAGAATGAGCTGAATTCAAATTGGTCTTTTTATTAAAAACTCAGTACCTTACAGTATCTTTATTAAAGGTGGATAATAAAACTCATTTCCAGCCCTCTGTTATTTGCCAATATCAATATACCTCCACTTTACTACAAAACCACTTTTTCAAAAAAGAATATGGCTAAAAGAAAAGAACCTGATGCATTAATTGCTGGCACCGAACTTTTTTTCGAAGATGAAAAGAAAGAGAAAATGGCAGAAGATTTAATTATTGCTAACAAGGAACTTGAATTTCAAAATGAAGAAAAAGAAAAAAGGGCAGCAGAGTTAGTGATTGCTAATGAAGAGCTTGTTTTTCAAAATGAAGAAAAAGAAAAAAGAGCAGCAGAATTAGTGATTGCCAACAAAGAGCTTGTTTTTCAAAACGAAGAAAAAGAAAAAAGGGCAGCAGAATTAGTGATTGCCAACAAAGAGCTTGTTTTTCAAAATGAAGAAAAAGAAAAAAGAGCAGCAGAGTTAGTGATTGCTAACAAAGAGCTTGTTTTTCAAAACGAAGAAAAAGAAAAAAGAGCAGCAGAATTAGTGATTGCCAACAAAGAGCTTGTTTTTCAAAACGAAGAAAAAGAAAAAAGAGCAGCAGAGTTAGTGATTGCTAATAAGGAGCTAAAACAAGCGGAAGATGATATTCGAAAACTTAATGATGAATTAGAAAACAAAGTAATTGAACGAACTGCACAATTGGAATCTGTAAATAAAGAACTTGGGTCATTTTCCTATTCAGTATCGCACGATTTACGGGCTCCCATTAGGGCAATCAATGGATATACAAGGATCCTGGTGGAAGATTATACTGACAAGATTGGATGCTGATGGAATAAATGTGCTTCATGCCATTATGCACAATTCAAAAAAAATGGGGGAACTGATTGATGATCTGCTTGCATTTTCCCAACTAGGGAGAAAACAGGTTACCCTTTCGGAAATTAATATGGGAGCCCTTGTGCAATTAGTAACGGAAGAAATACTGTTTGATGATGGTGAAAAGATTCCTGAATTTGAAGTGAACTCACTGCCTCCTGCCAAAGGAGATCAGTCACTCATTAAGCAGGTATGGATCAATCTGATTTCCAATGCTATTAAATATTCGAAGTTTAAACCAACAATCAATATAACAATAGGGGCTTATGAAAAAGGAAACATGGTAGTTTATTATGTAAAAGATAAAGGTGCAGGATTTGACATGCAATATTATGATAAGCTTTTTGGAGTTTTTCAAAGATTACATTCGCAGGAAGAATTTGAGGGAACAGGCATTGGCCTTGCCATTGTACAAAAAATAGTCCATCGTCATAATGGGACAGTTTGGGCAGAATCAACACTAAACGAAGGAACAACCTTTTATTTCAGCTTACCGAATATTAAAACCTAAATAAAAAAAATGAATTACGATGACGTTGAAATTTTATTTGCAGAGGATAGCATAGACGATGCAACGCTTACCATTCGGGCACTTACTAAAAGCGGTTTTACCAACAAACTGCATCATGTTAAAGATGGAGCAGAAGCGCTGGACTTTCTTTATTGCAAAGGCATTTATGCTTCACGAAATATTCTGAAACATCCAAAACTGATTTTGTTAGACCTTAAGATGCCCAAAGTATCAGGAATGCAGGTACTGGAAAAGATAAAATCGAACCCGGATCTTAATTCTATACCTGTTGTAATACTTACCTCCTCAAAAGAAGACCCGGACATAAAAAAATGCTATGCCCTGTATGCCAACAGCTACATCGTAAAACCGGTTGATAGCGATAAATTTTTTCTTGCCATTAAAGAAATCGGAATGTATTGGATGATATTAAGCGAGCCATCGAATTAACAAAAAGTATAAAAAATAAATTCCTATTAAAAATGCATTTGCCAGCGTTTATAAAAAATAATGAAAGCCAACCTTAGAATACTTATTCTTGAAGACAATCAGAATGATGCTGATCTGCTTACCCGTGAATTGAATAAAAGCGGTTTGAGTTTTACATCTGAAACCGTACAGACACGTGAAAAATTTGAACATGCGCTTAAACACTTTGCTCCGGACTTAATTATATCCGATTATTCTCTTCCTTCCTTTGATGCGGTTACAGCATTTAATATTAAACAAAATAAATTTCCACAGATTCCTTTTATTATTTTTTCCGGTATTATTGGCGAAGAGAACGCGGTGGAGCTTATAAAGAAAGGCGTTACCGATTATGCGCCAAAGGATAAATTATTTACTTTGCCTCAAAAAATAAACCGTGCGCTGAAGGAAACTGAAGAAAGAAAAGAAAAAGAAATCATTGCAGAAAAATTAAAAATACAGGCAGCAGCATTGATCGTAGCCAATGATGACCTTTTGCGCTTAAATCAACATCTTGAAAAAAGGGTTTCTGAAAGAACCTGCGAGCTGGAAAAACTAAACCATGAACTTAAAGGCCTTAGTGTATCGAAAGATAAACTTCTTTCTGTTATTTCACACGACCTGCGCAATCCCTTAACGGCTTTATTGTTGGCATCAGATATGTTAAACCGCCAAATAGAAGATGAAATTTTTAAGGTGATTCAGCCATTTGCAAAGATTATAAACCGAAGCTCTCATAATATTCTGAACCAATTAAATGAGCTGGTTGACTGGGCGAAAATGCAACAGGAGAAAACAATTTTAAATGCTGAAAGGCTACATTTATTGGGTATTGTAAACCAAAGTTTTGAATTGATAAAAGTAAATGCCACACAAAAAAATATTGTTCTTGAAAACAAAGTACCTGATGATATTTATGTAGAGGCAGATACATTAATGCTACGCTCAATACTTCAAAACCTTGTTACTAATGCCATTAAATTTAGTGCTGAAGGCGGACTGGTAAGTGTAATGGCTGAGCTAAAAGACAATATGGTGGAGATTGGTATTACTGACAGAGGCATAGGCATGGATGCGAATGTTAGCGTGAATCTTTTTCAGGAATTTAATACAGCTACAGTGCCTGGCACTAATAATGAGAAAGGTTCAGGCATTGGGTTACAACTTGTAAAGGATTTTGTTACTCAAAATCGCGGAACCCTCCGTGTTGAAAGTGAAATAAAAAAAGGAACAAGCATTCTTTTTACATTACCGGTAGCAAAGCTTGTTTCAATATGACCAAATTTGACAACTTTTCAAAAGTTGTCAAATTTTCCAGTTCCTGAAATCCGGAATTAATCCATGCAATTGTGGATTTGCATGTATGCAATAAATTAAATGCCTGAAATAATCCTCCTTCAAATTACCATTTAATTGAATTAAAAAACCCAATGAATATTTATTTTCATTGGGTTGATAAATTTGATAACAATAGATTTGACAACTTTTCAAAAGTTGTCAAATTTACAATTCCAACGCACCGTTCATGCTTCTTACCGCTTCGGCGCTTTTATTAAATGCTGCCTGTTCTTCATCATTTAATTTGAAATCGATTATTTTTTCCCAGCCATTTTTTCCAATTACCACCGGTACGCCCATACAAATATCTTTTTGGCCATATTCGCCGTCAAGCATTACGCAGCATGGAATCAATTTCTTTTCGTCACGCACAATTGCTTCCACCAAAGTAGCGCCTGCAGCACCGGGAGCATACCATGCGCTGGTTCCGAGCAATTTGGTAAGTGTTGCACCGCCCACCATCGTATCGGCAGCCACTTGTTTCAGCGTTGCTTCGTCCAGCATATTGGAAACGGGCGTTCCGTTATAAGTTGCCAATCTTGTTAAAGGAATCATGGTGGTATCTCCATGGCCACCAATCACTACTGCCTGCAGGTCGTGCGCGGAGCAGTTCATAGCGGTTGATAAATAATATTTAAAGCGGCTGCTGTCTAACAATCCGCCCATTCCTATCACCCTGTTTTTAGGAATTCCGCTGGATTTTAGCGCGAGGTAAGTCATTGTATCCATAGGGTTGCTGATTACCACGATGATGGCATCCGGAGAGTGTTCCAAAATATTTTTCGTAACATCTTTTACAATTCCGGCGTTAATCCCAATCAATTCTTCGCGGGTCATTCCTGGCTTGCGTGGTATGCCCGATGTGATCACCACTACATTGCTGCCGGCGGTTTTTTTGTAATCATTGGTGCTGCCAATAATTTTTGTATCGCTTCCCAAAAGCGCGGCGCTTTGCATAAAATCCATTGCCTTGCCTTCAGAAATTCCTTCTTTAATATCGAGTAAAACCAGTTCTTCACAGAGTTCTTTCCGGGCAATATTGTCGGCACATGTAGCGCCCACTGCGCCTGCACCTACTACGGTTACTTTCATTGTACTTTATATTTATTTAATAAAAATTTTTACCGATCAAAGGTAGAGGATTAATTGATTTATTGTTATCGGGCCTTGTTTAATATTCTATTACTGCATCACCCGCTTCTCAATTGGTTGTTGCGCTTTTATAAACCGGGTCGTGCTTATTATTTACGGATTTATTAACTAAAGCGAATCTTTCTTTTTACTACGTTTATGAGTCTATTTCGAAAACTCATTCTGATGCTAAAGGATTGCCTGGTTTTCTTCCCTTTACTTTTCGCAATTCAACCCGCTAATGCGGCGGTAAATCTTTTCGCCGAAATAGATATTGCTACTTCATCAATTTCTTTGCGGTGGAATATGATTGATTATTCTTCGGGAACGGCGTATGTTTTATTGAAAAGCAGCGATGGTGTTGTGTGGGAACAGGCAGCCGCCAACCCGGTTTTCAGAAATTATAATGCGGCAACCGTTCTTGCGTACCGCGATCATTTTTGGGAGGTAAAAAAATATTTTTACCGGGTGAAGATTTACAACATTGATTTTAAAACTTTGGCGCTTTCGAACATTGCTGTAGCGGATGTTCCTAAAAATGTACCTGCTGTACCTCGCGCCAATCCGGCGCCGCGCCACTCGGAAGGCCAGGCCAGCAATGCTCTTAAAGCCTGGCAAATTTATCCGAACCCGGTAAAAGATGTTCTCAACATTGTGTATAAAAAAAGTGAAGCGTTAAAAGGAATTATCAAAGTGATTGTTCTGGATGCTACAGGAAAATTGGTTTTGCAGTTCAGGCAGGCTTCCAATAATAAGCAACTACGCATACCTGTTAGTAACCTCAGGCCGGGATTCTATTTTATAAAAATAGATGTGCTTGATGAAGTTCAGATGAATGACAGGTTTATAAAAGAATAATCTCCCCAAATTAAAAATCGAAAAAACTATATTTTGGCTTTTGTGGAAATGAAGTGTAAGTTTTATCAGCTTAAATTTATTGGCGTTCTAAAACGTGCGGTAGAAACCGGAAAATCTATATTTTGGCTTTCGTGGCAATGAGCACGCCAATCTATTATTAGTTTCCTAGCGCTTCCGAAACTTGCTCCATTTGAATGTCGCCGGAAAACGACTTAACAAACTTGCCGTCTTTGTCGTAGGCAAAAAGACCGGGGTAACTCTGTACATGATAGTAGGGGAGAAAAAAATCTTTTTTATCCCAGCCCATTGTTATTTGCGGATAGTCTGCAATCTTATTGGTATTATAAAAGGTAAGCATCTCACTGTAGGGAAGCCACGTCGTCATTACTATTTGCACATTATTAAAATGATCGATATTTTTCAAAAGCTCTGTGGTGGTATTCTGGCAATGGCCGCATTCGGGACTAAAGATCATTAATAAAACAGGCTTTTTCTTATCCAGGTTTTCATTGGTAAAGGCGGTGCTGTCGGGCGCCTTAAATACCTGGAAAGCGGGAATGTACGGATTGCGCAAGTATTCCGGCTCATTATCGGCAGCGATATGTGCCTGGGCAAAAACGCTATAAAAAGCGCACAAAGAAATCGTTAGAAAGAATATTTTTTTCATTGGCTGTTTCTTTTGAAATCGATCTAAAATATGATGTTGCAAGTTTTTTACAAGCTATAATTCATCCAGAATATTTTCCATTTTTACGCTTCCTTCAAATGCCTTTTTAAAGTTACCTTTCTTATCATACACAAAAATTGAAGGCAGGTTTCGCACCTTAAAGAACACGGGAAAGAAAAATTTGGTATCCCGTGCCATGGTTATTTGCGGGTAGTCGGCAATGTGATAATCCTGGTAAAATTTGATCATTTCTTCGTATGGAAGATAAGTGATCATTACAATCTGCGTGTTCTTAAACTTGTTGATATTTTTTACAAGAGATTCCGTTTCGTGCTGGCAATGACTGCAGTCCGGGCTAAAAATAAAAAACACCGTTGGTTTTTTTTTCTGAAGATCATCTCTGGAAAATGCCGTGCTGTCGGGAGCTTTATAAACGGTAAACTGTGGTATAGTGGGGAAGCGAAGGTAAACGGCGCTGTCTTTTACTGCTGTTGAATCTTGCGAAAATCCGGCCAAAGAAATTGAGAGAGCTGCAAACAGGATGGTTAATTTTTTCAAGCTTGAAATTTTCATAAAACTATGAAAAAGTGTTTATGCGCAATGCAGTAAAAATAATTTTTGGCAAATCTTTGGTATGCGATTTTTAGACTTGAAAATCTCCGGCAGCTAATAAATCAACTTAACTGCGTAACAATAAAACAAATAATTTACCTTTGACGCCTTAAAAAAAATTTTATGGCAACTACTTCAGATGTGAGGACCGGGCTGATCTTAAAAATTGACGGCAACCTGTACACCGTTATTGAGTTTGGTCAAAATAAAACCGCCCGTGCAGCGGCAAAAGTGTGGGCAAAATTAAAGGGTGTTGATAATGCACGAACTATAGAGCAAACCTGGAATAGCGGAGAAACAATTTACCCGGTAAGAGTTGAAAAAAGACCTTACCAGTTTTTGTACAAAGATGATACAGGCTACACATTTATGGATAACGAAACTTATGAGCAAATATCGGTGCCGCCTGCAATGGTTGATGCACCGCAGTTTTTGAAAGACGGGCAGGAAGTTTCTGTTTTGATTAATACAGAAACCGATTTACCAATGGGTGTTGAGCTTCCGGATAAAATTGTAATGATGGTTACTTACAGCGAGCCGGGCGTAAAAGGCGACACCGCAACCCGCACGCTAAAACCAGCAACCGTAGAAACCGGCGCCACTGTAAACGTTCCGTTGTTTGTAAATGAAGGAGAATTGATAAGAATAAATACCAAAACCGGAGAATACGTAGAAAGAGTAAAGGAATAATACCGGTAATGCATGAAAATAGATTTTCATTCAATAAATCCACCATTGATTTTCAATTAATCAACTATCTTAGCTACCCGGTTTTTATTAAATAAAATTAACACATCCAATATGGACATTAAGCAAATTCAAGAGTTGGTAAGGCTTGTAAATAAAAGCAATATTGGTGAACTCAGTATTGAAAAGGATAATTTTAAGATCACTATTAAACAGAAAAAAGATCCTGCCCAGGTTTTTGGGACTCCGGTAATGCAACAAGCTCCGGTAGTACAGCAATCTGCTTTACCTTCTTCTGCTTCAACCAATGCATCTTCAGAAAAGGAAACTCAAACTTCAGCGGCATCTGCAAAAACGGAAAACCTGCTTACTATAAAAAGTCCCATGATTGGCACGTTTTATCGCCAGGCCGGCCCGGGAAAGCCTTTATTTGTAAGCGTTGGCGACGAAGTAAAACCAGGACAGGTTGTTTGCATCATAGAAGCAATGAAACTTTTCAACGAAATTGAAAGTGAGGTAGGCGGAAAGATTGTGAAGATTTTGGTGGAAGACGCTTCGCCGGTTGAGTTTGATCAGCCGTTATTTTTAGTGGAACCTTAATTAAATTAGCCAATTCGAGAATCTGAATTGGCTAATTTGCTAATTGATGACTATGCGGACTTAATCTATCAGTTTAAAGATCAATTTGCTTATGAAAAAGGAATTGATTTGAATCGAAATCCAATTTTAAAATAACGTTTGAATTTTCATTACTGATTATAGATTATTGCGAAGTTGTTGATGCACAAAAGAAATATATACTATCAGCAGGCAATTGCTTAAATCGGGAACATCAATTGGTGCTAATGCTATGGAAGCGCAAAATGGCGAAAGCAAAGCAGATTTTATTCATAAAATGAAGATTGCAGCAAAAGAAGCCGACGAAACTCAGTATTGGCTTTTACTTTGAGAATATTCAAATAAATATCCCGAATGTGATTTCTTCTGCAAAAAACTGGAAGAAATCAAAAAGTGTTAAATAAAATATTAGGAACTTCAAAAAAAAAATCGCCATCAAGCTCTTTAATTTTTTAAGTTATCTAATTGAGCTACATTATCTAATTAGCTAATTTTCAAATTAAACCATGTTTAAAAAAATACTCATTGCCAACAGAGGCGAAATTGCCCTCAGAATAATCAGAACGTGCAAGGAAATGGGAATAAAAACCGTTGCCGTTTACTCAACTGCCGATAAAGATAGTCTTCATGTAAAATTTGCCGACGAAGCAGTTTGCATTGGCAAGCCCGCAAGCGCGGACAGTTATCTGAATATTCCGCACATTATGGCGGCTGTTGAAATTACCAATGCAGACGCAATTCATCCTGGTTATGGTTTTCTGGCAGAGAATGCAAAGTTTGCACAAATATGTATTGATCATGGAATAAAATTTATCGGCCCAACTCCTTGATGATCAATTCCATGGGCGATAAGGTTACCGCGAAAGAAACGATGATCAAAGCAGGAGTGCCTGTAGTGCCCGGTGTTGAAGGTTTATTGAGAGATGTGGATCACGCAAAAAAATCCGCTGCCGAAGTTGGATATCCTGTTATTTTAAAAGCAACAGCCGGCGGCGGCGGTAAAGGCATGCGCGTGGTTTGGGAAGAAAAAGACATTGAAAAATCTTTTGAGAATGCAAAAACAGAAGCGGCTGCATCTTTTAAGAACGATGGCATTTACATGGAAAAATTTGTAGAAGAGCCACGCCATATCGAAATACAAATTGCCGGCGACCAGTTTGGAAATGTTTGCCATCTAAGCGAGCGTGATTGCTCTATTCAACGGCGTCATCAGAAATTAGTGGAAGAATCTCCTTCGCCTTTTATGACACCCGAGCTGAGGGAAAAAATGGGTGAAGCTGCTATAAAAGCTGCATCGGCTATTAATTATGAAAGTGTTGGTACCATTGAGTTTTTGGTTGATAAGCATCGCAATTTCTATTTTATGGAAATGAATACTAGAATCCAGGTAGAACATTGCGTTACAGAAGAAGTAATCAATTATGATCTTATAAAAGAGCAAATAAAAATTGCAGCCGGCGATAAAATTTCCGGAAGAAATTATTACCCGGAAATGCATGCAATAGAATGCCGGATAAATGCCGAAGATCCTTATAACGATTTTCGCCCATCACCCGGAAGAATAACCGTACTTCATCAGCCGGGCGGCCACGGAGTTCGTGTAGACAGCCATTGTTATGCAGGCTATGTAATTCCTCCTTATTATGATAGTATGATTGGTAAGTTAATTACCATGGCCCAAACCCGTGACGAAGCCATCGATACGATGAGCAGGGCTTTGAGCGAATATGTAATTGAAGGAATTAAAACTACCATTCCGTTTCATCTTCAATTAATGCAAAACGAAGATTTTAGAAAGGGCAATTTTACCACCAAGTTTTTAGAAGGCTTCACAATGAAGTGATTGGGTTCGCTGTTGTATGATGGCCGATAAAAGCCAAAATATAGAAATCGTCATTTCTTTAAGCGCTCGTAATATTCAACACCGGTAGTTCCATCGGCATTTTGAAGTGTTTGCTTAAAGTGATCGGTGCCCGTCCATTCAATATCTATATCAAAAGAGTTGCCCGCAATGATTGAATAGGTGGAGTTAAGATCGGTTTCTCTTATTTTATTTTTGTTGTTCATTACAAAAGTGCCAAATCCAATGCCGGTGCGCTTTTTCTTTGAAGCAGAATCGGTATAAGTATGGCCAAACATAAAATAGCCATTATAAAATGCCTTGTATTGGGTGCGGATGTTTTTTAGCGTATCCTTGCCCCGGAGATTATAAGATTGCGTTTGTTTCCATACACCATCCAATGGCGTTGCTGTTGTGTCACCTACTTTTTGATACGTTTCTGTCAGTTTAAATTTTTGCGAATCGGTTACAATTTGCGGGATCAACTGGTTGTATCCCTCAGGCGTTTTTGTAATCTCCAGTTTAAAAGTTGACGGAGTGCTTACAAAATTGGAATCACTGGCGCTATAGATCACATTTTCGGTAACAGTTGCCTTGCCTGTTGTGTAAGTGCCAACGCCAAATGCAGAAATTGAATCTGCAGGATTCACCTGCACATACATCATAAATTGGTCGGTATAAATTTTCAGCTGCTTAAGCGCTTCATATCGTGTATCTTTTTTACCGTCATTTACTGTTTGAGAAGTCATCAGGTAAGTGCCCTGCATTTTTGGAATATCCATTGAGGAGTTACAGCCTAGTATACCCAAAACCATAACACAGAAAATAAAATTTTTCATAACATCTGGTTTTAATGCAGTGTTAAATTAAATAAATTTCCTGAAAGGGGCAATATTTGTTGCTGCCGCAATGCTGTTTGCAAGCCGGCAGGCAGAAAATTGAAGTAAATGATTTATACGAGATCCTTCAATTTTTCCACCACCACGTTTACTTCCTCTTTCGTGTTGTGTTTACAAAATGAAAAACGCACCGTTACCTGGTCCGAATTTGGCGCAATGGCGCTGATAACATGGCTGCCGGCCTCAACACCGGAAGTGCAGGCACTGCCGCCGCTTGCGCAGATGTTATTAATATCAAGGTTGAACAAAAGCATTTCAGATTTTGGGGTTTTCGGAAAAGCAACACTCAGCACCGTATAAAGACTTTCCCCTTCCGGATCGCCGTTGAAATAAACGCCGGGAATATTTTTCAACAAGCTTTCTTTCATGTAATTTCTTACTTCCCGGATATGCTTACTTTCTTCTTCCATATTTTTTACGGCCAGTTCCAGCGCTGCTGCAAACCCAACGATGCCATAAATATTTTCCGTGCCGGCACGCATGTTTCTCTCCTGGCTTCCTCCATTAATTAACGGATGAATTTTTATATCCCGGTTGATGTATAAAATACCCACACCTTTTGGCCCATGAAATTTATGTCCGGCACCGGTAATAAAATGAACATGCAGACTTTTAAGATCGATAGGAAAATGCGCCATTGTTTGAACCGTATCCGAATGAAAAATGGCTTCATATTCTTTGCAAAGATTACCTACGCGGGCGATATCAGTAATGTTGCCGATTTCATTGTTGGCATGCATCAGGGTAACCAAACATTTTTTGTCGCTTTCTTTCAACAGTTTTTCAAGATCGTTATAATCGATGTGCCCGTTTGGCAACACTTTTACATAAGACAAAGTAACGTCTTCTGTTAACTTTAAATGTTCTACACAATGCAATGTGGCATGATGTTCCAGCGGCGAAGTGATGATGTGCCTGCAGCCAAGATCGTGCAAGGCGGCGCAAATAGCCGTGTTGCTGCTTTCCGTGCCACCGCTGGTAAAAAATATTTCTGAAGGATGTGCATTCAATATTTTGGCAACGGATTTTCTCGCATTTTCAATTGCCATTCTGGTTTCGCGCCCATAAGAATATATCGAAGATGGATTGCCGAATTTTTCTGTGAAATAGGGCTTCATTGCTTCAAACACCTGGGGATCCAGCGCGGTAGTAGCCGCATTATCAAAATAAATTCTCTCCATTTTCTTATTTCTTAATTTGAACGTTACATCGCTTCATGAATATCCTTCATTATTTTTTTGGCGATATTTTCTGCAGTTGTTTCAAAATTGCTTTCAGAATAGATTCGCAAAATGGGCTCGGTATTGCTGGTTCTCAAATGAACCCAATCATTATCAAATTCTATTTTTAATCCATCATCAGTGTTGATCGGATTGTTCTTATACTTTTCTTTTATCTTCTTAAAGATATCTTTTACATCCACATTATTTTCCAGCGTAATCTTATTCTTAGAAATAAAATAATCAGGATAGGCTCTTCTTAATTGCTTGATGCTTTTTTGTGAATGCGCGAGGTGACTAAGAAATAATCCAATGCCTATAAGTGCATCGCGGCCATAATGGAAATCAGGAACAATAATTCCGCCGTTTCCTTCGCCGCCAATTACTGCGTTTACTTCCTTCATTTTATTCACCACATTTACTTCGCCTACGGCAGATGGAAAGTATTCGCCACCATGCTTATGCGTAATCTCTTTCAGCGATTTTGTGGAAGACATATTACTTACGGTATTTCCTTTTCTGTGTGTTAACACATAATCGGCAACAGCCACCAAAGTATATTCTTCGCCAAACATGCTGCCATCTTCACAAACAAAGCAAAGTCTGTCTACATCAGGGTCTACAGCAATTCCTAAAGACGCATTTTGTTTTTTTACTTCGCTGCTTAAGCTGGTTAAATGCTTGGGAAGCGGCTCGGGATTATGCTCAAATTTTCCGTTTACTTCACCATTGATCACCACCACATCTTTAACGCCCAGCGCTTTTAATAATGCAGGAATATAAATGGCGCCCGAACTATTAATAGGATCTACAACTATTTTAAATTTCGCTTTTTTGATGGCATCTACATCTACCAAATCATAATTAATTACTGCATCAATATGTTTTTGCAGATAGGAATTATCTGCGCGATAGCTTCCGATTTTATCAACAGGAACATATTTAAATTCCTCTTTTTCAGCTAAGGCAAGCACTTTGGCGCCAACAACTGCATTAATAAATTCGCCTTCGCTGTTAAGCAATTTCAATGCATTCCATTCTTTTGGATTATGGCTGGCCGTTAAAATAATTCCCCCTGCAGCGTTTTCTTCTTTAACTGCAATTTCCACTGTAGGCGTGGTGGTTAAGCCAAGATCGGTTACATTAAAGCCGCACGCGATAAGCGTAGAAGCGCAAAGATCTGTCACCATTTGGCCACTTATCCGTCCATCGCGGCCAATAACAATTGTTTTGTTGGGGTGATGATGATCTAATGTTTCTGCAAAAGCAGTTGTAAATTTTACAATGTCTAGCGGGGTAAGGTTTTCACCGGGCTTACCACCGATGGTTCCCCTTATTCCGGAAATACTTTTTATCAGTGCCACATCTATTTTTTAGCCTGCAAATTTAAATGATTTCCTGGTTGTTTACACCAATTTTATCGATTTGGCCATGTAGGCTTTTAATAAATCATCTTCCATCGGTGAAGTAATGATGAACGTTTTCCGTTTTACCTTTGCGCTACACAAATGCCCCACAAATTTTAAAAATGACGGAAACACAGCCCTGGTTTGAGCAATGGTTCGACTCGCCCTATTATCACCAGCTATACTTTGAAAGAGACGAAAATGAAGCCACCCAATTCATCAATAAGTTACTGGAATATTTAACTCCGCCCCCGGGTTCATCAATGCTAGATGTTGCCTGCGGTAAAGGAAGGCACGCAGTTCAACTGGCCGCCAAAGGATTTGATGTGTATGGCATCGATTTATCGGCATACAGTATTACAGAAGCCAAAAAGTACGAACAGGATAATCTTCATTTCTATCTGCATGATATGCGTCTGCCTTTATGGATCAATTATTTTGATTATGCGTTTAATTTTTTTACCAGCTTTGGCTATTTTAATACCAGGAGAGAAAATGAAAACTCCATCAGAACGGTAGCTCAATCCTTAAAAGCCAACGGAATTTTTGTGATTGATTATCTCAATGTGCATTATGCCGAAGATCATCTTGTGCATAAATCTGAAATGGAAATAAACGGAGTTAATTATTTTCTTACCAAATGGTTTGATGAAGATTTTTTTTATAAAAAAATCGTGATTGAAGATGATAATTTACAGGAGCCACTGGAGTACCGGGAAAAAGTGGCCAAATTTTCTTTAGGCGATTTTACTGACATGCTTTCGTACCACGAAATGCAGGTGCAGGAAGTGTTTGGCGATTATTCATTTGGAAAATATCATGTAAAAAACTCGCCAAGAATGATCATCATTGCCAAAAAAATTTTAAAATAAGCTGATTAACTACTATCTGCGCTTATAAAATTGTTGTTGTAATTTATTAACTGAGATAAGCCAAAATGTAGGAAATTCAATTTTTGTTTTGCGCCCGCTATTGCTCGCTTTTAAAGATCACGCTTCCGCTTTTTGCAAGGTCAGATTCAAGGCGAACCTCATACCTTTTATTTCCATCGGTAACGATCATTAATGCAGTGTTTGGCGGTATGGTTCCCAGGTTATCTGCGTACATCGTTACAATATTTTCCTCCGCATTTTTATCAAGCGCCAGCGTAAGCGAAATGGGCTTATCAGTTAATTTCTGATGCGATAAAACAATTTTTCCATTGTAAAAAACAGTTATAGAATCGCCGTCAATTTCACCATTATCATAAAAGTCCAGGCGAAATGTTGGTTGCTCAATGATGATCGTTTTCACGATATCTTTTCTCCGGTTTTCAAAACCTTTTGAGGGAACAGATATCTTTCCGTAGCTTTTAATTTCCGGCTGGGAAATGGGCGTATCATTGATGCCTGATCTTGACGTTTGTGTTTCGCGCGCTTTAGAACTGGCCGTTTCATTCTTTTCCGCGATAGCCGGCGTGGTTTTATGAGGCACAACAGTCGGTGGCTTTGGCAAGGTATTTTTTCTGGCAGGCGCCCTTACTATTGCTGGTTTTTCAGCCGGTTTTATTCCTAACGGAATTTTGTTCACTACTCTCCTGGAAAGATAGGTAGTTCCATTTCCGCAGCCAGCGCCCTGGTTTGGCGCGGGAATCCATGTGCCCTTCAACACTTCAATATCGCCGCTGTCTTTTTCATAATGAAGCCGGTGAGTTTGAAAGCAGTTTTGAAAATTAGGAGGTGTATTATATTTTGTTCTTTCTACTTCGGTAACCACAATATCTTTCGATTCCTGGTCTAACGAACCCGTTAGCCGGCAAATCGTATAATATTTTTTATTTCCTTCGCGGAAGTAGGTGTAAGAATATCCTGAGACCTTTGATCCTTCGGTGTTTAATTCCAACACGTAAACAATATCATTTCCTCCAAGGCCCGAAAAACCATAACTAGTTTCATCAAAGCCGCCTTTCCATTGGCCGTTAAAATTTACCGCTTTGTTTTTGCTATTGGAATCGCCGATTGTTGAAGAATATTTTTTTGAAGAAAGATTTTGAGCAGCTACGGCAACGCTCAGCAACAATAAAAATAACAACGTAAAAATTTGCTTCATTGCGCCTTGTGATTTTTGATTCAAAATTAATTGTTATTAAAAGTATATCCGCTTAAATGAATCGCATGTTTGTCTAATACTTCGTTAAATTTGCCTTTTACAACAATAAAATAAAAACCTTTTTGAGTTTACTGAATTATGAATATTACTTTTCCGGATGGAGCCGTAAGGCAATATGAGCAAGGTGTTTCTGCGTTGGATGTCGCAAAATCAATTAGTGAGGGACTTGCAAGAAAAGTTTTAGCTGCCGAAATTAATGGGGAAGTGTGGGATGCCACGCGGCCTATCAATAAAGATGCTTCTGTAAAATTTCTTACCTGGGATGATGAAAAGGCAAAATCTACATTCTGGCATTCCTCAGCGCACCTGATGGCCGAGGCTGTTGAAGATGCTTTTCCCGGTGTAAAATTTTGGGTTGGTCCGCCGATCGAAAAAGGATTTTATTATGATATCGATCTTGGTGATAACGTAATTACAGAAACTGATCTGGCAAAGCTCGAGAAGAAAATGAATGAGCTAGCCAAACAAAATAACGCATTCGTAAGAAAAGAAATTTCTAAGGCTGATGCGATAAAATATTTTCAGGAAAAAGGAGACGAATACAAACTCGACCTGCTTTCTAACCTTGAAGATGGCAACATTACTTTTTATACACAGGGACAGTTTACCGATCTGTGCCGCGGGCCACATATTCCTTCTACCGGTTTTATTAAAGGGATTAAATTAACCAGCATTGCCGGCGCTTATTGGAAAGGCGATGAAAAAAACAAAATGCTTACACGCATTTATGGAGTTACATTTCCTAACCAAAAAGAACTGGACGAGTACCTGGTATTTTTGGAAGAAGCAAAAAAGCGCGATCATAGAAAATTAGGCAAGGAACTGGAATTATTTACATTTTCTGAAAAAGTAGGTGCAGGCCTGCCTTTATGGTTGCCCAAAGGTGCAATGCTCAGAGAAAGGTTGCAGCAATTTTTGCAAAAAGCGCAGATGGAAGCCGGATATTTGCCGGTGATTACACCACATATCGGCTCAAAAAAATTATACGTTACCAGCGGGCATTATGAAAAATATGGCAAGGATAGTTTTCAACCCATAAAAACCCCGGTAGAAGGCGAGGAGTTTTTTTTAAAGCCGATGAACTGCCCGCATCATTGTGAAATATATAAAACAGCGCCAAGAAGCTACAAGGACCTGCCGCTGCGACTTGCAGAGTTTGGAACTGTTTACCGCTACGAACAATCCGGCGAATTGCATGGGCTTACCCGCGTACGCGGATTTACACAGGATGATGCGCATTTATTTTGCATGCCGCAACCAGGTTAAAGACGAATTTAAAAAAGTGATCGATCTGGTTTTGTATGTATTTAGCTCACTGGGATTTTACCGATTATACGGCACAGATTTCGTTACGGGATCAAACCGACAGATCAAAATATATTGGCAGCGATGAAAACTGGGAACTGGCTGAAAAAGCGATCATTGAAGCAGTTGCAGAAAAAGGATTAAAATGTAGTTATCGAATATGGCGAAGCTGCTTTTTACGGGCCAAAGCTGGATTTTATGGTTCGTGATGCTATTGGCAGAAAATGGCAATTGGGAACCATCCAGGTAGATTATAATTTGCCTGAAAGATTTGATCTTACTTATATTGGGGAAGACAATGCCAAACACAGCCCGGTGATGATCCACCGTGCTCCATTTGGAAGTTTGGAGCGTTTTGTGGCCGTGCTTGACAGAACATTGCGCCGGAAAATTTCCGATGTGGCTTGCGCCCGTTCAGGTAAAGATTTTGCCGATCAGTGATAAATTTATTCCTTATGCAGAAAATGTTTTAAGTAAATTAAAAAATAATGATATTCGTGCTGAAATTGATGACCGAAGTGAAAAAATTGGCAAGAAAATAAGGGACACGGAATTGGCAAAAATTCCATTAATGCTTATTATTGGGGAGAAAGAAGTGAATGAAGAAATGGTTTCAGTAAGAAGGCAGGGAAAAGGAGATGAAGGAACAAAGACTGTTGAAGAATTTATTGAGATGGTAAAAGAAGAAGTGAAAAGTAAAACCGGAATAAATTAAAAAAAATAGTCGAATTTTAAATCAATGAACAACACAGTCTTTCAGGATTTATGAAGTTGATACTACAATTATCAAATTATTCGTCATCAAATAAAAAAACAATTATAACCTAAAATCAATTAATGGCATTTCCACCCAGAGCACCCAGAGGTGCATTTAACCCACGTTTTAAAAAAGAACAACAACAGGAACATCGCACCAATCACATGATAAAAGTACCCATGGTACGATTGGTTGGCGAAAATATTGAAGTAGGAGTTTATCCTATTGCAGAAGCGCAAAGAATTGCAAAGGATCAGGGCCTTGATCTTGTAGAAATTTCTCCGCAGGCAGATCCGCCGGTTTGTAAAGTGATCGATTACAACAAGTTTCTTTACGAAAAAAAGAAGCGTGAAAAAGATATGAAGGCAAAAAGCAAAGTTTCTGAAGTAAAAGAAATTCGCTTTACGCCCAATACCGATGATCATGATTTTGATTTTAAATCGAAACATGCAGAAAATTTCTTAAAAGATGGCAATAAAGTAAAGGCGTATGTTCAGTTTAAAGGCCGCGCCATTATGTTTAAAGAAAGAGGAGAATTATTGTTGCTGAAATTTGCCGACCGCCTTGTAGATGTAGGCACACTGGAAAGCATGCCCAAATTAGAAGGCAAAAGAATGTTTGCGATTTTTGCTCCAAAAAGTCAGAAAAAGAAATAATTTTTCAACACGTATCTTTAGAAAAGCATCAATAAGATGCTTTTTTTATTGTATCTATAAAAGCCAAAATATAGTTTTTGCCAATTTTTTTGCAATAATAAAAAGCTGGTTTTCGCTCATCATGGCTAATTCTTCGCAATAAAATACGATGTTTTCCGTTATTTTACTTTTTATACAAGTATAATTACTATGCCTTAAATTTGGTAGTTTTTCTGTACTAATTACCACTAAAAAATCAGATTTTGCATACTTTAAAATATCAGTTTACTCAAAAAATCCTATGAAACCAGAAAACGAAGACGTGATTAATGTAATGATTGTTGATGATCACGTATTGTACCGTGCGGGAGTCAAAACCGCGCTTTCCCACAAAAAAGATATTAAAATAATCGCCGAAGCAGATAATGGCGCTCATTTGCTCTCCATGTTAAAAGGAATACAGCCCGATGTGATTTTGCTCGATATACAAATGCCTATAATGGATGGAATTGCCACTTTGCCCGAAGTAAAGAAATTGTATCCGCACATCAAAATCATCATGCTTACTTTGCTGGATGATCAAAGCATGATTACCCGACTAATGGAATTGGGCGCAAACAGCTATCTCGTAAAAACATCGGATGCAGAGCTAATTTATGAAGCCATAAAAACATGCCATCAGCAGGAATTTTTCTTCAATGCGCTAACCAACAAAGCGCTGTTGAACAATTTGCGCCAGAAAAATACCGGCTCGCCTTTTAAACTTACGCAGGAAGATGCAGTGCTTACAGAAAAGGAGATTACTATATTAAGGCTTATGTGCGAAGAAAAAAGCACAAGAGAAATTGCCGAGCTTGTTGAATTAAGCCCGCGTACGATTGAAGCGATACGTGATAAGCTGAAAGCAAAAACGGGCGCAAAAAGCACCGCGGGGCTAATTATGTTTGCGGTTAAAAATAAACTGCTCGACCAGGAAATTTAAAGCAGTTACTCCGATCATACAACTATTTTTGCTCATTCATTTTTTAATTATGGATGAGCATTTTTTTATTTACAACGATCGTTTCTTTTCAGAAGGCCAACCGGTGATAAGCGCCGGCAGCCGTGCTTTGCGCTATGGCGATGGATTATTTGAAACCATGCGCCTGCATGAAGGCCGTATATTGAATTTAGATTATCATTTTGAAAGGCTTTTTTCAGGAATGAAATTTTTGCAGTTTGACTTGCCTGAATATTTTTCGACGGAATTTTTCCTTCGTATCATACACGAACTTTTATTGAAGAATGCTCACGGCAAAAATGCAAGAATCCGTTTGATGGTTTTTCGTGGCGAGGGAAGTATTTTTGATAATGAAAATAATGTTCCCAATTATATTTTAGAAACCTGGCCGCTTTCTGATAAAATTGAATTGAATGAAAATGGATTGATCGTAGATGTTTTTCCTGATGCCAGAAAAAGCTGTGATCAGTTTTCAAATTTAAAATCCAATAATTATTTGCCTTATGCAATGGCTGCATCATTTGCCAAAAAAAATCAATTAGACGATGCAATTGTATTGAATGCATTTGACCGGGTTTGTGAATCCGTGATTGCGAATATTTTTATCATAAAAGATGGAAATATTTTTACGCCGCCATTATCAGAAGGTTGTGTAGCGGGCGTTATGCGTCGTTGCATGCTGGAAAAATTTTCTTTGAAAGATTATGTGGTGATCGAAAGAAGCCTTTCGATCGACGATTTATTTGCAGCCGATGAATTTTTTCTAACCAATTCTGTTCAACCAATCAGATGGGTAAAGAGTTTTGGAAAAAAGAATTATGGGAATGAGAAAGTGCAGGAAATTTTTCGCGCGCTGATTCAAAATATTTAGAATGGGATGTGCTCAAAAAGATAAAAAACTACATAATGGCTTATATGGCATTCTAAACCGGGTAGGGTTCTTCCTTTAAAATCAGCGAGTCTTCCAACAATGCCGGGCTTTGGTTTTGATGCATGTTTCTGTATACGTTCATAAATTGATTTATCGCATCACGGCCTTCTCTGCCAAGGTTGATAGAATATTTATTTACATAAAGGTCAATGTGTTTTTTCATTACTTCCGGCTCCATTTCCTGCGAATGCTCTTTCACATAATCTGTTATCAGCGGATAATTTTCAAACGCATATTCCATGCTTTCCTTTATCAATGCATCCACCTGCATTAATATTTTATCATCAATATTTCTTTTGCCAACTATGCCGCCTAACGGAATCGGCAGCGATGTTTTTTCTTCCCAAAAATTTCCAAGGTCTACAATTTTATGAAGTCCCTTTTCCATGTAAGTAAAACGGTTCTCATGGATGATTACGCCCAAAGTATTGTCCGATTGCAAAACAGAATTTTCAATTTCATCATACCTTTTAAAAACTTTATTTTTTGCATTGGGAAATGCCAGCGAAAATAAAAGATGCGCCGTGGTATTTTCACCCGGTATGGCTATTTGATATTTTTCAACGTTATTAAAGTCAACAACTTTCTTTGAAATTAAAAGCGGCCCAACGCCTTTGCCCAGTGCACTTCCGCTGTTGAGTACTTTATAATTTTGTGCTACCAGGGGCAAAACTCCGTAACTAATTTTTGTAAAATCCAGCACTTGTTTTTTTGCCATTTCATTTAATGTTTCCACATCCTCAAGCCGCACGGTAAATTTAAAATTGCCGGTATCTATTTTATTATTCACGAGGGCATCAAAAATAAAAGTGTCGTTAGGGCATGGAGAAAATCCCAGTGTAAAATTTATCATGGTGTTCAAAACTGTTTAATAATTTTTAATAATTCGCTGTTCAGATTTTCAATTGCATTTTTCATTTCCCATTTCGATTTGTTTCGCTCGCCAACCATATTTGAAACAGCGCGTAACTGTAAAAAATTTATTTTCTGCTGAAGGCAAACATAATGAAACGCTGCGCCCTCCATGCTTTCAAGCGAAGCTGAAAACTTTTGCTGAAGCGGTTGCCATGTAGATTGGTTGTCGGTTATTTTGTTAATGGTAATTGCTTTTGCCAAGGGAAGTTGCAGCTTGTTGAGTAACGGATTATCATTGATAAGCCATCCGTTAACGTACGGAAAATCATTGTTGCCTGCAAGCCCCGTTTCAAAAAGAGTATGAAAATTTCCTTTTTCCTCAATGCCTGAATCAGCAAACACATCTTCTTTTACTAGTGCAACGTCTGTGAGTTCTAAACCATTTCCGAATGTGCCCGCAACGCCCGCCTGGATAGCCAAAATGTAGTTTTTTGCAATTAATTTTTTGGTGAGATGAAAAACAGTTGCCGGAATTCCAACGCCGGTTATTAAAACATCGGCCTTATATTTTTGTTGTAAGAATGGCTCAATCTCTAATTCCGTCGCTGATACAATTAGTATATCCATGACGCGAATTTCGTATTTACAATTGTATTTTGCATTTGAGCTTTACCTTTGCGCAAAATTATTGAACATCGTATATGGTTTATTTAACAAGAGTAGAACATTTTAATGCGGCTCATAAATTGTTTAATCCGGCGTGGGATAAAGAGAAGAATGAAGTGGTTTTTGGAAAGTGCGCCAACGAAAACTGGCATGGACATAATTATGAGTTGCAGGTAACTATTAAAGGAAAGGTGTCGGAAGACACAGGTTTTTTATTCGATGTAAAGATTTTGAGTTTACTAATTAATGAATTTGTGCTGGAAAAATTAGATCATAAAAATTTGAACCTCGATGTAGATTTTCTGAAAGGAAAAATGTGCTCTACTGAAAATATCGCTATTGCAATATGGCAACAATTGAGTCCGCGCCTGCCAAAAGAAGCGCAGCTGCATTGCGTAAAATTGTATGAAACACCACGCATCTTCGTCGAATATTACGGAGAATGATTTTGTATTTCTAATTTTATAAGATGAATAAAGTATCAGTTTATAGAAGAGAGCATTTTAACGCCGCGCATCGTTTGCATAATGCGGGTTGGGATGAAGCCAAGAATGATGCTGTTTTCGGTAAATGCAACAACCCAAATTATCACGGGCATAATTATGAAATGGAAGTAAAAATTACCGGCCAGCCCGCTGCTGATACAGGTTTTGTAATAGATCTCAAATTCTTAAGCGATACGATCAAAGAATATATAATCGAAAAATTCGATCATAAAAATCTTAATCTCGACGTACCCGAATTCGCTCATCTTAATCCGACGGTTGAAAATATTGTGATTGTTATTTATGAAATATTGCGTAAGAAAATAGATGCGCACCTGGATTTACAGGTACGCCTGTACGAAACGCCCAGAAACTTCGCCGAATACCCGGTATCTTAGTTTACTTAAAAACAAATTTTTATGGCTTATAAAAGAATTGAGCAATACGATGAGGACGTTACTGAAAAGTTGATGAATAACTATCGCGAAACAATCAGTCTTATCGGGGAAGACCCCAATCGCGAAGGATTATTGAAAACGCCGGAACGCATTGCAAAGGCAATGCAATTTGCCACCCAGGGCTACGGAATGGATGCGAAAGAAATTTTAAATTCTGCCAAGTTTCATGAAGATATCAGTGAAATGATTATTGTTAAAAACATTGAATTATACAGCATGTGCGAGCATCACATGGTTCCTTTTTTTGGCAAGGCGCACATTGCTTATATACCCAACGGATGGATAACGGGGCTAAGTAAACTGGCACGCGTGGTGGATGTTTTTGCAAGAAGATTACAGGTGCAGGAAAGATTAACCACCGAAATTTTAAATGCCATCCAGGAATCATTGAATCCCCTGGGAGTGGCCGTGGTTATTGAAGCGGAGCATTTGTGCATGATGATGCGCGGCGTTCAGAAACAAAATTCTGTTACCACAACTTCTGCCTTTCACGGCGAATTTGAAAAGCAAACCACACGCAACGAATTTATCAATTTGATTCAAGCCGATTTAATTAAAAGATCATAATTTAAAAAGAACCTACAAATGAAGCACGCATTTATTTTCCCGGGGCAGGGATCGCAATTTATCGGCATGGGAAAAAATTTATATGATGAAGATGAGCAGGCGAAATTACTTTTTGAAGAAGCCAATGAAATTCTGGGTTTTTCAATTTCTGATGTAATGTTTTTTGGAACTGCTGATGAATTAAAGCAGACTAATGTAACGCAGCCTGCGGTGTTTTTACATTCAGTAATAGCTTTTAAAACCCTTGCTGAAACTAAGCCTGATATGGTTGCCGGACATTCTCTCGGTGAGTTTTCCGCGCTTGTTGCCAATGATTGTTTAAGTTTCCAGGATGCTTTAAAATTGTGTTGCAATAAGAGCACAAGCGATGCAGAAAGCATGTGAAATCAATCCATCAACGATGGCTGCTATTCTTGGGCTTGATGATAAAAAAGTTGAAGAAATATGCGCTTCAATCACCAACGAAATTGTGGTTGCCGCAAATTATAACTGCCCGGGACAAGTGGTTATTTCCGGATCAATAAAAGGAGTTGAAGAAGCTTGTATTTTATTGAAGGAAGCGGGAGCAAAGCGCGCCTTGATATTGCCGGTGGGTGGTGCATTTCATTCTCCGCTGATGGAGCCTGCAAAAAAAGAATTGTCTGAGGCAATCGAAAATACTTTGTTTAAAGAACCATTTTGCCCCGTATATCAAAATGTGGTTGCTAAAGCAGTAACTGATCCGGCAGAAATAAAATCCAATCTTATTTCCCAATTAACCGGTCCGGTTAAATGGACGCAAACGGTAGAGCAGATGATTGCTGATGGAGCAGGCCAATTTACGGAATGCGGTCCTGGTAAGGTTTTGCAGGGATTGGTAAGCAAAATCAATAAAGAAGCCCGGCTGAATGGATTGGGATAGCTTATTCTTTTTTACGTTCATTTACATTGTTACATTTGATCTTCAAATTATTTTATATGAAGGTCGCTATTTTCTTTTCGCTGATGTTAAGTACAACACTTTGTTTTTCTCAGATCAAATATCCTGATGCAAAAAAAATCGACCAGCAGGACGATTATTTTGGCACCGTTGTAAAGGATCCTTATCGCTGGCTCGAAGATGATAATAGCGCCGAAACCAGGCAATGGGTTATTGAAGAAAATAAAATTACACAGGCATATCTTTCCAAAATTCCTTTTCGTGAAAAAATAAAAAGCAGGCTCGAAGAAATGTGGAATTATGCCAAATATAGTTCGCCATTTAAAGAAGGTAATTATTATTACTTCTATAAAAATGATGGCCTGCAAAACCAGGCGGTTCTGTATCGTCAGAAAGGACTTGATGGCAAGCCCGAGGTTTTCATCGATCCGAATGTTTTAAGTAAAGATGGTACGGCCGCCATTGGCACACCTTCATTCAGCAAAAATAAAAAGTACGCGGTTTATCTTGAAGCGCAGGCTGGAAGCGATTGGCAGGAAGCACGTGTGATGAAAGTGGATGATAAAAGCCTGCTGAAGGATGAAGTAAAATTTATCAAATTCAGCGGCACTTCGTGGAAAGGGGATGATGGATTTTATTACAGCCGCTATCCTGCGCCTGATGAAAAAAATAAACTGACCACCCAAAACCAATTTCACAAAGTTTATTATCATAAGCTGGGCACACCACAAAGCGAGGATGTTTTAATTTATGAAGATAAAGATCATCCGTTAAGAACAGTAGGAGCCACACTTACAGAAGATGAGCATTTCCTGATGATCAATAAAAGTGAGGGCACCAGTGGTGATGAATTGTGGGTGAAAGACATGAAAAATACATCAACAGATACCGATTTTATTCTTATTGATAAAAGGCTTCGATACAGAGGCAGGCTTTGTTGACAACGATGGCGATAAAATATTGGTACGCACAAATGCTGACGCTCCCAATTATAAAATAGTATTGATCGATCCAAAAAATCCTGCGAAAGAAAACTGGAAAACAATTATTCCTGAAAGAAAAGAACTCCTGGAAAGCGCGGGTACTGCCGGTGGAAAATTATTCCTTTCTTATTTACAGGATGCATCGAGCAGGATCTACCAAACGGATTATAAAGGTCACCTGGAACATGAAATAACCTTGCCGGGAATCGGCACTGCCGGCGGATTTGGCGGCAATAAAGATGACAAGGAAATTTTTTATTCTTACTCTTCATTTAATTATCCGGCCACGATTTTCAAGTATAATATTGCCAGTGGAAAATCTGAGCTGTTTCGCAAGAGCGAAGCAAAGATCAATACTAGCAACTATCAAACGGTACAGGAATTTTTTACAAGTAAAGATGGTACCAAAGTGCCGATGTTCATCACTTTTAAAAAAGGATTAAAACTAAATGGGAACAATCCAACCCTGATTTATGGCTATGGCGGTTTCAACATTCCGTTAACGCCGGGATTTTCAATTTCCAATGCGTTTTTTATTGAGCAGGGCGGAGTATATGTTGTAGTGAATTTGCGCGGCGGAAATGAATATGGAGAAGCATGGCATAAAGCGGGTATGTTGCAAAACAAGCAGAATGTATTCGATGATTTTATTGGTGCCGCTCAACATTTGATCGATGAAAAGTACACCAACCCGCAAAAGCTGGCCATACGCGGTGGAAGCAATGGCGGCCTGCTTGTTGGCGCTGCAATGACGCAGCGGCCTGACCTTTTTAAAGTGGCCATTCCGGAAGTAGGCGTAATGGATATGTTGCGTTATCATAAATTTACTATCGGCTGGGCCTGGGCTACAGAATATGGCCGGAGCGATAAAAAAGAAGACTTTGAAAATTTATATAAATATTCTCCCTTGCATAATTTAAAAGCCGGGGTAAAATATCCGGCAACGCTTATTACCACTGCCGATCACGACGATAGAGTAGTGCCTGCTCATAGTTTTAAATTTGCAGCCACTTTGCAACAAGATAATGATGGAACCAATCCAACTTTAATCAGAATAGAAACCAAAGCCGGCCATGGCGCAGGAAAGCCCACCAGTAAGCAAATTGAAGAAGCCACTGATGTGTGGAGCTTTGTGATGTATAATTTGGGAATGGAGTTTCAATAAAGAACAAACAAGAAAATGAATACAAAATTACTAATGACTATAAGTGCGGTGATTCTGGGAGCGACCGGAATTGTCCTGACTTTTGTACCACAAGAAGTTTCGCGCTTCTTCAATTTGGCCGAATCAACTGCGCTTCTTTTTCAAATTTTAGGAGCTCTGTACTTTGGATTTGCAATGTTAAACTGGACCGCTAAAGCAAATCTAATAGGGGGTATTTATAGCCGGCCCGTAGCTATCGCCAACTTTACACATTTTCTCGTTGGCGGACTTGCTTTGATTAAATGGGTGCTAAATAATACTAATGTCAGTTACCTCTGGGTTGGTGCTATTTTGTATCTATTGCTGGCTTTACTTTTTGCCCAGGTACTTTTTACTAATCCCCGCGCGGCCAACAAGGGCGCCAATATTTAGTATTGACTTGTTTGCCATAAATCTATTTGAGATCAGGTGCAATAAGTTCAGTTACCATTTTAAAATTTACGAATCAGCAATTAAAAAATCTACATTTTCGCTTATCTCGCCCTGGAAAATTAGCAAACGCCGGTGTTTCTTCCATCATTGGGAATCACATGTCTTAAAGTTGCCGGGCGATGCGCCACACAACGATAATTCCTTAAATTGCCAATGAAATAAGCGGGCTTGGCGACGTTGCAGATAAGTTAGGCCGTAAATTTATTGAATTGAAATTCTGAAAAATAGGAATTTTCACCTACCTATTTCTAACGAGTATATCTTAATTACTTTTTGATTATGAACGGAAAATATAAAATTCCCGAACAAACGCGTATCGGGCATGTGCATCTGAAAGTAAGTGACCTTAACAGGGCTCTTGAGTTTTATTGTGACTTATTAGGTTTTGAAATAACCATTATGTATGGTAGCCAGGCAGCATTTATTTCCGCCGGCGGCTATCATCATCATATAGGCTTAAATACATGGTATAGCAGAGGCTTGCCACCTGCTCCGAAAAATAGTGTAGGCTTATTTCATACAGCAATTCTTTATCCTACAAGAAAAGACCTCGCAATAATATATGACCGTTTACACAAAGCTAATTATCCATTAACCGGAGCCAGCGACCATGGAGTATCAGAAGCGTTGTATCTCGACGACCCGGATGGTAACGGTGTAGAATTATATTGGGACAAACCAAAGGAACTTTGGCCAAAGAAAAGTGATGGTACATTAGACATGTTTACTAAAGCTTTAGATCTGGACAATTTAATTGAAGAGATTGCAGAGGATTGAACTGAAATTATTTTTCACCAAAACGTAGGCTAGTCGCAGTGCTATTTCAATAACTATTACCTTTCTATACAAGCGAGAAAGTAGTTTTTGAACATTTTTAATTCTAATAAAATTGGTTCCTGGAGATACGAAGCGGGGAAACGGAATTACTAAAAAAAGCTGCGTGATTATTTGGGAAGTCGTGGTATTGATGCACAAAGAACCAAAAGATTGGTGGCTGCGGGATGCTGGCAAGTATCCTTTACCGCAGCAGTACATTTTAACCTGCAAACTCTATTTGCGGTAAAGATACTGCCAGGCAGCCCGGACAAAAGTTGACCAGGTAACCAAAGATGACAGCCCCAAATCGACCAATTGGTTTATCAACTTTACGAACTAACCGGCCAGGCTTTCCTTAAATTTTTTGGTCTGATGACAAAAGGCAACCGGAAAAAATATTTTATCCGGCAATGAACTTACAGCTACCTTCGCTCGCTTTCTTATTTTTCACGTGGTTTTAAAGTTGATCATTTTTATCTACTCCCAACATTTTCACCAAATACTTAATTCCTGATTTATTGGAAAACATTTTCAATACCCTTATTGATAGTTTTATCAACGATGAGGTAGGCATAGCTGAGCATTTTTTGAATGAATCATTGGCTGGGCATCTCAAAGAAAATCTCACCTTACTATTTGCCCAAAATAAAATGCAACACGCCGGCACAGGCAATAAAGCAATAGTAGATCACAATAAATTGCTTCGGGGAGACAGTATTCACTGGCTCGACCGGGCGCACAACGATGTACATGAAAACAGTTTTTTTGACCTCATGGATTGTTTTGTAAAATACCTTAATGAAAACTGTTATACCGGAATTAAAAGTTATGAGTTTCATTATACATTGTACGCACCGGGCACTTTTTACAAAAAACATATGGATCGGTTTCAAAATAATGACAGCCGTAAATTTTCCATGATCATGTACCTCAACACCGAGTGGATTACCGGAGATGGTGGAGAACTTTGTATTCATCACGCCGCCGGATTGCAAAATATTTCACCTCTGAATGGGAAGGTCGTATTTTTTAAAAGCAATGAGCTGGAACACGAGGTATTGATAACACATAAAAACCGAATGAGTATTACAGGTTGGCTGAAGGGTTAAACAGTGATTTCAGTTAATTGACAAACGGAAGTGTATCGTCATTCTCATAAGCGAAAAAGTAGTTTTTACGGTTTTTCTATTCGTGGATTGTGGCCGGTTTGGATCATCTTTTATTCAAAAAAAAGCCGCTTCAAAAACTGAAGCGGCTCAAATTTATTTAAGTATTTATTTACGGATTCTCTGTTTCCAGTTTATGTTTATTTATGTTTTTCAGATAAAGACCCAAATGGAAAACTGCGAAAACGATGGCAATGATCAGCAAGGTATAATCTGCATCAAAACCAACAGTAACCTGGTGTAAAAATCCCGCAACCAGTAACAGTACAGCAAGGCCTAAACCCACCATCCTGGCGGTTCTCATTCCTCTCCTGTTATCAGTGCCATCGCCAAGGTGGCTATTTTTTGCGCCATAAACCAGGTAAATATCCAGCCCGATAAGCATCCATACAATAAGGCGGATCCACGTATCGGCAGGTAGAAAAACCATCATAAATAAACAAGTGAAAATGCCTAAGATCGGAACCAACGGAACGAGTGGCGTTTTAAAAGCTCGGGGTAGTTCCGGCATTTTTTTGCGCATCACCCATATTCCGGCGCACACTAAAATAAAAGCAAATAAAGTTCCGATGCTCGTCATTTCGCCCACCACGCGCGCTGGCACAAATGCTGCAAAAAGACTAACAAAAATCATAAAGAGAAAATTGCTCTTCGATGGAGTTTGGGATTTTGGATTCACGGCAGAGAAAATTTTTGGAATCAATCCATCTTTACTCATGCTGAAAAATACGCGGCTTTGGCCCATCAGCATCACAAGGATCACAGAAGAATATCCGCCAAGGATCGCGACAAGGATGGCCCTGTTTAACCACGGATAATCAGGTTGAATAACGCCTGCAGCATTTGGATGCCCCATATGCTCAATGGCAAGCGCAACCGGCGCAATACCATCCTGACCAGCAAATTGCTGGTAATTGGTAACACCTGTTAAAACGTGTGCAAATAATATATAAAGAATGGTGCAAATCACTAATGATCCCAAAATTCCAATCGGCATATCCTTCTTCGGATTTTTTGCTTCCTGCGCAGCAGTACTCACTGCATCGAAGCCAATATAGGCAAAGAATACAATCGCTGCAGCCCGGATAATTCCTCCCCATCCGTGCTCAAAAAATCCTTCATGGCCCGAAGCTGTTGAGGGAATTAAATAAGGATTTAAATTTTCTTTATTGATGTATTTCCATCCAAGAAAAATAAATATCAGAACAACTGAAACTTTAATAATAACGATAAATGAGTTTACGGTAGCGCTCTCTTTAGTGCCTTTTATTAAAAGCAAACTCATCAGCACAATAATGCCCACTGCAGGCAAATTGATTATGCCGCCATCCCACGGGCCTACAACAAGGTCGTGCGGAAGATGTATATCAAAACCTTCCAAAAATTTTACTAAGTAGCGGCTCCAGCTGATACCTACAGTTGCTGCACCCACTGCATATTCCAATACCAGGTCCCATCCGATAATCCATGCAATAAACTCTCCCATGGTAGCATAAGAGTAAGTGTAGGCGCTTCCGGCCACCGGTATCATTGAAGCAAATTCTGCATAGCATAATCCTGCAAAGAGACAACCAAAAGCGGCGATGATGAAAGAGATTGTAATGGCAGGGCCTGCATTGTTCGCAGCGGCCAAACCTGTGATAGAAAATAATCCGGCGCCTATGATTGCGCCAATTCCTAAAGCGACCAAAGATACCGGCCCAAGTGTACGTTTCAGTGTGTGGCTTCCGGTTTCAGATGCCTCATTTAAAAGTACATCCATTGGTTTTCTCACAAAAAGACTCATAAATAATTTTTGTTTGGTTTTTGTTTAAAAAAGATTTGGAAAAGTAAGGAATAAATTAACAACGGGGGTGTTTTTTTTCTGATAATAAACAGGTTGTGCTTTTTTATGAATATTTAAAAAAACGCGCATCCCGCAAAAGCGAAAATGTAGTTTTTTAAAATATAAAGTGTGGTATAATATCATCAGCAGCCATTGATAACTCATTATAAATATTATATTGCAAATTAATTGTAAAATGAATGACGTCAGATAAAGTGAAAAAAAACAAGCTAACTCTTTGGATTCTTATTGCAATGGTGGCCGGAGTTGCTTTGGGATATACAGTGCATGAAACAGCAGATGCGGATTTTATAGCTCCCTTTTCGAAAAATATTAACCTGCTTACTACTATTTTTTTAAGGCTGGTTCAAATGATCATTGCCCCACTGGTGTTTTCCACCCTGGTGGTGGGAATTGCAAAACTCGGTGACCTGAAAACTGTGGGCCGCATCGGCGGCAAAGCTTTGCTGTGGTTTGTTTCCGCTTCGCTGGTAAGTTTGCTGATCGGTCTTGTGCTGGTGAATTTCTTTAAGCCGGGCGCAGCCATCAATCTGACTGTATCGGATGCTTCAGGAGCAAAAGACCTGATGGGCAAGACACAAAGTTTTTCTTTGATCAATTTTGTGGAACATGTATTTCCCAAAAGTGTTTTTGAGGCGATGGCCACTAATGAGATTTTGCAAATCGTGATCTTCAGTGTTTTTTTTGGTATAGCATGCACTGCTATCGGCGATTATGCGCGTCCTGTTATTAAAGGGCTCGAGGCCGTATCACACGTAATCCTTAAAATGGTTGGCTATGTAATGAATTTTGCGCCCCTGGGAGTTTTCGGCGCTATTGCAGCAGTGATCGCTGCCAAAGGACTGGAGATATTTAGTTTCTATGGTCACTATCTTTTGTATTTTATCCTGGGCATATTTATTCTTTGGATGGTATTGCTTGGTGCCGGCTACCTGATTTTAAAAAACCGGTTGCCGCATTTATTGAAACGGATTGCTCAGCCGTTGCTGATTGCATTCAGCACTACCAGCAGCGAAGCGGTGTTTCCTAAACTGACGGAAGAGCTGGAGCGTTTTGGCAACCCGGAAAAAATTGTGGCGTTCACTTTACCGCTGGGCTATAGTTTCAATCTTGATGGCAGCATGATGTACATGACCTTTGCGAGTATGGCGATTGCACAGGCTTATGGGCTACATATGGATGTGCCCACTCAGTTAACCATGCTGCTGGTTCTGATGCTTACCAGTAAAGGAATCGCCGGCGTGCCGAGGGCTTCCCTGGTGGTGGTGCTGGCTACGTGCACGATGTTTAATATTCCACCTGAAGGAATTGCTTTAATATTGCCTATTGATCACTTTTGCGATATGTTCAGAACCATGACGAACGTATTGGGAAATGCTTTGGCTACTTCGGCTGTCAGCAAATGGGAAGGCGAACTTTCTGATTAGATCCTAAATCTTTGTAAATGGAATTTTTATTTTACCTGGGCATTGATGTAAAAGATTTGATGAATCCTCAATTCTATATTGAGCATGGTGGGCTATGGATGATTATTTTTATTGTTTTCGCAGAAACAGGTTTGTTTGTCGGTTTTTTTTTACCGGGAGATGCGTTGCTATTTGTAACCGGGATCTATAGCGACCGCATTATAAGTGCTGCCTTGTTTCCTTCCACCAATCAATGGATCGATCTTGCAGTTTTATGGATTATGATTTCTATCGCCGGAATATTGGGCAACTTCATCGGGTACTGGTTCGGAAAAAAAAGCGGTCCGTTTTTATATGAAAGAAAAGATTCGTTTTTCTTCAGAAAAAAATATTTGCTGCAGGCGCACGACTTTTATGAAAAAAATGGCGGCGGGGCAATTATTGTAGCGCGGTTTATCCCCTTTGTGCGAACGTTTGCGCCGATTGTAGCGGGTATTGTGGAAATGGATTTTAAAAAATTTTCTCTTTATAATATTATCGGCTGTTTGCTTTGGGTGGGAAGTATGCTGGTGGCCGGACATTTTCTTCAAAAGCTTATTGACAAAGAATTTGGATTTGATTTAAAAGAGCATTTGGAAGTAATTGTAATCGGTATTGTGGTAATTACTACATTTCCGGTTATATGGAAATTGTTTATCGGTAAAAAAAAGAAAGTAGAATCAGTTAAATAGTCCATCTCTTTTATGAATCAAAAATCAATTTCAGTTTTTTCTCTTCCTGTAATTGTTGCTGCACTCGGATATTTTGTTGACATATATGACTTGCTCCTTTTTAATATAGTAAGAATTCCTAGTTTACGCTCTCTTGGTTTAAGCACATCAGATATCGATTCCAAAGGCGAGCTGATCATCGGCGTTCAGATGATCGGCCTTTTGCTGGGCGGAATTGTGTGGGGTATTGCAGGCGATAAAAAAGGGCGGCTCAGCGTTTTATTTGGATCCATTATTTTATATTCTTTGGCAAATATTGCCAACGGTTTTGTGAACACGGTTCCTCAATATGCTATTGCGAGGTTTGTTGCGGGCGTTGGACTTGCGGGCGAGCTTGGCGCCGGCATTACATTGGTTTCTGAATTGCTGAAAAAAGAACAGCGCGGAATAGGAACCTCTCTGGTGGCCGGTATTGGACTTACCGGTGCGGTGGTGGCCTACTTTATCTCGCGCGAGTTTGATTGGCGGGTTTGCTATTTTATCGGTGGCGGATTAGGAATTGCGTTGTTGTTTTTGCGGGTTAGCGTTTTTGAATCGGGCATTTATAAATCGCTGGAAAAATCTGTTTCAAAAGGCAACTTTTTAATGTTCTTTAATAATAAGAAACGTTTCAAAAAATATGCTTTTAGTATTTTATTAGGACTTCCAACATGGTATGTAATCGGCATTCTCATCGCTTTCTCTAATAAGTTCGCGAAACAATTTGGTATTGCGGATGATATTAATCCGGGCAAAGCCACCATGTATGCCTACATCGCCATATCAATAGGAGATGTGTTGGCCGGGCTTCTCAGCCAGCTTTTAAAAAGTAGAAAAAAAGCATTGTATGTTTTTTATGCACTAACCGCCGTGATGATCGCATTGTACTTTTCGCAAAATGAACATAGCAGTTCTTCACAGATGTATTGGATAGCCGCCGGGCTTGGATTTGCAACCGGCTTTTGGGCGATCTTCGTAACAATGGGCGCAGAGCAGTTTGGTACCAACCTGCGCGCAACGGCGGCTACTACCATTCCAAATATGGTGCGCGGCGCTTTGCCATTAATGCTTTTGTTATTCAATTGGCTGCAAAATTATTTCAGTTATATACACAGCGGATTGATCACCGGAATAATAGTTATGATCATTAGCGTTGTTTCCGCTGCCTTTACAGAAGAAACGTTTCATAAAGAAATGAATTATGTGGAGGTGTGATTGATTGGTTAAGTGGCTAATTGGTTAATTAGTTTATTGGTTAATTGGTCGTGATAAAAAATTTAATTCGTGAATAATAAATTTCTCATCATACGGTTTTCTTCAATCGGTGATATCGTACTAACAACGCCGGTTATACGCTGTTTGCGAAAAAAATTTCCGGAAGCAACAATCCATTTCCTGACTAAGAAAAAATTTGCCGGCATTGTTCAATCCAATCCGTATATAGACAAAGTACTTTTATTGGCTGATAACCTTGGAGACACCATCGGGGAAATCGCTGCAGAAAAATATGATCACATTATCGATCTTCATCACAACCTTCGAACGCTTAGAATAAAACAGTCCATAAAAGTGCCGTTTCATTCCTTCAACAAGCTCAACATCGAAAAATGGATCTTCACCAATTTTAAAATCAATATCCTGCCACATAAGCATATTGTAGACCGGTACATGGCAACGGTGGAAAAGCTTGGAGTAGTGAACGACGGCGCGGGGCTCGATTATTTCATTCCTGAAAATGAGAAAATAGCTGAAGATGATATACCGTTTTCGCATTTGCATGGCTATGTGGCGATTGCCATCGGTGCGGCACATAACACAAAAAAATTACCGGTTGGAAAATTGAAAAGTCTTGCTCAAAAGATTGAATATCCTATTATTTTATTGGGAGGAAAAGAAGACTTTGAGAACGGGGAAAGAATAGCTGAAGCAGATGTCACTAAAATTTATAATGCCTGTGGTAAATTTTCACTTAATGAATCTGCGGATATTGTCAGTAAGGCAAAACTGGTTATCAGCCACGATACAGGATTGATGCATATTGCAGCCGCATTTAAAAAAAATATACTTTCTGTTTGGGGGAATACGGTTCCTTCTTTTGGAATGGTTCCTTATCAAACCCAATACGAAGTTTTCCAGGTAAATAAATTATGGTGCCGCCCGTGTTCAAAAACCGGTTATGATAAATGCCCGCTCGGGCATTTTAAATGCATGAACAAACAATCGATAGACGGCATTGCTGAAAGAACCATTTCACTTGTAAAAAAATAAAAACGGGGAACCATCCTGCTATTAACAATCATCTAAAATAGTAAAATCTACAAAATCATTTGTGCGTTACTGTTAGTTTATGAGACGCTGCAGCTTTCAGAAAAATATCAAAAATCTACAAAATGGCTTTTATGAGCATAGCGCCTGAATGTGCCAACGTTTATTTATCTTTTAAATTCACCATCAATACAGGAATTTTTAGCGCATGTCTTACTGAGTTTACTGTTTGTCCATAGATCAGATCTTTAATCCCTTTGTGGCCATGGGTGCCTACTACAAGCATGTCTGCATTTGATTCCTGAACCAGTCTTACAATTTCTTTTGACCTGTTTTTAAATCCTAAAAGACCGATTGCATCAAATCCTTGTTCTTTTAAAGTATTCACATAAGCGTTTAATTGTTTTTGATCTTTCCTGGTTTCATAATCATAGCTTTTTCCTGCCCATATCATTGCAGAAACACTTTCCACCACATGAACGAGAATATATTGTGTACGCAAATTTCCCTGGCCAATAGCATAGCTGATCAGCTTTTTATCATTTTCAGAAAAATCGAGTGCGATGGCTATTTTATGATATTCAGGAATATTTAAAACCATCTGTTCCATTTCCGGGTGAATTTTAATTGATGATAGTAACCTTCCCTTGGTTATGAGAGGCTCAACAGTAATATAACCAAGTAAACCCATAAAGAATAAACCGCTAGCTATAATTGCCGTTTGTGCAAGCACACTATCTCCCGCAAATGCAGGCGATACCTCGCTGATAAGCATTTTTAAATTAAGATAAACGAGTACCATTGCAATCAGCCATGCAAAAATTTTTGTCGGCAGGTTAATGGCAAACTTTCCCATCTTCGATTTATCACTTACAAAATGAATTAACGGTATAATGGCAAAACCCAATTGAAGGCTGAGAATAACCTGGCTCAATATCAGCAGAGAATCAATTTCCTCATCGCCGTAAATAAGTATCACAATCACCGCGGGAATAATGGCCACCAGTCTTGTAATCAGTCTTCTTGCCAATGGATTAATTCTTAAACTGAGATAGCCTTCCATTACAATCTGGCCTGCAAGTGTACCGGTTACTGTTGAGCTTTGTCCGGCAGCAATTAACGCCACTGCAAACAATATCGGCGCAGCGCCGCCCAAAAAGCCGGGCAATAATTTATGTGCTTCATGCAGCTCTGCAACCTGTGTGTTTCCGGTTTTGAAAAAAACGGCGGCTGCAAGTACGAGTATGGCTGCATTTACCAGGAAAGCGATATTTAAGGCAATGGCGCTATCAATACGGTTGAATTTAATGGCCTGTTTTATTCCACGTTCAGTTCTTTCAATATTGCGTGATTGAACCAGGGCTGAATGTAAATAAAGATTATGAGGCATCACGGTGGCGCCAATAATTCCGATGGCGATGTACAGCGCTTCATTGTTTGGAATTGTGGGAATCAATCCTGTGGCCACTTCTGCCAAATCAGGTTTTGCCATAAGGATCTGCACAAGAAATGCAACGGAGATTACGCCAACCAGCGCAATGATGAATGCCTCCATTTTACGCATGCCCAGCTTTTGCAAATAGAGTAATAAAAAAGTATCGAGCACCGTAATGCAAACTCCCCAAATTAATGGTAAGCCGGTTAAGCAGTTGAATACCAATTGCCATTCCCAGCACTTCGGCAAGGTCGCAGGCTGCAATGGCAATTTCTGCAAGTATGTACAAAATGAAGTTTAAGAATTTCGGGTATGCCTCCCTGTTAGCTTGTGCAAGGTCACGGCCGCGAACGATTCCGAGGCGCGCTGATAAACCTTGTAGTAACAGCGCCATTAAGTTGCTCATCAGCAAAACCCAAATCAGGGAATAACCAAATTTGCTTCCCCCCTGCAGGTCTGTGGCCCAATTGCCGGGATCCATGTAGCCTACGCTGATTAAATAGGCCGGCCCGAGAAAAGAAAAAATTCTTCTCCACCCTTTTCTTTTTGCGGTATCCACGCTTCCGTGTATTTCTCCGAGCGACCGGTCATTAACGCTTTTTTCAATTATCATAAACGAAAATATTTTGAGCCATTGAACCGCTGATAACGCATTCAGGATTTCTGGCTATTTTTATTTCAAGCGAGCCATCAAATTCAAATGCTTTTAAAATTTTTATTGATGAGCCTATTCCGATTTTATAGTGATTCAGCATTTCCATCATTTCGGGGGTTTGATTACTAACAGAACTAACCACTGCATTTTGCCTTACCGGAAGAAAGGGGAGCGCCAATTGTTTTAATTCGATGATATTGCCATTGTCATCCGGAATCGGGTCTCCATGCGGGTCTATCTTTGGATTTCCAAGATAGGAATCTAACCGGCTTATTAATTCGTCACCGCTTACATGCTCCAGCTCTTCGGCAATAGCGTGTACTTTATCCCATTCCATTCCCAGCTTGGCAACCAGGAAAAATTCCCAAAGCCGGTGCCTTCTGATAATTTTCAGCGCCTCTCTTTTACCGGCAGCATTCAGACTGAAGCCATAATATTTTTTATATTCCAGCAGCTTTTTTCGCTTTAATTTTTTAAGCATATCGGTTATCGAAGCAGCACTCGTATTTAAAAAAACAGCCAGCGAATTGGTATTTACCTTTTCAGTTTTTTCCTGCAGGTTGTAAATACTCTTAATGTAGTTTTCTTCACTTTTAGATAATTTCATGCCGTATAAAAATAAATTTAGACAAATCTAAATATTTTCCTCGTTAAATTGGTGAAAAAAATTTATGGAAGTCCGCAGGTTAATAAGTTCCGCATCTCCATGGGAGGATATTGTTGGTTATTCAAGAGCGGTTAAAACAGGAAATCATATTGAAGTGTCGGGTACTACATCAGTTGATGGTGATGTAGTGATTGGAAAAGGCAATGTGTATGAGCAAGCCGTTTTCATTTTTCAAAAAATAGAAAAGGCATTAAAAGAAGCCGGAGGCCGTATGGAAGATGTGATCAGAACGCGAATGTATGTTACCAATATAGCCGACTGGGAAGAAGTTGCCAAAGCCCATAGCTTATTCTTCAGCAAAATAAAACCGGCTACTTCTATGGTGGAAGTGAGCCGTTTAATTGATGATGAGTTACTGATCGAAATTGAAGCAACCGCAATAATTATCGGTTAACAAGCGAGCCTGGACTAAGCTTTTACAATAAATAAATTTATGGGTTATGTGTGTAAAATCTACACATTAAATTGCCATAAACAAATCAATTCTTGTTTTTTCCCTTTATATTGCGCCTTCAATAAACAGAATATAGAATCAATGAGCTTCGAAAATTACCAAATACCCTATGAAATTAATGAGAGATATCAAAAAAAAGTGGCTTATTTTTCAATGGAATTTGCCATTCATCAACCGCTAAAAATTTACAGTGGAGGCCTTGGTTTTTTATCGGGCTCCCATTTACGAAGCGCATACGAATTACGCCAGAATTTAATAGGAATAGGCATTTTATGGAAAGAAGGATATTATGACCAGGCCCGCAATCAAGACCAAACATTGAAAGTGGTGTGGATCGAAAAGATTTATAATTTTCTTGAGGAAACAGGTATCCGCTTTCAAATAAATATTCATGATCACCCAGTTTGGGTAAAAGTGTTGTACCTGAATCCAAAAACTTTTAACTGCGCGCCACTTTTTTTGTTGAGCACCGACGATCCGGAAAATGATTATGTATCCCAAACCATTTGCCACCGCCTTTACGATGGCAACCTGGCCACTAAAATAGCACAGTTTATTTTGCTTGGTGTTGGCGGCGCAAAGCTTATCGATCTGCTCAATTACAATCCCGATCTTTATCACCTGAATGAAGCACATGCCGTGAGCTCAGCGTTTTACCTGTATCAAAAATTTGGCAATCTTGAAGAAGTAAAAAAGCGCGTTGTTTTTACTACGCATACGCCTGAAGAAGCCGGCAATGAAAAACATGATATTTATTTGTGCGAAAAAATGAGCTACTTCTGCGGTATGCCACTGGACCAGGTTAGGCAACTTACCGGTATGACGGATGATTTATTTAATCACTCTCTTGCCGCGTTGCGTTTTGCACATCTTGCCAATGGCGTATCTCAATTACACGGCGAAGTAAGCCGCCAGATGTGGGAAAAGTATGATGGTATTTGTGAAATAAAAGCAATTACCAACGCGCAAAATTGGCGGTATTGGGCTGATAAGCAATTATACCGTGCCAAGGAAGAAAACAATAATGAATGGTTCGATGACAGGAAAAAGCATTTGAAGATTCGGGCGCTTGAAATTGTTGCGGATCAAACCGGAAAAGTAATGGATCCAAAAGTGCTGACCATTGTTTGGGCCAGAAGATTTGCGGGATATAAAAGAGCCGAGTTATTAACACGCGACCATAAACGCTTTGAGGCTTTGTTGAATAATTCCAAATACCCCGTACAAATTATTTGGGCCGGAAAGCCTTACCCGCTTGATTATCCGGCAATTTCAGATTTTAATCACCTGGTTAGCCTTAGCAAGCAATATAAAAATGTGGCGGTGTGCACCGGCTATGAACTTGCATTAAGTAAAAGACTGAAACAGGCAGCGGATGTATGGCTCAATAATCCGCGGGTTCCACGGGAAGCCAGCGGCACAAGCGGAATGACGGCTGCAATGAATGGCGCCGTAAACCTGAGTACCAACGACGGATGGATTTGCGAATTTATCAATAACGGCAACAACGGATTTGTAGTGCCTCCTGTTGATTATATGAACATGCACCTGGAAGAACAGGATAATTATGATATGAACAAGCTTTACGATATTTTGGAAAATGAAATATTGCCACTCTATTATAATGATTTTGATACATGGCGCCAAATTGTGAAGAACGGAATGAGGGATGTTCAGTTTGCATTCGACAGCAACAGAATGGTAGATGAATATTATGAGATATTGTATAAATAATTTAGCAAAGAATGCTGAGTAAAATTAAGGTACAGATTTTTCTGTACCTTTTTTTATGAAACTTTTTAATTATTGGTCGTCCAACGCTTATCTTCAATCAGCAAAAAAAGGAATTTAATTTCGGCATGTTTCGATCGTAATACCCGTAAATAATTTGGATAACACACAAACATATCTTGCACTTGGTGATTCTTATACAATAGGAGAGTCGGTTTTGGAAAGTGAGCGCTTCCCTGTACAAACAGTGCAGCATCTTAAAAATCTACAATTTGGCTTTTCACAGCCTGATATAATTGCTGCTACCGGGTGGACAACCGGTGATCTCATCAATGCGTTAAACAACCAGCCACCGCAACATTTATATTCAATCGTAACGCTCTTAATTGGAGTTAATAATCAGTATCAACACAAAACTTTGTATCAGTATAAAATCGAATTTTCAGAGTTACTTAACCGCGCTATTTTATATGCCGCGAATAAGCCGGCTCATGTGCTCGTGTTATCTATTCCGGATTACAGTGTAACGCCTTTTGCTGCAGGCCGCGATACCACTAAAATCGCGAACGAAATTGATGCATTTAATAACATTAATAAAGGCATTTCTTTGGATGCCGGCGTTTACTATATCGACATTACACCAATTTCCAGAGAGGCAAAAACCAATGCTTCACTGATTGCGGCTGATGGGCTTCATCCATCCGGGATGCAGTACAAGCGCTGGAGTGAATTGCTGGCTTCCGTAATTTCAAAAGTCATTCAATAGCATCTGAATTATATTTGCCGGCTTATGACCAACAACATCATTGCCCTTTACAAAAAATCTTACGGAGGACTTTCCTCAGGCACATGGTGGCTGTCTCTTGTGATGCTTGTGAATCGCATGGGAACTATGGTCATTCCTTTTATGACCATGTATCTTACGCAGCAGGATGATTTTTCAATAGATAAAGCTGGCTTTGTGATGAGTGTTTTTGGCATGGGTTCAATAACCGGTGCGCTGATAGGAGGTAAGCTGGTTGATACAATTGGCTACTATCATGTGCAATTGTTTGCATTAGCCGGCGGGGGCATTATGTTTATGATACTTGGCCAGATGCATTCCTATACTTCAATTTGTGTGGTCACCTTTTTTCTCGCGTTGCTAAATGAATCGTTCCGGCCTGCCAACACTGTTGCCATTGCGCATTACAGCAAAGAAGAAAACCGTACCAGGTCGTATTCGCTTAACAGGCTCGCTGTAAATATGGGCTGGGCTGTTGGAGGGGCTTTGGGCGGCATCCTGGCAAGCTTTAATTATACTTTATTATTTTGGGTAGATGGTGCTTCAAATTTGTTAGCTGCCTGTTTACTCTATATAACATTGTCGCCTAAACGCAATGAGGCAACCGAAGTAAAAATAAGACAGCAGCAGGTAGTCAGATCTTCTGTTTATAAAGATAAAGGGTATCTTGTTTTCATTTTTTTAGTATTTGTTTTTGCACTTTGCTTTTTTCAACTTTTTACAACGATACCGGTCTTTTTTAAAGAAAATTTTAAGCTGAGTGTTTTTTTTATTGGCATGGTGATGGCACTAAACGGGGTAATCATTTCAATCCTTGAAATGGTAATGGTGTTTTCGCTCGAAGGCCGCAGGTCATCCTTACATTATATTTCGGCGGGCATTTTACTGGTGTGCATTTCCTTTCTGCTGCTCAATATTCCAAACATCAATTACGCGGTGGTTGCAATCGTGTCTATGATCTTTCTGACGTTTGGAGAAATGTTTTCAATGCCTTTTATGAATTCGTGGTGGATAGGAAGATCGCAAGCCAATAACCGCGGCCAATACGCTGCATTATTTACCGTAGCCTGGGCTCTGGCGCAGGCTATTGGGCCGTTTGGGGGCGCACTGATTGCAGAACGTTACGGCTATAATATGCTCTGGTATATTATTGGGAGCATTTGCCTGTTGCTGGCTATTTTTTTCAGGAAGCTATAAACGGAATATTTTCGAGATCACAAACGAAAGTATTTCTGGTTCATATCGTCATTGAAAAAATTTTTGATTCCGGCTGATGGCGCATCATCCGCAAATCAAAAGCCATAGCTACATTGCGCACAAAGGTTCTTCCCTTTTCTGTTATTTTTAAATGTTTGTCGTTTAAAATAATCAAACCATCATTTTGCATTTCTTGGAGGCGAAGAATAATTTTATTCATTTCCGGTAATGTCATTTTTTTATCTTCCCATGATGTTTCTAAAAAACACATCAGATTGAGAATATGCCGGCGAATTTTGAGGTCTTCATTATTTAAAACATGCCCACGTACCACCGGTAAAATTCCTTGCTCCACTTTCTTTATATATTCGTCCGTTGATTTTTCATTTTGAGCAAAAGCGTACCAGCTATCGCTTATGGCCGACATGCCGAGGCCGATCATCAGTTGCGTTGATGAAGAGGAATAGCCCATAAAATTTCTATGAATCGTTTTTTGTTGCATGGATTTATATAATCCGTCTGTTGGTAATGCAAAATGATCCATCCCAATTTCTACATATCCCAAAGCCTCTAGTAAGTGTTTGCCCTTTTCATAAAGTTCTCTTTTTTGATCGGGTGAAGGAAGATTTTTTTCATCAAAACCTCTTTGGCCAACTCCTTTTATCCAGGGTACGTGCGCATAAGAATAAAAAGCAATCCGATCAGGCATTAACGATTTTGTTTTTTCAATAGTTTCCGACATTGAATCCCACGTTTGAAAAGGCAATCCAAAAATGAGGTCATGGCTAATACTATTATATCCAATACTTCGTGCAGCTAAGGTTGCTGCTTCAACATTCTCAAAAGGCTGAATTCGGTTGATGGCTTTCTGCACTGTAGCATCATAATCCTGAACGCCAAAACTTACCCTGCTGAAACCCAGCTGGTGCAAAGTGCGAAGATGTTTTGTTGTTGTATTGTTAGGATGTCCTTCAAAACTAAATTCAGGCTGGCTACTCATTGTAGCGTTTGTAAAAATTTCTTCTATTAAAAATTGTAAATTATCGGGGCTAAAAAAAGTAGGTGTTCCGCCACCTAAATGAAGTTCCGTGATCACCGGTTTTTTTCCTAATAAATCAACATACATTCTCCATTCTTTCAACACTGCTTCAATATAAGGGCGTTCCACAGAATGCTGTTTGGTAATTCTTTTATGGCACGCACAAAAAGTACATAAGCTTTCACAAAAAGGCAAATGAATATACAAGCTGATGCCATCTTTATCATTGCTTTCTTCAAAACTTTGTATAAATGATTGCAGCCATAAATCAGGTGAAAAGCTGTTCGAATCCCAATAAGGAACGGTGGGGTAACTGGTGTATCGCGGGCCTGGAATGTTGTATTTTCTAATCAGGTGGTTCATTACAAATGCTTATCGGTTTTAATTATTACGCTACTTTTCTTCTATATAATCGTTTGGTTTTATCTGGAAATAAGAACGTTGTTTTTTCAGCCGGTTTAAAATAACATGCGAGTTGATTGACAATAAGCGGGTAAATGATCATCAATATTCCACTCATCAGAAAAGTACCTGCTATTACAAACGTGACCAGGTAGGGTCTTAAATGCAGCATCATCGTGCTGAATGGAATTTGAGTGGCGCTCATTTGCCACTTTGATTTAATAATTCCCGCAGCAATTAATGCAAGCCAGAAAATCAATAAAGAAAAATTCGCCATCCAATAACCACGGTTCATCATTTTTTTATAGGGTTCAAAACTCTTGCAGGTATCATTTAAAATATCATAGGAGACAGCCAGGAGCAGCATGGTATTAATGCCAATAGTTGCACCCATTGTGTGGGCTACAGTTATGTGAGTGCCGTGTGTGTAAAGATTTATAGCAGGGATTGACATTAAAATCGCCAGGCCTAGAGTAAGGAATATCCATACATCGGCGGCCGCTAAAAAACGGTAAGAAGTTTGATGAAAATATTTTTTTGCCGTGGTTAATGAAGAACGCCACAAATAAATAATCCTTCCTAAAATAAACAGTTCTGTCATGCTGACGACGTAACTGATGTACTTGATATAACTATGAGTGGGCAATGTGTAAATGTGATGTCCCCAGTTGAACATCAAATTGAATAATCCGGTAAAATATAAAGCGAAGGCGATGGTTGAATGGCTGTATTTTTTGGATCCACTAATTTTATCCATAAGATACAGCGCACATCCATTGATCAGCATATTCCATGAGCCCACCATAGATCCATACGATTTCCATTGGATCGTCATATCATTCACCACATTATTTCTGAAGAAAGGAAATATCCACAGATAAGATTCAATAAAAGTGAAAAGAAAAAAAATAACTCCGGTCATCCACATCCAAACATATACCGGTTGTTTTTTTAAAGGCCCAATGGTGCTAAAAAAATTAATTGCAAACAAAATCCATCCGGCCATTATTGGCAATGAAAGTGCGGGTGTAAATTCCCAATATTCCCTTCCTCCAAAAATTCCAAAACAATAGGAAACAAGAATCGTTACTATAGAAATGATGAAAACAGTTAATTGCAATTTTATTAAAAACGGAAACCGAATCTTCTTTCTGCTGTGCTCCTGCACATAAGTGAGCACACTTCCCATTGCAGAAATAATGATCCAGAACACAACCGATGAAACATGCAATGGCCTTACCTTTTCAAAAGACAAATGTTCTTTTAAAAACCCGGGAACGATATATTGAATGCCGCCTGTCAGGCCGAACATCATTCCAACTGCGAGCAGAGCAAGCGCAAGAATGATGAACCATTTTGAAGGTTCAACCTTATTTCTGGTCAATGGTTCCATCTTTTTTTATTGTAAATGTTCGTGGATCTGCTTTTCCTGATTCATCAATGTTTTTCAGATAAGCCAAAATATCGTTTATTTCATTTTTCTGTAAATGAAAATTGGGCATTATTTCCGTGCCGCTTTTTAAAAATGCTTTTATGTAATTCGGCCCTTTTTTGGAATACACATTCGTTAGATCCGGTCCAAGATAGCCGCCCAGTCCGTAAACCTGGTGACACGAATTGCAATTATATTGCTGCCACAATAATTTCCCTTCTGAACTCTCTTTATTTACAAGAGGATTTTTCACAGGTGGTGAAGAATACAATGTAAAAGAATAATAAAGAAACGTACCCGTTAGGGTTATCATCAGTGCTATCTTGTATTTATCAGCGAACATATTTTAAATCAATGATTAAGGATAAATCTATCCTTAATGGAAACGAAACAGTGAAAACTATCTGGCAAAAGTGCTTCCTCAAACTTTCTTAAAAAATAATGATGCTCACTAAGAAATATGATGGCGCTCATATTTTTACAATGACTACATGTTGCATTAAAACGATATCGGTCATTGTTAGGCCACGACGTTTGGTGTGTTAATCATCAAAGTAGTGCGATAAGATTGAAGAAATATCTGATGTAGAAGTTAAGCCTGGCCGGTAGGGCAGTTGATTAAAAATCAACACAACCAAACCTAAAATTCTTTTCTAAGAATATGATTTCGCTTTACTCCCTTCAAAGAGTAATTTTACAGCATTTTCATAAATGTCAACTTACTTATGGAAAAGTTTTTCAGACCCAAACTATTCGATACTCTAAAAACATATACACGTAAACAATTCACCAATGATCTGTTTGCTGGTATTATCGTAGGCATAGTCGCTTTGCCTCTTGCAATCGCATTTGCAATCGCCTCCGGAGTTACGCCTGAGAAGGGATTGATAACCGCGGTGGTAGCAGGTTTTATTGTCGCGGCTCTTGGAGGCAGCCGTGTTCAAATCGGTGGCCCAACGGGTGCTTTCATTGTTATTGTTTATGGAATTGTGCAAACGTATGGCGTCAGCGGATTGATCATTGCCACCTTTATGGCAGGGATCATGTTACTCATAATGGGAATTGCACGATTAGGCACGATCATTAAATTTATTCCGCATCCACTCATTATTGGGTTTACCAGTGGCATTGCACTCATAATTTTTTCATCGCAGGTAAAAGATTTTCTCGGACTTTCAATGGGTGCTGTGCCCGCGGATTTTTTAGAAAAATGGAAAGCATTTTTTCTGAACATTTCATCTATCAATATTTATGCTGTTGCTGTGGCTGTTGCAACAATCCTCATTATTTTACTTTGGCCAAAAGTTAGCAAGAAAATCCCAGGCTCTTTAATTGCCATTTTAATTACTACTGCTATTGTACAGTTTTTTCATTTGCCTGTAGAAACCATTGGGAGCCGCTTTGGCGTAATTTCTTCTTCTATTCCTTCTCCTGAAATGCCAAAGGTTGATTTTGCAACATTCAAACAACTGATTCAGCCTGCTTTTACCATTGCGATGTTGGGCGCCATTGAGTCATTGTTATCGGCGGTTGTGGCGGACGGAATGATTAGTGGCAATCACCGTTCCAACACAGAACTGATTGCGCAGGGAACTGCTAATATTTTTTCGTCCTTGTTTGGCGGCATTCCGGCAACCGGAGCGATTGCAAGAACCGCTACTAATGTAAAAAATGGTGGCCGCACTCCGGTCGCTGGCATTGTCCATGCCGTCACGCTTCTGCTTATTTTATTGGTTGCAGGAAGTCTCGCGTCGTTAATTCCCATTGCGAACCTTGCCGGGATATTGGTGATTGTCGCTTACAACATGAGTGAGTGGAAAAATTTCAAATCTATTTTGAAAGGCCCTAAAGGAGATGTGCTCGTTTTGCTCATTACTTTTTTCCTTACAGTTCTGGTTGACCTAACGGTTGCTATTGAAGTAGGGATCGTGCTTGCTGCATTTTTATTTATGCGAAACATGATCAAATTTAGCGGAGTAAGTATCTATACGTCTGAAATTGAAGATGAAGATTTTGGGTATGATCTCGTTGAAGGCAAATATAATATTCCAAAAGGAATAGAAATTTTTGAAATAACCGGACCGCTTTTTTTTGGTGCAGCGTATAAATTTAAAGATGCGATGCGATACCTTGAAAAGCATCCACAAATACTGATCATCCGAATGAGGCATGTTCCACTCATTGACGCAACCGGTATCCAGGTGCTGCAGGAGGTAAACAAAGAGCTTAAAAAACATCACACTAAACTGATACTTTCAGAAGTCAATAGCCAGCAAGTTTTGAAAGAATTAAAAGACAGCCGGTTATTATTTGCAGTTGGTAAAGGAAATGTTTTCGAAACATTGGAAAAAGCTCTGGAGAAGGCTAAAAAAGAAATGGATAATCAAGTTTAAAGGAAAAAACCTTTCATTTTTGTTACATCCTTTCAGTTTTTTCCTGCTGTTCTTTGCCACAATTCAAACACAGCTGCTAACTCTGTCTCGGCCTTATCCAGGTGATGATTGAAATCTTCGATGGCGTGTTCGGAAAATCCATTGGAAAGTTGGGCAATTGCCCGGTAATAATTGATACCACTCAGGAGCTGATTATAAAAGCCGCAAAAATATTTTTCTTTTTTCTTATCAATTGAACCGTCCCATTCCGCAAGCTGCTCATTTAAATATGCGACATAAATAAATAGTTCGTTGATGAACATGTGAGGCCTGTTCCCATCTGTTATAATATTGCCTCTTCCATAAATATGATCAATCATTTCCTGCAACGAAACTGATTTTGAAAAATAAGCAATATTGGGCCCGGGGCAAATAGTTACTGCGGTAAGATTTTTCAGAAATGGCTGCTCATATTTGTTCGCTGCTGAATTACTTAAACCCACACACAAACATTCTTTGTCCAATACATTTTGCAATTCTTTTTCGTATTGTTTTGATGGTAAATTCCATGATTGCAGCTGATTTATTTTCAGCTTCTGGTATTTGGAGGAGGCGGTACAAATTGGCTCTTCTGTAAATTCTGTATTGTTAACTAAATGCTTCTCTGTACAAGGGCTTCCGGGAATTCCCCTTTCTATTCTTTTCTTTTTTTCAAGGTCGGAGCTGGTGCCATTTAAATAATGGAAAGGCACACCAAGAGGGGAGTTTTTACTTAAAACCAAATCTGCTTTTGTCGCTTTTTGCAATAATTCTAAGGTCGGATCATCTACAGTAGTAGCTTCCGGAACCAGTAAAAAAGGCGTGCCCCAACCGGTGCTATCTATGCCAAAATGTTTGTGCAAAAACTTGCATTCTTCATAAGTTCCTATCCCGCCCTGGGCGGTTATTTTTATGGGATGCGGCCGGCTGAATGTTGCAAAAGATTTTGCTTCCAATGCATTATTATATATTTCGAACAGCGTCTCCCCGAGTTCATTTCTTTTCAATTTAAATTCTTCCAAAATTGGCCCCATTAGATATCCATCGGTAGCAAAAGCATGGCCACCGCAGTTTAAGCCGGATTCAATCCTAAACTCACTCACCCATATTCCTTTTTTCGCCAGGTATTTTCCCTGTATCAACGCAGAGCGGTAATCACTCACTTTAATTACAATTTTCTTTTCAAACTGACCCTGTCCGTTTGCATCAAACTCTCTTATTTTTTCGAGGTAATTATACAAACGTGGATTCATTCCCGCAGAAAAAACAACTGAAGAATTAGTAAGTTCACTTTTCGCATATCCTCTTAAAGCCGCTAACGCATCAGAGCCATCTTCTATTAAAACACCCTCTTTTGTATGGTTATTTTTGTCCAGCTTGGTCATGATGTTTACATCAATGCTGCCGGCGATAACATTACTTCTAAGTATGGTCTTGCAGCTTTTCTTTTTCAATAGCATCGGACGTTCCGGTCATCTGCCTGTACAGGAGTTTGAGCTTGCTATCATCCGGCAGCATTTCAAAATATTTTACAATTTCCGAACCTGTTTCAAATACTGATTTTTTTATTTTTTCTATTTGTGAAGATAACAATTGTGTTTACAAGATTTAAATAGTCTGTAATTCTTTTCTCGCGGTAATTATCTTCTTTGGAAGTAATGGGAAACCAGGGTTCATTTATGTGAGAATAATAGTGCTTGCGCATCATCTCTATCAACCGGTCTTCCATAATAGATATAACAGATGAAATGCCATATTGAGCAACTTTTATGGGAGAATCAATGGTAAAAGCCAATCCCATAACAGGGATGTGAAATTTGTGCGGATTTGGATTCATAAAAAACTAAAAAATGATTTTATTTAAATAAAGCGGATTGGACTGATTTTTTGAGGTAAACTTTTCATCGCAACATCAGGCAGATTCGGTACTTAATTTTTTATCCCTTTGCCAGTGAAGCTTTTCGAAAATACCCAGTACGTTGTTTGTCATCTTTAACTGATCTAATTGTATTGTCCAAACAATTCCGGGAATAGCCACTGCAAAGGGAAATTTATGATGATAATTTTTGGAAGCATTTTTACATAATGAGTTATTAAGATCCAACACTTCACCGGTAAATTGGATGCCTTTAATGGCTAATTTATTCAACTTGTCGGGCATGATAGTTCCCGATACTTTAGGATTCTTCAATATGATCCTGGAATGGTAAGCTGATTCGGATGACTTAAAATAAAGTAGTTTTTCTGTGCTGTTGAAGGAAAAAAAACAACTAAAAGAATGAGGCTCGTTTATTTCGGTTATACAACAAATGGATGCGGCCGTTTGATTCTCTAAAAAGTCAACAATTTTAATATTCATAATGGTATTTTCGGATGTTGATAAAAAACAAGAGGGTGAAACTAACAAATAAAGATAAGTTTATCTTTATTTATGATTTAAATCATTTAAAATACCAGGTTCTTCAAAATAAATGGTTGCTTCGGGGTCGACAAGAAATTTCCTGAAAATTTTGGCCAGGAAATTTTTTTACGGAATTTATTATGCACAGCTCTGGCATGAAAACTGATGCTTATTTCCACACAGACTTCCAAATAATTATCATGAAAAAGAAATTTTTAATTAGCGCCTCATTGCTTTTTTTAGGCTTTGGCGTTGGGTTTGCCCAGGATACTTCAAAGCTTATTAAAAGATAATTCCTTAAAAAATAAATCGCCCATATTCAATCGTCCTGTTGATCACGACACGATAATTTTCCCTTCCGGCAGGCCCCATAGTTCGGTCAATTCTAACCGGGGAACATCGGTTTCAGGTACCACATCAGGCACGTTAAACTCTAATGTGAATCCTAATACAGAGTTGGTAATTCCTATTCGCGAAAACAAAGCAAAATTGAAGTCTAAGGTTACTTACGATTCAACAAAAAATAAATAAAAGCTATTAATAATTGTTCACTTTTATCATGGTCAGTGTCACGCTGTTTGCAATTCAGGATGATATTCTATGGAATTCAGCAAATTTAAGAGTTGTTGAATATCACCGTTTTCGAGGTCTTTGCAAAGGTTGATAACATCTTCCTGTTGATTTTCTGTGATCACGTTTTTAGTGAGTTGCCGAAACTTATCGGCGGTATGCTCCCAGGAAAAAGGCCTTGTGTAAAAGCCATGATAATCTTCTTTTTCAATGCTGAATTTTTTCCCATCATTTAAAGTAATTTCTGCTTTTACCATCAGCTTTTCGGGGTAAGCTCTTGTGTATGGGTCCAAAACTCCGGCAAGTACCAGCGGTTTATGCAAAGGAAAATCTGTGTGAACATTTATCTTTTTTAATAACTGCTGCACATCTTCCCTGTTAATGCGTTCTTCCAGCAACTGCTCCGGGAACAATCGCCCATCTAACAGAGCAACCGCCGCTGTATAAAATAAGCTATGGTCTGCCTGTTCTTTGCTATAAACATTCTTTCTGTCGCCGTACTCTCCTCCACCTACAATATGATAGCAGGTAAGAAATGTAGTAATATCCACTTTCTTAATGTCTTCCGGCCTAAAATTATTTTCTTTTTTCAGTTGAAGCACCGCTTCTATTGAGGGCTGGGTGTGTACCTCAGAATTGTATTCTTTTAAAATACACTTTTTAATCAATGAAAAATCTTCTTTTTCCCAATCATATTTTAATTCCATTCCAAAAATTTCTTTGTAGCCTTTAGGACCTTCGAAAATAGAAATAGGACCTGTTATACCGTGCCGGGCAAGCAGGGCGAAGTTGATACAATTGCGGGCGATGAAAGACGAAGCAAGCCCTTTCCATTCGTAAGTATAAGAAGCGCGACAGGTTACCAGCGGATCCAAAGAACAGCCTGCAATAGCGAGTGCATGCGAAGTTTGTTCCGGATTTAGCGACAATAATTTACAAATGGCGGCAGTGAGCGAAAAAGCCAATAAGACCGTGTGGTCAAAGCCTTTCATCATAACCGGAATTTCCTCTATTAGCCTGCATTCTATTTCATAACCGATGGCCATGGCAGTTAAAAAATCTTTACTGCTCAAATTTTCGGCTCCGGCAATAGCAAGCAATGCACCGATATTATCCGAAGGATGGCAAGTAGCTTCCTTGCCTAAAAAATTATCCATGAAATCGGGATACCGAATCAAAGCGGTATAAATTTCAGCCGCCCGGTCGAGCGTCGTTTTTTTCAAAACCGGAACTGCACAATTACCTCCGCCATTTAAAGATCTTATTTGATTAAATACTTTTTGAATAGTTGGTCTTTGGGTGGCATGAATAAAAGAGCCTAAAGAATCGAGTAAATGTTTTTTTAGCTGATCAGTTGTTTCGCGGGATAGGTCTTCGAAACGCACTGCTGAAGAAAAGCTGGCCATCTGCCCTGTTTGTAACTCCATAAATTTTTATTTGGTGAAGTATCAGGTTTAGGCCGTCTCAAAAACCATACCTATGGTTTCAATTTAATTTATTTTATGCGATGCATTTCTAGATTATTACAATTAATTTTTAGGATTGATCCGCGTTACCAGATCTGAGAAAAGCCAAAAAGTAGTTTTTTAACATTTTGTCAGGCGCTAACATATTTGCCTAGACGCAAATTGGATCCCAGTAAGCTTTTCATTTTTTTTTGAGATTGATAACTTCGCGGCCAATAAGATCGCATCTTACTTATTTGAGGCTATTGCCCAGCGCCGCATCGGCAGATAAATGATGTTGAATACCTTCCATCACTCCTTTGCAAAGCACCTGCTTCGCAAAATAGATCGACTTGTTTTTTCTCAACTCTTCTAACTCCGGGCTGTAATTGGCCACCACAATTCCTTTCGTTTTTCCTTTCAGCATATCAATGTCATTGCCACTGTTGCCGGCTGTAATAATGTGCTGGAGCGGCAGTTTCCATTTGTAACTCAAATACCGGACAGCGCTTCCTTTGCTGGCGCGAAACGGAAGAAAGTCGAGATAGCGGTTTTCGGTAAGCAGCACACGGGCGCGCAATTTGCGATCATCCAGAAACTTGTGCAAATTGGCCATATCATCTTCACTGAAATTATTGTTCACATAATAGCTCAGTTTATATCGCCATTGCGCAGCCGGCTCCTGTAAACGGATTCCCGGAAATTTTGATAAAGCATTTTGCAGCTCATTGCGTTTCCATTGATAATCGATGTGGCTTTCATAGCCATTATCCGCAATAAATTTATCTGTATAATAGATCTCAGAACCGGCGGAGCAGATCAATATATCCGGCGTTGGTAAATCATATTCTTCCATGGCTTGCCGGGTTATTTCTTTATTGCGTCCGCTGGCCAAACCGAATACCACAGCATCTTTGCGCTCGTCGAGCCATTTTTTTAATTCAGGCAAGCCATCACATTTTTTACCATCTACCAGCGTTCCATCGAGGTCAGAAATTATAAATGCTTTTGCCTTCACCAGTTTTTTACCGTAAGCTGTTTTGTGTACGAACGAAAGGTTTGTTTTATTTTTTTCGGCAAAAAGATTGTCAATCACCTCCATGTATTTGTTGGCGTGCGCCGTCCATGAATAAAGTTTATTTACTTCTCTTATTCCGTTACCGGAAAATTTTTCCCACAGTGCGTGGTCAGCAATTATTTTTTTGAGCGCAGCAGCAATTTCAGCAGGATCTTCCACATCTACCAGAATTCCGTTTTGGCAATTCTCTAAAATTTCTTTGGGGCCGCCTGTTGGAGATGCAATTACCGGAAGCCCGCAGGCTCCGGCTTCTACAATCGTAAGTCCGAAATTTTCTCCCGGCGTTGCATTTACAAACACGCCTTTGGTTCGTGCGGCTACCCGGTAAATTTCAGGAACTTCCAGCTTTGGATCATTCTTTTTTGGGATAGCCATTTTGCCATACAGGTCATATTTATCAAGAAGCAAAAGAAGATTGGTAAGCGTGTCTTGTTCATCGGCAGGCATTTGCGTTATATCTTTTCTAACGCCGGCAAAGATGGCGAGGTTGGCCATCGCCTGCAGTTCTTTATCCTGGCCAAAAGATTGAATGATCATTTCAAAATTCTTTCTCTTGTCTGCACGTCCGATCGAAAGTATTAATGGCTTTGAAGGCGCAAACAAAAAGCGCTCCATATCCGAATTGATGCGGTAAAGCGCATGCTCCTGTTCAATGGTCATTTGAAAACCCGGCATATCAAATCTGTAAAAAGGATAAAAAAGATCCTGGTTCACACCAGGCGGAATCACCTCAAACCTGCCGTGAGCCTTATTCTTATACAATCCGTATTGTGTATCTATTTCATGTTGGGTACTTACAATGATCACATCCGCGTTTTGCAGAAAATTTTCTTCTTCTGCAACGCGGCGTTCCATGTTAAACTTCTCATTTATTTTTTCAATGGAAAGCCCGTTGTGTAATAAGATATTTTTTTTATTGATGCCGAGCGAATGGCCGGTTGCAATAAATGGCACGCCAAACACTTCGCTGATCTGCCCGGCAAGATAATTGCCGTCTGCATAATGCCCGTGAACCACATCAGGGAAATCGTCTTCTTTTTCTATGAAGCGGATTGTTTTATCGATAAACTCATCCAGATAATCCCACAATATTTCTTTAGATCGATAAGCATTGCCACCACACGTTACGCGCACAATGCGCGCTTTATCATTAATTGTTTCAATTTCTTTTTCATAAGAAGAGGAAACTCTTTTATCTACAATTCTTCTGGTAAACAAATCAATCTTTCTTACCTGCGGATGCAGTGAAAGATTTTCTAAAAGCTCAAGCACATATTTTACCTGGCCGCCTGTGTCTTTGTCTCTGCCAATTTCCGGGTCTTTAAATCTGATAAGGCCGTGAGGGCTAAATAATTGAATATAATATCCTTCCATCGTCTTGTTCATCTAATGCTTGTAAAAATAGGAAAATCAGGTAATATCGAAAACCGTCCGTTATAATAGTTTCAAAATTGTAAAAAATCTACTTTTTAGCTTATATAAATTTTTAATCTTTTGGTCCTGATAAATTAACGGTTTTCGGCTTATTAATTTATACAAAGTATTTTTGTGGTTTTACTAAACATCAACTATGTACTCAGGATCTGGTTTTAGCGATTGGGAAATTGGTGATATAACCGTTATTATTCACAAAGGAATTTATCATTTATTTCACCTCATCATCCCCAACCACGATTACATTGCTCATGCAATTTCCAAAGACGGCCTTTCATGGAAAAGGGTTAACAATGCTTTGTTTGTGGGCAATCCGGGCGAGTGGGACGATGATATGTTATGGACAATGCATGTATGTGAAGTGGACAACAAATTTGAAATGTATTATACCGGTCTGCAACGCCGGGATCGTGGTGTAGTTTCAAAAATTGGACTGGCAGAATCGGATGATCTTATCGATTGGAAAAAAAGCCGGAAACCAATTTTTCCTATCGAGCCTAAAGGAATTTTTTATGAAACATCAACTACTAATCCCAGAAAGTGGCTAAGCTTTCGAGATCCGTTCAGGTTTGTTTATAATGATGAAGTGTATTTACTGCTTTGCGCCAGAACCATTACAGGCCCTGTATCGCGAAGGGGTTGTATTGGGCTCGTTAAAATTACCAATAACGTGGTGGAGATGATGCCGCCATTAATGAGACCACTTGTGTATGACGATATTGAATGCCCTTGCGTATTCGAACTAAACGGTCAGTTTTACATTCTCGGTTCTATCAGGGAAGATATCAAAGTGAGGTATTGGTTTGCGCCCGATTTCTTTGGCGAATACCATTCCTTTCATGACGATGTGTTGTTGCCACAGGGAAATTATGCAGCAAGAACTGTTTTAGATGGCGAGCATTTATTGGTGTATAATTTCTTCTATACCGATGGACAGGTAAACTCCCTGCGTGTGCTTCCGCCGCCAAAGCAACTGGATACAGATGATAAAGGAAGACTCGTGTTAAAAAGCTATTATCGCTGGGAGCAAATGGTAAAAAAATCAATTGGACAGGAACAGTTGGGCGGCGTAGTGCAATTGTTTTCTAATCCAACAGCATCGTCAACAATAGAGCCCGGCAAATGGACGTGCGGCGCAAGAAGCGGCTACGAAATATTTTGTGTGGAGAAACCTGCGACCAACTTCATTTTCGAAGGATTACTTACCGTGGAAGGAATGGGAAAAATGGGTATTGTTTCGGATATTGATAATGAGGGAAATGGTTATTTTATTTCGTTTGATGTTGCCAACGGGCTCATACAATTGAGAGCATGGGGCTTTAATCCGTTGAATAACCGCGAGAATTTTATTTTTAAAAATATCCAGTCTTCAATTTTTGTTGTTAATGAAACCAGGTCGTTTTTCTTTAAGCTGATACGTTATGGAAATTATATTGAATTATCTATTGATGGTGTTGTAAAACTCACCCTGATCGATTATACTTATTCAGGCAAGGGAATTGGTTTTTATTCTGCTTCGTCTGTGCTGTCCTTGCAGAATTTGATGGTAAGAGTATTGCCGGAGCCGGAAGAAGAATATGCCAGCCAGGAAGAAGAGCAAAAATTACCGCTAAAAGATGAAATGGCCGACCAGCTTCGTTCCGGGCTTAATTTATAATATTTTAAGCCGACACAATTCAAATTACAGAAAACTACTTTTTGGTTTATGTCACTTTTGAATGCGCCAATAACCCAATTCCTGTAAGGGCGAAATACTTAGCATTGGGCGAAGCCCTATGCTATTTCACATTGGCTGAAACCCAAGGTTGATTTACATTTGATTACTTCATAAAAGCCATTTTGTATGTTTTCCTATTTTTTATATTTCGTTGCCGGCATTGCTGTTAGTGCCATCATTGCTTACGTTTTGCATCGCTCAATTGTAAAGATACAGTTGGCCGCAACGCGCGAAAATGCACAGCAGCAAACGATCTTGCACGATCAGTTGCAGCTGCAATTCCGTCAATTGCAAAATGAAAAAGAGATTTTAATTACACAGGCTTCTAAAGCAGATTATTTAAATGATGCGCTGCAGGCACAGACGGTGGCGTTTGAAAAACTTCAGCAAGATCACCAGTTTACACAAAACCAATTTGCCACTATAAAAGAAAAATTAAAAAGCGCAGAAGATAAACTTGCTTCGCAGAAAGAAGAATTAAATCAAATAGGAGAAAGCTTCAAATTCGAATTCCGCAATCTTGCGCAAAATATCCTGGACGAAAAAACAAAAAAGTTTACGGAGGTAAATGAAGAAAAGATGAAGGCAATTCTCGATCCGTTGAAAAATGATCTTGGGAATTTTTAAACAAAAGGTTGAGGAAACATACGACCGGGAATCTAAAGAAAGATTTTCGCTGGGAAAAGAAATTGAGCGGCTTGTGATAATGACACAACAGGTAAGCACAGACGCAAATAATCTTACCACCGCGTTAAAAGGAAATAATAAAATGCAGGGAAACTGGGGCGAAATGATTCTTGAAAGCCTTTTGGAAAACAGCGGCCTTTCTAAAGGAAGAGAATATTTTTTACAGGAATTTATCCGGGATAACGCCGGAAATATTATTAAAGATGAACATGGCGCCGGCCTGCAGCCCGATGTAACTATTCGCTATCCCGATCAGCGAAAAATAATAATAGACAGCAAGGTTTCATTAGTGGCATGGGACGAATGCGTTGCACAGGAAAATAAAGAAGACCAGTTACGGTTAATGCAGCAACATATAAAAAGCATCAGGCACCATATCGACGGGCTCCATAAGAAAAATTATCCAAGATATGCGCTGGCACTGGATTACGTGCTGCTGTTCATTCCTATAGAACCGGCATTCCTGGAAGCAGTTAAATCAGATATTCATCTCTGGAAATATGCTTACGACAAAAAAATATTGCTGGTAAGTCCAACCAATTTATTTTCAGTTTTAAAAATCATTGCTGATTTGTGGAAAGTGGAACAGCAAAATAAAAACGCCATAGACATTGCTGATAAAGCCGGCGCGTTGTACGATAAATTTGTTTTGTTTCTTGATAATTTTGAAACGGTTGGTAAGAAAATAAATGAAGCCTCCAACTCTTATGAAGCCGCCATGAAACAAATTTCTACCGGCCGCGGAAATATGATCAGCAAAATGGAAGAGCTTAAAAAAATGGGCGCCAGTGCCAGCAAGCAACTACCAGACAGAATGCTGATGTGAAAGAAGAATTATAAAAATTTTTTAAGAAGCTGAAAATACTGCTTGTTTAGCCTTAGTAACATTTCTCCACTTTTTTATTTTTTATTTCTAATCTTCTCAATTCCTTTTACTATAACTTCACTTCTTATTTTATATTTCTTATTTCTAATTCCTTATCAACACTTCTCCAAAGCCTGTAAAATATCCGCTTTAATGTCTTCAATATCTTCGAGCCCAACCGATATTCTAATAAGCCCGGGCGTAATACCCACTGCTTGCTGCTCTTCCGGGCTTAGCTTGGAATGCGTTGTGGATGCGGGATGCGAAGCAATGCTTCGTGTATCGCCCAAATTGGAAGTGAGCGTAAGCATTTGCAGCGCATCTAAAAATTTCTTACCACCTTCCAGGCCGTCTTTTAGATCGAATGTAACTAATCCGCCGCCGCGCTTCATTTGTTTTTTTGCCGTCTCATACATCGGGTGCGATGGATGAAAAGGATATTTGATACTGTTCAATTTTGGATGTCCGTCAAGCGCTTTTACCAATGCTTCGGCGTTATCGCAATGCCTTTGAATTCTTACGTCGAGCGTTTCCAAACTCTTGCTTAATACCCAGGCGTTAAACGGCGAAAGTGATGGCCCTGTGTTGCGGCAAAATAAATAGAGTTCATTAATAAGATCTTGTCTTCCTACTACTACACCGCCTAAAACACGGCCCTGGCCATCAAGCCATTTTGTAGCAGAATGCAAAATTAAATCAGCGCCATATTCAATCGGTCTTTGCAAAACCGGCGTAGCAAAGCAATTGTCTACCAATAAAATGAGATGGTGCTTTTTAGCCAATTTTCCAAGCCATTCCATGTCTACAATATCAAGTCCGGGATTGGTTGGAGTTTCAACATAGATCATTTTGGTCTTTGGAGTTATTAATGATTCCCACGATTCAGGATCATTTACATCTCCATAAGAATAACCAATGTTCCACCTGCTGAAATATTTTGTAATGATGGTATGTGTTGAGCCAAATACCGAACTGCAACTTAGTAAATGATCGCCGGCATTTAAAAAGGCCATAAAGCAACCAAAGATCGCACTCATTCCTGAAGCTGTAGCAAAGCCGGCTTCTGCGCCTTCAAGCGCACACATCTTGTCTACAAATTCCTGCACATTCGGATTTTCAAAACGCGTATAAATATTATTGTCGAGCTCTCCGGCAAAAGTTGCCCGCATTTCTTCTGCATTATCAAAGCAAAAGCTTGATGTAAGAAATAAAGGAGTACTGTGTTCTTTTTCGTTGGTACGTGGTATTTGAATGCGGATTGCCTGCGTATTTGGATTCTGGCTCATCATTAAAATAATTAAAAATTCTGTTCCGTGAAGAGGATCATGAATGAACTTAACGGAAGTGCGGAAAAAAAATTTGAGGTGCGAAGATACACAGCAATCAAATTCTACGGGAAGATTAGCTATTTTTTATTGAGAGCATGATGCTACTCCCTGGACTTCAACTGAAGCCATATAAGCCAAAAAATAGATTTTTACACTTTTGAAAAATTGCTAACCAACAACATTTGGTTTTCAAAGCGCCCGGTTGTTGTATTTTTTCTTTTGAAAAAAAAGATTGATCCGGCGAGCTATTTAGAAGTTTTTCCGTTTTTTATAAATTGATATTTTTGATTAGATGTATTTTACAACCTAAATAAAGAAAGATGACATTCACTAAACTGATCCCCAATATTTTTTATGTAGATATTTCTGTGGGCCTGCAGTTATTTGTAAACTGCCTTGGATTTGAAATTGCGTATAATAATTTTAAAGCGGAAGAAGATCCCTTTTGTATTTTAAAGAAAGACGGCCTCGCCATTCATCTTCTTCAAAATGAAGAATTCGCTCTGCGCGACAGGCCGGAACTGCGTCTTGAAACAGAATCAATTGAAGATGCTTATGAGGCCGTATATAAAAGCTACCCAAACCTGCTTCATCCAAATTTAAACACCATCACCGATCGTCCGTGGAAAACCAGGGAATTTGCGCTTTTGGATGAATCAGGAGTTTGCGTAGTAGCTTCAACAATCTATTAATTAAATTGATGTAGTTTATATTTTTACAACTTTTCCGCTGCCGGCAACTTTGCTTTTTATGTCGGTAGCGCTGCCTTTGTAAAGCACGTTTCCGCTGCCGCTGATCTTGGCGTCTATGCTGGTATTGGCAAATACTTTCACATTTCCGCTGCCGCTGATTTTCACGTCTACGTTTTGGCTGGTAACATCAAGGCAGTCGATGTTGCCGCTGCCGCTAACACGAGCTTCCAGGTTGTTGGTTGCACCTCCTTTTAACACCATATTGCCGCTGCCTGATATGGACAGTTGCAAATCTTTAAAAGTGCCGAATGCAAGATTAAGATCGCCGGAACCTGAAAGGCTGATATTCGTTTGCCATCGTTTGTAAAATTGCCGTCACCGTTAATGCTTCCGCTGCCGCTAAGCTGCAATGATGAAATGGTTGTCATGGAAACATACACTGTCATCTTTGATTTGGGTTTCAGGTTTTTATTCTTGCTGGTTTTGATGGTAAGTTTACCGTCCGAAACGGTTGTTTCAATATATGGAAGCAGGTTTTCGTCGGCCTCAACAGAAATACTGTTTGAGTTTCCATAACTTAATTTTACCTCCATTGGGCCTCCGGAAGCGAGTGAAGTGAATGCACCTACTTCACGGGATTCTTTTTTTGTTGCCCGTTTCCGGTTACGGTTTGCCATGGTTGCGCAAAGGCGCCGGTAAATGAAAACACGAATAAAAGAGCCAGTAATTTTTTCATAATAATCAATTTATTTTTTTTGGAAAGATAGTTGTGTAACGCATCGATGAACGAAAAGTTACAGGTCTGTAAATTTTTTATTTTAAAACTTATTTATATGGCAGCGGAAAAAACAAACGAACAAATACTAGCGGGTCATCTTATCGATCTTATTAATAAAGGCAACGCCCATGCTTCGCTGGATGAGGCATTAAAAGATATTCCGTTTGAGTTATTGGGCGAGCAGCCCGGTAATTTACCGTACAGTATTTACCAGCTTGCCTGGCACATTCGGATCACACAACGCGATCTGCTGGAGTTTTCCAGGAACGAGCATTATACTTCTCCGAAATGGCCGGAAGGTTATTGGCCAAAAGAAATAAAGCCGGCCAGCAAAGAGGAATGGGAAAAGTGTGTTAAGGATATCAAATCCGATCGCAAAGAATTTACAGATATGATATCAGCCAATGAAGAAAATCTGTATAAAAAATTTAGTTACGGATCCGGACAAACCCTGTTAAAAGAAGCATTGGTTTTGGCCGATCATAACGCTTATCACACGGGGGAAATTATCGTTATCAGAAGGTTGCTCAATAATTGGAAAAATTAGCTTTTAAAAGTTTGGGTTAAATAAATAGTTAATATTTTCCACGGCTGAATTTGTATATTTGGCATGGAGGTTTTGCCATGCAAAAAATCGCAATCACATTGCTTTTGTTTTTTGCTTTGCCGCAGAAAAGATGCTTTGCTCAAATCAGCAGACAGATCGATAGCCTTTGTATAGTGTGTTCCAAAAAGTCTTCGGATTCAGATAGAGTTATCAGCCTTGGCAGACTCGCAGATTATTATTTTTATTTCAAGCTTAATGAAAAAGCAGACAGTGTACTGCGCGAGCAATTGCTGGTTGCGGAGATGTCTAATAACAGCAACCTGATTCTATCCGCATTATTTGACGACGCCATTTTAAATATTGGCACTTCTGCCACGTCGGAAAGTTTCGACAAGACGATTAATTTTATTCAAAAGGGCATAGATTATGCAAAGCTTACCGATCAATACGATTATATCGCTCTCGGCTACAACAGGATGTCGGAAATATTACGCCAGCGTGGCGATTATGATATGGCGCTCAAAAGTTCTCTTTCCGCGTTTTCGGCGTCACAAAACGTGTCTTCAGATTCTATCAAAGCACTTCTTTATTTGTCGCTGGGTGCTATTCACAAAGAAAGGGGAGATGCCGTAGACGCTTCTGCGAACTACAATCGTGCATACGATATCGCGGTCCGGTTGGGCTCTATATTTCTCCAAAGTAAGGTGCATCATGCACTCTCAGAAATGTACAAGGACCTTGATGATTCCACCCAGGCTAAACAGGAATTAGACAAAAGCCTTTTGCTTAATAAACAATCCAATAATGGCGAAGGCCTTGTCGTAGATTATTTTGATCTGTCGCGCCTTACCGATGAAAAGCTTTTTATTGCAAAAGCTATTCAACTGGCAGATTCACTAAAACTTTATAAATATTCGTTGAGCGCGCGGCGGGCACTGCTAACTTATTATTTTGTTGTGGAACATGACAAGAATAAAGCCATCTATTATCTTGAGCATGAACCGGATCTTAAGCAAAGTTATTTAAACGCCGGTATAGAAAAATATTACGAAACTCTTGGCAATATTTATGTTTACACAAACGAGCCGGATTCTGCACTGTATTATCAAAAGCTTGCTTTGCCCTTTTTCGAAAAGAACTTCGATCCGCAACCCCGACAGTACATCTATGAACAAATTGCATTAGCCTATTCATTAAAGAATGACCGGCCAATGGCAATAAATTTTTTTTTAAAGGCATTAGATATCAGCAAACGAATTAATACTATTTACACCGCAGAATATCTCCATAATCTAAGCGACTTGTACGCAAAAGAAAATGATTTTAAGAATGCATATATGTATGCTAAGGAGGCAACAAATTACAAGGATAGTTCAAAAAAATTATCGAGAGACAGGGACATCACATTAATGAAAGTTAACAGAGAAAACCGTAAACATGAAGCAGAATTAATGCAGCAACAAAAAATAGAGAACAGCACGCGCAATATCCAATACATGGCCATCACTATTGTTATCGTTATTGTTTTTTTTATAATGCTGCTGATAGGCACTTTCCCCGTTTCGAAACTTACCGTAAGAATGATGGGATATTTTTTCTTTATCTCATTGTTTGAGTTTATTGTGCTGTTGATAGACAATTTGTTTTTGACGCATGTTGTGCACAATCAGCCTTTAAAATTGTGGCTGATAAAAATTGTGCTGATTGGTATGCTGGCGCCATTCCAACATTTCCTGGAAAAAAATCTTATCGGGCTGCTTGCATCACGAAAATTGGTCGTAGCAAGAAGTAAAATCTCCATTAAAAAATGGTGGCCCAAATTAAAAAAACCGGCAAAACTTAACGAAGAGGGCCTTGAGAAAGATACAGCCGTTTTATAAATTGATTACGGCGTTACACGACAGGATCCTTTTGGAGGCGGACAATACTGTGTTCCGCTTACATACAAAACACTTCCGGAAAAATTACTTCCCCTGGCTTTGTTGCCATCTTGCGTTACTAATTGAACTACTATCGTTGGAATTTTAAATGTTTCTTTATCATCAGGATTGATCTGTGCTGCTAAAAAAAACTTGACGCTAACTATGTTGTCGTCTTTGGTAAATTTCGCTAATTCATCCTTTGTAAAATAGGTCCACGCGCTATCCACGTAATGTTTGCGCCAACCGCGATATTTGTGCCGCTTAAATTCACCAATCATTGCAAGGGCCGCTTTTTTGCTCAGCGAATTGGGGTCGTTATCATATTTCTCATCTGGTGTGGGGTTAGTATTGTAGGCGATTCGCAATTCCTTTTTACTTGGACCGCACGAAATTAAAAACAACAGAACAATCGTTAGAAACAGCAATAACTTTTTCATTGTCGTAAGTTTAATGGTGAAATATGTTTTGAAGATATGTTTAGGTTCAATTGCAATCGCTTCCACTTGGCGGCGGACAAATTCTGGCGATGTCAATCGGTTTTGCTTTGAGAAGTGAGGGATATGACGGGCCTCTCTTGCCGAATAATACAGTAGGTCTGCCTTCGAGGTCTTTTAAGGTATAAGGTGTTGTACCAGGGTGATGATCATTATAATATGTTACGTCAGCGTCATCTTTAATTGTAGAAAAATAAAGAATAATACTATCCTCGTTTTCTGGTTTATGACCAATATATTTTTTTAATCTTTTGGCTGAAACTATTGCAATCGGCAAATTATCTTGGGTAGGATCCAAAACAATTTTGCCTTTTTTTCTTCTTTTATTTATCTGTTGCTCATCAATCTCATCAGGGTCTGGTTGAGTTGTCTGTTGAACGTTTATCGAATCGGCGGTAGCCAAAAGTTCAGGTATTCTTTTTGGATTTTCTTTTACTATTTGGGAAAACGATTTGGTTATTGGTGGTTCTTTCAAAGCAATTAAAAAAACAATAAAACATACACTTCCCAACAGGATTAATTTTTTCATAACTGTAAGATTTAAATGATAAAATTGAATTAACCTTCCGGAGGAATTAGAGGCAAAAGTGTATTCCGCTCAGGACAAAGGATTCGTAAAAGATCAGAAAAGAAACAGGATTATTGAAGTTTTTAAACGATGGTCAATGTGGAATATTGAACTGCAAGGTTTACCTTATGGTGTGTTACCAAATTAGTAACCTATTATAAAAGTATATTATAAAAACAGAATTCACAAATGAAATTTTGAGCAATTCACTTTTCTATAAAATGGCTTATATGAAGAGCCGTTAGTGGCTCTTAAAAATAAATGGTTGCGTTTGTTATGACAACCGGTCGCTGATTGTTTTTTTGAAAGTAGATATATCGAAGGGTTTTCTCAAAAATCCGTTGGCTTTAACGCGTTCGCTTATTTTTTCAATTTCATCGTTGGCCGAAAAAAGAATAACGGGAATATGCCGCGTAGGTAAATGATCACGCATTAGTACGATCGCTTTTTCACCGCCGATTTTAGGAATCCATAGATCCATTAAAATTACATCAGGATTGTAACGGCCGATGTCTGCAATAATATTTTCACAGTTAGTAATGGTTTCTACGCGATAGTTATCCATTTCTAAAATTGCTTTGCATACAATCAATATCTCCACGTCATCGTCGTAAATTAAAACGCATTTTTGCATCAGTAAAATTCTCTTTTAAAAGTGATGATAAGCTTAAATTAGATTGATAACCCAAAAATGGTTTTCAGAAAAAAAAGTTTATAAAAAGCAAATTAGTGGTTTAAATTAACAAAAAGAATTCCTGATTATAAATTCGAAGATAATTTACGCAGATGTTTTTTCAAGAAACCGCAAAAGCAGTTTTTTGATTTTTTGTGGGCAGGAAAAAAATCCATAATACTTAATACAATCGCCTTGTTCGAATGGGTGAAATCACATGGTTAGAAATATTTTTGCGAACTCTAAATATTCTTAAAGAAGGGAAAAACGTATTTAAAAAACTTAAGAACTATTCACTCAAACATCGTAATTTTGCGACTGAAAGCGGAAAATCTTCACTAAACCATTCTGATTTCTAAGCGGTTTTGAGAAAATGGTATGTTTATTGAATGGATTTCGATTCATTCTCTCACATCCACTAATCTATATCTTAATAAAGACCACAACTCTTAAAGGATACTCTATGCTCGAACGCTATTTTAGAAACAAGTTTGCCCCCCGTTGGATAATTTTTAGTTGTGATCTGGTACTGATTACATTCTCATTTTTATTTTCTTTTTTCCTGATCCGGCATTTACTGCTCGACCTTCCAAGTGTTGTAGAATTTATTCCTATTTTATTGATTAATGCCTCCGTGTACCTGGTATGTGTATTGGTTTTCCCAATTTATAAAGGAATTATTCGTTATTCAGAAACCAACGATATTTTAAGAATTATAAAATTTGCGTCGCTGCAATTAGTGCTGTGGCTCACCATTTATTTATTCGATTCCAACGCCTTAATTACGGCCCTTGTGCCCATTCCACTGCTGATCATTAATTTGTTCAGCGTAATTTTTCTTTTGGTGTTATTTAGATTAATGGTGAAAGAAATTTATTTCAGGGCGCAGCCAAAATCCGGCAATGTAAATAAGGCAATTATATACGGTGCCGGATCAATGGGACAAATTACCAAAAAAGTGCTGGAGCAGGATGCAAAAACTACTACTGTTGTAGTTGGGTTTATCGAAGACAGCAGTTATAAAATAGGCAAAAACCTTGATGGTTTGCCGATTTACGGTGCGTCAAGCCACGATTTGTCGCGGATATTGAAAAGTAAGCAAGTTAACCAGCTTTATATTGCTATCGATAAATTATCTGTTGATAAAAAAGTTGCGATTGCAGATTTGTGTGGCCCACTCAATATAAAAATTAATGTTATTCCGCACGCCAGCCAGTGGTCGGGCGGTTTGTTCCAAAAAAAGCAGGTTAGAGAACTTAATATCGAAGAGCTTTTAGAGAGAGAAGAAATTAGTCTGCCGCATGCCATGCTTGAGGAAACGTACAAAGGAATTACTGTGTTGGTAACGGGCGCTGCAGGTTCTATTGGTAGCGAAATTTGCAGGCAGCTTACCAGATTTGAATTTAAAAAGCTGGTACTTTTAGATCAGTCTGAATCCGGTTTATTCGACCTGGAATACGAATTAAGAAAGAAGAACGCAAAGCAATCGCTGCAGGTTGAAATTGCTTCTATCAGGGATGCTGCAAAATTAAAAAAGATTTTTTCTTCAAATAGACCAGATTTTGTTTTTCATGCGGCAGCCTATAAACACGTTCCGCTAATGGAAACTTTTACCAGCGAAGCGGTGCTCACCAATGTTTTTGGTAGCAAGTTAGTGGCAGATCTGGCGCTGGCTTACGGAGTTAAGAAATTCGTGATGGTATCAACTGATAAAGCGGTTAATCCAACCAACGTGATGGGAGCTACCAAGAGAATTTCTGAAATTTATATTCAATCGTTGTGCGATGAAAAAAGCGTAGGAACCGAGTTCATTACTACAAGATTTGGCAATGTACTTGGATCTGCGGGATCGGTTGTGGCAACATTTAAAAAGCAAATAAATGCAGGCGGACCGGTTACTATAACTCATCCTGAAATTACACGTTACTTTATGACGATTCCTGAAGCGTCTAAACTGGTTTTAGAGGCTGGTAAAATAGGGGAGTCAGGCGATATTTTATTGTTCGATATGGGCAAACCCGTGAAAATAATTGACCTCGCCAGGAAAATGATTCAGCTCGCCGGACTGAGACCTGATGAAATTGAAATTGTTCATTCAGGCCTTCGCCCCGGCGAAAAAATGTTTGAAGAGCTTTTTAAAGATTCAGAAGAATTTGCCGAAACCTATCATCCGCGAATATTGAGGGCCAAAAAATCAGCCAACAGAAACGGAGAATTCAAATCTTTAATGAAAGAGTTAGAGGAAGCAGCACTGGCTCACAATAATGACATTATTCCTTTCATTTTGAGAAAAATGCTGCCGGAATTTAAACCCACTTTTCCTTTATCGAAAAAGCCGGTTGCTGCAGAAGGCATAGCATTTAATACCGATGCCAAGGTTTTGTTTAAAATAGATAAAAAACAGGTTGAATCAAACCTGGAAACCAATCAAACCGAAAGCAAAGTTTTTTAAGCGGTTGCCCGTGAATGAGCATCTTATGTTTTCACAAACATTCCGGTATAACTCACCTTAACAATATTTTAATCAAAGAAATTTTTGAATTGCATTACCGGAATCAAATTATGATTAATTTGTTGTACCGGAATTTTGCATCTAAATATTTTTTTCTATGAAAGATAACGGATCAAAATATTTTCAACTGGTAATGGTTTCGCTCTTCCTTTTTCATGGAAGCCCTTTGCTCGCGCAAAAGCTACACGTGAATATTTTTGCCGGAGCCTTTAATTACCAGGGCGATCTGCAAGACAAACGCTACACATTTAACCAGGCTCATTTTGGTGGAGCACTTGGACTTTCATACGATCTTAGCGAACATTTTTCTATCCGTGGCGTGGCTTCATTAGGCAAAGTTTCTGCTAATGATAAGTATGGCAGAAACAAAGAAAGAAATCTAAGCTTTACTTCAAAAATTTACGAGGCACAGCTAGGCCTTGAATATTTTATTACCCCTCTTGACGAACATGCACTAACGCCCTACATATTTGCAAGCCTGGCGGTTTTTCATTTCAGTCCTTATACATTTGACAGCACCGGCCATAAATATTTTCTTAGCCCCTTAAGTACAGAAGGCGAAGGATTTATTGCAGGTAAAAGCAATTACAATCGGTCTCCGTTAGCGATACCTTTTGGCGGCGGAGTAAAATTAGCTTTAAGCGAAAAAATTAATGTTGGCCTCGAGGTTGGCTTCCGAAAGCTTTTTACGGATTACCTTGATGATGTAAGCGGCAATTATGTAGATCAGTCGCTACTCCTGGCAAACCGCGGTGCAAAAGCGGTAGAATTGGCCTATCGTGGCGGCGAATTAAAATCGGGCTCCCAGGTTTATCCGCCCGCCGGTACGCAGCGCGGAAGTTCAAAATATAAAGATTGGTATTATTTTAGCGCTATTACTGTTTCATTTGCAATAGGCAACAACGGATTCGGGCAAAAATCTGGTAAGCATGCTCATTTTGGTTGTCCGGCCAATGTAATGTAGCACCAGGTTTGGTGCTTTTGTATAATAGTTTAATTGTATCCACTATGAAAAAGATATTTCTGATTCTGTCAATTCTTATGGCAGCATTTTCCGTACATGCTCAAAAATTTCATTTAGATCTTTTTGCAGGAAGCTCCAACTACCAGGGCGATTTACAGGACAAACGCTATACTTTTAACCAGGCCCATCTTGCAGCCGGCATTGGTTTTTCTTACGATCTAAGCGAGCATTTTTCGCTAAGAACCGGTGTGCTTTTTGGAAAAATTTCTGCCGATGATAAATTAGGAAGGAATAAAGCCCGCAATCTGAATTTTGTTTCGGGCATCACGGAAGGTAATCTTGGACTGCAATATTACATTACGCCGTTAGGCGACTATTCATTAACGCCGTATGTTTTTGCGGGCGTGGCAGTCTATCATTTTAATCCATATACGAGAGACACTGCCGGCAATAAATATTATTTAAAACCCCTTAGCACCGAAGGTGAAGGCTTTTTGCCGGGGAAAAACAATTATAATCTTACTCAACTGGCCATTCCGTTTGGAGCGGGTGTTAAACTTTCATTAACCGATAATATAAATGTGGGTTTAGAAGTTGGGTTCAGAAAACTTTTTACCGATTATCTTGATGATGTAAGCTCAACTTATGTTGATGAGTCTCTCTTGTTGGCCAATCGTGGCGCCAAAGCGGTAGAACTCGCTTATCGCGGTGGCGAGCTAAAAAATGGCTCAGTGCAATATCCCGCAGCAGGTCAGCAACGCGGCGGCTCAGGCAATAAAGACTGGTATTATTTTACCGGGCTTACGCTCTCATTCAGGTTGGGCAATGGCAACGGTTTGGGGCGACGCTCTGAATATGGCTGTCCCGCAAATGTGAGATAATGCCAAACTGTTTTTCATCACATCAAAACCTGCAAATACAGTTGCCTTAACTTGTATCTTTGCCGTCTATGGCTTATAAAAATTTGCAGGATTTTATTGAAACGCTTGAAAAAGAAAACGAACTGATCCGTATAAAAGAATATGTAAATCCACACCTGGAAATTGCTGAAATTACCGACCGGATAAGCAAAAGTAACAATGGCGGAAAAGCGTTGCTTTTTGAAAATACAGGGTATGATTTTCCTGTGCTGATGAATGCTTATGGCAGTGAAAAAAGAATGTGCCTCGCACTAAATGTTAATGATCTCAACGATGTGGCAAAAGAAATAGAAGATCTGTTTCATTTACTTTCATCGCCGAAAGAAAATATCATAGATAAATTAAAACTGCTGCCTAAACTACAACAGTTTGCCAGTTGGATGCCAAAGGTAATCAGCGGAAGAGGCGCCTGCCAGCAAGTGGTGATGGCGGATGCTGATATCACTCAATTGCCGGTAATTACGTGCTGGCCAAAAGATGGTGGTCCCTTTGTAACATTACCGATTATTCATACCAAAGATCCTAACAGCAATGCCCGAAACGTTGGTATGTACCGGATGCAGGTATTTGGTCCAAAATTAACCGGTATGCATTGGCACAAACACAAGGTTTCCGCAAAGCATTTTAATGAATACAAAAAGCTGGGAAAAATAATGCCTGTGGCAGTAGCCCTCGGCGGTGATCCGGCTTATGCTTATTCGGCGACGGCGCCCTTGCCTGAAAATGTAGATGAATACATGCTTGCGGGCTTTTTACGAAAGAAAAAAGTGGAACTCGTAAAGTGCATTTCGCAACCCGAAGTTGAAGTACCCGCTGATGCTGATTTTATTATTGAAGGTTATGTAGATCCCAACGATGAAATGATATGGGAAGGACCTTTTGGCGATCACACGGGTTATTATTCCCTGCCCGATTGGTATCCCAAATTTCATATAACCGCCATCACGCATAAAAAAAATGCAATCTATCCGGCAACGATCGTAGGCATTCCTCCGCAGGAAGATGCCTGGCTGGGAAAAGCTACCGGCCGGATTTTTTTAGCTCCGATAAAAATGACTTTAGTGCCCGAAATTGTGGATATGGAAATGCCGGTAGAAGGCGTATTTCACAACCTGGTGATAGCAAAAATTGTAAAAGACTATGCAGGACAGGCGCAAAAAGTGATGAACGCCATGTGGGGTGCGGGCCAAATGATGTTTAATAAAATTTTAGTGGTGGTGTCCTCAGGAACTGGAGAAACAGGGTCGGCTAATCTCATGGATTATGAAAATGTGGCAAAAGAAGTTTTTAAAAATTTAAATCCTTCAACGGATATTTATTTTTCGCAGGGCCCGATGGATGTGTTGGATCATAGCTGTAGTAAAATGGGCTTTGGAGGCAAAATGTGTGTGGATGGTACGTTAAAATATGAAGAAGAGACCGATGATTTATTTTCGTCTATGCATTCCCGTTTTACAGAGGAATCGGCCGGCGAACTGGTGAATCTTTTTCCAGAAATAAAATCCATTAATTACTCTTTAACAGAAAAAGAAATTCCATGCCTTATTATTTCCCTGAAGAAGAACAAAAAAGAACATGTAAAACAATTGCATAAAGCCATTTGTAATCAAGGTTTGGTTGAAGGAATAAAAATGATTTTATACGTGGAGCATACCGTTGATCCAAACGACTTGCCGGTGGCACTCTGGCGCTTCTGTAACAATCTCGATCCCAAGCGCGATCATTTGATCATTAAGAAACAATCGGTTCAGTATCCTGGTAAATATGTTGCTTGTATTGGTTTTGATGGAACGCTGAAGACAAAAGAATTTGATGATTTTTACCGGGATTGGCCGAACATTATTATTGCCGATGATACAACCATTGCTGCCGTTGATGAAAAATGGCCGCGTCTCGGATTGGGCGATTTTATTCCTTCGCCTTCGTTAAAATTTAAAGGCCAGATGTACGGCGAAGAAGCAGTGGTAGCTTCCTGAATCAGGCATCATTATTAACTTTTTTTACATTGAGACAAGCCAAATTGTAGAAATCCTGCTTTTTAAAATCTCTTATTACCGCAAGAGAGATTCAACTGCAATAATGCTTTGTTGATCCATAAAAAAAGCCGCCTAATTTCTTAAGCGGCTTTATAAATTTTTGTTGTTTTAAATATCGGTTGCCTCGCCATAAGCCACTGCAGTGGCTTCTTTCACTGCTTCGCTGATGGTTGGGTGCGGATGAATCGCATTTAAAATTTCGTGCGCTGTGGTTTCTAACTTACGCGCTGCTACTACTTCTGCAATCACTTCCGTAACGTTATATCCTATCATGTGGCAGCCCAACAGTTCACCGTATTTTGCATCGTAAATTATTTTTACAAAACCTTCTGTTGCGCCAGCCGCTGTTGCTTTTCCGCTCGCGATAAACGGAAATTTTCCAACTTTCAGTTCATAACCTGCATCCTTAGCCGCTTTTTCTGTATAGCCAACAGAAGCAATTTCCGGAGTGCAATAAGTACAACCCGGAACATTGTTATAGTCGATGGGCTCAGGCTTTTTACCGGCAAGATGTTCCGCCGCATTGATGCCTTCTTTGGTGGCTTTGTGCGCCAGTGCCTGGTTCGGTGTGCAATCGCCAATGGCATAAATTCCGGGAATATTTGTTTGCTGATAGCCATCTACTACAATTCTTCCTCTATCTACTGCAATCCCAACTTCTTCCAAACCGATATTTTCAATATTGGCGGTAATGCCTACTGCGCTTAAGATAACATCTGCTTCAAGAACTACTTCACCTTCCTGTGTTTTTACTTTTGCCTTTACGCCATTTCCGCTGGTATCCACGCTGGTAACTTCACTGTTAACCATGATGGTGATGCCTTGTTTTTTAAAGTTTTTTTCCAGTTCTTTTGAAACATCTTCATCTTCTACAGGAACAATTCGTGGCAAAAATTCAACTATGGTTACCTTGGTTCCGATGCTGTTGTAGAAATAAGCAAACTCAGTTCCTATCGCACCAGATCCTACAACGATAATTGATTTCGGCTGGTTAGGCAAACTCATCGCAACTCGGTATTCAATTACTTTTTTGCCGTCTAATTTTAAAGATGGTAATTCCCTGGCTCTTGCACCTGTGGCAATAATAATATTCTTTGCTTCAAGCGTTTGTTTACTTCCATCTGCAGCCGTTACTTCTAATTTATTAGGACCCGTTAATTTTCCGGTACCCATTACCACATCAATCTTATTTTTCTTCATCAAAAAAGTAACGCCTTTGTTCATTTTATCTGCAACGCCGCGGCTGCGTTTAATAACGTTGCCGAAGTTTTGCTTGTAATCATTTACTTCAATTCCATAGTCCGCAGCATGCTTTGCATATTCCATAACCTGTGCGCTTTTCAACAAGGCTTTTGTAGGAATACAGCCCCAGTTGAGGCATATGCCGCCAAGGCTTTCCCGTTCTACAATTGCTACTTTTTTTCCTAATTGTGAGGCTCTGATTGCAGCAGGATATCCGCCGGGACCACTACCTAAAACTATTACGTCGTATGCCATTTGAGTATTAATTTGTTGTTTGAAAATGATATAAAAAGCCGGGCAAAATTACTTTAGAATAAGGAAAGCACAAAACCGTGGTTTGATTAGAATTAAGCGCTAATTTGCCACCGATGTTTACATCCGCATAGTTTAGTGTTACAGAATGGCCGGAGATTGGATTTAATCTTTCTACGAAAGCCAAAATGTAGAAATGTTGTATTTTTTGATGGCGGTGTTGGCAGGCATTGCACTTATAAACTATGAAAAGAATAAATCTGATGTTTAGCGGGCAATTCGTCAAATTTGATTTATGAAAACTACTATTTTGCTCATTTGTATTGTAACCGGTTTGCTGTTATCCGGTTGCAGCGCTACACGAAAAGCTTCAAAACCGGAAAATAAAAGTGCTGAAATTGAAAGCACGGTTATTATTAAAAATAAGGTTCCTGCGCGCATCATCAATACAAAAAATGTTTCTGCAGATGACCTTGTAACTTTTGCCGAAACACTTGTGGGCGTAAAATATAAGTACGGCTCAATGATTAAAGAAAACGGTTTTGATTGCTCCGGGTTTATCAATTATGTTTTTGGTCATTTTAAAATTTCTGTGCCCCGCACTTCTGAAGATTTTACCAACGCCGGAAAGGAGATACCTGCTAAAGAAAGCCGCCGCGGCGACCTGATTCTTTTTACCGGAAGCAATGCCAACAGCGGCGTAGTAGGCCACATGGGAATCATCACGCAAAACATAGATGGCGCACTGCAGTTTATTCATGCATCGGAAAGCAAAGGAGTGATGATCTCCGGCATGAATTCTTATTTTCTGCCGCGATTTGTAAAAGTAAACCGGGTATTTTTCTGAATTGGTTTCTCTTAATATAATATTATACAAAATCATTTATAAATGTATGATTGCTGGCATGGACGGGTATAAAGTTTGATTGTATTTCTGAAAAAGATACAATATGAAAACTTTTAAAATTTTAATCGCTTCGGCAATAGTTTTACTGATCGCATCTTGTTCCGGAAGCACTAAAATTACCTCAAGCTGGAAGTCGCCCGATATTACTTCCAATGAGCTTCATTTTAAAAAGATTATGGTCGCGGCATTGCTGCCGGATAAAGACCGCGAACTTCAAAAAAGCATGGAGCAGAAATTGGTGAAAGAACTCAATTCTAAAAACATCAATGCGGTTTCAGCCTACGAAACTTTTGGCCCGAAGTACTTTCCTGCAGATGAACAAAAGGCGCTCGATAAGCTTCGCGATAACGGCATAGACAACGTGCTTACTATTGTTTTACTCGATAAGAATAAAGAAAAAAATTACAACCCGGGCCATGTTTCTATTGTGCCGGTGGGTTATTACCGAAGCTGGTTCGGCTATTACCGCACTGTATATTCAAGGGTTTATACGCCCGGTTATTATTCAGCAAATACTAAATTCTATTGGGAAAGCAACTTGTATGATCTTGTCGGCAAACAAGCTTTTATATTCCGCGCAGTCGCAAAGTTTCGATCCTTCTTCTGTATCTCAGCTGGCGAACGACTATAGCGTAAAAATTATCGGCGACATGGCTAGACAGGGATTGGTTGCGGCTAAAGTAATTTCGCTGGCACATAAGCCATTTTATAGATTTTCAGCTTTTTAAAAGATGCGAGATCTATTTATCGGTTTGTTCCGACATCGTTTTTAAAGTATTGATGCTAAGATTAAATTCGAACCCGATAAGCACCACCATTGAGTTTAAAAAGATCATGATCATTAAAACCATAATGGTTCCAATTGATCCGTAAAGAAAATTATACCGGCCAAAATTATCAACAAAAGCAGTAAAACCGATTGTTACCAGGATGCTTAAAAATGTTGCTATCACTGCCCCGGGCGAAACAAGATTCCACCGCTTGGTAGTGGATGGCGCATAACGATAAACGAATGCGTAAGAATAAAAAATCAATCCAACAATAAAAATCCATTTACCATAAAGGATCAGGTTTCTTATTTGGAAATTAGTGATTCCAATCCACTTCAGAATATTTCTCTGCAATAATAAAAGCAGCAGGCATCCCAATAATAAACTAAAAAGAATTAAGGTAAGTTTGATGGCTTCCCATCTTTTTTTGAGGCCTTTTATTTTTTGAAACCCGATATAATCTTTGTTGAAAGAACGCATTAAACCCATTACACCGGTGGATGCAAAAAACAGCGATATAATAAATGTAAAAGAAATGAGCCCGATTTTAGAACCCTCGATAAAGCTATCCACAAACTCTATCAGACTTCCATTGTAAGTACTTGAAGGAATAATGTCGCGGATTAAACTGTGCAGTTGAAATTTTAATGATCTTTTTGAAATGAACGGAAGGTTGGGGATTAGCGTAAAAAGAAACAGGCAGGTAGGCGGCAGCGACATGATAAAATTATAAGAAATCGCCGAAGCTCTTTCCGTTAGCGATGGCACGTCAAATCCTTTTGAAAAATAGGAAAGTACATTGTGCAATGATAATCCCTGGAATCCCGGCGGACTCCATGTTTTGCTCTTTCGGGCGAGGTGACCAACCGGGTTGGAAAAAGCTTTATTTTTTGATTTTACCAATGCCTTCATTTTCAATTTTCAATAGATGATTGCCTCGATTTTATCAAACTGTCAAGTGCTTGCTGATAGGCTTTTGCGTAACCAAGATGTTGTTCGTAGGTGGAAGCAAAATCAGAATAACCCGAAAAATCGGCCCTGGCCACAAAGAACAAATAATCTGTTTGCGGCGCATTTAAAACTGCGTCAATTGTTTTTATTGACGGCGTGCAAATAGGCCCGGGAGGCAAACCCGCATTAAGATAGGTGTTGTATGGCGAAACAAATTGCAGGTGCTTATGATAAATTCTTTTGAGATCAAAATCCTTCATCGCAAATTTTACCGTGGGATCAGCGGCCAGCCTCATGCCTTTTTTTATGCGGTTCATATACACGCTGGCAATTTTTCCCTTGTCATCCTGCTTATTGGTTTCTTCCTCCACCAAAGAAGCCAAAATGTAGATTTCTTTGGGTTTTAAATTTAGCCGCTCTGCTTTTTCTAATCGTTCTTTATTCCAAAATTTTTCTTCTTCTGCACGAAGCTTTTTATAAATATTTTCAACCGGCGTTGTCCATGTAAAAGTATAGGTGTTGGGAATTACGTTAGTCATTACCGTGTTGGAATCTACTTCATAATACAATAAGGAATCGTTATTGCTAAGAAAGCGAATGGCGTGCAGAGAATCGGTTTCAAAATTAACCGCTATCTTTTTTGCCAGGTCTTCTTTTGTTCTCAATTTGGTAATAACCAAATTTACCGGAACCTGCCTGCCGGAACGCAACATTTTTACCAAATGATACAAGCTCATTCCGTCATTGATTTTATATTTTCCGGCTTTTATATTTTTTTGATAATCGGCGTAGCCCGCTATCCTGTCGAACAAAAAATCTCCGGTAATAAAATGATTTTTTCGAAGGCTGTCTTTTACATCTTTATAAGAAGCGTTTGTCTTAATATATAAAAATTTCTTATCGGCATTTTTAATGGTTGGCCCAAAAACCATCCAGGCACCAAAAGCTACAGCAACAATTAAAATGATGAAAATATATAAAATGGCTTTTTTGATGTTCATAAATAAAAAAATATGTTACCGGATTGAAATTATCTTTTTGTAGAAATCAAATTAATAAAAAACCCTGTCTTTTTATAAGACAGGGTGCAAAATATGCGGTTAAATTATTTTTGTGGTGCCGGTGTTTGCGGAGTGGCTTGCAAAGGCGCAGTGTTTGTTTGCGGCGTTACAGGTGCTCCGACAGGCGCTTCATTAATCAGTTTATCCCGGGAATTTGATCCACCTGCTTTTGGAATAAAAAGAGCAGAAGTAATACATAATAAACCAATGATGCCTGCAAAAAGCCAGGTTCCTTTTTCAAGAATATCAGTAGTTTGCCTTACGCCCATTAGCTGGTTGCCAAAGCCACCCAGTGATGAAGTAAGTCCGCCACCCTTAGGATTTTGAATAAGGATGATAATTCCTAAAATGACAGCGGCAATAATTATAATGGTTCCGAAAAGAATTAACATGTTTAGTTTGTTTTTAGACTTTCAATTTTGGCTGCAAAGTACGTGCTTTTCGAAGGATTAAGCAAACTTAATTTTTCATACATTTCGATGGCTTTTTCCTGTTTATTCTGCTTGATCAACACTTCGGCCATCGCTTCGGTAAGCACTTCTGCATCAGCGTTTGATTCTTCTGCCGATGTTTGAATAATTTTTTCGATCACTTCGTTTTGCTCCGGCAATTTTCCCGGGTGCAATTTTTTCATGCTTTTTAGCCACGCCGTAAAACTTTTTACCTGTTGGCCAAGCTTGTCGTTGGCTAATGCATCTTCTTTTAATTTTATTCCCTGCGATGCAAAATAATCTATTGTGTGCAGCGGCTCAAAAGCCACAACGTCGTCGTCGGTATTTATATCTTCAGTATTATGATGCAATGATTGGTGCGCATTCGAAACATATGATTTAGACTGGTCAACATCAATTCCATCATTCCTTTCTTCGGGCTGTTCTGGAGTTGCTGCAGATTCAACGGTTAGCGTATTTTCAATTGATGGTTCGCCGGGCTCAAATGCTATTGGCGCTTCATCCTGCTTGTCAAAAGATGCATTATTTCTTTCTTCATCTTCTTCCAGTATCTCTTCCTTTGGCTCAAATGCTATTTCATCTTGCAACGGTTCAACAGCATCGTGTGAGTGTTCGGTATCTTCTTTATTTTCTACATCATTTTCTCCATTAATTATTGCAACAGGGTGGTTTTCTAAATGTTCGTCTTCAGTGTCAACAGCAACTTCCTCACTGTTGTTGAATGCAGCGGTTTCTTCATTCATTCCGGTACTTCCCGTGTTTTCTTCCACTGGATTGGTTTCAACCGGCGGAATGGAAACTGCAACATTTTTTTCCGGTAGTGTTGCGGCAAAGTGGCCACTATCTTCAGGTTGGCTGCCAGGCAACGTCTCTTCTATTAGTTGTTCATCGTTAATTTGATATTGAAGCCAGTAATGGTTATTAAAATACAAAGAAGACTGGCTTAAAAAATTATCAAACGCGGGATCATTTGTTTTTTTATAATGATATAAAAGCAGGAACCGGGCAATTGAACTCGCCGGATTTTCTTTCACATTTTTTTCCAGCGTTGCAGGATCGTTTTGATATCCGGAATAAATTTTATCGGCGTAAAAGGTTCCTGTATTCATTGATTTCTTAATTACCAGTTTGAAAATATTCTGTTGAAAATTGCATCAGTCACGGTTTTGAGTATGAGATCGCCCTTATTTGCCTCGGCCTGTTGCAATGATTGTGAAGCAGGAAAATCGTAGTTGCTGGTGAGGTCTGCCTCAAAGCTTTTCTTAGGATCAGGGTCTATTGTATTTTTAAAGATAAGATGAAAAGTTACATTGATCCTGTTGGTTCCTGCCGTTTGATTGGCCACGCCGCTCGTGGTGATGCTGTAATCAGACAAATAACCGCTGATGTCGTAATGTGCATCGTCGTTATTGGTTTGCCTTAATCTTGTCTGGCTAATAATTTTTTGTTTTAATTGCTCTGTTAACTGTGGCGCAATCTGCGGGTTTACATACCGGGCCTTGTTTTGAAAATTGTTTACTCTAAAAGTTTTTACATCGGGCGGAATTGGTGAAGTATCTCTTGTGGAATATTTGCAGGTTGCAAAGCAAAGCGTAACAAATAAAAAACCAAGCACCGCCGTTAATTTGATAGATGATCTGAATTTCATGGTTTGTTTTTGTGATCGGTTTTTTAGATTTCCGAAATATAAAATACTATATTTTGGCTTATATGGCCCGGGTAATAAATGTAGATGATAGTTTCTTAATTCAAAAAAATCTATTCGTTTATATTATATTCTTTCAATTTTCTGTATAAGGTTCGTTCGCTGATACCGAGGTCGCTGGAGGCATCTCTTCTTTTTCCGCGATGTTTTTTCAGTGCCTTTACGATAAGATCTTTTTCAGCATCCATGATACTTAAAGATTCTTCTACTTCCTGGTGCTCGGCAATTTTTGTATTGTTGTTGGAATTGTTGTTAAGCACCACAGGCTGTGCAGCCGCAATTGCCGGCGTAACGCGATCATCGTGGTAATCGTTAAAAAACTGATCGTTTTGAAACCGCTGGTTTCCGTTGATTGCGTTTGGATTTTGCATCACGTCGAAAAACATTCTTTTAAGTTCCGTAACATCTTTTTTTACATCAAAGAATAATTTATAAAGAATTTCTCTTTCATTTGAAAATTCTTTTTGGCCGCTTCCCGCCTGGTTTTGATGGGTCGATGCAAGAACCGGCAACCGTGTAAAATTGGTTTCGGGCAAAAATTTCATAAGATCGGGGCCCGTAATTACTTTATCTTTTGACAGCACAGATATTTGCTCGGCCATATTTTTTAATTGACGCACATTACCCGGCCACGGGTAATTCATCAACACGTTTTTTGCTTCTTCATCCAGTTGAACCGGCGGCGATTTATATCGTTCTGCAAAATCCACGGCAAATTTTCTAAACAATAAAAGAATGTCTTCTTTGCGGTCGCGCAGCGAAGGAACTCTTATTGGCACTGTGTTTAAACGATAATACAAATCTTCACGAAATCTGCCGGTATGCGTATATTCAAGCAGGTCTTTATTGGTAGCGGCAATAACTCTAACGTCTGTTTTTTGAACCTTTGATGAACCAACCCGGATGTATTCACCGGTTTCCAGCACGCGCAATAAGCGCGCCTGCGTGCCAAGCGGCATTTCGCCGATTTCATCTAAAAAAATCGTACCGCCGTTTACGGTTTCAAAATAACCTTTACGGCTATCTACAGCGCCGGTAAAAGAACCTTTTTCATGACCGAATAATTCAGAATCGATCGTTCCTTCAGGAATTGCGCCGCAGTTAACAGCAATAAAAGGATTGTGTTTTCTTGCAGAAAGTGAATGAATAATTTGCGAAAAAACTTCTTTTCCAACACCACTTTCGCCATTGATCAAAACACTGAGGTCTGTGTTGGCAACCTGCACTGCTACATCCAGCGCATACAATCAGCGCCGGCGAATTTCCTATTATTCCAAATCTGCTTTTTATTGCTTGTTGATCCATTGGTCTGTTTCTGTTATCAAAACTTTTTTATTCATCTAGCGATCTTTATCAAAAAAAGATCCACATGGTTCTATTTAATTTTTCCAATCAAAGTTCCGGCCGTACAATCTTCAATTAATACATCTGTATAATCTCCTTTTTTCAGATGGCCTGTTTTAGGAAATACCACCATTTTATTTTGATCTGATCTTCCTGCCCAATGCTGATCGCTCTTTTTAGAATCTCCTTCTATTAAAACCCTGGCGGTGGTACCAATTTCTTTTTGCATACTTTTCAAAGAATGAATGCGGTGTAAGGCAACAATTTCCTGCAGCCTTCTTTTCTTTACCTCTTCGGGAACATCATCCTCAAACCTTCTCTCCGCAAGAGTTCCGGGCCGTTCAGAATAAAAATACATATAGGCCAAATCATACTCGCAATAAGCAAAAAGACTCAACGTTTGCTGATGATCTTCTTCTGTTTCCGTGCAGAAGCCTGTAATAGAATCTGTGGAAAGGCCGCAACCCGGAAGTATTTCCCTGATCCTGTCAACTTTTGCAAGGTACCATTCGCGCGTGTAGGTACGGTTCATCATTTGTAAAATTCTCGTGCTTCCGCTTTGTACGGGCAAGTGAATGTATTTACAAATATTATCGTATTTCTTCATGGTAAAGAGTACTTCATCGGTAATATCTTTAGGATGAGAAGTGGAAAATCTCACTCTGAGCAAAGGTGAAATCAACGCTACTTTTTCAAGCAGGGCGGCGAAGGAAACGATCGATTTATCCTGGCTGTTTACCCATTGATAGCTGTCTACATTTTGTCCTAACAAAGTTACTTCGCGATAACCTTCATTGAACAATGCGGTACATTCATTAATTATAGAATCAGCGTCGCGGCTACGCTCCCGGCCGCGCGTAAACGGCACCACACAAAATGAGCACATATTGTTGCAGCCGCGCATAATGCTTACAAAAGCGGTAACACCGTTGCTGTTTAAGCGGATAGGAGCTATGTCGCCATAGGTTTCTTCGCGGCTCAATAAAACGTTTACACCTTTCTGTCCGCTTTCGGCTTCTTCAATTAATGCAGGTAGTGTGCGGTAAGCATCCGGCCCGATTACGAGATCTACTAATCTTTCTTCTTCTAAAAATTTTGATTTTAATCTTTCGGCCATACAGCCCAATACACCAATGAGCAATCCGGGATTATATTTTTTTACTTTCCTGAATTCCGTCAATCTTTTCCTCACAGTTGCTTCTGCCTTTTCGCGAATGGAGCATGTATTGATAAAGATCATATCGGCTTCCTGGAAATGTGGTGTAATTCCGAAGCCTTTATCCTGAAGGATAGACGCAACAACTTCGCTATCGGCGAAGTTCATGGCGCAACCATAGCTTTCTATATAAAACTTTTTTTCAAACGAATTTAAACCAGGAACATTTGGCGCAAATGCTTCGCCCTGCCTCATTTCATCGTGTTTTTTATCTATCGCGAGATCAACCATTTTTCTGTTTTTAACCGGTGGGCAAAGATAATAAATAAAAAATAGCGTCACTATGGCAGAAAGTTAATAAAGATTTTTATCGCGTGATAAGCCAAAATATAGATTTCTACATTTTGGCTTGTTTCAACAAAGTAAGTTGCCTTTTTAAAAATTATTTGCCGTACGTTTATTTTTAATATTTAATATTGTTCAATAAAAATTGGCCAACAACTTTAATTATGAAAAAATTTCTTTTTATTCTTGTCAGCGCCAATTTCCTTTTTGGAAAAATTTCGGAAGCCCAACAATTGTTTACAACAACCAATATTAAAAATGCCTTCAAAAACGAAACAAGAACAACCTCCGGAAAACCCGGCAAAAAATATTGGCAAAATCGTGCAGATTACCACATTGATATAAAATTTAATCCGGCAAATCAGCTGCTTGAAGGTTCAGAAACTATCACGTATAGTAATAACAGTCCCGATACGCTGCATCAACTGGTAATAAGGCTTTACCCGGATCTTTATAAAAAAGGCGTTAGCCGTCTCGTGAAAATTGCTGATGTGGATTTGAATGACGGTGTTCAGATAGATGCGTTTCAGGTAGGTGCCGAAAAGATTTCGCGTTTCAGTGATTCGCTAAAAGCGTATCATAACAATACCAACCTGACGATTACTCCGAAAAAGGCAATTTTACCGCATTCAAAAATTCAATTAAGCGTAAGCTGGCATTATAAGGTAAACATGGGATCGCAAATTCGTACAGGCATGGTTGATAGTACGTCTTATTTTATCGCTTATTTTTTTCCGCGCGTGGCGGTTTATGATGATATCGATGGCTGGGACGACTGGAGCTACAATGGCGGGCAGGAATTTTATAATGATTTTGGCAACTTTGATGTTTCGGTTTCAGTACCTAAAAATTATGTGGTTTGGGCCACGGGGAGCAGGTTAAACGAAACGGAAAATTTTACTCCCAATATCCTGTCTAAAATTGAAGCTGCACGCGCTTCCGGCAAAATAATTCATGTAATAGACTCTTTAGATTACGGAAGAAACGATGTGCTTAAACCCGGAGCTTCCGGTGTCTGGAAATTTACAGCGAAGAACGTTACCGACTTTGCGTTTGCATTAAGCGATCATTATTTGTGGGATGCAAGCTCAGTGCTGGTAGATTCAGCCTCGGGGCGAAAAACGCTTGCGGAAGCAGCCTACAATAAAGTGCACAAAGATTTTTTTGACGTGGCCGACCAGGCGCATCAATCTGTATATTACATGAGCCACTTCTATCCAAAATATCCGTTTCCATTCGAACACGTTACTGTGTTTGATGGCACCGACCAAATGGAATACCCGATGATGGTAAATGACAATCCTGAAGAGAATAGAAAAGATGCGGTTCAGCTTACCTCGCACGAAATATTTCATAGCTATTTTCCATTTTTTATGGGCACTAACGAAACCCAATATGCCTGGATGGATGAAGGGTGGGCCACCATTGGCGAATCAGTAATTTCTCCGAAACTGGGCGAGCCGGAAGATGAGGGAATTTTTAGTAAAGTGCAATACGAAGAAATTTCCGGAACAGACGCAGACGTACCGTTGATCACCAATACCAAGGCCTATTCTGGTGCGGCTTATCGCGCCAACTCTTATGGAAAGGGCGGTTTATGTTATTATGTATTGCAGGATATGCTGGGCGATGCGCTTTTCTTTAAATCACTTCATCAATACATGAACGACTGGAATGGCAAACATCCGGTTCCTTACGATTTCTTTTACAGCATTAATAATGCAAGCGGCAAAAATCTCAACTGGTTTTGGAATAAATGGTTTTTCGGATGGGAATATCCCGATCTGTCCATCAAAACAGTTGATAACCTAAACAATGCAACCGGCGTCACCATTGAAAACAAGGGCGGATTGCCATTGCCTGTTTTCCTTACAATTTATTTTAAGGACGGCAAAACATCCAGTTTAAAATACACTGCTGAAATTTGGAAAGACGGTGCAAAGCAAAAAGTTATCCCACTTAAAAGCCGGTATTCTTCCATTGCAAAAATTACATTGGGCAATGAATTTGTACCGGATAAATACAAAGACAATAATTTTTGGATCAAACCCTGATCGGCAACTTAATGCAGATGAGTGGATGGTATTCTGCCACTGAGCCAGCTGTCTTTTACCGGAATGATCCAGTGGTTGAGCAGCTCCTGTTTGGTGAGAATGGTATTATTAAAATACAAAGTATCTGGTGTGATAAATTCATTTTCTATTGAATAATTTACCTGTGAAAGCGGCAGCAAATGGATTCTTCCTTTTACAATAAAAGCGAGTAACTGCCGGTCGAAAAGCTGAACATTATAATCGCGTTCAATGTTTTTTATTACTCTGACAGATTCGTCGGTGCTGCATCCGCCTATTTTACAATTGGTTTCATCAACCATAAAAATGATGAACTGACCAAAAAACAAATTAGCAAATCCTTTCAACCCAACACCATGACTCTTCCATTGTGCTGCAAATTGCTGAAGCAAATTTTCTATTTCTAAGGCTTCGTGGGTAGTAAATGCGCGGTTGCTTTGGTAAACCCATACCCTGGAATTATTATCAAAATCCTGGGGGATTAGGTCCTGAAAATTAGTATTCATATTACAAAGTTAATGAGTAATTTTTACAGAAAGAAAAATGCACGGATGATGAATTTTTAAAAGCTGGTTTGGTAATAAGTAATATTTTCTTTGGTTAACAATTTTCTTGCCGAAATCTATTTTTTGGCTTGTTTAAAGTTGCAATTTAAAAAAAAACCTCAGCCGTTAAACGGTTGAGGTCTTTCTTAATTTTTAATTTTTTTATGAAGCCTGACCGAGGCGTTTTAAATACATAACATGTGAATGTATTGCCTGCCCCATTTTCGGGTATTCAATATAGTTAATTCCATATTCTTCACAAGTGCGCCTGATTATTTTACTGATTGCAGGATAATGAACATGCGAAATTCTCGGAAACAGGTGGTGCTCAATTTGAAAGTTTAATCCGCCTACCAGCCACGATACCAGCTTATTGTTGGTAGCAAAATTGGCAGTGGTATGAATTTGATGAATGGCCCATTCATTTTCTATTTTATTGGTTACAACATCCGGCATCGGAAACTCTGTGTGCTCCACTGTATGCGCCAATTGAAACACAATACTGATTATCAGTCCTGTTAGCATCGTGATGATTAAAAAGCCAACAAGCCATTTCACAAAGCCCAACAACATAATGGGCAATACTACAAACATAAATGCATAAATGACTTTTGCTGCCCAAAAAGAGATGTGTTCCTTAACGGTCATTTTCCTGATAGCAACTGTACCAATTTTCTTCTTGAAATATTTTTGATAATCGGTTAAAAATATCCAGATCAAATGAAGAAAAGTATAAAGGAACCAAAAGTAGTAATGCTGAAATTTGTGCATTTTCAGTTTCTTTTGTGTGGTGGCAAACCGCATCCATGGGCGCGCCTCAATATCATCGTCTACGCCATCAATGTTAGTGTAGGTATGATGGATAATGTTATGTTTCATGTTCCACATGATGGCGCTTCCACCTAAAAAATTTAATGAGCCGCCGGCCATTATGTTCAATATTTTATGTTTGCTGAAACTGCCGTGCGCGCCATCATGCATTACATTAAATCCGATAGCTGCGGTAAGGCATCCAAACAATACACATTCCGGTATTGCGATCCATACAGGCGGTGTAAAAAAAACAAGATGGATATAGATGGCAATAAAGCAGGCGCAAAATAATGCTGCCTTAAAGAGTAACGCAAAATTGCCGGTCATCGGGCGTTGATGGTCGGTAAAATATTTATTAACACGGGCTTTTAATTCTACGTGAAAATCTCCTTTACCTTGCATGAATTTTGGAGTGGTCATTGATTAAATTGAATTTATTTTTTCGTTTATTATTTTATTGTTGCTAACAATCGTTACGTGATATTTTGAATGAACGCATCGAGCGAGCGCACGCCGATCATCTTTTTTGAAATAAAACCTTCCGCATGTTTTACCCCGATCATTTTTCCAAACATTGCCGAGCGGCTGATGATGTTTTCTAAAAATTCCGGGGTAGAAATGTACGTTTGAGGCTCGTTGTCATTTTCGCCCGAAATAAAAAATTGTGTTTTGAACGCCCTGATAGAATCCATTTTTTGGTCGATCACGTCTGAAATGTCAATTACGAAAGAGGGATTTAGATAAATATCCTGGATGTAATTAAACACATAAGTGGGCCGCCACGCTTCCTGAGGAAGTCCATTATGAAAGGTGGTTACTTTTCTCAAACCTGAATAAAATGCAGCATCCGTAATTAACTGAGCCGCACGGCCATGGTCGGGATGCCTGTCGTCTGGTGCATTGCACAACACAACTTCCGGTTGGTATTTTCTAAGAACTGATATTATTTTCCGTTGATTTTCCTCATTGTTTTTGAAAAACGCGTCGGCCATATCCAAATTTTCCCTTACATCGATCCCTAAAATGGCTGCGGAGGCACTTGCTTCTTCTTCCCTGGTTTCTGCTGTTCCGCGGGTGCCCATTTCGCCGCGCGTTAAATCAATGATACCAACTTTTTTACCTTTCTTTTTTTCAACTAATAAAGTTCCGGCGCAACTTAGTTCGATATCGTCGGGATGTGCGCCGAAAGCTAAAAGGTCTAACTTCATTTATGATAAAAATCTTTTCTAAAAATAATACCCGCCGAAGGTACGCTAAAAAGAGATTGTTTACGCAGTTTTATGATTTCATATAATTGATGGGAATGAGCAGATGCGGCTTAATAAAAAGATAGTTGCTGCAATTTGTTGATGTTCTCTTTTTTGAATTTCTCTATGATGCGCACAGGCCGTTATCCGGCGTAGCCATACATTCTTTGCACTTCTTTTACAATAATTTCCATTTGTGCATCTTTGCCCAATGCATCATAAGGTTGCTTGAGGTCGCTGCCGAAAAGAAACGCAACGGTTTGCCAAAACCGGGCTGTAAATCCGCCTTTCAATTCTTTTAAAATATCATAGCAATTGGTTCCTCCCGTTTCGCGATTGATCAATTTCATAAGAACGCGTCCCTGGTAAACCGATAAATTTTTTAGCGGATCGGTAAATTCCTTTTTCAATTCTTTTTCGCGGCTGTTGATGTATTTGGTAATTGCCTGCTTATCGTTTGTTGTGGCAATGTGCCGTTGAATATCATTAAAAACGTAGCCGGCCTTGCGGGCATAAGGATAGGTAACGTAGATGGCATTTCTTAAGCGCGTCCACTCGGCCGGTGCGCGCTTTGTCCAAACATAAACGCCTGCAAGCGCTTTGGCTTCGATGGTATCGCCTTCATAAACAATCGCCACACTCACAATAGTGTCGTTAATTCCGTATTGCGGGATGGGCTTGGTTTGTGCTTTAGAAACATGGCAAGCGCAAGTACCGATTATCAGCAGGATAAAAATACGGAAAGCAGATATGGTACGGTTGGTGCGCATTGCTGTGTAAATTTAATTTTTCTACTGATGAAAGCAAATGATTTTTTGTAAAAAAATTGCTTAAAACAAAAATAGAAAAATCGATGTTTTGGCTTATATGAGCCGCAGAAGCAGCGGTTGCTTACTAATTGTTAGCCAGCAAAAACATATAAAACAAACCAATCAGCACCAACACTACAGATATTGCGGCAAGATAGTTGGCCGCTTTTGCCCTCCTTACCATCGACACTACAAATCCGCAAGCCATTATGATAAGGCCTGCCCAAACCAAATTAATATAAGGGAACACATAAGCTTTAAGGGTAATAAAATCGGTTAGCTTATCAGTTTGTTTCAATCCTATCTTAAACTTTTTGTCTTTTCCAATTCCTGAAATATTAAGATAAATGTTTTGAGTGATTACTGTATCATCAATAAAATTAATTTCCTGGTTGTGAATGGTGAGAGCAGGGTAGGCTTTATGCCGGGTACTGTCTTGCCCGTAAACGGTGATATCCGCTACCAGCGCAGTATCTGTCGGAGAAAAATGAAATCTTTCGTTGTTGGGATTTTTAAGAATATCATTTAAAACGAAATAGCCTTTTGAATAAAAAACGGAATCGCCGATCGCCATTTCATGCATCTTAAAAGATGAAGTATCCTTCTCTTCATTGCGCACTGAAATAGTAGAAACATAGGTAAAAACATCGTGGCTCAAATAATGCTTGGTGCCCGGATTAGAGCTGAGGTTGTTGTCTTTCATTCTATAAGAATCCGGCGACAAAACAAAATTTTCCAGCACTTTTCCGGTAACGGAATCTTTCTTTTCAAAATGAAGGTTATAAAAAGTCCTGGTTTTTTCTTGCCGAGATGCAGAATCATCAACATAAGTAACCGTATACTTGCCCATTTGGGTGGGCACGCCCTTAAGCAGCGTTAAGTTTTCTAATGGATTTTCTGTACTTCTTCCGGTAGGATCTTTTTCAAAGGGAATAAATAATCCTGTTTTACGGTTGTCGCTGATTACTTGTTTGTTGCCTGAGGAAATAAGCATTCCCGCGATCATCAAAGCAAATCCAAGATGGGCAATTGCTGCACCGCCGGCTTTTAAATTTCCTTTTAAAACAGTTTTCAAATAAGCCGCATTAGCCACTACCGAAAATATACATGCAAAAAGCGCGAGGTAAATGGCCACTAAAAATCCGGGGCCTTTTTTCGAATATTCAATCGGGTAAAATATAGCAAGCAACACAGAAATTAATATCGAAATACCCATCGGGAATGCCAATTTATTAATAACATATTTTTTGCCTGTTTGCCTGTATTTTAAAAACTGCGAAACGGCGGTTAATAAACCAACGATAACCGCAACCAGCACCAGCACTTTGTTGTAAGTAAATTCGCGATCCTGAGGATCTGCCAGGTTGGTGCCGAATATTTTGTTGTATACCGGCAGCGATGTTACTGCAATGATAAACAACGAAGAAAGGAAAAGAATCAAAGATCCGATGAACATCCAAAACTCTCTTGAAGAAATATTTTCTTCTTTTTGTATTGAAGGAATTTTACTGTAATTCCTGAAAAACATAAATAGCATGGGCACTGTAATTCCTAAAACAAAAATGCCAATAAGAATGTTCATCGCCATTCCGGCTTCAGTAAACGAATGCACGGAAGTATCTCCTAAAATTCCGGTTCTTGTTAAGAACGTGGAGTAAAGAATGAAAAAATAAGTGAGAATGGTGAAGAAGTAGGCAGCCCGGAGCGCATTGCCGGTAGAATTATAAATGGCCATACAATGCAATCCCGAAACCAGTATAATCCACGGAACCAGCGCCGCATTTTCTACCGGATCCCATGCCCAATATCCGCCGAAGGAAAGCGATTCGTAGGCCCATTTCCCACCCATCATAATACCAACCCCAAGCACGCATCCGCTAAATAAAACCCATGGTAACGCGGGTTTTATCCATCCGCCCCAATCTTTGGTACTTAAAGAGGAATAAGCAAAAGCAGCAGGAACCACCGTGCTGGCAAATCCTAAAAACAATACCGGCGGATGTATTACCATCCAATAGTTACGAAGTAATACATTTAATCCAATGCCGTCTTTGATGTAACTTAAATAATCAGGTTGGCTGAAGATCGGGCCTGCAAGCTCATTCCTGGTCAGCATAAACGGATTGCTGCCAATGCGCACGCCGAAAACATAAATGCCCAACAGCATCAGCATTAAAAAGAACTGGGCAATATTCACAATGCCCATAACGGGCGCTTCTCTTTTTTTGGCCGTTAGTATAATCACACATCCTAAAACGCAATGCCAAAGCGACCAAAGCAGGAAACTTCCTTCCTGGCCTTCCCAAATACAAGCCAGCAGATATTTTGCTTCTAATTCTTTAGAAGCATGCTTATAGGCATACAAGTATTCAAAATAATGATTTGAACAAACGTAATAGATACAAAAGAACACCGAAAGCAGCGATATAAACTGCACGAAAAATGCGCCGCGGGCAAACAAAAGCCAGGAGCGTTTTTCATTTTCAACCGTAGTTTTTGCAGCTTGAAAATAGGATATGGCCGATAGCATAGAGGTGACGAAAGCAAGTAGCACAAAAAAATGTCCTACCTGTCCGGGCAGTAAATGTTCATTCTCAAAAGTCATGTTTCAGTCTTAATATTGGGTAACCGTTTTTTCTAATTCTTTTTTATCGTCCTTGTATTTTGAGGGACATTTTAGCAAAATGTTGTCGCATTCGAAAACATTTCCCTGCATTTTCCCTTTCAGCACTACGCGCTCGCTTTGCTCTAATTCCGCGGGTTTTGTGTTGCGGTAAACTACGAGTGTGCTGCCACCAAGGCTATCTGTAGCATAAAATGAAAGATAATTAGGATCTTTTATTGCATCGTATTGGATCGGCTTTGACTTATCCAGCTTGGCGATCATATGCACATAAGTGCCGGGCTTCTCTTTTGCAGAATTGATGGTATCATAAGTTGAAAAATCTACCGAATACATTAATAACGTTCCAATAGCTGCTGCAATAACTACTAAAATAATTATACTGGAGGTTTTCATTTCTCTTTTTTTTGGAATTGCAAATTTAGTCAAAAAAGGGATGCCGGAGCTTCGTGTTTACATGATGTTGCTCATTAAATTTACATATTTTATTAAGTAATTCATTGCGGTGAAGATTGGAAACCTTTGCAACATTTTAAAGATGTCATTTGCTTTAAACTGCTCACCAGATCTATTTGGCAATAAACGAATTCATTAACATTATCCTTATTACCTTTGCGGTCCAAAAAAAAATAAAGATAACAAATGGCTGACCTGTCCGACTTTGATCCTAATTCCGTAGGCAATCCTAATAACGGAATTTTCGGCCTTCCTTTTAAGGAAGAAGATGCAAAACTCGTGTTGCTGCCAGTGCCGTGGGAAGTAAGCGTAAGCTATAGAGCCGGAACTGCAAGAGCTTCAGAACACATCTGCAAAGCAAGTTTGCAGGTAGATTTGATAGATGACGATAATCCCGAAGGCTGGAAACAAGGTATTTTTCTTCGAGATGCAGATAAAAACATCCTGCTAAAAAGCGATTATTTGCGTAAAGAAGCTGAATTATATATTAATTACATCAGCCAGGGCGAAATTGTTGCAGACAGTAAGTTCATGTGTAAAGTATCGCGCGAAATAAATGAAGGAAGCGATTTTTTAAACCAGTGGGTTTATGAGCAAACCAAAGAATTACTGGATGCGGGCAAGCTGGTAGGCCTTTTAGGAGGCGATCACAGTACACCGCTCGGTTTTTATAAAGCCATCGGCGAAAAGCACGGAGATTTTGGAATTTTACAGATTGATGCGCACTGCGATTTGCGTAAAGCATACGAAAACATTAAATATTCTCACGCATCAATAATGTATAACGCGCTCCAAGAAATTCCTCAATTGATAAAGCTGGTTCAAATTGGCACACGCGATTATTCTCCGAGCGAACTGGAATACATACTTAATAGTAACCAACGGGTGGTTACTTATTTTGATAAAGACCTTAAAGAAAGAAGTTACGAAGGCGAAACATGGCAAAAGATGGCCGATGAAATTGTAAATCATCTGCCGCAAAAGGTTTATATCAGCTTTGATATTGATGGTCTTGATCCCAAACTATGCCCCAACACCGGAACACCTGTGCAGGGCGGATTTGAAACGCAGCAACTTTATTATCTTTTCAGAAAAATATTGAAAAGTGGCCGCAGTCTTATCGGATTCGATTTAAATGAAGTAGGAATCAGTACCAATGAATGGGATGAGAATGTAGGCGCCAGGGTTCTTTTTAAATTATGCAATTTGTTAATTGCATCAAATGATCAGCATGGAACAGTTTGAGGTAACCCTAAAAAATGATAAGATCAAATCGTATAAGACGATTGCTGTTATCAACTTGCTGTTGCACGTGGCTGTTTTTGCACTACTATTATTTTATGATGCCTATCGGATTGTTGCGCTAACTTCGATGATTGCTTTGGGCCTTTATTTGCTGTTGCGATGGTATGTTGTTACAAAACAGCATGCAAAGTTTTTCTTTGATGAATTTGTATTTTTTATTCCGGCGATGTGCTGGTTCGGGCTGCAAAGCTATGGGTTTATGATCGTGATGATATTGATGGGCGTTTTGTTTAAATTTTCTTTGCAACCGGTCAGGTTTATATTTACTGCCGGAAAAATAACAAAAACCAATTTTCCTAAAAAAGAGTTTACCTGGAATTCGTTTTCCAATGTAATGTTGAAAGACAATATTCTCACGCTCGATTTAAAAAATAATAAACTGATCCAGGCTGAAATTGAAAAGCCGCAACAACTTACCGAAGATCAATTTAATAACTTTGCAAAAGCGAACTTGTCTGATTTCGGATCCGCGGCTTTAGAATGATCAGGATTCTTTTTCGTTGCAACCGTATTTCATATAAGCCAAAAAGTAGGTTTTTTATATTATGACACACTCACCATTTCTTCTTTATTCTGATGGCAATGGAAACATCTTTGAAGATGCATCGCTCTATGCTTGTGGCAGAAGCGGATGGGATGCTTTGCCTGTTGAAGACGAAGAATGGATAGCACTTCCTGAAGGTGGCCAATTGTACGAGTTACCCAATCGTCGCGGCATTGGCATAGATGTAAAAACCGGCGACATGCGCTTGTGTGAAAAGGGCTGGGCTGTGGCGGCCTTTATTCCGCCATCCTTTACCGGAACTTATATTGCCGCTTACGAAACGATGCCCGATGCAGAAACACTGCCTTTGTTTTGTTATACCGCTGCAGGATGGTACAATGAAAAGTTTTATGTTACCGCCGTGAGAATTGAAAAAGACATCCGCCAGGAGAGCGCAGGCTTCGATGACGATAAGATTGAGAACGGAGTTAAAGAATTATTATCTGCGTATAAGCATAACCGTTTGGTTCAGCACCTGGCTAATAATTGTTGCCTTACTTATCATTGCCCCGCCGCGCGTAATTATTTTATGGGACGATGGGAATGCCCCGTACCAAGCTCTCCGGCCTGCAATGCAAATTGCATTGGCTGTATTTCCTTTCAGCCGCAGGAAGAAAGCATCATATCTACCCAAGACAGGCTTATGTTTAAACCTACTGCAGAAGAAATTGTTGAGTACACTGTTCCACATTTGGAATCGGCTCCGTTTCCGATTGTTAGTTTTGGCCAGGGATGCGAAGGCGAACCTTTGCTGATGTGGAAAACCATAAAAGAAGCAATAATAGAAATCAGGAAACACACTCAAAAAGGTAGCATTAATATTAACACCAACGGCAGCGATCCGGAAGCGGTAAAAGCGCTGTGTGAAGCAGGTTTGAATAGCATTCGCGTAAGCACCAATTCGGCCAGGCAATCGATTTATACGCCTTATTACCGGCCTAACAATTATGAGTTTAAAGATATTGTGGAAAGCCTGAAAGTGGTAAATAGCTATAATGGCTGGACAAGCATCAACTATTTTGTTTTCCCCGGGATGACCGATAATGTGGAAGAATATGAAGCGCTGCGTGAATTGATAAAAAGTACCGGGTTAAAAATGATTCAATGGCGAAATTTCAATATCGATCCGGATTGGTATCTTGGTAAAATAGGTGTTACCGAAACCGGTGAGTGTATGGGGATCCGCCAGATGATGGAACTGCTAAGGGAAGAATTTCCTGATTTAAAATTCGGTTATTTCAATCCTTCTATCGAAAGAATTAAAGGAGATTTTGAAATGGATTATGCGAAGTAATCCCAACGGGTTTTGGTTTTATACATAAGGGGAATTCAAAAAACTACATTTTCGCTTTTGTGAACATTTGTATTGCCGGACCAAAGAATTACTTTTTCATATACTTCCAATTCCTTATTTTTCCTTCCGTAAGCCATTCTATTGTGGTTAGGATTCTTTTATTCCTGGTCTCTTCGGTTTTGGCTTCATCTATCCAGGTTATGTATTCTCTTTTGTTGGAGGCGCTAAAATTATTAAACGTGTCTGATGCTTTTTTGTGCTTCACCAAAGCTTTCTTTAAAGCATCCGGAACAACGATTTCTGCTTTTTTATCAGTGGTTTTTCTTTCAGGTAATTTGATGCCGTCATCGTTTAACTTCACTGCTTCTTTTATCAGTCGCAATGATAATTTTATCGGCAGGAAGATCGGCAAGGCTTTGAATCTTTCCCAAATGGCCCATTCCATTTTCATTATTGTGGCTTAGCCGTTCTGTGTCTTTCATTATCGAAGCTTTCCAAAAACCAAATGCGCAGTGATTTTTGAATGACGCCATGTTGCACATGATACCTTTATAATCAAAATGCGGAAAGCCCCATTTGATGGTTTCTTCCACCTGCGGGCATGCAGTGTGAACCAGTTTTCTTAAATGATTTAAAATGGGTTTCGCAAAATCGGCGGATTTTGAAATATAGGCGTCTACTCTTTTATCTTGCAAATGTGAAAATTTGAAAATTTGAAAATTCGATAATGTGAAAATACAAAAAATCAATCCATCAAATAAAGATTTAATTGCAGATACTTAATTTCAAAATGGGATATACGAAAATGCGAAAATGTGAAAATGCAAAGAATCAAACAGTTTCCTGCATCCCATTTGCTAATTTTCACATTTTCACATTTGCTAATTTGATTAGCTAATTACCTTCCTTGCGACCAGCTTCTTGCTCTTCTGAAACCACTGTGAGAAGCGGGCTTGCGGTTCATTAAATTATTTTGGGCTACCGGCGCCTGAACAAATTTCATGCTGCTTGCATAAGGATGATCTTCCACTACCGGAATGGTTTGGTCAATCAATTTATGGATATCGCGCAGGTAAGCTCTTTCTTCCATATCACAGAAAGAAAATGCAGAGCCTGAATTTCCGGCACGGCCTGTTCGCCCGATGCGATGTACATAAGTTTCAGGAATATTGGGCAATTCAAAATTGATTACATGGCTTAAATCGTCCACATCAATGCCACGTGCAGCAATATCAGTAGCAACGAGTACACGAATCTTTCCTTCTTTAAAATTGTTTAAAGCTTTTTGCCTTGCTGCCTGTGTTTTATTTCCGTGAATTGCATCCGACTTAATATTGGCGCGGTGTAATTCTTTGGCAATCTTGTCTGCGCCATATTTGGTGCGCGTAAATACCAGCGCGCTTTGAATTTTTTCGTCTTTAAGAAGATGGATCAGCAACTGTCTTTTATCATTTTTTTCAACAAGATAAATGTGCTGATCAACATTTTCCGAAGTTGATGAAACCGCCGCCACTTCTACTCTTACGGGATTGGTTAAGATAGATGAAGAAAGCCGGGTTATTTCCGGAGGCATGGTTGCAGAGAAAAAAAGTGTTTGTCTTACTTCCGGTAGCCTGGCAATAATCTTTTTAACATCGTGAATAAAACCCATGTCTAACATGCGGTCTGCTTCATCCAGCACAAACATTTTAATACCCTGGAGGCTTACAAATTTCTGTGCGATAAGATCCAGCAATCTTCCCGGAGTAGCTATCAAAATATCAACGCCGCGGCGCAGTTCATTAGTTTGATGAAATTGAGACACGCCGCCAAAAATAACTGCATGTTTTAACCCGGTGTGTTTGCCATAAGCTGCAAAGCTTTCATCAATCTGGATGGCAAGCTCGCGTGTAGGCGTTAAAATCAATGCTTTTATATCGTGATTAAAAGCGTCTTCTTTTTGTTGTAATAATAAATTCTGGAGAATAGGAATTGCAAAGGCGGCTGTTTTGCCGGTGCCTGTTTGTGCGCATCCTAAAAGATCTTTCCCGCGTAAAATGTGTGGTATAGATTGTTCCTGAATTGGTGTGGGCGAAGTATAGCCCTCTGCTTCGAGCGCCTTCAATATAGGCGCTACTAAATGTAGTTCTTTAAATGTCAATTTAAAATTATTTAATGTAAATGATAACTTCCCTGAAAACGTTGGTAGTTCTTGAAAGTTTGTTTTCAAATATGCTCAGAACCTATGACTTGATGAGCTTGTACCTGTGAGGAAGATTATCCAGTCTGCTAAGTAGGAGTATATAATAAGTTGCAAATATAGATCATAAATTCAATTAAACCGTTTCGGGCAATTTTTTTTATTTTGGTTTTAACAGGATGCCATAAACGAAAACCAAGCGTTGGCAATTTCTTTCTCCGGTGTAAGCCAGATCATTTTAGTAAATGATGTTGGTCATGGTTGATGTTCGGCTGTTTTCTTCTGTATAACTTAGCACATAAAAAGAAATGGAGATAATACAATTTGATGATAAAAATTTAGCTCATTACTCTTATGCAATTATCAGTGGTGGCGAAATGGCATTGATAGATCCTTCCAGAGATCCGCAGCAATATTATGATTTGGCCAAACAACAGCAAGCAAAAATAGTTGCGGTAATTGAAACACATCCACATGCGGACTTTGTAAGCAGCCATTTGGAAATTCATCAAACAACGGGTGCGGCCATCTACGTAAGTAAACTTCTAGATGCCAATTACGACCACCATACTTTTGATGAAGGAGAAGAAATCATTATTGGCACTATTACATTAAAAGCATTAAACACGCCGGGGCATTCGCCCGATAGTATTTGTGTCATCGCCATGAATGAACAAGGAAAACCAAAAGCCGTTTTTACCGGTGATACTTTATTTATTGGCGATTGCGGAAGACCGGATCTGAGGGAAAGCGCCGGCGCAATAACTGCCACGCGGGAAGATTTGGCGAAGCAGATGTATTATTCCCTGAGAAATAAATTAATGATGCTGCCTGATGATGTGCTGGTGTATCCTGCTCACGGCGCTGGAAGCTTGTGCGGCAAGGATATGAGTGATAAAAATACCAATACCATCGGGAATGAGAAAGCAGTTAACTGGAGCTTACAAACATATACAGAAGCTGGTTTTATGGCGGAGCTGTTGGCCAACCAACCGTTTGTTCCTAAGTATTTTCCTTATGATGTTGAATTAAATAAAAACGGCGTGCGAGGTTTTAATGAGAGCATAGCGCAGATAAAAATTGTTGATTCCATTCCTGAACATTTAGATGATTATGTGATCATTGATACCCGGGATGAAGCGTTATTTAAAAAAGGCCATCTAAAAAATTCCATTAACCTGATGGATGATTTAAAATTTGAAACGTGGCTGGGCAGTATTGTGGCGCCTCACGAAAAGTTTTATCTGATTGGTGAAGGTAAAAATCAATTACAAACGTTGATAGAACGGGTGGCCAAAATCGGTTATGAAAATCAAATTATATCCGCATTTGTTGCTAATGAAATACATGGCGAAAAAATTAACGGATTGGATGTTGATCAATTTAAAAAATCGATCAACAATTATACGATATTAGATGTTCGCAACCCGTCCGAAGTAAAAGAGAATACTTATTTTGACAACTCAATTAATATTCCGTTGTATGAATTAAGAGAGCGCGCCGGCGAAATCCCTGCAGGTAAGCCAATTGTTGTTCATTGCGCCGGCGGTTATAGAAGTGCAGCGGCAGCAAGTATCGTTAAAGCATACTTAAACGGGGCTTCAGAAGTTTTTGATTTGGGGAAAGCGATAAAAGCATTTTAACCTTAATACTACCGCTCAAGTTTGTAAACGGAAAATGCAGCGAAAATTTACTTACCTTTTGACAAATAAGATTCCACGTCTCTCGCCATATTTCCAACTTTATTTACGGCTTGTTTGAGTTCTTCGGCTGTAGCGTTAAATTTCTTGGACCAGTCCCGCAATTCATACTCTTCCGATAAATTAATCCTGTCGCGGTCTTGTTTTCCGACTTGATTTTTATTGTCCGCCATAATTGAAATTTGTACAATAAATCAAGTGCTGTGCCAAAGTTGGCATGTATTTTATAAGATTAAAATCATGCTTTAACCAATAAAACTAAAAGCTATTTTATTATATGGAAGAAAAGGAGCCATCTATAAATGATCTTTTATTAAAAGCCGGGGAAGCCTGGAAGAACAAGGACAATTCATTAGCTATTAAATTGTATCGGGAAGTTTTAAAAATAGATCCCATGCAAATTCCTGCATATAATGCGCTAATGAAAATATACCGGAAGGAAAAAGCTTATAAAAACGAATTAGCAATAATTAATTCCGGAATTAAAATTTATGAAAAATATTATAATGATCATTCCGGGAAACACTCAAAGCAGGTGAAGGCGATAAGTGAAAAATTAAATAAGTCATTCGGGCTGGTGGACAAAAAAGGTTCTAAACTTTATAATCCGGAGCCAATCGGTAAATGGCAAAGCAGAAAAGAATTAGTAAACAGGAAGCTTGCAAAATGACTACAAACTTCTTTTAAGTCAAAGGAATATGGTTCTTTCTTTTGTTATGGCTGATCCACTGTATAACTCAGTTCAGTTACGCCGGAGGTAAATTGCCGGGTAGTTAACAGGTTTAGTTTTATTTTGTCTTTGATGTTTGCAAACAAGGGAATGCCTCGTCCAAGAATAATTGGATTAACAAATAGCCAGTAGCCGTCAATTAAGTTCAGTTGCATAAGGGAATGTGTTGCTGTAGGGCTACCAAAAAGCAGGATTTCTGTACCTGCCTCTTGTTTTATTTTATTTATCCTGTCCGAAAGGTTATCGCTAATAATTTCTGTGTTAGTCAAGTTGGCTTCTTTCATTGTTTTTGATAAAACAACTTTGTGAACTTTGTTATACCACTTTGAATGTTCAATGTCGTGCCTGGTCGCTGCCGGCTTGTCTCCTGCGGTAGGCCAGTAATTTTCCATCATCTGGTAAGTTACCCGTCCATATAATGCAGTGTCTCCTTCACTTATCCGCTTACCGACATAATCAAAAATTTCTTCATCCACTTTAATCCAGTCCATTTCTCCGTTCGGTCCTGCTACAAAGCCGTCAAGCGACATGTGCATAAATGAAATTATTTTTCCCATAATGGTTCCGTTTTTTATTGTTGTTTAAAGTTGGTTACTCTGCCGTCATCGTTATCAAATTTATAATTAAAAGTTCATTGGTACTACATTCGCCTTCGTAAAACCCTGGCTATAAAAAATAGAAAATCTATAAAATCGTTTATGCGGCGAAGTTATATAAGCCTAACTAATGGCCCGGTTTTTTATGTTGAATTTCGAACGTCATCAAAAGCTGAACGGCAGAAGTTGGAAAGATATAAAATGATTGAGCGGATTGCCTTATCAAGAAAGTTCACATAAGCCATTTTGTAGTTTTTGGGCAAACAATATTCCGGTTGTTTTATTTTTTTATCTTTTTGTCGTGAAAAGAAATAATTTTAGTTGATAAAAAATATAAAATGCAAATGCGGGTAATTTCATTAGCCGTCGTAACATTCATTGTCTTTTAAAAATACTTTTGCCAAACATTTTGCTTTATGCGCGATCCGAGGTCATTATTTTTATTGGTGGTAGCGTTACTATTTATAACGGTCTCGTTTGTACTAATTTCCATTTGGGGCTATCATTTTTATTACCTTAATCAACAAGGAACTGCTGATGTTCAGGTTGATCAAAAGAAACCGCGTGCCGGTAATTCTTTCCAAAACATTTATGATGCGCCGCCAGCCGGATGGGTTCTGGCAGAAACGCTTTTCCTGAAAACGATTCATCAGCCCAAATCCTTGATGAAAAAATTGCTCAATACAATCTTCTCAAAAGTGAAATTGCCGATATGGTGAGTAATAAAGCTTTGGGGGCCGATGTGATTTTGTTGCATCAAAAAATTAATGAGTTGCAACGGGCGCTCGATCAACTTCGTAGTAAAACGGACACGCTTCAGCGCGAAAATCTCCAACTGAATAAGCTTTTAAAAGAAATGCGGAAGCGATGATTTTTTAAGATGGATTGGTATTTATGTTTTTAAGATTGAATAAACGGCGGTATCTGTAAATGTTCCATTATAAAAGAAGTTCTCTTTAAAAAGCGCTTCTTTTTTAAAGCCGGTATTTTCCAAAACACCTGCTGATGCGGTATTCTGGGGGTTGATGTGTGCTTCTATGCTGTGTAATTTCAATTCATTAAATCCGTAGTCAATCACTTTAACCAATGCTTCCTTCATAATTCCCTGTCTCCAGTAATCTGTGTGAAGCATGTAGCCAACTTCTGCGCGGTAATGGTCTTTTATCAGTCGCCAATGCCCGATGGTTCCAATAAGTTTGGCAGGATTTTCAGCAAACGAAATGGCCCACGTAATGCCATTGTTGGTGATGAGCGATTCATTTACAAGATTAAAAAATTGTATCGCTTCGGCTAAAGTTCGGATCGGATCTTTGCCAATATATTTCATGATCTTTTCATCGGACCGGATCTTTAAAATTTCAGGCGCATCTTCTTTTTTTACTCGCCGGAGAATTAGCCTTTCTGTTTTAATTTCGGGAAAGGGATTAAAATTGGGTTGCAGCATTTTGGTTGTTTGTATTTGCAATTTAAGGAAATTCGGAAATTGATGGTCTGTACAGTTTATAATGCCCATTTACTGTTTACCACGCCATTTCACCGTTTGCCATTGAGGCGCGCTAATCAAATTAATTATAAAGTAATTGGTTTAAATTTGGTTCAATCTTTGAATCATTACTGTTCACGGAAATTTTCCTCAACCAAAAAAAATAAAACGATGAAAAAAATTCTCTCCCTGGCATTAGTTGCCGGTTTGTTTGCAAGCCAGGTAAATGCGCAAAAGCCTGCCGAAGATAAAAGTAAACGACCAAGTCCTCCCGCAGAGGTTAAACAAAAAATAGCCAGCGGGGCAACTATTACCATTAATTACAGCCAGCCTTCAGTAAAAGGAAGAACCATCGGAAAAGATGTAGAACCAATGGAAGGCCAGGTTTGGCGCACCGGGGCCAATGAGGCCACATGGTTTCAAACCGATAAAAATATAACCGTAAACGGGGCCGCGTTGCCCGCCGGAAAATATGGCTTCTTTACCATCTTTAATGGCAATGATGTAACGCTCATATTTAATAAAACGTGGAGCCAATGGGGCGCATTTAAGTATAAAATTGAAGACGATCAAATGCGTGTAAAAGCAACCGCTGCCGAAGCAAACCCGCCGTCAGAAAAACTTACATTTAACATTAGCCCTTCGGGCGAAGTAACGCTTCTTTGGGGCAATAAAAAGGTAAGCTTTGAAGTGAAGTAATCGTAAAATTTGTTAATGATCATGGCCCGGATAACGGGCCATTTTACTTTATAAAAAGTCAAAATCTACTTTTTGGCTTATCTCATGGTTATTTCTGTGTCTTTATAAATGCACTTTCATATCGGTCGATCCATTGCTGTGGCGTATATTTTTTGCACAGCTCGCCGATGAGTTCATAAGGAATATCGTCGGTTTTCTTAAAACGGATACAGCTTTTGCCCATGTCTAATTTGTATTTGGCATGCTTGGGATATTCATTGGTAAACCACTCCAGCAATTTTTTATCAGCATAAATGCCCATGTGATAAAGGGCAATGAAATTTTTTTGAGAAGCGAGGTTAATGAAAGGCAGTGGGAGAGAGGGATCGCAATGATAGCCGGCGGGATAAGTGGAGTGCGGCACCACGTAGCCGATCATTCCATAACTCAACACTTCTGAAAAGCCGTTCGGTATATTTTTTTTGATGACCTGTCGTAATTGGTTGATCACCTGTTTTCTATCTTCAGAAAGCGAATCGATGTATTCGTTTACGGTTGTTGCTTTTGTTTGCATAAAAAGCGTTTGATTTTGGTTGAACACTAAGATACGGCGATAAAAATTTATTGCATTTTCCAATATTTCAGCCAGTCAATCATTCTGCTGGTGAATCCAAATTCATTATCAAACCATGCCACTACATTCACATGATTGCCAACAACGGAGGTTTGTGTTCCGTCTATAACGCAGGAATGTGTGTTGCCTTTTATATCGAGAGAAACTATCGGTTCTTCTGTATAATCTAAAATTCCCTGGTATTCGGTTTCGGCAGATTTCTTAAACATTTCGTTGATCTGATGGGCACTTACGTCGCTTACCAATTGTACAGAAAAAATTGCCATGGCGCCATTTGCTACGGGAACGCGGATAGAAGAACTTGCGACCTTATCTTTTAATGCCGGCATCAAACGGTTGATGGCTTTATGCAAGTCAATTCCAACCGGGATGATCGATTCTGCCGCTGCTCTTCCGCGCCTGAATTGCTGATGCGGTGCATCTACCAGTTCCTGCCGCGATGTATACGAGTGCAAAATATTTATCTGCGCGGATTTTATTCCAATAGAATTCAAAATGTACAGAACGTGGATCGAACAATTCGTCATGCAGCCGCCCGGCGAAAGAATGTCAATGGCGGAAATGGATCCGTTTTGATTGAATCCATAAACCAATAAGGGAACGTCCGGGCCGCCCGTGGTAGAAAGCAATACTTTTTTAGCGCCTGCCTGCAAATGTTTCCCGGCCAATTCTTTGGTGGAAAATTGCCCTGTGCATTCTAATACCACATCTACGTTAAGTTCTTTCCAGGGAAGGTTTCCAGGATTTTCAGTTTGAAGCGCGGCAATCTTTTTACCGTTCACAAAAAATGATTGATCCTTATAATTAATTTCAGGTTTAAAAGTTCCGTAAACTGAATCGTATTTTAAAAGGTAAGCCAGGTTTTCTGAAGGCATAATGTCGTTGACTGCCACAATTTCAAAATTTTCATCTTCAATTAATCTCCTAAACAAAAGCCGCCCGATACGGCCCATTCCATTGATCGCAATTCGCATTTTTACATTTTTTTTAGCTGCAAATATCTGTAACAAAATTTTACTGAAGGAGATTAATCTAAATTGCAGGACACGTGTTTTTATCTAAAAACGCCAATCTATAAAAGCCAAAAAGTAGTTTTTATTAATTTGCCGGCCGTAGACGAAAATTTATATTTCCAGCGTTTCGAGGTACATAAGTACATCCATAAAATCGCCCCACGAGTTTTGCCATTTGTTTTTGGCTTCGTTTAGTTTGTCATGCTCTTCCTTTCTCAATTTATCGCCTTTTGTTTTTACATATTCTTCAATCTTTTCCAACGACATTTTGTTGAGATCGCCAAGGGCTTTAATGTGTTCCATAAATTGTTTTTCTTAAAACTACAAAAATTTGCAAACCTAAAAGAAAGCGCGAGCCGGCACAAAAAAAATGATACAAGTTCCCTTGTATCATTTTAAATAATCTTTTAGTGGTTTAGTGCAAACAGGTTACATTCCTGTTAATAAAGCAATTGCAGCCATGAGTGCAAAAAAGCCTAAAATGATCCCGATAGCAACGAATGTATCGGCGACTTCTACAGAGTGGATCTTTTTCATAACCTACAGTTTAAATTTTAATAAATAAAAAAACGCAGGACTTTAAAAAGGAATTGGAAAGAATTAATTCTTTGACGAATTTTTTAAGGGATAGGATTAATGCAAAATTAAAAATATTCTTTGGAAATACAAGTATTTAAAAAATTACTAACATTTTAAGGTGCTGATGTGCAAAAATTTCCGAATAAAATGCGCCAAAGAGTATTTACTCGGCATCGGGCATTCTTTATAAAATACTAAACAGTTTTTTTTAATAATTATTTGTCGTAAATTACCATCAAACTTTTTTATTATGAACACAATCAACGATATTCTTTTTCGCAAAGGGGAATAATGCCATTTCCGTGCAACCGGATACTTCGGTATTAGATGCCTTAAAAGTGATGGCCGATAATAATATCGGATCTGTTGTAGTAATGGAAAAAGACCAGTTTTTGGGAATAGTAACTGAAAGAGATTATTCGCGAAAAGTAATTTTGAAGGGAAAACATTCTTCCGAAACCAAAGTGAGTGAGATCATGACAAGCGATTTTCCTGATTTAAAACCAACGGATTCTGTTGAACATTGCATGGAACTTGTTAACTCAAAAAAATATCCGTTATCTGCCTGTTTTCCAGGATCAGCAGCTTAAAGGGATTATTTCCATAAGTGATGTAGTTTCTGAAACAATTATTACGCAGCGCGAAACAATTTCTCATTTAGACAGTTATATCAATTCCAAATAAAAAAACAACCTACGAATTCCTGCCAGCCTTAATTAAAACACCGGTTAAACCTGTTTTATAAAATGAGCGCTTAGTTTTTTAAAGAATTTTTTAAGCTTAAACAGGCTTTATTGATTTTTTAATAGTAAAGAAATGGTTACCCTCACTAACAATTTCTTTGATAACCCCAACGAATCAGCATGTCTTCAAAAGCCGCTGGCATTACTTCCGCAAAAGAAATAACCACAGACGATTTTATCAACCATCCGGACGTGTTGAGTTGTTTGTCGCAACTGGACAATGAATTTTCGCAAGGCAAGCGTCCTTTTATCATTTCAGATGTTTTGGACGAAGATGGAAATCAATATGTAAACCTGGTTCAAAAAGGAGGAGGTGTGTTGGGCGTTGCGCTGGTTGGGTACACTTACATTTTGGAAAAGATGGGTATCCGGTTTGTGCGCCTTGCGGGCACCAGCGCGGGCGCCATCAACACCGCCTTAATGACGGTGATCGGAAGTAAGAAAGATGCCAAATCAATTCACATACTTAAATCTATTTGTGAACTCGATTTTTTTGCATTAGTTGATGGCCATCCCGCCGCGCGATCCATCATCAAAAAATTTATCAGCCACGACGACTTTTCCATAAAAGCCAAAAAGTGGATTTTAGGCATTTTAATTTTGGGTGTTGCTTTGATTATTGCAGATTTTGTATTTCTTGGATTGCAGCATGCCATTCCTTACCTGTCAATCGCTACAAAAATCGTTTTTGTATTAACCGGTTTTTATTTCTTATCTATCGGCGTTTCTGTTTTTTACATTGCAAGGCTTTTAAAGAGACTAAAAAATTCCGGCTTTGGAATTAATCCCGGCAATTTTTTTTACGACTGGATAAAAGGCCAGTTAATTGCTAATGGAGTAGTTACCGTTTCTGATTTAAATGAAAAAGCGTCTACGTTGCCGAAGCTTCATTTGCGGGCCGACAATCCGGAAAGTATTGACACGTTGAAAGGTGATGTAACTTTTATCGCGTCCGAATTGGTAACACAAAGCAAAATCCAGTTTCCTGCAATGTGTAATCTTTTTCGGGAGAAGGCCGACATCGATTCGCTTCAGCCCGCCGGATTTATCAGGGCGTCAATGGCCATTCCGGTATTCTTTGAATCTTATTTCATAAATAAAATTCCCTGCACTTCCGAAGAAATAAAAAAAGCCTGGCTCGATACGATGAACGAGCCTAACCCGCCTGCCACTGCGCGCTTTGTAGATGGTGGCATACTTTCCAATTTTCCGATCAATATTTTTTATAACCCGGATGTAATTGTTCCGAGATTGCCGTCTTTTGGAATAGACCTGGATGACCAGAACCCGGAAAACGAATCGAACGACGCATCGTGCTGGACTTTTTTGGGTTATTTGGGAAGAATGTTCAACACGATCAGATCGTACTACGATAAAGACTTTTTACTTAAAAATAAAGTGTACGAGAAAGGGATTGGAAAAATTCCATTAGCCGGATACAACTGGCTGAATTTTTTTATAAAAGATGAAGATAAGGTTGCCATGTTTGTTCTCGGCGCAAAAGCGGCCACCCAATTTTTATTGGAATTTGATTGGCAGGAATACAAAAACGAAAGAACTGCCATGCAGCAAAAGCTTATTGCGGGAAATAAAATTGAGGTTCCTGTTAATAAAATTAAAACCGTCATAAATGAATAGCATCTTTTACATTGATGTTGACCTGGTGTATTTCTGTATTGTTTTCGGGGCAATGCTCGTGATTGCTTTGATGATGAATTGGCAAAGTAAATATTTCTACACGCTGCATGTTTTTGTAAGAAAATTCAGCATTATCGATCTTCAATCACCTGCTTCACCGCTGGAACTGGCCACCTATATTAAAGGCATTTTTTTACTTCCGCCGGAACTGTCGCGAAAATCGTTACGCAATTTAAAAGGAAATCTTTACCTCGATTTTATCTTCATGCCGTTGGCTTATGGCTCTATCTTTTTATTTTGTATGCAGATATCGATGAAACTAACCTGGCTCGGACATTCATTTTTTGCCCTGCTTGCGTGGATGCAAATCATTCCCTGGATATGCGATATTATTGAAAACATCTATCTTCTTAAAAAGTTGCGTCCCGACGTGCATCCGTCAACGCCATCAATTCACAGGCGTTATCAGATTATTGAAATTTGCAAATGGGGAATATCATTGTCGGCCATTGTTTGCTGTATTTCAATTACCTGTTATTTCTGGCTAACCGGGCGTTATCAATACAGTTCAGTTCAATTTGCCGTGCTGATTTTAGCCGAAATCGCGCTGATTTTTATCTCAAAAAAAATTGCTGATAAAACATCTCCGGTTAACCTGGACGATTATAAAAACGTGGGCAATTAATCGCCTGTTTCAGCGTTTTATATTTTGCAAAATCTTATTCAGAGAAACGCTTTACAATCTTTTTTTAAAATAACTTCGCAGCTATGAGAAAATACATCTTTGCGGGCAGTTTGCCTGTTCTTATTTTGATTTTATTTAATACAGGTTGTAATAGTGGCCAGTCTGCACCTGAAAACCATTCCGGCGACAGTACTGTAGCCAAACCTGCGGCTCCCGGCAAAGTATATGAAAGAAAGGTGATTGACACCGCAAAATATGATGCAATAATGGCGCAATTGGCCAATAATGATACAACAGGATTGTGGCCGGTGAAAGCTCCTTATCCGTTGGCAGGAGCGGTTTTGCCATTTAACCGCATTGTTGCTTTTTATGGAAATCTTTATTCTAAGAAGATGGGCATTTTGGGTGAATTGCCAAAGAATGAAATGCTCAAAAAGCTTAAAGACGAGGTTGCTTACTGGCAAGCGGCGGATTCTTCACTTCCTGTAATTCCTGCATTGCATTATGTAGCGGTTACTGCGCAAGGCGCACCTGGGAAAGACGGAAAACACAGACTGCGCATGCCTTCGCACCAAATAGATTCGATTGTAAATTGGGCGGGTGAAATTAATGCGCTGGTTTTTTTAGACATCCAGGTGGGGCATAGTTCTGTAAAAGATGAAGTGCCGCCGTTGGAAAAATATTTACAAATGCCGCAGGTGCATTTGGGCATCGATCCTGAATTTTCTATGAAAGGCGGCCATGTTCCGGGCAAAAAAATAGGCACTTTTAGCGCCGAGGATATAAATATTGCTATTGATGATCTTGCTGCTCTTGTCAGAGAAATACAATCTGCCTCCAAAAATTTTGATCGTTCATCGTTTTACCCAGGGAATGCTCACCGATTACAGGCAAATTAAAAAAGTTCCGGAAGTGCAGGTAGTAATTGACATGGACGGCTGGGGCGATAAAATTTTGAAACGCTCCACGTACCTGAGGTACATTTACAGAGAACCTGTTCAGTTTACCGGATTTAAATTATTCTATAAAAACGATACCAAAACCGGGGCCAACCAACTTTATACACCACAGGAATTACTCAAATTTATTCCAAAACCAATCTATATTCAATATCAATAATTCTTTTGTAAGTACCTCATGAAATCAAAATATTTAGTGCTATTTGTTCCGTTATTTTTTTTAGCGGCTTGTTCTTCAAATGGCGATAAAAAAACAACTAACGCGCAAGAGTCGGTTAAAAAGAGTGAAAAAGATGAAAAAGCTGTAACTGCAGATTCTGCCATTACAACAATTGCCGACGCCGCCACTATTCTCGCTAAAAAGCAAGTGCCTGTTTTATGCTATCATCACATTCGCGATCCTAAACCAGGACAAAGCGAAACATTTAAAAGCTATTCTGTATCGCCTTCGCAGTTTGCTTCGCAAATGAAAGCGCTTAAAGATAGTGGGTATGAAACTGTGTTGCCCGATCAGTTGTATAATTACCTCGCACATGGCGCGCCATTGCCGCCAAAACCCGTAATGCTTACGTTTGATGATACGGATGAAGAACAGTTCAGTATCGGATACCAGGAAATGAAAAAATACGGTTTTAAAGGAGTATTTTTTATCATGACTATTTCGATTAACCGTCCCCGTTATATGACTAAAGAGCAGTTGAAACAACTGGCTGATGAAGGAAACGCAGTGGAATCTCATACTTGGGATCATCATATGGTAACCAAATACCAGGGCGATGATTGGGAAAAGCAATTTGTAAAGCCACGCAAAACTATAGAAGATATTACGGGCAAAGCCGCTACTTATTTTGCATATCCATTTGGACTTTGGAATTCGCCTGCCATACCGGAATTAAAAAAAGCAGGATTTAAAATGGCTTTCATTTTATCTACTAAAAGAGATTCCACAGAACCTCTCTACACCGTTCGCAGAATGATCGTTCCGGGCCAATGGTCAACACCGGGCATGTTAAAAGCGATGAATCAGACGTTTAAGTAAGGTTGCATTGTTATATTGTTGAATTGCCATAGGGTTATATTGCAAGCTTGATTTTGAATATTACCAAAAACTACTTTTTGGGTTGTTTTAATTATATGAATGTCTTAACTCTAACTCGTGATAATTATGAACCGCTTATTTTTAATTTCATTGTTATTTACTTCAGCCTGCAATTCGCAACAGGATAATTCTCCGATGTAGCTAAAGACACATTGAAAAATTCTAAAGAAAAAGATAAAACATCCTTAATAAATGGTTGCTATACTTCCACTCTAAAAAAAGATACGGCCACTTTAAAAATTAATAGTGATAACGGAAGTACGTTTCCGCAGATCTTGTTTACAATCGTTTTGAAAAAGACAGCAATAGGGGCGTGTTTAAAGGCGAAATAAAGGACAGCCTCATCATTGGCGATTACACTTTCCAATCTGAAGGCAAGAGTTCAGTAAGGCAGGTCGTATTTAAAATATCAGGAACAAGTCTCATTGAAGGTTATGGCGATATCAACATGAACGGCGATACGGCAACCTTCAAAAATATCAGCCAATTGAATTATCAGGACGACCAGCCGTTTATAAAAACCAGATTGCCAATAAAGTTACTGGTCTTCAGGATTCAAGCCAGATTTAACCTTGCACCATCGTTCTGAAAGTTAAATTAATTCTTGCTTTATGTATTTTTTTTGTTGGCGGCAAACGATGCTGCCAGTGGGTTTGAGTGGCATCTTTCATCACTAACAAACTCCCGTGTTCCAAAACATTGAAACGGTTTCTTTTGTTTGTTTGTGCCTGAAAGAAAATTTTCTTTCCGCGCCAAAACTAAGAGAAGCAATGGCTGAATTTTTTGCCAAGGCCTTTTCATCATCGCTATGCCACGCCATTCCTTCGTCGCCGGTATGATACAAATTCAACAGGCAGGAATTAAAGATTGTGCCCGTTTTCTCTTCTACCATTTTTTTTAATGCCGATAACTCCTCAGTCCAGGGCAATGCATGTTTGGTAATTTTTGAATAAGTATAGGAATATTCATCGTTGCCGTACCACGCCACTTTTCTTTTGGTAATGAAATGTTTGCCCATGATAAACGCTTCATCATTTTTCCACGCAATGGTTTTCATTAGCAAATCAAAATAATGATTGGCCTCGCGTGTGTACAATATTTTTCCAAAATAATTTACCGTTCCGTCGTTGGGCAATAAGTTTATTTTTTCGTCGATATAATTTCCAAATAAATCCATAATTATCTTTTAGTTATTTGTGTTGGTGCACGATGAATGGTTCTCGTTTTCCACTTTCCATACTTCTGTTTCATGCAATGCCCGCAAGGGCGATAGCCGTTTTTGATGGCTTCATTTTCATCCGAAAAAAATACGCGGTTTTCTATTTTCATTCGTTTGCCTGATGAGCAATTGAGCGTGCCGTATATTTTAATTTTTTTATTTCCTCCCAAACAAATTTGTTTATGTTTGATTTTTTTGTAAAGTTCTTTATGATTTATTTCATTATGGCTGATCATTTAAGAAGGTTAGGCGGTTTACACGAATTTTACTTCATGAATTCATTTACCATTAAAGTCGTGATAAGCCAAAAAGTAGAATTTTGATATATTATCGTTCAGTTGCATTTTCACATTTTTCACATTTCTTATTCTACATTTCCCTTCACCGCTTCCCATCCAATCATCGCTGTTTTTCTGTTGCTTCCCCAATGATATCCTCCAAAGATTCCGGTAGATTGAATTACCCGGTGACACGGAATTAGAAAAGCTACAGGATTATCGCCAATGGCTGTGCCTACAGCTCTTGAGGCATTGGGACTTTCAATATGCTTTGCAATATTTCCATAAGTGGTTAATTTTCCCATTGGTATTTTGAGCAAAGTTTCCCAAACTTTTAGCTGAAAATCCGTTCCTTTTAAATGGAGTTTTATTTGATGTAGTTTTTGCCAGTCGTGGGTAAAAATGAATAACGCATTTTGCTGAATCAGGTCGGTCATTTGTTGATAATGCGCTTTCGGAAATTTATTGGTCAATGACTTTAATGCCATTGCCTCGTCATCGGCAAATGCAAGGTAGCAAATGCCTTTAGCGGTAGAAGCTACCAGCATATTTCCAAACGGGCTTTCAGCAAAACTGTAATTGATGGAAAGATTTTCGCCTCCGTTTTTATATTCACCAGGAGTCATTCCTTCAATGTTTATAAACAGGTCGTGCAGGCGGCTTGTGCCTGAAAGCCCTGTATCCATGGCTGTTTCAAACAAGGAAGCCTGGTTTTCTTTCAACATTTTTTTTGCATGCTCCACGCTGATATATTGAAGAAATTTTTTAGGGCTTGTGCCAGCCCATTCTGTAAATAGCCGCTGAAAATGATAAGGGCTTACATGTAATTTTTCAGCAATTTCGTCTAGGCGTGGCTGTGATTTGAAATTTTCCTGTATGAAATTAATTGCTTCCGCAATCCGGTTGAAATTGATATCGTCCTGCTCTTTCATATCTTCTTTTTTAAATTTGATCACGTAAAAGTAGATATGAAAAAGTATCGGGCCTACCCGATACTTGCGATGTTTAAATAATTAAAGAATAAAAAAGTTGAAAAGCTACAAAATGGCTTATATGAACATCCCATGTTTTTATGGTTAGGCAACTGATTGTCTGTTTCCATGCGGAAAATAAAGCCACAGCCTAACAATAGATGTTGCAAGCCGGTTTACCTCCAAATCATTTTCATAACATCATTCTTTGGTTATCCTGTACGATTCGTTAATATCATTCATGGAAAAATAAATGGTATAAATTCCCGATGGAATATTTCCCAAATGGATATGGCCATTATTAATTCCAGGCGACGCGGCAAGCTCCGTTTTCAAAACGATGCGGCCTTGCATATCGTTTATTGTTACTTTCATTAAACCCGCTTTGTCTGCATTGAATTGCAACATCAGATGTCCCATACCGCTTATAGGATTGGGCGATAATAACGTGACGAGTTTAGCCGATGCGGTTTTATTTCTGTAGATTTTAATCGGTGATAATTGTGATTTTCCATCTCTGTCAACAGTGGCCAGTTCATAATAAGCGAATTGTGCCGAGGCAGGAACTGTGCCGTCGGCGAATGAATATTGTTTTTCAATGGAAGAATTTCCTGCAGCGGTAACTTTTGCGATCTCATCAAAATTGTGCCGTTAAGGCTCCGGCGTATTGAAGAATAATCGGAATTGATCTCGGTAGATGTCGCCCATTTTAGAACAGCTTGTCCATTTTCATTTTCAATCTCAAAAGTTGAAAGGGTAACTGGCAATTCTGCAGAAGCCGTAAAAGAGCCGATCATGAGCAGTGGATGAATATCGCACTGGTAAGTATAATTTCCTGCAGTAGTAACGGTATAATTAAAAAAGCTTACTTGCAGAGGTTATTGATGCAATCAGGAAGCAAGCGCTGCGGGCACAGTTAGCGAAGAGGTGGTATGAATGCCGCTGGCCCACTGCCAATGTATCACATCCCCAACCATCACATTGAGGTTGCGGGGCTAAACTGGAAATTTTCTACAGTTACATTCCAGGTTCTGGCCTTCAATTCAAAGAATGAGAGGCATAAAAGAAGTGCAGGTATTATTTTTTTCATAACCAAAATTTTTTAAATGCAATCCATTTTTAAATGCAGGGAAGCCGCGAAGCAGCAGCGTGACTCGCGCGTCTTAATTAGAACGCGGAATTGTATGCTAATGGTTGCCTCAAAATTTCAGGCTGAATAAAATAGAGAGAATGTAAATGTTTTGTGACAGGATTTGTGCGGTGCAAATTTTGAAACAAAAAATTACTTGGCCACTTCCATTTTTACTTTCTTATTCTTGATTTTTGATCTTTTATATCGTGAAGCAGGTTATTCATTTTAACCTTCCTGATGGCAACGAAGAAAAAG